>CAVWOQ010000030.1:0-6489 GCA_963756655.1 uncultured Solirubrobacterales bacterium
GCCGCGCTGCGGCGGGGCGAGGAGTATCATGTACCATTGCACTCGCTGGCGAGCGGTTAGCGAGCGCGCTCGTTCGATTCGAGGGAGCGGCCGATGAGAGTCAGTGGCGTTGACGTGCACGTCGTCTCGGTCCCCTACACCTTTCCGGAGGTGTGGCGCTTTGGAATGGCGTGGGGGCTGACGAACGCGATTGTCGAGGTGCACACCGACGAGGGCATCACGGGCATCGGAGAGGTGCCGGGTAGCCCGTTGATCTCGCTTGTGCGCGACGCGCTCGAGGCGAGCGTCCCGTGGATCGTCGGCGAGGATCCTTTCCGGGTCAAGGAGTTTCTGTCGCGCGCGGCGGACCGGGGCTGGCATCACTATCCGTATCTGGGTAACGGGGCTACGGCGGCGATCGAGATTGCGCTGTGGGACATCTGCGGCAAGGCGCTTGGCTGCCCGGTGCACCAGTTCTTCGGCGGCCTGCAGACAGAGCGGGTGCCGTTCTATTGGTTTGTCGGGGCCGAGGACCGCAAGGTCGAGACCGTGCGAAGGCAGGCGGCCGAAGGCGCCGAGCGCGGCTTTAAGACGGTCTACATCAAGATCGGCTTCGAGCTCGAGAACGATCTGCGGCTCGCGCGCGCGCTGCGCGATGCGGTCGGCGACGACGTCGCGGTTCGGGTCGACGCGAACGAGGGGTGGTCGGTGTTCGAGGCGGTCGACGCGTTGCGCCGGTTCGAGGAAGTCGGCGTCGAGTTCGTCGAGCAGCCGATCGACATGCACAACATCGCCGGATTGGCCGATCTGCGTTCCAAGTCGCGGGTGCGGATCGGAGCCAATCAGTCGGCGTGGCTGCCGTGGCAGGTGCCGGAGGTGATCGCCCAGCGTGCGGCCGATGTGATCGTCACCGATCCCCACCAGCTGGGTGGCCTGGTTCCGTTCCATACGGCGGCGATGATGTGCGAGGCGGCCGGGATACCGATCTGCAAGCACGCGTTTGCCGACCTCGGGATCACGACGATCGCGACCTCGCATGTACTCGCGACGCTGCCGTCGCCGCAGCTCGGGCACCAGCAGTTCCTAACGTTCCTCGTCCACGATCTGCTCGCGACGAAGGTCGAGTTCGTCGACGGGGCGATACCGGTTCCGACGGGTCCCGGCCTCGGGATCGAGCTCGACCGTGACGCGCTCGAGTTCTACAAAGGGATCTACGAGCGCTACGGCGAGTTCGAGGGCTACACGGTCACCCCGGAGTCGCCTCTGCCGCCCGACCTGCCGGTCCCAAACCGCTGATGCAGACGTTCGAGCCGGCGGAGCTCAAGTGATGCAGACGTTCGAGCCGGCGGAGCTGAAGTACACCTACAGCCCGGAGCACTCGCCGATCGGATCCGTCGCCGGCGGCGAGCGTTTCGCGGTGATCACCCGTGATTGCTTCACCGGGGCCTACTCGGATCCGGCGAACTTCAGCCCGGAGTCGGCGGCCTGGGTCGAGGAGAACCTCGATGGCGTCACCGGCCCGATCGCCGTCGAAGGAGCCGTCGCTGGGGAAGCGGTCGCGGTGACGATCGAGAGCGTCGACGTGATCACGCCCGGGTATGTGGTCGTCAGCCGCTGCCAGGCGCTGTCGCCCGCGGACTGGTGGCACGAGGAGGATCACGTCGTGCACCTGCGCGTCGACGATGGTGTGATCAGGCTCGCCGACGGCTGGACGGTTCCGGTAAAGCCGCTGATCGGCTGCCTGGCGACGACGCCCTCCCGCGAGACGGTGCTCAGCCGCCACGAGGGCGATGACTACCTCGGCAACGTCGACTGCCGGGAGATCACGGGCGGGGCGACGGTGATCATGCCGGTCGCGGTCGACGGCGCGGGGCTGTACTTCGGCGATTGCAAGGCGGCGATGGGCGACGGCGAGGTCGTCTGCGCGCCGGAGGTCGGCGCCCGGATCGTCGCCTCGGCAACCCCCGTTGCGCGCCCCGAGTCGATGGGCGCTCCCCGGGTGCTGACCGCCGATCGGCTGGTCACGATCGTCTCCGGCGGCTCGCTCGCCGACGCGTGCCGGGTCGCGTTTCGGGAGTTGAAGCTGTGGCTCGAGGACGAGTGGCGACTGACTGGCGACGAGGCCGCGATCGTGATGGGGATCGGCGCCCACTGCGGCGTCGGCCAGGTGAGCAACCGCCTGCACACCGCCAAGTGCTCGATCGCGCGCTCACTGCTGCCCAGCCGTGGCGGTGTCATGTGAAATACTACTCTTGGAGACCGTAGTGGATCGTCAGCCTTGGCATGGGGTTCTGGTCGCAAATCCGGTCGCGCTGGACGCGCGGCTCGAGGTCGACTATGACCGTTACGCCGAGCACATCGCGTGGCTGGCGGCGTCGGGTTGTGACGGGATCACGCCGAACGGGTCGCTGGGTGAGTATCCGACGCTGACCGATGAGGAGCGCGCGCGGGTCGTCGTGACCGCGGTCGAGGCCGCCCCCGACGGGTTTGCGGTCGTGCCGGCGGTCGGGGCGTATGGCGCCAGGGAAGCGGTGCGCTGGACCGAGCAGGCGGCCGAGCTGGGTGTGCCCGCGGTGATGGCGCTGCCGCCCAACTCCTACCGTGGCGACGAGCGCGCGGTGTTTGATCACTACCGGGCGCTGGCGGCTGTCGGTCTGCCGATCGTCGCCTACAACAACCCGATCGACACGAAGATCGATCTGACGCCGCAGCTGCTCGCCCGCCTGCACGCGGATGGCTTGATCGTGGCGGTCAAGGAGTTCGCCGGTGACCCGCGGCGCGCGTATCAGGTGCGCGAGCTGGCTCCGGGCCTCGACGTGTTGATCGGCTCTGATGACACGGTGCTGGAGGTCGCGCTGGCCGGCGCGAAGGGCTGGATCTCGGGCTACACGAGCGCCTTCCCGCGCTCGTGCGTCGAGCTCTACCGCGCGTCGGTGGAGGCCGAGATCGGGACCGCGCTGCCGCTGTATCGCGCGCTTCACCCGTTGCTGCGGTGGGATTCGAAGACGGAGTTCGTGCAGGCGATCAAGCTCTCGATGGACATCGTCGGCCGCCACGGCGGCCCGTGCCGGCCGCCTCGGGTGCCCCTGTCAGCCGAGGACGAGGCGGAGATCCGGCGGCTGACTGAGCTGGCCGTCAACGCCGGGCTGAACTGAGCGTCCTCGCGCGGCGCCGCGCGGCCGGCGCCGGCCGAGACCGCTCCTAGCGCTCGTCGCGGCCGACCCAGAGGCCGCGGATGTGCTTGATGTGCGAGTTGATCAGGCGCTTGGTGCCGGCTGTGTCGCGCGCGCGGATCGCGGCCAGGAGCTGGTGATGCTCCTCGGCCGAAGCGACCAGCTTGCCGGTCACGACGAGCGCGTCGAGACCGAACAGCCGCGTCTGGCGCCGGAGGCGGTCGACGAGCTCGGTCAGGCGGCCATTGCCGAGTTGCGAGAGCAGCTCGACGTGGAAGCGCCGATCGGAGTCCAGGTAGTCGATCAGGTCCCCCCGGGCCGCCGCGGCGACGATCTCATCGGCGATCTTGTCCAGCCGCTCAAGCACCTCGGGCGACACGACCTTGACCACGTCGACCGTCGCCGGGACCTCAATCATCAGACGGATCTGACAGATCTCGTCGAGATCCTTCTCCGACATCTCGACCACGCGAAAGCCGCGATTGCGCTCGGCGACCACGAACCCATCCTTGGCGAGCGCGAGCATCGCCTCGCGCACCGGAGTGGCGCTGACGCCGAACCGCTCGCCGAGCAGCGGCGCCGAATACAGCTCCCCAGGCTTGAGCTCGCCGGCCACCAGCGCCGCCTCGAGCGCGCGACGAACCTGATCACGGAAGCTCCGGTTATGAACGACACCGATGTTGCTCGTCTCGATACTGGCCGCGGACATGCTCACTCCGAATCGCTCGACTGACTCAGGAGTACCGACCGGTACCCGAGGCTGCAAGCCGGACAGGCGCGCTTGCTTGACTTGCGATGTACCATGTGCCGTTGTACATGGTACAGGACTCGTTTTTTGTGTCCGCCGGCCCTGCGCGTTGAGGAGGAGGGACTCTGATGGACACCTCTACGGGTCAGGCTTCGGATGTACCAACCAGCCCGGCTGCGGGCGCCCAGCCAAAGCTGAAGCGCAACGAGGTCGGGCTGCTCGGGTCAACGGTCTTCGCGCTCGCCGGCGCGGCGCCCGGGCAGACCGTTTCGATCGTGCTCGCGTCGCTGGTGGTGACCTCCGCCTACGGGACGGTGCTGCCGCTCGCGATCTCGGCGATCGGCCTACTCTGCATCGCGGTCGCGTTCCAGCGGCTGAACATGTGGCGCCAGAACGCGGGCGCGACGTACGAATGGGTGTGCCGCGCGTTCAGCCCGTATGTCGGCAACCTCGTCGGCTGGCTGATGCTGGTCGCGTTCGCCGGCTTCGTGCTGATCGACGTGATCACGATCGGCCCGAGCGTCCTGGCGCTGCTGGGTTTCTCGCCCAACAACCAGTTCGTCGGCGCGCTCGCGATCGTGATCATCGGCACCGCGCTGACGACCACGGCCGTGGTCGGCCTACGGCCAAGCGCCCGTCTGCAGGTCACGGTAGCGGTGATCGAATACAGCATCCTGACCGTCTTCATCGTCTGGGCCTTCATCGAGGTGTTCCTCGTCCACAAGGCCGGGACCGTGAGGCCAACGTCGGACTGGCTCAGCTTCAAGGGGACCGGCGCCGGATCGTTCAGCGCCGCGATGGTGATTGCGGTGGCATCGATCGCCGGCTGGGACGGCGGCATCTACGTCAACGAGGAGACCGAGAATCCCGAGAAGAACCCCGGGCTCGGCGCCGTGATCGCGGTCGCCCTCCTCGGGGTGATCTTCGTCGCGATGTTCGCCACCTTCCAGGGGATCGCGTCCGCTTGGCCAGCTCAACAACCATGCCGCCAATGCCGCGGCGTGGGTCGGTCAACGGCTCGGGGGCACGGCCGGTGACCGCGTCATCTCGCTCGCCGTGGTGCTGTCGGTGCTGGCGACAACGCAGGTGGCGATCATCGGCACCGCGCGGCTGATCTACTCGATGTCGCGCGACCGAGTGCTGCCGGCGAAGCTGGGCGAGGTCAGCGAGCGCTTCCGCACGCCAGCGTTCACGACCGCACTGCTGGGTGGCGTGATGATGGTGTTCGGCGTCGTCGACATCTACGTCTCGTCGGTTGCGACCGCGATCAGCGATCTGGTCACCGTGAGCGGCTTTTTGTATTCGATGTTCTACGCGATCACCGGTCTCGCGGCGGCCTGGTTCTACCGGCGCTTCATCGGCAGATCAGTCAAGGACGCGCTGATCCTCGGCTTGATGCCGATCGGCGGCGCCGGACTGCTGATATGGGTCGCCTACAAGGCCGCGATCGGACTGTCGTCGACCGAGGCGCTGATCCTCGGAGCGGTGGCCGCGCTCGGCATCCTGATGCTGATCGTTGCGATCACCGTCTACAAATCACCGATCTTCCAGATCAAAGCCGAGGCGGCGACGACGACCGAGCCGACGCTGCACATTGGCGTCGATTAGCGCCCGGAGCGAGTCGTGAAGCCCCTCGACGGGCAGGTCGCAATCGTGACCGGCGCCGCACGCGGAATCGGCGCCGGGATCGCGGCGGTGTTGCGAGCCGAAGGAGCCGACGTGGTGGTCGCAGACGTCGACGGCAACGCGGCTTTCGCGGCAGCCCAGTCGCTTGATCGGAGTGGTAGCCATACGCTCGCGGTCGCGACGGACGTCACGGTTCAGTCGGACATCGACGCGCTCGTGGCGGCGGTCGAGGAGCGCTGGGGAAGGATCGACATCCTCGCGGCGAACGCCGGCATCTACCCTCACATCCCGTTTGCCGAGCTCACGCCGAGCGCGTTTGACCAGTTGATGGCGATCAACGTGCGGGGCGCGGTGTTCGCCGCCCAGGCGTGCGTCGAACCGATGCGACGCAATGGCTACGGGCGGATAGTTCTGACCTCGTCGATCACCGGCTCGATCGTGGGTCAGCCCGGGTATGCGCACTACGGAGCCTCGAAGGCCGCGATGCTGGGCTTCATGCGCTCGGCGGCGGTCGAGGTCGCGGACGCGGGGATCACGATCAACGCCGTTCTGCCGGGCAACATCAGGACGCCCGGGTTCGGCGACCTCGGACCCGAGCACGAAGCTGGGATGCTCGCCGCGATCCCGATCGGGATCCTCGGTGAGCCCGAGGATGTGGGATGGGCGGTGCGCTTCCTCGCGTCGCCCGAGGCGCGCTACATCACCGGCCAGACGTTGGTGATCGACGGCGGTCAGGTGCTGCCCGAGAGCGTCTGAGCTAGTCCCCCGATTCATAAATTGGATGGCATTCGAGCGGCCCCTGGCGGCGCTGCGCTACGTCCCGCCACTGGCTGCGCCAGCGGCGCCGGCCTCGCGTAGCGCTGCTACGCGTCGGCGGCCAACGGCTTCGCCGTCGGCGCCCCGTCCTTGCGCAGCATCCACCAGTGACCACTCTCGGTGCCACCGAATTCCCGAATCGCGACA
>CAVWOQ010000031.1:0-234214 GCA_963756655.1 uncultured Solirubrobacterales bacterium
GGAAGAGTCGTTAGCGCGGTGATTCGTCGCGCGACTCCTTTGCCACGATTGCAATCGCCCGCAAGCCCGGACCTCCTCTGATCTCCCGACGAGCACGGCGGCGCGGACAGCGACCGTCCCCCTTCCCGCGCGCGGACGGCAGACTTCGTCGCAGGTGCACATCGCGTGATCGACGTCGGCGGGCATCTCACGACCAATGCGCAGCGAACGTGGCCCCGCGCAGCGAGAGTGCTGGAAATCGATCGTTGCGGACACCGGCTCAGGCCCGACACGATTAGACGGCGGCCGACACTTGAGCGTCACTTACGAACCTTGGGTTCTCGCGGTGATCGCAACACCCGCCCAGATGGAGGGGACTTTGTAGGTCGTCCGTGTCCGGTGCTTGAGTAGCGCGCCGTTCGTCGCGAAGCCGAGCCCGAGGGCGAGGCGCCGCGGCGATCGGCGCGCTGTCCGGCCCGGGGTCGGGGCCCGCGATGTCCCTTGCTGGGAGACGGGTGAACGGAGGCGTGCGATGGCGCAGTTCTCTGACCGGATGGTCCCGGAGGTTGTGCAGGTTTTCTGGGCGGCGATGGCGCGTGGTGAGTTCATTACCGCCGCTGCGGCAGAGGTGGGTACCTATCGTGAGAAGGGGATGCGGTGGCTGCGCGCGGAGGGGGGTGTGCGTCCGCGTCGGGGTCGGGATCTGAAGGGCCGCTGTTTGACGTTCTCAGAGCGCGAGGAGATCGCGCTCGCGCGGGCTGGCGGTGAGTCGATGCGCTCGATCGCTGGCCGGTTGGGGCGTAGCCCGTCGACGATCAGTCGCGAGCTGTCACGTAACGCCGATCGGGCTGGCTGTTATCGAGCGACGACGGCACACGCGTTCGCGTATGTGCGCGCGAGCCGCCCCAAGCCGTCCAAGCTGGCGACCAACCTGCAGCTGCGCCGGAAGGTGGAGGAAGATCTCCGCAGGCGCTACTCGCCCGAGCAGATCGTCGGCCGGCTGCGCCGCCAATTCCCTGATGATCCACAGATGCGAGTGTCTACCGAGACGATCTACCAATCGCTGTACGTCCAGTCTCGTGGGGCTCTGCGGCGCGATCTGACTAAGTGCCTGCGAACCGGGCGGGCGCTTCGCCGCCCGTGCCGCCAGGCCGGCAGACGCCGCAACCAGATCCCGGGCATGATCAACATCTCAGAGCGTCCCGCCGAGGCTGATGACCGCGCGGTTCCCGGCCACTGGGAGGGCGATCTGATCCTCGGCAAGAAGCAGCTCTCAGCGATCGGCACGCTCGTTGAGCGCACGACCGGGTACACGATGCTCGTGCACCTCCCCGACGGTCACAACGCCGAGCAAGTCCGCGACGCGCTCACCACCAGGATCCAAACGATCCCAGACATCCTCAGAGCGTCACTCACCTGGGACCAGGGGATCGAGATGCACGAGTGGAAACAAGTGAGTGTCGCCGCAGACATCGACATTTACTTCTGTGACCCGCACGCACCATGGCAACGCGCCACCAACGAGAACACCAACGGGCTGCTGCGCCAGTACTTCCCGAAAGGCACCGACCTCTCGGCCCACAGCGCGATCGACCTCGACTGGGTCGCCACCGAGCTCAACGACCGACCGCGCAAACGCTTAGGCTTTGCGAAGCCGATCGAGGAGATCGGACCACTACTGTTGCGCTGACCGCGTGAATCCGCCAACGCTCAGCGAACGTCGCCGGGCAGCCGAGAGTGTTGGAAGTCGATCAGAGCGCAAGCCGACACCTCTGCGCATAACTGCGGTGCTGCCGTAGGAATCCGGGAAGCTCGCGGCGTGGCCGTGAGATCCGCGCGGCGAGTATGGCGCTGCCGCCTCAGCCCTTCTTGCGCAGTTTCTTGAGCTGATGAGACACGATGCGCGGCAGCAAGCGCGGACCGGGCACGACCATCAGCCCCAGCTGCTGGAGAAGGCTGAGGGCGTCGAGCTGGAACCAGTGCTCCGCGACCCGTCCATCGACGAAGCGGTTGAGCTCCAGGCCCGAGAACGAGACTTCCTTGTGGGTCGGCGGAAGCCCTTGGAATTCGCCGGTATGGGTGCCCGCGAAGTGGACACGCTGTGCGACGAGGTCGCCTTCCCCGACCGCGTCCTCGACCGTGAGGCGCAGATCAGGGAAACCTTCGACGAATCCGGAAAGGAACCGGGTCCACGCCTCTGAGTCCAGCGGGGCAGGCTCGAGACTCGCGGGGGCATGGGCGACGTAATCTCGCGCGCGGATGTCAGCCTCCGCGGCGTCGTCGCGCTCATTGAACACCTCGATCCACCGACGCGAGACGGCCTTGTTGTGTTCTACTGAGGTTGCACCACTCGGTTGGGTTGCGTTGCTGGCCGTTGTATCCGGCGTCGGTTCGTTGTTCACGCTTTTGCTCCTCTTGGTGAAGTGGTGCTCGCGGATAGCGGTTCCGTCGCATTCTCGGCCATCGCTGTTGCGCGTTGCAACCGCACCCGCGCGAGGTGCTCGCTGCTGGACCGGGCTAATTCCGACCTCGCCCGCCCGAATCGGGGTCGACTGCCGCACGCCGTTCAAGGTGGCGGGATCCGCGCCCGAACCGCGTCTCACTACCTAAGGTTGACTGCGACGGCTGCGCGCGATCGGAATCGCCGCGAAGGAGTCGTCGGACGTCGACGATCCGCGCGATCATTCGGTCGCCAACGCGATCGCGCGCTCGGACGCGGTCGAGACGACGAAAGCACTCGCCAAGGGATACGAGCTTTCCGCGCGTTCCGAGACTGAGGCTGCCGCTGACGACATGCTCGTCGGATGAGGACCAAAGCGGGGCTGGGCCTAAGCCGGTCCAGTTTCTGTGACTGCTCGTACGCCGACGGTCATGGCGGTGGCGTGGCTCCCTTCGGGACTAAGCGGAAGGAGTGGCTAGGGATCGAGTCAACTCGTGGTGGGGTTCGCGCGACCCGAGAGAGGCCGCCGAGGTTCCACGACGGGCAAATTCGATTGCGTCTGGCCAACGCGCGACGAACTGACCCCCGTCTCCTCATAGCGGGTGAAGGTCACGTCGGTGCGGCCTCGACATTCGGGACGCCGACGTAGAAGACGGGGTGGCTCTTGTAGCTCGGTGCCCCCCTGACACCACCAGCGGATGCGTGTCCCATCTTCAGAGGTAACGAGGTCCGAAAAACCATAGCTCTCTGGTTCCGACACCTCTTCGGCCCCTGGTAGGGGCGTGTCGGGTGCTCGGGGAGTGTCGCTGGGCGATCCGGGGATCGTTGCGTTTGGAACGCCACGAAACGCATGTCGATCACTGAGACTCGGTGTGAGCCGGCGGTTGATCGGAGGCGGTGGCGAGGTCGTCGGAGCGTCCGGCTTGTAGGCGGGACCAATGTGCCGTTGGACGACCATCGCTACGCATCAGCTCGCGAAGTTGTGGCCATCCGGCGGGCGAGTCCTCCCACGTCTGTTGCCGCCCGTAGACGGTCAGGTCCAAGAGGCCGTAGCTGTTGTCCATCGCCTCGACCCCGCGGCCGTTGGTCCAGTAGGTCTCGAACACGCGGTCGCCCCGCCGCAGGTAGCACACCAGGTAAAACCTGTTCACCCTGCGCCCCGCGAGCAGAGCCTCGGCGGAATCCTCCACCGAATACCAGGGCATGGTCCAGCCCATGAAGTCGCGGTAACGGACGCTCTCCTGGTACGGGCCCTGGCAGAACGTGGCGTAGGTGACGTCGCGGAAGTGCAGATAGGACAGCTCGCGGACCTGCCCGTTGAAGAATGTGCAGCCTTCGCACTGCTCCGCAGCGGGCTGTCCGGCGTACCACATGTGGTAGTAGGCGATCAGCTGCGTGCGACCCTCGAACGCATCTAACAACGTGACCGGGCCCTCCGGGCCGACCAGCGTGAGGCTTGAGTCCACCTCGACCATCGGCAGCCGCCGTCGCGCTGCCGCGATCGCGTCCCCTGCACGGGTGTGCGCCTTTTCCCGCGCTCGGAGGGCATCCAGGCCCGCTTGGAACGTGGGCCGGTCGACCACGACGGGAGCTTCCGTTTGGTCGCTCACGCCAATCTCGGGCGGTCGGACTCTGTCTCCGTGCGGCGTCAGGATGAGCACGGGGATGACCCGGTTGGTCTTGCGCGCGAGTTCGGAAAGCTGCGGGTATCGCTCGGCTGCCCTTTCGAACAGGCGCTCACGCTCCGCGCCGGTCGCCTCCTCTGCCACGACATCGATCGTCTGGCTCCCGACTTCGACTCTCGGATTCGGGTGCGCTTTGAGGTTGTGGTACCAGTCGGGGTTGCTAGGTGCTCCGCCGTTCGCGGCCCAGATCAGGTAGCGCCGATCGTCGGGCAAGTATGCGACCGGGTTGACCCGGCTCACGCCGGATTTCGCGCCGGTGTGGTGGAGCAGCAGCAGCGGAGTCCCCTCCCACATGCCGCCAACGCGTCCCTTGTGGGCGCGGAACTCCGCGATGATCTTCGCGTTGTACTCAGCGGGTGTCTCGGACATTTCACGCCTCTCATTTCCGGTATAGATCTGGCTCCGTATGGTGAGGGCTCGCGTCTCTCATGTGCGGGATATCTGAAACCGTGGCAGCGCGCACGGTTTGCTCACTTTCGAGACTTGTTGAACGGTCTGCCGTGATCCTGTCAGGTGACAGAAGGTGGGCGCTGTGCGCGCCCACCTTCACCGTGGTCACTCATGCCGCCAGGGGCTCTGCCTGGACGAGCGTCGCGTTCTGGCGTTCGAACTCCTTGGCCGCTCCGGTGCGCCAGCTCTCGGCAAACGTCTCCGCCAGCGGGTCGGGGAAGATCTCTTCCTCCTCGTTTGCGATACCGTCGAAGATGCCTCGGGCGACCGACTCTGGAGGGGTCTTCGGAATGAGAAGGTCCCGGACCATGTCGGTGTCGATCGGACCGGGCAGGACGGCGTGAACCTTGACGCCCCGCCCGGCCAAGAGCGCGCGCTGCGACTGCGTGACTGAGAACGCTGCCGCCTTCGACGCCGAATAGGCGGGAAGGACCGGCACCGCCGCGAACGCCCCGATGAAGACGACGTTGACGACCCGTCCCCTGCTCCGGATCAGCGGCGACAGCAACGCCTGGGTCACCATCACCGGGCCGTAGACGTTGACTTCGAAGTGCTTTTCGAACGCGGCCCGATCGCTCAGGTCATCGGGGAGCGAGATGCCGGCGTTGTTGATGAGGACGTCCAGCGATTCGACGCTTTCGACAGCGCGCTGGATTTGCGCCCAGTCGGTCACGTCCAGGATCAGGGGCGTGACGCGCGCATCAGCGTGGACCAGCGGCTGGCGGGATGCTGCATAAACGCGCTTCGCACCCCTCCGCAAGGCCTCCTCGACCAGCGCCCGCCCGAGACCACGGTTGGCCCCAGTCACGAGGACCGTCTTTGCCTCGATTGTCGTTGCATTACTGCTCATGCCTGCCTCCGTCCGTTGTGGTTACAGATCCGACGATGTGGTGATGTCCGCGAGAGCTGCTTTGCCGTTGCCCCGTCTGTCTCGCCTCCAGTTGTTGGCTGTTTGGGCTCTAGGCCCGCTGTCCGTGGCCTCGGCTTGCCGCCGCACCCGGGCAATCGCGTGTTTGACAAGGCCGGTGAAGGTGGACTTGATGGCGATCTCGTTCGATCGTTTTGGTGTGGTTTTGGCGCGCCGCGGTTCAGCCGCTTGTGTTAGTCGCTCGGTGTGCTTCGCGCGAGCGAGGATGTCCGTGGTGTGTCTCATCGGTTCTGCTTTCGGTTTGGACGTTCGGATGAGGAGTCATCCGAAGGCTGGGACACGTGTCGAGTGGTAGAAGGTGGCGTTGCCCCGATCCAGATCCTCGGTGTCGGTCTGTGATCCGGATCCGCGCAAGCTCGAGCCAAGCCACGGCAGACTCGAGCCTGCGCAACGACCTCTTCACGTTCGGTGAGAGAGCCGACGCCCTGGACGACGTCGCGCTCGGTGTGTCGTAACGCCTCGTCACGACGCGCGAGGGTTTGCTGATGGCCGGTCCGGTTCATCGCCTCGTCCCGGCGCCCGGCCGGCGGATCGCGTCGCGACCTCGTGAGCTGGCGCCCCCCATACACATAGGGGTGGTGGAAGGCGGTGAGCGCATCTCTGGGATCCACCTCGAAGGTGAGCGACTCACCCGAGCGCTCGTCCACCACGGCAAGCGACACCCGGTCGGTGCGTGCGTCCCACAGCAGCCTGACGTCGATGCCGTCGTCGCGGCGGTGGTCGAGCTCGCGCAGCGATGTTGCCGGTGTCGCGGTCATCGCTCTAACGCCGTCCTCGGTGGCGAGACCTGATCGGCCGGCACGCTGCCGTTGCTGCGGACCGTGCCTCGGCGAACGAGATCCTCGACGCTCGGCGCGAGCGGGATGCCGGGGCGCAGCCCCGGTGAGGGGACGGGCGTGCCGAAGCTGGTATGGACGGGGATCACGCCGGCCCACGTGTCGCGCCCGGCGTCCGGCGAGGAGTCATCATCTGGGGGTGCGCTGCGCGTCTTGACCGACGCCTCGCCGATCTGCATCGCAAGCACGGCGGTCGCCTTGAGCTCCTTGCGGTTTGGCGGGCGCACCTCGCGCCAGCGGCCGGGGAGCACGCCCTCGAGAAACGCCTCGAGCGCGGCGAGCTTCTCGTCAGGGTCGGTGATCGGCTCGAACGTTCCGACCAGCACGGCCGAGTCGTAGTTGACGCTGTGCTCGAACGCCGAGCGGGCGAGCACCAGCCCGTCGAGGATCGTCACAGTCACGCACGCCGGCGCCCCCGCGCCCAGGCGCCGGACCATCCGGCTGGCGGACGAGCCGTGGATCAGCAGCCGATTCCCGGTCCGCGCGTACAGCGTCGGGATGCAGAACGGCTGCCCCTCGTCGACGAACGCGATGTGCGCCACCCGCCCGCGGTCCAGCACCCGGCAGACCCACTCGCCTTCATAGCGCGCCCGCTTCGGCGCCCGGCGAACCCTGATCCGTGTCGATGCAGCTTTGCTCATGAGCGGTAGTCTGGGTCGCCGGTGGCCGTATGGCTAGAGCCACAGACACGCGTTTTGATGAGGCCAGCCCCTGGGCGCTCGAACGTCGACCCGGGGAGTCGCTGCGCGCTTGTCTCGAGCGCACGCTGCGCAAGGCGATCAAGGAAGGATCGCTGCGCGCCGGGGTCGAGCTGCCCGCATCGCGGCAGCTAGCGGCACAGCTTGGGGTCTCGCGAGGCGTCACCAGCGACGCGTACGGCGAGCTCGAGGCCCAGGGCTACCTGCAGGTCAGCCCGCGCCGCCCGCCAGTCGTCGCGGAGGTACCGAGCGGCTCCCGCAAGCCGTCCCGCCCGACTCCTCCGACCCAGCCGCCGCCGAGGTTTGACATGAGCCCGACGACGCCGGACGTGACGCTGTTCCCGCGCCGCCAGTGGTCTGCCGCGCTCACGGCCGCCGTGCGAGAGGCGCCGGCAGCCGCCCTTGACTATGGAGGGCCTCAGGGCGATCTATCCCTGCGTGCACGACTGGCTGACGAGCTCGGTCGCACCCGCGGGGTGATCTGCGACCCCTCACAAATCCTCGTCGTGCAGGGCACGACCCAGGGGGTCGACGTGGTGCTCCGCGTATTGCGCGACCGCGGTGCCACGCATGTCGCCGTCGAAGACCCTTCGCTGTGGCGAACACGCGACCAGGTCCGCGGTCTCGGGCTCAGCTTGATCGGGCAGCCGGTCGATAACGAGGGCCTGATCGTCGAGGGCCTCGACGCCGACATCGTGGTCGTCTCCCCGGCCCATCAGTTTCCGACCGGAGCCGTGCTGTCGGGATCCCGGCGGCGTGCGCTTCTGAACTGGAGCCGCGAGACCCGAGGGCTCGTGATCGAGGATGACTACGACGCCGAGTTCCGATACGACCGCGAGCCAGTCCGCGCGCTACAGGGCCTCCACCCAGAGGGAGTCATCTACCTGGGCACCGTCTCCAAGACGCTCGCTCCTGCTCTGCGGCTTGGCTGGCTGGTGCTGCCCGAATCGCTCGTCGCAGAAGCGACAGCGACCAAGCAGCTGCTCGACGACTTCTCGCCAACGCTCGAGCAGCTTGCCTTCGCACGGATGCTCGATCGCGGTGACTACCAGCGCCACATCCGCAAGGCCCGCGCTATCTACCGGGCCAGACGAGACCGGCTCACAACCGCGCTGAGCGAACACTTCCCGGAACTGACCGTGTCCGGCGTGTCGGCGGGGCTCCACGTACTCCTCAACCTCCCCGCCGGGGTCGACGACCGAGAGCTCGAGCGCACAGCCCGCGACGCCGGCATCGCCCTCACAGCGCTCGCCGAGTCGACCATCCACGACCGCGGCAAACGCGGCCTATTGCTCGGCTACGGACGCATCCACGAAAGCGCCATCCAGCCCGCGATGACCACGCTCAGCGCGGCCATACGCCCAACGCTCGACTGATCCCAAACACCTGACCCGACCCCCGCCCGCGAGGGTGAGGGCAGTCGGGCAGACGGGCCGCGCCTACGTCGCCCCGGCTAGCTCGATGTCCTACGACCGCGGCTCCCAGGTTTCCGCAACAGCAGCGCTCGCAGGGTTTGGATCCACGCGGCGTGCTACTGCCGCCGAGCAATAAGCAATTGTTGTCAAGGCCGGTCGAAAACTAGGCCATCCACGCCGGTCGAAAAGTAGGCCACTTGAGGGGTTTGAGCGTCTGGGGTTGGGGTGGGAGCGACCGCCGTCGTGAGGGCCGAGCCCGTAGGGCGAGGCCTGAGCCGCGATCGTCGCTTTAACCGCTTCTGGCGGCACCCTCGCCCCGGGGGTGTGTGTTCGTGCAGCGGCTAGGGTTGGTGGTCGAGTGCGAAGTCGCCGTCGTGGGTGCGTAGCCAGCTACGCAACCAAATCGGCGACGTCCACCGTCCGCTAGATGAGCCGCCGTCTGGCCAGCGCCAAGGTGAGTGCCGTTCGCGTCCGAGCGGCCGCGAGCATTTGCGAGATCCGTGGCGATACACGATTCAGGGCCCGGTCCCGAAATCGCGACCCACTGGGCAAACGATTCGTCGCCGTTGCGCTCGTGCGCTCCGCGATATCGCCACGGTCGAAGCAATCGCGGACATTCGTGGACCGTTGGGCCGTTGGCAAGGACGTCGTCTCTTGGATGCGCGGCTGCTTGACGTCTGAAGGATCACGTCGGCGCGGCTAGCGCTCTCCGCGTGAGGCCGTCTGATCGAGGCTGCCGCGTGGCGGCAATGCCGTGGTTGTGTCGGCCACGAGGCCAGCCCGCTCGCGTCAGGCGCCCCCTCATGGTGATCGGCGCTAAGCGGAGTCGCGCTTGAGAAAGAAGGACTCGGTGCGCTCCAGCGCGGGCACGAAGTGCGGGCGCGACCGCAGTCCATCCAGGTACTCGACCAGCCGCGGGGGACCGTCGGGCAAGAGCCCGAAGTGCTCAGCCCCTAGCAGGACGCCGGCCAGCACGAAATCGGCCACGCTCAGCCGCTCGCCAACGAGGAACTGGCGCCCGTTGAGCGCCTCAGCGAGGACGCCGGCGCAGTGCAGGTACTGCGCGCGGCCGGACTCGTCCTGGGCCAGGCCCCACCGGATCGAGCCGGGCTCCATCTCGGTCATCGCGGTCAGCGCCCACGCGTAGGCGTCGCCGCGGTCCTGGGACCCGAGCGGACCGACCAGCCCCGCCTCGGGGTACAGGTCGGCCAGCTGCAACAGGATCGCCGTGGAGTCAAACAGGACCGTGCCGTCGTCGAGCTCGAGCGCGGGTACGCGGCCCAGCGGCGAGCGCGCCCGGTGCTCGGCCGTGTCGCGGGCATCCCAACCGACCTGCATCGTGTCGTAGTCCACGCCCGCCTCGGCCAGCAGCCACGCCACCCTGAACGGGCGGCCGGTGCCGGGTGTGTAAAAGAGGCGCATCGTGCCGAGGCTCAGCGAACGTCAAGCACCATACCGGCGGTGATCGGCCGTTGATGTCCGCATTCAGCGACGCTATACGTCGGCCCAAACGTGGGCGGGCGTTCGCTGGGACTAACAACACTGAGGGCGACGACCGGAATCGAACCGGGTGATTGATTCCGGCCGTCCTCAACACCCTCCGGATCGTTGGCGGTAGGCCCTGACGATTGCTCTCGTTGGCGTACTCCGAGCCGAACGAGCGCTTTGGCGACGACTGGAGCGGCGCAGCGGCGCGGGACGGTGCACCCCGTCATGAGTGCAATTGGCCGGTCGGACTCTCGACCGGAGAGTCCCGGCGGGAGACGGGCGCAGTGAGCATGGTGGCGTCAACCATCGTCCACAGGAGGACGTCATGGAATCCGTATCACTGCTGGACCGCGCCGGCCGCCGTCGCTCGCCCGCGACCACCTCCAGTTTCCATCAAGGCCTCCCGCCACGCAACAAGGGCCGCCGCTACCCGCCTGACCCGCCGACCGTGGAGGAGATCATCGCCGTGATGCGTGCTGCCGGAGACGACCCCGATGGGCTGCGATTGCGCGGTGTGATCGTGATGCTGTGGCGGGCCGGGCTGCGGATCAGCGAAGCGCTCTCGCTCAACGAGACTGATCTGGACCCCGACCGCGGCGCCGTTCTCATCCGGCACGGGAAGGGGGACAAGCGCCGCGAGGTCGGGATGGACCGCTGGGGCTGGACGCACCTCGAACCTTGGCTCGCGCTCCGCGCGACCCTGCCTCCCGGCGCGCTGTTCTGCGTTCTGCGGGGTCCGACACGCGGACGGCCGTGCGCGCCCGCCGGGATCCGTTGCCAACTGCATCACGCCGCTCAGCAGGCGGGTGTTCGTCGCCGGTTCGCGCCGCATCAGCTCCGGCATGCGCATGCGGTCGAGATGTCGCGCGAGGGGATCTCGCTGATCGTGATCCAGCGACAGCTCGGACATGCCGACCTCGCGATCACGTCCAGATATTTGCGCGGGATCGACAACACCGAGATCATCCAGGCCGTCCACGACCGTCCCGAACCGATGATTCCCGCAAGCCGACGACTCGCGCCTCAGCGCTGACTCCGCCCAACTCATCCCACACGGTGAGGCCGCGGTCCCATCGCGGCCTCCCCGCCGGGCCGACACACACCTGCGCTTTCGCGAGCAGGGCCTAGGATCGCGGTGACGTGACGCCGAGCGCCGATGAGATCAGGAGATCGCTGGAGGTCCACATCGCCGAGCTCGAGACCGAGCTTGGCCAGCTCAAGGCGGCGCTCGGCGCGCTCGCTGCTGGACCGGGGACGACGACCTCAGATCATGAGATGCGCGCGGACGCGCCACGGAACGCCGCGACGGCTACTCGCGCTGATCGCCTGATCCCGCACGCCATCGTGCGGGTCTGTGAACGCTGGGATGCCGAGGGCCGGTGCGCCCAGGCCGCAGCTGTCTGGCAGCGTGACCGCTGGATGGCGGCGATGCCCGACCACGCTGGGATGCTCGGAGGCCTCCCCAACCGCCTGGACCGGTCAATTGTGCGCCAGCGCGTGCGTGACGCGCCTGCGACCACACGCGGCATGTTTGAGGCGATGGTCATCGTCTACGCCTGGGGGTGGTCGGTGACCAGCGTTGGCGTGACGCGTGCGCAGAGCGCGCTCGGAGCAGGCGTGGAGCGGCTGGGCTCGGCGTTATTAGCCGCGCGCGAGGCGATGGGGCTCCGCGGTCCTCTCGACGGCTACACAGCGTTGGCAGGCCCGTACCGCGTCAAAGGACTCGGTCCGTCCTTCGGCTCCAAGTTCCTCTACTTCGCTTCACCTCACGACAACCGCGCTCTGATTCTCGACCAGCTCGTGGCGGACTGGCTCGCTCGAGAAGCGGCACTGAGCCTGAACCCGACCCGCTGGAGCGTCCTAACGTACGCGGCATATCTGAGCGCGATGAACGAGTGGTCGTCCGCACTCGGTATCTCAAGCCACCAACTCGAGGAGATCATCTTCACCGACGAGGCAACCCGACGCGGACTCGCCACATGGTCGGCCCGATAACACACCGGTAGCTGGCCGAATCAAGCTCTCAATCGTCGCCATAGGCATCGTCCGCAGCTGCGCCGTGCTCACGATCGAGTTCGTGGCATAACGCAAGCCCGGCCGGGTACGTTCGGCGAGGGAAGCGATCGTCAGATGGCTGTGACTGTTTGCCAGCCCAGGGCCTGCGACTAGCGATCCGGCCAGACGTGGATGCCGCGCGAAGCAGGGAAGCCAACGATGTGCTCGAGATGCTCGTGCCTTGAGCGAGGCAGGAAGGGCGAGAGTGCAGGATGGAAAATGGCTGCATGACTTCCGATCTCACATCCCTGCTGTCGTCGCTCGTCGCCGCTGACTCGGTGAATCCGTCGCTCGTAGCGGGAGGTGCGGGCGAGCGCGAGATCGCCACTCTGATCGAAGCCTGGGCGCGCGATGGCGAACTTGAGACCGAGTGGCTTGAGGAGACGCCGGACCGTCCGAGCGTGTTGGTCCGTGCGCGCGGCACGGGGGGCGGTCGCACGCTCTTGCTGTGTGGGCACATCGACACGGTCAACGTCGAGGGCATGACTGACCCACACACGCCGCGTGTCGACGGTGACCGCCTTTACGGTCGCGGGGCCTATGACATGAAGGCCGGCGTCGCGGCTGCGCTGATGGCTGTGCGCGAGGTCTCGCGACTGGGGCTGGCCGGTGACGTGGTGGTCGCCGCAGTCGCCGACGAGGAGCACGCCAGCCTCGGCATCCAAGAGGCGCTCCGCAGCGTCTCGGCGGATGCGGCGCTCGTCACCGAGCCGACCGAGCTGAAGCTGGTAGTTGCACACAAGGGCTTCGTGTGGAGCGAGATTGAGGTGACCGGCCGTTCGGCGCACGGCTCGCGACCGCATCTCGGCGTCGACGCCATTCTCAAGATGGGCGCGGTGCTCCACGAGTTGGAGCAGTTCGACCGCGGGCTGGCGGGCCGCACCCATCCGTTGCTGGGGCGCGCTTCGGTGCACGCGTCGCTGATCGAGGGTGGCGTCGAGCTGTCCAGCTACCCGGCGCACTGCAAGCTCGGCCTGGAGCGCCGCACCTTGCCGGGCGAGACCGGCCGGCAGATTGAGTCGGAGCTGGAGTCGCTGGTGGAGCGCTGCCGGGAGGCAGACCCCGAGTTCGAGGGCTCCCACCGCACCTTGCTGGTGCGCGAGCCGTTCGAGATTGACCAGGAGGACGAGCTTGTGGCCCTAGTCGCCCAAGCCGCCGCCGAGGTGCTGCCCGAACCGGCCACGATCGGTGGCGCAAGCTATTGGGCCGACGCCGCCTTCATCGCCGCCGTCGGCATCCCAACTGTCCTGTTCGGCCCCGGCGGCGAGGGCGCCCACGCGATCGACGAATGGGTCAGCCTCTCTGACACCGAGGCGTTGGCCCGTACGCTGGTCCGCTTGGCCGCATGCTTCTGCGCATGAGAGCGCTCGTCAATCCCGCCCTGAACACCGCCGCGGTCCCTGCGCCCAGCGACGACGCCGCCGCGTTCCACCGCGCCCTGTCCGGCTACGCGCCCACGCCCGTCCACCAGCTCGACGCCATCGCATCCGAACTCGGCGTCGCTGCTGTCCAGGTCAAGGACGAGTCCAGCCGGCTCGGGCTGCCCGCGTTCAAGATCCTGGGCGCATCGTGGGCCGTCGAGCGCGCGCTGCGCGACGAGCCGGCCGTGCATACCCTGGTCGCCGCCAGCGCCGGCAACCACGGCCGAGCAGTCGCACACGCCGCGGCCCTCCGTGGATTGGCCTGCCGCGTGTTCGTGCCCGAGCGCTGTCTCGCCGTGCGACGCCAAGCCATTGCCGTTGAGGGTGCCGAGGTCGCCGTCGTGAACGGCACCTACGAGGACGCTGTAGAGGCTGCCGCACATGTCGCGAGGGGAGACGGGATCGCGCTGATCGCGGACGTCGGAGAGACAGGCCCCGCCGAATGGGTGATCGACGGCTACGCCACGCTCTTCTCAGAGGCCGCCCGACAAGCCCCCTACGACCTCATCCTCGTCCCCGTCGGAGTGGGCGCGCTGGCGGCTGCCGCCGGGAGGCACGGCGCGCAGGTGGGCGCGCAGGTCATCGGCGTCGAACCGACCACCGCCGCATGCCTCAGCGCCTCGTTCGCGCAGGGCGTGCCGACTCGGGTGCCGACCCCCGGGACCGCGATGGCCGGTCTCGACTGCGCCGAGGTCTCCCCCGCGGCTTGGCCGAGCCTTCGCCGCGGGATAGCAGGTACCGTCACCATCAGCGACAACGAGGCCGAGGCCGCCATGCGCGAGCTCTCCGCGCACGGCCTGAGCACTGGTGAGTCCGGCGCCGCACCACTCGCCGGGCTACGCGCCCTCCAGAGCGATGAGGACTGTCGTGGGCTTCTCGAGCACCTCGCAACCAACCGGCAGACACGCGTGCTGCTGATCGCCTCGGAAGGCCCCACCGGAACGTAGGCCGCTGACTTCGAGGTCGCCTCCCTTTCATGGAAAGCGGAGCCGGAAGGCAATCGCCGCTACGTCGCGAAACATGCGCGTCGCGCCCCCAAACCAGGGCAAATCCGCGCTCTTAAAGCCGGTCCTGCATCTCGGGTGCGGTCTGCGGCGAGTGCTAGCGACGCCGCGCTCTTCCGGGAATCACGGGTCGTGAGTGACGGTCGCTTTTCCCGCCGGGCACGCTCGGCCCGGGCTCCCGCTCTGCCACGAACTCAATCGTGAGCACGGCGCTGCCGCGGACGATGCCTCTGGCGACCAAGCGCAACTCCGCGACGCCGCGGTGCTAGCCGTAACCGAGCAAGCAGAGGGTCGGGAAGCGCTCCGTGCCAGTGCTCCTTCCACGAACCACCACCAGTCCGGAAGTAGTCAGGGCCAGCCGTCCAGACAGCCGCTCCGATCGAGATCCAGCGGTCTGCAGGTTTGCCCAATGGAATCAGGCCGTATAGGACCCGCGTTGGTAGCCTCCCCAGCGTGGTTGGCCCTCTCGGCAAGTCCCGGTGGCATCTCGGTGGCAAGTGTTCGAAGCAGTCGCCGCCGGTGGCCGACCAAAATCCTGCATTTGCAGGTAAATAAGTACCCCGCCGGAGTAGCTCAGTCGGTTAGAGCAGCGGAATCATAATCCGCGTGTCGGGGGTTCGAGTCCCTCCTCCGGCATGTCGCTACATGCGGCGCCAGACGCCGTAATACCCCGCCAGAGCAGGACAGTTGCCTGCTCTGCTTGCGAAACGAGGCGACACGGAGCGACCCCGGTTTGCAGGGGGTTTGCCTCGCACGGGTCGCGCTTAGGAGGCAAATAGGAGGCAGTCGCCGACGCAATAGGAGGCAACTGCGCTGGCGGCGATCGCCTCGCTCCGCCCGACCTGATCGACAAAGAAGCGCGCCTCCGGTTGCAGCCGGCGACGCGCTGAAGCCCTCGTCCGAGTGTCTAGGCCGGAGTCGGAGCTGTGGGCCAGGATAGTCCCGGGCCTAGCCAGCGGCGGCGTCAGCAATGGGACGCGCTGCGAGCACTCTGGAAGGTCTCGCGGCTCCACCGCGTGCGCTCTTGTCGGCGGCGACCGAAAGGCGAGGTCGTGACGGTCGCTCGGCGGGAAAGCCGCGCGCACTACTCGGGACTCCAAACCTGCGGGTCGGTCTGGTCGTGTCCCGTTTGCTCAGCGCGCATCCAGGCTGAGCGCTCCGAAGAGTTGCTCCGGGCCGTCGAGGCCGCGAACGCTCAAGGGCTCAAGGTCGCGCTCCTCACATTGACGATGCGCCACAACAAGGGTCACCGCCTCAAGGCGTTATGGAAGGCGGTCTCCCCCGCGTGGCAGGCGGCGATGACGACCGACCGAGCAGTAAGGAGAGCACGCGACGGCATCGGCCTCGCGGGGTGGGTTCGGAGGATCGAGGCGACGTACGGCGCAAACGGATGGCACCTCCACGTTCATGCGTTGCTGTTTTATGGCGACGGTTCGCAGCTGCCGTCGCTACGTGACGCGATCTGGGCAGGGTGGCTTCGTCGCCTGAAAGCAAATGGGCTCGACGCGCTCGAGAAGCGAGGCATTGATCTGCGCGAGCTCGAGCTCGACACCGCACGCGAACAGATCAGCGGCTACCTCAACAAGGCGACCTACGAGCAGACAAGCGATAGCGCCGCCCGTGAGCTGGCCGGTCAGATCGGCAAGACCGGACGCAAGGACAACCGCACGCCGTTCGACGTGCTAGCGGATCTCGTCCGGTTGGGTCTCTCGTCCGACCTAGCTATCTGGCGAGAATGGGAAGGAGCGTCAAAGGGACGGCGCGCACTTACGTGGAGCAAGGGACTGCGGGAGCAGCTGCTCACAGAGAGGGAGCTGAGCGACGACGAGATAGCCGGTGACAACGACGGCGACCAGGTAGACGTCGCCTTGATCGATGCCTCAGCATGGAATGCTCTCCGCGAGCGGCACCTCGAAGCCGACCTCCTTGAAGCGGTCGAGTTGGTACCGCATGACCAAGGGTTCACGGCTGTCGCCACCTTCATGCATCACAACGGACTCGGCGAGCCTTTCCGACCATCGCTGGAGTGAGGGGACATGAAGCTGAGGCGACGGACCATCGAGAAATTCTGGTGTCCGGCGTGCGGCTCCGGTCCAGGTCAACCCTGCATCGTTGAGGGCACCGTAGAAGTCCGCGAGTCGCTGCACCGACCGCGTGTCGAGAAAGCCGAGCGGATGATCGAAGCGAGCCTTCGCGCCGCCGGCGAGCTCTCACCAAGCTCGGGCGATCGCGGCCGGAGGACGGACGGGCGGCCGGACGCCGAGGCGTCAGCCCGGCGACCGCCCGCACGGCCGTAGGCCGCCGCCTGCACCGCTCCTCGGTGTGCTGTTCCGCGCCGCTGAACCGCCACACTTACCCCTGCCGGACCTCGTTGCCACATCGCGCCGGGGCGCGCGGCCGTCAAGGCGCCGCAGGCGCCGACCCCGAGCGGAGCGAGCGGGTTGACGGCAGCAGCGACCAGGCGCGAAACTGGCCGAGGGCCGGGAGGGCCCGCACCGTCTTGGGACGTGGCGAACAGCTATTCCGCGCCTTCTGGTTATCGATCGAAGGGGGAGGCTGCGGTCGAGCTAGCGCGCTGTCGCGTTCATGGCATTGGGGAAGGCTGACGGTGGAGCTTCTCTGCTCGCTCGAGGTAGGGAGTCGCGCGCAGACGGGTGAAAGTCTCGGTCGCCTCGGCCATCAGCGGTGTGGCCTCGTCGTCACGCCCGTCGACGTGCAGCAGCTCGGCGTGTTCGAGCAGGACTTGCGCAAGAACGAATGGCGCGTCGATCTCGCGCAGCTCGCGGATGGCTTCGGAGAGCTGCTCGTCCGCGGTGTTGGTGTCGCCGTGTCGTGCGGCGAGGAGTCCGGAGAACCGTGCGGCGCCGGCGCGGAGCAGCGGTGAACGCGTGACAGGCGGCATTCCGGCCACGAACGCGGTCAATTGCTCGACGGCGTGTTCGTCTCCGACGGCAAGTGCTGCGAGCCCGGCCTCGACGTACGCCTCGCGACGGTCCTCGTTGAGGATCCTCGGTGGGCCGGTCGCGATCGGCAGCGCCGCCTGCAGCGCCTCAGTGTCGCGGCCGAGCGCCCGCAGCGCGATCGCCTGGGCAATGGTGGGCCCGAGGGCGTACTCGATGTTGGTGCTGCCTTCAAGCTCGCTCGCGAGCGTCAGGATTCGCTGTAGTCCCTCGGTGTCGCCGCGGGCCGCTTGGACGCGGGCGAGCACCGGCAGATACAAGAGCAGCAGGATGCCGCTACTGGCAAGCAGCCCGGCGCCGGTCAGGTCGGGCAGCTCGTCCCAGCGTCCCATTGCGACGTTGGCGGTCGCGATCAGCACGCTGAGCTGCTGCTCCCGCGGGCGGTCTCCGCGTTCGGTGGCGAGCTTTATGCCCGGCTCGGCGATCGCGATGGCTTCGGCGAAACGGTCGCGTTGCAACGGCAAGTCGGCGAGGTTGTTGTAGCTGCGCAGCGCTTGGTCGGTGACGTCGTGTTCGAGCGCGAGCTCCACCGCTCGCTGATAGAGCGCGATTGCCTCCTCGAACCGTCCCTGCGCGCGGCGCACGTAGCCGATCGTGTTGAACGCTTGGATGACGGTCCGCGGTTCCTCGAGCGGTTCGGCGATCGTGAGCGCCGCGTCGGCCGCCTCCAATGCCTCGGCCGCATCGCCGTGGAAAGCGAGGTTCCTTGACAGCTCCGCGAGCGCCGCCGCCTTCTCCGCGCTCCCGTCGGCGAGGCCCGCGACCGCCCGCCGGCTGACCTCGATCGCCTCCTCGAGACGGTCGCTCTGAAAAAGAGCCGTGGCGAGCCCCGCGAGCGAGCGCGACGCCGCCTCGCGATCCCCGAGCGCCTCGAACAGGCCGACCGCCCGCTCAAACCGCTCACCAGCAGTCACATAGTCCGCGTTCATCTGGGCTGCGTGCCCCGCCTGATCGAGCAGCCTCGCGCGAGACGCGTCGTCCTCGGCCAGCTCCGCGGCGTGCTCGAACGCGCGCTGCGCCTCAGGTCCCAACGCAAGCGACAACGCCCGCTCACCCGCGTCCGCCAACGTCTCGCACGCCATCGCGCGGATCTGCGGAGCGTCACCCGCGTCGGGCTCGGCGTTGGCCGCGTCAAGGAAATGAGCGGCGAGCACCTCCGCCAGCTCCGGTGCGTCATCGCCCCACGCCTCCTGGAGATGTCTCGCGACCGCTAGATGGCGGCTCTTGCGATCCCGCCGCGACAGCGTCCCATACGCCGTGCTCCGCAGCAGCCCCTGCAAAAAGTAAAACTGGCCACGCTCAGACGACAGCCGGTCGTCATTGAACGCAACGATCTGCTTGCCGACCAGCTCTTGGAGGATGCCGCGGACCTCGTCCTCACTATGGTTGCCGAGCGCCGCGACCCCCGCCGGCGTGAACGAGTTGCCAAACACCGCCGCGTCCTGCACCACCGACCGCTCAGCGATCGTCAAGCCATCGAGACGTGCCGCCGCGAGCGCGTGCAGAGTCTCGGGCACTTCCAACTCCTCGATGTCGCCGGTCACGACATAGCGGCTGCCCTCCTGCGCCAGCAAGCCGCGGTCGAGCAGCATCCGCACCGTCTCAACCGCATACAGCGGCACTCCCTCGGCACGCGCGAGGATCTTGGCGACGAGCTCGTCCGGCAGACCGGGCACCAACCCAGCGAGCAGCTCACCCATCGCCGCAGCGTCAAGCCGTCCGAGCGTGATCGTGGCCGTCCAAGTCGGACGGGCGTCCAAGAGCTCGGGGCGTCCGAGCGCGAGGATGAAGAATGGAAACTCGCCCGACCACTCCAACAGGTAGTCGATGAAGTCCAACAGACCACTGTCTGCCCACTGCAGATCCTCGAACGCCAACACCACCGGCTGTTTCTCCGCCAGCCGCTCAAAAAACAACCGCCAGCCACTGAACAGGTCACCCCGATCGGCCGCGGTTCGCTGCTCGAGGCCAAGCAGATGCGCCAGGCGCGGCTCCACCAGCCGCCGCTCACGCTCATCGCTCACATACTCAGCCACAGTGGCGCTGAGCTTCTCGCGCGCTGAGGCGGCGTCCTCCTCCTCGAGGATCCCCGCGCGAGCCCGGACCATCTCCGCCAACGCCCAATACGCCACCCCCTCGCCATATGAGAGGCAGCGGCCCTGGTGCCACCATCGGGTCTCCTGGATCCCGTCCATGTATTTCTCGAACTCCCACAACAGGCGCGACTTCCCCGCCCCCGCGTCACCGACCACCGCGACGAGCTGCGCGCGACGCGCGTGGACGCTGCGCTCGCCCGCGTCGATGATCGCCCGAAGCTCACGGTCACGACCCACCAGCGGCGCTTCGAGCCCCGCGCCGCGTTTCGCGCCGCCGGCACCCGCCACCACCCGCAGCGCCATCCACGCGTGCACCGGCACCTCACGCCCCTTGACCTGATGCGTGCCCGCGTCCTCATACGCGATCGCCGCCTCCGACGCGCGCCGCGTCACATCGTCGACCAGGACCGTCCCCGGAGCCGCGATCGCCTGCAACCGCGAGGCGGTGTTGACGCTGTCGCCGATCACCATCCCCTCGCTCTCGGCGCCGATCTCGACCGCCGCGCTCCCGGTCAACACCCCGGCCCGCACGCGCAGCTCCGGCATCCCCGCCTCCTCTCCGAGCGCGGTAACCATCGCCGTCAACGCCACCGCCGCTCGGACCGCCCGCTCGGGATCATCCTCGCGGGCGACCGGCGTGCCCCACACCGCCATCACCGCATCTCCGATGAACTTCTCAACCGTCCCGCCATAGCGCTCGATCAGCGTCCGGCAACGATCGAAATAGACGCTCAGAAGCTCCCGCACCTCCTCCGGATCACGATGCTCAGACAAGGTCGTAAAACCAACCAGATCCGCGAACAACACCGACACCAGACGACGCTCCGATACCGAACCGGAGACAGACGCTGGAGCAGACGTCGACTCGTGTGCCTGAGAAGCTCCCACAGGGGCCGTCAACGCGGTCCCGCACTGATCGCAGAACTTCTGTCCGACGCGGAGCCCGGCGCCACATGACGGGCAACGCAGAGCCAGCGGAACCCCGCACTCGGCACAGAATCTCGCACCCTCGTGGTTCTCAACCTGACAGGCAGGACAGACCAACACTGCTCCCCGGATTCGACGGCAACGCAGGATATCCGAGGACCACGCGCCAGGAATCATCGACATCGCCCCGCTCGCAGCAGACCATCAACCCCCGACAAATCACCGGACAAAACAAAGGCCACCCCAAGCCGCGACGCACACGCCCCCTTTCCACCGAAAGGGACACTCTGCCCGGGGTCTGGTCAGACAGCTCGTCCGGGCTAAAAGCGACAGCGGAGCAATAAGCGAACTTCTTCCGTCCGAGGCACCGCGTAGAACTCTCGTAGACGTCAGTCGACGTCGTAATACGTCAAGGGAGGTCTCGTGCCCCGGAAGAAGATCAGCGTCCCAATGCAGGTCCTGGCGCTCCGCCTCACAGCTGAGGAGAAGGCGCGGCTCCAAGAAATAGCCGACGCGAGGCGCGTAACTCTGTCCTGGGTGCTAAGGGAGGCCGCGCGCCTGTACGCCGATGATGCGGGGCGTTGGATCAATGAGCACAAGTCCACGGAGGGTCACGATGACGGGCTCATACGTCCCGCCTGACGATGACGCTGCCTCGAGGCTGATCAAGTTCCCTCAGCGTTCAGCGCACGAGCCTTGGTGGCGCAAAAAGCAGCTGGCGGAGTGGTTAGGCGTGTCGGAGCGGACGATTGAGCGCTGGACTGCGGACGGAATGCCGTGCCGGCGCATCCATCGGACCGTGCGTTATCGCCCATCGGAGGTCGAAGCCTGGATCGGGGCGCGGCCGTGATCGTCCGCAAGCGAGGCAAGCACTGGGCGGTTGAGGTATATGACCCGGCGAAGGCAAGTCGGAAGGGCTACGTGGGCACGTTCGCGACCGAGCGCGAGGCCAGGGAAGCCGGACGCGAGGCCGAGTCGAACGTGGCCCGTCGACGTGGGCGAAGGGGCGATGTGACGGTCGCGGGATGGGCCGGGCGCTGGCTTGAACTGAAGCCGCGCCAGAAGGCATCGACGAACATTGGCTATCGCGAGCAGGTCCGGCAGTTCGTCGACCGCCACGGCGATCTTGCGCTCCGCGACGTCGACGTCGAGCTGGCGCTCGAATGGCTCGGTGAGAAGCGTTGGACCCTGGGCGGCCTCCGGGCGATGTTCACGGACGCGCGCCATGCGGGGCTGGTTGAAACGAATCCGTTCGCCGGTCTGCGACTCAGAGGCAGCGACGGGCGCAAGAACCTCGACGTCCTGACCGAAGCCGAGGTCCAGCAGCTGTGCGAGTGCGCGCTTGACGTGTGGCCGGCGGAAGTGGGCCTCACGATGCGGGCTTTGATCAGCGTCGCAGCATTTGTTGGGGCGAGACCAGCCGAGATTTACGCACTGCGTTGGGCGGACGTCGACGTGCGCGCAGACGAGGTACGCATCGAGCGTCAGTATTCGCCTCGCACCCGGTCGTTCGAGCTGCCCAAGAACGGCAGGACCCGAACGGTCGTGCTGACCGCACCAGCCAAGGCGGCGCTCGCCGAGCTGCCACGGCCAGTCAACGCGCAAGAGCTGATCTTCCGCAGCGTCCGCGGCAAGCCGATCACGGGACGAACCCAGCACTACTACTGGCACCCGATCCGCTGCCGGTTCGGCCGTCCATCGATGGACCTTTACGAGCTGCGCCACTTCTGCGCCGCGTGGCTCGTTTAACGACCACCAGCTCCCAGCGCAAGACGTCGCGCATCAACTCGGGCACACCGACGGCGGCGCCCTGGTCCAGCGACTCTACGGACACCCGTCCGAATCGCTCGCTCGCGAGCGAATCAAGCGAGCGGTAGGAGGCAACGTCACGCCGCTCAGAGCGGTTTCGGAGTCAGATGAGAGGCAGGCGAAGTGACGATCGCCCGCACCGATGGGGAATGTCGCCCGAGTGGGCTAATCATAATCCGCGTGTCGGGGGTTCGAGTCCCTCCTCCGGCATCAATCGAGGGCGATCACGATGGCGCGCTTACACCTCTGGTTCGGCGTCTTCATGGTCGGAGGCATCCCGGGCGTCGCGCTCGCCCACGCCCACCACGCGGTGCTCGGCTGGACGATCAACGTCGTCGTTCTGTTGATCCTCGCGGTCATTCGATCGCGCTATCGCCAGCGCAAGCGTCGACAAGTCGGCTTCTGACCTCGAGTACCCCGTCACTTATGCCAACTTCGCCGATCACGGCCCGCAATAGGAGTACAGTCGGAGGCAAGCTGGCCCTGCGGGAAGACTCTGCCTGTGCCCGGATGCCACCGACGGCGCGATCGGCGCCACGAGGCGAGGGACGTTGGTGATTGTTCTTGACTGCGGGGCCGGCACCGTGCTGGTACGGGCGTCACCACGTGTTGGCCTCGTGCTTGTCGGCATCTGATTCAGCGCTCGGGGGTTCTAGCCCCTCTTCCTTCCGGCGAACCCCGACAGAGGGACGGGAAGGCTCAACGTGGCGCGTGCGCGACATGCCGTAGCCGGGCGTGGCCTGGACGAATTCGACCCAGCTCGTCGATCGCGGCTGCTCTCACAGGTCGATCAGCCTATGGCGGCCGCGCCATCGACTCAATGTCAGCCGAATTAGAAGACCTTGACGAGGTCAAGAGTCTGGTCGTGCGCGGCCTGCGGGTCGGCGTGCTCACATACGCCGAGGTCGCGAGCGCGATCGCCGAGGTCGGCCTCGACGAGCGCGACCTCGAGGATCTGCATGGGCTCCTTGAGCATGGCGGAGTCGAGCTGGTCGAGGAACCTGACCCAGCCACCGCAGCGAGTGCGGAGCCCGAGCGGCGCATCCGGCCCAAGGCTCCGCTGGATCTCGCCGCTGATGCGACCACGGACGCGCTTCAGCTGTTGCTCAAGGACATCGGCAAGGCGCGGCTGCTGACCGCTCGGCAGGAGGTTGAGCTCGCCAAGCGGATCGAGCGCGGCGACCTGGAAGCCAAGCAGAAGATGGTCGAGTCGAACCTGCGACTGGTCGTCTCGATCGCCAAGAACTACCGCAATCAGGGCCTACCGTTTCTCGATCTGATCCAGGAGGGCACGATCGGACTGGTACGCGCGACGGAGAAGTTCGACTACCGCCGCGGCTTCAAGTTCTCCACCTACGCCACCTGGTGGATCCGCCAGGCGGTCGCCCGCGCGCTCGCCGACAAGGCGCGCACGATCCGGATCCCGGTCCACATCGTCGAGAAGCTCAACAGGATCGGACGGGCCGAGCGCGGCCTCGCCACATCGCTCGGCCGTGAACCGACAGTCGAGGAGGTCGCCGAGCTGGCCGGTCTAGAACCCGCCGAAGTCGCCGCGGTCAGACGCTCCGCGCGAGCGCCAATCTCGCTCGAGAAGCCGCTCGAAGACCAGGACGGCTCCGAGTTCGGCCAGCTCGTCGCCGACGAACACGCCGAGTCTCCCTACGACCGCGCCGTGGAGGTCCTCACCAACGAGGCGCTGCGAGACGCGCTCGAGTACCTCGGCTACCGCGAACGCCGCGTGCTAGAGCTTCGCTTCGGACTCGACGACCAACACCCACGCACACTCGACGAGATCGCACTCAGGTTCCGCGTCACGCGCGAACGAATCCGCCAAATCGAGAACCAGGCACTCAAAAAGCTCCAGAACCTCGGCGACGCCCAACAGCTACGCAACTACATCGACTCACCGCCGGCTGTGCGCCCGGCACCCTGAGGAATAAAGCGAGACGCCATCGAAGGCGATCCCAGACGGGCCACCCGACTGCTTGAGACACTCTCCAGTCATGGAGCGGGCCGAACCTGGTAATAACGAGCTTGGGTAGGCGGCATGAGTGGTTATCTTCCGATCGCCGAGCACGGTCTGATCGGCGACCTGCACAGCGTTGCGCTTGTTGGAACTGACGGAACAATCGATTGGTATTGCTGCCCGCGGTTTGACTCGCCAAGCGTCTTTGCCTCGATTCTCGATGCCCGCCGCGGGGGCTGTTATCGCCTAGCTCCGGCTGATGGGGGCTGGACGTCCAAGCAGCTGTATTTCCCCGACACGAACGTTTTGATCACCCGCTTCTTGACTGCTGACGGTGTGGGCGAGGTCGAGGACTTCATGCCGATCACGCGGACGATCGACGGCGAGCACCGTCAGCGATTGGTGCGCCGGGTCGTCGCGGTCCGCGGTCAGGTGCGCTTCGAGTTGGTGTGCTCGCCACGCTTTGACTACGGGCGGGCCGAGCACGTGGTCGAGCGCCATGAGCATGGCGTGCTGTTCCGCTCTGGAGACTGCGCCCTGGCGTTGGAGACCGAGACGCCGCTCCGGATTCACGATGGGGCGGCGGGGGCCGCGTTCAGCCTCTCGCAGGGCGAGAGCGCAACTTTCGTCCTGGAACACGTGGTTGGCGCCTATGAGCCTCACGGCCTTTCGGCGGCGCAGGTGCGTGAGCTGGCCGAGGCGACGGTTGGCTATTGGCGGCGCTGGCTGTCGCGGTCGCGCTACGCCGGGCGCTGGCGCGAGATGGTGCACCGCTCGGCGCTGACGCTGAAGCTGTTGACCTACCAGCCGACGGGGGCGATCGTCGCGGCGCCGACGACATCGCTGCCCGAGCAGCTCGGTGGCGAGCGCAACTGGGACTATCGGCACACCTGGATCCGCGACGCGGCGTTCTCGCTCTATGCCCTCCTGCGCCTAGGTTTCGGCGAGGAGGCAGAGGCCTTTATGGGTTGGCTCACAGAGCGGTTTCGTGACTGCCGCGTGGGCGAATCGGGGCCGCTGCAGATCATGTATGGGATCGACGGGCGCGCCGATCTGCCCGAGGAGCAGCTGACCCACCTCGAGGGCTACTGCGGGTCCGGCCCGGTGAGGATCGGGAACGCCGCCGCTAACCAGCTGCAGCTTGACATCTACGGAGAGCTGATCGACTCCGTGTACCTGTACAACAAGCACGGCGCGCCGATCTACCACGACGCCTGGCTCGATCTGTGTCGGATCGTCGAGTGGCTGTCTGAGCACTGGGACCAACCCGACGAGGGAATCTGGGAGACCCGCGGCGGGCGCCAGCAGTTCACCTACTCGCGGCTGATGTGCTGGGTGGCATTCGAGCGCGCGGTGCGGATTGCGCGGCAGCGCGGCCTCCCCGCTGACATCGTCAGCTGGATGGCCGCTCGCGACACGATCTATAAGCAGATCCTCTCGCGAGGATGGCACGAGCGCAGGCGGGCGTTCGTGCAGCACTACGACACCGATGTCCTGGACGCCTCAATCCTGCTTATGCCGCTGGTCAAGTTCATCTCCCCGACCGACCCCCGCTGGCTATCGACACTCGACGAGATCGGCCACGAGCTCGTGTCCGACAGCCTGGTCTCGCGCTACAAGCCGCAGGCGTCCCCCGACGGCCTGCGGGGCGAAGAGGGCACCTTCTCGATGTGCACGTTCTGGTATGTCGAAGCGCTCGCCCGGGCCGGACGCCTGGACGAGGCGCGGCTCGTGTTTGAAAAGATGCTCACCTACGCGAACCACGTCGGGCTCTACGCCGAGGAGATCGGCCCCACCGGCGAGCAACTCGGGAACTTCCCCCAAGCGTTCACCCACCTCGCGCTGATCAGCGCCGCAACGAACCTCGACCGCCAGCTCGGCTGACGCCGGCGTCGCGCGCTGCGCCGCCTGTCGGACGAGCCGCGCGCGGCTCGTGGGCGTAACAAGCGTGCCAGATTCCCGACCGCCGGAGTCGGATTTAGCGCCGGACCTGGTACGGTGTAGGAGTCCGTCGCGTTCCCTCAGGGGTCGGCGATCGTGCCGTCTCCCGGTCCTGTCTGACCTCTCTACCCGGCGAGCGCCCTGCCCGAGAGGCAACCGAGGAGCCTCGATGGATGCTGTGAGCGCAACGCCTGCACGGAGGTCGCGTCGTCCAACGTGGAGCCGGGCGAATGGCGCCCTCCCGCCGGACCGCCGGAAGGCGGGCGCGCCGAGAAGTCCGCGCGGAGTGCCGCTGCGTATCGCAATGCTCGCGCCGCCCTGGATCCCAATTCCGGCGCCTGGATACGGTGGCGTGGAGTCTGTCGTGAGCACGCTGACCGAGGCGCTGGTTCGCCGCGGTCACGCGGTGACGCTCTTCTGCGCTCCCGGCTCTGCCTCGCGGGCGAACGTCGTGACTCTGCTCGGCGAGCCTCACCCCGACGAGATCGAGCGTTCCCTGTATGAGGTCGACCACGTGGGCCGCGCGTTCGACGAGATCGACGTTGCCGCCATCACTGATCCGTTCGACGTCGTGCACGACCACTGCGGCTTTACGGCGCTCGCGATGGCAAATCGCATTGACACACCCCTCGTGCACACATTGCATGGGCCGTTCACACCGGACACCGCAGCTTTCTACGCGCGCCACGGCCACAAGGGGGCGCTCGTCGGCATCAGCCAGGCACAGCTCTCATCGGCCCCTCCCGGGTTGGGGCCGATCGGCTCGATCCCCAACCCGATCGACGTGCGGGCCTGGCCGCTGCAGGAGCACAAGGGCGACTACCTGCTCTGGGTTGGCAGGATGACGCCGGAGAAAGGGCCACACCGCGCGATCGCTGCGGCTCGCGCGGCTGACGTCCCGCTGGTGCTGGCCGGCGTGATCCAGCCGGGACAGCAGGCGTTCTTCGACCGCGAGGTCGCGCCTCACATCGACGGCGAGCGTGTCCGCTTTGTCGGCGAGGTCGGCGGGTCGTCGAAGCGTTCGCTGTTCGCACACGCCCGTGGACTGCTCATGCCGATCCGCTGGAACGAGCCGTTCGGGATGGTGATGGTCGAGGCGCTCGCGTGCGGGACGCCGGTGATCGCGTTTCCCGAAGGCGCCGTGCGCGAGCTGGTGATCGACGAGAAGACCGGCTTCCTGGTTGGCGACGAGCGTGCGATGGCGGTCGCGGTTGGACGGCTGCCGCAGATCGCTGCGCGAGATTGCCGCGCCTGGGTGAGCCGTCATTGCGATGTCGAAGTCGTCGCCGCCGCTTACGAGCGCACATATCGATCGGTGGCGCTCCACAGCACCGCCGGGGCGCTCGCCAGTGTCTGAGCGAACCCTCAGCGTCCTGGACGGAAGCACGTTCGTCGTCGGTGACCGGCTGGGCGACGTCCGCGCCGACGAAGGGCGCGAGCACGGCTTCTTCTCCGCCGACACCCGTTTCATATCGCGCTGGGTCCTCCGCGTCGGAGCCGCACCGCTGGAGTTGCTGAGCGTCCATCAGAGCGCACACTTCGACGCCCAGTTCTTCCTGACGCCGACGGTCGGGCCCGACGAGGAGGCGCCGTGCTCGATCGTGCGCCACCGCCTCGTTGACCATGTATGGGTCGAGGAGGTCACCGTTACAAACCACCTCCACCAGCCCAGTCGTCTCCATGTGATGCTGGAGGTCGACGCCGACTTCGCCGACCTGTTCGAAGTCAAGGACGGCGACGTAGCCGTCCGAGACGTGACCTGCACCCACGACGACGCCACGTTGACATTGGACTACCGACGCGGCGCATTTCGCCGCTCGGTCACGATCGCAGCCAGCTCACCAGCCGACATAACCCGCTCCGGCTTCGCCTACACCCTGACGCTCGCGCCAGGTGAGCAGTGGTCGGCCAGCTTCACCGTGTCCCCGCATGCCGCGCAGCCGGGCATCAGCTTCGCCCGGCGCGAGCCCCGCGGCGCGCTCGAGGACCTGCGACACGAGAAGTCGGTCGAGCTCGAGACGTGGCTGGCCGGTGCGCCGACGCTCGAGGCGGACGACCCCGCGCTCCTTCGCACGTACCGGGCGAGCCTCAGCGATCTCGGCGCGCTTCGCATGCACCCTGACCTCGCCGAGGGCGCGACGCTACCCGCGGCCGGACTCCCATGGTTCATGGCGCTCTTCGGTCGCGACAGCCTGATCACGAGCTTCCAAGCGCTCCCGTACCTGCCTGGATTCGCGGCCACCACCCTGCAAGCGCTCGCCGCTCGCCAAGCCACGGTGCGCGATGACTTCCACGAGCAGGAGCCCGGAAAGATCCTGCACGAGTTGCGCTTCGGTGAGCTCACCTCTCGCGGTGTACGGCCCCACTCGCCATACTTCGGGACCGCCGACGCCACGCCGCTCTTCCTCGTGCTCCTTGACGAGTACCACCGTTGGTCCGGCGACGACAAGCTGGTCCGCGCTCTGGAGGCCAGCGCACGCGCAGCCCTGGCGTGGATCGACGACAGCGGGGACTGCGATGGCGATGGATACGTCGAATACGAACGCCGCAACCCGACCACCGGGCTGATCAACCAGTGTTGGAAGGACAGCTGGAACGCGATCCAGTTCGCCGACGGCAAGCTCGCCCACGGGCCGATCGCAACCTGCGAGATCCAGGGCTATGTCTACGACGCGCAACGCCGCTGCGCCCGCCTCGCCCGCGAAGTCTGGGACGACGAGGCGCTCGCCGTCGACCTCGAGCGGCGCGCTGCCGATCTTCGAGCAAGGTTCAGTCGAGACTTCTGGATCCCCGAGCGCGGCTGTCACGCCCTCGCCCTGGACGGCAACAAACACCAGGTGGACAGCCTGACCTCCAACATCGGGCACCTATTGTGGTCGGGAATCCTCGAAGACACCGAGGCAGCAACCACCGCCGAGCGACTGCTCGACGGCGAGCTCTACTCTGGCTGGGGCGTCCGCACTCTAGGTGCGCAGGATGTCGGCTACAACCCACTCGGCTACCACACCGGGACGATCTGGCCACACGACAACTCGCTGATCGCCGCCGGCCTCGCCCGATACGGGCACGACGAGGCAGCGGGCACGGTCGCCTCTGCGATCCTCGCCGCGGCCCCGTACTTCGAGCATCGGCTGCCCGAGGTCTTCGCCGGCTTCCCCCGATCGCTGACATCGGTCCCCGTGGCATTTCCCACGGCGTCGCGTCCCCAGGCATGGGCCGCCGGCGCCCCGCTGCTACTGCTGACCGCCGTCCTTCACCTCCATCCCGGATGCACCGCGGCAGAGATTGAGCTGCCGGGCTCGCTTGGCCCTATCGCCATCCGGCGGCAACCCGATCGCCCGCCCCGACGTCGCGAAAGGATGAGGGTGTAAGAGGTGCACGATCACGAGATCAATGCGCTGGTCACCAGACTGTCACGCCCGCATTCGTCGGGAGGAGTGGTCATCGAGCGCGCGGCGATCCTCGCCGCCGGCGCCGACTTTCCGGCTGTTATGAACTGGGTCACCGCCCACGCCGGCACGCCCGAGATCACGGCGGCCGCGACTCGCCACCACGGCCTGCATGGCTCGCGCTTCAGCGACCGCGCGCCCTCTCCGCCGCTGCGCTTCGTGCTTCCGGTCGGCGCTCTGGATTGACCCACGCGATGCGAGCACCCGCGTCGCGCGCCGTGAGCGACTCGAGGCGCCCGCATTGAGCGCCGGCCAGTCGTCCAGGGTCGTCCCTGCAGCTTGAACCGACCGCTGGCCTGAGCTGCCCTGCTTGCAGGGGGTTTGCATCGACCGTGGCCGGGTATCTGGCTGCAACGAGGAAGGGGAAAGGACGGTTTGGGATTGGGGCTCCGCGCGCTGACGCATCGGTCGTGGCGGAACAAAACAGAGATCGGCGACCCGGCGTGATCCAGCTCTATGCCATCACGGATCACTCGGGGCCCCCGCTGCCCGACGTCCCGCCGCTGGTGGTCGTCGCCAGGGGCGCGCTCGCGGCGATCTGCGGTCTGGCGCCACGGCGAAGAGACGGCGGACATATTGTGGCGTCACGAGGCCGCCTGCTGGAGGCAAATCACGACCAGCTGCTGCGGTCGCTCGAGTTCGTACGCGACGCGGCCGAGGTCTCGGTGCGAGTGCTGGATGCCAACGGCAAGCCGCGGTCGCCCTCGAAGACAAACGTCCGAGCGGTCGTCGCGCAGGCGGACGCCGCCCAAGCGGTGCACGAGCCACTGTCGGCGCTGGCGCAGGCCCAGATCGTCCGGCCGGTCCTCCCGGGAGAGATGCTCCGCGCCGCCTATCTCGTCAAGCAGAACGCGGTCGAGCGCTTCTCGGCCGTGGCGCGCCAGCTCCAGATCGCCCATCCTTCGTGGCAGATCACGTTCACCGGACCGGGCCGCCTTACAGCTTCGCGTCGGCGAGCGCGGCCTTGCAGCCGGCGGCCGCTGGCCCACGGATCCGGTCTAAGGTCGCCGAAACCGGCATGCCCGCACCCTTGAGGCTCGCCCAAGCGGGTTGCAAGCTTTGCTGCGACGACCCGATCGGAGGATCACGTGGGATTCCTACACAGAGACGACGAGCCCGCCGGCACCCGCTACCAGATGCGCGAGAAGCTGCTGGCGATCGGTGACGACTTCTGGATCGAGAACGAGGCCGGTGAGCGCGCGTTCAAGGTCAACGGCAAGGCGGTACGGGTCCGGAGCACGTTCATCCTCGAGAGCCCGTCCGGCGACGAGCTGTTCAAAATCCAGAAGAAGGACCTTCACATTCGCGACACGATGAAGGTCGAGCGCGACGGCGACACCGTCGCCACGGTCAAGAAGGCGCTGATCACACCCTTCCGTGACCGCTTCTCGATCGAGCTCGAGGACGGCCCCGAGCTGACCGCAAAGGGGAACATCGTCGATCACGAGTTCGAGATCGAGCGCGACGGCGACAAGGTCGCCGAGATCTCAAAGCGCTGGTTCAGGGTCCGTGAGACCTATGGAGTCGAGGTCGTGCCTGGCGAGGACGACGCGTTGCTGCTCGCGGTGACGGTCTGCATCGACGAGATGGCGGAGCGCTAGGCGGCGAGCAGGCCACCGGCACCAGCGGCGGCGGAGCTCAGCAGGCGACGACGGGTGACCTCGGGCAGGGCAGGGACCCTTCCGGTTGAGCGTCGAATTTCAGCTCGCCCCGGCGTGGACGCAGACCACGCCGGAACCGCGAGCCTTCTGGATTGGGCGAGCCTTCTGGATTGGCCCGATCGTAGGTCGGGCCAGGCCGCGCTGTGTTACCCAGGCGCGACCTTCATGTGACCGAGCCGTTAGCCGGGCCGCGCCTGGCCGCTGTACTGCTCGTTGGGCAGCATGTTGGTGGCCATCGCCATCCGGTTGGTGAGGTTGTACATCGCGGTGATCTCGGCCACGTCCCAAGCATCCTCGAGCGCCAGCCCGGCGTCGAGCAGCGAGTCGAGGTCGGCACGCGTGACCTCTCGCGGGCGCAGCGTCAGCTTCTCGGCGTAGGCGCAGATCGCCTCGCGCCGTTGGTCGAGCCCCGCCCGGCGCCAGTCGTACGAGATCCGCTCGCCCAACACCGGGTCGCCGAGCGCCTCCCGTAGCGCGGCGCCGTGTGCGACGAGGCAGTACAGACACCCGTTCGCGGCGCTGGTGACGACCGCGATCAGCTCGCGGTCGGCGGCGCTCAGCCGCTCACTCGGCTCGTGCAGCTGACGGTAGTGGGCGAACCACGCGCTCAGCCGCTGTGGGCGGTAGGCATAGACCCGGAACACGTTCGGGACGAACCCCAGCCGTTCACGCGCCTTGGCGAACAGGCGCTGCAGGTCGGACGGCAGCTCGCCCTCTTCGGGGACCGGAAACCACGAGCCCGTGTCGCCGTCGGGCACCGATCTACCTCTTGGCCGGCAGCGAACGCGCGTACTCGACCCCGCGCGCGACCCACCGCTCGAGCTGGCGCTTGGTGCCGACGCCCTCGGCATCGACCCGCAGCCAGCCGTCCATCTCGCGGCCGCGTGTCACGAACGGGTGCGCGTGCGGCTTGGCGAGCAGCGTGGCGGTCTGCTCAGGGTCGACCCGTAGCAGCAGCCCTCCGCTGCCGCTGGCGCTGACCGACATGTTGCCGCCGATCAGGAACGCCAGCCCGCCGAACATCTTCTTCTCAGTCAGTCGAGGCTCGTCGGCGACCAGCTCCCGGATGCGGTTGGCGAGATCCTCGTCGTAGGCCATGGCGGCATTATCGCCCGCCGGACCCGCGCCGGCCGCTACACGTCCTTCTGCAGCGTCCCGGGCCACCGGGCGGCCGGGATGCACGGGCTGCTGGTCGTTAGCTAACGGCTGCGGCGCTCGAGCTTGCGGGCGACGAAATCGAGGACGTCGAAGTAGCGCGACGGCGTAACGCGCGCGAGCGCGTCGAAGAAGTGTGCGTCGGCCCCGACGAGGATCCGGCTCTTTCCAGCCTTGACTCCTTTGTGGATGATCTGCGCCGCGCGCTCCGGGGTCATCTGGGCGATCTTGTCGAACAGCTCCGCGGCCTCCTCGTGCGTCATATCCGGCGCCTCCGGATGGGCGTGGTAGCGCGCGTTGCGCGCGATGTTTGTCTTGACGCCACCCGGATGCACGGTCGCCGCGCGTACGCCGGTCCCGCGGAGCTCCTGACGGAGCGAGTCCGTGAAGCCGCGGACCGCGAACTTGGAGGTGCAGTACGCGCTCTGGTAGGGCATCCCGACGAGCCCGAAGACGCTCGACGTGTTGACGATCACGCCCGAGTCCTGGGCCAGCAGGATCGGCAGGAAGGCGCGCACGCCGTGGATCACGCCCTGCAGATTTACGTCGAGCACCCACTCGTCGTCCTCGACCGAGCCATCGGCGATGCTCTGTGAGGTCGCGACGCCGGCGTTGTTGAAGACGAGCCCGAGCGGGGACGGCGCCCACTCCGCAACCTCCGCGGCGAACGCCATCTGCGCCTCGCGGTCACGCACATCCAGCCGCCGGGCCAGCACCGGCCCGCCGATCGATTGGGCCGTCTCGTTCAGCCCCTGCTCGTCCCAGTCGACGATCGCGACCGGGCACGAGTGTGCGGCCAGTCGCGATGCCATCGCGCGCCCGATGCCCGACGCCGCGCCCGACACGTAGGCGGTGCGGCCATCGATCGGGACTGTCTTCTTGTTCGCCATCGACCAGCTCCATTGTCGCTCGCCCACCACGGTACGTCAGTGTACCCTCGCGCGGCGCGATGACCGCGGAGTGGCGCATCTCCTGAAGCACTGCGCTGCTAGAGCAACGCGCCGGCCAGGATCGCCTTGATCGTCGCGCCGGCGCTGGCGCGCAGCTCGCGCACGTCGCGCCCGCGCTGGAGCGAGATCACCGCCAGCTCGCGCAGCCCGCCGACGATGATGATCGCCGTGTCCATCGTCAGCGGACGGGTGGCGATCTCGGGCCGGACCGCGCGCGCGGAATCGACCAGCGCGACCAGCAGCTCCGCAAACCGCTCGAGGTTCGCCAGGCCACGCTCGGCGCCTACGCGACCGAGGCCGGGCATCTCGCGTACGAAGCTCGCATACAGCGCCGGTTGCCGGCTGACGTTCTCGATGTAGGCGTCGACAGCCGCGTCGACCTGCTCGTCGAGCGGGAGGTCCGGCTGCACCGCGGATGCGATCTGTTCCATCATCGCGTCGTTGGTCGCGTCGAACAGCGCCAAGAAGCAGGCGTCGCGGTCGACGAAGTGGTCGTAGAAGTTGCGTCGCGAGGTACGCGCGATCCGGACCACGTCGGCGACCGTCGTGTCGCGGTAGCCCTTGTCCTGGATCGAGCTGGCCATCGCGGCAATCAGGCGCTCCCGATGCCCGACCGGCTCGGGCGCCGGTCTGAGCTCCACAGTCGACGATCGCTGACGCGGCATACGCGTCACGGTAGCGAGCCTGCGGACGGCTTGCCGGTGGCTCAGGCCGCGTAGCGGCGGTCGGCGATCACGCGCGCACCGTGACTCGGGATCGTCGTGACGTTGCGCTGCCGCGCCCGCTCGGGCGCCAGATCCGGGGCTCGTAGGTCGGTTCTGCGCGCGATCGCGGTCAGCACGACGCGCTGCTCGGCCATCGCCAGCGAGGCCCCGAGACAGCGCCGGATGCCGCCACCGAACGGGATCCACGTGTAGGTGCCGGGCTTGTGGCCGATGAACCGCTCGGGCCGGAACGCCAGCGGCTCGGGATACACGTCCTCGCGGTGATGCAGGGCGACGATGCTGACCGCAACCGGTGTCCCGGCCGGCACGACGTAGTCGCCGAGACGCCACGGGCGCTTGACCATCCGCGCGATCAGCGGAATCACCGGACGGTTGCGCATCCCCTCGTGGATCGTCGCCTCGACGTACGCCTCGCTCTCGGCGCCGCCGGCGCGGACGAGCTCCCGCAGCCGTTCGTAGGCGCCCGGCGTCCTCAGCAGTCGCTCGAAGATCCACGCAAGTGAGTGGGCGGTCGTCTCGTGCCCGGCGAGCACCAGCGACAGCAGTTCGTCGCGGAGCTCGCGATCGGTCAGCGGCTCGCCCCGCTCGTCGCGCACCTGCAACAGCAGCGACAGGACGTCGGTCCGTTCCCCGGTGAGCTCGCTAGCGGCCGGCGCGCGCCGCCGGCCGATCATCGCGTACAGCTGGTGGTCGATCACGTCGAGCATCCGCCGCAGCACACCGGTCGGCTCGGCACGCGACGCGTTGCGGAACTCGACCACCGCAAACCACGGCCGCGTCGTTGCCCGCAGCAGGCGCCTGATCGTCTCTCGCATCTGGTCCTCGGCGCTCCCGGGCGCCGGCCGGCCCTCGATCCCGAACACGCCGCTCATGATCACCTCGAGCGTCACGGCCTGCATACGCGGCGCGAGTGAGAATGGTTCGTGGAGCGGCCAGCCGTCGATCTCGCGCTCGGCGACGCCGTCGATCATGTCCACGTAGCGCTGCACCGCCTCGCCGTGAAACGGCGGCAGCAGCAGCTTGCGCTGGCGCAGATGGCGCTCGCCGACCGAGGTCAGGATCGAGTTCGGGCCGAGGATCGGGCGCAGCGGCGATTCGCCGGTCAGCGACGGTGCGTCGTTCGGGTCGGCCTTCATCAGCGAGCGGAAGTGGTCCGGGTGGCAGGTGACGACGAACGGCTCGGCCCGCGACACGAGGTGCAGCTGCCAGACGTCGCCGTGGCGACGCATCGCGCGAAGGCTCGAACCTCGCGGGCGGGCGCTGAAGCCAATCGTCTGCAGCCACGGCGGCATCGTGCGCGCCGGTGGCATCCGGATCGGCTCGCTGGAGTCGACTGGATCGGCCGGCGACGGCGGTGCGCTGCCGATGCCGGGCGTGAGGTCGGCGGCCGGCTCGGCTTCTGGTTTGGCCAGCACACTCACGGTACGTAAATGTACCGGTGCGGCGCGCCGCTGTCTAGCGCGAGCCTCCTCAGGGATGCGGGCCGCCGCTGACCGGAGCCAGAGTTCGTTGCGCGTATGCCTGCGCCTCGCGGCTGACGAGCGTCACGAGGTCGCCGAGCTCGATGTTCGCGTCGACCAGGTGCAGCCCCCACTGCGGGGTCGGGCTGGGCAGGGCGACCTGGGCACCGTGCAGCGCGGTGAGCTCGAGCACGTTGGCTCCGGCGATCGACTCGCAGCGGGCGCTATAGGCGCCCGGCTCGCTGCTCCAGGTGGTCGGCGGCGTCGGCTGGACGAGCTTCATTAGCGCGATCCCCTCGGCGATCAGCGTGCCCGGAGCAAATGGCTGCGAGGGGAAGATCGGATCGACGGTCTTAGCGCCGATCAGAGCTGCCGGATTCGTACACAGCACCTGCTCGCCGGGCACGCTGGTACGGCCGAAGATGCTGTCCGCCGGCGGCGTCTGGTCGAAGGTCGAGTAGGCGATCACGCACCCCAGCGCGATGTCGGAACGGCACGCGGGGATGTGCTTGAACGTGCCCCCGACGTCCGTGCCGCGCTTGACCAACACGTTGCCGCCGAGCAGGATCGCCGACAGCATCCGCTCGCGCAGCGCCGGCCTCGGATCGATGACCTTCGCGATCAGCCGCTCGAGCACGAACGAGCCCTGCGAATGACCGATCAGCACGAATCCGCGTCCGCGGTTGTACTTGTGCAGATAGGTCTCAAACGCGTTGCGCACGTCGTCGAGCGGGATCTTCAGCTGGGCCGGCGACTCGCGGTCGCCGTTCTGAAGCGCGGTCACGGTGACCTGCCGGTAGATCGGCGCATAGACACGGCAGTACTGCGAGTAGCGCGCCGCCTGATAAAGGGCGATCGATCGCTCCTCGGGATCGATCGTCAAGTTCGCGAGCACGGTCTTCTGGTTGCTGACCGTCGGATAGACGTAGAAGCAGTCGATCTTCGGATCGCGCACCACCTTCGGGTGCGCGACGCGAAGCCGGTGCAGCGTCGGCGAGTAGACGGTCGTCGACAGGCCCGGCGTGCACGGGTCAGGGTGCTGGCCGGGCTTGCACAGCCACACGACCTTCGCGTCGGCGGCCTGCGCGGCCACCGTCAACGCGATCACCACCGCAGCGACGAGCGTCGCCAGTCGGGCCCAGGTCCTGATCATCGACTACCTCCTCAAGCTTCGGACGCCGACGGCGGGCGCCGCTGCGCCCATGGCGCGGCCGACTCTAGCTGTCCGGCGAGCGAATAGAGCCGGTCCTCGGCGCCGAGGCGGCCCACCAGCTGGACGCTCAGCGGCACGCCGTCGGCCCCGATTCCGGCTGGAACCGTGATCGCCGGCTGCCCGGTGAAGTTGAACAGCGGCGTGAACGGCGTGAAGCGGCCGGCGACGTCGATCGCCAGCGGCGCCGGCTTGCCGAAAGCGCCCTCGGCCGCGATCGCGGTCGTCGCCGTGCCCGGCGTGAGCAGGACGTCGATGTCGTCCCAGAGCGCCATGATGCGCGCGCTCGTGGCGGCCTGCCGCGTGGTGAGGCGGGCGCGCCTGCCCGGCGGCACGACCCAGCGGCCGCCGGCCGCCATCTGCCGGGTGAGCGGCTCGAGCTGCGCCGCGTCGGGAACGTCGAGGGTCGCCTCGTAGATGCCGCGCAGCCACATCTGGAGGAAGTCGAGCTGCGCGAGCCCGTACGCCGGGCTCCGCTCGACGACCTCGTGACCGAGCTCGCTCAGCAGCTTCGCGGTTCGCTCCCACGCGACCCGCTGGTCCTGCGAGACCCGTGCGATCAACCCCGGGGGAACCTTGCGGGAAACCGCGATCCGCAGCCGCTCCGGCGGCTTGGACGCGGCCTCCATGTAGCTGCCCTCGAACGCCGGCGCCGCGTACTCGTCACCTGGCAGGGCGCCGTGCATCACGTCGAGCAGCAGCGCGCTGTCGGACACGGTCCGCGCCAGCGCGCCGAACACCGACAACCCGAGCCAACCCGAACCATCCGGCTGCGCGGTGACGCGGCCACGGGTGGGCTTCATCCCGACCAGGCCGCAGCACGCGGCCGGGATCCGGATCGATCCGCCGCCATCCGAGCCCGTCGCCGCGGCGACCATGCCGGCGGCCACCGCGCTCGCCGACCCGCCCGAGGAGCCACCCGGCGTGCGGTCGAGATGCCATGGGTTGCGGGTGACGCCGTTCGCCGCCGTCGCCGTCCACGGGAAGATCATCAGCTCCGGGACGTTCGTGATCCCGACCGGGATCGCCCCCGCCGCGCGCAGCCGCCGTACCGCTTCGGCATCTGCCGCGGCCGGCGTGCGGATGCTCCGCGTGCCCATCGTCGCGACCTGCCCGGCTACCGCGATGTCGTCCTTGATCGCGATCGGGACCCCGGCGAGCGGGCCGTCCGCTCTCGCCGGGTCAACGGCCTCGGCGAGCGCCTGATCGGCGAACGTGGTCCGGAAGGCGTTCAGGCGCGGATCGAGCGCCTCGATCCGGCGCAGATAGAGCTCGACCAGCTCGCACGGCGTCACCTCGCGCGCGCGGACCAACTCGGCGAGCGCCTTCGGTCCGGCGAACGCGAGCCCGGCGTCGGCGGTGGCGCTCACGAGAGCGCCGTGACGAGCTCTCGGATCGCGCCTGGATACCGGTACCCGAGCCCGCCGTGCTTGCCGTCGAACAGCTCGAGCGAGTATTCGACGCCGAGCTTGTCGAGCTCGTTCGCGAACGCCTGCGCGCCGAGGTCGAGATACCACTCGTCGGCGCGCCCGGCATCGAGGTAGATCCGGCGCATGCTCTTGAGCTCGTCGCCGTGTTCGGGAGCCAGGCGGACTGGGTCGTAGGCGAGCCACAGCTGCCAGATCTCGTCGATCAGCTTGCCGCTCGAGATCTCGAACGGGATCAGAGGATGCCCCGGACGCTGCGGATCCGGCGAGTAGCAACACCCCATCGCGTAGACATTGAGCGGGGCGCCAAAACGGTGGAAGTCGAGGTGGTCGGCGGCCGCCAAACGCTCGTTGAACACCTCCCACGAGCCGTCGAAGTGATCGCGCAGGGTCCGGGCCGTGAGCGGGAACTCGGGCTGGTAGCAGCACTCGAACAGCGCGTCGCCCGCGTGCGACGCGAGCGCGCCGAACACGTCCGGTCGCAGCATCGGCACGACCATCGCTCCGTAGCCGCCCGACGACTTTCCGCTCAGCCCGCGACGGTCGCGGTCGGCGCTCGTCGGATAGCGCTCGTCAATGAACGGGACCACCTCGTCGCAGAGGTAGTCCATGTAAGGCCCGGTGCCGGCGGAGTTGACGAACTGCGAGCCGCCGCGCGACGTCCACGCGTCGACCATCACGATCACGGCGTCCGGACAGTCGCCGGCGGCGAACATCGCGTCGAGGCGCTCGACGAAGTTGAGCTCGAGCGACGCCCGCGACAGCCACATGTCGAGCTGTCCGGTCAGGCCCTGGATCACGTAGATCGACGGCAGCTCACGATCGCTTCCGAGCTCCACCCCGGGCGGGCGGTAGATGTACAGCGGGCGCCGGGCCGGATCGCCGAGCGGATTGCCCGCCAACAGCTCTGACTCGACGACCAGCTGGTCGAGTGACCCCGCCAGCGGACGTTGCCATGGCGCGCCCGCGACCCCTTCCACTTGCATCAGGCTCATCCTTGCAACCTACGCGAAATAACGTCCTCATGCGCGCATCGCGGCGCGGGTATAGTCGAATTCACGAGCCATCAGGGGAGCTCTTTCAGTGACTGACTCCGTGCAGCTTCAGCCTCCAAGTACCAACGGCGCCGAAGCGGATCTCGACGCGGTCGAGACGACCGAGTGGCTCGAGGCGCTCGACGCCGTCGTCTCGCACGACGGCCCCGACCGCGCGCGCCAGCTCCTGACGCGCGTCGTCGAACGCGCCCAGCACGCCGGCACCGGCACGATCGCGAGCCTCAACACCGCCTATGTGAACACGATCCCGGCCGACCGCGAGCCGCCGTTCCCCGGCGATCCGCTGCTCGAGCGCCGGCTGCGGTCGATCGTCCGCTGGAACGCGATCGCGATGGTCGTGCGCGCGAACAAGCTGTCGTCCGAGCTCGGCGGCCACATCGCCAGCTACCAGTCGCTGGCGGCCCTTTACGAGGTCGGTTACAACCACTTCTGGCGCGCGTCGACCGACGAGCAGCCCGGCGATCTCGTCTACTTCCAGGGCCACTCATCGCCCGGCAATTACGCGCGCGCCTACCTCGAAGGGCGTCTCACCGAGCAGCAGCTCGACGGCTTCCGCCAGGAAGTGTCCGTCCCGGGGGGGCTGTCCTCGTACCCGCACCCGTGGCTGATGCCCGACTTCTGGCAGTTCCCGAGCGTGTCGCTCGGGATCGGCGCGATCACGTCGATCTACCAGGCCCGTTTCATGAAGTACCTCGGGGCGCGCGGGATGGCCGACACGGCTGGTCGCAAGGTGTGGGCGTTCCTCGGCGACGGCGAGATGGACGAGCCCGAGTCAATGGGCGCGATCGGGCTCGCCGGTCGCGAGCGGCTTGACAACCTGATCTGGGTCGTCAACTGCAACCTGCAGCGCCTCGACGGTCCGGTGCGCGGCAACGGCAAGATCATCCAGGAGCTGGAGGCCGACTTCCGCGGCGCAGGCTGGAACGTGATCAAGGTGATCTGGGGCGGCCGTTGGGATCCGCTGCTCGCCGCCGACACCGACGGCGCGCTCGTCAAGGTGATGGAGGAATGCGTCGACGGCGAGTACCAGACGTTCAAGTCGCGCGACGGCGCCTACGTCCGTGAGCACTTCTTCGGTCGCGACCCGCGCCTGCTGGAGCGCGTCGCGCACATGACCGACGATGAGATCTGGCTGCTGAACCGCGGCGGACTCGACCAGCAGAAGGTGTTCGCCGCCTACGACCTCGCCGTCTCACACCACCAGCAGCCGACGGTGATCCTCGCCAAGACGATCAAGGGTTACGGGATGGGCGTCTCGGGCGAGGGCCAGATGATCACCCACCAGGCCAAGAAGATGACCGAGGCTGCGCTGCTGGCGTTCCGCGATCGCTTCGAGCTGCCGCTGACCGACGCCCAGGTGCGCGACGCCGAGTACTACAAGCCGCCCGCCGACGCGCCCGAGATGCGCTACCTGCGCGAGTGCCGAGCCAAGCTCGGCGGCGTGCTGCCGGTCCGGCGGCGGACGGCCTCGCAGCTCGAGGTCCCGCCGCTCGAGACCTTCAAGGGCCAGCTCGATGGCACCGGCGACCGCGAGATCTCGACCACGATGGCGTTCGTCCGGGTGCTCGCGGCGCTGCTGCGCGACAGGTCGCTGGGCAGCCACGTGGTGCCGATCGTCCCTGACGAGTCGCGGACCTTCGGGATGGAGGGCCTGTTCAGGCAGGTCGGCATCTACTCGCCGGTCGGCCAGCTCTACCAGCCCCAGGACGCAGAGCAGCTGATGTTCTACAAGGAGGACCAGCACGGCCAGATCCTCGAGGAGGGGATCACGGAGGCCGGCTCAGTCTCGTCGTTCATCGCCGCCGGGACCTCGTACAGCACGCACAACGTGCAGATGATCCCGTTCTACATCTACTACTCGATGTTCGGCTACCAGCGGGTCGGCGACCTGATCTGGGCAGCCGGCGACTCGCGCACGCGCGGGTTCCTGCTTGGTGGGACCGCCGGGCGGACGACGCTCAACGGCGAGGGGCTGCAGCACGAGGACGGCCACAGCCACGTGCTGTTCTCAGTCGTCCCCAACTGTCGCGCCTATGACCCGACGTTCGGCTACGAGGTCGCCGTGATCATCCAGGAGGGCCTGCGGCGGATGGTCGTCGAGCAGGAGGACGTTTTCTACTACGTGACGCTGATGAACGAGAACTACGTTCATCCGGCGATGCCCGAGGGCGCGCGCGACGGGATCCTCCGCGGCATGTACCTGCTGCGTGAGGCGCCTCGACGGTCCAAGAAGCCACGCGTGCAGCTGCTCGGGTCGGGGACGATCCTCAACGAGGTGCTGGCGGCGGCGGAGCTGCTGGCGTCCGACTTCGACGTCCAGGCCGACGTCTGGAGCGTGACCTCGTTCACGGAGCTGCGCCGCGACGGGATCGCGGTCGAGCGCTGGAACATGCTGCATCCGCTCGCCGAGCCGCGCCGGTCGTACGTCGGCGAGTGCCTCGAGGGGCGCCGCGGGCCGGTGGTCGCGTCGACCGACTACATCCGCGCCTTCGCAGATCAGATCCGCCAGTGGGTACCGGGCCGCTACCGGGTGCTCGGGACCGACGGCTACGGGCGCAGCGATTCGCGTCGCGAGCTGCGGCGGTTCTTCGAGGTCGATCGCCATTACGTGGCGGTCGCCGCGCTGCGCGAGCTCGCCGCGGAGGGCGTGATCGATCCGGCGGTCGTCGCCGAGGCGATCGAGAACTACGGCATCGACCCCGACGCGCCGATGCCGGCCACCGTATGAGTACGGCTGCACAGACGATCGAGGTCCCCGACATCGGCGACTTCGACGATGTCCCGATCATCGAGATCCTGGTCTCGGTCGGGGACACGGTCGGGGTCGAGGACCCGCTGGTCACGCTCGAATCAGACAAGGCGACGATGGACGTGCCCGCGCCGGTCGCCGGCGTCGTCAAGGAGATCCTCGTGTCGCTCGGCGACCAGGTCTCGCAGGGCTCAGCGCTGATGACGATCGAGGGGTCTGACGCGGGCGCGGCGGTCGACGCGGTCGAGCCGCCGGTGGCTCCGGAGGCGCCCGCGCCCGCCGAGCCGCCCCCGCTTGCCGAGCCGGCCCCGGCTGCGGAGCCGACCAAGTCCCCCGCACCGGCGCCGCCCGCGGCGACTTCCAACGGCGACGCTCCGGGCACGGCCCGCTCGGCGTCCGCTCCAGCGCCGGCCCACTCGGCATCCAGCCTCGCCGAAACCGGGCCGGGCTCGAGTCATCCTGCTGCCACGACCGGGCCGGACCGGAGTCATCGGGCTATCTATGCCAGCCCCTCGGCGCGGCGCCTGGCGCGCGAGCTCGGCGTCGAGCTAGGCAGCGTGAGCGGCAGCGGCCGCAAGGGGCGGATCACCAGGGACGACGTGCAGCAGGCCGCCGCGGGCAAGCCGGCACCGTCCGCGCCGGCCGGCCCCGGTCTCGACCTGCTGCCGTGGCCGACCGTCGAGTTCGAGAAGTTCGGGCCGGTCGAGCGCGTCGCGCGCTCGCGGATCCAGCGGATCTCGGCGCCGAACCTGGCGCGCAACTGGGTGATGATCCCGCACGTCACCCACAACGACGACGCCGACATCACCGAGCTCGAGGCGTGGCGCAAGAAGCTCAACGCCGAGCAGGGCGACGTCAAGGTGACGATGGTCTCGTTCCTGGTGCTCGCCTGCGTCACGGCGCTGAAGGAGTTCGAGACCTTCAACTCGTCGCTGGACGGCGACGAGCTCGTCCTCAAGCGCTACTACAACATCGGCTTTGCGGCGGACACCCCGGGCGGGCTGGTGGTGCCGGTGATCAAGCAGGCGGATCAGAAGGGCCTGCTGGAGATCGCGGCTGACCTGACCGCGCTGTCGTCGAAGGCCCGCGAAGGCAAGCTGTCGCCGGCCGACATGAGCGGCTCGACGTTCACGATCTCGTCGCTGGGCGGGATCGGCGGGACGTCGTTCACGCCGATCGTCAACGCGCCGGAGGTCGCGATCCTCGGCGTCACGCGCGCGGCGATGAAGCCGGTCTGGAACGAGCGGACGGAGTCTTTCGTGCCGAGGCTGATGGTGCCGCTGTCGCTGTCGTACGACCACCGGGTGATCGACGGGGCGCTCGCGGCGCGCTTCACGTCGTATCTGGTGGGCGTGCTGTCCGACCTGCGCAGGGCGCTGCTTTGACGCCGTCTGAGATCCGCGTCCCCGACATCGGGGATTTCACCGACGTCCCGGTGATCGAGATCCACGTCGCGGCCGGCGACACGATCGCGGTCGAGGACCCGCTGGTCACGCTCGAGTCAGACAAGGCGACGATGGACGTGCCGGCGCCGGTCGCCGGAACCGTGACCCAGCTGCGGGTCGCGATCGGCGACCGGGTGTCGGAGGGCAGCGTGCTGATCACGCTCGAGGCGTCATCCGACGGCGCAGCTTCCACTCGCGGCGCCGCCGTGTCGGTCGAGAGCGAGGCCCCTCCCCCGCCGTCTGGCGGCGATCGCGACTACCAGGTGGTGGTGCTCGGGTCCGGGCCCGGCGGCTATACGGCCGCCTTCCGGGCGGCCGATCTCGGCCTGCGCGTGGCGCTCGTCGAGCGCTACGAGCGGCTCGGTGGGGTGTGCCTGAACGTCGGCTGCATCCCGTCCAAGGCGCTGCTGCACGCGGCGCGGGTGATCGCCGAGGTCGAGGAGATGGCCGCGCACGGCGTCACGTTCGGCCAGCCGAAGGTCGACGTCGGCTCGCTGATCGGGTGGAAGACATCGGTCGTCGACCGGCTGACGAAGGGGCTCGACGGGCTCGCCAAGCAACGCCGCGTCGACGTAGTCCGCGGCGTCGGGAGGTTCACGGGGCCGTCCTCGCTGCGCGTCGACGAGCGCGAGATCACATTCGAGAACTGCATCATCGCGGCCGGCTCGCAGGCGGCGACGCTGCCCGGCCTGCCCGACGACCCGCGCGTGATCGACTCGACCGACGCTTTGTCGCCGGCGTCGATCCCGGGGCGGCTGCTGGTCATCGGCGGCGGCATCATCGGCCTCGAGATGGCCTGCGTGTATGACGCGCTGGGCTCCAAGGTGACGGTCGTCGAGTTGATGGACCAGCTGATGCCCGACTGCGATCCGGATCTGGTCAAGCCGCTCGGCAAACGAATCGGCGGGCGCTACGCGGACGTCCTGCTGGGTACCCGGGTCGGCGAGGTCAGGGCGCAGAAGAACGGCCTCAAGGTCGAGATCGAGGGCGCCGGCGCGCGGATGTTCGACCAGGTGCTGGTGGCTGTCGGGCGCGTTCCGAACGGGCACGCGATCGATGCCGCGGCCGCCGGTGTCGCCGTCGACGAGCGTGGCTTCATCTCGGTAGACCGTCGTTTGGGTACCGGCGTGCCCGGGATCTACGCGATCGGGGACATCGTCGGCGGGCCGATGCTCGCGCACAAGGCCTCGCACGAGGGGACGGTCGCCGCCGAGGTGATCGCGGGCCTGCCGTCTGAGTTCGATGTGCGGGCGATTCCCTCGGTCGCCTACACCGATCCCGAGGTCGCGTGGATGGGGCTGACGGAGACCGAGGCGCGCGCGTCCGGGATCGAGTACGAGAAGGCGGTGTTCCCGTGGGCCGCCTCCGGGCGGGCGCTGGCGCTCGGCCGCGACGACGGGCTCACGAAGCTGCTCGTCGAGCCCGGGACGCATCGGGTGCTCGGGTGCGGGATCGTCGGCGTCGGCGCGGGCGAGCTGATCGCCGAGACCGTGCACGCGCTCGAGATGGGCGCCGACGCGGAGGACATCGCGCTGACCGTTCACCCCCACCCGACGCTGTCCGAGACCGTGATGTTCGCGGCCGAGATGGCCGAGGGGACGATCACGGACCTGATGCCGCCCCGCCAGCGAGCAGCGCGCTGATATCGGTCAGCAGCGCCCGCCGCTCATGCGCGACGCGGGCGCCCGTCACTCTGATCGAGCGCCGGCCGACGAGCAGGTGCTTCGTGTCCTTGCGGCGATCGTCCTCGAACGAGCGCTTGCCGCGGTGAAAGTCGTAGCCGTCCAATTCGACGATCAGGTTGTGCACGGGCCAGTAGACGTCGACGAGCTCGCCATCGACGATCACGTTGGTCCGCGGCTCCGGCAGGCCAGCCTCGCGGATCAGCTCTAGGAAGTTGCGCTCGAGGTCCGATTGGGTCCACGGCGCCTCGTCGGCGAGCTCGGCGAGCGCCCGCTTGAGCGGCCCCGCCCCGTGGTGGCCGGTGCTGTGAGCCAGCAACGCGTCGAACCTGCCCCGATCGAGGATGTCGCGACGTTGGGCGGCCTCGATCGTAGACCGCAGCCGTTGAGGGGCGTAGATCGCAGCCAGGTCGAGCAGCGTGCGCTCGATCGAGGTGACGGGAATGCCGTCGATCGTTGTGCGATCTCGCTGGGGGAGGGAGCGGCTCGTGTGGCAGCGCACGCCCCGGTGGACATGGCCGCCGGGTGCTGTCACGTCGATCTTGCCGCTCGGGATTCGCTGCACGTCGTGGAGCGCTGCGGCGCAGCGGTGGCTGAGCACCGAGTCGGGGCCGCACGCGAGCACGGCGGCCATCCACCGTCCCTTGACGCTGAGCCGCGTGTGTCCGACCGCGTAAACGCCTCGATAGAGCCGGTGCAGCCAGCCGCTGGCCACGAGCACCGCGATCCTCTGATCCGAGTAGCCGGGCTTGAACAGCTGCGACGTCGCGGCGACGCCGTGTTGTTTGACCGCCAGCTTCGCCAGGGGTGCCTCGACTAACTGAGCCTCAGACGTAGTAAGTCGCGTCACCCCCAGAACGTCGCACGGATCGCGTGACGAGTGGGTGACGAACGTGACTTAAGCGCGACGTTTGCGCGCCAGGCGCCGCACGATCACGAACGCCACCGCACCGGCCGCCACGAGTCTGGCGCGCGAGCGGTGGCTCGGGACCTCGCCGGGCGCGTGGGAGCCGGGGCGCGGCGCCGGCAGCGCGAACTCCTCCGCGGCCAGCACGTCGTGTGGCTCCTCGATTCCGGTCGGGTCACTGGGGAGCGTGACCGGCCCGTGGTACAGGCCGGGATCGGCGGCTCCCATGCCGAACTCCTCGGCCGCCAGCACATCGTGGGCGCGCTCCTGCTCTGGGATACGGGGCTTTGCCATGAGCGCGGATGATTCCAGATGTGAACGCGTAAATCAGCCGTCGGAATAATCTAAGTCTGAGCGACTGAGATCCGTCGCGTGCGGTGGTATCCTTTGCTTATCATCGGTAAGCAACTACTGAAAGTGAAAATTTGATGAGTCGCCTTCTTCTTGTGCCCCTGGAGGACGTGGTCGTCTTCCCGGGTATGTCGCTCACGCTGGCGATCGAAGCCGGCGATGAGGAGCGCGTGCTGTTGGTTCCCCAGCACGAGCAGGACTTCGCCAGCGTCGGTACGGTCGCCGAGATCGCCGACCGCGTGCGGCTCCCCGGCGGTGGCCGGGCGGTCGCGCTGCAGGCGCTGCACCGCGGTGTCGCCGGCGCCGCGCAGACGATGCCGGACGGGCGTCTGTTCGTCGAGGTCGACGAGCGCCCTGATCCGGTGCCGGTCGACGGCAAGACCCGCAACCTCGAGCGCGAGTACCGCGCGCTCGTCGAGGAGATCCTTCAGCTGCGCGGCGACGATGGCCGCGTGTCCGCGTTCCTGCGCTCGATCACCGAGCCCGGGGCGCTGGCGGATACGTCCGGCTACTCCCCCGACCTGCGCTACGACCAGAAGGTCGAGCTGCTGCAGACGCTCGACGTGACTGAGCGGCTCGAGCTCGCGCTCTCGTTTCAGCGCGAGCGTCTGGCCGAGCTCCAGGTCCGCCAGCGGATCCGCGACGACGTCGAGTCCGGTGCCGAGAAGCAGCAGCGCGAGTACTTCCTGCGCAAGCAGATGGAGTCGATCCGCAAGGAGCTCAACGAGGACGATGCCTCGGTCGTCGAGGAGTACCGGACGAAGATCGAGGAAGCCGGCATGCCCGAGCACGCCAAGGAGCAGGCCGAGAAAGAGCTCGGTCGCCTGGAGCGGATGGGCGAGCAGTCGGCCGAGTCGAGCGTGATCCGCACCTACCTCGATTGGCTGATCGCGGTGCCGTGGTCGGAGAAGTCCGACGAGAAGCTCGATCCGCAGCACGCTCGTGAGGTGCTCGATGCCGACCACGCCGGCCTCGAGGACGTCAAGGACCGGATCGTCGAGTACATCGCTGTCAAGAAGCTGCGCGTCGATCGCGGGATCACCGAGGACAAGCGCTCCGGGGCGATCCTGACCCTGATCGGCCCCCCCGGCACCGGCAAGACGAGCATCGGCGAGTCGATCGCCCGCGCGACCGGACGCAAGTTCGTCCGCATGTCGCTGGGTGGCATCCGCGACGAGGCCGAGATCCGCGGCCACCGGCGCACCTACATCGGTGCTCTTCCGGGTCGGCTCGTCAAGGCATTAAGGGACGCCGGGACGATGAACCCGGTGATCATGCTCGACGAGGTCGACAAGGTCGGCGCCGACTGGCGCGGGGACCCGAGCGCGGCGCTGCTCGAAGTGCTCGACCCAGCGCAGAACCACTCGTTCCGCGACCACTACCTCGACCTCGAGCTCGACCTCAGCGGCGTCATGTTCATCGCGACCGCCAACGTCGCCGACACGATCCCCGGACCGCTACTGGACCGCATGGAGGTGATCCGCTTCGACGGTTACACGACCTCGGAGAAGGTCGCGATCGCCCGCGGCTACCTGTGGCCGCGGCAACTCGAGCGCAACGGCCTGCGGACCGACGAGGTCGACATCTCCGACGCGATGCTGGAGACCGTGACTACCGAGTACACGCGCGAGGCCGGCGTCCGCCAGCTCGAGCGTGACCTCGGGACGCTGCTGCGCAAGACCGCGACGAAGATCGCCTCTGGCACCGCACAGGCGCCGGTGACGATCGACGTCGACGGGATCCGCGACGCTCTCGGCCGCCAGCGCCACTTCCAGGAGTCGGCGATCCGTACCGCCGTGCCGGGCGTCGCGACCGGCCTGGCGGTGACCGGCGCCGGCGGCGACGTGCTGTTCGTCGAGGCGACCGCGATGCCGGGCAAGCCGGGGCTGACGCTGACCGGTCAGCTGGGCGACGTGATGAAGGAGTCGGCGCAGATCGCGCTCTCCTATGTCCGCGGCCACTCCGGTGAGCTGGGTATCGACGAACCCGCGTTCGACGACCGCTCGTTCCACGTCCACGTCCCGGCGGGTGCGATCCCGAAGGACGGACCTAGTGCCGGTGTGACGATGGTGACGGCGCTGACGTCGCTGCTCAGCGGCCGACCCGTCAAGCACACGGTCGGGATGACCGGCGAGGTGACTCTGCAGGGTCGGGTGCTCCCGATCGGCGGCCTCAAGCAGAAGGTGCTCGCCGCCCACGCGGCGGGTCTCACGGACGTCGTGCTCCCGGAGCGCAACCGTGGCGACCTCGACGACGTTCCCGAAGAGGTCCGCGACGCGATGAAGTTCCACTTCGCGATGACGATCGACGAGGTGCTCGGGGTCGCGCTCGAGCAGCCGTCGGTCGCCCCCACCGCCGCCTAAACACGACAACCCCCACGGCCGGCCGCCGAATCCCACTCGGCGGCCGGCCGCTACGTAGTAGGTTGAGAGCTATGACCACGATCACCCCTTCGCAAGAGCAGCACGTAGTCGACCAGGTCCCCAAACAGCTCTACATCGCCGGCGAGTGGCGCGATGGAGCCAAGGGGACGCTGTCGGTAGAAGACCCTTCGACCGGCGAGTCCCTGTGTGAGGTCGCGGATGCGTCGGTCGACGACGCCAAGGCAGCGCTCGACGCCGCCGTCGCCGCCGGCCCCGAGTTCGCCAAGATGGCGCCGCGCGACCGCGGCGAGATCCTGCGCCGAGCGTTCGAGAAGATCGTCGAGCGCCAGGAAGAGCTGGCGCTGCTGATGACGCTCGAGATGGGCAAGACGTTCAAGGAGTCGCAGTCCGAGATCCTCTACGCCGCCGAATTCTTCCGCTGGTTCTCCGAGGAGGCGGTCCGGATCGAGGGCAACTACTCGATCAACTCAAACGGCCAGGGCCGGGTGCTGACGATGAAGCAGCCGGTCGGTCCGTGCCTGATGATCACCCCCTGGAACTTCCCGCTCGCGATGGGCACCCGCAAGCTCGGACCCGCGATCGCGGCCGGCTGCACGATGGTCGTCAAGCCCGCACAGCAGACGCCGCTGTCGATGCTCGCGCTCGCACAGATCCTCGAGCAGTCAGGGCTCCCCGGCGGCGTCCTGAACCTGTTCACCGCCTCGTCGTCGGGCGAGACGACGGCCCCGCTGATCGCCGATCAGCGGCTGCGCAAGCTGTCGTTCACCGGCTCGACCGAGGTGGGGCGCAAGCTGATGGCGCAGGCGTCCGACACCTTGCTGCGCCTGTCGATGGAACTCGGCGGCAACGCCCCATTCATCGTCTTCGACGACGCCGACATCGACGCGGCCGTCGCCGGCGCGATGGTCGCCAAGATGCGCAACATCGGCGAGGCATGCACATCGGCCAACCGCTTCCACATCGCCGACTCCATCAAGGACCAGTTCGCCGAGAAGCTCGCCGCCAAGATGGGCGCCCTGAAGCTCGGCCGGGGTGTCGACGACAGCGTCGACATCGGCCCGCTGATCGACGGCGACCAACGCAACAAGGTCGCGGAACTCGTCGAGGACGCGATCGGTCGCGGCGCGCACGCGGTCGTCGGCGGCCAGGCGCGCGACGGCGCCGGTTACTTCTTCAACCCGACGGTGCTGACCGACGTGCCCGACGACGCCGAGCTCAACCAGGAGGAGATCTTCGGCCCGGTCGCGCCGATCCGCCAGTTCGGCGACGAGGACGAGGCGATCGCCGCGGCCAACAACACCGAGTACGGGCTGGTCGCGTACGTGTTCACGACCAACCTCAAGCGCGCGATCCGGGTGATCGAGGGACTCGAGACCGGGATGGTCGGCCTCAATCAGGGGATGGTGTCGAACGCGGGCGCGCCGTTTGGAGGGATCAAGCAGTCGGGCTTCGGCCGCGAGGGCGGTCACGAGGGAATGGCGGAGTACCTCGAGACCAAGTACGTGGCGATCAACCTCTAACTGGGATAGCAGAGAGAGGCCCCGAAACTGGCGGCTCCGAAGCCGAATAAGCGGGACATCAGTGGCGACTCGGCGTGTGGCGCTCGGCTTCACCGCGGCCGGCGCTGAGCCCGCTTGCGGTGGGTCTCGTCGATGTACTTCCGCGGCGCGCGCCGGCTCTAAGAAGGGATCGGCTGCCCGCATCCACACGCGCAGAGCCGGGGTTCCGGGTCCGACCGCTCAGCCGGCCGAGGTAGGTGGCGAGCAGCGATTTGTGTCGGATCGGCGCTCGGCTGTTCCAGTAAGCCCGCAGGAGGAGGCTGCGCCGCCGCTCGTGAGTGTGCTGCTTTAGGCGATTTGCGAGACGCTCGGATCGGAGCGTGGTCAGACCTGCTCGGGCGTCGGTCGAGTCAGCCGCCGACGCGGTAGCGCACGTGTGTCGCGAGCGGAGAATGGATGATCTCGAGCGGTTCGAAGCCGGGGTCTTCCACCCCGTCGAACAACCGCTCGCCGGTACCGAGCAGGACTGGAACGATGTCGAGCATGAGCTCGTCGATCACGCTTGCGGCGAGCGCTTGGCGGACGGTGGAGGCGCCGCCGGCTATGTCGACCCCAAGCCCGTCGGCCGCTGCTGTCGCGCGCTCGAACGCGGCGTCGAATCCTTCGGTTACGAAGTAGAACGTCGTCCCGCCGTTCATCTCGATTGGCTCGTGCGGATAGTGGGTGAGGACGAACACCGGCGCGTGATATGGCGGCTCGTCTCCCCACCATCCCCGCCACTCGCCATCCCAGCGGCCTCGGATAGGGCCGAACATGTTGCGGCCCATGACATACGCACCGCGGCGCCTCATTAGCTGATTCCGCGCGCGGGCGTCAGCTTCGTGGAGCGGCTCATCCAAGTGCCAGTGGTGGAGTTCGAGGCCGCCGATACCCAATGGATTCTCGCGGCTCTGATCAGGGCCCGCGACGAATCCGTCAAGCGATATTGACATATGGCAGGTAGTTGGTGTCATGGGATCTTTAGACCGCCGACCCGCTGAGAAATCATCGGGTCGCCAAACGGCTCATACGGTGCCCGCGCAGATGAGGCTCGGCCGGGTGCCGCTCTGAGCGAGCGTAAACCATTACATCAGCGGAGAGCCTGTGACGTTCTTCCTCATCGTTGCCGGAATCGAGCTGGGCCCCTCCTGAGCCCCAGAGCCTCGGAGATCACGGGACGATGACGTTCTGCGTCGTTGACGCCGGGCCATGAGTGCTGTCGCCGGCGTACTGGGCCTTGACGGTCCAGGTGCCGGACGCGAGCAGCGACCCGACCGGTGCGGTGAGTTTGTCGCTGAAGGTCCCGTCGGCGGCTGTCGTCGCCAGGTCCACGGTCGCTGAACCTGCCGGTGGCTGGTAGGTGAGCGCGATCGGCGCCTGCGCGATTCCCGCGCCGTCCGAAGTCAGTTGGCCCGTGCAGGAAATGGATTGTCTGTTGGCGTTTGCGGTGCATTGCAGCGAGACCGAGCTCGGGGCTTGGGTGACTGTGAACTGACACACCGCGAGGGCAGCCGAGTGGTCGGTGTCGCCGTTGTAGTGCGCGATAGCCTGCCAAGCTCCCGACTCGCTCGGCGCGAACGAGTCCGCGAACGTGCCACCGCTCCCGATGCTCACGTCATGCGGGATAAGGGCGCCCGAAGGCTGCTCGTAGGAAACCCCAATGGTGACGTCCGAGGGAGCGCCGGACAGCGAGCCAGTGAACGGGGCGGGCGTGGCGATCGAGGGCGAGCTCGGGCACACGAGGGTCAGATGCGTCTGCGCCTTCTGCACCGTACCCGCGCACGGCCGCGCGCCGGTCGCTTGGCGCGTGTGGTCGCCGCTCCAGCTGACCACCACGATCCACTTTCCAGCTGTGCCGAGCGGCAAGCTGTCGCTGTAGCGTCCGGCGCGGTCAGTGAAAACGGTCCGCTGAACCGCGGGGAGGAACACCCCCGCGGTCTCCGGCGGCAGGTACTCGAGGGTGATCCTCTCGTGACCGTGCGCGGGCGTCAGCTCGCCGGTGACCGACGCCTGCCCGTCGACCGAGGCCGGGAAGCGGCAGACGTCGGTGAGCGTCGCGGGCTCGCGCAGCTGCTCGCTCTCGGTCGTGGTACGGCCGCCTCTCAGCTTGCCGATGATCTTGATCGTGATCCCAGGGTGCTGGCTCAGCAGCCTGCGCCCCAGCTTGTTGAGCTTCACAGATAGCGTCTTCTCGAGGCCCGGATTGATCCGAAAGTGGAGCAGAACGCTGAGGATGCAGTGGCGACACAGCGACGAGTTGGTCGCGAGCGAGATCGTCCCCTTGCACAGCTTCACATCGCAGCCGAGCAGGACTGACGCTTTGCCTGATCTGTTCACGCCGAAGCGCGGGAACACGGAGATCCCTGGTCGGATCAATGCGCGTTGCAACAGCGGCGAACAGCTCGACGGCGGCTCGACGTCCTGATTGACGTACTTCACGACGGCGCGAGCGTTGGCGTTGGTCAGCACGTAGACATTTGAGTGACAGTCGACCGCGACGCTCAGCGGAGGGTTCCCGGCGATACGAAACTCCTCGTTGGTCGAGCAGCTGAAACACGGGAGGGACAGATTGCCCTCGGTGCTCGGAGGCTGACCGCCGTACGAACTGGGGTTGCTGAGATCCTCACCGAGGCGGAGGACGCCAAGCTCGGTTTCGTCCGTCGCGTAGACACCGCCACTGTTGGGGTCGACCGCGACTCCCCCGGCTCCATACCCATCGCTCATCCAGCCGTGGTAACAGTCCAGATCCGAGTCGCTCAGCCACCCATAGTTGACGGCTGCGCCGGCAGGTGTGAAGCGGACCGCTTCGCCGCTCACCAGCGGGTCGGGGTACGGATGGTGGTCTACCCCGTATGGATAGGGCTCGTCGATCACCGAATGGCAGTCGGGCTCGGGGTTCGAGAGCGGCTGGTCGGACTCGCCGACGACGATCGGCCTCCCCGCCCCGTCGACGGCGATCGCCGTGGCGACCGTCTTGTCCGGCGGGTCGTAGCCGGCGAAGTTGTCGTATTGCCCGGGGAGGTTCGCGACGAAGCCGCCGATGCTCTTGCCATTCGAGTCGAACTCGCCGACCGCATTGAGGAAATTCGTCAGCACCCAGAGGTCGCCCGCGCGGTCGGCGGCGATCGACTTCGCGAACGGGACACTCCACGTGGACACGAGCTTGAGGCCGGCCGTGAACTTGGCCACGACGCCCTGCGCCTCGTAGACGACATACACGTTCCCCGACAGATCGGTCGTGACCCCCGTCGGCGCCGAGAGCGTCCTGGATCTGTATGCGCGTTGGTATGTCCCGTCGGAGGTGTACTCCTCGACGTAGTTGCCGTACTTGTCCGCGACGTAGACGAGGCTCCCGTCCGGGCTCGTCGCGATCGCACCCTGCTGGTCATTCGGATTCCCATTCACGGCCGGCAGATTCCAGTAGAACGCGTCGCTGGGCGTCAGATACGTGGCAGCAGCCTGGCCAGGAACGGCCAGCCCCACCACGACAACAAGCCCTACCAGCGTCAACAGACTCAACCGCCAACGGGATCGCATCGTCAACTCGCGAGCATCGCCGCAGGCGTTCTGGCTGTCAAGCGATCTGGGTGCTCGGGCTGATCTGGATGCCGCCGCGCGCGGACGGATCCGGGAACTTTGGTACCCCGTGCGCGCGCATGCATTGCGAGAACGCGAGCAGCCGTTGGCCGTTGCGGGCTTGCGCGGAGCTCTGGGAGGAGTGCGATGCGGAAGAACCGCAAGCCGCCACCGCGAGCCCGCAGCCAACGGCTGCAAGCGTGGAGATGCTCAGCGGACTCATCTCGTCGGTCCTTTCTAGACAGCGGCGGCTAACACCGGCGTAACGGCGTTATCGCGCTGTTACGCGGCTCCCCGGGAGGCGCTCGGTAGCGGCCATCAGCGCTTCCGAGTCCCTGTACCCTCAACAAATCAATGGCGTACGCCGATGAGAGTCCGCGTATGAAGGGCGGGATCAACGAGCACGCCGCGGCGCTGGCGCACGAGTGGCGGCGGCTGACGCGCGCCGCAACTGTGGTCGCGTTGATGACCGCGCCGGCGTTCTTCGTGATCCTGTTGGACTCCAATCATCTCGGGCTGATTCCGGCGCTCATCGTGACCGTGATCGCGGTCGTGCTGTTCCGCGGCTGCGTCGAGGTCGTGGTGCGAAAGCTGATCCCTTCACCAAGCCTGTACGGAGCCGATCCGAGCCTCAGGCAGGACGATCTGGTCGCGCGCCGGCGGTACTGGTTCTGGCGCGGGTGGCTGCGCCGGATCCCGGTGATCATCCTCGTGCTGCTGGCGCTGCTGGCCCTCTGCCAGCTGTTGTTCGCATTCGCCGGCGTCAGCGCGCCGTTCTTCAGCCCGTTCGAAGGCCTGCGCCAGATCTTCCCGCCCGATTCGCTGCCGCAGCTGGCGCTGATCTTCGTCCAGCTGCCGCTGCTGTTCTTCGTCAACTTCGCGATCTTCTTCGGCCCGTTCCTGTTCTTCGCCGTGCGCCAGATCCGCGGTTACGAGCCCGGCGACGCGAGCTGGGGCGTGAAGATCGACGACGTCCGCGGCCAGGCCGAGGCCAAGGAGGAGATCACGCGGGTGATCACGCTCTGGCAGTCGGGCGAAGATTTCGAGAAGGCCGGCGGCAAGCGCGAGCGCGGGCTGCTGTTCCTAGGCGCACCGGGCACCGGCAAGACGATGATCTCGAAGGCGATCGCGACCAACTTCAACTGCCCGTTCGTGACGATCCCGGGCTCGGGCTTCGCGGGCATGTTCATCGGGATGGACGCGATCACGGTTCAGTTCCTGGCCCGCAAGGCGCGCAAGCTGGCGGCCAAGTGGGGCGGCCAGTGCATCGTGTTCATCGACGAGATCGATGCGGTCGGGATGCGCCGGCAGGCGCTTGGAACCGGCCTGGGCGCCACCCCCGCCGAGGCTTCGTCGATCCACGACCTCTGTTTCTATGGGCCCAACGGATCGATCACGTCGAGCGGGGATCTTGTGATTGAGAGCCGCGCCTGGCGCGAGCGGCTGTTCGCGCAGCGCGCCGAGTCTCACACCACCGGCTACTCGACGTTCACCTCACGCGCGAACGAGCGCATCCAGCGCTTCTACCCCGGGTTCGGGATGGGCGGTGGCACGGGAGGCATGGCGCTCAACCAGCTGCTGCTCGTGATGGACGGCATCGACGAGCCACCGCTGATGCGCAAGGTGTTCACGAACAAGCTCAACACGTTCCTCGATGCGATGTTCGTGATCCCGTCGAAGGTCGGCAAGCTGCGCCTGCGCCTGCACCCGCCGCGGCCGCGGCAGGAGCAGATCTACTTCATCGGCGCGTGTAACGTCCCGATCACGGTGCTCGATCCGGCGCTGACGCGGCCCGGGCGGATGGGCCGCCACATCTGGTTCCGGACCCCGACCAAGGACGATCGGCTCGACATCCTCGACCTCTATCTGGGGAAGGTCGCCCACGAGCCGGATCTGGACACTGACCGTCGCCGCGACGAGCTCGCGCGGATCACCAACGGCTACTCGCCGTCGATGATCGAGCAGTGCTGCTCGATGGCGCTGACGATCGCCCACACCGAGGGCCGCCGTGAATTCGCCTGGCGCGACATCGTCGAGGCGATGACAACCGTCGAGACCGGGACCGCCCAGAACATCGAGTACATCCAGGAGGAGACGCGCGCCGTCGCGATCCACGAGGCCGGGCACGCCGCCGCGGGGCACGTCTACCTCGAGAAGGACGTGCTTTCGACGCGGCTCTCGATTCGCAAGCGCGGCGGCTCACTGGGCCATTACCAGAGCATGGAAAAGGACGAACGCTTCTCGCATTTCCGCAGCCGCGTGATGGGCGGACTGATCATGACGCTCGGCGCGATGGCAGCCGAGCACGTGTTCTACGGCGAGAACTCGCAGGGCGTCAGCGGCGATGTCGGCAGCGCCACGGCGACCGCGGCGGCGATGGTCGGGATCTGGGCGATGGGCTCCGACCCGGTTCACCTATCGGGCAGCCTCGAGACCGAGGGCGAAAGCGACGCCGTCTCGAGGCGGCTGGAGCGGATCGGCTCGGCGATCATGAACCGCGCCGGCGGCTCCAGCATGCTGTCCGATGACCCGGTCGGCGCGATCCTGCGCAACCAGGACAAGAAGCGCGCCGCGGCCCAGATCCTGGGCCAGGCTTACGTCACGGCGTACGCGCTGATGGACACCAACCGGGAGGGAATCGAGCAGATCGCCGATGTGCTCGTCGATCGTAAGGAGCTCCACGGCGACGAGGTCGGCGAGCTGCTCGACAGCGTCGCCCTGACGCGTCCCGCGCTTGACTTGACCAATCCCGACACGTGGCCGAAGGTATGAGCGAGCCGCCGAACATCGCCCGCTCGACCGACGAGCAAGCGGTCGGCCGGACGGTGCCGAACTTTTCGGCCCGCGCTCGGGGGCGCGACGACGATTCCGAGCGTTCCCCCCACGCTCACCGCTTTCGGACGGCAACGGCGGTCCTGGTAGGGGTCGCGATCGCCGCGATCGTCGTCGCGGTCGCGGTCGTGATCGCCGGCGGCAACTCGCGGACGACCTCGTCTGCGCCCTGGTCGAGCTGGTCGCCACCCGATTCCGGCACGCTCGGCGCGACCGAGATCGCAGCCCACGTCGCACCCTTCTACCGGCTGTCGTCGACCGATCAGCTCGATGTCGTCACGGTCGTCAACCTCGAGAGCGCGGCGGCCGCCTCGGCGCAGGCCCAGGCGGCGGCTAACGGGACCAGCGTGCCGCCGTCGAGCGGGCTGCAGGTCGCCGTCCGTCCGAACCCGCAGTCGAGCGCCGTGTCGCTGCTGAGCGGCAACACGATCGCCTACAACCTGTGCGGCGTCGGCGGCAAGAACTGCGCGATCTCAGTCGGGACGCCGTCGACCGACCGGCTGCTGCTGCTGCGCCGCGAGGCGCTCGAGCTTGCGCTCTACACGTTCAGGTATCTGAGCGGTGTCGAGAACGTCGTCGCGATCCTGCCGCCCGGCCGGACCCAGACGACCAGCACGCTGACCAAGAGCCTGCCGACATCGGACAGCCCGACGACCGGCGAGCCGATCAACGTCGCGGTGCTATTCGTGCGCCAGGAGCTCGAGCCGTTGCTCAAGCAGCCGCTCAGCGCGACGCTGCCGGAGCAGTACCCGCCGACTGTGGGCCAGATATCGACCGCGCCGGAGGCGGGCCTCGTGGAGCAGCTCACCGGGCGCGGGCTGTTCTCAGAGCAGCTTCAGACCGCCCAGGACGGCTCCGACCTCATCGTCCTGGATCCGCTGCCGCCTCAGTAGCGTCCTGCGGCTCGTAGCCGGGGCACGAGACCACCGGTAGGCGCGGGTAACGTGGGAAGCGCTCGGGCTCGTCGCGCGAGCGCCGGCAGAGCGAGAACACCGAGCCGCGCGTGTTGCGGACCACCTGCTGGTGGCGGCAGCTGTCGCACAAGCCGGCCCGGGCGGAGCCGCTCTGGTTCATCGCGTCAGCTGTTCGAGCGCCAGCACGAATGAGGCGTACGGGCGCCCGGTCTGCTGCGCGAGCGCGATCTCGCAAGTTTTGTTGCTCGAGACGTAGGCGTCGCAGTGCTTTGCGCGCAGCTCGTCAACGACGGGTCGCAGCGCCGATTCGGGCAGCTCTGGATGCAGCCAGCCACGATCCCCGGCCATCCCGCAGCAGCCGCTGCCGGCCGGAATCACGACCTCATCAGCGAGCCGCTGGGCGATCGCCGCCAGCTTGCCCGACAGGCCGAGCTGGGTGCATGCACAGGTCGGATGCACCGCCACCGCGCCCAACCGGCGCGTGACCTGCAGCCGCTCGAGCAGGTGGTCGTGGACCCACGCGACCGAGTCGAGCACCTCGACCCGGTCGACCTCGAGCTCGGAGATGACTCCCTGGGCGCACGAGCTGGCGTCGATCACGACGGGGAGCCGTCCGCCGTCGCTCCAGCGCTGCAGCGCCTCGGCGGTCCTCGCCGCCATATGGGCGTGGCCGGCCTGGAAGCCCTTCGAGCTCCACGGGACGCCGCAGCAGTGACCGGCGACGTCGTCGGGGATCCAGAGCGGCAGGCCGGCGCGATCCGATAGCGTGACCAGCGCCTCGGGGAGCGTCGGCCCCGCCGGTGCTCCACGCGCGTTACCGAAGATTCGATTCAGGCACGACGGGAGGTAGACCGCGGCCGCGGCCGCCCTGTTCGTGGCCGGCAGTTGCTTGGGCGCGGCGGCGGGCATCGTGGCGGTCCACGCCGGGACGCGGTCGGCCCCCACCCGGGCGCGGATTTTCTCGCTGGCCGCCGCGAGCCTCCGATCACCGAGCACGCCGGCGGCCTTACCGCCTGCATGAAGCGCCGCCCGGGCCGCGCGCTCGGTGGCCGCATAGCGCCTGGCGAGCTCGAGCGCGGCGCGTTCCCCTCGGGCGCTGTGGGTGCGGTGTCGCAGCTCCTTGACGAGCTTGCCGGTGTCGATCGCGACCGGGCACACGGCGGCGCACGATCCATCCGCCGCGCAGGTCTCGAGCCCGTCGTAGACGTACTCGTCGAGCAGCGCGTCGAGCACCGGCGAACCGGCCGGCTGGCGCGCCATCTCGCGGCGCAGCGCGATCCGCTGCCGCGGCGTGGTCGTCACGTTGCGAGACGGACAGACCGGCTCGCAGAACCCGCACTCGATGCACTTGGTCGCGGCGTCCTCGATCTCGGGGACGCTCTTGAGGTTGCGCAGGTGAACCTCGGGATCGCGGTTGAGGACGATTCCGGGCCCGAGGATGCCGTCGGGGTCGGCGAGCTGCTTGACGCGCCACATCAGCTCGGTCGCCTTCGGCCCCCACTCGCGCTCGACGAACGGCGCCATGTTGACGCCGGTGCCGTGCTCGGCCTTCAGCGATCCGTCGTACTTGTCGACGATCAGCTCGACCAGCTCACGGATGAAGGCGTCGTAGCGCTCACGATCGGCCGCCTCGCTGAAGTTTGGAGTCAGCGTGAAGTGCAGGTTGCCCGCCGAGGCATGGCCGGCGACGCCGGGCAGGAAGCCGTGCTTGCCGAGCAACTCCTGGAGGTCCTTGGCGACCGTCGCGACCTCGCTCGGTACGACACAGATGTCCTCCATGATCATCGTCACGCCGGGGGGCCGCAGGGCCGCCAGCAGGCCCTGCATGCCCTCGCGCATCCGCCACAGCAGCTCGATCTCGTGGGCGTCCCGGGTGAAGGCCGGGGTCCCGATCGTCGGTCGGCCGGCGACGATCTCGAGCGCGGCCTGCTCCGGCTCGTCGAGCTCGCCCTCGTCGTCGGCTCGGAACTCGACCAGCAGCGCCGCCGAGGTCGGGGACAGCTCCTTCCAGGCTTCGGGCATTCCCGGCATGTTGTAGGCGGCGGCGATCAGGATCGGTGCGACCAGCAGCTCGGTCGCGCTCGCCCCGGCCTGGACGAGCTCACTGACCGCGCCGGCGGCGCTGTCGAGGTCCTCGAAGCTGATCAGCGCCAGCGTCGTATGGGGCCGCAGCGGGACCGTCTCGAAGGCCGCCTCGGCCACGAACGCGAGCGTTCCCTCCGAGCCGATCACCAGCCGCCGGAAGACCTCGAGCGGCGTGTCGGCGTCGAGAAACGCGCACAGCCGGTAGCCCATCGTGTTCTTGATCGAGAATTTCCTCGCCACGCGCTCGGCGAGCTGGGTGTCGGCTCTGAGCTCGTCGCGGATCTGCTCGAGTCCGGCCGCGAGCCCCGGGGCCTCGCGCGCGAAGCGCTGCTCGGCGCCGGCGGCGCCGGTGTCGATCACAGCGCCGTTGGCGAGCACCAGCGTCATCGAGCGGACCGTCTTGTATGAGTCGGCGACGACGCCGCACCGCATGCCACCGGAATTGTTGGCGACCACGCCGCCGACGCAGGCGATGTTCGTGCTCGCCGGGTCAGGGCCGAGCCGCCGTCCGTGGCGGGCGAGCAGCCGGTTGGCGAGGCCGAGCGTCACGCCGGGCTCCAGCCGCGCGACCGCACCGTGCTCCTGCACCCTCGCGCGCTGCCAGTGGTGCCGGACGTCGACGAGGATCGAATCGGTCTGCGACTGGCCGTTGAGGCTGGTGCCGCCGGCGCGGAACACGACCGGGGTCCCGTGCTCGGAGGCGGTCCGCAGCAGCGCCGAGACGTCGGCGGCGTCGCGCGGCCGGACGACCGCCATGGGGATCAGCCGGTAGGGGCTGGCGTCGGACGCGTAGCGGACGAGGTCAGTGGCGCGGCTCAGAACCTGGTCGGCTCCGAGCGCCGCGATCAGGCGCCCACGCAGCGGCTCCGGCGTCCCCTGCGCGACCCAGGCGGGAGCGCGGTCGTCGGCCGGCTGCGGGTTGGTGGGGGCGAGCGTGGCCATCACTCCATCCACATGCCCGATGCAACCGGGACCTGAACCAGGCGCGGCCCGTCCGAGGCCGCGATCGCCTCGCGCAGCGCCACGGTCAGCTCCTCGCGACCGGCGACGTCACGGGCTGGCACGCCGTAGCCGCGGGCGACGGCGGCGACGTCGAGCCCGGGGAGATCGAGCCCGGGAGCGTCGGTGGCCTGCTCGAAGGTCGCAAACCACTTGAGGATCATGTATTCGTCGTTGCGCAGGACCAGGAACGTCACCGGCGCTTTGTACGCCACCGCACTCCACAGCGCCGTGATCCCGTACTGAGCCGAGCCCTCGCCGATCACGCACACGACCGGGCGCTCGGGTTGCGCGAGCTGCACCCCGACCGCGGCTGAGATGCCGAATCCCAGCCCGCCGCTGCCGCTCAGGTAGTAGCTCCCGGGCCGCGAGATCCGCAACCGGTTGCGCAGCGCGAGCGTGCACGACGGTGCCTCGACGACCGCGATCGCGTCATCGGGCCATGCGTCGGCGAGTGCGGCCATCGCCTCGGAGCCGGTCAGCGGGTTACCGGATGGCGGCTCGCCGGGCTCGGCGCGCGCTTGGGGCCCCGGGCGTCCTGCTTCTCCAACCAGGTCGACCAACGTCTGCAGGGCGAGCGCCACGTCGCCGACGATTGCGTCGCCCATCGGCGCCCGCGCGGCCTCTGAGGGGTCACAGGTGATCGCGACCAGCGACGTCTCGGGTCCGAGCAGGGGACCCGGGATGTAGGGGTAGTACGGAAACACCGACGACCCGGCGACCAGCACGAGGTCGTGCTCCTTGAGCGTTTCGCTGATCGCGGCGATCGCCGGCGGCAGGATGCCGGCGAAGTTCGGGTGGCGCTCGGGGAAGCCGATCCGGGAGCCGCCCGTCGCCGGGGTCGCCCAGACCGGCAGGCGCTGTTTCTCGGCCAGCGCGACTGCGTGCTCCCAGCCCCCTGAGGCGTCGACGTCGGGGCCGGCGACCAGCACCGGCCCGCGGGCGTCCGTGAGCCGGCCCGCGAGCGCGGACAGCGCCTCCGGGTCAGGCGCGACGCGCCGGCTGACCGTCCGCCGGCCAGCGTTGCGCGAACGATCCTCGTCTGCCTCGTGACTCCAGTCGTCCATCGGGATCGAGACGAACGCCGGGCCGCGCGGCGGCAACATCGCGTGATGGATCGCCCGCCCGAGTGCGCCGGGGACGTCGGCGGCGCGCGGCGGCTCGTGGCTGTATTTGACGTACGGCCGCGGCGCGATCGTCGCGTCGCGGTTGGTCAGAATCGCCTCGATCGTGATCTGGGCGCGCACCTGCTGGCCGGCGGTGATCACGAGCGGCGACTTGTTGACCTGGGCGTTGAAGATGCCCCCGACCGCGTTGCCGACTCCCGGCGCGGTGTGCAGGTTGACGTGGGTCGGGCGGCCGCTCGCCTGCGCGTAGCCGTCGGCCATCCCGACGACGACCAGCTCCTGAAGGCCCAGCACATACGAGAAGTCGTCGGGGAAGCTGGCCAGCATCGGCAGCTCGGTCGAGCCGGGGTTACCGAAGATCGTCGTCATCCCGTGGGCTCGGAAGAGCTCGAAGGTCGCCTCGCGGACAGTGGTCATCGGCCGTTCACAGCTCCGCCAGCAGCTCGTCGGCCGCGCGCTGTCCGGAGCTGACCGCGCCGTCCATGTAGCCGTTCCAGTAGGTGGCGGTCTCGGTGCCGGCCCAGTGGATGCGGCCGACCGGCTCGCGCAGCCGCGGGCCGTAGCTGACGAACGAGCCGACGGCCGGGATCCCGACCGGGCAGCCGCGCGTCCACTGCTGCTCACTCCAGCTGGTCTCGAAGAAGCGCCGCGGACGTTTTGCCTGCGGCCCGAAGAAGCCCGCGAGGTGGCGCAGCACGGCGGCGCGGCGGTCAGCCGGTGAGAGCCGCGCATAGTGGCGGGCGTTGTCGCCGCCGACGAACCCGAACACGACCCCGGGGCGGCCACCGGGAGGCGAGTCGTCGAACGCGACGCTGATCGGAAAGCCGGTCGCGACGGCCGATCCGGTCAGACCCATGTCGCGCCAGAACGGGCGATCGTAGACCGCGGCGACCTTGGTCAGCGTGCCCTGGCCGTAGCGCTGGGTGAGCTGGTCGCGCTCGAACGGCAGGATCGGCTCGTAGTCGATCCTGCCCGCGAGCGCGGGGGCCGTCGCGACGATCACGCGGCGCGCGGTGACGGTCAAGCGATCGCTGTAGACGCTGACGCCCGAGCGATCCTGGACGATCCGTCGCACGGGTGCGTCGAGCACGACGCCGGCGCCGAGCTGTCGAGCGATCGTGATCGGCAGCAGTTGCGAGCCCCCGACGAAGCGGTCCTGCTGGGCGCCGCCCCGCGTGTCGAAATTGCGCTCGAAGGTTCCCGGATGCTTCGCGTCACCCGAAGCCGCGGTGTAGTAGAGCGCGAACAGCAGTGACAGCTCGCGCGCCTCGGCCCCGAACACCGCGCGCAGCGCCGCCGCGGTCAGCTCTTGCAGCCGCTGCGAGGTGCCCTGCTGGTCCAGCCACGTCTGAAGTGTCTGCCCGTCCAGCGCGGCCGCGCCGGGGGCCGACCACGGCGCCTGGACCGAGACTGATCTGGAGAGCGTGTCGATCCCCAGCACCGTCGTGGCGAGCTCGGCCGCGATCGTCGGATCGGGTGGCGCGGTCCCGAACGGCCCGCGGTCGCTGTAGGTCAGCCGCTCGCCGCCGGCGACGTAGACGTCGTCGCCCGTGTCATAGACGGGGAACGTGTCGATTGCCAGCTCCCGGGCGAGCTTGCGCACATGGTCCTGGGTCGGGCCGATGAAGGTCCCGCCACGCTCGGACACGTGACCGTGGCCGAGGTCGTGGTTCCAGACCCGCCCTCCGACGCGGTCGCGCGCCTCGAGCACGACGACGCTGCGTCCGTCGCGCACGAGCTCGCGCGCGGCCGTCAGCCCGGCGATTCCGGCACCCACGACCACCGCGTCGACCGTCCGGGCGCGAGCGCCCGCCGACCCTGGGAGGGCCGCCGCGGCACCCGTCGCGAGGCCCCCCGCGACCAGCGAGCGGCGGGTGATCCTGGCCTGGCTCACTGCCGGTCAACCCCTAACAGGGACCCATAGTTGCGATCCTCGAGCTGTCGCTGCACGGCTCGCAGCTGCGCGTCGTCGAGCGCCCGCGGCGTGCCGATCACGGCCGCGCGCCAGTAGACGGTGCACGCCCACTCGAGCAGCAGCATCCGTTCCACGGCGCTCGGCAGGTCGCCGCCATAGGTCAGCGCGCCATGGTTTGCCATCAGGACCGCGGCTCGGCCATCGAGCGCGTCGAGCGTGTGCTGCGCGAGCTCCGTGGTCCCGAACGTCGCGTACTCGGCGACGCGCACGGGACCTCCGAGCTCGACCATCAGGTAATGGATTGCCGGCAGCTCATCGATCACGCACGCCAAGGCGGTCCCCACGGGGGGGTGAGCGTGCACGACCGCGCCGGCCCGATTACGGGCGTAGACGCCGAGGTGCAGCTCGAGCTCCGATGTCGGAGCCAGCGGACCGTCTACCTGCTTGCCATCGAGGTCGACGACCGCGACATCGTCGGCCTGCAGACGCTCGAACACGGCTCCGGTGGGCGAGACCGCGATCAGCCTGCCGTCGCGCTCGGACAGGTTGCCCGCGGTACCCGATGCGAGCCCCTGGTCTGCGAGCCGCCGCGCGGCGGCGGCGACCCGTTCGCGGTGGGGCTCGAGCATCGGCGCGATGCTAGCGGCGGCCGCGACGCCTCGTGGCGGCCGATACTATACTTTATGAAGTATGCCGACCTTCTGGCGCCTGATTGGCTTCCTGCGCCCCTACCGCCGTGGGGTGATCTGGTCGTTCGCGCTCGCGTTCGGGGCGCTCGGCGCAACGGTCCTGATCCCGTTCCTGACCGGACTGGCGATCAACGCGATCGACGCCCACAACCACCATCAGCTGATCCTGCTGGCGGCCGCGATCACGGCCGCGGGCCTGGTCCGGCTCGTCCTCAGCGTGTACAGGCGGCTGATCGCGGGCGAGGTGTCGCTCGGAGTAGAGGCCGACCTGCGCAACACCCTGTACGGGCACCTTCAGCGGCTCGAGCTCTCGTTCTTCGACCGCCAGCAGACCGGCCAGCTGATGTCGCGCGCGACCGTCGACCTGCAGTCGGTCCGCTTCTTCCTCGGCTACGGACTGATCTTCATCGCCCAGTCGGTGGCGACGATCCTCCTGGCGGCCGTGGCCATGTTCGTCCTGCAGCCGACCTTGGCGCTGATCTCGCTGTCGCCGGTGCCGTTCGTGGTGCTGATCGCGAACCGTTACGGGCACAGGTCACGGCCCGCGATGCAGGAGGCGCAACAGCGGATCGCCGAACTGACCGCCGACGTCGAGGAGAACGTCTCCGGAGTCCGAGTCGTCAAGGCGTTCGCCCAGGAGGACCGGCAGCAGGGACGCTTCGGGCACTCGGTCCAACGGGTGTTCGAGCAGCAGGTCTACGCCACCCGCATCCAGGCCTTCTACAACCCGATGATCAGCTTCCTGCCCAACCTCGGCTTGGCCGCGATCCTCCTGTTCGGCGGCCGCGAGGTGATCGACGGCACGCTCAGCCTCGGCGTGTTCACCGCCTTCTACGCATACCTGCTGATGCTGATCTCGCCGATGCGGACGCTCGGTTACATGCTCGGGGCCGCGCAGCGGTCGACGGCATCGGGCGCCCGGATCTTCCAGATCCTCGACCGCGAGCCACAGATCGTGTCGCCGCCCGAGGCCCCACCGCTGCCCGCCGGCGGCGGCCAGGTGACGCTGCGAGGCGTCTCACTGACGTTCGAGGGCGGCAGCCAGCCGGCGTTGCACGGCATCGACCTCGAGGTGCCGGCCGGCCAGACGGTCGCGCTGGTCGGCGCGATGGGCTCCGGCAAGTCGTCGCTCGTGCAGCTGCTGCCACGCCTCTACGACGTCACTGAAGGCGCGGTCGAGATCGACGGCGCGGATGTCCGCTCGGTCGACCTGGTCAGCCTCCGCAGCGCGATCGCGGTCGTCAACGACGACCCGTTCCTGTTCTCGGCGACCGTGCACGAGAACATCGCCTATGCGCGACCGGACGCGACGCGTGAGCAGGTGCAGGCGGCTGCCGCCGCCGCGCAGGCCGCCGGCTTCATCGAGCGGATGCCGAAGGGTTATGAGACGCGCGTCGGCGAGCGCGGGCTGACGCTGTCCGGTGGCCAGCGCCAGCGGATCGCGATCGCACGGGCGATCCTCGCCGATCCGAGGATCCTGATCCTCGACGACGCGACCTCGTCGGTCGACGCATCGACTGAGCAGGAGATCAAGCTGGCGCTCGGCGAGCTGCTGGCCGATCGGACCACGTTCGTGATCGCGCACCGGCTGTCGACGATCTCGCTGGCGGACCGGATCGTGGTGCTGGAGAACGGCCGTGTCGCGGCCGATGGCTCGCACGCCGAGCTGCTCGAGAGCTCGGAGCTGTATCGCGAGATCGTCGAGAAGGGGATGCCCGATCAGGTGTTCCTGACGCAGGCGCCGGAGGTCGCCGGGCTGTGAGCGGCGAACACTTCGTGTTCGCTGGCGAGTTCGGCTGGCGCCGAACTCGGGACGAGGTGTCGGCGTGAGCACCGCGAGGCTCGAGTTCCGTAGGCGCCTGCGTGAGACCGGCGGGCGCGGGCGCAAGCTGCGCGGCCTGGCCGAGCTGCTGGCGCCATACAAGTGGCGCGTGACCGCGATGTTCACCGCGCTGGTGCTCGCGACGGCGGCGGCGCTGGCGCCGGCGCCGCTGGCAAAGATCGCGATCGACAAGGGGATCGAGCGCCACGACGTCCACACGCTCAACGTCGTCGTGGTCGTGTTCCTTGTGTCGGCGGTCGTCTACGGCGTCGCGACCTACGCGCAGACCTACCTCGTCGGCTGGGTGGGTCAGCGGGCGCTGCAGGACCTGCGCTTGAAGCTGTTCCGCCACCTGCAGTCGCTGTCGATCGGGTTCTACTCGCGCAACCGCGCGGGCGTCGTCATTTCGCGGATGACCAACGATGTCGAAGCGCTTGACCAGCTCGTCGAGGACGGACTCGCGACCCTGATCCAGTCGAGCCTGACGCTGCTCGGGGTGATCGTGATCCTGCTGGTGCTCGACTTCCACCTCGCGCTGCTGACGTTCATCGCGCTGCCGATCCTGGCGGTCGGCGGGTTCGCGTTCCGGATCGCATCGGCCGACGCGTACCGCCGGACGCGCGAGAAGATCGCGACGATCACGGGCTACCTGCAGGAGTCGCTGTCGGGAATCCGCGTGATCCGTGCCTTCGGGCAGGAGCGCCAGCACATCGAGGCGTTCCGCCGGCTCAACGACGACAACCGGGCGGCGAACATGACCACGGTGCGCCTCAACGCCGCCTACTTCCCGGCGGTCGAGCTGCTGTCGGCGCTCGTTACCGTCGAGATCCTCGTGATCGGCGGGGTTGAGGCGATCAACGGCCACACGTCGACCGGCGTCGTGTTCGCCTTCATCGCGGCGCTCAACAACTTCTTTGACCCGATCCAGCAGCTGTCGCAGCTCTACACGACCTATCAGTCGGGGATGGCGGCTCTCGACAAGATCTTCGGGCTGCTGGACGAACAGCCGGAGTTGGTCGACGCGCCGAACGCCACGGAGCTGCCGCGGATCCGGGGCGAGCTGCAGTTCGACGATGTCTCGTTCAAGTACGGGTACGACGACGAGACTCCGTGGGCGCTGGAGGGCATCGACCTGGTGATCGCCCCCGGCGAGACGGTCGCGCTCGTCGGCGAGACGGGGGCCGGCAAGTCGACGTTCGCGAAGCTCGTCGCCCGCTTCTACGACCCGTCCGAGGGCGCCGTGCTCGTCGACGGCCACGACCTGCGCTCGGTCACCGCCCACTCGTTGCGCTCGCAGATGGGGATCGTGCCGCAGGAGGGCTTCCTGTTCAGCGGCACGGTGCGCGACAACATCTCATTCGGCCGCCCCGGTGCCTCCGACGACGAGATCCGCGACGCGGCGATGGCGGTTGGCGCCGACGACTTCATCATGGCGCTCGAGCTTGGCTACGACACGCAGGTCGGCGAGCGCGGCGTGCAGCTGTCGGCCGGGCAGCGTCAGCTGGTCGCGTTCGCCCGCGCGCTGGTCGCCGACCCGCGGATCCTGGTGCTCGACGAAGCGACCTCGAACGTCGACGTGCGGACCGAGAGCCTGATCGAGGAGGGCCTGCGGCGGCTCGTCGCCGGCCGCACGTCGATCGTGATCGCACACCGGCTGTCGACGATCCGGCACGCGTCGCGGATTCTCGTTATGGAGTACGGACAGATCATCGAGCAGGGGACCCACGAGCAACTGCTGGATGCCGGCGGCCGGTATTGGCAGCTGTACCGGGACTGGGCCGAGCAGGCCGCCGGCTGACCGGCGCCCGTATCCTCGGATCTTCCGATGGGCGCCCTCGTATCAGGACTAGCCACGACCGCCGTCAAGAGCCTGCGTCTGGCCACCGTGGAGCGGATCGAGCTCGACGAACTCGGCGCCCGTGGCAACCGAGCCTTCTGCGTGATCGACGACCGCGGCCGGATGGTCAACGCAAAGCGCTTCGCGTCGCTCCTGACCGTGCGCTCACGACACCGCGACGGCGAGCTGGTGCTGACCTTCCCGGACGGGAGTCTGGCCGGCGGGCCGGTCCAGTACGGCGAGACGCTGCCGATCAAGTTCTTCTCGCACGAGTGCGAGGCGCGGCTGCTCGTCGGGCCGTGGACGGAGGCGCTGTCTGACTACATCGGGAAGCCACTGCGGCTCGTCGAGCCCGAGGTCGGGGTCGATCGCGGCCGCGACGGCGGCGTGTCCGTGATCTCGCGCGCATCCGTGCAGCACCTGGCCGAGGTCGCCGCGGAGGACTCGGTCGACGTACGACGGTTCCGGATGCTGATCGAGGTCGACGGCGTGGCGCCATACGAGGAGGACTCGTGGGTCGGGCGCAAGGTCAGGATCGGGCCGACGCTGGTCGCGATGCACGGCAACGTCGGCCGTTGCCTGATCACCGGGCTGGACCCCGAGAGCGGGATCACCACGTTGCCGACGCTCGATCTGCTGGGCAGCTACCGGCGCGACCTGGAGACGACCGAGCCGCTTCCGTTCGGGATCTACGGCGAGGTGCTCGAGCCCGGCCCAGTTGTGATCGGCGATCCGGTCGCGGTCCAGGGTTAGGCTCGCGAGCCAGATGAGCGACGTACAGGCTCCAACCGTGGCCCAGCGTGCGACGGTCGAGATCTCCGACCACATCGCGGTCGTCACGCTGACTCGAGGCGACAAGCACAACGCCCTCGACCCGCCGATGTTCGAGGCGATCCTCGGCGCCGCAGGACGGCTGCGCCGCGAACCCGGTGTACGCGCGGTCGTCTTGCACGGGGACGGTCCGAGCTTCTGCTCGGGCATCGACCTGAGCGCGATCATTTCCGCCGGCGACGGCATCGAGGCGCTGCACGAGCCGCTCCGCGGACCGGTCCCGAACTGGTTTCAGCGCGCCGCCCACGACTGGCTCACGGTGCCGGTGCCGGTGATCGCGGCCGTGCACGGCAACTGCCTCGGCGGCGGGCTTCAGATCGCGCTCGGCGCTGACATCAGGATCGCCACCCCAGACGCGCGGCTGTCGGTGATGGAGGTGAAATGGGGGCTGGTGCCCGACATGGCGATCACGCGCACGCTGCCGCGCCTGGTGGGGATCGACATCGCCAAGGAGCTGACCTTCACGGGCCGCGTCCTGAGCGGGAGCGAAGCGCACACGCTCGGGCTCGTGACCCGCGTCGCGGACGACCCGCTGGCGGCCGCGCTCGAGCTCGCGCGCGAGATCGCGAGCCAGTCGCCGGATGCCGTCCGCGCGGCCAAGCGGCTGTATGACGCGAGCTGGACGGGCGACGCGCAGCAGACGCTGGCGCTCGAGGCCGAGCTCCAGCTCGGGCTGATCGGGTCACCGAATCAGCTGGCGGCGGTTGCCGCGGGGCTGACGAAGCAGCCGGCCGAGTTCGTCGACCCGTAGGCCCCAGCCGCCCGCGCCGCGCGTTCCCAGCCCAACGAGCCGGCGCATCACTGCCCGGGATGGATTCGAACCACCGTTCCGCGGTCCAGAGCCGCGTGTCTTGCCTCTAGACGACCGGGCAAACGAGACAGTCAGGTTAGCGAGTCCGGACCCCCCGGAAGGGCGCCCGAACGCACGAAATCGCTCGCCGACCATCACAGACCGCGAACCTTTACCCCCTACTGTCTTCACCTTAGCCTAACCTGACTTAACGTCAGGTAGCTTCGACAAGCAGCAGTGACCGACCTAGCAACCGCATCTCCTCCGGCCCCAGCGATCGTCCGGATCCCACGCCGGCCGGACGAGCGTCGCGGCCCGAGGCGTGCCGTTGTGCTGACGTGGCTGGCGGTCGCGGTGTTCGTGATCGGGGTGTCGGTCGCGATCATCGTCGCCAGCGGGATGCGGCCCGGGTATGACGCATTCGGCTGGCTCGTCTGGGGCCATCAGGTGCTGCACGGGAGCCTGAACACCGACGGGGCGCCGTCGTGGAAGCCGGTCGCGTTCCTGTTCACGCTGCCGTATGCGCTCGCAGGCGACAACGGGCAGATGTTCCTGTGGATGGTGACGGCGATCGCCGCCGCGTTGGCGGGCTGCGTGTTCGCGGCGCGGATCGCGTATCGCCTCGTCGGGCCGAGCGGGGACCGGCCGTATGCGCCGTATGTCGCCGGCGCATTCGCGGCCGGCTGCCTGTTGGCGATCGACGGCTACTCGCATCTGGTGATGATCGCGAGCTCGGACCCGATGATCGCGACGCTGTGCCTGGCGGCGATCGACTTCCACCTGTCAAAGCGCCCGCGGCTCGCGTTCGCGATGCTCGTGCTCGCCTCGCTCGGGCGCCCGGAGGCGTGGCCGTTCGTGTTCCTGTACGCCGTCTGGGGGTGGCGCGCGGTCCCGTCGATGCGGCCGCTCGCGCTTGGCGCGCTGGCGCTGATCCCCGCCTTCTGGTTCACGATCCCAGCGCTGACGTCGAAGAGCTGGTTTACGCCTGGCGATCTCGCCCTGCGGACGGTGAATCCCGTCAACGTGATCCACGGCAGCAAGCTGGGAGGGGTGCTGAGCCGCTTCACGAGCCTGACCTCGCTGCCGGTCCAGATCGCGGCGATCGTCGGGGTCGCGCTGGCCGCAGTGCGTCGCGACCTCGTGACCCTGGGGCTCGCGGCGGCGGCGTGCCTGTGGGTCGCGGTCGAGTTCGCGATGGCGCTGCACGGGTGGTCGGCTGCATCCCGCTACCTGATCGAGCCCGCCGCCGTGATGGTCGTGATCGCCGGCAGCACGGTTGGCCGTGTGCTCGCGATGCACCCCCCCGCCCGCCGCGACCAGCGGCTGCTGAACGTCGCCACGGCGGTCGCGTCGATCGCGCTGGTCGTGCTGCTCGCCGCGGCGCTTGTCCCGACCGCTCGCCGGCGCGCGCGCACGGCGCGCGGCGACGTCGAACAGGCGCAGCTCGCCGGAACGCAGATCAGGCAGCTTCAGCGTGTAGTCGACCAGGACGGCGGGGCCGCCCGGATCACGGCCTGCGGCCAGCCGGTCACGCTCGTGGGCCTGCAGAGCAAGGTCGCATGGGCGACGGGCCTGAATGTGGGCAACGTCGGTTTCAGGCCTGGACGGGCGATCGACAGCGGTCTGCCGATCGTGTTCTTCCAGCCCCACGACAGCGGCTGGCGGGTGCTGCCGTTCCACATGCGCACGGCCGATGCGGCCAGCTGCGACCGTCTGAAGATCGATCCGAGCTAGCGGGAGCTGCCCTAGAGTTGCTCGAGGTCCGAGGAGAGATCGGCGAGCTCGTCGGCGTGGTCGCCGAGATCGCTCCCCGACGCGATCCAGCGCCGGGCATGGGCGAGATCCTCGGAGCGTCCGACGCTCAGCGCGCCGGCGACGCGACCGTGGTCTAGATAGAAGACCGTGAACTTGCCCTCGTCGGGCGAGCCGCGCACCACCTCTTGGTCCCAGTTGTAGGCCGGGCCGACGTACTCGAGCGAAGCCCAGTCGCTGACGTCCGAGAAGAAGTACGGGACGACGTCGTAGTCGACATCCTGACCGAGCATGTTCAGCGCCACGGTCCGCCCCTGGTTGAAGGCGACGTCCCAGTGCTCGACCCGGATCCGCCGTCCGCCGTGGACGACGCTCTCGTACTCGGCCACGTCGCCGGCCGCGAACAGACCCGGCGTCGCGGTTTCGAGCTTGGTGTCGACCTTGATCCCGCCGCTGTCGCCGAGCTGCAGTCCAGCGCCGCGTGCCAGCGTCACGTCGGGGCCTACGCCGGCGCCGATCACGACCGCGTCGGCGTCGAGCTCGATACCCGACTTGGTCACGACCTTCGTGATCCGGCCGTCGGCTCCCGCGAAGCGATCGAGCTCGTCCTCGCCGTAGATCGCGATCCCGTGCTCGGCGAGGATGTCGTGGAAGAACCGCGCTGCCTCGTTACCGAAATGCCGGCTCAGGACGACCGGCTCGAGCATCACCAGCGTGCAGCTCGAGCCGAGCTCGGTCAGCGATGCGGCGACCTCGGCGGCAATGTATGAGCCGCCGATCAGCACCACGCGCTTGCCCGCCGCGTCCTCGCGGATCGAGTCCGAGTTGCCGAACGTGCGCAGATAATGGATCCCGTCGAGATCACAGCCGGGCACGTTGAGCCGCCGGACGTTGGCGCCGGTGGCGATCAGCGCCTTGCCGAACGCGACCTCGTCCCTGTTGGAGAGCGTGACCGTACGCGCGCCGGGGTCGAGCTTGGTCGCCGAGACGCGCGTCAGGACCTCGACCTGCTGCTGCTGATACCAGTCGGCATCGCGGACCAGCGCGTCCTCGCGTGACGAGCTCCCGCGCAGATACTCCTTCGACAGCGGCGGGCGCTCGTACGGAAGGTCCGGCTCGCGCCCGACGATCAGGATCGAGCCATCGGCGCCCGACTCACGCAGCCGCCGGGCGCAGTGGCCGGCCGCAAAGCCGCCGATCAGCAGGAAGTCAAAACTGCGGTCGGCCATCGCCTAGCCCGCCCGCACCTCGGAGCCCGAGGGCGCGAAGCGGGGCGTGATCTCGCCTTCGAGACCCGGGTCGAGGATCAGCAGCACCTGATCGCCCGCCTGGATCATCGAGTCGGCCTTCGGCACGAAGCCGGCACCGTCGCGGAGCACGGAGATGATCAGCGAGCCGTCCGGGAGCACCACGTCGCGGACTCTCTGCCCGGCGGCGGGAGACCCCTGCCCCACTTCGAGCTCGATGATCTCGAGGTGCTCCTCCTCGAGCGCCAGCAGCTGCACGAGCCCGTACTCCGGGACCTCGTGCTCGATCAGGCGCAGGATCAGGTCCGTCGCCGATACTGCGGGCTGCACGCCGAGCAGTTTGAAATGCGGCAGGTTGCGGGGGTTGTTGACGCGCGCCACGATCCGTTCGACGCCGTACTTCTCCTTCGCCACCTGGCAGATCAGGATGTTGTCCTCGTCGTCGCCGGTGACGGCGATCACCAGATCTGCGCGCTGGATCCCGGCGCGCTCGAGCACCCACAGCTCGGTTGCGTCTCCGTATTGCGCCGCGTGCTCGAGCTCCTCCTCGACGATCCGGTAGCGGCGGTGATCGGACTCGATCAGCGTCACCTCTCGATCCTTGGCGATCAGCTCTCGGGCAAGGTTCCAGCCGACCTTCCCGGCCCCGGCGATGATCACGTACATCGGTTCCCGACTCCCTTCAGGGCGCGAGCACGACCTGCTCGGCCTGGTCGATCGCTTGCTGTGTAGGACAGATCGTCAGCAATCCCTGCTCGGCGTACCAGGCGGCTCGAGCCGGATCGGCGACGCGGACGACGACCCGCGGCACGTTGTAGCGCCGCTGGGCGAGCTGCGCGATCACGAGGTTGGTGTTGTCGCCTCGCGTCGCGGCCATGAACACGTCGGCGTCCTCGATCCCGGCTGCGACGAGACCGTCGGTCTCGAGCGCCGCCCCGACCGTGAACCGGCCGCCGGCATCCTCCCAGCTCGTCGACTGGTCCTTGTCGAGACGCTCGTGCGAGAGCGGATCGCTGTCGAGCACCGAAACGTCGTGCCCGACCTCGAGCGCGCGCTTGGCGACCGCGGAACCAACCCGGCCGGCACCGACGATCAAGATGAACATTGCTTGCACTCTAGGGGGTCGGCCAAAAAGAAGTTGGATCGACCGGGCGCCCCGTTCAGTACGCGCTGTCGGCTGCCTTCCAGTCAAGCCGACCGAGGTACGCGCGGGCGGCGGCGGTCGCAAGCGCACGCTTGCGCCGCGTCGGCACCGACCGCCAGTCGACGGTCGCTGTGATCAGCGTGTTGCCGTCGGTCGTCATCACGTAGTGCTCGGCCGGGAACCACGAGGCGTCGAGCCCGAGATGGGGAACGGTCTCGGGCGCCGGCTCAAGCCGAGTTGGGGCGAACACCTGCTGGAGCTCGGTAATCGCTCGCTCGAGCAGAAAGTACGCCTCGACGGTCCGGTCGACCTGCACCGAGAGCATGACCGGCGCGCCTTGCGAGAGCCTGATCTCGTAGTAGCAGGTAGGCGACCCGGAGCTGGCGATGCCGACGTGTGTGGCGAGCGACGCCAGTCCGGCGCCGAAGAACTGGGTTACCGCGGCCCGGCCCTTGGGCGTGCAGACCGAGGTCGTCGCCGTGGGCCGAGCGTGTGCAGCGGTCGAAGTGTGGTGCGCGGAGTCACCACAGGCGCTCACGCTGGCCATCGTCAACACGATCGCCAGCGTCGCGACGACCCTCCTCCGTGGGCCAACGGGCACACACACAGAATAGGGGCTGATCAGGAATGTGCGACGTGGCTCGCGGCTGGTGGCGGCGTCAGCGCCGCTGCGACGATCACGAACCCGAACGCCAGCAGCCGCACCGCCAGCCCCAGCTGGCTGGCGGGCATCGGCTCACCGAACACGATCGGTCCGGCGGCGATCGTCGTCAGGTTGGCGGCCGCCGAGGTGATCGCGATCATCGGCACGGCGTCGCCGAGCTGCAGGCTGCGGGCCGAGATCAGCAGGCCGACCAGCGACGCGACCAGGATCACCAACGCGAGCGGCTGGATCACGACCGCCAAGCCGAGCGAGCCGAGGTGGGAGCTGAGCGCCTTGATCGAGGTGTCTGATACGGCCCAGAGCAGGCCGGCGGAGGCGGCCAGCGTTGCGGGGCGGCGCGGTCTGAGCGCCAGCAGCAGGCCGGCGCAGCCGACGATCGCGAGGAACAGTGCCAGCGTCGCCGGGTCGTAGTGCGAGTGGGCGCCATTGGCGTCTCCGTCGAGCGTCGCGGCCAGAAACGCAAGCCCGGCAGCCGTCAGCGCGACGCAGATCCACTGCCGCCGCGTGACCGGGATCCCGAACATCCGGTCGGCGACGAATGTCAGCATCACCAGCCCGCCGGCGATCACGGACTGCACTAGCGAGATCGGCGCCAGCGTCAGCGCGCCCACGTGCAGTCCCCAGGACCCGAGCGCGATCGCGATCCCGAGGCAGTACAGCGGCGATCGAAACAGTTCCACGGTGCTGTGCCACGGCCGCCGCAGCTCGACCTCCGGAGCCTCCCGCGCGCCGCGGAACTTGTACAGGAACCCGGCAACCGAGCCAAACGCGGTCAGCACCGCCAGGAGCAGCCCAAGCTCAACGGACGCGGACACAAAGAGGAGCGTATCCCGCCAGCAACGATGCGCCTCCCAAGAACAGGCGTTCGCTCAGATCATCCGCCAATCAGGCGCAGGCCGGAGCGGGCGTGTCCCCACCGGAGCAGCTCAGTGAAGTTAGTCTGGCGCGACGCACCCAGCTAACCGATCGCTGCTCCCGGCTGGGAACACCCCGCGCAGGCCCTACCTCAAATGATCAGCGGAATGATCAACAGCGCCACGATGTTCGCCACCTTGATCATTGGGTTGATCGCCGGCCCAGCCGTGTCCTTGTACGGGTCGCCGACCGTGTCGCCGGTGACCGCCGCCGCGTGGGCCTCGGAGCCCTTGCCGCCGTAGGCGCCGTCCTCGATCAGCTTCTTGGCGTTGTCCCAGGCACCGCCGCCCGACGTCATCGAGATCGCGACGAACAGGCCGACGACGATCACGCCGATCAGCAGCCCGCCGAGCGCCTGGACGCTGATCAGCCCGACGATCAGCGGGACCAGGATCGGGATCAGCGCCGGCAGGATCATCTCGCGCTGCGCGGCCCTGGTCACGAGCCCAACGGCCGCCCCATACTCGGGCTGCTCGGTGCCGTCCATGATCCCGGGCTTCTCGCGGAACTGCCGGCGGACCTCCTCGACGACGGCACCACCGGCGCGGCCTACGGCCTCCATCGAGAGCGAGGTGAACACGTACACCATCATCCCGCCGATCAGGAGCCCGATCAGCACCGGCGGGCTGCCGATCGAGAACTGGCCGATGTACCTGGCCGGCAGCTCGCGCTGGAAGGCATCGAACAGCACCAGTGCGGCGAGCGCGGCTGAGCCGATCGCGTATCCCTTGGTCACAGCCTTGGTCGTATTGCCGACCGCATCGAGCGGGTCCGTGACGTTGCGGACCTCCTCGGGGAGGTCAGCCATCTCGGCGATGCCGCCGGCGTTGTCCGTGATCGGCCCGAACGCGTCGAGGGCGACGATCAGGCCCATCAGCGACAGCTGTGCCATGACCGCGATGCCGATCCCGTAAATCCCGTTTGTGCCGCCACCCGCGAGCTTCCATGCGCCGAGGATTCCCAGCGCGATCACGATCGCCGGCGCTCCGGTGGCCTGCTGGCCCGAGGCGAGCCCCTGGATGATGTTCGTCGCGTGGCCCGTCTGCGACGCGCGCGCGGTCCGCTTGACGGGCGAGAAGCGGGTCGACGTGTAGTAGTCGGTGATCACGAACAGGCAGCCCGTGACGCCGAGCCCGATCAGCGCGCAAAGGTAGAACCTCCACCAATGCGGCGCGGCCAGACCGCTCTTGTACGTCAGGCCGTGCATCAGCCAGTAGGTGACCGGGATGAACGCCAGCGCGGCCAGTCCGCCCGAGACGATCAGCCCCTGGTAGAGCGCCCGCTCGACGTTGCCCGCCTTCGACCGCACCGCAAAGGTGCCGATGATCGAGGCGACGATCGAGAGCGCGCCGAGCACGAGCGGGTACATCGCGACCGCCGACTGCTGGCGGAACAGCAGCACGCCCAGCAGCATCACGGCAACCGCGGTGACCGCGTAGGTCTCGAACAGGTCCGCGGCCATGCCGGCGCAGTCGCCGACGTTGTCGCCGACGTTGTCGGCGATCACGGCCGGGTTGCGAGGGTCGTCCTCGGGAATGCCCGCCTCGATCTTGCCGACAAGATCGGCGCCGACATCGGCGGCCTTGGTGAAGATGCCGCCGCCGAGCCGGGCGAAGACCGAGATCAGCGAGCCGCCGAACCCGAGCCCGACGAGCGCGTTGACAGCGTCCCGCTGGCTGTAGCCGCCGATCCACGTGAGCACGCCGTAGTAGCCGGCCAGCCCGATCAAGGCAAGACCAACGACCAGCAGGCCGGTCACGGCGCCGCCGCGGAACGCGACCGCGAGCGCTTGGGAGACGCCGCCGCGCGCCGCCTCCGCGACCCGTGCGTTCGCGCGCACGGACACGTTCATGCCGATATAGCCGGCGGCCGCCGACAGCAGTCCGCCGATCAGAAAGCCGACCGCGACGCGGATGTTCTGCAGCGGGATCAGCAGGATGAATACGACGACGCCGACGCCGGCGATCGTCGTGTACTGGCGGTTCAAGTACGCGGATGCGCCCTCCTGGACCGCGGCCGAGATCGATTGCATCCGCTCGTTGCCCGGTGACAGCGCCAGCAACGCGCGCGACGTGGTGGCGCCGTAGACAATTGCGGCGGCTGCACAAACGAGCGCAACAAGGACGCCGTGATGCGTCAGAAAGCTTGACAAAGGGGGTCCTCCGGAGGAGCTCTTCGTTAGAGGCGCGGTCGCGCGCCGATCAACAACGGCAAAGGGCCCCGCCCAAACTGTGCGGAGGCCCGGCAAAAGCCGGGCGCGAGTCTAGCGTGCCGCAGCCCGGAACGTCGGGATAGCTGCCTATTGGCCCGGGATCCAGAGGCGCCCGCTGCGCTGGGCGGGGCCCGGTTCTCCGGGCTTGACGGGGGGCTGATCGGGCTCCGGCGGCGGCTCAGGAGAGTCGGGCGGCGGCTCAGGAGAGCCGGGCGCCTGCTCGGTCGCCGGGCCGCCCGGTCCGGCGGCGCCGCCGAGCTTGACGAACGCGAGCTGCAGCTGCGAGAGGGCATCGCGGACCGGCCCCGCCTGCGGTGCGGCGCGCTGCTCGATCAGCGGCATCAGGGCGCGGATCGAGTCGATCGCGAGGCGGACCTGGTCGAGATCGCGCTCGTCCTCGGTGCCGGGGCTGAGCCCGGTCCGGCGCATCCCGAGGTTGATCAGCGTGACGACCTGCTCGAGCAGCACCTGCTCGATGCGGATCTTCTTGATCTCGGCCTCGTAGGCGGCCCGCAGCTCCTCCTCGGTCGGCGCCTGCGACGGATCGTCACTCATATAACCGCTGCTCACAGACTCACCTCCTCGGAGTTTCCAAGACCCCAGAATAGGTGTCTCGGGTCTCGGCCTGCACCACCGCGTAGATGTCGTGCAGTCCGGTCCCGGCCTCGAGCAGCCGTCGTTGGCGCTGGGCGCCGTTGCGCGAGGGCAACGCGATCTCGATCCCGAGCTCCTGGCGGACCGGCGCCGTCCACCGCATCAGCCGCTCGAACGCGGCCGCCGCCGGGTACGGCTCGAGCCGCTGGAGGTCGAGCAGCTCGCCGTCGAGCCCGTATCGAAGGGCGCGCCAGACGTTCTCCTCCAGCAGCCGGTTGGGGAGATCGACGTGCGGGACGCCCTCGTCGATGTCGCGCGCAGCCTGCGCCACGCAGGACACGATCAGCGCCGCGAGCGCATCTGATTCGGCCGCCGTCGGCTGCGCGTCGCAGATCCGGACCTCGACCGTGCCGAACGACAGATGCGGTCGGATCGACCACCACACCTGGGTGTATTCGACGATCGAGCGGGTCGCGACCAGGAGCTCGATGTAGTCCGCGAACGCGGCCCAGCTGCCAAACGCGTCTGGCACGCCACAGCGCGGAAAGCTCTTCGTGAACGTCTGCGTCCGGGCGCTGTGCAGCCCGGAGTCGCGGCCGTCGAGGAATGGCGAGTTGGCCGAGATCGCCAGCAGCACCGGCAGCACCGGCCGCAGCCGGTCGCAGACCAGCACCGCGCGCTCGGGGCCCTGGATCCCGACGTGCACGTGTAGTGAGAACGTGTTGTTGCGCCACGCGACGTACTTCAGTCCCTCCTCGACGAGGCGGTAGTGCTCAGTCTGGATGATGTGCTGGTCGCGGTAATCCGACCACGGGTGGGTGCCGGTCGCCCCGAGCGCGATGTCCTGCTCGCCCGCGAGCGCGAACAGCCGCCGCCGCAGCTCGCGTTGAGCCGACTGCGCAGCGGCGAGGTCGGCCCCGCGGCCGGAGCGGATCTCGATCTCGGAAGAGATCAGCTCGCCGGCGATCGACGCGGCGAGCAGCTCGTCGGCGCGCGCCGCGGAGCTGAGGTCCTCGAAGCGCGACACGAGCCCGAGCCCGACGGGGTCGAGCAGCGCGAACTCCTCCTCGAGTCCGACCGTGAAATCGGTCGAGGCGTCGAACGCTGCGCGCGCGATGTCGAGGTCGAGCTCCACGACGGGATGCCGGTCAGGCCAGGTAGAAGTACAGCGCGTAGAGCAGGTCGACGGCAGGGCTCGAGGTGTGCACGGTGACCTCGGGCGGCACCTGCAGCAGCGCGTCTGAGTAGTTGAAGATGATCTTGACACCGGCGTCGGCGAGCTCGTCGGCGAGCTCCTGGGCGGCGGCCGATGGAACCGCCAGCACCGCGACCACGATGTCCTGGTCATCGACGACCTGCCGCAGGTCGGAGTTGTGGCGCACGTCGAGCGGCCCGACCCGCGACCCGACCAGCGAGCGGTCGACATCGAAGATCGCGACCACCCGGAAGCCGTGGTCGGCGAAGATGTCCGAGGTTGCGATCGCGGTGCCGAGGTGGCCGGCTCCGAACAGCGCGATGTTGTGCTGGCCCGCGGTCCGCAGGATCTTGCGGATCTGGGCGACGAGCGATTCGACGTTGTAGCCGACGCCGCGCTTGCCGAACTTCCCGAACCCCGACAGGTCGCGCCGAATCTGGGTCGAGTTGACATGCGTGTACTCGGCGAGCTCCTGCGAGGAGATCGTCTCCTTGCCGATCTTGCGCGCCTGCGTGAGCACCTGCAGGTATCGAGACAGCCGCGCCGCGACGCCGAGCGACAGCTTCTCGCCGGGCTTCTCCAGCGGAGGCTGAACCGATTCGGTTCCGCCGCCAACCGTGTAGCTCATCCGCGGGTCACTCTAACCCAGTCGCTCGCGCAGGTCGGTTTCGTCGACGAATAGCTCGAAAGCCTCCACACCGTCGATCGTAACGACTGGGATCCGTTCGAGATAGGCGCGCAGCAGCGCGTCGTCGGACTCGATGTCGCGCTCCTCGAACGCGAATGGCTGCTGTGCCCGGACGCGCATCAGGACCTCGCGGGCCTCGTCGCACAGGCAGCAGCCTTCGCGGCCGAACAGGACCACCTGCGCACTCATGCCCGGACCGGCGCCCGTTCCCCGGTCGCGTACACGTCGAGCTCGAGGTAGTCCGGATACGGCAGCTGCTCGACGTAGCGCGCCGCGCTGGCGATCATCGCCGCGTTGTCGGTGCACAGTTCGCGGTCCGGGACCGCGAGCTCGACGCCGAGCTGCGACAGCCGGTCTCGCAGCGGTCCGTTGGCGGCGACACCGCCGCCGACCGCCAGGCGGTTGAGCCCGGTCGCGGTCAGCGCTCGCTCCGCGCGCACCGCCAACGCCTCGACGATCGCCCGCTGGTAGGACGCGGCGAGGTCCGCGCGCCGGCGCTCGGTCTCGGCCTCGCCAAGGTCTCGGACGCGATACAGCAGCGCGGTCTTGAGACCCGCGAACGAGAAGTCGAGCCCGGTCAGGCGCGCCGCGGTCGGGAACGCGAACGCCTCCGGATCGCCTTCACGCGCGAGCCGCTCGAGCGCCGCGCCGCCCGGATACCCGAGGCCCAGCAGCCGCGCACCCTTGTCGAACGCCTCGCCCGCGGCGTCGTCGAGCGTCTGGCCCAGGACCTCGTAGCCGGGCCCCCGGTCCAGGACCCGCGCCAGAAACGTGTGTCCGCCGCTCGCGACCAGCGCGACGAACGGCGGCTCGAGCGCTTCGGGCTCCAGAAACGACGCGGCGACGTGGCCGTGCAGGTGATCGACGGCCGCCAGCGGGAGCTCGTACGACGCGGCGAGCGCCTTCGCGGTCGCGAGCCCAACCAGCAGCGCCGCGACCAGCCCCGGGCCGCGGGTGACGGCGACGAGCTCGACGTCGGGCAGCCCGACGCCGGCGCGGCCGAGCGCGTCGTCGACGGCGTCGCCGATCAGCTCGAGGTGATGGCGGGAGGCGATCTCCGGGACGACGCCGCCGAAGCGGTCGTGGATCCCCTGCGACGAGATCACGTTTGAAGCGATCCGGCCCGCGCGCGTGACGACCGCCGCACAGGTGTCGTCGCAGCTTGTCTCGATCGCGAGGATCACCCGGTGGCGCCGGAGGTCGAGGCGTTGTCCGCCGTGCGCCACATGATCACCGCGTCCTCGCCCGTGTCGCGGTAGTAGCGGGCGCGCGTGCCCGCCGAGCGGAAGCCGTAGCTGCGATAAAGAGCGAGCGCCGGCGCGTTCGAGATCCGCACCTCGAGCGTGTACGGCTCGTCCGGGCCGACCTGCTCGAACATCTCGTCGAGCATCGCCCGCGCGATTCCCTCACGCCTGCGAAGCGGATCGACGGCGATATTCATCAGATGCCAGACCGTGTCGTAGCGCGCCAGGATCAGATACCCGACCAGCTTCGACGTCTCGCGGTCGACCGCCGCCAGGCACAGTCCGGACGGCTTTGAGAGCTCGAGTACGAACATCGCCAGCGACCACGGGGCGGTGAACGCGCGCCGCTCGAGCGCGATCACCTGCGGGAGGTCCGAATAGCCGAGCGGCCTGATCGTGAAGTTCTGCTGCTTCATCGCGTGCCCGCCGCGCGCTTGGAGAGCTCGGCGTCCGGGAGCCGGAGGTACTCGGGCCGGACATCGCCGCCGGTGGCCGGTGCGCGGCCACGCGCCAGCCGGCAGTGGTAGATGGCGTCGACTGAGTGCAGCCTCGAGCGGTCGTCGGGGATCGTGGTCCCCGATCCTTCGAGAACCGGCCGGAATGCTACCGCCCCATCGCCGATCATCAGACGCCGCGCACCCACCCGGGCCGCCGCGCTCGCGAGCGTCTCCGGGGCGAGCGCGACCGGGTCCAGCAGCCGCCGACCGAGCGCCGGCCCGGACGTCTCCCACACGGCGGCGAACACCTCGCCGCGGCGCGCGTCGAGAACCGCGACGACCGCGCCGTCACGCGCAGACCCGGCCGCCGCGAGCGCCAGCGACTCGAGCGTCGACACGCCCAGCAGCGCGATCCCGCGCCCCCGCGCGAGCGCGCGCGCCGTGGAGACCCCGATCCGCAGGCCGGTGAACGTGCCCGGGCCGACACCGACCGCGATCCGGTCGAGCCGATCCCAGCTGCAGCCGCCCCGGTCGAGCACCTCGGCGATCAGGCTCATCAGTCGCGTCGTGTGCCGCGGTCGCGTCCCCGGCTCCGGGTCGTCGCGCGCCTCGACCGGCGCGGTTTCACCGTCGCACAGCGCGACCGTGGTCGCCGCAGTGGCCGTGTCGAACGCCAGGATCCTCACTCAACGCTCACCAGCCGCCGGTCCGCGCCCGCGTGCACAAGCCGTACCCGAACCGCGATCCGGGCGAACCCGGCGACCGTCTGCTCTTCCCCCTGCGGCCATTCGACGAACGAGATCGTGTCATCGCGAAGGTAATCGGCCAACAGGTCAGGGTCCTCGCCGGCGAGACCCGGGACTCGGAAGAGGTCGACGTGGGCGACCGGCACCGGCGCCGGATAGCGCTGCCCGATCGTGAACGTGGGGCTCGTGACGGGCGCGGTGACGCCGAGCGCACGCGCGGCACCCCTGACCAGGGTCGTTTTGCCGGCCCCTAGGTCCCCCTCGATCAGGACCACGTCGCCCGGCGCCAGCGCGGCCGCGACCTTGGCGCCGATCGCCTCGGTCTCGGCGGCGTTGTTGGACTGAAACTGACCCTGCACAATCGACACTGTAGAACGGGGCCGCTGCCGGTTTCGCTACCGTCACTTGCCTCATGTCCGCTCCCGAGACTGGCCGGGCTCAAAACCTCATCTCGCCGCTGATCAGGCGGATCAGCGGCAGCAGCGACGGGGGCCCGAGCTCGCTGTCGGACCTGCGCGACTCCGAGACGGCGAAGGCGGTCGGACTAGCCGCTGCGATGATCGCCAACAACATCATCGCGCTCGGGTCTTCGATCGTGTTCGCGCGCCTGATCGGTGACTACGGATCGCTGGCGGCGCTGGTCAGCTACCTGCTGATCCTGACCGTGTTCGGTCAGGCGATGCAGGTCGCGACCGCGCGCGAGGGCGTGCTGGGTCACCTGGGCGAGGGGCAGCAGCTGCTGGCCACGCTGCGGCGCTGGATGGTGACCCTGTCGTGGGTGACCGCGGTTGTGACCGTGATCTCGATCGTCGCACGCCAGCCAATCGCCGACCTGGTCGGAGTCAAGAGCGACGGCTGGGCGGCCGCGGCGGGACTACCCGCCGGGTGCCTGTACCTCGCGCTGTCGATCCTGCGTGGCGGACTACAGGGGATCGGCGATTACAAGAGCGTCGGCCTGAGCCTGATAGGTGAGCAGGGCTCGCGGCTCATGCTAGGCGCCGCGCTCGCGATCATCGGACTCGGCGTGGCCGGCGCGTATCTGGGCTCGCTGCTGTCGTACGTCGTGATGTCGCTGTACTGCTGGGGGCGCCTGTACGGACAGCTCGGCGGAACGGCGCTGGTGCCGGGAAGCGCAACCTCACCGGCGCCCGTCAGCCTGCGGCGCCACGTCTGGGGAGCGTGGGTGGCAATCGCCGGGCTGGCCGTGATCCAGCTGCTGCAGAACATTGACCTGATCACCGCCAAACACCAGTTCGACAAGAACACGGCCAGCGCGTACGCGGTCACCGCGGTCGCCGCGAAGGTCCTGATCTGGGTCGCGATGGGCGCTGGCTTCTACCTCGTGCCCGAGGCATCGCGCCGCCGCGCGGCGGGCGAGGACACACGGCCGGTGCTGTTCGGCGCGCTCCTGATCGTCGCCGTCTGTGCGATCCCGTGCCTGCTGATCTACGCGTTCGCGGCCCACCCGCTGCTGTCGATCGTGTTCGGGCCCAAGCGCGCGATCGCCTCGGACGCGCTACTCCCGCTGGGAGCAGCGTTCGCGGTGCTGGCGGCCACATATCTCGCGGTCCAGTACATGCTGGCGCAGAAACGCAAGGGCTTTCTGATCGTGATCGGCGCCGTCGCCGTGATCGAGCCGATCTTGCTGCTGCACGCGGCCAAGCGGCCGGGGCCGTTCGCCGCCGTCGTGCTGCTGGTCCAGGCGATCGGCGCCGTGCTCGCGTTCGCGCTCGCGCTGCGCCGCCGCAAGGCGCCGCCCCCGCCGCCCGCGGTTCCGCCGCCGGCGGCGGAGCCCGAGCCGGTGCCTGTCGGCTCGATCGAATCCTGAGCTTGAGCTAGAACAAACCGAGCTGCGCGCGCGCCGCGTTCTCGTCGCCGCCGGAGCCGCTCGAGTCGTTCTCGGCGTCGGGCTCGAGGTCGGGGATCGGCCCAAGCGGCTCTGGCTGCTCGAGCGGCGTCATCGTGAGCAGCTGCGGAATCTGGACGAAGTCCGCCCGCAGCGCCTCGAGCGTCGCGGGCGTATAGAGCGCGGCCGCCGGGTGGTAGAGCGGGTACAGACGCACGGCGCGATCGCCGATCGTGAGCTCCTGAAGCTGCCCGTGTAGCCGCGTGATGCCGGTCGTGTCGCCGCGCAGCAGCTTGGTCGAGAAATTGCCCAGTGAGCAGATCAGCTTCGGCTCGATCAGCTCGACCTGGCTTCGCAGGTAGCCCTGGCAGGACTCGATCTCGTTCGGCTGCGGATCGCGGTTGCCGGGCGGCCTGCATTTGAGGACGTTGCAGATCCACACGTCGCCGCGTTCGAGGCCGATCTCGCCGAGCAGCTTGTCGAGCAGCTTGCCGGCCTGGCCGACGAACGGCAGCCCCAGCCGGTCCTCGTTGGCGCCGGGCGCCTCGCCGATGAACATCAACTCGGCGTCGGCGTTGCCGGCGCCGAAAACCACCTGCGTACGCGTCTGGTGCAGCGGACAGCGGACGCAGCCCCGAGCCTCTTCGTAGACGGCCCTCAGGAGCTCGCGCCGCTCTGTGGCGCTCGTCACAGATCCCGATGCTAGACGGGACATCAGACGGGGTATCCTGCGGCATAAGGCCGCCACTTGGGGCGGACCTCGTGCAAAGAGTTCGCAAACTCCGACCGGTATCTCAGATGCGGGAACTGGAACGGCAACCTGACCCCTCTCCCCTGCGCGTCGCGATAATCGGGCGCGGCCGCCTAGGCACGGCGCTGGCGCGCGCGTTGCGCGAACGCGGGCTCGACGTCCCGCAGCCGCTCGGCCGCGAGGCGGACGTGACGGAGTTCGGCCTCGTCGTCCTGTGCGTGCCCGACTGCGAAATCGCGGCGACCGCGGCGGAGCTGGCACCGGACACGATCGTCGGCCACTGCTCAGGGGCGACCGGGCTCGACGTCCTCGCTCCGCACGAGCGCTTCTCGCTGCACCCGTTGATGACCTTCACGGCCGACGACGGCGCCGAGCGGTTCGCCGGCGCCGGCGCCGCGATCGCGGGCAATACGCCCCGCGCGCTTGAGATCGCGCGGGCGCTCGCGGAGCGGCTCGAGATGCTCCCGTTCGAGATCGCCGAGGCCGACCGCGTCGCCTACCACGCCGCGGCGTCGATCGCCTCGAACTTCCTGGTCACGCTCGAGGCGGCCGCCGAGCGGCTCGCTGAGGACGCCGGCGCCGACCGGCGCGTCCTGGTGCCGCTCGTTCGCGCGACAGTCGAGAACTGGGCACGTCTGGGTCCGGAGCGCGCGCTCACGGGCCCGGTCGCCCGCGGCGACCAGCAGACCGTGGCCGCCCAGCGCGCGGCCGTGGCCGAGCGCGCCCCAGAGCTGCTGGCGATCTTCGATGCGCTCGTGCAAGCAACGAGCTCGCTGGCGACGGTGACCGCGTGAAGACGATTACGACGATCGCCGAGTTGCGCGCGGAGCTGACGCCCGCGCGCCGGGCCGGACGCTCGATCGGCCTCGTTCCGACGATGGGCGCGTTTCACGACGGGCACCTTTCGCTGATGCGCCGCGCGCGAGCGCAATGCGATGTGGTCGTCGTGTCGCTGTTCGTGAACCCCGCCCAGTTCAACGATGCCGGCGATCTGGCCGCCTACCCGCGCGACGAGCGTCGCGACGCCGAGCTGGCCGTCGCCGAGGGCGTCGATGTCCTGTTCGCGCCGTCCGAGCAGGAGGTCTACCCGGCGGGCTTCGCGACCACCGTGTCGGTCTCTGAGGGGACCGCCCAGCTCGAGGGCGCCGCGCGCCCCGGCCACTTCGACGGCGTCGCGACGGTGGTCGCCAAGCTGCTGAACATGGCCGGCCCGGACGTGGCGTACTTCGGCCAGAAGGACGCCCAGCAGGCGGCGATGATCCAGCGCCTGGTCCGCGACCTCGACATGCCGGTCCGGATCGAGATCTGTCCGACCGTGCGCGCCGGCGACGGGCTCGCGCTGTCGAGCCGCAACGCGCTGCTGTCACAGGCCGAGCGCGAGCGCGCACAGGCACTTCATCGGGCGCTGTCCCGGGTGCGGGAGTCCGTGCTCGCCGGCGCCAATGACGCACGGACCGCAACCGCGGTCGGACTCGCCGAGCTGACCTCCGCAGGGATCGAGCCTGAGTACCTGGAGCTCGTATCCGCCGACACGCTGGCGCCACTTGACCGGATCAACGGCGAGGCGCTTGCGGTGGTGGCGGCCAGAGTCGGGACCACGCGACTGATCGACAACGAACTGATAGTCCGAGGAGACCGTCAATGAATGACCCGCGCATCGTCCATGTCGACGCGCAGAACCGGATCCAAACCATCGACAACGAGGTGGCGACCCTTCGGGCGCCAACCTCCGCGTAGAGGAGGCTCAACCATGTCCGCAACCCCCCGTACCGCCGTACCCCACGACCTCGAGGCCCCGCTCCCGATGACGCTGCCGCGCCTGGCCGAGTGCAAGCGGCTCGGCGAGCCGATCGTGATGGTCACCGCGTACGACTATCCGTCCGCTCAGGTCGCGCAGGCCGCGGGCGTCGACGTGGTGCTGGTCGGCGACTCGGGCGCGATGACCGTCCTCGGCTACCACTCGACGGTCCCGGTTTCGACCGACGAGATGCTGATGCTGGCGGCCGCCGTCCGCCGCGGTCTCGAGACCCCGCTGCTGGTGGGCGATCTCCCGTTCGGCTCCTACGAGTCATCCGACGCGCAGGCGATTCAGACCGCGCAGCGTTTCGTCAAAGAGGCGGGCAGCGACGCGGTCAAGCTCGAGCGCGGCGGGACCAGCGTGCAGCGCGCCCGGGCGATCGTCGAGTCGGGCATCCCGGTGATGGGGCACGTCGGGCTGACGCCGCAGACCGCGACCGCGCTCGGCGGCTACCGGGCGCAGGGACGGACCGCCGATCAGGCGCTCCAGGTGGCGCGCGACGCGCTCGCTCTGCAGGACGCCGGCTGTTTCTCGATCGTCTTCGAGGCGATCCCGGCCGCGGTCACCGAGGCGCTGGTGCCGCGGCTCGAGATCCCGGTGATTGGGATCGGCGCGGGCCCGGCGGCCGACGGTCAGGTGCTGGTGTTCCACGATCTGCTCGGGATCTACGACGGCCACGCGCCGCGATTCGCCAAGCGCTTCGGAGACATCAAGGCACAGATGGTCGCCGGGGTCGCCGAGTACGCGTCCGAGGTCCGGGCGGGAAGCTTCCCGGGTCCCGAGCACTGCTACTCGATCGACGACGATGAGCTGAGCGCTTTCAAACGGGGGCTCGCGTAGCGTCGCTGCGTGCCGGGCCCGGGCGTTGATCTAGGATCCGGCACCATGCCTCGCTTCGCGCACGTGTTCGCGCCTCGCGACCGGATCTACTTCGAGCTGTTCGAGGAGTCGGGTCAGAACGTGCTGCGCGCGGCGTCGCTGCTCGACACGATGCTGTCCGACTACCCGGAGGACAAGCACCTCGCGCGCGACATCCTCGACTGCGAGCACGAGGGCGATCGGATCACGCACGACATCATCGATCGCCTCAACCACACGTTCGTGACCCCGATCGACCGCGAGGACATCCTCGCGCTCGCGTCGGCGCTCGATGACATCGTCGACTACACGGAGGAGGTCGCCGACTACCTCGGGCTGTACAAGATCGAGGCGCCGATGGACCAGGCGATCCGACTCGCGGCGGTGCTCAAGGGGGCGGCAGGTCAGATCGCCGAGGCGATCCCCCGCCTGCGCGGCTTTCAGGACATCTCCCGCTACACGGTCGAGATCAACCGGCTCGAGAACGAGGGCGACCGGATCACCCGCGAAGCGGTCGCGTCGCTGTTCGACGGCGGCATCGATCCGATGGTCGTGATCCGCTGGAAGGACCTGTTCGAGCGCCTCGAGGCCGCGATCGACGCGACCGAGCGGGTGGCGAACATCATCGAAGGAATCGTGATCAAGAATTCCTAGCGGCCCGCTGGTCGCTCAAGCTTTGCGCTGGAACCTGGAGCGCCAGAGCACTAAGATTCTGTCTGCTGCCCAAAGACGACAGGGGACATTGGTGAATCGAGCAGTTGGCCGTGTGATAGCCGGGCTGGGTGTGATGTTGGCGGCGGCGGCGTTCGCCCCGGTCGCGTCGGCGTCGATCAGCCCGTCCCTGACGCTCACGCAGAGCGGCACAGCGGCGGGGTCGACGGCGAATCTCGGGATGGACCTCAAGTTCGCGCCGACCGGCGCTGACTCACCGAAGGACCTTACCGTCAGCCTGCCGCCGGGACTGCTGGCCAACGCGGCGATCGACGGCGGCGCGTGCCTGACAATGAACAGGACGACACCGGTGCCCGCCTGCCAGGTGGGGAGCGGCACCGTCACCGCAGCGGCGTTGGGCCTGCTGTCGGTCAACGGGCAGGTAGCGTTCGACCTCGTGGCGCCGCCCAAGCCCGGCGACCTGGCGGGGATCGCGATGTTCCTGACCCTACTGGGGAACACGTCCGAGCTGGGGACACCTGCAGATGTGACCGTCAGGCCTCCCGGCAACCCCGGAGGCGTCGGGCTGAACATGGCGTTCACGAACATCCCAGACACCTATATGGGGCTGCCGATCAGCGTCGACGAACTCGACACCACGTTCAGCGGCCTGCGGATGCCCGACAGCTGCCCGTCGACGCCGGCGAGCGTCACGGTGTCCGGGGACTCGTACAGCGACGCGACGCTGAGAACCGCCAGCGCCCCGCTGACCGTGACCAACTGCTCGACGCTCCCGTACGCCCCGAAGTTCAGCGTCAGCGCGACCAAGGACAGCAGCGACGGCGGCGTTGCGGTCGTCACCGACGTCACCGAACAGGCAGACGAGGCGACCAGCCGGAACGTCGCGCTGACGCTACCTCCTTCGGTCCTGACGCCGAATGTCGAGGCGGTGCTCAGCGGTGGCCTGCTGTGCTCGAGCGCGACGCTCTCGAGCTGCAAACCGGTCGGCTCCGCCAGCGCGACGTCGCCGCTGTATCCGAAAACGCTCACCGGAATTGCCTACCTGACCGGGACGTTCACGTCGCCGGCAATCACGATCGCATTCCCGGCGCCATTCGCGCTGACGCTCAACGGCGCCGTCGACCTCGCGACCAACACGACGACCTTCAAGCAGCTGCCCGACATACCGCTGACCGACCTCAAGGTGGCGCTCGCCGGCGGTCCCGACGCCGTATTCGCGACCACCTGCAACGCGCCCGGCGGCACCGCCAGCAGCACGCTCACCGACCAGAACGGCGATCGCACGGTGATCGTGCCGGCGGCATTTCAAATTGCGAACTACAACGCCGCGACCTGCGCCCCGCCACCCGGGCAGGGGAGCGCGCCCGGCTCCCCGAGCGGCAAGCCGGGTCGGCCGAAGCTCGAGGCAGCGCTGTCGGGACTCGGGCGCGGTAAGCCGACGCTCGGCTTCGTGCTCGCGGCCGGCACGCACGCTCCGAAGCTGGCGGCGTTCGCGGTCGCGTTGCCCGCCGGCCTCACCTTCGTCAGGCATCGCGTCCACCACCGGCTGCGGCTGGAGGGGCTGACGATCGGCGGCGCGAAGGCGAGGTCGGTCGTCCTCAAGCGCGGCGTCCTCGTCTTCACCCTGCGCCAGGCGGCCGCAGGCGTGACCGTCAAGGTGACCTCGAAGGGGATCAAGGAGAGCGCGGCGCTCAAGCGCGACGTCCGCCGCCGCCGCGTGAAGAGGGTCCTACTGACCGTGGCGGTCAGGGATGCGAAGGGCAAGATCACGGACCTGACGGCGCGGATCACGCACCTGACTCGCTGACGAGCAGGAGTTTGTCAGGCGTGCCCGGCGCTGGTATAGCTTGCGCCCGTGGAGGCCAGCGAGTCCGCCATCGGCCTGATCGTGCGCGACGCGACGGTCCGCTTCGGCGGGATCACCGCGCTCGACGGCGTGTCGCTCGAGGTCGGGGGCGGCGAGGTGGTCGGCGTGATCGGCCCCAACGGCGCCGGCAAGACGACGCTGTTCAACCTGATCTGCGGGTTCGTGGCGCCCGATTCCGGGACCCTCCGCTGGCGCGGGGAGTCGCTCGCTCGGATCAGCCCTGACCGGCTCGCCGGGCTCGGGATCGCGCGCACGCTCCAGGGCGTCGGGCTGTTCGAGCGCCTCTCCGTGCTGGAGAACGTGATGATCGGGGCCGAGCGCTTCCGTCGCGCGCGGCTCGGTAGCGCGCTGTTCGGCCTGCCGGCGTCGGACGCGAGCGAGCGCGCGCTGCGTGAGCGGGCGCAGGCGGCGCTCGCCCAGGTCGGCTGTGAGGACATCGGCGATCGCCTGCCGGGGTCACTCCCCTACGCCGTCCAGAAACGCGTCGCGCTAGCGCGGGCGCTGGTCGCCGAGCCCGAGCTGCTGCTGCTCGACGAGCCTGCCGGCGGGCTCGACACGGGCGAGCTCGAAGAGCTGACGAGTCTGATCAGGTCACTGGCGGACACGATCGCCGTGATGCTCGTCGATCACCACATGGACCTCGTGACCAACGTCTGCGACCGGATGGTCGTGCTCGACTTCGGGCGCGTGATTGCGTCCGGCGTGCCGCCCGAGGTGCGCCAGAACCCGCAGGTGCTCGAGGCGTATCTCGGTCGCGACGCCGGCGATCCGGTCGCGACTGCCGAACCTGAGGCAGCCGATGCTGGCGATTGAGGACCTGACGACGGACTACGGCCCGGTCCGCGCCGTCGACCATGTCTCGTTGCAGGTCCCGCCGGGCTCCGTGACCGCGGTGCTCGGCGCCAATGGTGCCGGCAAGAGCTCGCTGCTGCGGACGATCACCGGCCTCGTACGCCCCAGCGCGGGGCGCGTGACGCTCGACGGCAAGGAGATCACCAATCTGGCCGTCGAGGTCATCGTGCGCCGCGGCGTCGCACACGTCCCCGAGGGACGCGGCGTGATCACCGAGCTGACCGTCGAGGAGAATCTCCGCCTCGGCGGCCTCTGGCGCGGGCGCGACGCGGCGCCGATCAAGGAGATCTACGCGCTGTTCCCGAGGCTCGAGGAACGCTCCCGGCAGCCCGCGTCGCGGCTCTCGGGCGGCGAACGTCAGATGCTCTCGATCGGCCGGGCGTTGGTCGCACGTCCGCGGGTGCTGCTGCTCGACGAGCCGTCGCTGGGGCTCGCGCCGTTGCTCGTGGCGCAGATCATGGCGATGGTGCGCAGGCTCGCCGACTCGCTCGGCCTGGCCGTGCTGCTGGTCGAGCAGAACGCGCGCAGCGCGCTGTCGATCTCCGAGCGCGGGGTCGTGCTCAGCCTCGGTCGCGTCGTCGCCGATCTCGGGGCCGCCGAGCTCGCCGCCGACGAACGGCTCCGCCACGCCTACCTTGGGTTCTGAGCGCCGATGACGAAATTCATCGACCTGACGCTGAACGGCATCTCTACGGGCGCGATCTACGCGGCGGTCGCGCTCGCGCTGGTACTGATCTGGCGCGCGACGAGGATCGTCAACTTCGCCCAGGGGGCGATGCTGATGATCACGACGTTCATCGCCTCGGCGGTGATCAACCGGACCGGGTCATACGTGCTGGGCGTCGCGGTCGCGCTGGTGTCGGGATTCGCCCTCGGGGCGATCATCGAGCGAGTTCTGATCCGCCGCGTCGAGGGCGGGCCGCCGCTCAACGCGGTGATCGTCACGCTCGGGCTGTACACGCTGCTGCTCGCGGCCGCCGGGATGATCTGGGGCAACACGCCGCGGTCGTTTCCGGCGGCGCTCTCGATCCGCGGCTACGACGTCGGCGGCACGCGCCTGCTGTTCGCGCCCAATGACACGTTCACGGTGGTCGTCGTGCTGGTGGTCGCGCTCGCGCTGGCGCTGCTGTTTCCGGGCGACGAACCTGGGGCTGCAGATGCGCGCGGCCGCCTTCAAGCCGGAGGTCGCGCGCCTGCTCGGGGTGCGCGTCGGACGCATGTTCACGCTCGGCTGGGCGCTCGCGGCGGTCGCCGGAGCGATCGCCGGCGTACTCGTGGCTCCGTCGGTGTTCCTCGGTCCCAACAACTTCGATCCGATCCTGATCAGCGGCTTCGTGGCGGCCGTGATCGGCGGTCTCGACAGCCCGCCGGGCGCGGTCGTCGGCGGGCTGCTGCTGGGGCTCGCGCTGTCGTACGTGTCGGGCTACGAGGGATCGTCGCTGGTGCCGCTGGCCGCGCTGGCAATCCTCGTGGTGGTACTGATGGTGCGCCCGACGGGGCTGTTCTCGGCGACCAGGGAGCGGCGCGTGTGACCGCCACGGGCGTGCGCCGCAGCCCGGTCGGGGTCGAGCCGGCCCGGCGGCTACTCGCCCGCAGCACGCTGCTGCGCTCGCTCGGCCTGGTCGCCGTCGGCGCGGTCGTGCTGGCGGTGGTGAGCACGTATCTGAGCGCCTACAACGACCTGCAGCTCGCGACCGGCGCCTACTACTTCGCCGCGCTCGCGGGGCTGACGATGCTTGCCGGGCTGAGCGGCCAGATCTCGCTCGGCCACGGCGCGCTGATGGCCGTCGGCGCGTACACGGTCGCGCTGTTGATCGGAAATGAGGGCTGGTCTCTGGTCCCCGCGCTGGCGGCCTCGATGGTCGTGACCGCGGCGGTCGGGATCCCGGTCGGCGCGGCCGCGAGCCGGTTGCGCGGACCGTACCTCGCCGGCGCGACGCTCGCGTTCGCGGTCGGCCTGCCGGCGCTCGCCGATCGGTTCCCGGCGACGTTCGGCGGCGAGAACGGGCTCGTGATCAACCCGCCCGTCCCGCCGTCGTTCTTGGGCGCGAACTTCCCGCTCGAGCGCTGGGAGGCGTGGATCGCGTGCGCGGGCGCGCTGGTCGTCCTGTTCCTGCTCTACAACCTGATCCACAGCGGCTTCGGGCGCTCGTTCAGGGCGGTGCGCGACGACGAGATCGCCGCCTCGCTCTGCGGCCTGCGGGTCGGGCGCACGCAGACGATCGCGTTCATCATCAGCGCCGGGTGCGCCGGTCTCGGCGGCGGGCTGCTGTGCGTCGTGCTGCAGCTCGCCCAGCCGGGGGCGTTTCCCCTGCAGCTGTCGCTGTCGCTGCTGACCGGGGTCGTGCTGGGTGGGCTTGGGTCGCTGGCCGGCGCGATCTGGGGCGCGTTCATCCTCGTCGAGCTGCCGAACTGGACCAACGACCTCGCGCACTCGTTCTCGCTCTCGACGAAGGTCTCGGCGAACCTCCCACTGGCGATCTACGGCGTCGTGCTGATCGCCGCGATCCTCGTCTGGCCGTCGGGCATCCAGGGGGGGATCCGGGCGCTGATCGGCCGGCTGCGAGCGCTGCGGACACGCCGCGCGGCCGGCTAGCCCCGGGCTGCGTCGAGCGGGACCCCGAGCAGCGCCGCCTGGACCTCGCGCAGCCGCGCGTGATCGCCGCGGATGCCGGCGTCGTTGTACAGAAACGCCTCCGCCAGGCGGACGATCGCGTAAGCGAGCGTCGCTGGGTCCGCGGGCGGTTCGTAGTTGCCGGCCGAGACCTCGGCGACGATCAGCGCCTCGACCGTCGACACGGCGCGGGGATGGACGACCCCCGCACCCGAGGTCAGCAACTGCATCGCGGTCCCCGGCTCCTGTTCGAGCAGCGTACGGAGCGCCGAGGCGGACGACAGGCTGCGGTTGATCTGGTCGAACACCTCGAGCAGGCCCTGCGCGCCGCGTGTGCGGACCGCCCGGCGCTTGCGCGCGATCAGCTGCTCGAGCTGCGTCGCGATCACCTCTCCGAGGACCCGGTCGCGGGAGCCGAACCAACGGTAGATGGTCGCCCGGCTCAGTCCGAGCCGGCGGGCGACGACGGTCAGGTCGACCCGCTCGCCGCTCACGTACTGCTCAGTGACCGCCTGCAGGACCTCGGCTGGCGAGGCGGTTGCGGGCCGTCCGCGTTTCCCCGTTGCCGTGCTCATCTCAAAAGCCTAGTATTTGAAACGTCTGAGGTGGAACGTATCGAAATAGCCGCGGGCCGTTCGAGCTCGTGCTTCGTTGTGCAACCCCGTCCGAGGAGGGAGAGATGGGAACAGTTCGGAGTCGGTTGCTCGCCGGTGCGGCGACGGCAGCCACGCTCGCGCTCGTCGTCGCCGCCTGCGGCTCGTCGAGCTCCAGCAGCAGCGTGCCGGGAGTCACGTCGACGAGCATCACGTTCGGCACCCACCAGCCGTTGACCGGTCCGGCCGCACCTGGATACAGCGAGATCGCGCCCGCGTCGCAGGCGTTCTTCGACTACGTCAACGCGCACGGCGGCGTCTACGGACGCAAGATCCATCTGATCATCAAGGATGACGCCTACAACCCGGCCCAGACCGTCAACGTCGTCCACCAGCTCGTGCTGCAGAACAAGGTGTTCGGGATCTTCGAGGGGCTCGGCACGCCGACCCACACCAAGGTCGTCGGCTTCCTCAACGCGTCCAAGATCCCAGACCTGTTCGTCGCCTCCGGCTGTCCGTGCTGGGACAACGGCACCGCGCAGCCGATGACGTTCGGCTGGCAGCCCAACTACACGATCGAGGGCAAGATCCTCGGTCAGTACATCAAGCAGCATTTCGCCGGTCAGAAGGTCGGCGTGCTCTATCAGGACGACGACTTCGGCCAGGGCGGCCTCGCCGGAATCGAGGATGAAGTGCCGGCCGCCGACATCGTCTCCAAGCAGCCCTATCAGTCGGGCGTGACAACGCTCGCGCCCCAGATCACCGCTCTGAAATCCTCGGGGGCAAAGGTCCTCGTGGACTTCACGGTGCCGATCTACACCGCGATCGGCCAGCTGACCTCGTTCACGCTCGGCTACAAGCCGCAGCTGGTCATCTCCAGCGTCGGGATCGACCCGACGACCGTCGGAGCCCTGCTGAAGTCGATCTCCAAGGGCAAGGCCTCGGGGACGGCGCTGATCGAAGGCGCGATCACCGACGGCTACCTGCCCTCGAACACGGACACGTCGAACCCGTGGATCCAGCTGTTCATGAAGATCCACGCCCAGTACGACCCGAGCGCGCCGTTCGACGGCAACGTCGAGTACGGGATGGCTAATGCCTACACGCTGGTCCAGGCGCTGAAGGCCGCGGGCAAGACCCTGACGCGCCAGGACCTTGTCAACGCGGTCAACAACGACGGCGGCAAGTGGACCGGACCGGGCCTCGTCCCGTTCCGCTACACGACCTCGGAGCACGGCGGCTATGGCGGCGCCGAGCTGGGTCAGGTCCGCAACGGCAAGATCGTGCTGTTCGGGGGCCCGCTCACGACGCAACCGACCGCCGGCACCCCGATCACGCCGTACACGGGAACGCAGCCGGCGCCGCCGGCGAACGGAATCCCGACCAACTAGCGCGTGGCGCGAGTACCCTCGGCTCGCTCGAGCCGGGGGTACTCGATCGTCCGCAGCGCCCTCGCCGGCGCGCCGGCGGCGACTGAGAACGGCGGCAGGTCGGCGGTCACGACCGAGTTGGCGCCGATCACGCAGCGCTCCCCGATCGTCACCCCGGAGGTGATCACGACGTTGGCGCCGCACCAGACGTTGTCGCCGATCCGCGTCGGGCCCTTGCTTGTGAACCCCTGCCACGGAACCGGCTTGACGGGGTCATCGAACCGGTGGTCGGCGTCGGTCACGAAGCACCCGTTGGCGAACATGCAGTGGTCGCCGATCTCGACCAGCTCGACTGCGGCGACCATCACGCCGAGGTTGAGAAAGCAGCCGGCGCCGATCCGGATCCTCGCCCGACCGGGGGCGGTCAGCCAGACGTTCGGCTCGAGCAGCGTCTGCGCCCCGATCTCCAGCCGCCCGTCGCGCAGCGCCTCGAGCACGTTACCGTGCACCGGCCAGCGGATAAACGCCCCGCGGCGCATCGCCTCCCAGTGGATCCGGGCGCGGTTCCACGGCAGCGAGTTGCGCTCATACCAGCGCCACTTCTGGGCCCACAGCTTGAGATCGCCGCTCAGGACTGCACCACGCGGAAGACGGGGTGGTCGGGCGCGATCGCGAGCAGCTCGGAGTCGCTCGCATCGGGTCCGACGCCACCGAAGAACTGCCCCACCTCCCACCGCCACTTCTTCAGATAAGCCCGCAGCAGGGGGGCCTTGTCCGCGTCGGCGACCTCCGTGGCCGTGAACGAGCGCGCCCGGCTTCCGATCAACAGCCGACCGTGGCCGCTGGCGCGCAGATTGCGAACCCACTGCGTGTGGCCGCGCGGCGCGACCAGGTAGTCAGCGCCGTCGATGCTCAGCAGGTTGACCGGGGTGCGCCGCGGCAGACCGCTGCTGCGCCCCGTCACCTCCAGCACCCGCGATCCGTAGACGCCGATCCCGGCGCGCGTCAGCAGCGCGATCAGCGGGTTGAAGACGTGCTGCGTGAACCAGCCGGGGCGCTGGTAGTGAGCGGCCACGCCCCAGAGTCTGTCATTCAGCGCGTGACTGCGGCGGCGCGTCGACCGGGGCTCGCCGAACCGTTGGTGCTCGCCTTGCGCGCACGGCTGGCCTTGACTGGCAGCACCGACGCCAGGAAGCTGCCCGTGTGGGAGGCGGGCACGGCCGCGACCTGCTCCGGGGTGCCGGTCGCGATCACCAGCCCGCCCTCGTCGCCGCCCTCGGGCCCGAGATCGATCAGGCGGTCCGAGACCTTGATCACGTCGAGGTTGTGCTCGATCACGATCACCGAGTTACCGGCGTCGACGAGCCGCTGCAGGACCTCCAGCAGCCGCTGGATGTCGGCGAAGTGCAGCCCGGTCGTCGGCTCGTCGAGGATGTACATCGTCGCCCCGGTCGCGACCTTGCTGAGCTCGGCGGCGAGCTTGACGCGCTGAGCCTCGCCCCCCGACAGCGTCGTCGCGGGCTGACCGAGCCGCATGTACCCCAGCCCGACGTCGACCAGCGCCTCGATCCGCCGGCGGATCTTGGGGATGTGGGCGAAGAACTCGAGCGCCTCCTCGATCGGCATCTCGAGCACGTCGGAGATCGTCTTGCCCTTGAAGCGGACCTCGAGCGTCTCGCGGTTGTAGCGCTTGCCGTGGCACTGCTCGCATGGGACGTATACGTCGGGCAGGAAGTGCATCTCGATCTTGATCTGCCCGTCGCCGCGGCACACCTCGCAGCGCCCGCCCTTGACGTTGAACGAGAAGCGGCCGGGCTTGTAGCCCCGCGCGCGGGCCTCCTGGGTCTTCGAGAACAGCTCGCGGATCTGATCGAACAGCCCGATGTAGGTCGCCGGGTTGGAGCGCGGCGTGCGCCCGATCGGCGACTGGTCGACCGAAATGATCTTGTCGAGCTGCTCGAGCCCGCTGATCCGCCGGTGGGCGCCGGCGCGCTGACGCGTCCGGTGCAGATGATTTCCGACCGCCTTTAGCAGCACCTCGTTGACGAGCGTCGACTTCCCGGAGCCCGACACCCCGGTCACACAGCACAGCACCCCGAGCGGCACCTTGACGTCGATCCCGCGCAGGTTGTGCTGCGACGCGCCCTCGATCGAGATGTAGCCGCTCGGCTTGCGGCGCCTGCGCGGCGTCTCGATCACGCGCGTGCCGGCCAGGAACTGGCCCGTCAGCGAGTCCTCGACGTCCTCGACCTCGCGCGCCGTGCCCTGCGCCACGACGTAGCCGCCGTGCTCACCGGCTCCCGGCCCCATGTCCACGAGGTGATCGGCAGCCCGCATCGTGCCCTCGTCGTGCTCGACGACGAGCACCGTGTTGCCGAGGTCGCGCAGCCGCTCGAGCGTCGCGATCAGCTTCTCGTTGTCGCGCTGGTGAAGGCCGATCGACGGCTCGTCGAGGATGTACAGGACGCCGACGAGCGACGACCCGATCTGGGTCGCGAGCCGGATTCGCTGCGCCTCGCCGCCCGACAGGGTCGCGGCGGCGCGCTCGAGCGACAGGTAGCCGACGCCGACGTTGTCCAGGAACTGCAGGCGCTCCTCGATCTCGCGCAGCACCAGCCGGGCGATCCGGCGGTCGTGCTCGTTCAGCTCGAGTCCGCGGATCCAGTCGAGCGCCGTGCGCGCCGACAGCTGTGCGAACTCGTGGATCGGCGTCTCGTTGATCAGGACCGCGCGCGACTCGGGACGCAGCCGCGCGCCGCTGCACTCCGGGCACGGCCGGAGCGTCATGTACTCCTCGATCTTCTCGCGGGAGAAGTCGGAGTCGGTCTCGCGGTAGCGGCGCTCGAGGTTGGGCACGATCCCCTCAAAGCGCGTCGCGTAGGACCGCCGGCGGCCGAAGCGGTTGCGGTAGGAGACCTGGAGGCGATCGCCGCCGGTGCCGTAGAGGAAGAAGTTCTGCGCCTCCTCGGGAAGATCCTGCCAGGGTGTCTCGAGGTCGACTTCGTAGCGCTCGGCGATCGCCTGCGTGAGCTGGTCGTAGTAGCTCGAAGCGCTCACCGCCCATGGCGCGATCGCGCCCTCGCCGATCGACAGCGTCGGGTCAGGGACGACCAGCTCGGGGTCAATCTCCATCTGCGAACCGAGCCCCGTGCAGCGCGGGCAGGCGCCGTGCGGGGAGTTGAACGAGAAGATCCGCGGCTCGAGCTCGACCAGGCTCGGGCCGTGGACCGGGCAGGCGAAGCGCTCGGAGAAGGTCAGCGTCAGGTCCTTGTCGACGTGCTCGATCTCGACCAGACCGTCGGCCAGCGCGACCGCGGTCTCGATCGAGTCCGCCAGCCGCTTGCGCAGCTCGTCCTTCATCACGAGCCGGTCGACGACGACCGCGATGTCGTGTTTGTACTTCTTGTCGAGCACGATCTCCTCGTCGAGCCGGCGCAGCTCGCCGTCGACCTTGACGCGCCCAAAGCCCTCGGCCCGCAGCTCCTCGAACTGCTTGCCGTATTCGCCCTTGCGGCCGCGGACGATCGGCGCCAGGACCATGAACCTGGTGCCCTCCGTCAGCTCCATCACCTGGTCGATGATCTGCTCGGCCGACTGGCCGCTGATCGGCCGGCCGCAGATGTGGCAGTGGGGATGGCCGATCCGCGACCAGAGCAGCCGCAGGTAGTCGTAGATCTCGGTCACCGTGCCGACCGTCGAGCGCGGGTTGCGCGAGGTCGTCTTCTGGTCGATCGAGATCGCCGGCGACAGACCCTCGATCGAGTCGACGTCGGGCTTGTCCATCTGACCGAGGAACTGGCGGGCGTACGCCGACAGCGATTCGACGTACCGTCGCCGCCCCTCGGCGTAGATCGTGTCGAACGCGAGCGACGACTTTCCCGACCCCGAAAGGCCCGTGATGACGGTCAGCGAATCCCTCGGGATCGCGACGCTCACATCCTTGAGATTGTGCTCCCGGGCGCCCGAGACGACGATCTGATCCACTGCCGAGCGAGTCTAGTAGATCGAACAGACGTTCCCCTCCCGCGCGCCGCGCAGTTCTCTACAGTTGCCCGCAATGAGCGAGGAACCGTCCGAGCACGGCGCGCCGCGGCCCGGCGACAGCCCGCCCGCGCCCGCGGAGAGCGCCCCCGCACCGGTCCCGCAGCCGACCGGGATCAGGGCATCCGACGCCGAGCGCGAGCAGCTGATCTCGGAGCTCAACGAGCACATGGTCGACGGGCGCATCGGCACCGACGAGCTCGAGGAGCGGACGGAGGCCGCCTACGCCGCGCGGACGATCGCCGAGCTCGACGCGCTGCGTCACGACCTGCCACCGACAGCGCGTCAGGTCGCGCGGTACCAGAAGCAGCGCCGCGCCCACCTGACGCGGCGGATGATCCAGGAGACCGGAGGCCTCGGCACGGTGTTCCTGGTCGGGACTGCGATCTGGATCTCGGACGGCGCCAGCGGCCAGTTCTGGCCCATCTGGGTGCTGCTGATCCTCGTGTTCAGCGTCGCGCGCAACGCGTGGGGGCTATACGGCCCGGCGCCTGACCTCGACGCGGTCGAGCGCGACCTAGATCGCAAGCGCAACGAGCAGCGCGCCAGGAGCCGCAGCCACCGTCATCGGTGACGCAGGGCCTCAGCCCTCGACGCTCGCGTAGACCTCGTCGAGCAGGCGGTCGCGATCGGAGAGCTGGAAGTTCTCTTCGAGGTACTTCGCGGTCTCGTCGCGCGATGAACCGTTGAGCGCCATGTTGAGCGCGATCAGGCGCGCGCCTTCGCTCTCGTCGGCGGTGGCGGCCGGGCCGGCGGCGGGCGTCTCGGCGGCCGGCGCGTGCTCCGAGGCCGGCGGCGCAGGCACCTCCGGCGCGGGCGCCGGGGCCAGCGCGGAGGCGGCGACCGGGGGCGGCGCGGGGGCGGGCGCCTCGACCTCGGTGTCCGCCGGATCCGGATCAACGAGCGCCTCGGTGCGGGCTTGCGGTTGGGCGCCGGCGCCTCGCGCGACCCCCGGCAGCGAGCCGACCAGCGCCTCGAGTTGCCGCCTGCCGGCTTCGAGTTGCTCGGTCAGCGCCGCGGCGAGCTCGAAGACCTTGCCGGCGCCTTCGCGCGCGTGCCGCGCCGCCTGCTCGGCCTCCTGTCGGGTCGCCTGTGCCGCGTCGTCAGCCTCGCGCTGGATCTGAGCGGCACTCGTCTCCGCGGCCTCGACGATCGCGCGTACCCGTTCGCTGGCCGACGAGGCGAGCGTCAGGTGCTCGAACTCGCCGGCGATCGCTGCCAGATGCGCGTCGACCGCGGCCTTGTCGTATCCCTGACGCGCGGTCGGAAAGTCCTTCTTCTCGATGCTGCTCCTATCAAGCGCCACCCGGCGACCTCCGTTCAAAGCTCGGACAAGCAGGCGCAGCGTACCGGACCGGTTGCGGCTCGGGCCGCGGTCCAGAGACCGGCTACGAGAGGGCTACGAGACCCGGGCGTCGCCTGCCGCAATCGCCTCGTCGAGATCGCGCTTTAGGTCGCGGATCTCGTCGCGCAGCTTGGCGGCGTACTCGAACCGCAGGTCCTCCGCCGCCGCGAGCATCTCCTCCTCGAGCTCGACGATCGCGCGCTCGATCTCGGCCGGCGCCATCGTGTTCTCCTTCCGCCGCCGCCGACGACGCGAGCGCGGCACCTTGGAGTCCGACTGCAGGAACTCGGCGATGTCGGAGATCCCCTTGACGATCGTCTCCGGGGTGATCCCGTGCTCGCGGTTGTGGGCGACCTGAATCGCGCGCCTGCGGTCGGTCTCACCGATCGCGGCTCGCATCGCGGCGGTCTCCTTGTCGGCGTACATCAGCACCTTGCCGTCGACGTTACGGGCAGCGCGACCGATCGTCTGGATCAGCGACGTCTCGCCCCGCAGAAAGCCCTCCTTGTCGGCGTCGAGGATCGCCACCAGCGAGACCTCCGGGAGGTCGAGTCCCTCGCGCAGCAGGTTGACCCCGACCAGCACGTCGTACTCGCCCAGCCGTAGCTCGCGGATGATCTGGATCCGCTCCAGCGTGTCGATCTCCGAGTGCAGGTAGCGGACTCGGAAGCCCATCTCGAGCAGGTAGTCGGTCAGGTCCTCGGACATCTTCTTCGTCAAGGTCGTGACCAGCGTCCGCTCGTCGCGCTCGGTGCGGGCGCGGATCTCGTTCATCAGGTCGTCGATCTGGTTGCGCGTCTCGCGCACCTCGACGTCCGGGTCGACGATCCCGGTCGGGCGCACGATCTGCTCGACGATCGTCGAGGAGTGCGAACGCTCGAACTCTCCCGGCGTCGCTGACACGAACACCATCTGCGGCGTGATCGAGAGGAACTCCTGGAACGTCTGCGGGCGGTTATCGAGCGCGCTCGGGAGCCGGAACCCGTAGTCGACCAGCGTCTGCTTGCGCGACCGGTCGCCCTCATGCATGCCGCCGATCTGCGGCACCGTCTGATGGGACTCATCGATGAAGCAGACAAAGTCGTCGGGGAAGTAGTCGAGCAGGCAGTACGGCCGGTCGCCCGGATTGCGCCCGTCGAGGATCCGCGAGTAGTTCTCGATCCCCGAGCAGAAGCCGAGCTCGCGCAACATCTCCATGTCGTACTGGGTCCGCTGGCGCAGCCGGTGCGACTCGAGCAGCTTGCCCTGCTGCTCGAGCTCTGCACAGCGCGCGTTGAGCTCCCGTCCGATCTCGGCGACCGCGTCCTCGATCATTCCCTCGCGCACGTTGTAGTGCGACGCGGGCCAGATGCCGACGTGCTCGAGATCATCCTCGATCACCTCGCCGGTCACCGGGTCGAAGTGCTGCAGGTGCTCGACCTCGTCGCCGAACAGGACCACGCGAAAAGCGGTCTCGGCATACGCCGGGAAGATCTCGAGCGTCTCGCCGCGGACCCGGAAGGTGCCGCGCGACAGCGCCGTGTCGTTGCGGTTGTACTGGATCGAGACGAGCTTTCGCAGCAGGCCGTCGCGGTCAATCATCTCGCCCTTGCTCAGCGTCTGCAGGTTCTCGTCGTAGGTCTGCGGCGAACCGAGGCCGAAGATGCACGAGACGCTGGCGACGATCACCACATCGCGGCGCGCAAACAGCGCCGCGGTCGCCGAATGGCGCAGGCGGTCGATCTCCTGGTTGATCGCCGAGTCCTTCTCGATGTACAGGTCCTTGCTCGGGACGTAGGCCTCGGGCTGGTAGTAGTCGTAGTAGGAGACGAAGTACTCGACCGCGTTGCGTGGGAAGTAGGTCCGAAACTCGTTGCACAGCTGCGCCGCGAGCGTCTTGTTGTGGGCGATCACCAGCGCCGGCTTCTGTACCGCCTCGATCGTCGCGGCCATCGTCATCGTCTTGCCGGTGCCGGTCGCCCCGAGCAGCGTCAGAAACGAATCACCGGCCTCGATGTCACGCGCGAGCTCGGCGATCGCGGCCGGTTGGTCGGCGGTCGGGCTGTAGGCGCCATCTAGTTCGAACTTAGGCATGACTAGGACACTTGAACATATCGTGACCGTCGGACGACCCCCGACGAGCGCGACCCGAGACGACGATGCGACAGTTCTCAGAAGCACATCTGGCGGCCTTGGCGGTGCTGGTCGTCGCGTGCCTCGCCTCCGTCTGGCTGCCGCGCCGCTACCCGGGCCGCTGGGTGACCGTCTACGCGCGCCTGCTGGCGGCGCTGATCTTCGCCGGCTGGGCCGGCGAGTACGTAGCGGACGCGATCAACGGCAGCTGGTCAGTCAAATACACGCTCCCGCTCCAGCTCACCGACGTCGTCTCGCTGGCCGCGATCGTCGCGCTCTGGACGCGGCGGCAGCTGGCGGTCGAGCTCGTCTACTTCTGGTCGCTGACCGCGTCGCTGCAGGCGACGATCACCCCGGACCTCGCGCAGACCTTCCCGAGCATCTACTACTTCACGTACTTCACGTATCACGTCGGCGCGGTGACGGCGGCGATGCTGCTCGTGTTCGGCTGTGGCATGTACCCGCGCCCGCGGGCCGCCTGGCGGGTGTTCGTGATCACGCTCGGATGGGCGGCGGTCGCCGGGCTCGGCGACGTGCTGACCGGCGGCAACTACATGTATCTGCGCACCAAGCCGGTCCACAACTCGCTGCTGAACGTGATGGGGCCGTGGCCGTGGTACATCGTCTCGACGGTGGCCCTCGCCCTCCTGCTGCTGCTGGCGCTGCAGTGGCTCGCCGATGCGATCCGCCGCTCGGAGAGCGCCCCCGCCGCCATGTTCGAGCCTCAGCCGTAGCCGAGCTGGGTAGCGTAGGTGTGGCGGTACTCCTGCTGCGCGGACAGCACCCGGCCGACGTACGCCCGCGTCTCGGGGAACGGGATCTGCGAGATCTGCAGCGTCTGCCCGCGCGCGCGTGCGGCAGCCACCCAGTTGTCGACGTTGGTCTCGCCGCCGTTGTAGGCCGCCAGCGCCTCGACCTTGCTGCCGCTGTACTCGTTGAGCAGGTAGCGCAGGTAGTAGCTGCCGTAGGCGATGTTGACCGACGGCTTGTTGAGGTCCGAGACTTGGAACGTGGTCGCTCCCGAGCGCCGCGCCAGGAACTCCGCCGTCTGGGGCAGGATCTGCATCAGCCCGACCGCGCCGGCCGACGACGTCCGCGCGTCGAACTTGGTCTCGGCGTAGATGACGGCCGCGATGAACGCCGGATCGAGGTGCTTCTCGGCCGCCTGCTGGCGGATCACGTCCTGGTACTGAAGCGGCAGGCCGAACTCGTTGACCGCCTTGCGCGCGAGCGGCAGCAGCAGGATCGTCAGACCGACGACGACCAGCACCGAGACGATCACCATCAGCGAGCGGCGCCTGCGCGCGGCGACCCTGCGCCGGGACGCAGCCGAGCGTTGTCGTGACCGGCCGCGAGAAGCAGTTGCGGTCCGCGCACTCATTGGTGCAGCATGTCAAGGATCGCCGACAGGTTGTGCTCAAGTTCGGCCACCGTGCCGTCGTTGACGACCGTGTAGGTCGCTCGCTCCGACTTTTCCGTCTGGCTGAGCTGGCGCGCGGCGCGCTGATCCAGCGCCTCGTGGCCCCGCCCGGACGCGCGACCTTCGCGGATCGGCTCGGCCGCGATCACCGCGATCGTGGCGTCGAACGCGCCCCCCATCCCAGACTCAAAGAGCAGCGGGACTTCGACGACCGCCGCCCGCGGCTCCGGCGTCCGCGACTCGAGCGCCGCCCGCCAGGACATCATTCGCTGCCCGACCAGCGGCCACAGCAGCTGTTCAAGCCAAGCGCGCTGCTCGCCGGACGCGAACGCCGCCCGCGCCAGCTCCGCGCGGTCGATCGCGCCGTCGCGCAGCACGACCGGACCGAATTGGCCCGCGACCGCGGCGCGCACCTCAGCGCTCTCGTACAGATCGTGTACGACCGCGTCCGTCGACAGGCACGCGGCACCCAGCCGCTCGAGCGCGTCGAGCGCGGTCGACTTGCCGGCGCCGATGCCGCCCGTCAACCCGATGAACGGAATCACGGCCCCGACGGCTCGGGAGCGTCAGGCCGACGGAGTGTCGGACTGCTGCTCGACGTCCGCGCCGGCGCCGTTGGCGCTTGGGGGCGGGTCGGTCTGCTCGGAATCGGTCGCAGCGGCCTCGGGCTGCTCGGCGGCCTCGGGCTGCTCGGCGGCCTCGGGCTGCTCGACCGCGGCCTCGGGCTGCTCGACGCGCCTCGGGCTCGACGGCCTCGGGCTCGACGGCCTCGGGCTCGACGGCCTCGGGCTCGACGGCCTCGGGCTCGACGGCCTCGGGCTCGACGGCCTCGGGCTCGACGGCCTCGGCGCCCTCCGGCTCGACGGCCTCGGGCTCGACGGCCTCGGGCTCGACGGCCTCCACCTCGATGGCCTCGTGCTCGACCGGGGCGCTCAGCTCCATGTCGCTGGCGGCGAAAACATCCTCGGACAGGCCCAGTTCAGGCATGTCGTCGAGCGTTCCGAGATCGCCCTCGGTCGGGGGCTGGATCGGACGCACCGGCAGGACCTGACCCTCGACCCGCTTGATCGACAGCGACAGGCGCCGGCGCTCGGAGTCGATCTCGAGGATCTTGACTCGGACCGGATCGCCCGGCTGGATGATCTCGCGCGGGTTGTCGACGTGGTGCTGGGCGAGCTCGGAGATGTGGACCAGACCCTCGACGCCGTCGAGGATCTCGACGAACGCGCCGAACGTGACGACCTTGGTGACCGTGCCCTCGAGCTCATCGCCGATGTTGTAGGTGTCCACGACCCGCTGCCACGGATCCTCCTGAGTCTGCTTCAGACCGAGTGAGATCCGCTGGCGCTGACGGTCGATGTCGAGCACCTTGACGCTGACCACATCGCCGATGTTGAGGATCTCCGACGGGTGGTTGACGTGCGACCACGAGAGCTCGGAGATGTGGATCAAGCCGTCGATCCCGTCGAGGTCGACGAATGCGCCGAAGTCGACGATGTTCGAGATCGTGCCTTCGACGACCTGGCCCGGCTGCAGGCGGTCGAGGATCCGCTCGCGGTCCTCCTTGCGCTGCTCCTCGAGCACCGCCCGGCGCGACAGCACGACGTTGTTGCGCGACCGATTGAGCTCGATCACCTTGCATTCGATCGCCTGCCCCATGTACTCGTCGAGGTTCGGGACGCGGCGGATGTCGACCAGCGACGCGGGCAGGAAGCCGCGCACGCCGAGGTCGATGATCAGGCCGCCCTTGACGACCTCGATCACGGCGCCCTGGACCGGCTCGCCGGATTCGGCGGCCGCCTCGATCCGCCGCCAGGCCTTCTCGAACCGGGCGCGCTTCTTGGACAGGATCAGGCGTCCGTCCTGGTCCTCCTTGGTGAGGACAAGCGCGTCGACCTCTTCGCCGAGCGAGACCTCGTCCGAGGGATCGACCGATTTGCGGATCGACAGCTCGCTGGCGGGAATGACGCCCTCGGACTTGTAGCCGATGTCTACGAGGACTTCGTCGTTATCGATTCGGACGACGTGGCCGGTGACGACATCGCCTTCCTGGAACGGGTGCAGCGTGGCGTCGTAGTTGGGGACGATCTGGCCGTCGATCTCGAGCAGGAGGCCGTTCGAACCTTCGACGACCTTCGCATTCGACTGATCAGGGCCAGACATCAAAGTTGTGGTTGAGGACATGAGTGATCGGAGGATAGCGGCGATCGGCCGTCCTATCATCCGGCGGCGAATGCCGATAAGAGCGACCAAGCGCGGCGCAGCGCGCACGACGCTGCAACGCGACTGCGACGTGCTGATCTGCGGCGCGAGCTTCGCCGGCCTGGCGGTCGCCCACGAGCTCGCCCAGACCGGCGCTGACGTGCTGGTCGTCGACCGCTACGAGATCGGCGAACGCCAGACGTCGGCGTGCGGGATCCCGACCGCCTGGCTGACCGCGATGCGGCTGCAGGATTCCCTCCAGCAGACGTTCGGCGAGCTCGTCATCCACACCCCGTTTGCGACCACCCGCTACGACCTGCCGTGGACCTTCTCGACCTTCGACTACGGGACGCTTTGCGGCGCACTGGCCGAGCAGGGCGATTTCAGCTTCGAGACCGCGAAGGTCGAGCGCCGTGAGGGCGACACCGTGATCACGGATCGGGGCGCTCTGACGGCGCCGCTGATCGTCGACGCGCTCGGTTGGCGTCGCGTGCTCGGGCGCGGCGCAAACGTCCAGCCGCCTGAGGCGCTGCTGTCGCGCGGGCTCGAGGTGCACCCGCTTGGGTTCGGGCGCGAGCTCGAGATCTGGATCGACCGCGACTACGTGCCGGCCGGTTACGCGTGGCGCTTCCCCGCCAACGGCGAGCTCCGAATCGGCGTCGGCTCGTTTGATCCGCGCTACCACGTGCGAGAGCCGACCGTCCGGCTGGCGCACGACCTCGAAGCCGACACCGTCCGCTACCAGGGCAATTGGATTCCGCACGCGCTGCGCCCGGCGACCGAGGACGGCATCTTCTTCGTGGGTGATTCGGCCGGCCACTGCCTGCCGTTGACGGCCGAGGGCATCCGGACCGCGCTCTACTTCGGGCTCGCGTGCGGGCGCGAGCTGCGGCGCGTGATCGCCGGGCAGCAGACGCGCGAGGAGGCAGTCGCTCGCTACCACGCGTTCTCGGCCGAGCACGAGCTCGCCTACAGGTGGCTGCTCCGCTGCCAGCAGCTGGTGCCGCGAGTCGCGCCGCGGGTGCTCGCGCCGACGCTGCGCGCGATGAGCGCCAAGCGGTTCGTCGACTGGTCCTTCAACCACTACCTCGAGATTGCGCACCCGGAGTTCGTGTTCTCCGATCAGGCGCGCGCTCGCGAGCGTCTGGACGCTCGCGCCGTCGCGGCGTAGGATCGGCGAAGCCACTAATGAGGAGGAGGGCCTTGCGAAGGCAGCTAACCGCGAAGCGACTGCTTCGCTGGGCGTTGATCGGGATCGCGATCGCCCTGGCGGCCGTGCTCGCCCTCGGCAACAACGTCGGTTATGCGAAGCCGGCACACGCCGCAAGCGTGCGCACGATCACGGTGGTCGAGCACGCGATCACGACACCGAGATCCCGACCGGCGGCGGCGCCGACGTGAAGGGCAACATCCTGACCTTCAACAACCCGTCTACAACCCGGCCAACGTCAAGAAGGTCGGCCACGACGAGGGCTTCTGCACGCGGATCCAGCCCCAGCAGCACATCTGGGAGTGCCTCTGGACGACGTTCTTGAAGTCCGGCCAGATCACGGTCGAGGGCCCCTACTACGACAACCGCAACAGCGTCCTGTCGATCACCGGCGGGACCGGCGCCTTCCGCGACAGTCGCGGGCAGATGAAGCTGATCTCGCGCGACGGCGGCAAGGAGTACGACTTCGTCTTTGAGCTGAGCTGAGGAGGCTGCGCCGACGCTCCGGCGGTCGCCGGGCGTCAGGTCCTCCGCGGCGTCACTTCGCTGACAGCCAGTCGGCGCCGATCCCGGCCTCGACCGCCAGCGGCGGGTCGAGCTCGTAAGCATTGGCCATCTCGCGGATCGCGATCTGCTTGACCTGCTCGGCCTCGCTCTCGGGGCCCTCGAACAGGAGCTCATCGTGGATTTGCAGGACGAGCTGGGAACGGACGCCGGCGTCCCTGAGCGCGTGGTCGCACTGGACCATCGCGACCTTCATGATGTCGGCCGCCGTCCCCTGGATCACCATGTTGACCGCGAACCGCTCGCCCTGCTTGCGCAGATCCCAGCGCCGGGCCCGGAGCTCCGGCACCTGGCGGCGACGCCCGAACAGGGTCGACACGTACCCGGCCTCGGCCCCCTGCTCGATCGTCTGCTCGATGAAGCGCCCGACCGCGGGGAAGCCGGCCAGGTAGCGCCGGATGAACTCGTCTGCCTCCTCCTGCGGGATGTCGAGCCGGTCGGCCATCCCGTACGCCGACAGGCCGTAGACGATCCCGTAGTTGATCATCTTCGACTTCGAGCGCATGCCGGGGTCGATCTGGTCCGGCGTGACGCCGAACACGCGGCAGGCGGTCGCCGTGTGGACGTCCTCGCCGCGGCGGAAGATCTCCTTCAGCACGTCCTCGCCGGCAATGTGCGCCAGCAGCCGGAGCTCGACCTGCGAATAGTCGGCCGACACGAGCAGGTTCCCGGGCTCGGCGACGAAGCAGGCGCGGATCTCACGCCCCAGCTCGGTCCGAATCGGGATGTTCTGGAGGTTCGGGTTGTTCGAGGACAGGCGCCCGGTGGTCGCCGCGGTCTGGTTGAAGGTCGTGTGCAGACGGTTGCGCACGTCGACGAGCAGCGGCAGCGCGTCGAGATACGTCTGGGCGAGCTTGACCAGCTCGCGCCAGCGCTCGATCTTGGGGATGATCGGATGCTCGTCGCGGATCGCCTGCAGCACGCGGGCATCGGTCGAGTAGCCGGTCTTCCCGCGCCGCTTGCGGGAAAGACCCAGCTTTCCGAACAGCACCTCCTCGAGCTGCCTGGGTGAGCCGAGCGTGAACTCCTCGCCGGCGAGCTCGTAGATCTCCGACTCGAGCGTGTCGGCCTCGGTCTTGACGCGCGCCGAGATCTCGGCCAGGCGCTCGGTGTCGATCTTGACCCCCGCTAGCTCCATCTCCCGCAGGATGCGGACGATCGGCAGCTCGACGTTCTCGAGCAGATCAGTCAGTCCGCGCCCGCGGATCTCCTCGCGCTGCCAGGTCGCGAGCGCCTGCGCGAGCTGGGCGTCGCGCCCCGTCTCATCGTCGACGTCGCTCGCCAGGCCGCGCTCCTCGCACAGCTCCCGGAACGGGTAGGCCCGGCGGGCGGGCTCCAGCAGGTAGGCGGCCACCTCGGTGTCGTGGGCCAGCACCTCGGGGACCTCGCCGAGCGACTTGGCGTCGTGAGCGACCACCGGGCGCGAGCCGACGGCGGCGACCAGGTCCTCTGGCCGCGCGCACGAACCGACGACCACCTGATCCTGCACATATACCCCGAACTGCCATTCGGGGCTGTCGCCGAACAGCGCCCCCTCCGGTGCCTCCGGCGGGCGGACCGCCAGCGACACCTCGGCCTGCGCCAGCCGCGATACGTCTGCCAGCGATCCGCGCCTGACCCTCGCCGACAGCGCTTGTTCAGTGACCGGCGCAGGTGCCGCCGCGTCGGCCGATCCGAGCGCCTCTTCGAGCCGCCGCAGCGGCTCGCGCAGCTCAAATTCGCGGAACACGTCGCGCAGCCGTGAGCGGTCGGGCGGCTGCGCGACGAACTCGCCGACGTCGAGGTCGAGCGGGATGTCGCGCTGTGCGGTCGCCAGCTGCTTGGAGATCCGGGCGTCGTCGGCGTGCTCGAGCAGGTTTTGCTTGCGCTTGGCGCCGCTGATCTCGTCGACGTTGTCGAGCACCTGTTCAAGCGACCCGAAACGCTGCAGCAGATCGGCCGCGGTCTTGTCGCCGATTCCGGGGACGCCGGGGATGTTGTCGCTCGTGTCGCCCTTGAGCCCGATGAAGTCCGGGACCAGCTCCGGCGGAATCCCGTAGCGATCGATCACGCCCTCGCGGTCGTAGACACGGGTGTCGGTGATCCCGCGCGAGGTCGTCATGATCCGGACGCGGTCGTCGACCAGCTGGTAGGCGTCGCGGTCGCCGGTCACGACCATCACCTCAACCGGCGGCTCTGACGACTTCGCGCGCTCGGCGATCGAGGCGATCACGTCGTCGGCCTCGTAGCCGTCGACCTTCAGGTTGCGGTAACCGAACGCGTCGACCAGCGGCTCCAGGTGCGGCCACTGCTCCTTGAGGAGGTCCGGGCGGCTCGTGCGCTGCGCCTTGTACTCGGAGTAGACCTCCTTGCGGCCCGACGAGCCCGCATCCCAGACGACGACCGTCGCCTTGGGCCCGTAGTCGGTCAGGATCTTGACGAGCATCGAGGCGAAGCCGAAGATCGCGTTGGTCGGCACGCCGGTCGAGGTCGCGATCGACTCCGGCAGCGCGAAGAACGCCCGGTAGGCGAGGCTGTTGCCATCGATCAAGAAGAGCTCGTCGGCCATCGTCATTTGAGCCTATCTCGCGCCCCGGTGGTCGCCGATTGCGGAGGCATAAGATGCGGCGCGGTATGACCGGTACCCCGAGCGCCCAGTACAGCCTGACGCTGCGCGTCGAGATCGACCATCTGCCGGGAATGCTGGGCAAGGTGGCGAGCGCGATCGGTGCGGCGGGCGCGACGATCGGCGCCGTCGACCTGGTCGGGGTCGACGCCGGCCACACGATCCGCGACATCACGGTCGAGACCAGCGACGCGGCCGACTGGCCGCGGCTGACGGCGGCGGTGAATGCGGTCGAGGGGGCGCGGGTGCTCGACACCACCGACCGGACGTTCATGCTCCACATCGGCGGCAAGATCGAGATCCGCAACAAGAGCCCGCTGAAAACGCGCGACGACCTCTCGATGGCTTATACGCCGGGTGTCGCCCGCGTCTGCGAGGCGATCCGCGACGACCCCGACAAGGCGTTTCAGTACACGATCAAGCGCAATACGGTCGCGGTCGTGTCCGACGGTACCGCGGTGCTGGGCCTGGGCGACATCGGACCGCGGGCGGCGATGCCGGTGATGGAGGGCAAGGCGATGCTGTTCAAGGAGTTCGGCGGCGTCGACGCGTTCCCGATCTGCCTCGACACCAAGGATCCGGACGAGATCGTCGCCGCCGTCAAGGCGATCGCGCCTGCGTTCGGCGGCATCAACCTCGAGGACATATCGGCTCCGCGCTGCTTCGAGATCGAGTCGCGCCTGAAGCTCGAGCTCGACATCCCGGTGTTCCACGACGACCAGCACGGGACCGCCGTCGTCGTGCTGGCGGCGCTCCTCAATGCGCTGACTCTGACCGGCCAGCGGATCGGCGACGTCCGGGTCGTGATCGTCGGGCTTGGTGCCGCCGGGATGGCGGTCACGCAGATCCTGCTGGAGGCGGGCGTCCACCACATCATCGGCTGCGACTCGCGCGGGGCCGTGCATGTAGCACGGTCGGACTACCTCGATGGCACGATGGGCCCGATCAAGCGCCGGCTCGCCGAGCGGACCAACGCCGACCATCGCGACGGGATGCCTGCCGAGGTGATCGAAGGCGCCGACCTGTTGATCGGTCTGTCGGGAGCACGCGTGCTGCCGGCTGTCGCGCTGGCGAAGATGAACCCCGATCCGATCGTGTTCGCGATGGCCAACCCGACCCCCGAGGTGTCGCCCGAGGAAGCCCTCCCCTACGTCCGGATTCTCGCCACCGGGCGCTCGGACTATCCCAACCAGATCAACAACGTTCTCTGCTTCCCGGGCATCTTCCGGGGCGCGCTGGACGCGCGCGCGAAGGAGATCACGGAGACGATGAAGACCGCGGCCGCGCGCGCGATCGCCGACATCGTCCCGAGCGAGGAGCTGCGCGAGGACTACATCATCCCGTCGGTCTTCAACCGCGAGGTCGCGACCGCGGTCGCGGCGGCCGTTGCGGATGAGGCGCGCGAGAGTGGAGATGCCGATGCTGGTCTTGGGTTCGGGTCGACGGAGGAGATGAGGATCCTGGGCTCATAGGGGGCGGAACGCCGGGCGCTCGCGCGCTAGCCGCGCATCGCCTTCCAGAACGTCAGCCGTCCGTCGACGATGCGCCACACCCCGTACTCGTCGAGGCTCGTGTCACCGTTTGCGTTGATGCTGTACGTGCCTAGCACGCTGCGTCGGTCGCGGGTCGCAAACAGCGCCGACAGCACCTTCGTGCGGACCGCCTCATGGGTCCCGTTGTCGGTCGCGCGCGCGATCGCGTTGAGCATCAGGCTCATCGCCTCGTAGCCGAAGATCGCGTCCGGCTGTGGGGACCCATAGCGGCGTTCGTACGAGACGAAGAACTGCCGGCCCGCCGGCGGATAGGACGAGGGCGACAGCGTCGCGACAGTCAGCACGACGCGCGGGTCGAGCGTCACCGGGATGCCGCCCTCGGCCGGGTCGGCGTAGGTGCTCTCGGCGAGCCCGGCGGACCCGAAGATCAGCGCGTCCGGGAGCGCCGCCGCGAGCTGGCGCGTGATCAGCACGGCGTTGTTCTGCGTGACGGCACCCAGCATCACGCAGTTGGCGCCGGTCTGCGCGATCCCGGCGGCGAGCGATGTGTAGCTGCTCGCGCGCGGCTCGTACTCCTGGGCGCCGACGATGTGCAGGCCGGCGGACTGGGCCGCCACCTGGAAGCTCTGCGCGATGTCACGCCCGTCGAACTCGTCGTCATCGAGCACGTAGGTCTTGGTGCAGCCCATGCTCCGCTGCAGCTGGGCCTGGACCGCCGCCTGGACGGCGTCGTTGGGGACCACGCGGACGAACGTCCGGCGCCCGGTCGGGTAGTACTTGTCGGGCTCGCCGGGCGATGCCTCCGGCCCGCCCTCGGTCAAGCCGACGGCGGTGCTCGAGGGGCTTATCTGGGGGATCTCGGCGCGGTTGAGCAGCGGGATCGAGACCGCGCTCGCGCCCGAGTCGAAGTCGCCGATGTAGCCGATCATCGTCTTGTCGAGCGTCGCCGCGTGGACGTCGGCGGTCGTCTGCCCGGGGTCCCAGGTGCCGGTCTTCGCGAGCGCGTCGTCGAGCGGCCGCAGCGCGATCCGGTAGCTCCCGATCCGTCCGTGGACCGACTCAAGCGCCAGCTGCGCGCCGCGCAGGACGGACTCGCCGCTGACCGCCGAGGCGCCGTTGAGCGGCACGCTGACGTAGATCGTCAGCCGTCCGCCCTCGATCTCGTTGTGAGTAGCGGCGTCGCTCCCGCAGCCACCGAGCGCGACCGCGGCGGCGGCAAGCGTGATCGCGAGGCTTGCTCGGCGCCGGGCGATCACCCTTGCAACTGGACAAACTTGAACGGAACGAGCGCTCCGCCCTTGGCGCGGGCGAAGATGAACGGCGCGATGCTCGGGTCCCCGCCGCTGATCGAGTAGGTCCCGATGGCGGAGCTCCGGTCCTTCAGCGAGCGAAAGCCGGCGACCACGTCGGCGCGGTCGTTCGCGTGCACACCGGCCTGGTCGAGCACCGCCAGCAGCGCCGACATCGCCTCATAGCCGAACACCGCCTGCGGCACCGGGGCGTGGCCGAAGGAGGTCTTGAAATCCGACAGGAAGGTGCGGCCGGCGGACGGCAGATCGCGCGGCATAAAGCCCGGCGAGGAGACGATCAGGCGCTGCTGTGCGGCCGGGCTGAGCCCGGCGACGAACGGGTTGTTGTAAAGCCCGGAGGGAGCAAACAGCTTCGCGCTCGGATTCCTGGACGCAACTCCGTCCAGCGCACGGGTGGCGACCGCGCGTGCCGTGGGACTGACGATGCTGCCGCCGTAGAACGCTCCGTCGGCGGCGGCGGCGCCAGATACGACCGTGATCCCCGACGCCTTGGCGTCGTGCGCGACCTCCTGCGTCACCGCGGCGCCGTACTGTGAACCGTCATCGGCGACATAGAGCCTCGAAACGCCCTGCGACTGCATCTCGGAGACGAGCGCCCTGGCCTCGCTCGCGGTGTTCGGGACGACGCGGGCGAACGTTTCCTTGTAGGTGGAATGCGCCGGGTAGAAAGAGGTCGGCGAGCTCGAGACCGGCGGGATCGGCTGTGTCAAATACACAGCCGTGTCGGCGGGACTGACCACCAGCAGGCCCTGCTGATTGGTGATCTCGACCGAAATCTGCGAGGTCCCGGGCTGCAGCTCACCGAGGTACGCGATCGCGGTCTTATCCTCGATCGCGGTCCGCGCGTTGTCAGACAGCTCGTGCCCGTCGAGCTTGACGAGCTTGACCGTGTACTTGCCCGCCTTGCCACCCGCCTGCGACAGCGCGAGCTGCTCGGCATCGAGCATGTCGGAGGCCGGCTGGCCGCCTGAGCCGGACGGCGGCTGGCTGGCGTAGACGGTCAGCGTGCTGCCGTTGACCACCACCGCCGAGCTGCCCGCGGTCGCGGTGCTCGAGCAGCCCGCGAGGGCCAACCCCGCCGCGCCTGCGCACAGCCAGACCACATGCGTCCTCGCCAGCAACCAGCTTCGCATCTGGTTCCCGAGTTAGTCCCGCCGGCCGGGCAGGAACGGCAGCAGGTTCCGGACGCCGATCGCGATTAGCACGAGCACGATCGTGATCAGGAAACCGTCGAGTCCGCTGACGTTCAGCGACCAGATCACGATCCAGATGCAGAGACCGGCTGTGGCGGTGAGAATCAGGCCCATCGCCGCGAGATCTTACTTCGCGGACAGCGCCGCCGCGAAGCCACCGACGAGCTCCGATACCGCCGCTGCCGGGTCTGAGCCCTCACCGGCGGCCCGCACGAGCCGGCTCCCGACGATCACGCCGTCGGCACCGGCGGCGGCCGCGAGGGCCGCCTGCTGAGGCGTGCCGATCCCGAAACCGACCGCCACCGGAACCTTCGTGTGCGCGCGGGCACGGGCGATGATCGCGCCCAGCCCGTCGTCGATCGCGGCCCGCTCGCCGGTCGTGCCGGTGACGCTTACCGCGTACAGGAACCCACGCGCCGCCGCACCGATCCGAGCCAGCCGTTGGTCGGGCGTCGTCGGTGCGATCAGCGGCACGAGCGCCAGCCCCCGGCGATCGCATCCGGCGCGTGCGTCGTCGGACTCCTCGAGCGGCAGATCGGGAACGATCAAGCCGCCGGCACCGGCCTGCACGAGCTCGTCGAGGAACCGCTCCAGCCCGCGCGCGAGGATCACGTTCGCGTAGCACATGACGACCACCGGGACGTGTGGCGCGACCGCGCGCGCTACCTCGAGCACACCGGGCAGCGTCGCCCCGGCGTCGAGCGCCGCCGTCGCCGCCGCATGGATCACCGGGCCGTCGGCGAGCGGGTCCGAGAACGGGATCCCGAGCTCGACCAGATCCGCTCCCGCGCGCGCGTAGGCGAGCCCGATCTCCGTCGAAGCGGCGACCGTCGGAAAGCCGCCCATCAGGTACGGCATCAGTGCCGCGCGCCGGCCGTTGGCGCGGGCGCGCTCGAACGCCTCCGCGATCTTCTCGCTGCCGGTCACAACCGCGCGAGCGCCTCAGCGAGATCCTTGTCGCCGCGCCCGGACAGGCATACGAGGTCGAGCTCGCTGCCCGGGTTATCGAGCGCCCACGCGAGCGCGTGCGCACTCTCGAGCGCCGGAATGATCCCTTCTAGCCGCGCGGTCGTCGCGAACGCGCGTAGCGCCTGATCGTCGGTAACCGCGAAGTAGTTAGCGCGGCCCTGGTCGCGCAGCCAGGCGTGCTCAGGGCCGCTGCCCGGGTAGTCGAGACCGGCGGAGATCGAGTGCGCCTCGAGGATCTGTCCGTCCTCATCCTGCATGATCGCCGAGTAGGCGCCGTGCAAGATTCCACCCCGCCCACCCCGCCCGGCCGCGGTCAGCGGCGCGCCGTGGCGCCCGGTCTCGATCCCCTCCCCCGCGGCCTCGACGCCGATCAGCTCGACCTCCGGATCGTCGACGAACGCCGTGAACACGCCGATCGAGTTCGACCCGCCCCCCACGCATGCAACGACCCGCTGCGGCAGCCGCCCGGCCCGCTCCAGCACCTGCGCGCGCGCCTCGTCGCCGATCACCCGTTGCAGCTCGCGGACGAGCGCCGGATACGGCGCCGGCCCGACGCACGAGCCGATGATGTAGTGGGTGCTGTCAACGTTGGCGACCCAGTCGCGGATCGCCGCCGAGATGGCCTCCTTGAGCGTCCGCGCGCCGTCGTGCACGGGCTCGACCGCGGCGCCGAGCAGGCGCATCCGCTCGACATTCGGTTTCTGGCGCCGCATGTCCTCGGTCCCCATGTAGACGACGCACTCGAGGTCCAGCAGCGCGCACGCGGTCGCCGACGCGACCCCGTGCTGGCCGGCGCCCGTCTCGGCGATGATCCGCCGCTTGCCCATCCGCTTGGCGAGCAGTGCCTGACCGAGCGCGTTGTTGATCTTGTGCGCGCCGGTGTGGTTGAGGTCCTCGCGCTTGAGGTAGACGGCGTGGCCGGCGGCCTCGCTCAGCCGCGACGCCAGATACAGGGGCGAGGGCCGGCCGACGTAGTCCTGTAGCAGCTCGTCGAGCTGTGACCGAAACTCCGTGTCCTCGCGGACCTCGAGCCACGCGAGCTCGAGCTCGGCGAGCGCCGGCATCAGCGTCTCAGGGACGTACTGACCCCCGTACGGGCCAAACCGATGCTCGATCCGTCTCACGTGGCGCTCAGCGCCGCGTCGTTGGCGGCCGCGACCGCCGCCGCGAACGCGGCCAGCTTGGCCTGGTCCTTGCGTCCGGGGCTGAGCTCGATGCCGCTCGAGACATCGACAGCGAACGGCCGCACGGCGGCGATTGCGTCACCGACGTTGTCGGCGTTCAAGCCCCCCGACAGGATCACCGGTACCGAGCCGGTGTGGATGCGTGCCAGCTCCCATGAGAACGTCTCGCCGGTGCCGCCCCGCGCGCCCGCCACGTAGCTGTCGAGCAGGTGGAAATCGGTGTGGAACGCGGCCAGCGCCTGGATGTCGGCGCCGCTGTGCACGCGTGCGGCCTTGATCACGCGACAGCCGGTCCGGCGCGCCGCCGCGCCGCAGAACACCGGTCCCTCGTCGCCGTGGAACTGGAGCATCGTCAGGCTCGCGTCGTCGGCGGCGCGGGTCACCTCATCGAGCGTCGAGTTGACGAACACGCCGACGATCTCGGCCCGCCGCTTGTAGGTGGCGCCGATCTCGGCCGCGACCTCCGGCGGGCAATGGCGCGGCGAGCCGGGCCACATGATCATGCCCAGCGCCCACGCGCCGGCCTCGACCGCTCGCGCGGCGTCGACTTCACGTGTCAGCCCGCAGAACTTGATCTTCGCCATTGCTCACATCGTACGAAGGGCCAGGCCCGTCAGCTCTCGGCAGGCGGCCTCGATGTCGGGCGCGCGCATCAGCGCCTCGCCGACCAGCACCGCGTCGATCCCGGCGCCCGTCAGCGCGCGCAGGTCGGCGCTGTTCTTAAAGCCAGATTCGGCCACCACGACCGTCGCATCGGGCACCAGTGGCGCGAGCGCCAGGCAGCGCCCGGCGTCGACCTCGAGCGTCGTCAGGTCACGGTTGTTGATCCCGATCACCGCCGCACCGAGCGCCACCGCGAGCTCGAGCTCGGCCTCGTCGTGGACCTCGACCAGCACCCCGAGCCCGAGCTCGACGGCCCGCGCGTAGAGGAGCTCGAGCTGCTCGGCGACCAGCGCGGCGACGATCAACAGGATCGCGTCGGCGCCGGCGGCCAGCGCCTCTGGCAGCTGATAAGGGTCGACGATGAAATCCTTGCGCAGGATCGGCAGCGCCGAGACCGCGCGGGCGGCGCCGAGGTCGGCGAGCGTGCCGCCGAAGCTCTGCTCCTCGGTCAGGATCGAGAGCGCGCTGGCGCCGCCGCGGTCGTAGGCGCCGACCACGTCAGCGAGCTCGAGGTCGTCGCGGATCACCCCGGCCGACGGCGAGCGGCGCTTGTGCTCGGCGATCACGCTCAGCCCGGGGCGCCCGAGCGCGGCGGCGAACCCGCGCGGCGGATCGTCCGTCGCCCGCGCCCCGGCCGCCTTCTCGAGCGCCTCCAATGGCGTCTGTGCGCGGCGGCGCACGACCTCGGCGCGGGTGCTCGTTATGATCGGGTCGAGCGCGTTCACCGCGACGGCGCCAGCTCCCGCGTGACGGTCACGAACCGCTCGAGTGTCTCAGCGGCGGCGCCGGATTCGATCGCCCGCTCGGCGCCCCTGACCCCGTCGACCAGCGTCGGCGCGGCGCCACCGGCGTAGATCGCGGCGCCCGCGTTGAGCACCGCAAGGTCGCGCGCCGCGCCCGCCTCGCCGGCGAAGATCCGTCGTGCGGTGTCGGCGTTCTGGGCCGGGTCGCCGCCGGGCACGTCCGCGGCCGGTGCGCGTGACAGGCCCACCTCCTCGGGGCTGACGGAGTAGCTCGAGACCTCGCCGTCGAGCACCTCGACCACCTTTGTCGGTGCCGAGATGCTCAGCTCGTCGAGGCCGTCGTCACTGGCGACCAGGAGCGCGTGCTCAGTCCCCAGCAGTACCAGCGCGCCTGCCATCGTCTCCAGAAAGCGTCCGTCCGAGACTCCGATCAGCTGGCGCGAGGCCCCGGCGGGGTTGGTCAGCGGTCCGAGGAAGTTGAAGATCGTCCGCACGGCGAGCTCACGGCGGACCGGGATCACGTAGCGCGTCGCCTGGTGGTGGGCGGGCGCGAACATGAACCCGAACCCGACCTGCTCTATGCACCGCGCGACCGCCTCGGGGCCGAGGTCGATCCGCGCCCCGAGCGCCTCGAGCACGTCCGCGGACCCAGACAGACCGGTCGCCGACCGGTTGCCGTGCTTGGCGACCGTGCAGCCGGCGCCGGCTGCGATCAAGGCGGCGGTCGTCGAGACGTTGAAGGTCCGCCGGCCACCCCCGGTGCCGGCGGTGTCAAGCAGCTGCTCGCGCCGGACGGTGACCGGGGTCGCCAGCGAGCGCATCGTTCGCGCGAGCCCCGCGAGCTCCTGCACAGTCTCGCCCTTGGTGCGCAGCGCGATCAGGAATGCAGCGATCTGCACCTCGGAGGCGTTGCCGGTCATGATCTCCTCCAGCACCGCCGAGGTCTCGTCCTGGGTCAGGTCGGTGCCGCTGGCGAGCGCGTCGATCGCGCCCGTCAGCAGGTCAGGCCCAGAAGTCATCGCGCCCGGCTCAGGAAGTTCGACAGCAGCTCGTGGCCCTGCTGGGTCAGTACCGACTCGGGATGGAACTGCACGCCCTCGGCCGGCAGCTCGCGGTGGCGCACGGCCATCACGACGTCGCCGCCGAACGCGCTGCGCTCGAGCACCGGCGGCAGCTCTGGATCGGCGACCAGCGAGTGGTAGCGCCCGACCTCGAGCGGCGCCCGCAGGCCGCTGAAGATCGTCTTGCCGTCGTGCTCGATCAGCGTCGTCTTGCCGTGCACGGGCGCGTGGGTGATCACCTTGCCGCCCCACGCCTGGACGAGCGCCTGGTGACCGAGGCAGACGCCGAGCGTCGGGATCCCGGCCGCGGGAAAGCGCTTGACGGCCTCGAGCGAGATCCCGGCCTCATTGGGCGTACACGGCCCCGGTGAGACGATCAGCCGGTCATAGCCCCTGACCAGCAGCTGGTCGACGGTCGCGTGATCGTTGCGAACGACCTCCAGCTCGGCGCCGAGCTCGCCCAGGTACTGGACCAGGTTGTAGGTGAAGCTGTCGTAGTTGTCGACGCAGAGGACCCGCACGGGCGGCTCAACGGGTGTAGCCGTTGCGCTTCAGGAAGGCTTCAAGCCGCTTGACGAACCGCGCCGAGATGCGGTGCTCGGACACCTGCTGGGTGAGCGTCCCGCGAGCGCCGGAGGCCTTGCCGAGGTTGTACTCGTCCGCCGCCCAGGCGGCGATCAGCCCGACCCGGCCGCTGTCGCGGTCGCTCCTGTAGGCGTGCCACCAGAGGCTGGCGTCCTCGCGGATCAGCGACTGGTAGTCGCGGGTCACGTCGACGAACCTCAGGCCCGTGAACTTGAAGATCTGGATCGGCAGCCCCGATTCGGCGAAGTCGGTGAACTCGTACGCAAAAGCGTTGTTGGCCGACACGAACTCGGTCTGCCCGTTGTGGTCGAGGTCGCGCAGGTCGGCGCCGGAGTTGACGAAGTCCCTCTGCTTCACCACGTATGTGCCGAGCGCCGCCGACGGGCTGAACACCTGATCGATGAAGCAGCAGTGCGCGCCCTCGCTGTAGAGGTCCAGCACGACCTCGAGCTCGCCGTTGCCGGTCAGGTCGAGCACCTGGAGCGACTTGCCGCTCGCGCCGCCCGGGCCACAGTAGGCACCGCACGGCTTCGAGCTGACCGGCTGGTTGTAGGCCATGGTGCCGGCCTGCGAGATCGTCAGGTGCATGTCGGTGACAAGCGGGCTCTGCCCGCGCCAGCTGAGCGTTGCGGTGACGTCACCGGCGCTCGCGGTCTGCGTGGTCGCGCTCGCGCTCGCGACCGCGGGCGCCAGCAGGCAAAACACGGCGACCGCGATCGAGACAGCCTTGCGCATAGGCGCCATCGTAGAGGCCTACGGCCACTCGGGCTGAGCGACCGCGAGCTCGATCGCCTGCAGCACCGCGCGGGCCTTTGCCTCGGATTCCCGGAACTCGTAGTCGGGCTTGGCGTCGGCGACCGTGCCGCCGCCGGCCTGGACGTGGGCGACGCCGTCCTTGACGACGACGGTTCTGATGTGGATGCAGGTGTCGAGCTCGCCCGTGTAGCTCACCCAGCCGATCGCGCCGCCGTAGCCGCCGCGCTTGACGGGCTCGAGTTCGTCGATGATCTGCATCGCGCGAACCTTCGGCGCGCCAGACAGGGTCCCGGCCGGCAGCACCGAGCGCAGCGCCTCGAGCGCCCCGATGCCCCGCCGCAGCCTGCCGGCGACGCTCGAGACGATGTGCATCACGTGGCTGTAGTTCTCGACCGCCATGAAGCTCTCGACCTGAACCGAGCCGTACTCGCACACCCGCCCGAGGTCGTTGCGCCCCAGATCGACCAGCATCACGTGCTCGGCGCGCTCCTTCTCGTCGGCCAGCAGCTCGTCGGCCATCCGCCGGTCCTCGTCGGGGTCGCCGCCGCGCGGCCGGGTGCCGGCGATCGGCCGCGTCGTCACGCGGCGCCCGCTGACCGTGATCAGCGGCTCGGGGCTCGCGCCGGCGATCTCGAAGTCGCCGAAGTCGAGGAAGTACATGTACGGGCTCGGGTTGACCGCCCGCAGCCCCCGGTAGATCGAGAACGCCTCGACCGGCACCGGCGCCGACCAGCGCTGGGACGGGACGACCTGGAACGCGTCGCCGGCGTAGATGTACTCGATGATCCGCGCGACGATCGCCTCGAAGCGCTCGCGCGACATGTTCGGCTCGAAACTGGGCGCCCGGCGATCGGGCGCCGGCGTTCGCGGCGGGTGCGGAACCGGGCCGTCCAGCCGCCAGCGGATCTCGGTGATCGTCTCGACCGCCCGCGCGTAGGACGCGTCGAGGTCGTCATCGTCGGTGTAGACGTTTGCGACCACGGTCACGGTGCGCTTGAGGTGGTCGAACACGACCAGCGCGTCGGTCAGCATCAGCGCCAGGTCCGGGACACCGAGCGGGTCCGGGTTCGGCTCCCCCAGCGGCTCGACCGTGCGGACGAGGTCGTAGGCGAACACGCCAACGAGGCCGCCGGCGAACGGCGGCAGGCCGGGCACCGGCGCGACACGGAACTGCGCGAGCTCGGCGGCCGCGAGCGCGTACGGATCGCCGGGGTCGCCGAGCGACCAGCGCAGCACATTGCGCGGCCTGAAGCCGATGAACGAGTAGCGCCCGACGCGGCCCTGGTCGGCGGACTCGAGCAGGAACCCCGGCTCGCGAGCGCTGAACGGCAGCTCGCGCAATTTCAGGAACGCCGACACCGGCGTCTGGCAGTCGTCGATGAACGTCTGGTGCAGCGGGATCAGGTTGTGGTCGCGCGCGAGCGCTCGCACGTCCTCGAGCGACGGCACCGGCCCGGCCGTCTGCTGCTCACCCCCGGCGACGGCCATCCAGCACGCGCTCGGCGTCGGCGAGCGTCAGGTCACGACCCCGCAGCAGCACCGCGAGGTGGTAGATCAGGTCGGCGGCCTCCTCGGCGACCCGTTCGTCTGGTTCCTCTCGCGCGGCCCGCACGACCTCCTCGGCCTCCTCCTCGACCTTCGCCCCCGCCCGCGAGGGGTCGGCGAGCAGCGTCGCGGTATACGAGCCCTCGGGCATCGCGCCGGCGCGCGCGGCGATCGTCCGCTCGAGTACCGGCAGGACCGCGAACGGCGCGTCCGGCTCGAGCTCGCCGCGGTGAAAGCAGGTCCGCTCGCCGGTGTGGCAGGCGGGCCCCGCCGGCTCGACGAGCGCCACCAGCGCGTCGCCGTCGCAGTCGTAGCGGATCGCCTTCACGGCCTGCGTGTTGCCCGACGTCGCGCCCTTGTGCCACAGCTCGTGGCGGGAGCGGCTGAAGAAGTGCGTCTCGCCGGTCTCGCGGGTGCGGCGCAGCGCCTCGGCGTTCATGTAGGCGAGCGTCAGCACCTCGCCTGTCCGCCAGTCCTGGACGATGCACGGGACAAGCCCGCGCTCGTCGAATACGACCTCCGCGTCGTCCACGGCCAGGATTCTAGGCGGGGTCGGCCGGCGATCAGTTGTGCTTCAGCCCGCGGACCTCGCCGTTCGGGATCTGGACGATCTCGAACCAGTACTGGGTCCAGGAGCGCATCACGTCGACCAGGGCGCCGAACGTGACCGGCTTGGTGATGAACGAGCTGACGCCGAGGTCGTAGCTCGAGACGATGTCGGCCTCGTCGTTGGAGGTCGTCAGCACGACGATCGGGATCCGGCGCAGCGAATCGTCGGCCTTGATCTCCGCCAGAGCCTCACGGCCGTCCTTCTTCGGCATGTTGAGGTCGAGCAGGATGATCCCGGGCCGCGGGGCGTCCACGTCCGGCCCGGCCCAGCGCCCCTCGTGGCGCAGGTAATCGAGCAGGTCTTGGCCGTCGACCACGAACTTCATCTCGTTGGCGAGCCGCGAGTCCTGAAGCGCGTCGCGGGCGAGCTCGCGATCCTCCTCGTCGTCGTCGGCCAGCAGAATCGTGAACGGCCTTCCGGGACCGTCAGGCTGCGACATACGGGTCCTCCTGCTCGGCGTGGTCGTCGTTCGTCGCGGTCGGCGGCCCGTCAGTGTCGGTCACATTAGCGTTGATCGGCATCGTGACGGTGAAGTTCGACCCCTCGCCGGGGACGCTCTCGGCCGTGATCGTGCCGCCGTGACGCTCGGCGATCCTTTGACACAGCGCGAGGCCGAGCCCGGTGCCCGGGTAGCTCGAGCGCCCGTTCAGACGCTCGAAGACGCGGAAGATCCGTCGCGCATACTGCGGATCGAAGCCGATTCCGTTGTCGTGCACGACGAGCGTCATCACGCCGGCATCGGCCGTCGCGCTGATCTGGACCTTCGGGGTCACTCCTTCGCGCCGGAACTTGAGCGCGTTTGCGATCAGGTTCTGCAGCAACTGGTGCATCTGACGCGCATCGGCGGTGACCGTCGGCAGCGGGCCGACATGGACCGTCGCGCCTGTCCGTTGAAGCATGTGATCGAGATCCTCGAGCACCTCCTCGGCGACTCGATTGAGATCGACCGGCTCAAACGGCCGCGTCTGCGTCGCGACCCTCGAGAGCACGAGCAGGTCTTCGATCAGCTGCTGCATGCGCTCGGCGGACGCCTCGGCTCGCCGCAGATCCTCGATTCCGCGCTCGGAGAGCGAGGCCGCCTCCGTCTCGCGGACGCGGGCCGCGAACGTGCGGACCTTTCGGAGCGGCTCCTGGAGGTCGTGGGAGGCGACCGACGCGAACTGCTCGAGCTCTGCGTTGGAGCGGGCCAACTCGCGTGCGCGGCGCTCGAGCTCGGCGTTCGAGACCGCCAGCTTGGCGTTCGCCTCCACGACGAGATCGCTGGAGCGCAGCGCCCGCAGGGCGAGTATCAGCGCAACCAGCGCGAGGGCGGCGAAGGCGCCAAAAATCACCCATGGCAGCCAATGGCCGGCGCCGGACACGCTGGCGAAGAACGGCCCGACGGGCGCCGACAGCAGCACTTTCCAGGTCGTGTTCTGGAGCGGCACCTGATCGAAGTACTGTCCATTGACGGTCCCCGCGTGGCGTCTCAGCACGTCGAGTTGGGCGGGGGTATGGAAACGGTAGCCCGGGGGTCGCGCGGAGTTCGTCGACGCGATCACGACGCCGTTGCCGTCGAGCAGGTAGTGATGCGCGCCGCTGACACCTGGAACCTTCGACAGCTTCCCGGCCGTGAAGGCGCTCAGGACAGCGGGGTTGTAGCCCGTGACCAGGATTCGGTAGCCCCACCGCGTGCGGATCTTGGTGGCAAAGTTCACCACCCCGCCACCGCGGCGGTACGGAAGCATATCGCCAAGCGCCCACTTCCCGCCCTGCTGAATCATCCGCACGACGTCCTTGCCGCGGTGGGCAAGATCCCTCTGCGCCTGGGCCGTGAAGCCGCGCGAGGCCTTCATCACCTGGCCGTTGGATCGCAGCAGCACGACGTACTCGTTGCTGCCGCGGTTTCGCTGCAGAAAGCGCCTGCGGACATGCAGGGTCCGGTATTCGGCGAGCAGCTGCGGATCCGGTTTGCTGACGGCACCGAACACGCTGTCGATCAATCCGGCGACGAGCACTGCGTTCTGGTGCGCCTGGCTCTCGATGTTGCTGCGTGACCGGGCCTGGTTGTTGGACAGGTCGATCGCGAACACGGCCAACAGTGCGAGGACGATCAACGCCCCGACGACCAGCGTGGCTATGGCATCTCGTCGTCTCATCGTGAATCCAGAAATCAGTGTCCTACCAGAAGCGCTATTCGATGCCAAGTCGGTCGAGCACGCGCTCATCGGAGCGCCAGTGCCGGCGAACCCGGACCGACAGCTCGAGATGGACCTTGGTGCCGAGCTCGCGCTCGATCGCGCGCCGCGCCGCGACCCCGATCGACTTGATCATCCGGCCGCCGGCGCCGATCAGGATCCCCTTCTGGGACTCGGTCTCGCTCAGCACCACGGCTTCGATCAGCACCAGGTCGGCGCGCGGGTGGCGAATCTCCTGCACCTCGACCTCGACCGCGTGCGGCAGCTCCTCGCGGGTCCGCGCCAGGACCTGTTCACGGACCAGCTCCGCGAGCAGCACCTCCGGCGCCTGATCGGACCGCGCGGCGGCCGAGAAGTAGAACGGCCCCGGCGGCAGCAGTCCCACCAGGTGCTCGACCAGCGCCGGTACCCCGTCGCCGGTCCGCGCCGAGACGGGGAAGATCTCGTCTGCGACATCGAGCGCCTCGGCGGCGTGCAGCGCGGACGCGGTCCGCGCAGTGTCGGTCCGGTCGACCTTGTTGGCGGCGATCGTGACGGGCACCGGCGCCGAGCGCAGCAGCTCGGCGATGAACCGGTCTCCCGGTCCGACCCCCTGCTCGGCGTTGATCACCAGCAGGCATCCGTCGGCGTCGGCGAGCTCACGCTCGACGCGATGCTGCATGCGCTCCGTGAGCGCGTCGCGCGGGCGCTGGACGCCCGGCAGGTCGATCAGCACCAGCTGCCAGTCGGGCCCGGTTGCGACGCCGCGGATCGCGCGCCTGGTCGTCTGCGGCTTGTCGGACACGATCGCGACCTTGGCGCCGATGATCGCGTTGGCGAGCGTCGACTTGCCGACGTTCGGGCGGCCCGCAAACGCGACGAAGCCCGACCGTGTGGCTCCTGTCGTCAGTTGACCCACCGCATCAGCTCCGCCTGCAACGCCAGCATCTCGCCCTCGTCCGTCTCGTGGTCCATGCCGCTCAGGTGCAGCGCGCCGTGGACCACCGCCTCGCGCAGGTCCTCGGTGCACGGCGGGCAGATGACGATGTCGCCCAGCTCGCGCGGGCCGGCACTGTCGCCGTCCTCGTCGACCCCGAACGACAGCACATCGGTCGGCTCGTCGATCTGGCGGTGCTCGCGGTTGAGCTCCCGGCTTCGGTCCTCGTCGACGAACTCGATCGCGACGTGGCCCTCGTCGATCCCGGCCGATGACAGCGCGAGCGCGCACAGCTCCTCGAACTCGACCGCGGTTGGGCCGGCCGAGGCGACCGCGTCGATTCCGATCACCTCAACGTCGAGCATTACGCTCGGCGTCTAGGTCGCAACTCTGGCGCCAGGCGCTGGCCGTGGTCGTTGTAGGCGGCGACGATCTGCCGCACCAGCTTGTGGCGCACGACGTCCTCTTCGCCGAAGCGGACGAACTCGATCCCCTCGACCTCGTTTAGCACCTCGCTGACGACCACCAGTCCCGAGTCCTGTTCGCGCGGGAGGTCGATCTGCGTGATGTCGCCGGTGACGACCATCTTCGAGTTGAAGCCGAGCCGCGTGAGGAACATCTTCATCTGCTCGGGGCTCGTGTTCTGGGCCTCGTCGAGGATGATGAAACTGTCGTTCAGGGTCCGGCCCCGCATGAATGCCAGCGGCGCGACCTCGATCACGCCGCGCTCGAGATGGGCCGAGACGCGCTCCGGGTCGAGCATGTCGTGGAGCGCGTCGAACAGCGGGCGGAGGTAGGGATCGACCTTCGCCATCAGGTCGCCAGGCAGGAAACCGAGTCGCTCGCCGGCCTCGACCGCGGGCCGCGTGAGGATGATGCGGTTGACCTCGCGCCGGCTCAGCGCGGCGGCGGCGAGCGCCACCGCGAGGAACGTCTTGCCGGTGCCGGCGGGGCCGATCCCGAACGTGATCGTGTTCGAGCGGATCGAATCGACGTAGCGCTTCTGATTGACCGTCTTCGGGGCGACCTTGGTCGCGCGGTGGCGCCAGACGACGTCCTCGAGGATCTCCGACGGCGACTCGTGCTCGTCGAGCGCCCGGGTCACCGCCTCGATCGTGCCGGGGGCGATCTCGTGGCCCTGCCGGATCAGCTCCGACAGCTCGCGGACGACGGCGCTCGCGGCCTGGACCGCGCCCTCCTCGCCGTCGAGCGTCAGCGCGTTGCCGCGCAGGTAGACGTCGCAATCGAGATGGCTCTCGAGCGTGCGCAGGACGCTGTCCTCACTACCCGCCAGCTCGGCGGCGACCGCGTTGTCTAGCTCGAGTGTCTTGCGCATTCCTAGCCGGACAGCGCCTCTCGTACGAACCCCGAGGCGCGCCTGCCGTCGGCGGCACCCCCGGACTTCGCCATCACCGCCGTCATCACCTGGCCGATGTCGCGCGGGCCCGACGCGCCGGTCTCCTCGATCGCGGCGGCGACGAGCGCGTGCAGCTGCGCGTCGTCGAGCTCGGGCGGGAGGTAACCGGCGATCAGCTGCGCCTCCGACTCCTCGTGATCGGCGAGCTCAGGCCTGCCGCCGTCGCGGAACTGCGTGGCGGCCTCGAGTCGGCGCTTGCGCTCGCGGCGCAGAACGGCGAGTTCGTCGTCGTCACCTTCCTTGGCCGCCTTCAGGAGCTCTGAGAGCACCAGGCGCAGGGCCCCGACGCGATCCTTTTCCCCCGCCTTCATGGCGCTTGTCATGTCCGCCCTGACCTGTTCTGCGACCGTCACTGACGCTCAGGATAGCTTCCGCAGCTACCGAATCTCGCACCTGAGCCCGTCCGCCTGCAGCTCGACGCAACGTGCCCGCACCAACTCGGCCCGCGCGGCCGCGCCGGCCGGCAGATAGCAGCGCGTGTAATCGGCCGTGTACCCCGAGCACTGCGTGTCGGCCACCTTGTCGACCAGCACCGTCTCAACGCGCCCGAGCTTCTCCGAGCGGTGGATCCGCGAGCGGACCTCCGAACGCGCACGCAGGACCTGCGAGCGGCGCTTCTTGTCCGGCGGCGCGACCCGGTCGCCGAGCGCGGCGGCGACCGTTCCGGGCCGCGGTGAGTACGAGAACGTGTGCACGCGTGTGATTCCGGCGTCGTCGACCGCCGCCAGTGTGCGCTCGAACGCGCGCTGGTCCTCGGTCGGGAAGCCGACGATCACGTCGGTCGTGATGTTGACGGCGGGGACCGCGTCGCGGACTCGCTCGATGTGCTCGAGGTACTCGGCCGAGGTGTAATGGCGTCCCATCGCGCGCAGCACGCCGTCGTCGCCGGACTGCATCGGCACGTGCAGGTGGGGACAAACCTTCGGCTCGTGCGTGAGCGCGTCGAGCAGCGAGTCGCGGACGTGGATCACCTCGACGCTCGACAGCCGCACGCGCTCGACGCCCGGGACGCCCGCGACCGCGACCATCAGCTCGCCGAGCTCCAGGCCGCGCTCGGGGTCGCGGTAGTCGCCGACGCTGATCCCAGTCATCACCATCTCCGGCTGACCGTCGGCGGCCCGCTGTTCCGCCTCGCGCAGGATCGCGCTCGCCGGGCGCGAGCGAGCGCCGCCGCGCACGGCCGGGATGATGCAGTAGGCACAGTGGCAGTCACAGCCGTCCTGGACCTTGACGAAGCCGCGCGTCCGTCCGGCATGCCCCGCGGGCTGGCGGGCGAGCACGTCGTGCTCGAGGTCGGCGCAGCCGCCGAGCTCGGCGGCGACCTGATCGGCGGTCCCGATCAGCGGCGTCACGCGCGGATCTATGTCGCCGAACTGGGCCGCGTTGAGGTTGACCGCGCAGCCGGCGACGCGGACCTCGCCCGCGGTCTTCAGCGAGCGCCGGACCGCCTGGCGCGACTTGGCCTCCGCCTCGCCGGTGATGCAGCAGGTGTTGATCAGGTGGAGGTCGGCGTCGGCCTCGGGCACCTCGGTGTGGCCGGCCGCGAGCAGCGCCCGACGGGCGAGCATCGCGTCGGCCTGCGAGACCTTGCAGCCGAGGAACTTGACGGCGAAGGTGGACATTGGCGCGCTCGCCAGTCTAGGTCGCCCAACCTCGACACCTACCCAAAGGTCCCAACGCCGACTAGACGTACGTCCGTTGCCGCTCCGCGCCGGCAGGCGCAGAATCATCGTCAGTTGTAAACGAAGGACACAGCAAGGATTTGCTGTAGAGGGGTATTAGGAACAATGACCGGACACCATTTTCAGACGCCGCAGGTGCAGGAGCTGGTAATCGCCCGCGAGGACGTCAAGCAGCAGCCGGTGCTGCTTCGGGTCGCCCCCGCGGACGCCGAGCGCATCCTCCGCGCGCTCGACGACGCGAGTCTCTCCATGGCTCCGACCCCGAACGGGGCGAGCGGTGCCACGAATTACCGTCGGCTGGCGGCCGAAGTCCGCACTCAGGCCAGGCTTGCGCCTGAGGCGTGGCAGCAGGCTTTCGGCTACGTGACCTGAGCCCGCGATCAGTCGGACTGACCGCACCGGGAGCCACGCGCCCTGACAGCAGCGCGTGACGCCACGGGGCCACGCGCCATGACAGCAGCGCGTGGCCCCGTGCTCAGCTTCGATAACCGCTCGCGACCGGGGGACCGTCGTACGCCTCGATCGCGGAGTCGCGCCGCGGTGTCCTCGGGATGGAGCGCTCAGAGAGGAGGGAGAGTTCCGGCTCATGTCCAGCCCGAGGCTTTGGCCGCGGCGCGATTACGTCGAGGAGTAGGCCACCGAGAGTCACGCCGATCGCGAGTGGGTTTGGCAACCGTTCACCTCCCTTGTGCTCAGATCACATTCGACGTTCGAAAGGATCGGCCAGCGGGGCGCGATCCGCATCGGCCTTATGGCCAAGATTCGGGCCGCGAGACTTAGCCAGACGCGCGCGCGAGCGCCAGCGCCGCCCAGCCGCCAAGCTCGCGCCGCTCGCGTTCGAGCAGGCCGCGGATCGCGAACGCGCCGGCGACCCCGTCAGCCTCGTCGACGAGCACACCGCCGAGGATCAGCGCCGGCGGCAGCCTGCGCTGGGACGCGGCCCATGCACGCAATGGGCGGGCGAGAACGTTTGCCGCCAGAAAGTCACAATCGGGCACCTGCTCGGCGCGCAGGTCGAGCTCGCCCAGCTCGATCGTGACGCCGTTGGCATCGGCGTTCGCGCGTGTCGCGGCGAGCGCCGCCGGGTCGTAGTCGAGCGCCAGCACCGGCCCCCAGCCGAGCATCGCAGCGACGATCGCCAGCACCCCGGAGCCGCAGCCGAGGTCGATGAAGCTCCCGCGCGCAGGGCCGTCGAGCAGCAGCTCGAGGCACAGCCGGGTCGTCGCGTGGGCGCCGGTGCCGAACGCCTGACCGGGGTCGATCACGACGTCGAGCGCTGTCTCGCCCGGCGCCTCGAACGGGGGGCGGACGGTCAGCCGGTCGCCGAGCACGAGCGGCTTGTGGAATTCGCGCCAGCGCTCGGACCAGTCGTCGGCGATCTCAGTCGTCGAGATCTCGACCAGCGCGCCGCCCGCCGCGGCGCGCAGCTCGGGCAGCTGCGGCAGCTCGCCGGGAGCGCCGTAGACCGCGTACTCGACGACGTGGTCCGAGACGTCGATCTCCTCGACGCCGGCGGGCGCCAGCTCGAGGAGCTCGGCGAGGACTAGCTCCGACTGTTCACGCGCGACCCGGACGGCGAGCCGGATCAACCGCCGAAGGCGCGCCGGAGCTTGCCGAACACGCCCTCCTCGGTGCGGAGGTTGTCGTCGGTCATGCTGTCGGCCAACTGCCGCAGCAGCTCGCGCTGGTCGTGCTTGAGCCGCTTCGGGATCACGACGTTGACGACCACCCTCAGGCTGCCGTGGCGGCGGCCGCGGAGCGCGGGCATCCCCTCGCCGCGGATCGAGAACGCCTCGTTCGGTTGCGTGCCGGCCGGGATCTCGAGCTGCGTGCTGCCGTCGATCGTCGGCACCTCGACCGTCGTGCCGAGCGCCGCGAGCGGCGCCGCGACGTCGACGACCGTCACCAGATCGTCGCCGTCGCGGACGAACCGCGGATCCTCCTTGACGCGGATCTGCACGTACAGGTCGCCGTTGGGCCCTCCGTGGTCGCCGGCATGGCCGCGGCCGCTGACGCGGATCCGCTGCCCGTCCTCGATCCCCGCCGGGACGTCGACCTTGAGCTTGACGCGCTCGGGCTTGCGGCCGCGGCCGTGACACACCTTGCACGGCGTCTGCGGGACCTTGCCGTCGCCGTCGCACTGGTCGCAGACGACCGCCCGCACCACCTGGCCGAAGGGCGTGCGCGTGACCGCGCGCAGCTGGCCCTGGCCTTGGCACTTGGGGCAGGTCTCGATCGGCGTTCCGGGCTCGGCGCCGTTGCCGTGGCAGTGCTCGCAGCGCTCGATCGCGTCGAACGTGACCTCGACCTGCTCGCCGGTCGCCGCCTGCGCGAGCGTGATCTCGGCCCCGACAGCGACGTCGCCGCCGACCGCCGGACCGCCGGGCCGCGCGCCGCCGAAGCCGAACGCGCCCCCGAGTCCGCCGCTACCGAAGAACGTCTCGAAGATGTCAGCGACCGAGCCGAACGCGTCGAAGTTCGGAGCGTAGCCGCCGCTCCGCAGGCCCTCGTGGCCATAACGGTCGTAGGTCGCGCGGCGGTCGGCGTCGGACAGCACCTCGTAGGCCTCGGCGGCCTCCTTGAACTTCTCCTCGGCCTGCGGATCGTGGCTGTTGACGTCGGGGTGCAGCTCGCGGGCGAGCTTGCGAAACGCCTTCTTGATCTCGGCCTCGCCGGCGTCGCGCGAGACGCCGAGCACCTCGTAGTAATCGCGCGTAACGGCCATCAGCGTGTGTCGTAAACGTCGGCGACGAACGTCGAGAGCTGCTGCGCGGCCTCGCGGACGGCCCGGATCGCGCGCCCGTAGTCCATCCGCAGCGGGCCGATCACGGACACGGTCCCGAGGCTGCGCTGCGGCAGCCCGTAGCTGGCGGCGACGAGCGCCAGCGAGCGCAGCGCCGGCGCCTCGTTCTCGGCGCCGATCCGGACCGCGACGTCGTGGGGGGCGATGAGCGCCGAGCGCAGTACCTCGAGCAGCGCGACGCGCCGCTCGAGCATGTCCATCAGCAGGTTGAGCTCTGAGACCTCGCCGAAGCGGCCGACCGTGAGCAGCCTCGCGGTGCCATCGACGTACAGCGACGCCTGAGCTGACTCCTCGAGCTCGGTGAAGACCGGCGACAGCGCGTCGAGGAACAGAAGCTCGGTGTCGGGCAGTGACGGGTCGTGCAGCCGCTGGTGCAGCATCCGCGCGCCGAGCCCGAGCCCGACCAGCCGCTCGTTGAGGTAGCTCGCCGCCCAGTCGGACAGCCCCGGGTCGACGGGGCGCGCGAACGTGAACAGCCGCTTGGAAACGCCGCCCGTCGAGGTGATCACGACCACCATCAGGACCTGGGGCTGGAGCGTCAACACCTCGATGTGACGGATCGTCGAGGTCTCGATCGGTGGCGCAGTGACGATCGCCAGGAGGTTTGTGACCTGCGACAGCGCCTCAGTCGTGACCCGCATCGCCTCGTCGAGCTCACGGCGCACGAGCGACAGCGACAGCGCCGGGCCGGGCGGCTCAACGGGCAGCAGGCGGTCGACGAAGTAGCGGTAGCCGGCCTCGGTCGGGACGCGGCCGGCGGACGTGTGCGGGTGCGCGAGCAGCCCCAGCTCCTCGAGGCTCGCGAGCTCGTGGCGGATCGTCGACGACCCCCACTCGAAGGCGCCGCTGAGCGCCTTCGAGCCGACGGGCACGCCCGCGTCGAGGTAGTCCTCGACGAGGCGGCGCAAAACGAGCTCCTGACGGTCTGTGAGCATCGGTTTTGATTGTAGGTAGGGTCCGGCGGCGATCAGGAGAGGCGGATCTCGGCTTCGCCGTTGCGGATGATCCGCTTGCCGTTCTGCGTCGCCTCGGAGTCGACGGTCGCGATCGCGCCGTCGACCTCTCGGACGGTTCCGTGGACGACGATCTCCGTTTCCAGCATCCCGAGGCCTCTGAACTGGACCTTGAGGCTCTCGAGCCTGTCGGGACCGCCGAACTGCTCCGTGTGGGCCCGTGCGACCTGGGCCATCGTGTACAGGCCGTGCAGGATCCGGCCCGGCAGCCCGACCTGCTTGGCGAACTCCTCGTCAATATGGATCGGGTTGAAGTCGCCCGATGCGCCGGCGTAGCGGACGGTCACATAGCGGTCCGGCGTGACCTTGAGCTCGAACTCATCGCCGGGGTTCATCGCACGATGTTGGTCCAGGTGCCGGTGCAAACGGTCTCGGCGCGCTGGTTGGCCGAAACCGTCTCGAACACAAAGAACTTCAGGCCGCCGCGCTCGGATATGTCCTTGACGGTCGCGGTCGTCGCGATCTCGTCGCCGGCGATGACCAGCGCACCCCAGCGGAACTCCTGGCCGCCGTGGACCATATGCGCGAAGTCGACGCCGACCTCGGGGTCGAACAGTGGCTTGGTCATCGCCGGGCCCGCATAGACGACCGCGAACATCGGCGGCGCGACAACGTCGGCATAGCCCGCGGCGCGCGCCGCCTCATGGTCGAGGTGCAGCGGGTTGGTCTCGCCGACCGCATAGGCGTACTCCTTGACCTTCTCGCGCCCGACGGCGTAGGTGACGGGCTCGTACGTCTTCATCGCGTCTGGAGCCTACAAGGGGTGCTGCGACTAACTGCCGTCCAGCCGCAGTTAGTCGCAGCACCCCTCAGATGATCACCGGCACGGCGCCGCCGTCGACCGACCACGCGGCGCCGCTGACGTTCGAAGCGAGCTCCGAGCACAGGAACACGATCACACTCGCGATCTCCTGCGGGGTCGCCAACCGCGCGATCGGCAGCGCCTGCGCGGCGGCTTCGAGCACCTCTTCCTTCGTGTTGCCCTGAGCCTTCGCAGTCTGGTCGGCCAGCCCGCCCCGGTCGAGCCACAGCTCGCTGGCGACCGGGCCTGGCGCGACCGCGTTGATCAGCACGCCGTGCCTGGCGTACGCGTCAGCGTAGGAGCGTGAGAGCGACAGCTCGGCTGCCTTCGCGACCGAGTAGGCGACGTTGCGTTGGCCGGGTCGCTTGCCCGACGAGGAGCTGACGTTGACGACCCTCCCCCAGCCCCGCTTGACCATCTCGGGAAGCACGGCGCGCATCAGCCGCATCGGCGCCATCACGTTGATCTCCCACTGGCCGTACCATTCTTCGTCGGTCAGCTGCTCGATCGAGCGCACGTCGGTCGTGCTGGCGCCATTGACCAGTACGTCGATGCGGCCGAAGTGCTCCAGGCAGGCGGCGGTTGCGCGCTCGCCGGCGTCGGGGGCGGTTATGTCGAGCGCCAGCCAGCGCGCGTCCGGGCCACACTCGGTCGCCGCGCTGCGCAGCGCCTGCTGATTGCGGCCCAGGAGCAGCACCCGGGCATGCTCGGTGGTCAGCTGCCGAGCGACCTCGAGCCCGATCCCCCGCGAGCCGCCGGTCAGAACACAGGCGCGGTCGCGTAGTCCGAGGTCCATGGTCGCGATTCTCCCAACCCCGTCAGCTAGACGTTTGTCGAGCACAGCTAGACGTTTCGCGTGTCATTAGAGAGCTCATAAATGCCGACCAATAGGTCCAGGAAGTTTCGCCGGGTCGGCCCGATGGTGTTTGGGATCCCCTGGCGCGGAGCGTTCGCTCCAACCGGAGCGTCCGCTCCAAACCACAACCAAGCAGGGGGATACCCAATGCGTCGTTTCACCACGAAGCGCGTCGTTGCCGCGCTCAGCTTGATCGCAGTGCTGGCCGTGGCTGGCGGTGCGTATGCGTACTTCACGTCGACCGGGAACGGAACCGGATCCGGAACGGTCGGCGCTGCCACCAACTGGGGCGTCGCGACCACCACCAGCGGTGGTCCGCTGTATCCGGGCGTCAGCGCAACCGACCAGACCGCGCAGCTGACGATCACGAACAACGGCAGCGGCGAGCAGGAGCTGAACGCGTTCACGATCTCGGTCGCCGGCAGCGGCGGCTCGACCTGGACGTCGTCAACGACCAATTACCCGACCGAGAACCCGTGCTCGGCGGCCGACTTCGCACTCGGTGGCCAGACAAGCTCGGGGTCCTACACGGTCAGCGGGATCGCGGACGATCTCGCCCCGGGTGCCACGTACACCACGACGGTCAACATGCACATGCTCGACACGGGCGTGCCGCAGGACAACTGCCAAAACGTTACGGCCCCGCTGTACATCAGCGCGAGCTAAGACAGGGTAGGGGGCGCAGAACGGGCGGCAGCCGCAAGGTGGCCGCCCGCTTCGCCCTTCTCTCCGAACGCCTCCGGGAGCTAGGCCATGACTCGACTTCACTATTCCAACACGGCAAAGAGAGTCACGCTCGTCGTGGCCCTGCTTGGCGTGCTTGGCTTCGTGGCGGGGTTCGCCCTCGCCACCGGCGTGCCGAGGCCGCGGATCACGTCTCACCCGGCGTCGTGGACTCGGTCGCGCAACGCCAATTTCCGCTTCACCGATTCGCAGCCGAACGTCACCTTCATCTGCTCGCTCGACGGAGCTCGCTTTCGTAGCTGCGGCACTTCAAAGGCTTATGGCGGATTGGCGGACGGGCGCCATGTGTTGCTCGTGCAGGCGAAAACCCGGTCGGGCGCCGTGAGCGATCCGGCCCGGTATGCGTGGACGGTCGACTACAAGGCGCCCCAGCTCGCCGTCTCGTTCGCGGCCAACGACGCGGCCTATGGCAGCGCGCGCTGGCGGCCCGGCTGCGCGCCGAACGGCACGGGGCTGTGCGGGACCGTGACCGCGCCAGCTGGGCTGAAGTCGGTGATCGTCTGGATCCAGCAGAAGGGCAGCGACAAGTACTACAACGGTCGCGGCTACGCGTCCAAACAGGAGGTCTGGAACAACGCCGCCATCAGCCCCAAACCGGCCAACGGCAAGCGTGTGGTCCGCGCGACCTGGTTCTACCGGCTGGCCCTGCCGAAACCCGATGGCAAGTACACGGTGCGGGTTCGCGCCACCGATCAGATCGGGAATATCAACCGGGGCAGGACCCAGAAGACGCTGAGCTTCGTGATCGACACCGCTGGCCCGCCAACGCCCACGATCACCTCCGGGCCCGCGAACCCCACTCCGGCGACCAGCGCGACCCTGACCTCCACAGACCGCTGGGCGGGCGTCACCTACCAGTGCAATCTTGATGGCCGGGGCTGGAATCCCTGCACCAGCCCGGCGACCTACTCCGGCCTTAGCGTCGGCGACCACGTGTTTCACGTCCGAGCCGTCAACAAAGCTGGCGACCTCTCGAATCCGGCCAGCTACGGGTGGACGGTCGTCCCGACGAGCGGGCTGCCGTTCACGATCACGGGCAACGCGGTCGGCGCGCTGTATCCGGGGGCGTCCGCAGAGCCGATCGCGTTGACGCTCAGCAACCCCAACGGCGTGCAGATCTATGTGACCAACGTGACCGTGACGCTCGCGAGCTCGAGCCTGCCCGCGGGCTGCAGCGCGAGCGGCTACGTGGTCAACCAGGCAAGCATCCCGACCGCCGGCGTCGCGGTGCCGCCGAACGGCTCAGTTTCGCTTCCCGGTCAAGGAGCGACGCTGCCGTCGATCCAGATGATCGACACGGGCACTAACCAGGACGCCTGCCAAAATGCGCAGCTGCAGCTCAGCTACGCCGGGAGCGCGCACTCGTGAGCCGGCTGCTGAAAAGCTTGCGGCTTCGCCGTCGTCCCGTATTTGCGGTCGCACTGCTGGCGCTCGCAACGGCGACTGTCGCCTGGGGCTACTTCACCTCGACGGGGTCCGGTACTGCCTCGGCCAGCGTTGGCTCCTTGAGCGCTCCGACGGGTCTGACCGCGACCCCGGGAGCCGGAACCGTCTCACTGAGCTGGCACGCGGTCACGCCGCCGGCCTCGGGCACCGTCAGGTACTACGTGAGTCGCAACGGCGGCGCGCCCGCCGGCAACTGCCCGACGTCGGCGGCGCCGGCGAGCGTCACGAGCTGCACGGACAGCGGCCTGGCCGCCGGCACCTACAGCTACACCGTCACCGCGGTCTGGCAATCATGGAGCGCGACCAGCGCCACGACGGGCGCAACGCTGACATCTGGGGCGGCCTCAAAGATCGTGCTGTCGGGCTCGACCGCGAACCTCGCGTCGGCGACCACGCGCACGTTCACCGCGACGATCGAGGACGCCGCCGGCAACACGATCACCAGCGGCCCCGACGCCGGCGACAACATCAGCTTCGCGCAGACCGCCGGCGCCGGGTCGGTCACCGGCCTGAGCACCGTCGCGGCCAACAACGGGATCGCGACCGACACGATCACCGGCAAGCTCGCCGGCAGCGTCACGCTGGCAGCCAACGCGACCGTCAACGGCACCGCGACCAGCTCCAACACGCAGGCGTTCACGGTCACGTTCGGGACCGCGACCCAGATCGTGCTGTCGGGCTCGACCGCGAACCTCGCGTCGGCGACCACGCGCACGTTCACCGCGACGATCGAGGACGCCGCCGGCAACACGATCACCAGCGGCCCCGACGCCGGCGACAACATCAGCTTCGCGCAGACCGCCGGCGCCGGGTCGGTCACCGGCCTGAGCACCGTCGCGGCCAACAACGGGATCGCGACCGACACGATCACCGGCAAGCTCGCCGGCAGCGTCACGCTGGCAGCCAACGCGACCGTCAACGGCACCGCGACCAGCTCCAACACGCAGGCGTTCACGGTCACGTTCGGGACCGCGACCCAGATCGTGCTGTCGGGCTCGACCGCGAACCTCGCGTCGGCGACCACGCGCACGTTCACCGCGACGATCGAGGACGCCGCCGGCAACACGTCACCAGCGGCCCCGACGCCGGCGACAACATCAGCTTCGCGCAGACCGCCGGCGCCGGGTCGGTCACCGGCCTGAGCACCGTCGCGGCCAACAACGGGATCGCGACCGACACGATCACCGGCAAGCTCGCCGGCAGCGTCACGCTGGCAGCCAACGCGACCGTCAACGGCACCGCGACCAGCTCCAACACGCAGGCGTTCACGGTCACGTTCGGGACCGCGACCCAGATCGTGCTGTCGGGCTCGACCGCGAACCTCGCGTCGGCGACCACGCGCACGTTCACCGCGACGATCGAGGACGCCGCCGGCAACACGTCACCAGCGGCCCCGACGCCGGCGACAACATCAGCTTCGCGCAGACCGCCGGCGCCGGGTCGGTCACCGGCCTGAGCACCGTCGCGGCCAACAACGGGATCGCGACCGACACGATCACCGGCAAGCTCGCCGGCAGCGTCACGCTGGCAGCCAACGCGACCGTCAACGGCACCGCGACCAGCTCCAACACGCAGGCGTTCACGGTCACGTTCGGGACCGCGACCCAGATCGTGCTGTCGGGCTCGACCGCGAACCTCGCGTCGGCGACCACGCGCACGTTCACCGCGACGATCGAGGACGCCGCCGGCAACACGATCACCAGCGGCCCCGACGCCGGCGACAACATCAGCTTCGCGCAGACCGCCGGCGCCGGGTCGGTCACCGGCCTGAGCACCGTCGCGGCCAACAACGGGATCGCGACCGACACGATCACCGGCAAGCTCGCCGGCAGCGTCACGCTGGCAGCCAACGCGACCGTCAACGGCACCGCGACCAGCTCCAACACGCAGGCGTTCACGGTCACGTTCGGGACCGCGACCCAGATCGTGCTGTCGGGCTCGACCGCGAACCTCGCGTCGGCGACCACGCGCACGTTCACCGCGACGATCGAGGACGCCGCCGGCAACACGTCACCAGCGGCCCCGACGCCGGCGACAACATCAGCTTCGCGCAGACCGCCGGCGCCGGGTCGGTCACCGGCCTGAGCACCGTCGCGGCCAACAACGGGATCGCGACCGACACGATCACCGGCAAGCTCGCCGGCAGCGTCACGCTGGCAGCCAACGCGACCGTCAACGGCACCGCGACCAGCTCCAACACGCAGGCGTTCACGGTCACGTTCGGGACCGCGACCCAGATCGTGCTGTCGGGCTCGACCGCGAACCTCGCGTCGGCGACCACGCGCACGTTCACCGCGACGATCGAGGACGCCGCCGGCAACACCGTCACCAGCGGCCCCGACGCCGGCGACAACATCAGCTTCGCGCAGACCGCCGGCGCCGGGTCGGTCACCGGCCTGAGCACCGTCGCGGCCAACAACGGGATCGCGACCGACACGATCACCGGCAAGCTCGCCGGCAGCGTCACGCTGGCAGCCAACGCGACCGTCAACGGCGGCGCAAAGCTGTCCAACACCCTCAGCTTCAGCGTCGTTGCCGGCGCCCCGGCCAGCATCGCGCTCGTCTCGGGCTCGGGCCAGTCAGCGGCTGGTAATACCGCGTTCACGAGCCCGCTGGAGGCGCTGGTGACCGACACGAACGGCAACCCGGTGTCGGGCGCATCGGTGACCTTCGCGGCCCCATCGAGCGGCGCGAGCGGCGCGTTCGCCTCCTGCGCGAGCAATCCCCAGACATATGAATGCGTCGCGACTACAAACGCAAGCGGTGACGCCACCTCTTCGACGTTGACCGCGAACGCGACGACCGGCTCGTATAACGTCGCCGCGAGCGCCAGCGGGACCAACACGGTCGATTTCGCGCTGACGAACACGACGTCCAACAACACCGTCACCCTCAGCGGCGCGGGTCACCACACGATCACGGTTCCGGCCCACACGACCACGGTCACGTTCACGCTCGACGGTGCCGGCGGCGGCGGCGGCGGCGCGGCAGGCGCCGCCGGCGGCAGCGTCAGCGGGACGATCAACATTCCGAACAGCGCCGTCGCGACCACGCTGACCGTGATCGTCGGCGGCGGCGGCGCCACCGCCGGCACAGCAGGCACCGGAGGTACGGGGTGCGCAGCAGGCGGCGCGGGCGGCGCCCACTCGACGCCCGGCGGCGGCGGCGGCGGCGCGACGTGCGTCTACGTGACCAGCGGCTCGCCGATCGCGGTGGCCGGTGGCGGCGGCGGCGGCGGAGACGTGGCCGGCGGCGCGGGCAGCGGCGGCAACACCGGTAGCGCCGGCGGGGCCGGTGGCCACAGCGGCGGTGGCGGTGTCACGTCCCCGCTGGCGGGCGGCGCCGCAGGCGCGAATGACGGTGGTGCGACCAACGGCAGCAAGGGCGGAACCGGCGGCCTCGCGGGCGGGGCCGGCGGCACGGGCAGCGGCACCGGCAACGGCGGTGGTGGCGGCGGCGGCGGCTACGCGTCGGGCGGCGGCGGCGGCGGCGCCAAGAACGTCGTCGGCGCCGGCGGCGGCGGCGGCGGCTCGGGCTACAGCGGCGGCGCCGGCACGATCACCGTGACCGGCGTGACCACCGGCACCGGGAGCAGCGGTGGCGGCACCGGTGCCAACGGAAGCGCAGGTTCGGCGTCGTTCACGGGAATTGGGATCAGCGGCTCGTAGCCGACACGTCGACTAGCCCGTCGCGAGCGGCCTGCAACAGCCGCGGCCAGACTGAAAGACTTCCGGCAGATGGCACCGACTGACACGGACGACGAGTCACACAGGCACCGGCCGCCCGCATTCCTGTTCGACCTCGACGGGACGCTGATCGACAGCGTCTACCAGCACGTGCTCGCGTGGCGCGAGGCGCTTCAGGAGCTGGGGATCTCGCTCTCGGTCTGGAAGATCCACCGCCGGATCGGGATGAGCGGCGGCCTGTTCGTAACCGCGCTCGCGCGCGAGCTGGAGACCAGCCTCGACGCGGACGTGCTGGCCCGGCTCCCGGGCCTGCACGCCGACGCCTACATCCGGCAGTTCGAGAGCGTCACGCCGCTGCCGGGCGCGGCTGAGCTCCTGCGGGCGCTGACCGAGCACGGCGTCCCGTGGGCGATCGCCACGAGCGGCGGCGAGCGCTACGCGCGGCCGGCGCTCGAGTTGCTCGAGCTGCCGGCCGACACGCCGCTGGTCACGCGTGACCAGGTGCGCTACGCCAAGCCGGATCCGGACCTGTTCTTGACGGCGGCGGAGCGGATCGGCGTCGACATCGCCGACAGCATCGTCGTCGGCGACAGCGTCTGGGACCTGCTCGCCGCGCAAAGAGCGCGGGCGCTCGGGATCGGCGTCCTGTCCGGGGGCTACGGCCGCGAAGAGCTGATCTACGCGGGGGCGTTCCGGGTCTACGAGGATCCGGCCGACCTGTTGAGCCACCTTGAAGAGGTTGGGGTCAGGCGGCCTCTGTAGCGGCCGATTTATTGCGCACGTCACGGGCTCGCGCTAGCCTGGCTGGCGTGAGCAAGGGCGGCAGTCTGAGGGCATCCGATAGCGATCGCGACCAGATCGTCGACCGTTTGCGCAAGGCCGCGACCGAGGGCCGGATAGCGGCCGAGGAGCTCGAGCACCGGGTCAGCAAGGCGCTCAAGGCTCGTACGTATGACGAACTCGACGAAACCGTCTCCGACCTGCCGCGGCCCGGGGGGCGAGAAACTGCCCCGCGGGGCCGGTCTGCCGCCGGCTGGGCAATCGCCACCGTGCGCGAGAACCCGATCCTGCTGCTGATCGCAGTCCCGGTGCTGGCGGTGACCGTCGCGATGCTGCTGGCGGCGACGATCGTCTGGATGGTGCTGGTGATGGTGTTCCTGGTACTCGGCGGGCGCCGCCACGCGCCGCGCGGCCCGTGGGCATACGCCTGGAGCGGCGAATACCGGCGGAACCGCTACAGCCGGCTGGACCGCCACGGACGCCATCCGGACCGCCGGCGGGGTCCCGGCGGCTACTGGGCCTGAGCGCGGCGCCGCAGGCGCCACACGACCCCATCCATCTCGTACGGCCGGCCGGTCACCGTGCGCCGGTGCAGGTAGCGGGTGCGGCTCAGCAGCTCGGCGCTCGTCTGCGACCCGAGCTCCGAGTTCCAGAACTGCTCTGAGACCTCGTCCTGATCGGCGAACAGCGGATCGTGCATGTAGACGACCAGCGCATCGTCTGACAGCAGCCGCGCTGCCGCCGCGAGCGCGAGCGGCGGCAGTTGCTGCGACGCGGTCCCGACCGGCGCCACGCAGCAGAGGGCGTTCGCGCGCAGCGCGCTGATCGTGCGCTGGTCGCCCGGCGTGAGCGCCAGCAGATCGAGCGTCAGGTAGCGGTCGTAGACGCCGGGGCGGTCGCGCAGAGCGGCCTCGTGTGCTTCGGGGAGGATGTCGGTCCCGAGCACCGGCGTCAGGCCCTGGGCCCGCAGTGCTTCGCCCGACACACCGTTGCCAGACGCAACGTCGATCACGCGCGCTTGGGCGCGATCCCAGCCGAGCCCGTCAAAGGCTTCGGCGAGGATCGACGCCAGCCGCTCCGGCGAGCGGCAACCCAGCCGGCCGTGAACGATCCGCTCATACAGCCCCGGGATCTCGTAAACGCGTGCGTAATCATGGAGATGGAGCTCCTCGCTGCGGCCGTCGTCGTAGGCGATGCGGATCAGCTCCTGCCCGATCGCCGGATCGGTCCCGTCGACGAGCACTGCGCGGTAGCCGGTTCCCGATTCGACGTCGCTCATCGTCGCGCCCGTACGATCATCTACTTCTCGCCGAGCTCGAGCACCGCGAGGAACGCCTCCTGCGGCACCTCGATCCGGCCGACCTGCTTCATCCGCTGCTTGCCCCGCTTCTGCTGCTCGAGCAGCTTGCGCTTGCGCGTGATGTCGCCGCCGTAGCACTTGGCGATCACGTCCTTGCGGTAGGCCTTGATCGTCTCGCGGGCGACGATCCGCGAGCCGATCGCCGCCTGGATCGGGACGTCGTACTGCTGACGCGGGATCTTCTCGCGCAGCTTCTCGACCAGCGTACGGCCGGCGACCTGCGCCTTGCTGCGGTGCACGAGCATCGACAGCGCGTCGATCGGGTCTCCCGCCAGCAGGATGTCGAGTTTGACCAGGTCCGACTCGCGCAGCCCGATCAGCTCGTAGTCGAGCGACGCGTAGCCGCGCGTGCGCGACTTGAGCTGGTCGAAGAAGTCGAGCACGATCTCGGCGAGTGGCAGGTCGTAGGTGATCTGCAGGCGCTCGGCCGATAGGTAGTGCATCCCGGAGTGGTCGCCGCGGCGCTCCTGGCAGAGCTCCATGATCTGTCCCACGAACTCCTTCGGGGTCAGGATCGAGGCGCGGATGTAGGGCTCGCGAACCTCGGCGACCTTCGATGGGTCGGGAAAGTCGTTGGGCGAGTGGACGGGGAGAACCGAGCCGTCGGTCAGCGTCACCTCGTACTCGACGCTCGGCATCGTCGCCAGCAGCTCGAGGTCGTACTCGCGTTCCAGCCGCTCGCGGACGATGTCCATGTGCAGCAGGCCGAGGAACCCGCACCGGAACCCGAACCCGAGCGCGTCGCTGGTCTCCGGCTCCCAGCTCAGTGCCGCATCGTTGAGGGTCAGCTTCTCGAGTGCGTCCCGCAGGTCCGGGTACTGATCTGAATCGATCGGGAACAGGCCGCAGAACACCATCGGCTTGACCTCGCGGTAGCCGGGGAGCGGCTTGGTCGCGGCATCGCGCTTGGACGTCAGCGTGTCGCCGACGCGCAGCTTCGTGACGTCCTTGACGCCGGTGATCAGGAAGCCGACCTCGCCGGCGCTGAGCCTCGGCGCCGAGGTCATCTGCGGCGTGAAGAAACCGATGTCGTCGATCTCGGCCTCGGTTCCCGCCTGCATCGCTCGGATCGCCTCGCCCTTGGTGAACGTGCCGTCGACGACCCGGATGTAGGCGATCACGCCCCGGTACTGGTCGAACTCGGAGTCGAAGATCAGCGCCCGCGGCGCCGCGTCCGGGTCGCCGCTGGGCGGCGGAACACGCTCGATCAGCTCCTCCAGCACGTCCGTCACCCCCTCTCCGGTCTTGGCGCTGATCCGCCGCACCGCGTCGGCCGGCTCACCCAGCAGATCCGCGACCTCCTCCGCGACCCGCTCAGGCTCGGCCCCCGGCAGATCTACCTTGTTCAGGCACGGGATCAGCTCGAGCCCCGACTCGACCGCGAGATACGTGTTGGCGACCGTCTGTGCCTCGACCCCCTGCGAGGCGTCGACGACCAGCAGCGCGCCCTCGCAGGCGGCGAGCGACCGCGACACCTCGTAGGTGAAATCGACGTGCCCCGGGGTGTCGATCAGCTGCAGCTGATAGGTCTGCCCGTCGCGCGCGGACTGATAGAACACGCGCACCGCCTGCGCCTTGATCGTGATTCCGCGCTCGCGCTCGAGGTCCATCGAATCGAGCATCTGCGCACGCATCGCACGCGGGTCGACCGTGTGGGTCAGCTCGAGGATCCGGTCGGCGAGCGTCGACTTGCCGTGGTCGATGTGGGCGATGATCGAGAAGTTGCGGATATGAGCCTGGTCGGACATCCCACACGCAAGGGTACGAACCGCGGCGGGGTCCGCGGTTGATCAGCTCTCGATGCCGCGACGGCGCCGATCGCGCTCGACCAGCTCGTCGAGCGCGTGCGGCAGCAGCCCGAGCTCGTGCAGCGCGTCGCGCCCGGCGACGCTGATCGCCAGCAGACCGCCGAACAGCGCCACCGCGTCGATCGATTTGCGTCCCTGCTTGTCCCAGTAATCGTCGTGCAGGTCGAGCCAGAGTGCGAACTCGTCGAGCGTCAGCGCGCACGCGATCCCGTACAGGCTGGCGCTCGTCCGCGACCCCCAACGGTTGCAGACGCCGACGCCCGTGCCCCATTGGCGCGTCCACACGTAGCCGATCCCGATCAGGCCGAAGATCCCGAACGTGCTGTGGTGGATGTGGGTGCCGCCGGCGCTGACGTTGCGAAACGGCCCGCGGCCGGCGCGGATCGCGTGAGTGATCCCGCGCGCGACGGCGAACGTGGTCGTGAAGCTGACCGCGCTGAGGAACGCTCGCTCCATGCGCGGATCGCTGAAATGGCGCTCGTAGAGGCCGTCGCGACTCATGTCTCAGCGGACGCTACATGTCCGTGCAGCCTGCCGACAACAAGCGACTGAATCTGACGGGCCTCGGGGATCCGCATCCGCAGGGCCAACCACCCGTAGACGACGGTCGCGACCACGAACGCGGACCCAAGCGACACGATCTGGGCCGGGAGCGAGAGGCCGAGCAGACTCTCCAGCCCCTTCCAGACCGGATACGCGAACGCCAGCATGATCGCGGTCGCGATCAGGATCCTGACCGTGATCATCATCGTCTGGGTGCCTTCGAGCCGGCCGTTGAAACCGGTCCGCAGCCGGCGCAGCTGCAGCCAGGTCATGACCACGTTGGCGGCCACCGTCCCGATGACCAATCCGGCGATCCCGAGCGGCTTGTAGAGAGCGAACGAGACGACCAGGTCGACGGCCATGTTCATCGCCGCCAGCTTGGTCGGGATCCACGGCCGTTTGAGCGCGAAGAAGGTCCTCCCGAGCAGCAGGTTGACGCCCGCGAACGGAAGGCTGAACGCAAACCAGAACAGCGCCGTCGAAGTCAGATGGGTCGAATACGCAGTGAACTCCCCTCGCTGATAGACCAGCCGTACGATCGGCATCGCAAGCGCCGCCATCAGCGCCGCCGATGGGATCAGCAGCAGGTTGATCTGGCGGATGCCATTGCCGACCGTCCGGCGCATCCCGCCGACATCGCGGCGGATCGCCATCCGGCTCAGGGTCGGGAACAGGACGGTCGCAACCGCGACGCTGAACACCCCCTGGGGCAGCATGTAAATCCGGAACGCGTCGTTGATCGCCGCGGGCGCCTGGCGTGAGACCAGCGCGCCAAGACCGGCGTTGATGAACACGTCGAGGTTGATGATCCCGATGCTGAGCGTGACCGGCAGGAACAGGATCAGCACCTCGCGCACGTCCGGGTCCTTCCAGTCGATGACGAACGAGAACCGGAAGTGGAGTTGCTTGACCGCCCAGCCGATCAGCAGCAACTGGACGACGGTTGCGATCAGCCAGGCGATCGCGTACGCGTAGACCGCATTCTGGCCGTGAAAACGGCCGTGCAGAACGACAAGCCCGACGACGATCACGACGTTCCACAGCGCGGGCGCGAGCGCCGGGATCGTGAAACGGTCGTAGGACTGCAGGATCCCGACCAACAGGCCGGTCAGGCTTAGGAGCAGGACGACCGGGAACAGGACCCGCGACAGCCCGACGGTCAGGATCGTCGCCGACGGGCTCAGCGTGCCGGTGAACAGCGGCATGATCAGATCCGCGACCGCGAACCAGACGACCGTCAGCGAGCCGAGGACAATCAAGATCAGCCAGAACAGCGACGAGGCGAGCCGGAGCGCCTCGCGCTTGCGCCCTTGCTGCATCAGCTCCGTGAACACCGGCACGAAGGCCGCCGACAGCGCCGCCTGCGAGAACAGGTTGCTGAACAGGTTCGGGACCTGGGAGGCGAGCGTGAATGCCGAAAACGCCTGGCTGGTGCCAAAGAAGTTCGCCTGTACAACCTCACGGGCAAGGCCCGCGATCCGCGACAGCGCGGTCGCGAGCGCGAAGATCGCGGTATTGACGGCCAACCGCCGCCGAGACGCCGGGGGCGGCGATCCCGGCGGCTGCTCGCCGACGACGGTGCTCTCCAATGACACGAGCGCGCTATCGTACGCGCCGCGGCCCTCCGCGGCCGACTGCTTTATGGCCAACATTCACTCACAGAAAAAGCGGATTGCGCGCGCCGAGCGCGAGCGGCTCGAGAACCGCCGCTACACGTCCTCGATCAAGACCTACTTCCGGCGCCTGGAGCGCGCCGTCGCCGCCGGCGACTCGGACGTGGCTGACGGCGAGCACAAGGTGCTCGTCCGGACGATCGACAAGGCGGTCAAGCGCGGTGCCCTGCACCGCAACACCGGTGCCCGCAAGAAGTCGCGCGCTGCCCGGCTCCGGCGCGGCGCCTAGTTTTCGGCCCGTCGGCTGGGACGGGGTGCTTGGCAGTTCTTTTGCGTCCGCGCTGGCGGGCGCGTGGGAACATCCCTGGTCCGGGTAGGTACCAGCGATGGCGAGCCAGACCTCCGACCAGACTGCCAGCGGCACCGATCGAGTCTCATTCGAGCTCGAGCGCATGGCGTTCGACGACCAGAAGCGGCTGGTCGTCAGCGGCCGCTGGTTCGGCGTCCGGGGCCGCCGCTTCGTCCGCCCGACGCTGACGCTGACGATCCGCGGCGAAGGCGCCGAGCAGCGTTCGCTGGCCGACCTCGAGCACAAACCGTGGGCGGCCGAGGACGGCGAGCCGTGGCTCGCGTCGTTCCCGCTCGACATCGAGCTCAACGACGCTGACCAGCTCGAGCTGTCGGTCGCGCCCGACATCAACGTCGAGCTGCCGCAGTCCCGGGGCGCCGGTCGTAAGCGCGAGGCGGTCAGCACGGCATCCAAGGCACGGGCGCCGCGGGTCCGGACTGACCGTGTGCAAGCCCGACCGTCGAGCGCCGACCAGGCGTACGAGCTCGAGCGGCTGCGGTCCAGGCTGGCGGCGGCCGAGCGCGCGACTGAGCACGAGCACGCCAGGCGCGAGGAGGCCGATCAGGTGCTCGAGGACGAGCGCTCGGAGGCGCGCAAGCTGCGATCAGAGCTCGGTCAGCTGCGCTCGCAGCTCGACATCGCGCAGACGACCGGCGGCGAGCTCGCGGCGGCGGCGTCGGAGCTCGACAGGGTCCGGACCCAGGCGCGCGAGTCCGATCGCCAGCTCCAGGCGACGGTCCGGGCACTCGACCAGCAGCGCGCGGAATCCGAGCGCCTGCGGATGCGGCTGACGGCCGCCGAGGCGACGATCGAGCGCCTGACGCGCGCGCATCAGACGTCGGAGCGAACAGAGCGCGCAGAGCGCTCAGAGCGCTCAGAGCGCGAGGCGACCACGCGGCGTCCTTCCGCGGAGGCGTCGGGGGTCGAGTCGAGGGTGCACGAGTCGATCGGATCGGCGGCGCCCGTCGCTGGCGCTCCGAGCTCGTACCCGCCGTTGGAGGCGGAACCGCTCGCCCCCCGGACCGACACGCATTACGCGCGGCCCGTGCGACCGCTGAACCCGGCGCTGCGCTCGCGGCCCAACTGGACGCTGCGGGTGATGACGCTGGTCGTGATCCTCGGCGTGATCGCCGCGATCGTGCTCGTGATCCACAGCACGATGCCTTGAGCCTGAGTCAGGCGGCGATCGCGGCGATCGCCAGCAGCGCCGCGGTGTCCTCGCCCGCGCCGCCGCTCCCGCCGCCGCGCGAGGCGAGCTCGAGGTCGGCCATCTCGCAGATCGCCAGGCGGAGCCGCTCCGACCCAGCGCCCCGCGCGTCGGCGATCAGCTTGTCGGCGGCGCGCGACGGCATCCGCAGGCGCCGTTTGATCTGCGCCGGCGGCTCGCCGGCGTCGAGCGCGACGGCGATCTCGTGGGCTGTGCGCAGGCGCTGCGAGATCCAGTAGAGCAATCCAGACACCCGCTCTCCGTGCTCACGCAGGGCCAGGTAGGCGCGAATCGCGGCCTGACGATCGCCGGCGACCAGGGCGTCGGCGACCGCCCACGCCTTGCGCTCCGCCGACGAGGCGCTCAACGCGGTGATCTCAGCCGCCTCGAGGATCGTGACCGGTTCCGGGTCGTCGATCCCGAGCGCGAGCTTCTCGAGCTCGCGCTGCAGCCGCTGCTGGCGGTCGCCGACGTGCCGGATCAGCGCCCGCGCGGCCTCCGGGTCGAGGGCGATCCCGAGCTCGTGCGCACGCGCCACCACCCACTTTGGAAGCTCCCACGGCTTGACGCTGTTCTCGGCCCCGATGTCGCCGTCGGCCTGCTTGACGATCGCGTGCAGTCGCTCCGGAGCCTTGGTGCGGTTGTCCTCGCGGGCGAAGAAGGCGATCGTCGTCTCGGGGGCGATCGCCTTGACCGACGCCTGCAGTGCGTCGAGCTCCTTGTCGCGCCACCGCTCGACGCCGTCGACGATGATGAACCGCCGCCCGAGCGCGAGCGTCATCGCGTCGAGCACGCCGGCGATCGCATCCGGGGTCACGTCGTTGGCGTCGAACAGCTCGACCCCCTGCGCGCCGCTGCTCGACTCCGCCAGCCCCCGCAGCCGCGCGCGCCGTTCGGCGATCCGGCCGTGATCGTCGCCGTGCACCAGGTATGCGGCCTTGAAGGTGGACATCCGGTTGGTCGAGTCTAGGGCTGACGGTAGACGTCGCCGGCTCTTTGTAGCGCGCGCTCAACGGCCTGCTCAGGTGTCTGTGCTTGATCGATCCCGTCGATCGCCCAGCTGTCGAGTCCGACGACCGGGACGTTGCTCGCCAGCGCGAGCGCGACCTCCGACAGGGTCCCGTAAGCGCCGCCGACCGCGATCAGAACGTCGGCGGCGCGCACGATCAGGCCGTTGCGAAGCTCGCCGAGGCCGGTCGGCAGCGCGATCGTCACCCACTCGTTCGCCTCCGCACGGCTGGTGCCCGGCAGGAGGCCGATCGCGGTCCCGCCGGCGTTGCGCGCGCCGCGCGAGGCCCCCGCCATCACGCCGCCTCGCCCGCCGGTGATCACGATCGCGCCGGCACGTGCGAGCAGCTCGCCGACGCGTTCAGCGGTCGCCTCGAGCTCGGGGGTCGCCCGCGACGCGCCGACGACCGCGACGTAGGTCGCCCACGGCGCCATCGGCTCAGCGGACGACGACGTTGACGAGCTTGTCGGGGACGACGATCACCTTCGCGACCTCGCTGCCGTCCAGATGCGACTTGACGCCGCGCGCACCCATGCAGAGCTCGATCAGCTGCTCGCGCGACGAGCCCGTGTCGGCCCTGACCCGATCGCGGACCTTGCCGTTGACCTGGCAGACGAGCTCGAAGGTGTCGGCCTGCAGCATCCCCGGGTCCGCGTCCGGCCACGGCTGCTCCCAGACCCGGTCGCCGGTCAGTTGCTCATAGACCTCGGAGCCCAGGTGCGGGGCGAACGGGAAGATCAGCGACGCGGCGGTCGCGGTCGCGAAGCGCCTCGATCCCGGGTCCGCGGCGGTCTGGCGGTAGATCTCGTTGACGAGCTCCATCACCGCCGCGATCGCGGTGTTGAACGCGAACCGGCTGCCGCGCATGTCGGCGGTCACCTTGTCGATCGCCCAGTTTGCCTTCCGGGCCAGGACGAGGTCGGGGCCGTGCGGATCTGGTGGCTGCTCGGCCGGCCCCTGCGCCTGGGACTCGTTGCCGAGTCGCGCAAGCCGGCTCAGGAAGCGGTGTACGCCCTCGAGCCCGGTGTCCGACCAAGCAGCGTCCTGGTCGGCCGGACCGATGAACAGCACGTAGCAGCGCGCAGCGTCGGCGCCGAAGCGCTCGATGATCTCGCTCGGGGCGATCACATTACCCTTCGAGCTCGACATCTTGTTGCCGTCGGGGCCGAGGATCATGCCCTGCGTGAACAGCGCCTGGAACGGCTCCTGGACGTCGAGCAGCCCCATGTCGGCAAGCGCCTTGATGAAGAAGCGCGAGTACATCAGGTGCAGGATCGCGTGCTCGACGCCGCCGATGTACTGGTCGATCGGCATCCACGAGGCGAGCACCCTACGGTCCCACGGTGCCTGGTCATTGCGAGCATCGCAGTAGCGCAGGAAGTACCAGCTCGAGTCGACGAACGTGTCCATCGTGTCGGTCTCGCGCGTCGCGTCGCCGCCGCAGGCCGGGCACTTGACGTTGACCCAGTCCTCAGCGCCCGCCAGCGGCGAGTGGCCGCGCGGCTGGTAGTCCTCGATCTCGGGCAGCAGGACCGGGAGGTCGTCGTCTCCGACTGGCACCAACCCGCAGGCGGGACAGTGGATGACCGGGATCGGGCAGCCCCAGTAGCGCTGGCGCGATAGGCCCCAGTCGCGCAGCTTGAAGTTGACCGACGCGTGCCCGGCGCCCTCACGGTCGAGCCAGGCGACGATCGCGTCGCGACCGGCGACCGCGTCCATGCCTGAGAACTCGCCCGAATTGATCAGCCGCTCGTTGTCCGTATGGGCCGTGAACGCCTGCTGGTGCAGCAGCTCGTACTCGTCCGCCGGCGCCACGACGGGCCGGATCGGCAGGTCAAACGCGGTCGCGAACTCGTAGTCGCGCTGGTCGTGGGCCGGCACTCCCATCACAGCGCCGGTGCCGTACTCCATCAGCACGTAGTCGGCTACGAACATCGGGATCTGCTCGCCGTTGACCGGGTTGGTCACCGTGCGGCCGAGCGGGGCGCCGGTCTTCGGCTTGTCGACCGCGCCGCGGTCCTCGAGCCCGGCGGCGAGCGCGTGGTTGACGTACTCGTGGACGGCCTGCTCGTGCCCGGTGCCCGCGACGAGCCGGAACACGTCCGGATGCTCGGGTGCCATCACGAAGAACGTCGCCCCGAACAGCGTGTCGGGACGGGTCGTGAACACCGCATAGTCGATCCCGAGCTCCTCGCAGCGGAACGTGACCTCCGCGCCCTCGCTGCGACCGATCCAGTTGCGCTGCATCCGCTTGACGTGCTCAGGCCAGTCGATCCGGTCGAGGTCGACCAGCAGGCGGTCGGCGTAGTCGGTGATCCGGAAGAACCACTGTTCGAGCTGGCGCACCACGACCTCGTTGCCGCACCGCTCACAGCGGCCGTCGATCACCTGCTCGTTGGCGAGCACAGTCTGGTCGAACGGGCACCACTTGACCGCGGCCTCCTTGCGGTAGGCGAGGTCGCGCTCGAGCAGGCGCAGAAAGATCCACTGCGTCCAGCGGTAGTAGGACGGATCCGCAGTGCTGAGCTCTCGCGTCCAGTCGATCGAGATCCCCCAGCGGTGAAACCAGTGGCGGTAGGCCTCGATCGATGCGTTGGTCGCGTCGCGGGGGTGCACGCCGGTCTTGATCGCGTTGTTCTCGGCCGGCAGCCCGAACGCGTCGTAGCCCATCGGGTGCAGCACGCGATGACCTGTGCGGCGATGGAAGTGCGCGATCGCGTCGCCGAGCGCGTAGTTCTTCAGGTGCCCGATGTGCGGCTCGCCGCTCGGGTACGGCAGCATCTCGAGGACGTATGACTTGTCGTCGCTGTCGGTCTCATCTGGTTCGTTCGAGACCTCCCAGGTGCCCTCGCGCGCCCATAGTTCCTGCCACTTGGGCTCGATCTGCTTGGGGTCATAGCGGCGCTCGGACATGTCTGGTCGCTCAGGTTACTTGCGGGCGCGGGAGCCCGGCGGCGGCGCGATTCCGTCCGCCGCTCATGCGAATGCTCGATGCGAACGCAAAGGTCTGATCCCGGTTCAGCTGCGCGAGCGAGAAACGACGTGATGTCGAGCTGCCGGAGCGGCAACCTGCGCGTTCAAGCGTCCTGTGGGGACGTTTAAACGCGCAGGTTTCGAGCAGGACGGTTCATCTGCCGATCGTGCCGCCTCCCAACCACCAGCGCGCATGTACTAACCTTGCTGGCGACTTCGATTTCGAAGGGGCTGTAGCTCAGCTGGGAGAGCGTCGCGCTGGCAGCGCGAAGGTCAGGGGTTCGAGCCCCCTCAGCTCCATTCCTTCCCCGACGGACCGGTCACCCTCGGATCGAATCCGTTCCGCGACAGGCTCGGCTGACTACCCGCCAGCCCGTTTGGCCGCCTCCAGCGCCGCCGGCGGGTCGAGCGCCGCGTCGCCGCGCGTCAGCTCGAGCGCCCGATCGGCCAGCTCGGCCGCCTCGGCGCCGCCGACGCTCTCGTCACGCAGCGCGAGCGCGAGCAGCGTCTGACGCAGCAGCTCGGGATTCGCGAGGTCGGGCGGCGGGCCGGCCGGCGGCAGCGCGGTCACCGTGGCCAGCAGCTGTGTCGCGCCACCGCCGCCCCCGAACGACAGCAGCCCGCCCGGGTGCTTGTCCGGAATCGTCGCCGCGATCCCGCCGGTCGCCGGGTTGACGACGTTGATCATGCTGCGCAGGCCGCGGCGCTCGAGCGCCATCCGGTAGCCGGACAGGCGCAGGTAGCCGAGCTGCGCCGCCAATTGCGTGAACGGCGCGAGCTCGGCGTCGTTCTTCAGCCGGGTGTGGTGCAGCGAGATCTGGGTGCCGGCGTCGGGCAGCGTCGGGTCCGGTTCCGGCGCGACGAGTAGGAACGCCTGCGGACCCAGCCGCCCGGCGCCGACGCCGGCGACGTCGGCGAGCAGCTGGTAGCCGCCGAGTCCGAGCGCGCCCACGATTCCCGATGGCAGCGGATGCTCGGCGAGATACCCGGTCGAGAACGTCATCGCGCTAGTTACCGAGCAGGCCGCCGACGATCCCGCCCACCAAACCGCTCTGGCTCTGCGCGTTGGCGCTCGAGCCGTCCGACACCGGCTCATGGAAGTAGGCGCTCTGGAGCCCGACGCGTCCGGGACCGGTGAAGCGGTTGAAGACGAGATTGCCGCCGCCGCCGCCCAGCAGTCCGGTCTTGAAACCGTAGACCTGCTGCGCCATCTGCACCGAATGGTCGCGGAACAGCCAGCCGCCGGGCTCGATGTCGATCGTCTCCCCCGGCTCGAGCACCTTCTCGAAAACGTTGCCGTAGCCGTGCACCCAGACGACGCCCTCGTGATCACCGGCGAAGAACTGGTCGACCCAGAAGCCGCCGCCGTACATCATGTTGGCGAACCCCTGGATGCGGGTGTAGTCGTACTCGACGTTGCGGGTCGCGGCCAGGAACTGGTGCTCGCGGACGATGATTCCGTCCCCCGCCTGCAGGTGCAGCGCCGCGATGTGCCCCGGCGCGTCGCGGCTGAACGCGAGCTCACCGGCCGACTGCGCCTCCAGCAGCAGCAGCGGCATGCCGCCGAACATCCTGCGCTTGAGGCCCTTCTTGAGCGGATGCAGCCCGACCTGCATGTCCGGGTACTTCCACAGCAGCACGTGGTGCTCGAAGTAGACCGGCACCTGGCCGTCTAGCGCCATGTGCAGGACCGGAACGAGCTCGCCCTCGAGCCGGTACTTGAGGCCGGGTGCTTCGCCGGCTGTGATCTGAGTCGGAAGGATTGTTGGGGCTGCCGGCATGGGCGTCTCCTTGTGTGCGCGCTTGTTGGGGCAGCCGCTGCCCGCTGCCCCGGTTGCAATCGGGACGGTACCGCCCCGCCGCTCCGATCACGAGGAAGTTCACGTCGATGACTTCGCGCTCGCGGCTGCCGCGGCTGCCAGATCGCGCGCACGGAGCGCCACGATTGCGGCGATAATCGCCACGCGTGTCAACGATCTACATCACCGGTCATCGCAATCCCGACACTGACTCGATCGCAGCGGCGATCGGCTACGCCGAGCTCAAGGGGCGGCTCGACCCAGACAACGATTACGTCCCCGTGCGGCTCGGCGACTGCAACCCGCAGACCCGCTGGCTGCTGGAACGCAGCGGCGCGACTGAGCCGGCCTTTCTCGCGCACGTGATGCCGCGCGCACGCGACGTCATGCAGACCAGCTTCCCGGTCGCCGGCGAGGACGAGCCGATCCGCGAGGCGGGCATCGCGATGGCGAGGGCCGACCTCGAGCTGGTCGCGATCGTCGACTCGGACGGTGCGTTGACCGGCGTGGTGACTGAGCGCGCGCTGTCGCGCCGCTACATCCGCGAGTCACGCCACACCTCGACGCTCGAGGACGCGCCGACGTACGTCTCGGCGATCGTCGAGGTGCTCGACGGCGAGCTGCTGTGTGGCGAGGACCGGCAGCTGTCGGGACGCGTGTGGGTGCACGCGATCGACGTCAACACCCCGAGCGGGATCTCCGACGGCGACGTGGTCGTGGTCGGGGACCGACCCGAGGCGCAGCTGCTGGTGATCGAGCTCGGAGCCGCGCTCGTGATCATCTCCAACTCCGGCGTCCCGAGCGACGAGGTGCTCGAGCGCGCCCGCGGCAGAGGCACCGCGATCGTCGGCTCGCGCCTGGACAGCTATGTCTCCGGACGGATGGTCACGCTCGCGGCGCCGTGCAGCGCGCTGATGGAGACCGATCCGCTGACCGTGACGCCCGACTTCCTGCTCGACGACATCTCCGATCAGATCAAGGAGAGCCACTACGGCGCCGCGGTCGCGATCGACGCCGACCAGCCGTCCCGTCGGCCTGATCACGCGCTCGGACCTGGTCGCGCCACCGCGCCGCAAGCTCGTGCTGGTCGACCACGCCGAGCAGGCCCAGAGCGCGATCGGGATCGATCAGGCCGAGATCCTCGAGATCCTCGACCACCACCACATCGGCTCGATCGAGACCCGCGTGCCGGTCACGGCGACGTTTGATCCGGTCGGGTCGAGCGCGACGCTGGTCGTCGAGCGCTTCCGTCACAACGGGCTCGAACCGAGCCGCCCCACCGCGATGATGCTGCTCGGTGCCGTGCTGTCGGACACGGTGATCCTCAACTCGGCGACCACGACCGATCGCGACCACGCCGTCGTCGCCTACCTCGAGCGCGCGCTCGCGCTCGACGCCCGCCAGCTCGGCCGCGAGATGTTCGAGTCAACGACCGACGTGTCGGGCATCAGTGCCGACCAGCTCGTCACCCAGGACGCCAAGCGCTACCAGGTCCGCGGCGGTCAAGAGATCTGCATCGCGCAGGTGGAGGTCGTCGGAAAGGCGCTGCTGGACCGCAAGGATGAGCTGCTCGAGGCATTGCGCCGCGAGCGCGCGAACAAGGAGCTCGCGCTGTACGCGCTGATGGTCACCGACGTGCTCGAGCACGGAACGCAGATGCTGGTCGCGGGCGACGTCGGCGCCGTCGCGCGCAGCTTCGGCGTCGAAGCCGAGGACAGCACGATCGCGCTGCCGGGTGTGATGAGCCGCAAGAAGGAAGTCGCGCCGAAGCTGATGACCGCGCTCTGAGGGGCGGCGCGGCGCCCTGTTTCGGGAGCTTGCGCGGCCGCTAATGCGCGGCGGCGGCGCCGACTTCGCGCGACGGCGCCTCGCCCCACAGCTGCTCGAGCCGGTAGTACTCGCGCACCTCTGGCGTGAAGACGTGGACGACCACGTCGAGATAGTCCATCAGGATCCAGGTCGCTCCGGCCAAGCCCTCGACCCGGCGCGGCAGCAGTCCGTGATCGTGCTTCATGCCCTGGTGGATCCGATCGTGGATCGCTTTCGTCTGACGATCGGAGCGCCCGCTGCAGATCACGAAGTAGTCCGTGTAGCCGATCATCGCCCGCAGGTCGAGAGCGACGATCTCGAGCGCCTTGCCGTCCGCGGCATATTCGGCGATCGTCGTGGCCATTTCCTCGGGACTCACCTGTATAGACCCTCCTGCTCGATGTATTCGGATACTCGGTCGGGTACGAGGTAGCGGATCGGCTGGCCGGCGCGCACGCGGCGGCGGATCATCGTCGATGAGACGCCGATCCGGGGCATCTGAAAGAACCGGGCGAGCTCACCTCCCGGCAATGAGTCGAGCGCGGTCTGAACTGCGCCGCGCGCGGTGCCACGTCGCTTCGCGACCGCCAGCGTCGCCAGCTCCAGCACCCGCTCTGGCTCCCTCCAACGTGGGAGGCCGGCCGCAATGTCGCCGCCGACGATCAGGAAGTGCTCAGTGTTGGGTGCTCGCGAGGTCAGCTCTTGGAGGGTATCGACCGTGTACGACGGTCCGTCGCGGTGCAGCTCGATGTCGCATACGTCGAAGCGCTCGTCGTCGGCGACCGCGAGCCGGCAGAGCTCCAGACGGTGGTGCGCGCCGGGCTCGTGCTCGACCGGTTTGTGGGGCGGGATCGAGGCCGGGATAAGCGTCACCGAGTCCAGAGCGAGCTCACGGTATGCCTCCTGTGCGCACACGAGGTGACCAAGATGTGGCGGGTTGAAGGTGCCGCCGAGGATTCCGATGCGCACGGCGCTCAGGGCGAGGCTTCAGCCGCGGATCTGACCTTCGCCGTCGACGAGGTACTTGAACGTGCACAGCTCCTGCAGGCCGATCGGCCCACGCGCGTGTAGCTTCTGCGTCGAGTTGCCGATCTCGGCGCCTTTGCCGAACTCGCCGCCGTCGGTGAACCGAGTCGACGCGTTGACGTACACGCAAGCGGCATCGACGCCGAGCTGGAAGGCGCGCGCCGACGACGTGTCGCGGGTCACGATCGCCTCCGAGTGGCCGCTGCCGTGGGCGTTGATGTGCTCGATCGCGTCGGCGGTCGAGTCGACCACGGCGACCGCCAGCTCGAGCGCCAGATACTCGGTGTCCCAGTCCTCGTCGGAAGCGGCGTCGATCGGCGCGGCGCCGGCCGCCAAACGCGCCCGCTCGTCGCCGTGCAGCGTGACGCCGGCGTCGCACAGCGCTCCCAGCACCCCCGGCAGGAACTGGTTTGCGACGTCGGCGTGGACGAGCAGCTTCTCGGAGGCATTGCAGGTCCCGGGGCGCTGGAGCTTCGAGTTCAGCACGATCGCCTCGGCGCTCTCGAGGTCCGCGCTCGCGTCGACGTAGACGTGGTTGTTGCCCGACGCCGCATAGATCACGGGGACGGTCGCGACGCCCTTGAGCGCCGCCTTGAGCCCCTCGCCCCCGCGGGGGATGATCAGATCGACGACCCCGGTCTGGGTCGCGAGCTCAGCCAGCTCATCGCGCTCGCCCCCGGCCAGCAGCGAGATCGCGCCGGCAGGCAGGCCCGCCCCGACCGCCGCCTGCGAGGCGACGGCGCCCAGCACCGCGTTGGAGTGAGCCGCGGAGCTCGAGCCGCGGAGCACTACCGCGTTGCCCGATTTGAGGCACAGCGCGGCGGCGTCGATCGTGACGTTCGGCCGCGCCTCGTAGACGACCGCCACGACTCCCAGCGGCACCCGCACACGGCGTATCTGCAGGCCGTTGGGCAGCGTCGATCCGTCGATCACCTCGCCGACCGGATCCGGCAACGCGGCGATTTTGCGAACCCCGGCGGCCATCTCGGCGATCCGCCGATCGTCGAGCGCGAGCCGGTCGAGCAACGCCGCGGAGAGCCCCGCTTCGCGGCCCGCCTCGAGGTCACGGGCGTTGGCTTCGAGGATCTCGTCGACGTGCTCCGGCAGCGCCGTGGCGATCGCCTCCAGCGCGGCGTCCTTGACGCCCGAGCCGAGCGTCGCCAGCTCGCGCGACGCGCGCTTGGCTGCCGCGCAAACGTCGGTGATCGATACCGCCGTGCTCGCCATCGTCCTCAGAAGGTTACGCGAGCACGAAGTAGTCCCGGTGGATCGCCTCCTCGCTGGCACGCGGGAGCAGCTCACGCACGGCGCTCGACTGCAATCCGCGCACCTTGCGCAACTCGGGCGCCGAGTAGTTGGTGATCCCCTTGCCGACCGCCTGGTCCTCGAACAGGATCTCGACGGCGTCGCCGGCGTCGAACGAGCCGATGACGTCGACAACGCCGACGGGCAGCAGGCTCGTTCCGGCCTCTCGCAGCGCTCGCGCGGCGCCGGCATCGACCAGCACCCGCCCGCGCGTCGGCTTGGCGTACTTGAGCCACAGCTTGAAGCTCGAGTACCGGCCTTCGCGCGCCGGAAACCGGGTGCCAACCTGGTCACCCGTGACGGCCGCCGGGATCATCCCGGGCCGCAGGCCGCTCGTGATCACCGTCGGAATGCCCGCCGCGGTCGCCATCTCCGCCGCGACGACCTTCGAGCGCATGCCGCCCGAACCCAGCGGCGACGCCGCGTGCCCGATGTCGAGCGGCTCGAGCTGGTTGAAGTCATCCACCTGCTCAACGAGCCGGGCGTGCGGATCGGTGCGCGGGTCTGACTCGAACACGCCGTCGGCATCGGTCAGCAGCAGCAGCAGCTCGGCGCCGAGCAGGATCGCGACCTGCGCGGCGAGAAAGTCGTTGTTCCCGAACGAGATCTCGTCCGTCGTCGTGGTGTCGTTCTCGTTGATCACCGGCACCACCCGCCAGTCGAGCAGCTTGCGGAGCGTCTGCCGGGCGTTGAGGTAGTGCGTCCGCGCGCTCATGTCGAAGAACGTCAGCAGCACCTGGGCGGTCGGCACCCCGCGGGCCCGCAGCAGCTCGTCGTAGACCTGGTAGAGCTTGCCCTGCCCGACCGCGCTCGCCGCCTGGAGCTCCTCGACGGCCCGCGGTCGCAGGGCAAGCTCCATCACCCCCATCCCCCTTGCGATCGCGCCGCTGGTGACGACGATCACGGACCGGCCCGCATGGTGCAGCTGCGCGAGCTCGTCGCAGATCCGAGCCAGGACATCGTCGCGCACTGCGCCGCGCTCGTCGGCGACGATGCTCGATCCGAGCTTGACTACGACGCAGCTCACGCCGCGAGAGCTTACGCAGCGGGCGACAGCGGATCTATGAGTCGGGAGGGCGACTTCGGCGCCCGCGTCGTCTGCGGCGCCAGCGCTTCGGTCCGCCGGATCGGGGCGCGAAGCTGCGATCGACGCGCCTGACGTCGACCGGGCCTCCGGGCAGCGCTGACGCGTGTCCCCCTGCTCGGGCACGACCTCCAGCTTTCCCCGCAACACGTCAAATTATGCAGGCGGATTCTGGTAAATCGCCGGGCATCGACGACTGCGCCTGGGGGTGTGGCGACTTACTACGTCTGAGCCTCAGTTAGTTGAGGCACCCCTATCCGAACCCGGACGTCCGCGCGCACCACGGGTTCGAGGGCACGCCCGCGCACGGGAACGGCATCGTCGGCAGGTCCTTGGGCAGCGGGTGCATGGCCACGTGCGTTTGCGGCGGGTAAGGCTTACCTCCCGGACACGTGATCGTCGCTCCGACCAGCGACCCTTCGTTGCCGCAGAGGACCTCCTCGACCAGCGGCACATTCGTGTTGGCCGGCGCAGGCGCTCCATTGCACGTGGGGTGACTCTGCTCCAAGCCGGATGGCGAAGTCGTCAGGCCGCTCGGATTCGTGTTGCCGCTGTAGCAGTTGGTCGGATTGCCGCTCAGGAAGTTGAACGCGCCAATGTCGCCGTTGGTCGCGTGACCGAAGGAGCCGTTGTCCGCGAAGTTGTTGTTGAGGATCGCGTCGCCCCAGTTGTCAAACAGGCACGGAAGGGTGATGCCGAGCAAACTGAAGTTCAGCATGCCGCCAATGCACGGCAGACCGCCGTACCCCTGCTGGACCTGGATCAGAACTCCCCACGCGTCGTTGCGGACGATCCGATTGTGCATGACCGTGTCGTTGCGGGCTCCGCTGAGTGACAGGCCGACCCCGAGCGGCGTCGAGCCGGCCTGGCCCACCTCGGGCACATTCGGGTTGTTGTTGTCGTGAACGTAGTTGTCCATGAACACCCAGCAGGAGTGCGTGTGGGTGATGGGGCTGATGCCGTTGTTCGGGCAGGCGCCGTTCTGGGGCGATGGGGCATCTCCGTTCTCGCTGTCGGTGTCGAAACCATCCTGATTTTGGTCAAACTCGGAGTTTTTGACGACGAGCTGGCCACCGGAGTTGGTCCCCGAGTACCCGAGCGCGTTGAACTCGGCGTGGGCCCGGTTGACTGTCTGGTCGCACCGCTGCTGGCATGCACCGATGTAGTAGCCGGAGTCGCTGAAGTTGCTGGCGTACGTCTCAGACCACGTGCCGCCAGTCCAGTTGCTCGAGAAGATCCCGTACTGCGCCGCCGTTCCGTTCGGCTTGTAGAAGGTGCTCGTGGCGGTGAGGTACGAGCCGTAGTAACCGTGGCCGCCGATCTTGCCGCTGCGGTCGCCGCCGTTCCACCAAACCTCGTTGCCCGAGTCCCCCTTGCCACCGAGGAAATTACAGGCGGTCAGATTCTGGACCCAGACGTCGGTGGCCTTCCACACCATGATCCCGTTGAGCCCCTGTGCCCCGCCCTTGCCGTGCGGACCGTAGTTCTGGTCGCTCGTTGCCCGGCTACAAGCTGGACCCGACTTGGTTCCGTCGACAATCACGGTGTTGCGGTTCATTCCCCGCACGTAAAGCCGCGGCTTCGTGATCAGGATCCCGGCCGGGGTATCGGAGCGGCCGGCGGGCTCCGCACTGGAGGTGGTCTTGTAGTCGCCTGGCCCGATCAGGATCCAGTCGCCGGGCTTGGCCGCGTTGACGGCCGCCTGGATCGACTTGTACTGGCCGGGAATCCCGTGGTAAGAGCCAACCCTGAGGACCGCTCCTAGCGCCGCCGGCGCGAGTGCGAGCGCGAGAACGACTGTGAACAGCAGCGACAGGAGACGGCGCATTCCGGTCCCTCCTCGGACGTGACCCTTGGCATCCTAACCAGACCCGCTTGCCGAGCGTCATCCCGATCAGGTGAAATGATCGCGGGGCCGTGGGAAGCTGAGCCGCGCTCAGGCCCCGGGATCGAGCTCGAATGCGACCCCCGCGATCTGCACCTCGTCGCCAGCCTGGAAGCCCTCGGCTTCGAGTGCCCTGATCACGCCGATCCCCCGCAGCCGCCGTTCGAGGTGTGCCAGCGCCTCCTCGTTGTCGAGGTCGTAGCGCGCCACCAGCCGCTCGATGCCGGCGCCGCTGACGGCGAAGCTCGCGTCGCCGGTTCGCTCCACGCTGTAGCTGCGCTCTGCGGCCGGCCGGAACACCCGGTGCTCGGCGAGCTCGCCCGGCGGCGGCACGGCTGGGTCATGCGCCGGCTCGTGATCCTGGACTGGCACGCGTCTGAGCAACTCCAGGCCGAGTTCACGCAGCCCGGCGCCGGTGACCGCCGAGGTGAGGATCACCGGTACGTCAGCGCCGAGCCGCGCTTCCCACTCGGCCCGCGCCCAAGCGCCACGGGCGGCGTCGACCAGATCGCACTTGGAGAGCGCCAGGATGCGGGGCAGCGCCGCGAGGCGCGGGTCGTGACGGTGGAGCTCGCGTTCGACGGTGGCGTGGTTGGCGGCCGGGTCCGAGCCGTCGAGCGGAGCCAGGTCGAGCACGTGAACCAGCAGCCGCGTCCGTTCGACGTGGGCGAGGAACTCGTGCCCGAGACCGGCGCCGTCACTGGCTCCCTCGATCAGCCCCGGGATGTCGGCGATCACGAGCTGGCGCTGATCTGAATCGAGCGTCCCGAGCACCGGCGCGAGCGTCGTGAACGGATAGTCCGCGACCTTTGGGTGTGCCCGCGTCAGCCGCGCCAGGAGCGACGATTTGCCCGCGTTCGGCAGTCCGATCAGACCCACGTCGGCGAGCAGCTTCAGCCGGAGCGTGATCCACGTCTCGTCGCCCGGCAGCCCGCGCTCGGCGAATCGCGGTGCCTGATGCGTCGGGCCGGCGAAGCGCTTGTTGCCGCGCCCTCCGGAGCCGCCGCGGGCGACGATTGCCCGCTGTCCTGGCCGGACGAAGTCGTGCCGGGTGCCATCGCGCTCGAGCACCGCCTCGGTGCCGGGCGGGACGCGGAGCTCGAGCTTCGCGCCGTCGGCCCCGTGCCGGAGCGCGCCCTCGCCGTGACCGCCGCGGCGGGCCTTGAAGTGCGCCTTGCGGCGGTAGGTCTCGAGATCGCGCAGCGAGTCGTCGCAGATCAGGACGACATCGCCGCCGCGGCCGCCGTCGCCCCCGTCCGGACCGCCCTTGGGCACGTGCGCCTCACGGCGAAAGCTGAGGCAGCCGTCACCGCCGGCGCCCGCCTGTACGTGAATCCGTGCTCGATCGTGCATCTCAAGGCTTGTTCATGCTACGCGCGGGCCGGATCTCCGGCTCCCTGGGAGGACCGTCACCAGCGCTTGGCTTGCCGACATCAAGCGGTGCTGCCGGAGTACACGAAGGAGGTCCCGACCGCTGCCCGGGGTGCACCGGGCAGGTGACGACTGAGCCGACGCTTGGCCGACTACTTGTCGTCGGCGGCTTCGGGCTCGGCCGCGGCTTCGGGCTCGTCGGCCGCGGCTTCGGGCTCGTCGGCCGCGGCTTCGGGCTCGTCGGCCGCGGCTTCGGGCTCGTCGGCCGCGGCTTCAGGCTCTTTGGCGGCGGCTGCCTTTGGCCGTCCCTTCGCCTTGGCGGGCGCAGGCGGCTCGACCGTCGCGACCGCACCCTGCACCGCGTCGGAGACCACGGAGATAACCCGCCCGCGACGGCCACGCGCGAACTCCACGGTGCCCGCTGCTCGCGCGTAGATCGTGTCGTCCCTGCCGATCCCGACCCCGTCACCGGGCTTGAAGCGGGTCCCGCGCTGGCGGACGATGATCTCGCCGCCGGTCACGGTCTGGCCGGCGAACACCTTGACGCCGAGGCGCTTGGCGTTCGAATCGCGGCCGTTGCGGCTCGAGCCGAGTCCCTTCTTATGAGCCATCGGAACCTCCAGCCTGCTCGGCCGCGACCGGCTTCGGCGACGAGGCGCGCTTGCGCGAGCGAGACGCTGCCTTGCCGATCGTCGTCACCTCGAGCCGGGTCAGCTCCTGGCGGTGACCGGTGCGGCGCTTGTAGCCGCGCTTCGGCTTGAACTTCACGATCCGCAGCTTCGGCCCGCGCTCGTGCCCCAGCACCCTGGCCTCGACCTTGACCTTCGACAGGCCGTCGCCGTCGATCACGTCGGCGCCGTCGACCACCAGCAGTGGCTGCAGCGCGACGGTCTCGCCGTCGGCCGCCGCCAGCCGCTCGACCAGCAGCCACTGGCCCTGCTCGACGCGGTACTGCTTTCCGCCTGTCTTGATGATCGCGTACATGGGTTATTCCGGATTCGACGGGGATGCGACCGAACCGGCCTTGGCACCCGAACGGCGCCGTCCGCCTCTGCGGCCACGGCGCCGGGGCTTCGATTCTAGTTCATCGCCCTCAGTGGTCTGTCCGTCGCCGTCGCGGGCCCCGGGGGCGTCGACCAGCGACGCGACGGCGGCCGTACGACCGACCTCGTCGATCCGCACCAGGTGCTTCTCGCCGACGTATCGCGTACCGCCCTTGATCGAGATGATGTAGCCGTCGATCTTGGCGACCGCGTCGCCCGGGCTGTACATGTGCGGCTCGACGATCTCGACGTGCACCTCCTCGCCTTCGCGGAACGGCAGCGCCCGCTCGAGCACCTGCTCACGATCGCCTTCGAGCAACACGTCGAAGTGCTCCAGCGGCAGCCCCTCCGAGCCCTCGAACACGAACGTCTTGCCCGTCTCGGATTCGATCTGGTGCAACACCCGCGCCTCGTTGGCCGTGAATTCGGCGCTGACCCGCGGGTTCATCTGAATCAAGATCGCCTCGGCGTCGCTCTCCTTCGCCAGATCCCGGATCCGGCGCTCAAACTCGATCGCGATCGTCTCCTCGGACTTGATGACCCCCTCGCCGTCGCAGGTCGGGCAGGGCCGGGTCATGATCTCGCGCACGCCGTCGGTGACGTTCTGGCGCGTCATCTCGACGAGCCCAAGCGGCGAGATCTCAACGACGAACGTCTTCGTCCGGTCCTCGTCGAGCGCCTTGCGCAGCGTCTTGAGCACCGCGTCGCGGTTGCGCGCCCGGGTCATGTCGATGAAGTCGATGACGATGATCCCGCCGATGTCACGCAGCCGCAGCTGACGCACGACCTCGTCGGCTGCCTCGAGGTTGGTCTTGGTGATCGTGTCCTCGAGCCGCGCCCCCTTGCCACGCCCGATGAACGACCCCGAGTTGACATCGATCACGGTCAGCGCTTCGGCGTAGTCGATCATCAGATAGCCGCCGCTCGGCAGGTCGACGCGGCGCGAGAGCGTCGAGTCGAGCGCCTGCTCGACGCCGAACGCCTCGAACAGCGGCGTTTCCTCCTCCCACAGCTCCACGTGCTCGACGAGCTCGGGCGCGGTCCTCGAGAAGAACGAGACGAGGCGGTGGTGCTGCTTTGGGTCGTCGACGATCGCACGCTCGAAGTCGGCCGAGAAGATGTCTCGCACGACCCGCACCGAGAGGTCTGCCTCCTGGAACACGAGCGCCGGCGCCGGCGTCTCGTCGACGCGCTTCTGCAGCACCTCGCCGAGCTTGAACAGGTACACGAGCTCGCGCTCGAGGCCGGCCCGGTTGGCTCCCTGGGCGGCGGTGCGGATGATCGCGCCGGCGCCCTTCAGATCCAGCTTCGACGCCTCCTTGCGGAGCCGTTCGCGCTCCTTCTCATCTAGCCGGCGCGAGACGCCGATGCCCTCGCCGTACGGCGCGTAGACCATGTAGCGCCCGGCGATCGTGAGATCCATTGAGAGCCGCGCGCCCTTGCTCTTGAGCGGGTCCTTGACGACCTGCACGACGATCTCCTGGCCGGGCTTGAGCATGTCTGTGATCTGGCGCGAATCGCGCCCCGAACCACGTCCCCGGCGGGGGGCCTCGACGCCCGGCAGCACGATCTCGTCGACGTGCAGAAAGCCGTTCTTCTCCAGCCCGATGTCGACGAATGCGGCCTCGAGCCCAGCAAGGACGTTGTCCACCCGGCCCTTGTAGATGTTGCCGACGATCGAGCGGTTGCCGCGGCGCTCGAGGTACAGCTCGGCGACCTTGTAGCTCGCGTCTGCGGACGGCTTACGGCGCCGGCGCGTGGAACTGGAGCCGCTCTTGCGCGGCCCGACGGTACCCATCGACTCCAGCAGAGCGACTCGCGTCTCTCCACGGTCGACGCTGACCAATACTTGCTTCTTCAATTGTCATTCAGTCCTTTTGAAATCTGTTGCCGCGCGCTGATCTTGTGGCGCGGCGTTACTTACGAAGTTAGCGCGCGGCCCTTGCCAGCCGATGACATCCGTGCTTGGACGTAGATCGACTGCAACAGCCCGATCGCGATGAACGTGACGATCACCGACGAGCCGCCATAGCTCAGCAGCGGGAGTGGGACTCCCGTGATCGGCATGATCCCGATCGTCATTCCGACATTCACGAAGACCTGGAACATGAGCATCGCGAGGATCCCACCGGCGATCAGCGTCCCGTACAGGTTCTTGGACATCGTGAGGATTCGCAGCGCACGCCAGATCAGCAGCGCGTACAGCGACAGCACCACGGCGCAGCCGACGAATCCGTAGATCTCGGCGACTGCCGAGAACACGAAGTCAGTGGAGCTGGCCGACAGAAATCCCTGCGTGGTCTGGGTCGCCAGCACGCCCCGCCCGGTCTTCTGACCCGAGCCGATCGCGATCAGCGACTGGTGGATGTTGTAGGTCGCACCCTCGGGGTCACTCGACGGGTGCAGGAAGCCGACCAGGCGCTGCTCCTGATAGTGGCTGAGCACGTGGAAGCCGAGCGCCGGCCCGACCACCAGAGCGATCACCAGCGCGGCGATGAACAGCGCCGCCAGCGCGGTCAGCTGCTTCCACGAGGTTCCGGCGAAGAACAGGATGCTGAAGCCGATCGCGATGTAGACCATCCCGGTGCCGAGGTCCGGCTGCGGGATCACCAGCAGCGCCGCGAACAGCGCCAACAGCATGATCCGCGCGGTCGTGCGCCACTCGTGCAGCCGCCGCGAGCGGTCGACCGCAAACGCCGCCAGAGCGACGATCACAAGGATCTTGCCGAACTCCGATGACTGGAACTCGATCAGCGGTAGCGGGATCCAGCGCCGCGCGTTCTGGATGGGCGGCATCCCGTACACGACCAGGTTGAGCGCGACCATCGCCGCGAACAGCCCGTATTTGTACTCGCGCAACCGCGAGTAGTCGATCCGACTCAGCACCAGCGCGATCAGCAACCCGACGCCGGCGAAGATCGCTTGCCGCTCCACGTAGTAGAGCGGGTGCCCGGGAACCTGCCCCTTGGTGGCGAGCTTGAGCGTCACCAGCGAGCACGCGACCAGCCCCAGCGCCCCGAGCAGGAGCATCGGATCGATCAGCATCCAACGCCGCGGGCGCGGGACTGCCACCTCCTCGCCGGTCTGGATCGCGGTCGCGCTCATAGCGTTGCCGACGTACCCGACTTGTAGGCGCCCGCTTTGCCGAAGAACCACTGCGACAGGATCTGGCGCGCGACCGGAGCGGCCGCGACGTCGCCGAAGCCTCCGCGCTCGATGTGGACGATAACCTCGATCGGCCTGTTCGTAGCGATGACGAAGCAGGAGTACCACGAGTAGTCGGGCTGGCCTTGGTACTGGGCGGTGCCCGTCTTGCCGTAGACGTACTCGGGGAAGTTGCCCATCACGTCGTCCGATGTGCCGCCCGCGGTCTGGGCCGCATCATGCAGCCCATCGAGGATCGTCTGGCGGTAGAACGGGTCGATCGCGATGTGCCGCGCCGGTGCCGGGTCGATCTGCTGAAGGACGGTGCCGTCGGCGTTCTGGACGTTGAGCCCCAGGTGCGGGGTGACGACCGTGCCGCCGTTGGCCAGCGCCGAGTAGGCGACCGCCAACTGCAGCGGCGTCACCTGCACGTCGCCCTGACCGACGGCGAGGTTCTCGTTGTCGCCTACCGACCATGGCCGGTTTGTGCCGTCGGCGATCCCGCAGCCGCCCGGCGCATGCTTCTTACTGCGGTGCCAGCCGGGGTGCATGTGCGCGCTCGTGACGGTTCCGTTGTTGTAGCGGAACGGCCCGGTCGCGCTGTCGCATTCGGCCTCGAGCTTGTTGCGGCTGGCCCGCCAGCGCGGCGTCGGCAGCGTCCCGGACGCCTCACCGGGGAGGTCCACACCGGTCGCCCGGCCGATCCCGAACTGCCGCGCCCAGTGGTCAAGCGGGCCGCCGTTGGGGTGCGTCGCCGGGTCGGCGTTGGTCAGCCGACCGAGGTTGTAGAAGAAGTCGTCCGAGGAGACCCGGATCGCGTTGACGAGGTCGAGCGTGCCGTCGACGGCGTTGCCGGCGTTGTGGCGCACGTCGCCAGGGCCGTTTGTGTACGTCCCGGTGTCGTCATAAGTGTCGCCGGTGGTCCACACGCCGCTCTCGAGTGCCGCCGTCGCCGTGATCGGCTTGAACGTCGAGCCGGTCGGACCGGCGCTCTGGACCGCGCGGTTGAGCAGCGGATCGCCGCCGTTCGGATTCGTCAACGCCTTGTACTCGGCGTACGAGACCGGCTTGGTGAAGATCGACGGGTTGAACGTCGGGTACGAGCCCATCGCGTAGATCTGGCCGTTCTGCGGGTTCATCGCGACGAACGAGCCTGCGTCGGCGCCCGGGTTTGACGCGATCGAGGTCGCCAGCGCCTGCTGGCCGACGCGCTGCAGGTTGGCGTCCAGCGTCAGCGCGAGGTTGTGGCCGGGGACCGGCGGCGTCGTCTTCAGGTCGCGGGTCGGCTGGCCGAAGGCGTCGATCTGGACCTGCTCAGATCCGTCGATCCCGCGCAGGTAGCGGTCGTACTCCCCTTCCAGGCCGGCCTGCCCAATGACCGCGTTGGGGTCGACGCCACGATAGGCCTTCGTGGTGCACAGCGTCGCCGTGCTCTTCGGGGAGTTCGTCCCCCAGCACTCCTGGGCCGTAATCCGCCCGACCGTGCCCAGCAGCTGCGCGGCGAGGTCGCCCTGCGGGTAGCTGGGGATGTAGACCTGGGCCACCTGCACGCCGCGGAACTGCTGCTCGCGCTCGGCCAGGTAGTACTGGACGTACTTGCTGACCTGCTTGATGTCGACATCGGCGTAGGGCAGCAGCGCGAGCTGCTGCTTGACGTCGCACGGGATCTGCGCGACCCGGAACGTGCCGCCGGTCGGCGGCGGCCCGGCAACCCTGCACTTGATCTTCCTGGTCGAGATCCCCAGCACGCGCGCCAGGCGCCGGAACACGACGGCCTGGCCGCCTGCCGAGTGCGGCAGGTCGGGCGCCGAGATCTGGGCCTCGAGCGCCTTGGTCGAGCCGACCAGCACGGACCCGGTGCTGGACAGGACCTCGCCGCGCGGCGCCGCGATCGCGACGTCGCGCACGCGGTTGACGGTCGCCGCATTGAGGTACTGGTCGCCGGACAGCACCTGCAGGAACCAGAGCCGGAAGAAGATGATCGCGAACATCGCCAGCGCGCAGCTGCCGACGATCGTCACGCGCAGCGCGAGCTGCGGCGTCATCGGCGGCCGGCGGTCCTCGGGCAGCTGGATCATCGCGAGCTCCGTGGGATCTGGCCGAGCCGCCGCGAGGGCTGCTGCAGCGGGCTCAGCCCGCCGGTCGTGTAGGCGCGGCGCCGGCGCCGGCGCGGATCGTCCGGTAGCGCCGGCAGCACGACCTTGCGCACGATCGCGTACACCGGCAGCGCGATCAGCGTGTTGACGAGCACGGTGATGAAGATCTGCTGCAGTAGCAGCAGGCTGACCGGCGCGTCGACGCCGAGCAGGAACTCGATCAGCGACATCCCGATCCCCGCGACGGCGGTCGCCGCCGCGCCGGCGGCGAGCGGCACGAGGCCGTGGGCCGGGTCACGCACCTCGCGCAGGCGCCCCGCCCAGTAGCCGATCGGGATGTAGAGCAGCGACGTGATCCCGAGCGTCTGGACCAGCACCGTATCGACGAGCAGCCCGGTGGCGAACCCGAAGATCGCGCCCGGCATCGACCCGGCGAGCAGGCCGACGGACATCACGACGAGCGGCGTGATGTCGGCGCTGACGCCGAAGATCGAGATCTGTGAGATCGCCGACTCCTGGACGACGACCGCCACCAGCGCTAGCGCGACCAGCCGAACCGTCAGCCCGAGCGAACCCTTCATCCGCCCGATACCTGAGCCCGCACGTTGTTGTTGTGGGGGCGGGTCAGGACCTGGACGGTCGACAGGTGGCGCAGGTTCGCCTGCGGCGAGACGGTCACCTGCTGGTTGTTGAGTAGCTGGTTCTGGTTCGCGTTCGAGACCGTGCCGATCGGCAGCGCGGCCGGATACAGGGAGGTGAGGATCGGGTTGGACGGGTCAGTGAACCCGGCGGTGGTGACCTGGTCGCCCTGCTGGATCGGGGCGTGGCTCGGGAGGTCCTGGAGCAGCAGCCCGTCGGGGTTGCCGACCGCCGGCTCGAGGATGCCCTGGTAGCCGCCGGGGAGGACCTCGGCCACGACGCCGAACGTGTGGTCGGTGATCAGGGTCACGATCGAGACCGTCGAGTCGACGGTCGTGACCTTGCCGACGAGCGCGCCGTCGCCGGTGACCGGGTCGTTGGGCGCGACGCCATTGTCGGAGCCAACGTCGATCGTCACCGTCTGCCACCACAACGACGGGTCGCGGGCGATCACCTCGGCAGACACCGGCTGGTAGCTGTTGATTGAGTCGGCCTGGTCGAGCTTGATCTGCGCTTCGAGCTGGCCCGTCAGCGTCGCCTGCTGCTCGTAGTAGTCGAGCTTGGCGGTCAGCGAGTTGACCTGCTTCTGCAGGCGGTCGGCGCGCGATTTGGCGTTCACCGTGTCCGAGAACCAGCCGGCGACATCCTTGACCGGCGACAGAACCGTGCTGGCTCCCTGCTGGATCGGCGAGATGACCTCGACGATCCCGCGTTGCACGTTGTGCAGCGGGCTGTCGGCCGACTCGCCGAAGTACGCCGTCAGAAGGATCAGGGAAACGCCGACGAGCAGCGCGAGAACCGCGCGCCGCCGTCGAACCTGTTTGTCATGCACGAGCTAGGTGTCTCCAAAGTTTTGCTCCGAACCGCTGGCGGTTGCCCTGCGCTCAGAAGTTAATACCGGCGGCGCCGGTTGCGTGAATTCTTACTCGAACGGTGGATCGCTTCGAACTCCTCGAGCGAACGCCCTGATCCGACCGCGACGCACGTCAGCGGAGATTCCGCCAGGTGCGCGGGCATTTGCGTCTCATGGCGCAGACGCTCTTCGATTCCCTGTAGCAGGGATCCCCCTCCGGCCAGCATGATGCCACGATCCATGATGTCGGACGCCAGCTCCGGCGGCGTGCGGTCGAGCGTCTGCTTGACCGCGTCGATGATCTGCGACACCGGCTCCTCGAGCGCGCCGCGGATCTCCTCGCTGGTCAGGATCACGGTCTTCGGCAGCCCCGAGACCATGTCGCGGCCGCGAATCTCGGCCTGGACCTCTTCCGGCATCTTGTAGGCCGAGCCGATCTCGAGCTTGACCTCCTCGGCCGTCTGCTGACCGATCAGGAGCTTGTACTCCCGCTTGACGTAGTTGATGATCGCCTCGTCGAGCTCGTCGCCGCCGACCCGGATCGACTGCGAGACGACGATCCCGCCGAGCGAGATCACCGCAACCTCGCTCGTGCCGCCGCCGATGTCGACGACCATCGAGCCGGTCGGCTCCCCAACCGGCAGGCCGGCGCCGATCGCGGCCGCCATCGGCTCCTCGATCAGATACGCCTGCCTCGCCCCGGCCGACAGGCACGCCTCCTCGACGGCGCGCTTCTCGACGCCGGTCACGCCGCTCGGCACGCACACCACGACGCGTGGATGCGCCCAGCGGTTCTGGTGAACCTTCTGGATGAAGTGGCGCAGCATCTCCTCGGTCACCTCGAAGTCGGCGATCACGCCGTCCTTCAGCGGCCGGATCGCGGAGATCGTGCCCGGCGTCCGGCCGAGCATCCGCTTGGCCTCGATCCCGACCGCGTGCACCTCGCCGGTTCGCGAGTCGACCGCGACGACGCTCGGTTCCGACAGCACGATCCCGCGCCCACGCACGTAGACGAGCGTGTTGGCCGTCCCGAGGTCGACCGCCATGTCGCGGCCACCGAAGCCGGTTAGATACGTGAAGAAGCCCATCAATTTGAGTAGCTGGAAGCGTGGACGAGGCGGCGAAAAGCAAACTGGACCGCACCTGGCTGCCAGCTCCGTCCGCGGTGAGTGTACCGAACGTGTGTCCGCCGACGCGTCTCGGAAAGTCCTTAGCAGACGGGAAAAGGGCTGGAAACCCGATTAATGCGAAATAAGCTGCAGGGCGGCCCAGATCAGGCGCCGAACAGGGCCGGAACGAGCTCCACGAGCGCCGCGATCGGCAGCCCGACGACGTTCAGATAATCGCCCTCGATCGCGCGCACAAGCAGCGCCCCGCGCCCCTGGATCGCGTACGCGCCGGCGCGGTCGCGCCACTCGCCGGTGTCGAGGTAGCGGTCGATCGCCGCCGCGTCGAGCGGTCGCATCGTGACCAGCGTGGTCGGCGCGAGCGTCCGGGTCCGGCCCGCTTCGATCAGGCAGACGCCGCCGATCACCGCGTGCTGTCGTCCCGCGAGCGCCGCCAGCGTCTCGCCCGCGTGGGCACGATCCCGAGGCTTGCCGTAGATCCGGCCGCCGAGCGCGACGATCGTGTCGACGCCGAGCACGACCGCATCGGGTGCGCCGGCGGCGACGGCCGACGCCTTCCGATAGGCGTTCTCGATCGCGACCTCGTTCGGCGGCCCCTGCTCGAGCTCCTCGACGTCGCCCGGCAGCGCCTCGAACGTCACCCCGAGGCGAGTCAGGATCTCGCGCCGCTGCGGCGAGCGCGAGGCGAGGATCAGGCGAGGTCCGGGAAGAACAGCCCCACCTCGCGGGCCGCCGAGTGCGGCGCGTCGGAGCCGTGAACCATGTTCTGCCCGACCTCGATCGCATAGTCGCCGCGGATCGAGCCCGTGTTGGCCTCGAGCGGGTTAGTCGCGCCGATCACCTGACGGGCGGCGACGACCGCCTGCTCGCCCTCGAGCACCATCGCGACCAGCGGCCCCGAGGTGATGAACTCGACCAGCTCATCGTAGAACGGCTTGCCCTCGTGCTCGGCGTAGTGCTGAGCGGCCAGCTCGCGGGTCATTGTCATTTGCTGCAGCGCCACGAGCCGCAGCCCCTTGCGCTCGAAGCGGGCGATGATCTCGCCGGTCAGGCTGCGCGCGAAGGCATCGGGCTTGACGAGGATGAGCGTGCGCTCCATGGACGGCTTTCCTTCCTAGGACTGAGGTGCTCGCTAGGTCGTCGAGGTCTGCTCGGCGGCAGACTCCGACGTCGCTTCGCGGCGCCGGGGGCGCTGACGTCGCGGTGTGGGTGCTGGAACCCCGAGCTCGGCCTCGCAGAAGGGGCATACCCTCCAGGTCGGGTCGAGCGGGCGCCCACACGACTGGCACGGATCCTTGAGCTTGCGCATGCAGTTGGGGCAGCGCAGGTAGTCCTTCTCGACCTCGTAATCGCAGTGCGGGCACAGGTGGTAGCCCAGCTCGGCGAGCCGCGCCTCGGCCGCCTGCATCTCGAGCTCGCGCTCGCGCACGTCGTCGAGGTACTCGGGCGGCCTGACGATCATGTAGACGATCGTGCCGACGAACGGGAACAGCGATGCGGCCGTCGCGCAGCCGACCAGCAGCGGGTCGGCGACGCGCCGCCGCGCGTCGGCGTAGGTCCAGTAGACGAGCGCCAGCCAGATCACGACGAGGAACAGCACGACGAGCTCGACCGCGAGATTGAGCGCGCTGTTGTGGATGCCAAAGATCGCGTAGGGCAGCATCGGGTGGCCGAGTGTAGTGGGCGCCAGGACGAATCTGCTCTTCTAGGTACGCCGTCGAGGGCGACACTCCTCGTAGTGCGCAGTGAGGATTGTTACAGGAATGCTCGCCCGAACAAGTAACCAATCCCGAAGAAGACCAGGATCACGACCGCGACGATCAGCGCCACGAGACCGACCATGATCAGGAAGCTGGGCTCGTCGCGGTCGTCGTTCACAGCGTCGAGGCTCGCTCGCCGCGTGACGGCGACAGCAGATCGGCGATCAGGTACAGCGACCCGGCGGCGATCACGACTCCCTCCGGACCGGCCAGCTCGCGGCCGCGCGCGAGCGCGCGGACCGGGTCTGGGACGATCTCGCTCGATCGGCCGCCGAGCTGGGTGGCGAGGGACAGCAGAGTGGGCGGAGGCAAGGCGCGCGGATTCTGGCTGGCGGTGAAGACGACCGCATCGCAAGCCGGCAGTAGCACGGACAGCATCCCGGCCGCGTCCTTGTCGTCGAGGATCGAAACGACGGCCACGACCCGGTCGCCGGCTTGCACCAGCGGCGGCTGCAGGGACTCCACGAGCGCCCGCATGCCGTCCGGGTTGTGCGCACCGTCGAGCAGCGTCAGCGGCTTGGCCGCCACCTCCTGCAGCCTCCCGGGAACGCGCACGTCGGCGCCGGCGGCGGCCACGGTCCGCTCGTCGAGCCGGCCTAGGAACGCCTCGGCTGCGGCCCGCGCGAGCGCGAAGTTGCGCCGCTGGTAGGTGCCCGGCGCCGCTACCTCGACGCCCGGATCGACGCCCGCGTGGACGACCCGCGCACGGTGTTCCGCGGCCACGGCGGCGGCGACCCGTTCCACAGCCGGGTCCAGGTCGGGGCCGAGCACGAGCGTCGCGCCGTCCTGAACGACCGCCAGCTTCTCGCCGGCGATGTCGGTCAGCGTCGGACCCAGCCAGCGCGTGTGCTCGAGCCCGACGCTGGTCAGCACCTGGACCTTGGACGGGATCACGTTGGTCGCGTCGTAGCGCCCGCCGAGTCCCGCCTCGATCACCGCCACCTCGACCTCGCGCCGCGCGAGCTCCGAGTAGGCCGCCGCGGTCAGCGCCTCGAACTGCGTCACCGGGTCCTCGCCGCCGCCCACGCGGTCGACGAGCTCAGCCGCCCGGGCCGCCCGGGTGACGGCGGCCGCGAACGCGGCGGGCTCGAGGTCGCGGTCGCCGATCCGGATCCGCTCGCCGAACGAGAGCAGATGCGGCGACAGGTAGGCGCCGCGTCGCGACACCGTGGTGGGCGAGGATCGCGGCGATCATCCGGACCGTCGAGGACTTGCCGTTCGTGCCGACGACATGGATCGACTCGAACTGGCGCTCGGGGTGACCGAGCGCGGTCATCAGCCTCCGCATCCGTTCCAGGCCGAAGTGCATTCCGAACAACTCGAGTGAGAGCAGGTAGCGCTCTGCCTCGGTCTCGTTCACAGTGACTCTCCGGGCTCGGCCTCGATCTCGTTCACGGTGACTCCCCGCGCTCGATCTCGGTCACGGTGACTCCACGCGCGCCCACGACGATTGTCAAAGCGCCTCCAGCTCCGCCTTCAGCCGATCGAGCTTCTCGCGCTCGGCCTGCACCACGTGCGACGGCGCCTTGGCGACGAAGCCCTCGTTCGCGAGCTTGCGCTCCGCGCGCTCGATCTCCTGGGTCAGATTGGCGCGGCGCGCGGCGAGTTTGCGCTGCGCGCCGTCGACGTCGACCTCGCCCCCGGCGAGCACCTCGACCGTTCCGCCCGGGACCGGGACGCTGGCGACGGTCGCGCCGCCGCCGGCTCCGTTGCTGAGCGACAGCCTTGCGAGCCTCGCAACGTGCTCGGCCGTCTGCTCGTAGCCGGTCGCGTCGAGCCTCGCGGGGACGATCGCCGCCGCCTTCACCCCGGCCACGTCACGCCATGTCCGCAGCGCCTGCACCGCTTCGATCACCCGGCCGATCTCGGCCTCGGCGCGCTCGTCGAGCTGTGCCGGCCGGGAGCCGACGCGCGCCGCCAGCAGCCCGTCGGTGCCGGGAATGTGCGAGTAGATCTCCTCGGTCTCGAACGGGATCAGCGGGTGGGCGAAGGCGACCGTCTCGGTCAGCACGTACAGCAGGTGGGACGCGAGCTCGGGCTCGCCGCACCCGCAGGCGCGGCTTGACGAGCTCGAGGTACCAGTCGCACAGCTCGCCGTAGACGAAGTCGTAGAGCGCCAGCGCCGCGTGCGAGAAGTCGTAGCGCTCGATCCGGTCAAAGACCTCGGTTCGCGTCCGCTCGAGCCGCGACAGGATCCAGCGATCCTCGGCGGTCGCCGGCGAGCTCGCGGCCCGCGCATCCGGCCCGACCCCGAGCAGGATCAGCCGCGCCGCGTTCCACAGCTTGTTGGTCAGCTGCTGCCCCTGGGCGAGCTTGTCCTCGTTGAAACGGACATCCTGGCCCGACCCCATCGCCAGCAGCCCCCAGCGCAGCGCGTCGGCGCCGTAGGGCGGAAAGTCGCCTCCGTTTGCGAACACCGGCGGCCGCGGTCCACCCTCGATCAGGTCGAGCGGGTCGATCCCGGTCCCGAGCGACTTCGACATCCGCCGGCCGTCGGGGGCCTGGATGATCGAGTGCACGTAGACGTCCGAGAACGGGATCTCGCCGGTGAACTCGAGTCCCATCATGATCATCCGCGCGACCCACAGGAATACGATGTCGCGGGCGGTGACCAGCACGTCGGTCGGGTAGAACGCCCTCAGCTCGGGCGTGGCGTCGGGCCAGCCGAGGGTCGCGAACGGCCACAGCGCGCTCGAGAACCACGTGTCGAGCACGTCGGGGTCTCGTTTCCACCCCTCGCCCGCCGGCGCCTCGGTCCCGACGTAGGTCTCCTCGCCGCGGTAGTAGACCGGCAGCCGGTGCCCCCACCAGAGCTGGCGTGAGATGCACCACGGGCGGATGTTCTCCATCCAGTCGAGGTACACGCGCTCGTGGTTGGCCGGGTGGAACTTGATCCGGCCGCTGGTCACGACCTCGATCGCGGGCCGCGCGAGCTCGTCCATCGCCATGAACCACTGCAGCGAGATCAGCGGCTCGATCCGCTCGCCTGAGCGCTGCGAGAACGGGACGTCGTGGGCGTAGGGCTCGGTCCTCGCGATCAGGCCCTGCTGCTCGAGCTCGGCGACGACGGCCTGCTGCGCCTCGGCGACCGTCAGCCCCGCGAAGCGCTCTGGCGCCTCGTCGGTGATGCGGCCGTCCTCGCCGATCACCTGCGGCTGGGCGAGACCATGGCGGCGCCCGATTTCGAAGTCGTTGGGGTCGTGCGCCGGTGTGATCTTGAGCGCGCCGGTGCCGAACTCGGGCTTGACGTAGTCGTCGGCGATGATCTTCAGCTTGCGCCCGACGAGCGGCAGGATCGCCTTCTCCCCGATCAGGCGGCGGTAGCGGTCGTCGTCGGGGTGCACCGCGATCGCGCTGTCGGCGAGCATCGTCTCGGGCCTGACGGTCGCGATCGTGATCGCGCCGGAGCCCGACGCGAGCGGGTAGTCGATGTAGTAGAGCGTGTCCTGGGTCTCGATCTGCTCGACCTCGAGGTCGGAGATCGCCGACCCCGTCCCCGGATCCCAGTTGACCATGTAGCGGTCGCGGTAGATGTAGCCCTTCTCGTACAGCGCGACGAACACCTGGAGCACGGCCTGCGCGTACGCCTCGTCGAGCGTGAACCGCTCCTCTGCGTAGTCGCACGAAGCGCCGAGCCGCTTGAGCTGCTCAATGATCGTCCCGCCGTGCTCCTGCCGCCACTCCCAGACGCGCTGCTCGAAGCGCTCGCGCCCGAGCTCGACGCGGCTGCTGCCCTCCAGCTCGACCTGGCGCTCGACCTGCATCTGGGTCGCGATCCCGGCGTGATCAGTCCCGAGGATCCACTTGCTGCGCTGGCCGCGGAGCCGGTGGTAGCGGGTCAGCGTGTCCATGATCGTGTCCTGGAACGCGTGCCCCATGTGCAGCACGCCGGTGACGTTCGGAGGCGGAATCGCGATCGAGTAGTTCTCGGCCGCCGTCCCCTTGGCCGGCGGGTGAAAGATCCCGGACTCGAGCCACTTTTTGACGATCGTCGGCTCGACGTCGGCGGGGTCGTAGCGGGTCGTCTTCTCGAGGTCTGTCATCGGGCGCTCAGTCTAGGTCAGCGTGAATGCACCGCGAAAGCGCACGCCCAGGTTGGCGAGGCACTGGGCGCGGTGACGAACGTGTGTCCGTCGAGGGGACGCGCGAATGGGGGCCGGAGCGGGGCCGCGGCACCGCGCTTGCTCGGTTTCGTTGGCGCGACGGACCCCGCAACGCGCACGTCTGCAAGCGCGGGCCACGCACCCCGCGCAGGCCCAAAACCTAGGCTGCGGCCTCGTCCTCGTCGGACACAGCAACCGTCACCAGCGTCGGCGACGTGTTCTTCTCAATCGTCTCGCGCGTCACGACGCACTTCTGCACGTCCCGGCGCGAGGGCAGCTCGAACTGAACTTCCAACAGGACCTCTTCGATGATCGACCGCAGACCGCGCGCCCCGGTCTCACGCTCCAGAGCCTTGTCGGCGATCGACGACAGCGCCTCGTCGGCGAACACGAGCTCGATCCCGTCGAACTGGAAGAAGCGCTGGAACTGCTTGACGAGCGCGTTGCGCGGCTCAGTCAGGATCTGCATCAGCTCGTCGCGTGACAGCTGGTGGATCGCCGACATGACCGGCAGGCGCCCGATGAACTCGGGGATCAGGCCGTACTGGATCAGATCCTCGGGCAGGCAGTGCTCGAACATCTCACCGAGGTCGCGCTGTTCCTTGGACTTGATAACCGAGCCGAAGCCGACGCCCTGGTGGCCGATCCGGCGCTCGATCACCTTGTCCAGCTGGGCGAACGCGCCGCCGCAGATGAACAGCACGTTGGTCGTGTCGATCGACAGGAACTCCTGGTGCGGATGCTTGCGCCCACCCTGTGGCGGAACGCTGGCGGTCGTCCCCTCGAGGATCTTCAGCAGCGCCTGCTGGACGCCCTCGCCCGACACGTCGCGCGTGATCGACGGGTTGTCGGCCTTGCGCGCGATCTTGTCGACCTCGTCGATGTAGATGATGCCCGTCTCGGCTTTCTTGACGTCGTAGTCGGCCGCCTGGATCAGCTTCAGAAGAATGTTTTCGACGTCCTCCCCGACGTAGCCGGCCTCGGTCAGGGCGGTGGCGTCGGCGATCGCGAACGGCACGTTGAGGATCTTGGCCAGCGTCTGAGCCAGCAGCGTCTTGCCACAGCCCGTCGGCCCGAGCAGCAGGATGTTGGACTTCTGCAGCTCGATGTCGTTCTCGTCGGACGTCATCATCTGAACGCGCTTGTAGTGGTTGTAGACCGCTACTGACAGCGAGCGCTTGGCCTGCTCCTGGCCGACCACGTACTCGTTGAGGACGTCGTAGATCTCCCGCGGCTTGGGGAGGTTCTCGATGTCGAAACTCGGCGGGGCGGTGAGCTCCTCATCGATGATCTCGTTGCAGAGATCGATGCACTCGTCGCAGATGTAGACGCCCGGGCCGGCGATCAGCTTCTTGACCTGCCGCTGAGACTTGCCGCAGAAACTGCAGAGAAGCTGTTCGTTGGAGTCGGTCGGACGTGCCATGAATCCCCTCCCAGAGCTCGACTCGGGCGTGCTCCGCACCGAAGACTAGTGCCTTCAGTGCTGCGAGATAACCCGATCGATGATTCCGTAGTCCTTTGCCTGCTCAGAACTCATGAAGTAGTCACGCTCAGTGTCGTGGCGAACCTTCTCGAGGTCCTGGCCGGTGTGCTTGGCGATGATCTCGTCCAGCCGGCGACGGACGTCGATGATCTCGTTCGCATGAATCTCAATATCGGTCGCTTGACCCTGAAAGCTTGAGGACACCTGGTGAATCAGGATCTTCGCGTTCGGTAGTGCCATCCGCTTGCCTGCGGCGCCCCCGGCCAGCAGCAGGGCGCCCATCGACATCGCGATGCCGACGCAGATCGTCTGCACGTCGGGCTTGATGAACTGAATCGTGTCGTAGATCGCCAGCCCCGCATAGACCGAGCCCCCGGGGCTGTTGATGTAGATCGAGATGTCCTTGTCGGGATCCTCGGACTCGAGATGCAACAGCTGGGCGACGATCAGGTTCGCGATCTGATCGTCCACGGGCGTGCCGAGGAAGATGATCCGCTCATTGAGCAGACGGCTGTAGATATCGAACGCACGCTCCCCGCGGGAGGTTTGCTCGACCACCATCGGTACCAGTGGGCTCATGGTCCTCGCTTGTTTCGCGTCCTAGGTCTGAATCCTGCCGACTGTAGCAATCGGTATTGCCCGGCCCTCGAGCCTGGTCGACTTCCGAGCGGTTCGCGAACAGCAGCCTGCAAACCCTCCTCATCGTTCGTCGGAACTGTGCAAACGCGCCAAAGCTCGCTCTAAGCATGCCGATTAACGGCGCATAGCCCGACGATGCGGGCCTAGGTCGTGCTGTTGCAGCGGACGTCGCGGCTAGCCGACGCCCGTCAGCCCGCGTCGCGGCTCGGCGCGGCTCAGCGGCTACCGGGCGTCCACAGCTGACCGGACCCTGGCGAGCTCTCCTCATGGCCGGGGGTCCAGAGCTTCTCGCGCGCCTTTGCCTGCTCGACGCTGATCGGGGTCGCCTCCCGGACCAGCAGCTCGACCGCCTGGCGGCCGGCGACGTCCTCGCGTAGCGACTCGAGCCGGCCGGCCTTGCGGAGCTGCTCGACGAGCTCGCCGGGGTCCGAGCCGTCGCGCTCGGCCGCGGGCTTGAGCGCGTCGGCCACGTCTTCGTCGCTGGGGTTGATCTGCTCGGCTTCGACGATCGCCGCCAGCACCGCCTCGCGTCGCAGCGCGCTCGCGGCATCGGGCTCGGCGTCGTGCGCCAGCGCCTCTTCGTCCTTGCCGGCGATCTTGAGATAAGCCTCCTTCGAGATCCCCTGGCGCGCGAGCGCCGACAACGTCTGCTCGACGATCTCGTGTGCGCGCGCGTGCACGAGCTTGTCCGGGACCTCGATCTTCGCCTCGTCGGTCGCGGCCTGCAGCACCGCCTGCTCGAACTCGCGCTCGATCGCTTCCGAGTCCGCCTCTCGCAGCCGCGACGCGATGTCGTCGCGCAGCTCGTCCAGCGAGTCAAAGCCACCTGCCTCGGCGGCGAACTCATCGTCGAGCTCGGGCAGCTGCTTGGCCTTGACCTCGGACACCTTGACGTCGAACTGGGCCGGCTTGCCGCCGAGCTCGCCCGGATAACCCTCCGGGAAGGTGACCTCGATCGTGCGCTCGTCGCCGGCCTCGGCGCCGACCAGCTGTTCCTCGAAACCCGGGATCAGGCGTTCGGAGCCCAGCTCGATCAGCTGGTCGCGGCCCTCGCCGCCGTCGAAGCGCTCGCCGTCGATGCTGCCGACGTAGTCGATCACGACGTGGTCGCCGTTGTCCGCGGGGCGCTCGGCGGTCTCGAGCGTCGCGAGCCGGTCGCGCAGCGCCTCGAGCTCGGCGTCGATCGCGCTCTCGTCGACCTGCGGTTCGCGGCGGCCGACCTCGAGACCCTTGTAGGTGCCGAGCGTTGCACGCGGTCGGACGCCGATCTCGATCGAGAACTCGAGCGGGTCACCCTCTGCGGGCAGGTCGCCGACGTCGAGCTCGGGGTCGCCGACCGGCGCGATCCCGGCGCCGTCGAGCGCCTCGACGTACCACCCGCCGAGCGAGCTGCGCAGCGCCTCGTCGAGCACGGCCTCGCGCCCGAGCCTCCGGATCACGACCGTCGGCGGGACCTTGCCCTTGCGAAACCCGGGCACGCGCATCTGACCGCCGAGCTTCTTGGCGGCCTGCTGGACGCGGCGCTCGACCTCGTCGGCCGGGACCTCCGCCCGCACGCGGACGCGGGACTCCGGTAGCTCAGTGACGCTTGTCTTGACGGACGCCATGGTTCGCAGACGATAGCTTCCGCGGGCCGGTGGATGCCTGGCAGCGCCGGCGCTACAGCTGCGAGTCGTCGCGCACGAGCCCCTTGAGCTCGCGCAGGGCGACCGGCAACGTCGTCGTGTCGTAGCTGCCCGAGGCCTTGACGTCGGACAGCACCTTCAGGGCCCGCTCGACCGCCTCGTCGTTGTCCGCCCGCCAGGCGTCGATCGAGCGGCCGCCGTTGTCGCCCCGGCCCGCGAGCAGCACGTCGCGCGTCAGCGAGCGGTGCAGCCGGTAGAGGTCGTCGCGCAGCGCCGCCCGCGCCAGTGCCTGCCAGCGGTCGGCGCGCGGCAGCTCGAGGATCCGATCGCGCAGCCAATCGATCCCGAGCAACGAACCGAGCTTGAAGTAGGTCCCCATCACCTCCGGCTGCGAGCGCTCAGTCACGAGACCGTCCTCGACGATGTCGAACACGTACAGGACCGATTGCATGCTCGCCACCCGGCGCGCCAGGGCAGCCGGCACGCCCGCCTCGCCGAGCTCATGCAGCCGCTGCTCGAACGACTCCGCGTCGAGGCCCTCGAGCACGCCGGGGAGCGCCTCGGCGAGCATCCTCGCGCCCGGCAGGAAATGCGCGGTGGTCGCCTCGATGTCGATCGGCTGCGGATATGCCCGCACCAGCCAGCGCGTCGCGCGCTCGACCAGCCGCCGGCCCGCGATCAGCATGTCGAGCTGGGTTCCAGCCGCGATTCTGTTGTCGAGTCCCTCGACGTCCGCCCAGAACGACCGCATCTCGAACACCTCGCGCGCGACCGCGTAGGCGCGCGCGAGCTGCGAGCTCGCGGCTCCGGTCTCCTCCGCAAGCCGGAACGCAAACGTCGTCCCGGCGCGATCGACGATCTGGCTGGCGACGACCGTGGCGATGATCTCGCGCCGCAGCCGATGCTCGCGCATTCGCGCTGCGTAGCGTTCGCGCAGCGGGTCGGGGAAGTAGCGCTCGAGGTCGTGCTCGAGATATGGATCGTCGGGGAGATCGGAATCGAGCAGCTCCTCGAACAGGTAGATCTTGCAGTACGCGAGCAGCGTCGCCAGCTCGGGCGCCAGCAGACCTCGACGCTCGGACCGGAGCTCGGTCATCGCCTTCTCGCTCGGCAGGCCCTCGAGCTCGCGGCTCAGTCCCGCCTCCTGCTCGAGCGACCGGATCAGCCGCGCGTGGACGCCCGCCATCGAGACCGCCTGCCTGCGCGCGAGGCTCAGCGCCTGCGTCTGCGTGTAGCTGCCGTACAGCACCTTGTCGGCGACCGCGTCGGTCATCTCGACCAGCAGCGAGTTGCGCTCGTCCTCGGTGATCTCGCCGCTCGCCGTCAGGCTGCCGAGCAGGATCTTGATGTTCACCTCGTGGTCTGAGCAGTTGACCCCGGCCGCGTTGTCGATCGCGTCCGTGTAGATCCGCCCCCCCTTCTGCTCGGGACCACCCCGGAGCGCGTACTCGATCCGTCCGCGCTGGGTGAAGCCGAGATTTCCTCCTTCGCCGACGACCCGGCAGCGCAGAGTGTCCCCATCGACCCGGACCGCGTCGTTTGCCTTGTCCCCGGCGTCGGCGGCAGTCTCGTCGGTCGCCTTCACATAGGTCCCGATACCGCCGTTGAACAACAGGTCGACCGGCGCGCGCAGCAGCTCGCGGATCAGGTCGTTGGGCGACAGCTGATCGGCCTCGATCCCGAGCGCTTCGCGCACTTCGGGCGACAGCGTGATCGACTTCGCGCTGCGTGCGAACACGCCCCCGCCCGAAGAGATCAGCTCGGGGTTGTAATCGGACCACGACGAGCGCGGGAGCTCGAACAGGCGCCGGCGCTCGTCATAGCTGGCGCCCGCATCCGGATCGGGGTCGAGGAACACGTGCAGATGGTTGAACGCGGCCAGCAGGCGTGTGTGCCGCGAGCACAGCATCCCGTTGCCGAACACGTCCCCGGACATGTCGCCGATCCCGACGGCCGTGAAGTCCTCGCTCTGGACGTCGGTCCCCAGCTCGCGGAAGTGGCGCTTGACCGACTCCCACGTCCCGCGCGCGGTGATCCCCATCTGCTTGTGGTCGTAGCCGTGCGAGCCGCCGGAGGCGAACGCGTCGCCGAGCCAGAAGCCATATTCGGCGGCGACGTCGTTGGCGATGTCCGAGAAACTGGCGGTCCCCTTGTCGGCGGCGACGACCAGGTATGGATCGTCGTCGTCGTAGCGGACGACCCTGTCGGGGGCCGCCACGCGGTCGCCGACGTAGTTGTCGGTCAGGTCGAGCAGGCCGCGCAGGAACGTCCGATAGCAGCTGATCGCCTCGTGCAGCAGCGCCTCGCGGCCGCCTTCGGCGGGCGGGCGCTTGACGACGAAGCCGCCCTTCGAGCCGACCGGGACGATCAGCGCGTTCTTGACCATCTGGGCCTTCATCAGGCCGAGGACCTCGGTCCTGAAATCCTCGCGCCGGTCCGACCATCGCAGCCCGCCGCGCGCGACCTTGCCGCCTCGGAGGTGGATCCCCTCGACCCGCGGCGAGTAGACGAAGATCTCGTAGCGCGGCCGCGGCAGCGGCAGCAACGTGAGCTTCATCGAGTCGAGCTTGAACGACAGGTACGGCAGCGGCTTGCCGGCGTCGTCGGTCCGGAAGTAGTTCGTGCGCAGAATCGCGCCGATCACCGCGACGAACGAGCGCAGGATCCGGTCCTCGTCGAGGCTCTGGACAGCATCGACCGCCTCACCGATCTCGGCCTCGAGCGCGTCGGCTTCGTCGCGGTCGTGACGATCGGGATCGAAGCGTGCGCAGAACAGCCGCACCAGCATCACCGCGACCTCCGAATTCGAGACCAGCGTACGCTCCATGTAGCGATCGGAGAACGCGATCGTCGCCTGGCGCAGGTAGCGCGCGACCGCGCGGATGATCGTGATCTCGCGGCCGGTCAGGCCGGCGGACAGCACGAGCCCGTTGAGACCGTCGTCCTCGAGCTCGGTCGCCCACACGTCGAGGAACGCCTCCGCGAACGGGGTCCCCGCCTGCTCCAGCTGCTCCGCCGGGCTGCTGAGCCCGAAGTCGTAGACCCAGATCGACTCCGAGCCGCTGGGGGTGATCTCGTACGGGCGCTCGTCGAGCACCTTCGCCCCCATGTGCTCGAACGTCGGCAGGACGTCGGACAGCAGCACGTCGCTCGCGCTCAGCAGCTTGCAGCGGCTGACCTGTTCCCCATCGTGCAGCGTCCGGTACAGCGCCAGGATCGGACGGCCGGTGCGCTCGAGCTCGATCATCCGGTCGACGTCGACGACCGCCCCCTGGGCGCTCCAGTCGGCGCGGTAGGTGGCCGGGAACGCGTCGCGGAACCGCGCGAACAGCTCGAGCCCCCGCTGCTCCCCATGTGCCGCCGTCAGCGCGGCCCGGAGGTCGTCGCTCCAGGCGCGCGTCGCCTCCGCGATCCGCGCCTCGATCGCGGCGACGTCGTAGTCGTCGCTGATCCCGCGCGGGCAGCGGATCACGTAGTTGATCCGCACCAGCACGGACTCCGACAGCTGCAGGCTCCAGTCGACCTGGCCGCCGCCGAACGCCTCGGCGAGGATCTGTCCGGCGAGCTGCCGGTTGGCAGTGTTGAAGCGGTCTCGCGGAAGGCACAGCGTGCAGGCGACGAACCGGTTGAGCTGGTCGCGCGACACGAACAGGCGGACGCGCAGGCGCTCGCCGAGGCCGAGGATCCCAATCGCCATCTCGAACAGGTCCTCGGTCGAGATCTGGACCAGCAGGTCACGCGGCAGCGACTCGAGGATGTCGATCATCCCCTTGGCGTCGTGGCTGTGTGGCGGGAATGCGGCCCGCGCCATCACACGGTCGACCTTGTCGCGCAGCAACGGGATCTCGCGCGGGCTGGTCTTGTACGCGATCGTCGTGTAGAGACCCACGAACCGCCGCTCGCCGATCACCGCGCCGTCATGGGCGAAGCGCTTGACGCCCACGTAGTCCAGGTAGGAGGGCCGGTGTACGGTCGCGCGCGAGTTGGCCTTCGTCAGGACCAGCGGATGTGGAGACTGGGCGAGCGCGAGCGCCTTGGGCTCGAGCGGCTTTGACGGCGTCGACGACGCGCCACGCAGGATCCCGAGCCCGGAGCCGGGGATCGCGGTCAGCTCTCCCGCCGCGCTGAGGTCGTACTCGCGGTAGCCGAGGAACGTGAAGTGGTCCTCGCCGAGCCACTCGAGGAACGCCTCGGCCTCGTCGAGCTCGTGGGGGTCGACCGGTGGCAGCTCGCGCCGCAGCTCGGTCGCGATGCCCGTCGCCCGCGCCCGCATCGGCGCCCAGTCGTCGACCGCCGCCTTGACCTCCTCGAGCACCAGCTCGACCCCGGCCCTGAGCACCGCCAGCCGGTCGGAATCGGCCAGCCGCCCGACCTCGGCGTGGATGATCGACTCGTTCGTATAACCCGGGGCGACGCCGCCCGGCTCGAGTACTTCGGTCAGCTCACCGTCCGCGTCGCGCACGACGCGGATCACCGGATGAATGATCAGCTCGATCCCGTATCCCTGCCGGTTGAGCTCCATCGTCACCGAGTCGACGATGAACGGCATGTCGTCGGATGCGATCTCGACCACCGTATACGGGGAGTGCCAGCCGTCGCGCTCGAGGTCCGGGTTGTAGACGTTGACCTTCGCCTCGCCGGGGAGGCGGTGCTTGGCCGTGCGCCAGTGGGCGACGACCGCGCCGCACAGGTCGAGCGGATTGCGGTCCGCGAGGTCCTTGGCCGGCACCCAGTGGTAGTACTGGCGGACGAACTCGGCGTAGGCGGCGGGCGACTCGCCCGCCAGGCGCTCGGCGACGCAGGCGCTCAATCCATCGATCAGCTCCAGCTCGAGATCGCCGGCCCGGACCGCCATTACGATGCTCCCTCCATCAACTCTGTCGGACAAAACCTACCCCTCGGCCGCGACGCACGCATCGGCTGCAGCGCAAAGCCCACTTGGCCGCCCCGAGACGGCGATCGGCGATCATCCAGTCCATGGAGGCAGCTACCAACGGCGTATCAGCGGCGGCGATCATCACCACAATGGGGCTGACCAAGGTCTACCCGGGGACGGACTTCAAGGCCGTCGACGGGCTCGATCTGTCGATCGACGCAGGCGAGATCTTTGGCCTCCTCGGCCCTAATGGCGCCGGCAAGACAACCACCGCGGGAATGCTGACCACGCGCGTGATCCCGACCTCGGGCAGCGCTCGGCTCGGGACCGTCGACGTCGTCGCGCACCCGGCACGCGCCAAACAGCTGATCGGCGTCGTGTCGCAGCAGAACACGCTCGACCGGCAGCTGACCGTATGGGAGAACCTGTACTTCCACGGACGTCTGTTCGGGATCGCCGCGGCCGAGTCGCGCGCCACCGCGGACCGGCTGCTTGAGCAGTTCCGGCTCGCCAACTGGGCGAAGGCGTCCGTGTTCGCTCTGTCGGGCGGGATGGCTCAGCGGCTGATGGTCGCGCGGGCGATCTTCCACCGGCCGGCGGTCCTGTTCCTCGACGAGCCGACCGCGGGCCTTGACCCGCAGAGCAGGCTCGCGCTGTGGGAGATCCTCGGCGAGCTGCACGCCGACGGCCAGACGATCATGCTGCTGACGCACTATATGGAGGAGGCCGACCAGCTCTGCAGCCGGGTGGCGATCATGGATCACGGCAAGATCCTGGCGCTCGACACGCCCGCCGAGCTCAAGCGAACGGTCGGTGCCGACACGATCGTGACCGTCAAGACGGCCGGCGACGTCGCCGCGCTCGAGGCGTACCTCCGTCAGGCGCTCGAAGGGCTCACGCGGACGCGCGCCCTCGACGATGGGGTCGAGCTGCACGTTCAGGGTGGCGAGCGTGTGATCCCGCGCGTCGTAAGGTGCGCAGAGGAGGGCGGCTTCGATCTGGTCGACCTGCACGTCGCGGAGCCGTCGCTCGAGACCGTGTTCATCAACCTGACCGGCAAGGAGCTCCGCGAGTGACGACGACGGTTGAGAGCCCGCAGCGACCGTCGATCGCGATCGAGCCGTCGCGCTCGACGTTCACCGCGAGCCGGACGGCGCTCCGCGCCCTGGTGCTGCGCGATCTCGTCGTGCTGCGTAAGAACTTCTGGGAGTTCGTCGCCCGGACGCTGATTCAGCCGTTCCTGCTCGTGTTCGTGTTCCTGTACGTGTTCCCGCGGATCGGGCAGGGAGTCGGCGGCCGCGGAGGACCGATCGCAGAATCGCATTTCGCGACCGTGCTCGTGCCCGGCGTCGTCGCGATCTCGATCATGTTCCAGGGCATCCAGGCCGTCGCGTTGCCGATGTCGACCGAGTTCGGGTACACGAGGGAGATCGAGGACCGCGTCCAGGCTCCATGCCCGATCTGGTTGGTAGCGATCGCGAAGATGCTGTCGGGCGCCGTGCAGGGCGCGCTCGCGGCGGTGATCGTGTTCCCGATCGCCGCCGTGGTCCACGCTCCTGGCGTCCACGCGCACCTCGACGTTCACTGGGCGGTCGTCCTGACGTTGATCCCGCTGGCGTGCGTCGCGATGAGCTCGCTCGGGCTGCTGCTCGGGACGACGTTCGAGCCCCGCAACATCGGGCTGATGTTCGGCTTCGTCGTCCTGCCGCTGACGTTTCTCGGCGGGACCTACTACCAGTGGACGAGGCTGGCGCCGGTCACGCTCGACGGCTTTCACTGGCTACAGACGCTGGTGCTGATCAACCCGCTGATCTACGTCGCCGAGGGAATGCGCGCCGGCCTGACCAACGCATCGCACATGCCGCTGTACGTGGTCTATCCGGTGCTGACGGGCTTCTGCGCGCTGTTCTTGGCGTTCGGGCTGCGCAACTTCAGGCGGCGCGTGCTCGTCTGAGCCGCGCCTGCAGCGCCGCCACCTCCGCCTGCGGATCGTCGACCGACACCAGCAACCGACCGAACGGGGCGCCGGAGGCGAGCTCAACGCGGACCGCCGGGCCGCGGCCGTGGACGGCCGCAAAATCAGGCCGTCCGCCGGTCATCAGCCGCACGCCGTAGGCGCACATTCTCGGCACGCCGGTGCCGGGCGCGCGGATCCCGCGGAGCGCGCTGTAGGGGTCCTCCTCGGCGGACACCGACTCGACTGACCCCAGCGGGATATGGACGTCCCCGCGGAAGGCGGCCAGCTGCTCGAGCTGCGACAGCCTGACCACGAGCTCGTCCCGTTCGATCACGAGCGAGGCCATGACGACCACAATACCCGCCGGTCAAGTGCGACACGCCGCCGGCCTCAGGTGCCAGGCGGGAATCTGTACGACGAGTGTGGCGGGACACGCGGGCCGGCCTCGAGCACGATCTCCGCGTGCGGTTTCAGCACCACCGCCCCGGGCGGGCCGCGCCAGCGCCGGCCGTCGATGAACACCGAGACCGCGTGCGCGCGGAAGGACGCCAGCCGCGTGCTCGACAGCGGCTGTCCCCACGAGTGAAACAGCCCCGCCAGGGTGAGCCTGGCCGCGACGCTGACCAGCACCACTCCGGTCGGATCGATCGTCACCAGGGCGCCGTAGCAGCGCGCTCGCGAGATCCGGCCCTCCGACAGCGCGCGCGGCGGGCGGGTGCCGATCCCGGCCGGAATCAGGACGACCCGGTTGGCGGCAAACACCTCCACATGGACTCCGACACGGGGACCGAGCGCACTCTCGCAGGGCCCGATCACGGGTCCGCTGGCCGGCGGCTCAAAGCGCGGGCCGCGCCCGATCGGCCGCGCTTCGCGGATCAGCGACGCCGGGATCGCCGAGCTCGTCGTGTTCGTGGCCGCGCCGCACGCAGATAAGAGCGCGCCGACCACGGCCGCCGAGACGGCAACCCAGGCCGGCGCTAGCCGTCCCACTCCCACGAAGCCTCGTCCTCCCACTCGGTCTGCGGTTGAGCGGCTCGCGCCGTGGCCGCGCGGGCGGGCTGCTCAGCGAGCCGGAAGATCACCGGCAGCAGCGCGCAGCCGGCCGCCAGGCAGGTTGCCACCGCGATTCGGGCGACCACCGGCGGCAGCGCGATCAGAACGAAGCCGTGCAGCAGCACGCCGATCAGCGTCGCCCCCTCGAACAGCGTCACGAGCGCGATCAGGAAGAAGCCGAACCAACCGAGCCGCCGCAACAGCAATGCTCGCGACGCCCAGCCGACGAACGCCAGCACTACCGCCAGCTCGATCAGCTGCCCGACGGATATGTTCGGCCGCCCGTGCAGCTGCTCGCCGAGGCCCGCGACAGTGAGCGCGATCAGGGCGACGAACGAGAGCGCGCGGGCGACGCGCAGGTCGAGCTCCCGCCGGCGCAGCCGCAGGACAGCGAACACGCAGGCGAGCGCGACGAGCGTCGGCCAGAACCAGACAAGCGACGGGTCGGGCGCGTAATCGAGCCCACCCGCGATCACCGCCCGGCGGCCGTCGGCCTGGACCGCGATGCTCCATGGGCCCACGTACCTCGTCCCCGGGGCGAGCGCGGTGGCAGCGAACGCGCCCAGCCGCCCGTCGTGCCATTCGTACGAGTGCCCATCGGAGACCTGGACCCAGTGCGGAGCGGTGCGGGGACCGTCGCCCGCCGGTACCAGCTCCGCCGGCACCTGATTGAGGTAGTACATCGACGAGTTGTGGTTGACCTGCACGCCGCGCGCCGAGAAGCGTAGGTAGGGCGCGCCGCGGTAATCCAGCACCACCAGCGTGTGCGATGGCTCGACCTCGAGCCACAGCCGCAGGTCGCCGTCGACGACCTTCGCGTCGACGCCCGGCGGGACCTCCCGGACATGGGCGAGGTAGCTCGTCGCCGCGGGGTTCACGGGTCCGTGCGCGGCGGCCGGCGATGGCGCGACGAGCAGCGCGAGCAGCGTCGCGCAGAGGCTCAGCACCGCGGCCGCCCCCACCGAGCCCGATCTACACTTCGCGGCCGGGCGCCGATGCGATCCGGCATTCAGTCCAGTGGCTCGCCGATCCCTCACCAAACACCTGCGAACGCTGTCGGGGCTGGCGGTCACGCTGGCAATCGTTGCACTGGCGGCCGCGGCGCGGGCCCCCTCGGCGCGCGCCGACGGCGACCCGGCGAGCGACGTGCTCGTCTCCGCGCCGCTGTTCCTGCCACCGGATGCCGGGCTGACGCTGCACCAGCAGTCGGAGCTGGGTGCGCTGCTCGAAGCGGCCACGAGGTCCGGCTATCCGCTCCGGGTGGCCGTGATCGCCAGCCCCGCGGACCTCGGCTCGGTCACCCCCCTGTGGCGCCAACCCCAGAGCTACGCCAGCTTTCTCGGGGAGGAGCTGTCGCTCGTCTACAAGGGCACGCTGCTGGTCGTGATGCCCGGCGGTTTCGGCCTCTACGGTCCTGGAGCCGCGGATGCGGCCCAGCGCGCTGCGCTCTTCCGAACGCGGGCCGGGAGGCTCGGCGCGACGACGATCGCGGCCGTCGAGCGGCTGTCGGCGGCCGCCGGACACCCCCTGTCAGTCGGCCCGGTCGAGACTCATTCGGTCCCGAGCTCGACCGACTACACAGCCTTGATCGCACTCGGGATCGGCGCCGCTTTGATCGCGGCCGCATGGATCGCGAGCCTGCGCGCACGTCCGCTTGGATTCCGGCGCGCCCCGGCGGCCTAGAAGCCTCGCAGAGGGTCAGGATCTGAGCAGCGCCGCGGTCCGCGCGCGCCACCTCCCACGTATCAGACGCTACATACCCGCGCACGGCGCCTGCAGACCGGATCGCCGGGCCGAGGTGTCGGCGTAGCCTGTCGTCCCAGCATGGTCGAAGGCTCGCAACCAGGGCAGCGGAGGCGGCGCCGGCGCGCCCCCGGGGCGTATCTGAACCTGCCGCTGTGGGCGAGGTTTGCGCTCACGATCGTGATCACGCTATCGCTGCTGGTCGCGATGGTGATCTATGTGAACGCCAACAACACCAACTCCAACCCGTCGCTCAACGAGGCCTCCGAGGTGCGCGCCAACCGCGAGGCCGAGATTCTCGTGGCGGAGGATCAGGCGCCCCATACGCTGCGGCTCGCCGCCGGCGAGAAGCCGGCCATCGCGGTCGAGCACGCGATCCGTCACCGAATCGCTACCCAGATCGCGGCCGGGGCGATCGACGGGCCGCTGCAGCGCGCGGCCTGCCACGCGACCGGGTCGCGCCCCGGCGGGCGGACAGCGTTCAGCTGCGAGGTCGTCGCCGCCAGCGTCACGTACCCGTTTCTCGGCGTCGTCGATCAGCCGGCGCGCAGCGTCACCTACTGCAAGCGAGATCCGCCGCCCGCGCCGACCGACAACGTTCCGGTCAGCGGTCGCTGCGTGCTCTGACCACGTCCCGAGCCGCCCCCGGACGGGCGCCGCGCGTCTCAGCCGCCAGCGCGGCGCCCGCCATGTCCTCCGTGTTAGTCGCGCTCGGCGACAGCCGCGGGCTCCTCGCCGCTGCGTCGCTCGTCAATCCCCTCGCCGTCGCGCCGTTCCTGCTTGTGGCGCTGATGGACGCGCTCGGCCTCCGCACCGGCGACCGCGCCAGCGGCAGCCGTTTCCGCCCGGTGGCGACGCAGCCCACGCCGGCGCGACCCTGCCCCGGCCTCGACCGGGACGGTCCGCGTGCGGCGCGGGACCGCAACGTTGAACAGCAGGATCACCGCCGAAATACCCCACAGGAGCTCAGTCCAGTGATTGGCGGCGGCCATGCCCAGCACGTTGCCGCTCACCAGCGCGATGATCGCCGCGGCGCCAAGGGCGATCCCGACGATCAGGCTCATCGTCTTGGCGAGCATGTGCTCGGCGGCGCCGAACAGCAGCAGGCCGCCGGCAGCTGCAGTAAACATGCCGCTCCAGCCGTTGACCCCGAAGATCCCTTCCAGGACCTTGGCCTGAACGGGCGCATTGCCGCTCGGGAAGTTCGAGAACTTCAAGAACGTGTGCTGCTTGTACATGAAGTACAGGCCGGCGACCAGCAGGATCGTGCCAAGGACCAACGCCGGGCCGCGCGACAGACTGACCCCTCTCTCGGTGCGCACCTCGGTCTCCCGATAGCCCGTCGGGGGAGCATCGGTTGTCCGGGGATCATCAGTTGTGGTTACAGCCATCTGCGGACCTCCAAAGCGCTCGGCTCGCCGGAGGCGTATGCCTCCGAGCGTTGACTCTGTGTCGTGGCGCAGCCCGTCCCCATATGCCGGGGCCTCGCCTCAAAACGACAATCAGGTACTACCCACTCCGAGCAAACCAACACACGCCTCGGGCGACACTAACCTCCGGCAGATGGACGACCAGCTGCGCCGCCGCGCCGTCGGAGCACCCGCCGCCCGCTCGCTGCTGCTGACGATCCTCGGCGAGTACGTGCTGCCGGCGCCGGCCGGGGTCTGGCACGAGACGCTGATCGGCGCGCTTGCGACGCTCGAGGTCAAGACCCAGGCAGCGCGCCAGGCGCTCGCCCGCAGCATCGCCGCCGGCTGGCTGCGCTCGGAGCGAAGCGGGCGGCGATCGCGCGTCGAGCTGACCGACGGCACCGCCGAGATGCTGCGCACCGGGGCGCGCAGGATCTACAGCTTTGGCCAGCCCTGGCAGTGGGAGGGGCGCTGGCTGCTGGTCACGCTCCGCGTCCCTGAACAGCGACGCGACATCCGCCACCAGATGCGGACGCAGCTCGCTTGGGCCGGCTTCGGATCGCTGGGCGGCGGCGTCTGGATCTCACCCCACGTCGACCGCGAGCACGAGCTGCTGTCGATGTCGAGCAACGGCTCGGTCGCCGAGCTGCTGTCCTTCCACGCCGAGCTCGGCGCGCTCGGAGATCCCGCGCGGCTGATCGCCGACGCCTGGAACCTCGAGCGCGTCGCCGTCGCCTATAAGCAGTTCATCGCCGACTTCAGCCGTCAGCGGCCCAAGACCCCAGCCGCGGTGTTCCGCGCCCAGACGCTGCTCGTCCACGAGTGGCGCAAGTTCCCGTTTTTGGACCCGGACCTGCCTGAGCGGCTGTTGCCGGCCCGCTGGCCAAGATCGCGCGCACAGGCGCTGTTCCAGGACCGCCACGGCGCCTGGAACGAGATCGCGCAGGACTACTTCGGGTCGATCGAGGCGTCTGCCGCCGCGGGGCGCGATGCGGCCGTCGGGGGCTCGTCGAAGCTGTCGCGGATCGCCTCGAAGTAGGACCCGCAGGCGCGACAGCGCCATTGCGCGGTGATCATCTGTCCCCCCCACAGACCCACCTGCTCGGGATCGGCGGCGTTGCAGAACGGACAGCTCAGGGCTTCGGGTTCCATCGCCTGCGCGTCGCATCCCAGCGCGAGAAGTCGGTCGGCTGATCGAGCTCGAAGCTGACGCCCTCGGCGGCCAGCAGGTCTCGCAGCCAGCGCCGCACCAGCTCGCGCTGGGCCGACGCGTCGGACGAGATCATGCCGAGCGCCACCGCCGCCTCGACGCCGGGGTCGCCGGCCGGCCCGGCCCAGCGGCCCGCCTGTTCCCAGGTCTCGGTCAGCCGGGCGATCAGCAGTTCGCGCTGAGCGCCGCCCGACCGGCACAGGCGCCGCGCCCACGCCTCTGCGTGGATCCTGTGCGAGCCCTCCTCCTGGAGGATCTTCTTCGCGCGCTGCGCCATCGCGGTCACCGAGCTGTCGGCGCACGCGGCGACGAACGTCGTCAGCACGCCATCGACCAGCAGGTTGGCCGCGACCGCGGCGGTCCAGTCGGGCAGCTCACCGTCGAGTAGCGCGAGCCGGCGGTCGCCTCCGAACCTCGCATCCTCGGACGGCTCGGCGCCGAGCGCCTTGAGCACCGGGTACGTCGAACGCGAATGGCCAAGCTCGTCCTGAGCCATCGCCGCCGCCGCGACCGCCGATTCGAGCGTCGGTGCTGAGACCGCCCACTCGGCGTAGCGGCGGCCGAGCGCGGCCTTGTTGTCTGCCAGCGAGCCGACCAGCGAGACCATCGCCGCGTTGGCGCGCGCCTGCACCGCCGGATCCGGAGTCGTCGCCGTGCTCACGCCCGGATCGCCTCCCTGATCGTCGACCGCGGCACGATGATCATCTGGATCCACGGCTGCTCGTCGTAGATCGAACGCGCGCAGACGAGCGCCAGGTCGGCGTCGTCCTCGGTCACGGCGCCAACGTGATGCAGCGGCTGCTCGTACTCGACCCGCGCAAACACCTCCCATACCTCGGTCGAGTTGACGCTCACGCCGACACCTCCCGAGTTCGGCGCCAGCCGAACTCGTCAGCGAACACGGCGAACACGAAGTGTTCGCCGCTCACGCGACGATCCCCAGGCTCCGCATCCGCGCGCGAGCATCCTCGCGGATCCGGGCTCGAGTCCACACCGGGTCCCACACGACCTCGATCCGGACCTCGTCCACGTCGGGCTCGCGCAGCAGCCGCCCGCGGATGTCGGACTCGATGAACTCGGTCGCCGGACACCCCATCGATGTGAACGTCAGCGCGATCTCGACCGCGCGCTCGGCCGGCAGGTAGGCGAGCCCGACGATCAGCCCGAGGCCGACGACCGAGACCGGGATCTCCGGATCCTCGACCTCCTGCAGCGCGGTCCACAGGCGTGCCTCGACGGCGTCGCTCATGCGGCCAGCTCGAGTCGCGACCGGTATCCCCTCTGCAGGCGCGCGACGTATTCGCGGTTCATCGGCCCGCGCCCCTTCCAGCGGACTATCACCTCGTCCCACGAGATCGTGCCCTCGTCGAGCAGCCATTGCTTGCGCTCGGCGTCGAACGCGGCCGGGAACGGGCAGTCGATCACGTAGCGCTGCTGCTCAGCGTCGAGGTGCGCCGGCACGCTCAGGCCGACCTCGTCCATGAACGGGACGACCTCGGCCATCCACGCCTGGCGCAGCTCGTCGTTGCCCATCCCCTTGAAGCCGTACTCGAGCTGGATCCCGTGCAGCTTGCGCTCGTCGGGGAGCCCGAACCACTCGAGCGTGAGCATGAACATCCAGTCGAGCGACGCCTGCAGCGCCCGCTTGTCGTCCGGATCGGCGCACAGCTTGCGGACCCAGGTGCGCCCGTGGCGCAGGTGGAAGGTCTCCTCCTTGTCGACCTTCGCGAGCGCACGCTTCCAGGGGCCGAAGGTGCTGGAGCGATGCACGTCGGACAGCAGCACGAAGCCCGCCTGGTCGTAGAGCGCGTTGGCGAGCACGAGTTCGTACCACGAGTCGAGCGGGACGTCGAATGCGTACGGATACTTGAACGCGGCCGGCTCGCGCTCGTAGATCAGCTCGTTCATGTCGACCCCGAGGTCGCCGAGCAGCCGGTATCCGATGTGGGCGTGGGCGAGCTCATCCTGCACGATCGAGACGGCCGAGCCGAAGTTGTTAAGCGCCGGCGCGTGCTGGGCCGCCCGGAGGTACGCGGGCGCGCTGACCAGCTCGGTGTCGGCCGACACGGTCAGGATCCGCCGGATACCGAGCAGGTACTGCGGCGACATGTGCGCCAGCCCCTCGACCAGCTTGCCCGCCGCGAGGTGCTCTCGGACCTCGTCCTCGGACTTCTGAGCCAGTTCCTGTGCCGGGATTTCGCTCGTCATACCCGCCTTCTAAATATGACAGTTGACTGACGCCCGACAATGTATAGTATCCGCTGCATGAGATCAAGCGCGCTCGGCGCATGGCCACGCTGATAGAGCTGGACGGGGTCGCGCCGACGATCGGACGCGACGTATGGCTAGCGCCGACTGCGGTCCTGATCGGAGATGTACGGGTCGGCGACCGGGCCAACATCTGGTTCGGCACCGTCCTGCGTGGCGACTTCTCGTACATCGAGGTCGGCGAGGAGGCGTCGATCCAGGACAACGCCGTCGTCCACTGCGGGATCGAGCTGCCAACGATCATCGGCCGCCGCGTGACGCTCGGCCACGGGGCGCTGGTCGAGGGCTGCGTGATCGAGGATCATGCGCTGATCGGGATGGGAGCGATCGTGCTTCACCACGCGCACGTCGGCGAGGGCGCGATGCTCGCCGCCGGAACCGTGCTCACCGAGCGCGCTTCCGCGCCGGCGGGGATGCTGACCGCCGGCGTTCCCGGACGGCCGAAGAAGGAGATGACGGGCGCCGCCGGTCGCTGGCCGCAGATGGCGGCCGACGACTACCAGCAGCTGCGCGCCCTCTACCGTGATAAGAGCGTCGCGCTCGAGCGCGACGCGACGATAACCCCAGCAGAGGAGATGTGATGGAAGCCGCGATGCTGATCGGCGGGGAGTGGCGACGGTCCGCTTCAAGCCAGGAGCTCGAGGTCGTCAACCCGGCGACCGAGGAAGTTGTCGGGAGCGTACCGAGCGGCTCGAGCGCCGATGTGGAGCTCGCCGTCGAGACCGCCACGCGAGCGCTGCCCGAGTGGGCGGCGACCGACGTCGAGAAGCGCGCCCGGATCCTCAGCGCCGCCGCCGACCTGATCGAGCAGAACGCCAAGAGCTTGGCGCCGGTGCTGACCTCTGAGCAGGGCAAGCCGATCGCCGAGGCGCTGGGCGAGGTCACGCATCTCGCCCACGGCGTGCGCTACTACGCCGAGGCGGCGACCAAGGTCCGTGGCTCATACCAGGAGCTGCCCTCGGCGTTCGGCCCCGCGTACGGACAGGTCGTGCGCCGGCCGATCGGCGTCTGCGCGGCGATCACCCCCTACAACTTCCCGCTGACGCTGCTCGGCACGAAGGTCGCGCCGGCCCTGGCGATGGGCAACACGGTGGTCGCAAAGCCGGCCGCGACGACGCCGCTCGCGACGCTCGAGGTCGCGCGGCTGTTCGCCGAGGCCGGGGTTCCGGCCGGAGTCCTGAACGTCGTCACAGGACGCGGCGCCGAGATCGGCGACGCGCTCGTCTCGCACCCGGGCGTGCACAGGGTCGCGTTCACGGGCTCGACCGAGGTCGGCCGGCACGTGGTCTCGGTCGCCGGTCCGCAGCTGAAGCGGATCACGCTCGAGCTCGGCGGCTCTGATCCGGTGATCGTCTGCGAGGACGCCGACGTCGACGCGGCGGTCAAGGCGGTGATCATCGGGCGCTACTGGAACGCCGGTCAGGCGTGCCTGGGCTGCAAGCGGGTGTTCGTTCACGAGACCGTCTTCGACCGGTTCGTGAGTCAGCTGGTCGAACGCGTCGAGCGCTACGAACCCGGCGACGGCACGGTGAAGGCAGAGAAGCCGCGCCTGCGGATGGGTCCGATCCATACCCGGGCCGGGCGCGACGAGCTCGTGGCCCAGCTCGAGGACGGCGTCGCCAAGGGCGGCGAGCTGCTGACCGGCGGCGGCACCGGTGGCCACGACAAGGGCTGGTTTTTGGAGCCGGCGGTGGTCGCCGAGCCCGGCGCCGACTCGCGGCTGGTGACCGAGGAGGTGTTCGGCCCGGTCCTGCCGGTGTTCCGCTACAGCGACTTCGACGATGCGATCGAGCGCGCGAACGACACGCCGTACGGGCTCGGATCGTCGATCTGGACCCACGACGTGCGCAAGATCCACCGCGCCACGGTGGGGATCGAGGCGGGCATGACGTGGGTCAACCAGATCCACTACGGGTACGACGAGCTACCGTTCGGCGGCGTCAAATCCAGCGGCTTCGGCAAGGAGCACGGGCTCGAGGCGCTCGACAGCTACGTCGAGCTCAAGTCCGTGGTCGTCGGAGGGCTGACGGGATGAGCGGCGTCGCATTTGGATCCGACGGCGGGGTCGCGACGATCACGCTCGACAACCCACCGGCGAACTCCTACGACCTCGCGGTGATGACCGCGTTCGCCGACGCGGTCGATCAGGCGATCGAGTCCGACGTCCGCGCGGTGATCGTCCGCAGCGCGAGCGAGAAGTTCTTCTCGGCCGGCGCCGACGTCAAGAAGTTCCTAGACGGCGACGTGCAGACCAACATGGAGATGATCCGCACGAGCCAGGCCGCGTTCATGCGAATGGCGGCGGCGTCACAGGTGTTCATCGCCCACATCAACGGGCACGCGCTCGGCGGCGGGCTGGAGATCGCGCTCGCCTGCGACCTGCGCTATGCCAGCAGCGGTTCCTACAAGCTCGGTACGCCCGAGGTGACGCTCGGCCTGCTGCCGGGCAACGGCGGCACCCAGCGGCTGACGCGCATGATCGGCCCCGCGCGGGCGCTCGACCTGCTGATCACCGGGCGCACGTTCTCGCCCGACGAGGCGCTCGCGATCGGGCTCGTCGGCGCGCTGTTCGAACCCGGCGAGGCCGATGAGCAGGTGCGCGCGCTGGCACAGCGCTTCGCGAGCGGCCCGGCGCTGGCGCTCGCGGCGATCAAGCGCTGCGTCTACGAGGGTGGGCAGCTGCCACTCGACAAGGGCCTGCGGCTCGAGGCCGAGGAGATCGAGCGGCTGTTTGAGTCCCGCGACGCGGCCGAGGGGCTGACCGCGTTCGTCGAGAAGCGCCAGCCGGAGTTCGCCGGCTCATGAGCACGACCGCGACGGCGCAGCTGGAGCGCGGAGCGTTCATCGACGGGACCGTGCAGCCGATCGGGGCCAACACGCTCACGATCAGCAACCCCGCGACCGGCGAGCTGGTCGGCCGCGTCACCAGCGCCGGCCCACAGACCGTCGACACCGCCGTCCGCAGCGCCGCCGCGGCGGGTCGCGAATGGGCGCGGCTCGGCTATGCCGACCGCGGCATGCTGCTGCACGCATGCGCCGAGGCGTTCGACGCGCACGTCGAGGAGTTGGTGCCGTTGCTGGTCGCCGAGCAGGGCAAGACGATCCGCGAGGCTCAGATCGAGCTGCACAAGGCGGCCGAGACGCTCGAGCACTACGCTGGCCTCGCCAAGGACGTCCGTGGCGTCTACGTCCACGGGCTGGATCCGGGCGTCGACGGACGCGTGCTGCGCCGCCCGCTCGGCGTCGTAGCGGCAATCGTGCCGTGGAACTTCCCGACCACGCTGCTGTGCAACAAGCTCGGCCCGGCGCTCCTGTGCGGCAACACGGTCGTCGCAAAGCCCGCCGACACGACCCCGTTCACGACCCTGCGGCTGGCCGAGATCCTGACCGAGGCCGGGCTCCCGCCCGGCGTCCTCAGCGTCGTTCCGGGGACCGGCCCCGGCGCGGGCGAGGCACTCGTCACGCATCCGCTGGTGCGCAAGATCGCGTTCACCGGCTCGACCCCGACCGGCGAGCGCGTCGGCGCGCTGGCCGCCAAGGGCTCCAAGCGCGTGACGCTCGAGCTCGGCGGCTCGGACCCGATGATCATCTGCGCCGACGCCGACCTCGCGAGGGCCGCGAGCGCGGCGAGCATGGGGCGCTTCTACAACTGCGGCCAGGCCTGCCTGGCGATCAAACGGCTGTACGTCGAGGCGTCGGTCGCCGACCAGGTGATCGAGGCGGTGGTCGCCAAAGCCGCCAAGCTGCGACTTGGGATCGGAACCGAGCCCGGCGTCCAGATGGGCCCGCTGCACTCCGAGCGCCAGCGGGCGCTGCTCGAGCGCCAGGTAGACGCAAGCGTCGCCGGCGGCGGCGAGCTGCTGACCGGCGGCGGCCGCCCGGACGACCCGGCGCTGTGCAACGGCTGGTTCTACCGGCCGACGGTCGTGCTCGAGCCCCGCAAGGATTCGCCGATGGCGCGCGAAGAGGTGTTCGGCCCGGCGCTTCCGATCTGGCGCGTCCGCGACCTCGACGAGGCGATCGAGCTCGCCAACGACTCTCCGTTCGGGCTCGGCTCGGCGGTCTGGACCGGCGACCTGGAGGCCGCCGAGCGCGTCGCCGCGGAGCTCGACTGCGGCTACACGTGGATCAACTCCCCGACCAAGGTCTACGACGAGCTCCCGTTCGGCGGCCTGAAGTCAAGCGGCTACGGCAAGGAGCACGGCTCGGAGGCGTTTGACCACTACACGGACTCCAAGTCGGTCGTCGTCAAACGTACGCTGTAGGAGATGAGCAGAGACGGCGAGCGCCTCAACGCGTCGAGCATCGTCGACCGCGCGCTTGAGCGGGTCGATCCGTCCAAGCCCGCCTACATCGCATCCGATCGGACGCTGAGCTACGGCGACCTGCACCGCCAGGTCTGCCGCGCCGGCCGTCTGCTGCGCGAGCTCGGAGTCCGTCGCGAGGACCGCGTGCTGCTGGCGCTCGACGACACGACGGTGTTCCCGATCGTATTTCTCGGTGCGCAGCGGATCGGCGCCGTGCCGGTGAGCGTCAGCGTGCTCGACCGGGCCGACAACTTCGTCCATTACATCGAGGACTCGTACGCCGACCTCGTGGTCACCGACGCCGAGTGCGTGGAGCGGCTGCGGGCGGCGCTTGGCGACCGGCAGCTTCGCTACCTGGTCCGTGGCGCCGAGGGCCCTGACGTGACCGAGCTCGATCAGGCGCTCGCCGCCCAGGACGACGAGCTCGCGCCGGCCGTGACGCACCGCGATGACATGGCCTTCTGGCTCTACAGCTCCGGCTCGACCGGCAAGCCGAAGGGCGTCGTGCACCTGCACCACGACATCCAGGTGACGTGCGAGACCTACGGGGAGCAGGTCCTGCGCCTGCGCGGCGACGACGTGACGTTCTCGACCACGAAGCTGTTTCACGCCTACGGCCTCGGCAACGGCCTCTCGTTCCCGCTCTGGGCCGGTGCCACCTCGGTCCTGATGCGCGGCCCGACGCGGCCCGAGCCGACCCTCGAGACGCTCAGAGCCCACCGCCCGACAGTCTTCTTCAGCGTCCCCGCGCTCTACGGGGCGCTCTGCCGCGCGCCGGAGATCGAGGACGCCTTCTCGTCCGTGCGCCGCTGCGTGTCGGCGGCCGAGGCGCTGCCACCGCAGACGTTCGCGCGTTTCAAGGAGCGCGTCGGGCTCGAGATCCTCGACGGGATCGGATCGACCGAGATGCTTCACATCTTCTGCTCCAACCGCCCCGACGAGGTGATCCCCGGCACCACCGGGCGCGCGGTTCCGGGGTACGAACTGCGGCTCGTCGACGAGCACGGCGAGGTGCTCGACGGCCCCGCGACCGGCGGCCTTGAGGTCAGGGGCGACTCGTGCGCCGCCTTCTACTGGCACCAGCACGACAAGACCAAGCTCAGCATGCTGGGCGAGTGGTTCGTGTCGGGCGACCGCTACGAGCGTCGCGCCGACGGCGCCTACGTGTACGTCGGGCGGGTCGACGACATGCTCAAGGTCGGCGGGCTGTGGGTGTCGCCGATCGACATGGAGCACGTGCTGCTCGAGCACCCGCGCGTCACCGGCGTCGGCGTGATCGGGATCACGATCGACGACGCCTCGCGGATCGCCGCTTACGTCGAATGCGAGGGTGCGCCGGGCGACGAAGCGCTCGCCGATGAGCTGCGCGAATGGTGCCGTACGCGGATGCGACGCTACGAGTACCCCCACGTGGTCGAGTTCGTCGACGCACTGCCGCGGACGCTGACGGGCAAGGTGCAGCGCTTCAAGCTGCGCGAGCTGTCGGCCGACTTGCCCGAGGTGAGTGCGTGAGAGCGGCCGTGATCGGCGCCGGACCGTCCGGCTTCTACGCGACCGACCGGCTGCTCGAGGCGGGCTTCGAGGTCGACCTGTACGACTCGCTGCCGACGCCATTCGGGCTGGTGCGCTCGGGGGTCGCGCCCGACCATCCGAAGATCAAGTCGGTCACCCGGGTGTACGAGAAGACGGCGGCGAAGCCCGGCTTTCGGTTCTTCGGCGGCGTGGTCCTCGGTCAGCAGCTGACGCGCGCCGAGCTGCTGGAGCGCTACCACGCGGTCGTCTACGCGTTCGGGACATCGGACGACCGGCGGCTCGGGATCCCGGGCGAGGACCGGCCCGGGTCACACGGCGCGACCGAGTTCGTCGCCTGGTACAACGGCCACCCCGACGCGACCGAGCTCGGCTTCGATCTGAGCTGCAAGCGAGCCGTAGTGATCGGCAACGGCAACGTCGCGATCGACGTCGCGCGGATGCTCGTACTGGACCCGACCGAGCTTTCCCCGACCGACACGGCGGACCATGCGCTGACGGTGCTCGCCGGAGCGGGGATCGAGGAGGTGGTGATGCTCGGTCGTCGCGGGCCGGTGCAGGCGGCGTTCACCAACCCTGAGCTGCGCGAGCTGGGCGAGCTGGCGCGGGCCGACGTCCACGTCGACCCCGCCGACCTCGAGCTCGACGACCACAGCCAGGCGTGGCTCGAGACCGAAGCCGACCCGACCACGAAGCGCAACGTCGAGCTGCTGCGCATCTACTCGCAGCGCGAGCCGAGCGGCCACAGCCACCGGATCTCGCTGCGCTTCCTTTACTCGCCGGTCGAGGTGCTGGGCGACGGCGAGCACGGACCGGTCACCGGGATCCGGGTCGTGCGCAACCGGATCGAGGCCGGCGACGACGGCCGTCTGCGGGCGGTCAGCACCGGCCTCGAGGAACAGATCGAGTGCGGGCTGGTGCTGCGCTCGATCGGCTACCGCGGGCGCCCGCTCGAGGGCATCCCGTTCGACGAGCGCGCCGGCGTGATCCGCAACGACGGCGGGCGGGTGTGCGATGAGCAGGGCCGGCCGCTGCGCGGCGAATACGTGGTCGGCTGGATCAAGCGCGGCCCCAGCGGCGTGATCGGCACCAACAAGAAGGACGCCAACGACACGGTTTCGAAGATCGTCGCCGACGCGGAGCTAGGTGCCCTGTCGGACGCAAGCGGCGAGGACTCCGAGTCGATCGCCGCGTGGTTGTCCGAGCGCGTGCCCGAAGCGGTCACGTGGGACGGCTGGCGGGCGATCGATGAGCACGAGCGCGGTCTCGGCGAGCCGCACGGCCGGCCGCGCGTCAAGCTCGTGCGGCTGTCGGATCTGGTCGCCGCCTCGCGCAGCGGCGTCAGCGCTCGCCGCTGAAGCTGTGGCGTTCGAGCCCGTCGTCCGGCAGCTCGTAGTAGTCAGCGGCCTGTGAGACGTACCAGTGGCCGGCGCTCCGCAGCCCCGACGGCTGGTCGAGCGTCCCGGCGGCGATGCTGATCGTCTCGCGCCGCGGCGCATCCCAGAACAGACTCGAGCCGCAGTCGCCGCAGAAGCCTCGTCGCGCGTCGGCCTCGCTGTTGGGGCTGTCGACCCAACGCAGCGGAGCCGCTTCCACGAGCTCCAGGTCCTCCCTGCGCGACGGCCGTGAACGCGGAGAAGTGGCCGTGCCAGCGGCGGCACTCCTCGCAGTGACAGATCAGGACGTCGCGCAGCTGGCCACGGACTTCATAGCGGACGCCGCCGCACAGGCACGCGCCGGACGCGCTCACTAGCTGCGGACAGGGGGCCGCCCGGGTTCTCGGCTGGGCCGGCGCGAGTGCCGGGGTATGCGGTCGGCCAGCCGTTCGTGACCGCCGCGTAGCCGGGTCCGCGGCGGCTCGGCGTCGCCGAGCGGAATTCCGCCCCGTGGCGGGTCTGGGCGAGTGGGCGGCGGCGGCCCGTTGCGCCACCCCCCGTCGTCGCCGTCCGAGTCCGAGTCGCCGGGCGAGGACCTGCGGCGCGAGAACAGCACCGGGCCGAAGGCGACCGCGAGGACTAACGCGACATACAGCAGTTCGGGGAGATCGATCCCGCCGACCTGAGAGCGCCCGGGCACAACTCAAAAAGGTACAGATCGGGACCAGTCGGCGACAGTCGTAGGATCACGGTCGCTACCGTCGAGGTCGGAAGGGAGGCACTGGATGGAGATAGGAATCGGCTTGCCGGCGGCGGTGCCCGGGGTCGACGGCGAGACGCTGGTCGAGTGGGCGCGCCGCGCCGAACGCCGCGGGTTCTCGACGCTCGGGACGATCGACCGCCTGGTCTACGACAACTACGAGCCGCTGGCGACCCTCGCCGCGGCCGCGGCTGTGACCAGCACGATCCGGTTGACGACCTCGATCCTGCTGGGTCCGTTGCGCAGCAACCATGCGCTGTTCGCCAAACAGGCCGCGACGATCGACCGGCTATCGAATGGGCGGCTGGTGGTTGGAATCGCGGTCGGCGGCCGCGAGGATGACTACACCGCGTCCGAGCTTGACTTCCACCGGCGCGGGCGCGAGCTCGACGCGCTGCTCGCACGCGCGACCTCGATCTGGCGCGACCCTCAGGCGGACATCGGACCGGCGACCACCGGCGCAGGTCCGCGGCTGGTGCTCGGGGGGAGCGCCCCGGCGGTGCTGCGGCGGATGGCGCGCTACGGCGACGGCTGGATCCTCGGGGCCGGCGGCGCCGATGCGTTCCGCGAGGGGGCCTCGGCCGCACGCCAGGCGTGGGATGAAGCGGGCCGCGATGGCGCGCCGCGGCTGCTGGCGCTGGGCTATTTCGCGCTCGGCGACGGCGCCGCCGACCACGCGCGCGACTACCTCGGCCATTACTACGCGTTCGCGGGCCCGTACGCCGAGCGCGTCGCCGCGGGGGCGCTGACGACGCCCGACGCGGTGCGCGAGCGGATCGCGCAGATGTCCGATGCCGGTTGCGACGAGCTGATCCTGTTTCCGTGCAAGGCCGACTCCAATCAGGTCGAGCTGCTGGCCGACGCGAGCTTGAAGCAGCTGTAGTCGACCCGCGACGCGCCCCGGATCTCGGCGATCACGATCACCACTTGCCCGCACGTGCGGCAACGGACGACGGTCCCGGGCGCGCGCGTGTAGACCCGCAGCTCGGCGATCTGGGCCGTCGGTCCCGCAGTGCGCACAGGCGCCGGTCGCGGTCGTCATCTCGACCCCGAAGTGGGCGAACAGCTGCCCAGCGATCGCGTTTCCGTCGAGTGCATCCATCGTGTTCATGCTCCCGTAGGACCGAACCGTTCGGTCTTGATCGCGGTCGGTTGATGTCCGCCGTCGACCAGCGCCTGCGCGGCCGTCTCGACGAACGCGCTCGGCCCGCAGACGTAGACCAGCGGCTTCTCGGACGGCGACCACGCGACCTGCTCGAGCAGCCGAGCGTCGATCCGGCCACGGTGCCCGGACCAGCCTTGCGGCCACTCGCGCGTCAGCGTGAACTCGATGTCGGCTCCGTCGTCGGCCGCGAGGCGTCGCAGCTCCTCGCGGTAGATCACATCGTCGAGCGTCCGCGCGGAATACAGCAGCCGCACCGCCGCGTCGCGGTTTCCGGCCGCCCAGTGGCGCAGGATCGAGCGAAACGGCACCACCCCGGAGCCGCCGGCGATCAGCAGCAGCGGGCCTCCGAACTCCGGCTCCCAGACGAAGTAGCCGCCGATCGGGCCGCGCAGCTCGAGCTCGTCGCCGACCATCAGCTCGTCGACGAGGTACGGCGACACCTCGCCGTCGTCGAGCCGCTCGACCGTGAGCACCAGCCGGCTGTCCTCCGGACTCGAGGCGATCGAGTAACTGCGCTGTGCCTGGTAGCCGTCAGGCGCGGTCAGCCTGACGTCGACGTGCTGGCCGGCGCGGTGGCCCTGCCAGCCGGGCAGGTCGAGCACGATGCTGTGCGTGCGCGCGGTCTCCGTGGCCAGCTCGGCGACGCGGCCGAGCTGCCACGTCAGTCGCCCTGGTAGCGCTGCTCGAGCCACGGGTCGCCGTGATTGTGGTAGCCGTATCCCTCCCAGAACCCGGGCTCGTCGTCGACTGTCAGCCTCAGCCCCCGCACCCACTTGGCGCTCTTCCAGAAATACAGGTGCGGGACCAGCAGCCGCGCCGGCCCGCCGTGCTCGGGTTCGAGCGGCTGACCCGCGTACCGGTATGCGACCCACGCCTTGCCGCCGGTCACATCCCCGAGCGCGAGGTTGGTCGTATAGCCCCCGTCGGAGAACACCGTCAGGTATTCGGCCTCGCTCGAGACTCGCGCGAGCAGCGTGTCGACCGACACGCCCTCCCAGCTCGTGTCGAGCTTTGACCACTTGGTGACGCAGTGGATGTCGACCGTGACCGTCTCGGACGGCAACGCCAGCAGCTCGGTCCACGACCACGAAACCGACTGCTCCACCGCGCCATCGATCGAGAAGCTCCACCGGTCGAGCGGCGTGTGCGGGGTCGGCCCGGCTGACAGGACCGGGAAATCCGGCGTCAGGTACTGCCCGGGCGGGATCCGTGACGGATCCTCGACCGGACGCCGACGCCCCAGGAAGCCACGTGATACCGGTGACATCAGAGTTCCTCCGCCCGTCGACTGGTTGGTTGGAATCCCGTTGCTGAGCAGTCTGCTAGATCGGCGCCGCCGGATTCAAGGCGTCCTGCGCGCCTGGAGGCGTCGTCGCGGAATGTCCTCCAGCCGCTCAAGCCGGCTTCGGCTCCAGCTCGGCGGCGCGCATCGGCACGCCGGCGGCGGCATACGCGTCGGGAGCGTCGAGCGTCTCGGCCTCGAGGAGCGCGTGCGCGAGGGTGTCGAGTTGGTCGCGGTGCTCGCGCAGCAGCTGGGTGACGGCCTCGTGGGCGTCGTCGACGAGCGCGCCCACCTCCTGATCGATCAGCCATTGCATCTGCGGTGAGGTCTCGCTGACGCCCGGCAGGAACGGCCCGGCGCTCTCGCCGGGGAGCACCGCAACCGGTCCGATCTTGTCGCTCATCCCCCAGCGGCCGATCATCTGACGCGCGATCTGGGTCAGGTTCTGGATATCTGACTCGGCGCCGGTCGTGATCTTGCCGTACACGATCTCCTCGGCGGCGCGGCCGCCGAGCGCGACCCTGATCTTCGCGTCGAGGTCCTCGCGCGTGTAGGAGACGACATCGGAATCGGGCGTCGAAAGCGTCACCCCCAGCGCGACGCCGCGCGGGATGATCGAGACCTTGCGCACCGGGTCGGCCTCGGGGGTCAGCATCCCGACGAGCGCATGGCCGGATTCGTGGTAGGCGGTCCGCTCGCGATCCTCGGGGCTGAGCAGGATCCCGCGCGGAGCGCCGAGCAGGATCTTCTCGAGCGAATCGGTGAAGTCGGCCATCTGCACCTTGTCGTGGTCGCGCCGCGCCGCCAAAAGGGCGGCCTCGTTGCATAGGTTGGCGAGGTCGGCGCCGACCATCCCCGGGGTTGTCGCGGCGATGGTGTCGAGGTCGACGTCGTCGGCGAGCGGGATCGAGCGGGTGTGGACCTGGAGGATCTTGACCCGCCCGGTGCGGTCGGGTGGCTGGATGGCGACGCGGCGGTCGAACCTTCCCGGACGCAGCAGCGCCGGGTCGAGGATCTCGGGCCGGTTGGTCGCCCCCAGCACGACGACCGCCTCGGCGGATTCAAAGCCGTCCATCTCGGTCAGGATCTGATCGAGCGTCTGCTCGCGCTCGTCGTTGGCGCCGGTGATCTGCGCCGACCCCTGACGGGAGCGGCCGATCGCGTCGAGCTCGTCGATGAAGATGATCGCCGGCTCGGCCTCCTTGGCCTTCGCGAACAGGTCTCGGACCCGCGCCGCGCCGACGCCGACGATCGCCTCGATGAACTCCGACGCCGCGATCGAGAAGAACGCCGCGTGCGCCTCGCCGGCGACCGCCCGCGCCAACAGCGTCTTGCCGGTTCCGGGGGGCCCGTACAGCAGCACCCCGTGCGGCATCCGTCCGCCGAGTCGCTCGTAGCGCTCCGGTGTCTTGAGGAAGTCGACGATCTCGGTCAGCTCGGCCTTCGCCTCGTCGATCCCGGCGACGTCATCGAACGTGACGCGGATCTTCTCGGGATCGACCCGCCGCGCTTGCGAGCGGCCGAAGTTCCCCAGCCCGCCGAGCCCTCCCCCCCGCTGCGCGCGGCGCATCAACAGCACGAACAACCCGACCAGCAGGATCGTCGGCCCAAACCCGAGCAGGATCTCGGCCAGCAGCGGAGGTCGTCTGGGTGACCGACTTCGCGTTGACCTGAACGTGCTGTGCTTGCAGCGCAGCGGTCAGCTCCGTGTTGTTCCAGAAGCTCGGCACCTGGGTCGAGAACAGCGTCGTCTCGACCACCTTGCTGTCATTCGGCGGGTAGCGCACCTTGGCCTTGAACGTGCCCTGGATCGTGTCGCCGCGCGACGAGATCGACTTCACGTTGCTGCTTTCAAGCTGCGACAAGAAGTACGGGCTGAACGGCACCACCACCCGTTGTTGGCCCGGCGGCTGCAGGAAAAGGACAAACAGCCAATTCACCGCCAGCAGCACGACGAAGAAGATCCAGAACCCGCGCCACCGATGCGGCGGCTGCGGCTTATGCTCATCGGGCATCCCCCGTCCGTCGGGCGCCGGCGCCACGCGCCAACCTTTGCGATCGCGCGGCATCGGCGCCGGCGGAGCGGGCTTGTCGTTCTCGGATCGGTTGTCTGGTTCGGTCACGCCGCAGCCACCATCATGACTGTTGTTCGCGTGGTCAATCGGATTCAGCCGCCACGTTACGCTCGCGGGCACGTCCCGGTTCGTAGTTCAACTGCACGACGCGACCACGCTGCACTTCGACCTGAGGCTCGAGCGCAACGGCGTGCTGCGCTCGTGGGCGGTGCCCAAAGGGCCTTCGCTCGACCCCGCGGTGCGACGGCTGGCCGTGCCGGTCGCCGACCACGACCTCGACGCGGGCGAGTTCGAGGGCGTGCACGACGGCGCCACCCGCGGCAGCGGCGCGGTGATCATCTGGGACGAGGGCGCGGCGACGATCGTCAACGATACGCCCGACCACCTGTCGTTCGTCCTCGACGGCCACAAGCTCCATGGCAGGTTCGGGTTGACGCGGACCGGCGAGCGCCGCTGGATCCTCGTCAAAGCGACGGATGAGCACGCGCGCCCAGGATCGGACATCGTCGCCGAGCAGCCGGCCAGCGTCCGCAGCGGACGCACCTGGGACGAGGTCGCGGGCCGGCGCTAATCGTGCAGCGACTCCAGCAATTCCGGGGTCAGCTGGTCGAGCGAGCCGACGCTCGCGGCCGCGAGCGCGAGCGCGTCGGCCGCGGGCGGGAAATCCTCGTTTGGCACCGCGATCACCAGCATCCCGGCGGCGGCCGCCGACCGGAGGCCGTTGCTCGAGTCCTCGACCGCCGCCGACCGGGCAGGGTCAACCCCCAGCTGCCTGGCCGCCGTGAGGTAGATGTCCGGCGCGGGCTTGCCGTGTGCCACCTCGTCGCCCGACACGGTAGCCGCGAAGCTGTCGGCAAGCCCGCTGAGGCTCAGCACCGCGTCGATCACCGGCCTGTTGGCAGACGACGCCAGCCCGAGTGGCCATCGCTCGGCGAGGCGGCGGACGGCCGCGACGGCGCCCGGCAGCAACGGCAGCCGCTGCTCGTAGCCGGCGAGCAGGCGTGCGACGACCCGGTCGCTGATCTGATCAGGCGCGAGCGGCACGCCGAGCTCGTCGTGCATGTAGCGAGCCCACTCGGGCGCGCTCATCCCCATCATCGTCTCGGTCGCGCCGTCGCGCCACGAACGGCCGGCCTGCTCGACTACCGCCCGCCGGGCCGCGTCCCAGGCGCGCTCAGAGTCGATCAGCACGCCGTCGAGATCGAACAACACGGCCTCCAGCCGGAGTCGGCTCAACGTGCTTTCGACAGCGCCTGCTGTCGGCGAGCTCGAGCGGCGATCAAGCCCACGTCGACCTCGAGCGCCTCGACCAATGTGCTGCCGGGGAGTTTCTCCTTCAGCAGCGCCAGGCAGCGGCGGTAGTGCGTCAGACGGCGCCTGCGAACCGGCGCGTCCTCGGTGCGCCGCAGCTCACGTACTTTGGAGAGCTTGTCGGCGGCGAACACCAGCGCCGCCTCGGGGCCCGCGTGAGCGACCTGATCGCGGAGCCCGGCCTTTCGCTCGGTGTAAGTCGTGATCGACCTGTCCTCGCTCACCGCGCAGACCAGCGCGGCGATCTCGGGTCCGAACCGCGCCGCCAGATCCTCGGCTGTCGCGTCGGTCTTCTCGAGCGTGTCGTGCAACGCGCCGGCGGCGATCACGTGGTCCGGTGCCCCCGCTTCGTGCAGCAACGCAGCCACCTCGAGCGGGTGCAGGATGAACGGCGCGCCGTCGATCTGCCCGATTTGGCCCGCGTGGAGCCGTTCGGCATACCTGATCGCCTTGCGCGTCCTCGGTCGTCCGTGCACGAACTCCGGCATCCGGCGCTCGCCTACCACCACGCGAAGTCTAGATCCGCTGCCAAGAAGTTCGAACGGCATGGCCGCGGATAAGCTGGTCGCCCCCTCGCGGGCCTGGTAAGACAACGATCGCGTTCGGAGGAACTCGCATGGACCTGTTCGACCTCGATGGGAAGGTGGCCGTGGTCACCGGCGGGACCCGCGGCATCGGCATGATGGTCGCGCGTGGGCTGCTCCAGGCCGGCGCGTCGGTCTACGTCAGCTCGCGCAACGCCGAGGCCGGCGAAGCCGCCGTCGCCGAGCTCGAGCCATATGGCCGCGTGGAATCGATCCCTGCGAACCTGTCGACCGAGGCCGAGTGTGTGCGACTCGCAGAGGAGGTTGGGCGTCGCGAGCAGCGGCTCCACATCCTGGTCAACAACGCCGGCGCGACCTGGGGCGCGCCGCTGGAGGAGTTTCCCGACTCGGCCTGGGACAAGGTCCTCGCTCTCAACGTCAAGGCGCCGTTCTTCCTGACGCGGGCGTTGCTGCCGCTGCTCGAAGCGGCGGGCACCGAGGACGATCCCGCCCGGGTGATCAACATCGGCAGCATCGACGGGCTGCGCGTGCCCGACCTCGAGGTCTACTCGTACGCGGCCAGCAAGGCCGGGGTGCACCAATTGACGAGGATGCTGGCGAACAAGCTCGGTCCCCGTCACATCACCGTCAACGCGATCGCGCCCGGGCCGTTCCCGTCGAAAATGATGGCCGCCACGCTGGAGCAGTTCCGCGAGATGATCGAGGCCAGCTCGCCGCTGGGGCGGATCGGTCGCGCGGACGACATGGCAGGCACAGCGATCTACCTGGCCAGCCGTGCCGGCGCCTACACGACCGGCGCGGTGATCCCGGTCGACGGCGGGATCTGGGCCGCGCGCTAGCCACGTTTGGCAGAGCGCTACCAGACCGGACCGAGCCGCAAGCCGAGCAGGATCGGAGAAGCGTGCGGGACGACGACTTCATAGTGTTGGCGGCATGAATCTCACTCTTTCCCGTTGCTTCGTCCTAGTCCATGACCCAGACCTCGCGCTGGCCTTCTACCGCGACACGCTCGGCCTCGAACTGCGCAACGACGTCGCCCGCGAAGACTTCCGTTGGATCACGGTCGGCGGCGCCTCCCAACGCGACGTCGAGATCGTGCTCACGAACTACCTGAACGGGAGCCCCGCCGACGGCGACGCGCTCGCGGCGCTCGTCGCCAAGGGCGCCCTCAACGGCATCCACTTCCACACCGACGACCTCGACGCCACCTTCGAGAAGCTGCGCGCCTCGGGCGCCGAGATCGTGCAGGAGCCGAGCGAGCAGCCGTGGGGCACGCGAGACGGTGCAGTGCGTGACCCGTCCGGCAATCTGGTGCGCATCGACCAGTCATCCGTCGCGCCCACAAAAGCGCCCCGCTGAGGCGTTCATGGAAGGTGAGATCCAGTTTCGGTTCGCATGAGACGATGACTGCCATGCCGATCGCGCTGATGCTTGCGACTCTGACTGACCGTCGTGACTTCGGCGATGACTGGCTGCTGGAGCGCAAGTTCGATGGTGAGCGTTGCGTCGCGCGCAAGGATGGTCGCGAGGTGCGGCTTGAGTCGCGCACGGCCAAGGACCTCACGGGCACCTATCCCGAGGTCGGTGCCGCGGTCGCCGGCCAGCCGGACCGGACGCTTCTGCTCGACGGCGAGGTGGTCGCGTTCGACCGGGACCAGACGTCGTTCAGCCGGCTCCAGCAGCGCCTCGGGATAAGGAACCCGACTGCAGAGCGGGTGGCGGCGTATCCGGTCGTCTTCTGCGTCTTTGACCTGCTCGAGGTCGACGGCGACGATCTCCGAGATCGGCCGCTGCTCGAGCGCCGGGAGCGGCTGACGGCGGCGATCCGGCCGGGCGCGGCACTGCAGATCAGCGAAGCGTGGCGCGATGACTCGCAGCGGCGGTTCGCGCAGGCGTGCCGGGCGGGCTGGGAGGGGCTGATCGCCAAGCGCGCGCAGGCGCCGTACTTCCCCGGCCGCTCGCGGGACTGGCTGAAGCTCAAGTGCGTGTGGGAGCAGGAGTTCGTGATCGGCGGTTACACCGATCCCGCCGGGAGCCGGACGGATTTCGGCGCGCTGCTCGTGGGGTATTACGAGGATGATCAGCTCCGATATGCCGGTAAGGTCGGGACCGGGTACACGGCGGCGACGCTCCGCGAGCTCGGCGCTCGGTTGCGCGAGCTCGAGATGCCCGAGTCACCGTTCGTCGATGCGCGACCGGTCCCCCGCGGGACGCACTGGACCAAGCCCGAGCTAGTCGCCCAGATCGGCTTCGCGGAGTGGACGAACGACGGTCGGCTGCGGCAGGCGCGCTTCCTCGGCTTGCGCGACGACAAGCTCCCGGGCGACGTCGTCCGGGAGCGGTCCCGGTGACCGAGGCCGCCGGCCGCGCTCGAGGTCGACCCGGCATCGACCGGTGGGCGCCCGGGCGGACGCTGCTGCGCGAGGCGGACCCCCGGATGGCGGAACTTGTCGATGCGAAGCCCGGCCTGGACCCCGACCGTCTTTTCGACGGCCTGCCGAGCGACCTGTGGGGAGCGCTCGTCCTGCAGGTCATCGGACAGCAGCTCTCGCTCGCGGCCGCGGCGGCGATCCTGACCCGGCTCGAGGCGCTCCAGGGTGGCCGCATGCCCACCCCGGCGGAGCTCCTCGCCACCGACGCCGAGACACTCCGCGGCATCGGGATGTCGCGCGCCAAGGCGGTGTACCTCCACGATCTCGCCGCACGACTCGAAGACGGGCGGCTGGACCCCGATCGCCTGCGCACCCTCGAAGACGACGCGGCCCGGGCGGCGCTAACCGACGTCAAGGGCGTCGGCCGGTTCACCGCCGACGGAGTGCTGATGCTCGCCCTGCGCCGGCCCGACGTCTGGCCCGCGGCCGACCTCGCGTTCCGGCATGCCGTCGAGCGGATCTGGGGGCTCGATCCTCCCGCATCGATCGAGCAGGTCGACACACTGGGGGAGCGGTTCCGGCCGTGGCGCACCCTCGCCGCCGCATACCTCTACTCGAGCGTTGAGTCGTGAGCCGGCGGGGCCGTCGAACCCGACCCGGGGCGTGGGCCTACGTCGGCGCGGCCACGAGGGCGAGCTGCCGGGCTCTGGTTTTGGCTGCTCGGACCGCGTCGGTGAGGGCGTCAATGTCGTAGACGCCGTAGTGTCGGCGGCCGTTGATGAAGAAGGTCGGTGTGCCGGAGACACCGCTCTCGTCGGCGCTTGCGACGTCCTCACTTATCCGTGACGCGTATTCCCGCCGCCGTAGCTCGTCACGGAAACGCTCGACGTCCAGTCCAAGCTCGGTGGCATAGCGCGTGAGGTCGCGCGGTGCGAGCTCGCTCTGGTGGTCGAGAAGGGTGTCGTACATCTCCCAGAACTTGCCCTGGGCTGCGGCGGCTTCCGCCGCTTCGGAAGCTAGCTGCGCGCTGGGGTGAACGTCGTTTAGCGGTAGGTGGCGCCACACATAGCGGACGTCGTCGCCGTGCGACTCGAGCAGCTCGCGAATCACGCGCTCGGCCTGGCCGCAATAAGAACACTCGAAGTCGCCGTACTCGACTAGCGTCACCGGCGCATCGTCCGGGCCACGAATGTGGTCTCGATCGGGGTCGACCTCATCGACCAGATCGAGGATGTCCTCTGCGGTGCCGCCGATCTGGCGTGCTCGGACGGCGCTCGGCAATCGATTGATCACCCGAGTCATCACCCAAGCGACCGCCGGTGCGACCAAGACCGTGGCGAGCGCACCCAGCCTTGCTTCGTCGAGGCGCTCGCCCGTGAACGCGAGGCTTGAGACCAGAAGCGAGACCGTGAAGCCGATCCCCGCACAGGCGCCGGCCACGACGAGCACCGGCCCGCTGATCAGAGCGCGGGGTCCATGGAGAGCGGGGCGCGAGGCGATCCAGGAGCCTGTGAAGACGCCGATCGGCTTGCCGACCACGTACCCGATCAGGATTCCGAGCGTGATCGGCGACGAGACGGCGTCGCTCATCAGCTTGGCGGTCAGATGTATCCCGGCATTGGCCAGCGCGAACAGCGGGACGATCACGTAGCTCGTCCAGGGGTGCAGGTCGTACTGGAGCCGTTCGTTGGGCGAGATCGCCGATTGCAGGCTCTGCTGCGCTGAGCGCGCGAGCTCGGGCGTCGGTTGCTCACGAAAGGATCGGGTCAGCGACGTTGCCCGCTCGAGGTCTTCGCGCGAGGGCGGATACGCGCTGGTCGCCAGTCCGATCGCCAGTCCGGAGATCACCGGGTCAATGCCCGACTTGAACATCGCGATCCAGATCGCAACCGCGAGGCCGATCGAGATTGCGCGGCGGCCGAACGGCGCGTAGCGCAACAAGATCAGTCCGACGAACAGCGCGGCGGCGACGCTCAGCGCCACGAGCGAGACATGACTGGTGTAGACGGTCGCGATCACCACCAGCGCCGCCAGATCGTCGACGACCGCCAGCGTCAGCAGGAAAACGCGGATACGGGTCGCGGTCCTTGGAGTCACCAAGGCCACGGCGCCGAGCGCGAACGCGGTATCGGTCGACATCGCCGCCGCCCAGCCATGCCCGCCGGATCCGCCGGCGTTGAACGCCAGGTAGATCAGGACGGGCACCGTGATCCCGCCGATCGCCGCGAACACCGGAATCGCCAACCGCCGCCGCTCGCGCAGCTCGCCGAGATCGAGCTGACGCTTGGCCTCGAGACCCACGACGAGAAAGAACAGCGTCATCAAACCTTCGTTGACCCAGTGGCGAAGGTCCATGGCAATCCCCACGGTCCCGACCCGGACCGCCAACGTCGTCGTCCAGACGGACTCGTAGGAGTGCCACCACGGAGAGTTCGCCCACAGCAGCGCCGCGATCGCAGCCCCGAGCATCGCCATCCCTCCGCCCGTCTCAGTGCTCAGAAAGCTCCGGACAGGCGCAGCCAGGTTCCGGGCCCACGCGGTCCGGCCGCCAGTAGTGATCGCGTCTGAACCGACGCTCATCGCGACGCGCAGATTACGCCGACTGGGGCTCACGCTCTCGCTCGAATCACGGCGCGCGGTCGTGCTCGGAGGGTCGTTGGCGGGCTCGTAGAGAAGGGTTAGCCGCCGTCAACGTTTTTCTCACTCTTTCGCCCGAAGCTCTTTATTGCACCCTTCGCGACGCTTCAAGCTCGGCCCCGACTTCGCCGCCGCCGCCGTCGCGGGGCGAGGTTGCGCACAATCGCGCGGCGCCTGGACCGCTGGGTGCGTGGCGCCCGAGGCAGGATGAGCGCGCGGCGCGAGAGTCTGCGGCGGCGGCTCGCCTCACACGACTGGTTTGCGCGCGGACCGCCGCCAGACTCGGCTCACTGACTCAGCATGTCGAGGCAGGACGGCCAGGTGCCGTCCCGCCCTCGTCTCCGACCACCGCCTCGAGGGTGTGCACAACAACCGTGCTAGTGGCCGCCCGTGGGTCACGACGATCTATGCGGCGACGCGAGCGCGACACCAGCCGTGGCCTGTTTTCCGCCGCGAGAACCGTTTGGGGCGTGCCGAGGGTCTATCCCAGTGAATCCGTTTGATCGAAAGGACCCAATGACCCACTTGAGTGATGACTTCGCCGTCCGCTCGGCACGCCCCGACGGCGCTCAGCGCGCGACGTTCGCCGCCGGCTGCTTCTGGGGCGTCGAGGCTGCCTTCCGCGAGCTCGACGGCGTGCTCGACGTGACCGTCGGCTACACCGGCGGCACGACCCCTGATCCGACCTACGAGCAGGTGTGTGGCGGCGCGACCGGCCACGCCGAGGCCGTCGAGGTGATCTTCGACCCGGCCACGGTGAGCTACCGGCAGCTGCTTGACACCTTCTGGCACATCCACAACCCGACCACCCTGAACCGTCAGGGCTGGGATCTCGGAAGCCAGTACCGCTCCGCGATCTTCTTCCACGATCCGGAGCAGGAGCGCCTCGCCCTCGCCACGCGCGAGTCGGAGCAGGAGTCGCTCGTCAAGCCGATCGTGACCGAGATCGTCCCGGCGACGACCTTCTACCGCGCCGAGGAGTACCACCAGCGCTACTTCGAGCGCTCTGGTTACGCGGCCTGCGGCGTCACGATCGAGGTGCCGTCGACTCGCTAAGGCCGAGTCAGTTCGCCTGCTCGAGCCGGAGGTACGGCTCGAGCAGGGCACGAAGCTGCATCCGCCCGCGATGAAGGCGACTCTTGAATGCGGCCTGACGGATGCCGGCCACCCCCGCGGCCTCCTCGGTCGAGAGCCCTTCCAGGTCGCGCAAGACGACCGCCGCGCGCAGGTCGGCTGGCAGCTCGGCGAGCGCCCGCTCGAGCATCTGCTCGAATTCGCGGTCAAGTATGCGGGCCTGGGGGCCGGTGGCAATCGCGGCTGGTAGCGCGGCGATCGCGTCCTCGTCGCCGGGCTGGCGAGACGCCGTCGGCGGCGGGCGCCGAGCGAGCCGCCGCTGGGCCTCGTTGAACGCGATCCGGTAGAGCCACGTCGAGAGCTGGGAGCGCTCCTCGAACCGCGCCAGGCCTCGCCACGCGCGCAGGAAGACCTCCTGCGCAACCTCGTCGGCCTCCTGGGCGTTCAATCCGAACCTCCGCAGGGCGCCGTACACGCGGGCCGAGTGCTCGGTCACGAGCTGGGCGAAGGCACTCTCGTCCCCCGCGCGAGCGCGGGCGATCAGGGCGCGCTCCTCGGCTGGATCAGTGGTCGGCTGATTCATGCAGCCGTCGCAGGACGGCGGTGGCGATGGCCGGCCCGTCGGCGACCGGCTCCAGCGGCGGCGCGCTGTGCAGCAACGCGAGCATGTGTCGAAGGTCGTCGAGGACGCTCCGGCACTCGGAGCATTCCGCCGCATGGTGCTCGAGTCGCGCCCGAGCATGCGTCCGCAGGTCGGAGTCGAGGTAGGCGGACATGTGTGGCGGCGTCCACCGATGGTCACGGCGAAACCGCAGCTGATGCCAGAGAGGGCTCATCGGGGGTGTGACCCTGTCATCGGCGCGAAAGGTTCGCAGACCACCCTGACCCGGCGCGGACGTTGAACCGTTTCGGCGCCCACCGGGTCAAAATGGCTATACGGATCACGAAAGGAGCACGATGAACAATCGCATCGAGAAGACCGACGAGCAGTGGCGCCAGGAGCTGACGCCGGAGGCCTACAAGGTGCTCCGCCACAAGGGAACCGAGCGCCCCTTCACCGGAGCCTACGTCCACACCAAGGAGGACGGCATCTACCGCTGCGCCGCCTGCGACGCGGAGCTCTTCTCCTCAGACACCAAGTTCGACTCGGGCACCGGCTGGCCGAGCTTCACCGACCCAGCCAACCGCGCCAACGTCGAGCTGCACGAGGACCGCAGCCTGTTCATGCGCCGCACCGAGGTCACCTGCGCCACCTGTGGTGGGCACCTGGGCCACGTCTTCAACGACGGCCCCAACGGCTGCGACCGCTACTGCATCAACTCCGTTGCTCTCACACTCGACCCGAAGCCGGTCGAGTAGCCGAAGGGGGTCGGCCGCAGCGCGCTCTCAGGGTGCACGAAGTCGCCCGCTGGATCGGCGGCCGCCCCATAGAAGATCGCGACGAGGCGGTCGAGCTGATCGTGATCAAGCACAGTTCTGAAGGCCGGCCCTGAGGGCCGGGACCCGCCGGCAAGTACGGTGGAGGGATCGAAGATCAACTACGCAAGCCGCGGGCGACTCCGCGGCAGGTCGCCAGGGCGGTCGATGACGGGCGCAACGTCGGCGCCGCACTGCGACATCTCGACGGCCACGGTTCCGAGCCCGGGGCGATCGGGGTGGCAGAGGCCCTCGCGCGATTTCTTGTAGCGCGCTGCGATTCTCACCATGCAGGCTGGCGAGTCGTGCGTCAGGTGGTTGTGGACTCGGCGGCCGACGCACCGTGGGAGAAGTGCGCGCGGCGGGCCGTGCCGTTGGTAGCCGACGATCTGATCAGCCTCGCGGGCGACCGTGGCCGAACGCAGCTGGCGCGCGCTCAACATATAGCGGCTCAGCGTCGCGCCGAACAGATCGCCGTTCACGTTGATCAAGCCGCGGTACTTGCGGACCTGGGGCTCGAGCAGTCATCGGCGTCTCCTGAGCGCTGGCGCGCTGCCCTGAGTAGCGCGGTTGGAGCCCGCTCGCGCGAGCAGGTCGCCCGCGCGGTTGATCGCTCCCTGCGCGCCTGAACGACGCCCGCTTCGACCCTCGCGCTGCCACAAGGAGCGGCAACCAGCATTCTGTTACGGCTTCCGACAACGAACGTCGGCCAGCGGCCTTCAAGCTGCGCCAATACCGCTCTCCGCTCGCAGGCCCCACGGCGATCCACACCACTTCGGACGCTCACCCCGAGCTGTGTAAATACCACTCAGGCTCGGCGATCGCGAGACGATCCGTCCAATATCGTCGAGCGTCCGATCAACCTCACACAGGAGCCATGATGATCGCACGCATCTGGCGCGGCGCCGTCGCGCGGGCCGACGGCGATGACTACGCGCATTACATGAAGCAGACAGGAGTTGCGGGGTACGTGAGCACGCCAGGTAACCGTGGCGTCTGGATGCTTCGGCGCGACGCTGATGACAAAACTGAGTTCTTGATGTTCACCCTCTGGGACTCGATGCAGGCAATCGAAGCGTTCGCCGGCTCCAAGCCTGAGGTAGCGGTCTTCTATCCGCAGGACGACCGGTTTCTCGTCGAACGTGAGACGGTCGTTTCCCATTTTGAGGTCGAGACGCACGCGATGCCGCAGGACGGGAAGCGCTAGATCGGTTCCACCAGACGCCAGTGCTGAAGGAAAGCTCCGGTCGACGATTCGTCGTTCTCGCACTGCTGCGTAGCGGCTTGAGCGCACCGCTTCCGCCCACGAACGGCGGACCGACTCTACGGCGCTCCACCGGCCGAGAACGCTGACAGACTCCGGGCGTGGAGCGAGAGGTCGAGATCGTCGGCGACATGATCCGTCTGGGCCAGCTGCTGAAGCTCGCCGGTGTCGTCGCAGGCGGCGCCGAGGCAAAGGCGCTGATCGCCGGTGGGCTGGTGACGGTCAACAGCGAGCCCGAGCTCCGGCGCGGCCGACAGCTTCATCCAGGCGACATCGTTGCCATCGGCCCTGACGCGCTGCGGATCGTGCGCTACTAGTTCGTCAGGCGAGCTTGAGCGGGATCTCGGCGTAGGGGTCGAGGCGGTACACGAGTGACACACGGTGGTAGCCGTCGGCGATGTCCGCTCCGCTCTCGCCGCTGATGACGAGCACGGGGCTAAGTGCCTTGCCCTCGATGACCTTGACCAGGTCTTTCATTACGCCCGGATCGTCGAGGGGCGCGGCGGTGAGTCCCGCCGCACGCAGGATGTCGTTGGCGCGCCGGCGTGTAACCGGCGCTTTGCGCAATCGTTTTACGACTTTGCCGGCCGACTCGACGTCGAGCTTCAGGGACAGGTAGGCCTCGGCGGCGTCGTAGTCGTGGCCGGCGATATCGTCGAGCCATTTGATGCTCGTGACCGGCCCTGGCTCGACCGCGTCCGTTGTCTCCTTAGCCACGCGCGGATCATGTCAGACTTGCCGTGCCTCCTTGGAGGGCGAGCTATGCGCCGGGTCCGCCCCCGTGTAGGTTCGAGAGCGCGGAGCGCTCGTAGCACGGTGTTGCTGTTGACGCCGAGCACGGTGGTGGTGAGGTCACGGGCTTGTGGGACGCGATCGCCGGGGCCGGCCCCGCCCTCGCTGATCGCACGCCGGATCTCAGCGGCGACCTGCTCGTGCAGCGGCGACGGGTCGCTGCGATCGACCGCGCCGAAGGCGATCTCGCGGTCGTTGTCGGGAGCGTTGACAGAGCCGGTCTCGCGTCGGTAGAAGCTCACTCCTGCTTCTGCAGGTTTTCTTGCAGGCTTCTCGGACGACGGTGAACGTGCGCGAGGCCGTGTTAGCGTGCGGCCGCCCCGAGGCCGTGGTCCGCCGCCGAGCCCGGGTAAGACCGCGGCCGGCTACGCGCGACGGCGCACGTACCGGCGCCGCCAACCTCATGTCAAGCGCAATCGCAATATTCGCCCGCCGCCTCGGAGTCACGGTCGTGCTCGTTGTGGTGGCCGCCGTTCTGCTCTGGCTGGGCGCGCGTTCGCCGGCGGCGCGCGCCGCGGACCCAGGCGCGCTGGCGCAGCAGATCAGCGCCGGCCAGAACCGGGTCTCGGCCCTCTCGGGGGCAGTCGGCGCTAATAACGGCCGACTGCGACAGCTCGATGCCGGGATCGCCGGGCTCCAGAGAAAGATCGCTCGCATCCAGTCCGACCTCGACGCCAAACGCGCCGAGCTGTTGCAACTGCGCCGGGAGCTGAACTCGGCGCGCGTCAGGCTTGCCAGCCTGCAGGCCTACGAGCACCGAGCCAGGTACGTGCTCGCCCAGCAGCTGGTCGCCAGCTATGAGACCGAACAGCCGGACCTCGTCAGCGTGGTGCTCGACTCCAACGGCTTCTCCAACCTGCTCGAGCGCCTGTCCTTCGCCCAGCGGATCAGAAATCACGATCAGCAGATCGTCGCCGCGGTGATCCTGGCTCGGGATCGCGTCGCCGCGCAGGCCGTGCGCCTGGGTGGGCTGGAGGGCCGTCAGCAAGATGTCACCGCTCGAGTGCTGGCAGAGCGAGACCAGCTCGACGCGGCCAAGTTGACGCTGCTCAACGAACAGATGTCGGTGACGCGCGCCCGCGACAAGAACATCAGTCAGCTCACCACCGCTCGCGGCCGGATCGCCTCGCTGCGCCGTCAGCTGGCACGGCTGCAGGCTGAGCAAGCCCAACAGGCGGCGCAGGCGGCTGCCACCCAGGTGACCCCCGATGTGGTGGGAACGGTCGCACCGGGTGGCAACCGGGGAGGATCAGATCCGATTCCCGGCTTCACGATCGGGCGCGACGACATGGGCGTCGATGCGACCGCGCCGTCGGGCGCGGGAATCTATGCGCCTCGCGCTTCCACTCTGGTGCAGGTATTGCGGGACTGGTACGGAAGCGAGCCGCTGTTGCTGTTTCAGTTCGACACGCCCCCACCCGGCGCGCCATCGGACTACTGGTACGTGGCCGAGCAAATCGACCCGGTAACGACGGCGGTCGGCACCAGCTTCCAGGCCGGCCAAAGGGTCGCCTCGTATGCCTCCAGCGGCAGTGGCATCGAGATCGGATGGGGGTCGGCCACCTCTGACACGCGGACCCTGGCCGGGGCGACGGATCCCGCGGCCGCCAGCCCGCCGGCTGGCTCCACCACCAGCTGGGCCGAGTCCTTTAAGAGCGTCTTCGGAATCCCATAGCGACCGCGGGCTACCCACGACCCGATTCTCAACCCCCTACGGCCAGTCGCACCACACGAGCGTCGTCGCGGATCTACCTGGTGCGCGATCGGTGTAGCGCTACGACTGCTCAGGCGTCCGCGATCCGGCTCAGGAGGGCAAGCGCGTCATGCAGCAGTGCTCGCTCGTCAGCGTCGAGCTCTCGCTCGAGGGCCTCGGTTAGCCAGGTTTCGCGCCGGGCCCGCGTCGTCTGCAGCTGGTCTAAGCCCGCGGTGGTCAGCTCGATGAAGGCGCGGCGCCCGTCGGCCGGGTCCGGGCGCCGCGAGACGAGCCCGGCGCTCTCGAGATCGTGGACGGTCTGGGCCATCGACTGCGGACGCATACGCTCGCGGCCAGCGAGGTCGCTGATGCTCGCTGGGCCGTCGCGGTCGAGACGTCCGAGGACCGCCATACGGCCGACCGACAGGCCGGGCTCGGCGCGCAGACGACGAACGAGGCGCCCGATCGTCTCACGCAGTTCATGAGCCAACAGGGGGCTCGTGGGTTCCCGGACTGGCATCGGCGCATTTTAGTGGGTCTGTCAGGTGAACTGTTCAGGTTGCCTGTGTATATTGGTAGGAACGAATGCGCTCCCTCGACGCCGATCGCTACAAGTGGATTGCCCTCCTGAACGCCACGCTGGCCGTGCTGCTGGCCACGCTGGATGGCTCGATCACGATCATCGCGATGCCCGACATTTTTCGCGGCATTCATCTCGACCCGCTCGTCCCCGCGAACTCGTTCTACCTGCTGTGGATGATCCTCGGCTACCTCGTCGTGACCAGCGTCCTGATCGTCAGCCTCGGGCGCCTGGGAGACATGGTCGGGCGGGTCAAGATCTACCGGCTTGGCTTCGTGATCTACACGGTCGCGTCGCTGCTGCTCGCGATCGACTGGATGCAGGGCAGCGAAGGGGCGATCTACCTGATTGGCTTGCGGGTCGTGCAGGGGATCGGCGGGGCGTGCCTGCTGGCCAACGCGGCGGCGATCATCACCGACGCGTTCCCCGCCAACCAGCGCGGGATGGCGCTGGGCATCAACAACATCGTGGGCGTCAGCGGCGTCTTCATCGGCCTGGTGCTCGGCGGCGTGCTCGCCCCCATCAACTGGCGACTCGTGTTCCTGATCTCGGTGCCGGTCGGGATCTTCGGAACAGTCTGGGCCTACCGCAGCCTGCGCGAGCTGAACTCGCCGAAGGCGGCGCCGATCGACTGGTGGGGAAACGCGACGTTCGCGCTCGGCCTGATCTTGATCATGATTGCGGTGACCTACGGCATCCGTCCGGCCGACGGGCACCCCGTCGGGTGGGGCAGTCCTCGGGTGATCGGTCTGCTCGCCGCCGGGGTCATCTCCCTGATCGCATTCGTGATCGTCGAGCGCCGCTCGCACGACCCGATGTTCCGCCTGCCGCTGTTCCGGATACGCGCGTTCACGTTCGGCACGCTGTCGACGTTCCTGTCATCGATCGCGCGCGGAGGCCTGATGTTCATGCTGATCATCTGGCTGCAGGGCATCTGGCTGCCGCAGCACGGCTACAGCTTCACACAGACCCCATTGTGGGCCGGTATCTACATGCTGCCGCTGACCATCGGTCTGCTGTGCGCGGGACCGGTCTCCGGCTACCTGTCTGACCGCTTCGGCGCGCGGCCGTTCGCGACCGCGGGCATGCTGCTGACAGCCCTCGGCTTCGGACTGCTCTTGTTGCTGCCGACGAACTTCACATACGCGACCTTCGCGCTGATCCTGCTGCTGATCGGGATCTCGATGGGTCTGTTCGCCTCGCCCAACCGGGCCGCGGTGATGAACAGCCTGCCGCGAGCTGACCGCGGGGCGGGAGGCGCGATGAACCAGACGTTCCAGAACTCCGCCCAGGTACTTTCGATCGGCGTCTTCTTCACGCTGATCATCATCGGGCTGGCATCCACACTGCCCGAAACGATGAGCTCCGGCCTGGAGGCTCACGGCGTCTCCGTCGCCGCGGCGCACCGTGCCTCGATGCTGCCCCCGGTGTCGATCCTGTTCGCCGCGTTCCTGGGCTATAACCCGATCCAGCACCTGCTCGGAGCCCACGTGCTCGCTGGGCTATCGGCCCACAGCCAGTCGATCCTGACGGGCAGCTCGTTCTTCCCCAGCCTGATCTCCGCACCCTTCCACGACGGGCTGCACGCGGCCTTTCTGTTCGCGATCGTCGCCTGCCTGATCGCCGCCGCGGCGTCGCTGATGCGAGGCGGACACCCCGCTCATGACGAAGACCCCCCGCTCGTCCGCGCGCCCATCCCCCGCCGTCTGCTCGCGGTCGAACCTGAGGAGCAGCATGCACGTTGAGTGGTACGGACAATCCTCATTTCGCCTGACCGACGGGTCGACGACGGTCTTCGTCGACCCGTTCGGGGACATGACGCCCATGCTCGACCACGGCCTGCGCTGGGACTACCCCGCGATCGAAGGTGTCAAGGCCGACCTGTTGCTCGTCACCCACGAGCACCTCGACCACAACGGCGTCGAGACCGTGGGTGGCGACCCAGTGACGCTGCGGTCGACCGCCGGCCGCACGGAGTCGCCGATCGGCGAGGTGCTGGGCATCGTCTCCGAACATGACGACGTCGCCGGCACCGAGCGTGGTGCCAACACGCTGTTCGTCTTCAACCTCGCAGGACGACGCGTCGCTCACCTGGGCGACCTCGGGCAGCGTGCACTGCGCTACGAACAGCTGGCCGCGCTCGGCACCGTCGACGTGCTCTTCGTCCCGGTGGGCGGCGGCCCAACGATCGGTGCCGAGCAGGCCACGACAATCGGCACCGCCCTAGGCGCGAGCTTCATCGTCCCGATGCACTACAAAACCAAGCGGATCGACTTCCTCGAGCCCGTTGACGAGTTCGCCGAGCGCGCGGCCCGGGTCGAGCGCCTGTCCTCGCCGGCGTTCGACCTCGAAGCCCTGCCGGCGGGCGACACCCCACTGGTCATCGTGCCCGCGGCGCCCTGACGGCGTCCACGCGCGGCGCCGCGCTCGGGGCACCGCCTGTCCGCACCGGCGTCGGCTTTAGGCGCTGCTCTGAGTGGTGACTGCGCCGAAGTCGATAACCCGTACCGGTTCAGCTTCGCGCTTACCTTTGATCGCCAGGTTCTTGGAGGTGGCGTCGATACCGCTGCCCGGAAGACGGCTGAACAGCCTTTCGGACAACACGATCTGGCCCGCCTCGGCGGATGACTGGAGCCGGGCGGCGGTGTTGACGACATCACCAAGTGCGGTGAAGTCCTTGACGTCACCGGCTCCAACGTTCCCGACGAATGCGCGACCAACGTCGAGACCGATACCGAGCCGCAACCACGGCTCCGTGGATGACGCGAACCCGACTGCTGCGAGAAGATCGGAAGCGTCACGCAGCATGTCCTCCTCCCAGCCCTCGACCAGCAGCGGGGGAAGGTAGAGCGCCATCACCTCATCACCGACGAGCTTGTCGATGATCGCGGACCTGGACAGGATCGCGGTAGCGGAACCGTAGAAACGGTTAAGAAGTTGAGCCACATCCTTGGGAGCGATCTGCTCAGCGAGGGACGTGAACCCCCGTACATCGGCGAACAAGACCCCGATCTCCATCTCCACACCTCCCATTGGAGCCTTCTCGAAGCATGTATTGCAGATGCCGGGATTCTTCCGGGAGGGTCCAAAACCAACGCGGCGCATAACGCGCCCGCCGATGCCGCCGTATGGCGCGTGACATAACCGACAGCGTGGCTCGCTCGGGAGCCGGCGCATCACCGCGACGAATGCCCGCGGCAGGTGGCTATTCATCAGTTCAAAGAACGCCACATCGGCAGCTTCGCCCCGCATCTCCACTGGCTGCTTGCGTCCCATAGTCCGCGCTCGGGGCGATCGTACCTTGATCGCAGACGGCCTGGTACTCGCCAATCTCGCCTTATCGGGGACTTGCCGTGAGCTACCTGCTCGCGTCCGAATTCGAGAAAGGAACGTAATGAAAATGAGCGGACCGGAAACGCGTTGGAATCATCGGCGCCGGCCGGCGCGGGCAGGCGGTGGCAGCGGACCGCGCTGCGGGCCGGCCGCTCGGTCGTGATCGCGAAAAGCCGCGGCCTGGTTCGGGGTGCCGGGTTTGCTGGCCAAGACTACGTTCGTGCAGTTGCGGCGCATCTTCCTACTTGAAACCCATCCGCCCGCAGTCTGCGTCCCCGTGGCCGAACGATCGAGAGGGGGCAGCTGCCGGCCGCGGTGGCGGCAAGCGGTCTTGACCAGCGCGCGCTAAGGCGGTTCACGCGCGCCTGTGCACGATGAGCACGGTACGCCCGGAGTGCGCCGCGACGGCGCCCGCCACGCTGCCGAGGAAAATCCCTGAGAGGCCACTCTTGCCGTGGGAGCCGAGCACGATCAGGCTGGCATCGCGGTCGTCGGCGACGCGGGCGATCCCCTTCCACGTTGTCGGTTCCTTGACCTCGAGACTCTGGGCCCGGAAGCCCGCGGCTTGCGCCAGCGAGGCTCCCTGCGCGGCGGTTTCCTCGGCAGCTTTTCTGACCTCGTCGCTTGCCGCTGCGTCGAACTCGACCTCGGGCGGCGGGATGAACCCAACGCCGTAAGGACGCCATACGGTCAGCACGACGGCGTCCCGTCCCGGCTGAAGCTGGTGGCCTGCCTCGTCGATCGCGAGCCTGGCCAGATCCGAGCCGTCGTAGGCGAACAGCACAGGGCCAAGGTCGCCGGCACTCATCTCACTGCGCCGGCCGGATGGTCGGCCACCGGCGCAGCCGAGTCGCCGTCGCGCGGGCCGCCGTAGTGTCCGCCCGCGTCGCAGGCGAGCGGCTCGGTGAGAACCGTCGCTCTGGAGGAGTCACGGATTCGGTCCAGCAGCGGCGGCGAGTACCAAGCCGGGGCCTCACCGCTCATCCACACCTCCAGCTCCGGCGCCGGCGGGCGCACACGACCCAGGGCGTAAAGCGAGACCGCGACCAGGGTGCCGCTGGTCGCAATCCCGAAGCAGATCCACAGCGCGGTGTGGGTGCCGGCTGCCGGGCTGTCTCCGACGGTCGCGGCAACGTGCGCCAATATCGGTGCGACCATGAATGCCGCGACGGCCCGCAGTAGCTCGATGATCGCGAACACGCGCTGTAGGGCGTTGTTGCGCAGCGAGAAGCCGGCGATGAACAGCGCCGGCGCCACCGAGCCGCCCACGCCTAGTCCGACCAGTCCAGAGCCGAGCGCCATGTGCAGGGACGTGGGTGGGAGCTGGGACTGGAGTACCAGGATCCCGGCGATCAGCGACAGCATGCCGCCGAGCACGAGGTAGTGCAGACCCCGGGTCCGGAAGACCAGTCCGAGCAGGACCGCGGTGATCAGCGCCGCGATGAACTCGGGGAACTGAAGCAGCCCCAGGTGCACTGGAGTGAACTGGTTTGTGAGCAGGACGGCAGCCAGCGCGACCGCGGATATAGAACTCGCCGCCGCGCACATCGCGACCACTATCCCGCTCACCGGGAGCGTGCTGCCAAGCGGGCGTATGCACAGCAGTGGTCGCTTGGCGCGATACTGGTACACGAGCAGAACGACGATCAACGCGAGCCCACCGGCCAGCGGCACGAGCGTCACGGCGTCAAGGAACGAATGGGTGAGCAGCTCCGAGGCGCCGAAGAACAGGGCGACGCAGCCCGCGGCGGCCAATCCGACGGGGAGAGGGTTACGTGTGGCGCTGCGGTCAGCCGGCGGGGCGTCCTGAAAGGTCAGCAGCGACAGCACCAGCGCCGCCGCGGCGATGCCGGCGATGATCCAAAACAATGGACGCCACCCGTTGGCTTGCGCCTGGATGCCGCCCACAAGCGGTCCCAGCGCAACCGCTCCGAAGATGCAAACGTTGAGGATCATCGCCGTCCATCGCAGCTTCGAGATGGAAAACGCGACGACGAGTGGGGGGACGGCCGCGATCAGCAGCAGGCTCGTGCAGAGGCCCTGCAACACGTGCCCAGCTACGTAGAAGCCCGCGTCGGGAGCGGCCGCCGCGAGCACCGAGCCGAGCACCAGCAGCGCGGCATAGAGGACCAGCATCCGACGCTGGGGAAGATGCTGAGCCAAAAGCACCGCCAGGACCGTTCCGACGGCATAGCCGGCGTTGGCCATGCCCGAGGCGAGACTCATCGCCTGAAGACTCATATGCAGGTCCCTAGCGATGATTGGGGTTATCGGCTGCAGTGCCGCCGAGAGCGCCAGGTACGGGACCAGGGCGAAGATCACCATGGCCGCGGCCGCCGGATAACGGCCTGTCCAGGGGCCCTGTCGCATCAGTCGGTCTCCGGATCCACGGCGGCCATTTCATCATAGGCTCACCGCGCGCCGACGAGCGATTGGCTGCTCAGCATCGGCCCGATCGGCGAGGGGTCCGCGACGGACAGCCGATCAGCGGCGGTCTTGCGGTGATCCAGAGGAGGTAGAGCCGCGGCGGCCCTCGAGGCCGCTGCAGCGCACCACTCATCCTCGCTTGACGCCCCCCACGACGACGGCGACGGCGAGTCCGGAACGCTGGCCGACGCGCTCGGCCAAGACGACGCCGGTCTTCAACTCGTCGAACACGCCACAACGGTCGCCACCGCAATGCAAACGCTCTCAGAACGCGAGCGGCAGGTGGTCCACCTTCGCTTCTTCGAGGACCGCACACAAAGTGAGATCGCCGAGCAGATCGGGGTCTCACAGATGCAGATCTCGCGGATCCTGCGACGAGCGATCAAAACACTGAGCGAACTAACGCTGCCCGAAACCCCCGTCGCAGGCGACGAAGGGGCTGCTTAGCGGCTAGCTGCTACCGCGTTGGCGGCGGCGACGAGATCCCCGTCCAGCCGTCGCACACCGACCCGGGCGCAGAGGGCATCGGACGCGCCGGGTCCGCTGAACACGAGCGGAACGGTTCGCGCCACCCGGCGCAGTGCGATTGCCTGCGCCTCGAACAACGCCGGGTCGAAGCTGGTGAGGACGGCGATGTCCGGCCGCGTCGTCTTGGCGGTTTGGGCGAACGTTGCGATCGGCGTATCGGCGCCCAGGAATAGGATGCGCCACCCGTGCGAGCGCAGCAGCAGACCGAAGGCGAGCAGGCTGATGTCGTGGGCCTCCCCGGGCGCGCACGCGAGCAGCGCGAGTGGTCCGCCGCCGCGTCCCCACAGCCGGGCGAGCGAAAGCAACCGGCCACGGATCAGGTTGCTGGCGAAGTGCTCCTGGCTGATGCCGAGCGCGTCCTTATCCCAATCGAGGCCGAGCTGGTTAAGGGTGGGGAGGATCAGCTCGCGGAGCGCTGCTTCTAACCCGAACGCTTCGAGGCTCTCGTCGAGCGCCGAGTGCACGGCGGCCTCGTCATAGCCTCTGATCGCGGCGAGCAGCCGCGCTCGGGCGCCCTGGAGTAGGCCCTCGGCAGGCCCGTCTCGCTCGAGCGCGGCGCGAGCGGCCTCGGCTGCGGACAGCCCCGAATCGAGCGCGCGGCGCATCCGGGCGACCCGCTCGGCGTCCTCGTCGCTATAGAGCCGAAAGCCTCCGGGCGAGCGGTCCGGACGCAGGAGTCCGTACCGATGCTCCCATGCGCGGAGCAACTCGGGACTCACCCCCACACGCCGCGCGAATTCTCCGATGCGAAGCGATCCCTGACCCGCGGACACAGACTTGACTATACAGACGTTTGACGAACTCTTGACAAGGAGGCCCCTGCACGAGTAATCTCTGTCCAGCTGGTGTCCAAGGTCTGTCTAAGGCTACGAACTGATGGAGAAGGTCCAAACACGCCCGGCGGCGTCCCTGAACCCTGGCGGGTCAGCAGCTGATCCAGTTGCACCCGGTGCGCGAACTTCTAGCGGTATGTCCAATTCGATCAGGAGTGCTCGCCGAGATGAGAATCGCTGTGGTGGGTGCCGGTATCTCGGGCCTCGTCGTGGCCCATCTGCTGCACCGCAGGCATGAAGTAACTGTGTTCGAGGCAAATGCCTATCCGGGCGGGCACACGAACACGGTCCGCGTCGACACCTCCAACGAGACGCATCAAGTCGACACCGGGTTCATCGTCTTCAACGACCGCAACTACCCCAACTTCGAGCGGCTGCTCGAGCGCTTGGCTGTCGATGTGCAGCGATCGACGATGAGTTTTAGCGTGAGCGACGGGATGGGGGACTTCGAGTACAGCAGCGCGTCGCCGAATGGCCTGTTCGCCAAGCGGGCGCACCTTCTCACCCCGGCGTTTCACCGCATGATCGCTGATCTCGCTCGGTTCAATCACGCGGCCCAAGAACTGCTTGGCGATCATGCAGGCGATCTCTCGCTTGGAGATTGGCTCGAGCGTCACCGTTTCTCACGAGCGTTCATCGAGCGGCTAATCATCCCTCAGGCCTCGGCGGTGTGGTCGGCCGATCCCCATCAGATGTGGTCCTTTCCGGCGCGCTTGCTGATCGAGTTCTTCGACCATCACGGCATGCTCTCGTTCCGCGGCCGGCCTCGCTGGCGGACGATCCGCGGGGGATCCGCGCGGTACGTGGAAGCATTGATGGGGCCGTTCGCCGAACGGCTGCGTCTGCACACGCCGGTGGATGCCGTCACACGCCACCCGGACCAAGTGCTAGTCAAGCCGCGAAGCGGTGAGGCAGAGCGGTTCGACGAGGTGGTACTGGCGACCCATTCAGACCAGGCACTGGCGCTGCTGCACGACGGCAGCGATCGTGAGCACGAGATCCTGGGCGCGATCCCATATCAGCCCAACGAGGCGGTGCTCCACACTGACGTGCGGATGCTGCCCCGTCGCCGGCGCGCCTGGGCGAGCTGGAACTACCACCTACTCGGCGAGCCCAAGCGCGCCAGCACCGTCACCTACCACATGAACCGCCTGCAGTCGCTGCACGCCGAGCGCGAGTTCTGCGTGACACTCAACCGCACCGAAGACATCGACCCGGCTCACGTGATCCGCACGATCCCCTATGCGCACCCGGTGTACACCGCCGTGGGAGTCAAGGCGCAGGCGCGGATCAACGAGATCAGCGGGCGCAACCGGACGCACTTCTGCGGCGCCTACTGGGGATGGGGATTCCACGAGGACGGCGTCGTCAGCGCCCTACGCGTGGGCGAGCGCTTCGGAGCAAGGCTGTGAGTGCCAGCTGCATCTACGAGGGGACGATTCGCCACCGGCGCCTCGAACCCCGGGGCGAGTTCAGCGATCGATTGTCGCTCGCCTACATCGACCTCGAGGAGCTCCCGGGACTGCTTGGCGGTCGACTGATCGCCCGGCGGCCGGGGCTGGTCCGCTTTCGTCGCCGGGATTACCTGGGCGATCCCGCCGTGCCGCTCGACCGCGCCGTGCGCGACCTTGTCAGCGACCGGACCGGCGCCCGGCCTGCAGGGCCGATCTGCCTACTGACCCAACTGCGCTCATTCGGGCACTGCTTCAACCCGGTCAGCTTCTATTACTGCATGGAACCGAGCGGCGAGCGCCTTCAAGCGCTGGTCGCGGAGGTGACGAACACGCCTTGGAGGGAGCGGCACGCCTACGTACTGGCGAGCGAGCCCGGAAGCCCCGCTGTGCTCGAGGGTCAGTTCGAGAAGGTGCTACATGTGTCGCCGTTCATGGGCATGGATCATCGTTACCGCGCCCGTGCCGCGATGCCCGCCGACACGCTCTCGGTCCACATCTCCTCGAGCCGCGCGGGCACCACCGTGTTCGACGCGACGCTCGCGCTGCGCCGGCGGGAGCTGACGCGGGCATCGATGGTGGCGACCACCGCCCGCTACCCACTCGCCACGGTCCGGGTGCTGATGCTCATCTACGCACACGCGCTGGGGCTGAAGCTCGCGAGCGTTCCCGTCCATCGCCACCCGCAGCGAGGAGTGGCATGAGCGTCCGGCTGTCTCGCTGGCTGGTGTCGATCCTGCTGCGACGAATCGAGACTGGCAGCCTGATCGTCATCGAGGGCGACGAGCGGCGCGTCTATGGCTCCGGGCCGCCAGCCGCGACGGTCCAGATCCATTCGCCGCGAGCTTGGCCGAAGCTGCTTCGTGGCAGCCGCGGGATGGCCGAGGCCTTTGCCAAGGGCCTCTGGGACTCGCCGGATCTGGTGGCGTTGATCAGGCTGGCGGCGATCAACGCCGACGGTCTCGACAGGCTTCGGTCACTGATCGCGCCGGTGCGCTGGCCGCTACAACGCGCCCGGGCGCTTCTGCGTCGTAGCACGAGGCGCCGGCGCCGCCGCGACATCGCCGCCCACTACGACCTTGGGAACGAGCTCTTCTCGCGGATGCTCGATCCGACCATGAGCTACTCGTCCGCGATCTTCGAGCACGACGGAATGACGCTCGAGCAGGCTCAGCTCGCAAAGCTCGAGCGTGTCTGCGAGCAGCTCGACCTCGGTCCCGAGGATCGGGTGCTCGAGATCGGAACGGGCTGGGGCGCGTTCGCGGTTTACGCCGCCGCGACCCGCGGTTGCCACGTGACCACCACCACGATCTCGCGTGAGCAGCACGATTACGCCGTCGAGCAGGTCGGCCGCGCGGGACTGGACGACAGGGTCACGGTGCTGATGGACGACTACCGCGACCTGCGGGGCCGATACGACAAGCTCGTCTCGATCGAGATGATCGAGGCGGTCGGCTGGCGCCAGATCGGCACCTTCTTCGCTAAGTGCTCCGAGCTGCTGACCGCGGACGGCGCGATGATGCTGCAAGCGATCACGATCGACGACCGCGCCTACGAGGTCGAGAAGGCATCGAAATCGTTCATCAACACCTACATCTTCCCGGGCGGGTGCCTGCCATCGCTCGAGGTCATCATCCGCAACGTCGCCCGGCAAACCGACATGCAGGCGCTGCGCCTCGAGGACCTGACGGCGCATTACGTTGAAACGCTTCGGCGCTGGCGCAAGACGTTTGTCGCCCATGCCCCCGCGCTCGCGGAGCTGGGCTACGACGAACGGTTCCGCCGGCTCTGGACGCTCTACCTCGCCTATTGCGAAGCCGGATTCGCAGAGCGGCGTATCCGCGACGTCCAGCTGCTGCTAAGCAAGCCCCACTGTCGGATCACCTCACGAGCGTACCCAGAGCGCTCTGGCCAGAACCCGCTGAGTGAGCTCTCGCTGAGCGCATGATCAACTCGCTTCTCGACAGCGTGCTCGATCGCACCGTGGTGGGTGGCTACACGAACGTTGGCTACCGCATCCGTAGCCGCGGCTGGAGCACGTCTGAGCTGCCGCAGATGGCCGGCACGGTGGTGCTAATCACGGGTGCCAGCTCGGGGCTCGGCTTCGCCGCCGCTGAGGGCTTTGCGCACCTGGGCGCCACGGTGTGGCTGGTTGGCCGCAGCCCGGAGCGCGGCGAGCAGGCGCGCGCGAGGATCGCAGAGCGCTCCGGTAACGGCGACCTGCACACGGGTCACTGCGACCTCAGCAGCCTCGAGTCGGTCCACCGGTTCGCCAGAGGGTTTGAAGATCGCGGTTCGCGCCTCGATGTGCTGGTCAACAACGCCAGCGTGATACCGCAAGAACGCTCTGTCTCGGCCGACGGGATCGAGCTCACGCTTGCGACCAACGTCGTCGGCCCGTTTCTCCTCACGAACCTGCTGATCCCGCTGCTGCAGACGAGCGTACCGGCGCGGATCATCAACGTGTCCTCGGGCGGCATGTACACGCAAAGGATCAGGGTCAACGACCTCCAGAGCGAGCGTGGGCAGTTCGACGGGCCGACCACGTACGCGCGCACCAAACGCGCGCAGGTGATCCTCACCGAGATCTGGGCGAACCGGCTGGCCGGCACCGGCGTCGTGGTCCACTCGATGCACCCGGGATGGTCGGACACGCCCGGCTTGCGATCCTCGCTGCCCCGCTTCTACACGGCGACACGACCGCTGCTAAGAACGCCCGCACAGGGCGCCGACACGATCGTCTGGCTCGGAGCTGCCGCCGAACCGGGTCACAGCTCTGGCCGGTTCTGGCACGACCGCCGGCAGCGCCCCACGCACTTGCTGCCACGGACAGGGGAGACAGCCAAGGAGCGCGAGCGGCTATGGGCGCAGTGCGTCCAGCTCAGCGGCTGGCAGGCCCACCAATCCGTACAGAACCCACTCAGGTCCGCATGAGAACCCTCCATGGCGCATTATCGAGCAGCGCTTGACACGCAACGGGCGCGCGAGGACGTATTTGCCTATCTCAGCGATTTCTCGACAACCGCGGAATGGGACCCCGGCGTCCTCCGAGCGGAGCGTTTGAACAGCGCGGGGGTGGACGAGGGATCCGAGTTCCGGCTGGTCGCACAGTTCCTCGGCCGGAAGACATCACTGATCTATCCGATCGTCGAATACGACCCCCCGCATGCCGTCACCTTGCTTGGCGAGAACTCGACCGCGATCTCACGGGACAGGATCACGTTCGAGCCGACACCGAGCGCGAGTCGCATCACCCTCGGAAGAAAACCGACTGGGTCTGGGCTCAGGCCCGCGCCGGACGGATTCCACATGTTCGCCTCGGCCGATACCGGCGGTTTCGGGAGTCCGCTGTCGAAGCCTGGCTTCACGATCTCGAGACCGGCGGGGCCGGGCGGCCTGCGACTCCGCAACCCCGCCCCATCGCTCATCGCCGACGCGCGTAGCCCGGCGACTCGGGTCGCCCGCTGGATCGAAGTAACGCCGCCCGTCAGTCACTTCGCCAGTCCTCGGCCGCGTCGTCAGCGCCTCGGCAGGAACCATTCCGAGGCTCTCGACGTGCCCGCCGCACCCACAAATTGGTGGACAATTGGTGGAGGGCCTGCTGCCCGCGAGGCGTTAAACTCCGGTTTAGCAGGACTT
>CAVWOQ010000032.1:0-119899 GCA_963756655.1 uncultured Solirubrobacterales bacterium
TACTGTGTTCTCACTTCCCGCGCGAGAACCTGAGACGTCACCCGACCTCTCGCGCCCACGAAGCCAATTCCAGGCAGCGCGCTTTGGGGACCGTCGCAAACCATGTCCCCTACTACCAAGCCAAGGGTCGTGGTCCCCGACCCTGCGCCGAGTGGCGTCGGCTGCCGCACAAAGATCCGTTCCTCTACTGGGCCGGTGTGCTGTGGCGTTCGTGCTAATAGTCGTCTCATTCTCTGCATCGATCGTGACGGAAGCCGTATCGCCGGCCGATACCTGGGAGCTCTGTTGGATCAGTGCGTCCCCACCGGGCCCGCCTGCTATTGGGACGGAGGCGTATCCAGGGCGTGGCCCAGGTTGATGATTCCGGACCCACGTGTTTGATAGATATTCGAGTGCGCCGATGGTATTCGGTTATCAGGTCGCGCGCTGATGAGCCTCTTGCTTGGTGCCACTTCAAGCCAGTGAGCGAGGTTGACGAACGGTCAGCTGGACCCATCAGTTGGGCGAATTTCCGCCTCGGCCCAGCGCCGGCTACGTCGGCCTGTCCCGAGCCGGCCTCGGCTGCCCAGATCGACGAACGGATGCTCTTCAGCTGGAGGGGCGAGGCATCGAGCTCGCTCGCTTGATCCTCTAAGGCTGCAGAGCGGCTGGAGCGGGCATACCCGGCTCGGCGATGGTGGTCCGTTGATGTTCGGCAGCGCCGTGGACGAGGACGGCAATGTTCACCGCCGCGTGCCTGCGAAGGCGTCGACCGCGAAGCTGCTACTAGCGCCAGTTCCGACGCCCACCAGATCAACTCATGGCCACGCTCGAAGCCAGCCTGAGGCTGGTCACGCAGACCAAGACTTAGCCAGCATCAGCTGGCTTTTACAGCGGGCCCCAACCCGCAGGTAGGAAAGAGACCTCGCTGCCTGCGCAGCGAGGCCTCTCTTTTTGCCCTGGTGTCAAAGGCAGCCGAGTCGGGCTCTTACCCTGATGGGCACGATGTGGATCGCCATACAAGATGGAATCGTCAAGGACGAGAACGGCAAGCCGTTCAAGGTCAAGAAGGGCCGCACGCGACTGCACCGTAAGGATGACTTCCTGCTGACCGCGTATCCAAATCTGTGGCAGAAGCGCCTCTGGCGACAGGACGGATCGGTCACGGTTGAGCGAGATCACGATGGACTCCGACCGCGTCGCGTCCGGTCCTAAAGCTGCGACGGACGGCGAGCGACCCTGGCTGTCACCGAACGCACCGAAGCCTGACTTCCGGCGCGTACCACAGAGGCGCACGCCACGCTCGCGTAAGCCGGTCGGCGGGCACTTAAATACCTCCGGTCTCCGGCCACCGACTCGATCGCACCGCAGCGCTGCAACCAACGCCAGCCCGCGCCTGCGCGGTGCCGTCCGGGCACAGGTGCTCAGAAGCTTTGACCGCGTCGACGGCGTCGAGGAGCTGGTCGCGCTGGTCCGGCGACACTTCACTGAGCGTGACGGGCATCCTTGAGATCCCCTGCCTGAAGCGTGCGCTGTTCGTCTGTCACGTTTGACGCTGTGGCTGCTTTGATCGAGCGTGGCTACGCTTGCGTCGTCTAACCATCGTCGGCTTTGCTCAACTCGCATTCGGGCTGTCTCAGCGTCTCCCAGTCGCGACCGACCTAATCAAACATGATGTAGCCTCGATACGGGTGGCGTTCGGCTTAGACGCAGCACTGCTGGTCATCGTGGCTTTGCGTTCGCATGGACTCGTGGCAGCCTCGAGGGTCTCATACCCTGGCCGTCGCTGGCCCGCGAAGGCCTCGAGTCCTGTTGGGTATCCCTTTGAAAGCCTCGGGCTCGACACCGAGCGCCGTCCGTTGATTTGAGCCTTGCCGTGCGCGCGGTCCAGGCACGCCATCGCTCAGGCTCGACCAAGATCGGCGATCAGTGTGTTGCAGTCAGCAGGCATGTCCAAGAGCGCTGTCAAGGCACTGCCGATGGTCGAGCTTTCAGCAGGGCTGCGATCAATGCTTTGGCCACGGCACGCCATCAGACCTTCGAGCATGCGCTCTACAGCCTGCTCGGACCCGAACTCGCCGAAGCGGTCCGTCCCAGGACCGATCACGAGCTGGTCGCGCAAGCAGACGAGCAACGCCGCGCCACGAGGGTTGCACACGAACAAGCGATGGTCGATCAGGCACTCACACTGCAGGCTGCTCGAGAGCGCCACCGTTAAGCTTGACGGGCGGCTCGACCGCGGCGCGCTCATCAGCGGGTGCTTGACGCCGAACCGTCCCGTCATAACCGCGACCTACCCTGGCGGCAGGACTCGCCAGTAGTCGGATTGTGGCGGTTAGGTCGGTCAGATGGCTGACAGCCGTTCTAAGGTGATTTCTGGGGTCGCTGAGGTCTTAGGTGACCTGGAGGTGGAGGATGCACTATCTGCGGTCTCTGCCGCTCTGAGGGGCTGACGTAACGCCTGAGACGCGCTTCAGTGTTCTGACTGCGCTGCCGCTAGGTGCGCTTGCGAGTCGGCCGCTTGATCGGCGGCGGTTCGGGCGGCGGTTCGGGCGGCGGTTCGCGCCAGTCCACGTAGTCGGCCATCACCGATGCGATCAGCGTATTGACGCTGACGCCGGCCACGTCGGCGGTCTCGCGTATGCGGTCGCGCAGCCGCTCCGGCAGCCGTAGAACCGTCTTTCGCCTGCATCTCTCTTCCGACCTTGACTTGGCCTTATGTCCGCCATCGTCGGCCGTAATGATATCAGCGGGGCAGTATCGGCGCAATGTAGAGGTCGTGGTAGTGGAGCCGCGTGACCTTGCAATCTAGTATCAGTATGCTAGTATCAGGAGGTCAGTCAGTCGACGCGGGAACATCCCGCAAGAGAGTAGGTAGTCATGCCGAAGTCCGTACAGTCAAATGGCAAGGTCGCCGCTAAGGACATGCTCGGTGTCTATGCCGAGTATTCCGCCAAGTGGTTTGAATCCAGCGGCGCTACGCGCGCCCAGCACCGGAGGCGCCTGAATCAGATCGCGCTCGACCTCAGGTTGCATCATGGTCTACGTGGTGGCACCACCGAGCAGGTCGAAGCGGAGGAACGCGACTACGTCTCATTCGTCGCGCCGTCCACTGTCAAGGTCACGTATGACTGACCGAGTCGGAATTGTTCGGGCAGATCGCAACGCTCCGCGAGATCACGGCGGACAAGACCGAGTCCGATCAAATGCGCTCGGACTCGGATGCCAGACTCGCCAAGCTGATGGAGAGCGCCAAGACGCGCAGATCGAAGTCCCCGAGCCGGTCCCGCGTAGCCTCACGGGCGCTTAGGACGCGCCCTAGAAGTACCTGACCGGACCGCCATCGTGCGGTCCGTTCCGCGTTTAAGGGGTCGGGGGGCCGGGTCGGAGCTCGAAGCGCCGGGCACCCGCGCCCACACCTGCGCCATGCCTCGCGAAAGGCTTTTGGCGGTGGGGGAGATTTCGAGCAACAGCCTCCCTGTAACGGGCCGGGCCGTTTGGGGAGGGCCTGAGGGTCGGGTGAGGGCTCGAAATGGCGGGAATGGCTCTTAGAGCGTCACAGGATCCTTCTATCGGGCTTCACCCACCCTGGATGGCACTAGGTGATCTCAACCATGCACCCCGCGAGGCTAAAACAGGTGAGAGAGCAGGCGCTCGGCTGGCAACCCAAGACCTCCTCTGCGCTGATGACCAAGCTCAGAGCAATGGATCTGCTCCTAAAACAGGATGGCCGCATCCGCGTCGAGTACTACCGCCAGATTCTCATCTGGGCCAGCGGGAATCCGTTCGATGATTGGCAGGGGATGAGGGCTGCGAGCATGGCCGGCCGTCTGCTGGACGAGCTCGAGGAGCTGCTTGTGCCGGTGCCCGAGCCCGAGGTCGATCCGTGGTTTGAGTTGGATCTGATCTACGACATGCGCCGGGCACTCGGTCCCCACCTATCCTCAGGCCAGTTGCGCCGGATCGACCGTGACGCTGAGAAGATCCTGGCCGCTGAGAACCCCGCTGTCGCGCTTGAGTTGTGGTACGAGGGCAACAACGTACAGGCGCCTCGGGTGCACGCGCCCGATGACGAGCTGCTCGAAGCCGACTGGCGCCCTCGCCAGTCCTGCTGAACGGCCCCTGTGAATGCAACTAGGAGCGGTCGGCGTGATGCCCCGGCCGCTCCGTTTACGTCTTGCACCCAGTGTCAGACTGTGTCGATGGTGCACGCGACGCCTCGACTACCAGCAGGACTTAGCTACGAAGCTGAGGCTGAGTTTCTTCGGCGAGCTCGCCTGCTGCGCTCCACTCCGGCGCCTGCCGACGCGCACGCCCCAAGCACGTGACGATGAGCGGGACCCGGTACGTGGGCCCCCGGGTCAGGTCGCTCCGCGCTTCTCTCGCATCGGGATCTGCCGACTTGGCGGTCTGGATGCCGAGTCAACAGATGGCAGAATTGACGTAAACGCGTGGTCAGGGCGCCGCCTTGGAGCGGTATTCCTGTCGTGTTCACGATCAACGGAGATAGTGATGGCTCGTAGGACGTCAACTGCACCGCTGAGCGTGGTGGTCGAATGTTGGAACCCGTTTGCTTGCGATTTCGACGGCCGTCGTGTCGTGGTCCAGCTCGAGGAGCGCCGCGCCGCAGATAATTCCCTGGTTTTGGAACATCCGGCAACTTTTCACAGGTGGGTATCGCGCGGGTGGTCACGGGCCCGCCACTGTCTCCAAACCCCGCCGCCAACTCTCGCCTGTCCTCGCCTGCGTTTCGACGCTCATAGGCGTTCATCCAGGCCGGATGGGCGCTCACTTTATGTGGTGACCGGGGCCGAGCCCCGAGCGGTCACTGCGCATGTAATAATCTGTAACCCTCGACTTCCGCTTGACGGTGACGATGCCGTGTGGTAGGGTCCTGGCGAGTACGAAGCTGAGCAGCAACTCGCGCAGGCGCTCTTGGCCGCCAAGGCGGGCTATCAGATCCCTCTCCTAGAGGAGCCCTGCCTTGCCCCGCACGAGCGAAGAAGTCTCCACCTACTTATCGAAGTCCGAGTTCGAGCAACTCCGCCGGTACGCCCGCGTGGAGGATCGCTCGCTGGCCTCTGTCCTGCGCCAAGGCCTGAGAGCCGTCGGCGCTGTCTCAGCTATCCCCAACGAGAACGAGACGCCTGGCGGAGCGTCTCGTCTCGAGACCGCGCTGGCGGGCGCGATGTCTCAGAAGCCTAACAACGGCAGCGGCCACGCTGCCGCACACATCAGCGAACGCCTCGGCGGATTTGGCTTCTATGTCTTCCCTATCGTGCCTGGCTCCAAGGTGCCGGCCACACGGCGCGGCCTGCTCGACGCGACTCGGGACCCAGAGAAGATCAAGAGGTTCTGGGCTCACAGCACCCGGACTACAACATCGGCATCCGATGCGGCGCGGAGTCAGACCTCGTCGTCCTGGATGTTGATGATCGCAGCGGGGGCCTGGACAGTCTCCATGCGCTCGAGGCTGAACATGGCTCCCTCCCGTCGACGCTCAGCGTGGTTACGCCCGGTGGCGGCACGCACTACTACTTCTGTCATCCAGGCGTGGAGATACGCAATACGGCTGGGTTTCCAGCGGCAGGTATCGATGTGCGCGGAGATGGCGGGTACGTGCTTGCGCCACCCTCGGTCGTTTCAGGGCGCCCGTATGAGTTCGACCACGTAGCGCCGATAGCAGAGATGCCCGACCGGCTGGTGACGGTGCTCACGGAGCGTCAGCACTCGCGGGAAGTTCGTCGACTCCGGCCGACGTGTGGATCGCGATGCTCCGAGACGGGATCCCGAAGGGCCAGCGCAACAACAGTCTCGCTCGGCTCACGGGGCATCTATTGCGGCGGTGGATCGACGTTGACGTGGTGGTTGAGTTAGTCCATCTGGTCAACGAGAGGCGGTGCTGTCCGCCGCAAGAGCGCAGCGAGGTTGACCGTACGATGATTCGGTTACGCGCTCTGAAGTGCGGCGTTTGCAAAGGCGGGCCCGATGAACGCCCGCGAAGAGCTAAAAGCCGTGCGTGCGCGACAAAATGCGGACCGCAACGGCAGCGGTGATCCGGCCCTGGTGGCACGCGCCGCCGACCTAAGCCGGTCACGGCCACCACGGTGGGCTCGGGACGACCGCATCGTCATCGGCTATCTCAACCTGCTGCTCGGTAATGAGGGCATTGGCAAGGGCACGGTCCTGGCCTGGATGATCGCCCGGTGGACCCGTGGCGAGCTTCCAGGTGCGTTCTACGGCGAGTCGATCAACGTGGGCATTCTGGGCGACGAAGACAGCTTCGACGACGTGTGGACGCCTCGCTTGCATGCCGCCGGCGCCGTCCTGGGCTGTGTCTTCCAGATCGAACGTCCCGACGGTGAGTACGTGCAAGTGGGCAAGGACAAGGTCAAGCTAGGCAAGAAGTGCCAGGAGCTGGACATCAAGATGCTGATCTACGACCAGCTGCTCGACAACCTCGACGGCGACGTCAACGAGCGCCGTCAGCGAGAGGTCCGACAGGCGCTGGACCGATCCGCAGCCTCGCGATGGAGATCGGGATCGGAACGATCGGAGCACTGCACCCCAACAAGAAGGGCGCGAGCTTCCGCGAGCTCGTGTCCGACTCGGTGGCTTTCAACGCGGTCGCCAAGTCAAATCTCCTGCTGGCCGAGCATCCTGACGACGAGGACCGCCGTGTGGTGGTCGTCGGCAAGGGCAAATTTGCCCGCAAGCCACAGTCGTTTGAGTTCAACCTGGGCACGTTGATGTTCACGGCCAACGACGAGCGGTTCGAGGTCCCCAACGTGCAGGACATTCAGTTCGGCGAGCTGGCCGTCGAGGACCTGGTGGGCAGCGAACCTGAGAAGGTCGACCACTCACAGGTAGGTCAGGCGAGTTCGATGATCCGCCTCAAGCTGCCGGTCGATGGTCAATGGCATCTCGCCAGGCCGATCATTGATGCCTGTGCTGAGGAGGGCCTCTCGGAGCGGACGGTCAAGCGTGCGAAGGTGAAGCTGGGCCTCGGACAGCAAAACGAAAACGGTGCCCGCTGAAGCGCTGTGGCGCTGGCCGGACGGGACATCAGAGGGGTCAAACGTTTTGGATGTCCCGTCTGGCCTGTCTGACTTGTCTAGAGGGGACAGAGGGGACACCAAGGACATAGGCAATGATGGTGTCCCGACTGAGGGTCCGTCGTGAGCCCCGCTCGAGCTCCGGCCGACCTGCCAGCTGTTGTCGTCGTCCCAGCTTTGATGTCTGTGAAGACGGTCGCGCAGCTGCTCGACTGCTCGGCTCGAACGGTGCGCCGTCGGATTGGTGAGGGCTCTCTCCCCGCCGTCACCGAGCATGACCGGGTGATGGTCCGAGGCGATGACCTGCGCGACTACGTCGACCACTTGGAACGCGTCGGAGGGCATCCCGGACGCCGCCGGACCCGGGCTTCCGACGGGCGTTTTGACTGGCTCAAAGACTCGACATAGTGGGACGAATATGGGACCATTTTCCAATGAGAACTTCTATCCATGTCCGCCTCCCTGAGAGCCTCGCGCAGGCCCTCCGGGAGCGTGCAGAACAAGAGCAGACGTCGGTCAACAACTTGCTGGTCGCGATCGTGGCCGGTGCGATCGGCTATCCGCTCAAAGGTGGTCAACGATGAGCATCCACAGAACGAACGCTGGAACCTGGCGGGTCCGCTACAGAGTGGCCGGCAAGCTGCGGAGTCGGAACTTCGACCGAAAGGGCGACGCCGAGCGCTTCGACAACGAGATGACCCGTCGCCGTCAACTCGGCGGTCAGCTTGCTGCCGAGGTCTTCGACCGACGCGGAGACATGAGCTTGGCCGCGTACGTGAACGGTCCGTGGCGCTCGCACGCAGTGACGCTGAGCCGATCGAGCAGGGACAAGTACCGCTGGGCTCTGGGCCACTTGGGCGCGCTCGTTGACGAACCGCTCGCGGCTCTCGACGTGCCGCGCTCGCCGAGTACCAGCGCGCGATGCTCGAAAAGGGCTGCACGCCCTCGACCGTGCGTGAGGTGTTCTCCAAGCTGGGAGGCGTGATGCAGATCGCCTGCGAGCACGGCCACCTCAGCCACAACGCCGTCCGGGATCTACGCAAGCCGAGGGCCGAGGCCGGCGAAGAAGTGGTCCCGTTGACGCCCATCGAGCTCGAGCGGCTGATCCTCAGCCTGGGGGTCGGGACCGTGCTGTCTGCCTCCTAGCGGGCCACCTGGGGCTCCGACCGCGCGAGGTCCGCCTGATCCCCTGGGCCGCGCTCGGGGAGAGGCTGCTCGTCGGCAAGAAGGTCGCCAAGATCAGTGCCCAGCGCATCCGTACCATCGCCGTCCCCGACGTCACGCTGAGGGAGCTTCGCGAGTGGCGGATGGCCTGCGGTCGCCCCGCCGACTCAGAGCCGATCGTGGGGGCGTGGACCCAGAACGCCGCCAAGCTGTGGGGAAGCAGGACGCTCCGAAAGGCGATCGCGACAGCCACCGAGGCCCGGATCACGACCGGGAGCCTCTACACGCTCAGACACTCCCACGCCTCGGCTTGCCACTACACCCCGATGACGCTGCCCGAGGTCGCCCGCAGGCTCGGCCACGGAGCAGAGCTTCATCTACGGACCTACGCCCATGTGATCGACGGCATGAACGGAGAGCGTTGGGCGAGCCTGGACGAGATGATCGCCTCCGCCCGATCTTCTCTGATGTTCCCTCTGAGTTCCCTCGGCACACATTCGGGAGACGCCGACTGACCCCGAACGTACAAAACCCTCCGATTTGGAGGGTTTTCCGAGAAGCCCTCTGTCGGACTCGAACCGACGACCCCTTCCTTACCATGGAAGTGCTCTACCAGCTGAGCTAAGAGGGCGCTGCGAGCCAGCGTATCGGCTCGACCGTGATCACGAGCGGCGCGGAGGCTACGCGCCGTAAGCCGCTTGGAGCAGCGACATCATCGTCGGCGCGGTCGACGGCCCGATTGGTGAGCCGCTCGAGTCCGCGAAGCCGATCTCCAGGTGCGGGCCGGACGAGATGCCGACGATGCCGTAGCCGACCTGGGAGATCACCTGGCCCTGGCTGACGTGGGTTCCGACCGGGGTCCAGCTGCCCGGGCCGGCGTGGCCGTAGTAGACGTAGTCGTAGCCGTCGAGGGGGCTGTCGCAGTGCAGCACCGGAGCCGACGGGCCAAAGCCGCCGATCCCGTGCAGGACGATCGTGCCGGAGCAGACGGCGAGTTCGGGGGTGCCGCCTGGGGCGGAAATGTCGACGCCCTCGTCGAGCGTCCAGGTGCTCGGCGGCGACACGTCGCCCTTCGGCATCGGGAACGTGAAGCCGCCCGCACTCGAGCGCGTGACCGGCGCGGTCGGAGGGCTGCCAGCGCTGCCAGAGGTGGTCGGCGCCGGTGCTGCCGCCCGCTGCGCGGCTGCGATCAGGCGACCGAGCTGGGAGCGAAGCGAAGCGACCTGGCCGCGAGCCGCCGACAGCTTCCCGGCCTTCGCGTTGCGGACCCGGATGATCGCCAGTTGCTCAGAGACGAGCTGGACACGCGCACGCGCGACGTGGTTTCGATCGCTCAGCGCTTGCGCGGTCAGAGCCTGCTGGCGCGCCGACAGGGCGCCGAGGTGGATCGCTTCTGCCGCCACCGCGCGGCGTGCAGCGCGCACCTGGCCGACGATCTTGGCGTCCTGGTTGCCGATTCGCTGTTCGAATGACAGCCGCTCGAGCAGGTTCTGGAAACCGGTCGCCTCGAGCACAACGCTGACGAGGTCCGGGCTCCCGGCCTCGTAGCTCCCGACGAGCTGCTGTGAGAGCACCGCCTCGGTGTGCGCCTGCGCCGCCTCGAGCCGCACCAGCCGCGCGCTGGCCACATCGAGTTCCCTTCGGAGCACCAGCAGCTGCGCTTGCTTCGCGTTGAGGTCCGCCTGGAGGTTGATGATCTGGCGCTCGAGCGCGGCCGCTGTCGCTCCCAGCCGGCTGACCTGCCGGTTGGCCGCGCTGACCGCACTCGAGAGCGCCGAGGCCCGGCTCTGGCCGGCGCTGATCCGTTGGCGCAGCTGGCTCTGGGTCGCCGCCCGCGCGGGCGGCGAGCCGCCGACGATCAGCGCCACCAGAGCCGCGAACGCGAGCGCCGCGGCGAACGGGTTGCCGGCGGTCCCCGTCGGTTTGGCGTGTGCGCGTTGCATTGGGCGATCCGAGAGCACCGGCGTCCAGCCGCGTGCCGCTCCCTGCTCAGCGGGCAGAAAACGCGGTCACGGTAACACGGTGGCGTCGCTCTGCGGCGGGCCGGAGCGGCTCTGCACAAAACCATGCAATAGCAGGAACTCTCGCGAAAGCCGCGACCGACGCTGCCGCACGACCACTGACCACGAGCTAGGCCCGACTGAGCTCGGTGACGCGTAGCTCTCCGGCGCCATCAAGGACCGACTGGGGCCGATGGCGGGGGCAGGATTCGAACCTGCGAAGGCTGAGCCGCATGATTTACAGTCATGTCCCTTTGACCGCTCGGGAACCCCGCCGGGGGCCCGCCGAGTCTAGCGTCGGAGCACCAGAGCCCAGCGGCTGCCCGGGCTCGATCTCATAGGCGGCGTACCGCGGTCCCCCGACTCTCACGCCGCAGGTACCGCCGACCTCAGAGGCGGGAATGAGCCAGCGGCGGCCGTCGCCGACGTGTACGAATAAATAGTCGTATGCGGTGGGATCGAGGTACTTGACCATTCCGCTCCAGCTGCGATTCCCCCCACGCGTGCAGACCGTGACATCCCAGCGGCCGTTCCGAAAGCAGCTCGACGTCTTGACCTGGATACGCGCAAGTCCCTCACCCCAGTCGGCGATCAGATCGAAGTCGCGACAGTGGAACACCGGCATGAAAACGCCCGCGCCTCGCTCGCCAAACCACAACATCGCCGAACGCTCGCCCTGGTCGCCCTGGCCTCGCGGGTTCCTCTTGACAGCAGCATCCATGACCAGAACATACGTTCTGGTCCGGACGCACTACGACGCGTCGCGCAGCCGCTGCGCCTCGGGCAGCGCCTCGAGCTTCTTGAGCGTGTGGTTCTCGATCTGCCGGATCCGCTCGCGGGTCACGTTGAACGCCCGGCCCACCTCTTCGAGCGTGTACGGCCGCTCGCCGCTGAGCCCGAAACGCATCTCGATCACCTCGCGCTCGCGCTCCGGCAGAGCCGCCAGCGCGCGTCGCAGGTTCTCGCGCCGCAGGTGCTCAGAGGCGAGCTCGAACGGCGACTCGGCAGTCTGGTCCTCGACGAAGTCGCCCAGCTCGGAGTCGTCCTCCTCCCCGATCGGTTTCTCGAGCGAGATCGGCTGCTGCGCCATTCGCAGCACGTCCCGGACCTCGCGCACGCTCGTGTCGAGCTCGGCCGCGATCTCATCCGGGGTCGGCTCCCGCCCGAGCTGCTGGACGAGCTGGCGCTCGACGTGCACGACCTTGTTGAGCTTCTCGACCATGTGGACCGGGATCCGGATCGTCCGCCCCTTGTCGGCGATCGCGCGCGTCACCGCTTGGCGGATCCACCACGTCGCGTAGGTCGAGAACTTGTATCCACGGCGGTAGTCGAACTTCTCGACCGCACGGATCAACCCCATTGAGCCCTCCTGGATCAGATCCAGGAACGTCAGCCCGCGACCGAGATACGACTTCGCGATCGACACCACCAGTCGCAGGTTGGCCTCGATCATCTGCTGCTTGGCGACCATGTCGCCGCGCTCGATCCGCCGCGCGAGCTGCACCTCCTGCTCGGCCGTCAGCAGGTTGACGCGCCCGATCGAGCGCAGATAGAGCCGCAGCGAGTCGAGACTCGGCTCGACCGTCAGGTCAACCTCCACCTTCTTGGGCCGCTCGGCGTCCGATGACGCCGCGGCGCTCTCCGAAGCTGCAGCCTCGACGCTCCCCGCCTCCGACCGCGCCGGCTGACCATCGGGCTCGACCACGTCGATCCCGTGCTCATCCAGGTACGCGTGCAGCTCCTGGATCTGCTCCTTGGTGACCTCGACCTCCTCGAGGCACGCCTCGATCTGGGCGAACGTCAGATATCCCCGCTCCTGCCCCTCGGCGATCAGCGTCCGAAGCTCCTCCAGCTCCGCGATCGGCGCGTCGTCGCTCAACAGAACGATCTCGTCAACGCTCACAGCCCCTGAGCTCCTCCTTCGCGGTCTGGAGCTCCCACGACCATAGGAGGCTCCCTCTCTCTCGTGACTCCTGATACGACCGCGGAGTGATACCACACTTTGAGCGGATTCCGAATCCCCGTGTGCGACCAACATAACGACGCGTCTAGTCTTAACGGGCAAAGCGGACCGCAGAGCGGCACGCAACTCAAGGATCCGGAGACGATGACCGACATCACCCCCACTCGCGCGGCTCTGATCGATGTCCAATCGCAGACGCCCGCGATCGCGCTCAGCCTGTCGCGGGTCGGCGTGACCGGCGTCGAGAAGGTGATCCGCCTGCGCCAGAACGGCAGCGAGCAACTCTTCTCGGCCCGCTTCGAGTGCGTGATCGAGCTCGGCTCCGACCAGAAGGGAGCGCATATGTCTCGCTTCGAGGAGGTCATCAACGAGTCGATCGGCGAGGTGGTGTTCAACGACTCGAGCTTCAAGGTCGAGACGCTGGCCGAGCACATCGCGCAGCTCGTGCGCTCGCGCCAGGGCGCGCGGCGGGCCGAAGTCAGCGTCGAGGCGCGCTTCCCGGAGCACAAGCCGGCTCCGGTCTCGGGCGTCAACACCCAGGAGCTCTATACGCTGCACGGCGTCGCGGTCGCGACTGAGCTCGGCACCCGCCGGCTCGTCGGCGTCACCGCCCAGGGGATGACCGCCTGCCCGTGCGCCCAGGGCCTGGTCGCCGCGGCGGCGCGTGAGCGCCTCCAGACCGAGGGCTTCGACGACGACGAGATCGAGCGGATCCTCGAGGCGGTCCCGGTCGCGACCCACAACCAGCGCGGGCTCGGGACGCTGCACGTCGGCTGCACCGAGCTGTGCGAGGACGAGATCGACGCCTCAACCCTGCTCGAGATCGTCGAGCAGTCGATGTCGTCGGAGATCTACGAGTTGATGAAGCGCTCCGATGAGGCGCACGTGGTCGAGAAGGCCCATCGCCGGCCGCGGTTCGTCGAGGACTGCGTGCGCGAGATGATGCGCGGCGTGATCGAGCGCTTTCCGGCGCTCGACGACCGGGCTTTCGTGTCGGCCAATCAGGTCAACCTCGAGACGATCCATCAGCACAACGTCGTCGCTGAGCGGTTCGGGACGCTGGGCGAGATCCGCGAGGAGCTGGCCACCGGGGTGCCATCGACCAGTCACACCTCGCTCAGCGCCTGGCTCAGCGCGACCCCGTAGCAGCCGGGCATGCAGGCGATCCTGCTCGAACGCCAAGGCGAGCCTCTGACAGCCGCGGAGGTCCCCGACCCGACGCCGGGCGACGGCCAGCTGCTGCTCAAGGTCTCGGCCTGCGCGGTCTGCCGGACTGACCTTCACCTTCGCGACCACGAGATCGAGGCGACCATGCTGCCGGTGATCCTCGGCCACCAGATCGTCGGTCGCACCAACGACGGCCGGCGCGTCGGGGTGCCGTGGCTGGGCTGGACGGACGGGACGTGCCGCTACTGCACCAGCGACCGCGAGAACCTGTGCGTCAACGGCCGCTTCACCGGCCGCGACATCGATGGCGGTTACGCCGAGCTGACGGTCGCCGACGAGCGCTATTGCCTGCCGCTGCCCGAGTCGCTGTCCGACGAGCAGGCCGCGCCGCTTCTGTGCGGCGGCATGATCGGCTACCGCGCGCTGAGGTTCACCGGTGATGCGCAGCGCCTCGGGCTATACGGGTTCGGGTCCGCGGCGCACATGATCTGCCAGGTCGCCGTCTACCAGCACCGCGACGTCTACGCGTTCACACGCCCAGGAGACCAGGCCACCCAGGAGTTCGCGCGCTCGCTCGGCGCGACGTGGGCCGGCGGCAGCGACGAGCAGCCGCCGGAACAGCTCGACGCCGCGATCATCTTCGCGTCGGCCGGCGAGCTCGTGCCCGCAGCACTGAAGGCGCTAGCGCCTGGGGGCAGCGTCGTCTGCGCCGGAATCCACATGACCGACATCCCAAGCTTTCCGTATGACGACCTGTGGGGTGAGCGCCAGATCCGGTCCGTCGCGAACCTGACCCGCCAGGACGGATACGAGTTCCTGAAGCTGGCCGAACAGGTTCCGATCCACGCGACCATCACCACCTACCAACTCGCCGAGGCCGAACGAGCGCTGGCCGATCTCCGTGCCGGAGCCTTCGAGGGCACAGCGGTGCTCTTGACCTAGCCGGCAGTGTCGAGGGCGACCATGATCGCGGTCGCCCAGGCGCTGTACCACAAGGTCTCAAGCTAGCCGCACGCGCGCATGTTCTAGGGTGTTGCCCATGCCCCTCATCCCCATGGTCATCGAGCGCACGGCCCGCGGCGAGCGCGAGTTCGACATCTACAGCCGTCTGCTCAACGAGCGGATCGTCTTCCTCGGGACGCCGATCGACGATCAGATCGCGAACCTGATCGTCGCCCAGCTGCTGCACCTCGAGTCCCAGGACCCCGATAAGGACATCTCGATCTACATCAACTGTCCCGGCGGCTCGATCTACTCGGGACTGGCGATCTACGACACGATGCAGTTCATCAAGCCCGAGATCCAGACGATCTGCATCGGGATCGCGATGTCGATGGGCTCGCTGCTACTGGCCGGCGGCGCGCACGGCAAGCGCTTCTCGCTGCCCAACAGCCGGCTGCTGATCCACCAGCCCTCGGCGGGCTTCGAGGGCCAGTCGAGCGACATCGAGATCCACGCGCGCGAGATCCTCAACGTCCGCCAGCGGATCGACGAGATCTACGCCCACCACACGGGCCAGACCGTGGAGCAGGTTCACACCGACATGGAGCGCGATCGCTTCTTCAAGGCCGACCAGGCGGTCGAGTACGGGCTGATCGATCGCGTGATCGAGCACCACTGACACTCAGAGTCCCGGAGGAACACGATGGCAATCGCTGAGCGGTACGCAACCACGGCATGGGACGGCGACCTCGCGCACGGCAACGGCACCCTGAACGGCGCCAGCGGCGCGCTGTCGGACATGTCGGTCACATGGGCGTCGCGTACTGAGCGCTCCGACGGCAAGACCAGCCCCGAGGAGCTGATCGCGGCGGCCCATTCCTCCTGCTTCGCGATGGCGCTCTCGCACGAGCTGTCAGAGGGCGGCCACAGCCCGGAGCACCTCGACGTCAGCGCCAAGGTGACGCTCGATCAGAAGGACGGCGCGCCGACCGTGACGACCTCGGAGCTCACGGTCACCGGCCGCGTACCGGGGATCGATCAGGCGGGCTTCGAGCAGGCCGCCCAGGGCGCCGGCAAGAACTGCCCGATCTCGCGCGCGCTGGCAGGCGTCGAGATCACCGTCGACGCGACGCTCGAGTAACCCGGCTACGCGACCGGGTGCTCGATCTCACCGAGCCTCTCGATCGCGATCCGCACGCGATCCCCTGAGCTCAGGAACTGGGGCGGGTCCATCGCCATCCCGACGCCGCTCGGGGTCCCGGTCAGGATCAGGTCACCCGGCATCAGTGTGCACGTCTGGCCGATGAACTCGACCAGCTCGTCGCAACCGAAGATCAGATCCGAAGTGCTGCTGTCTTGGCGCAGCTCGCCGTTGACCCAGGTCTGCAGGCGCAGCTTGCCGGCGTCGGGGATCTCGTCGGCGGTCGTCACCCAAGGCCCGAACGGGCAGAACGTGTCCGCGCCCTTGGCCCGCGTCCACTGCGGCTCACGCCCCTGCAAGTCGCGCGCGGTCACGTCGTCGGCGACGCAATAGCCGCCGATCGCGCCCCGGGCGCCGATCACGATCGTCAGCTCGCCCTCGTAGTCGAGTCGCTTGACAACCGCTGGGCAGCGGACCGGGCCGCCCGGCGGGGCCACGGACCCGCGCACCTTGACGAACACGATCGGTGTCTCGGGAGCAGTCGCGCCGGTCTCGGCGACGTGCTTGGCGTAGTTGAGTCCGATCGCATAGATCGCGCCCGGCGCCGGGATCGGCGCCAACAGCTTGACCTCGGTGACCGGCCAGCTGTGATCGTCATCGCGGGGAGCCAGGCCCGCCAGCACATCGCGCACGTCGACCCCGTCCGCGAGCGCGATGACACGATCTCCGTCGACCCGCCCCGCCCGCGCCGCGTCGCTACCCGGGGCCTTGAACGTGGCGAGCTTCACACGCGGCAGGCTATACCCCTGCCGCCTCCTGCACCTTGGTGTCCTGCTCGACGTGCGTGACCGGCAGCCCGAGACCGCGTGTCTTGCTCACGAGGTCGAGCTTCAGCCACTTCGACACCCGCTTGGGCAGCGTCGAGATGATGATCTCGTCGTAGTCGCCGAGGTTGATCGCGTCCTGGATCGCCATCAGCGGCTCGGCGTCGCCGAGGGTCCCGGTCACCTCGGCGCCGGCGGCCTCGCTCAGCTTCGGGAGCGCCGCAGCGAGAACGTGGTTGGCTTCGTCGTCGCCGGTGTCCTGGGGGTCGACGACCTTGTGCATGCCGTGCGCAAGCCGAGGCACGACGAGATGGAACGTTGCCGGCCCGCTGTGCGCGCGCTCGCGGACCGCGTCGAGCAGAGCGGGAGTCGCTGCCGTCTGGTTGGCGACGACCAGGACGTGTGCCGGCTCTGACATGCGATCACCTCCCACAGTGATGCTGTTGATCGGGGTGTGACCGAGTATCTCACCGCCGCGGCGGCAGTCAAACATGGTCAGTCGAAGCGGTACGCCCCATTCGCCACGACCACAACGCCGCCGCCGACTCGGACGCGCTCCACCGTCTCGCCAGCCCCCTCGACGGCCGCGCGCAGCAGCGACGGACGGCCGATCTCCACCCCCTGGTGGATCTCGATCCAGTCGCCGAACTCGATCCTGCCATGCCTCGCCAAATGGACCGCGAGCGGACCCGCGGCCGAACCCGTCGCGGGGTCCTCCGGGACACCGAGCGCGGGACCGAACATCCTCGTCTTCACGCGCGTGCCCGAGGCCGCGAAGCAGCTGACGCCGAACACTCCGACGTCCGCGAGCGCCCCCAGGTCGGGCCGCAGGGCCGCGACCTCGGCCTCGCTCGACAAGGCGACGAACGTGTGGTGGGGACCGTTGTCGTACACCTCGATCGGCAGTTCGGAGCCCTCGACGCGCAGGGCGCGCAATAGCTCCTCCGCCTCGGGGAGCTCACTCCAGGTCGGGATCGGCTGCTGCATCTCGCCGTACACGACGCTGCCGCCCTCGCGCCCCAGCTCCACCGTGATCACGCCCGCCCCCGTCGCCAGGCGGACGCGCTCGAGCCCGCGACTCTCGCCGACCACCGCGGCGGCGCCGAGCGTCGGATGGCCGGCGAACGGCAGCTCAGTCGCCGGAGTGAAGATCCGCGCCTGCGCGTCGGCGCCGTCGGTGTCGTCGAGCAGGAACACCGTCTCTGACAGGTTGAGCTCGCGCGCGACCCGCTGCATCAACTCGGCGCTGAGGCCGGCGCCGTCGACGAACACCGCCACCGGGTTGCCCTCGAGCGGCACGTTGGTGAACACGTCGACGACCTCGTAAGACCGCATCGCGGCGCTCATTGGTCGGCCATCGTGAGCAGCGTCTCGACGGTCGTCCAGTTACGCGCCGTGGCGGTCACGCCGAGGCGCTTCCCGGCCAGCGCGTTCCACAACTTCGAGCGCGCGACACCGGCGGGATGCCATGCATAGACCTCGCGGCCGTCGATCACCAGCGCCTCCGGCTCGACGACCAGCTCACGGAGGCGAGCGGTGACGTCGGAGTCGAGCTCCTCGGACAGGAAGCTGACCTGATAGCGCTTGTGGTTGTCGGCGACGTCAACGAGCGGGTTGGCGGCGACGACCGCGGCGAGCTCGTCCCGCGTCCGCACGACCACGTCGACGTCGAAGCCAAAGCGCCCGGCGATCACCTTCTCCGCCTCGGGACCCAGCTTCGCAGCAGACTTGGAACTGGACAGCACGACGTTGCCGCTCTGGACATACGTCTGCACGTCCTCATAGCCGGCCTCGGTCAGTGCCTCGCGCAGATCCGCCATCGCGACGCGCCGGCTAGGCCCGAGATTGATCCCCCGCAGCAGCAGTACCTGGCGCACCAGCCGCAGTTTATGTGTCGCGCACGGAGGCGCCCGGGATCGCGCGGCGATTTTCGCTAACGTCGGGCACGATGCAGCAGGCGCAGCTGCAGGACCAAGACTCTGGTGCGGTCGTAACGGCGTCGGGCGTCAGCCGGCGCTTCGGCGAGGGCGACACGGCCGTCACCGCGCTGCGCGACGTGTCGGTCGAGATCGAGCGCGGCCGGCTGACCGCGGTCATGGGCCCGTCCGGGCTCGGGCAAGTCGACGCTGATGCACATCCTCGCGGGGCTCGACAAGCCGACCGAGGGGACGGTCGGCGTCGACGGCACCGACATCACGCGCCTCGGCGACGACGCGCTGACCCGTCTGCGTCGTGATCACATCGGGTTCGTGTTCCAGTTCTTCAACCTGCTGCCGATGCTCGACGCGCGCGAGAACATCCTCTTGCCGCTCGCGATCGCCGGACGCGAGCCCGACCCGCAGTGGTTCGACACCGTGATCGGCGAGACCGGCCTCGCCGACCGCCTCAGCCACCGCCCCGCGGAGCTGTCAGGTGGTCAGCAGCAGCGGGTCGCGATCGCCCGCGCCCTGCTCAGCAAGCCGACGGTCCTGTTCGCCGACGAGCCGACCGGCAACCTCGACTCAAAGGCGGGCGACGAGATCCTGCAGCTGCTCCGGCGATCGGTCGACACGGTGGGTCAGACGGTGGTGATGGTCACGCACGACCCGCGCGCGGCGGCGATCGCCGACCGGATCCTGTTCCTCTCCGACGGCCAGATCGTCAAGGAGCTCGGCAGATCGACCGAGGGCGAGATCATCGATGCGATCAAGGGCCTTGGCGACTAAGTGACGCGGGTCGCGCTGAGAGGCCTCGCTACCCGCCGCCTTCGCGCTGCGCTAACCGCGGTGGCGATCGTGCTCGGAGTGGCACTGGTCGCCGGCACGTTCGTGCTCACGGACTCGATTACCGGCGCCTTCAACTCGATCTTCCAGACGATCTACCGCAACACCGACGCGACCGTCACGGGACGCAACGCGATCGACTCGAGCGCCAACGGCGGTGCCGGCGGCGGCAACAACGGGAACTCCGTGCCGGCGTTCTCAGAATCGTTGCTCCCGCGCGTGCTGGCGCTGCCCGACGTCAAGGACGCGGTCGGCGACGTCTCGGGCAGCCTGCAGGTGGTCGTCAACGGCAAGGCGATCACCTCCGGCGGCGCCCCGAATCTCGGCTTCAGCGTCAATCCGTCAAAGCCCCAGTTCAGCTCGCTGAAGCTCGTCAGCGGCAGCTGGCCGGGGCCGGAAGGCGTCGTGATCGACACCAACACCGCGTCGAAGAAGAACCTGCACACCGGCGAGACCGTCGGCATCCAGGGGGTCGGTCCGGTCGAGCCGCTGCGGATCTCCGGGCTGGTCAAGTTCGGCTCCGCGTCGTCGCTCGGCGGCGCGACGCTGGCCGGACTCCAGCTCGCGACCGCGCAGCGCCTGCTCGGCAAGGTCGGCAAGCTCGACGAGATCCGCGCCGGCGCCAAGTCGGGCACCAGCCCGCAGCAGCTGGTGAACCAGATCAAACCGATCCTGCCCCGCGACGCGCAGGTCCGCACCGGCGCTCAGCAGGCACAGCAGGACTCGTCGTCGATCACGAGCTTCCTGTCGTTCCTGAAGACGTTCCTGCTCGTGTTCGCGGGCGTGGCGCTGTTCGTCGGCAGCTTCGTGATCGCCAACTCGCTGTCGATCACGATCGCGCAGCGGACGCGCGAGTTCGGCACGCTGCGTACGCTGGGCGCATCGCGACGGCAGATCCGCCGCGCGATCCTGATCGAGTCGTTCGCGATCGGCAGCGTCGCCTCGGTGATCGGCCTGCTCGTCGGGCTCGGGCTCGCGCAGCTGTTGTTCGCGCTGTTCAATGCCGCCGGCCTGACGCTGCCGAACTCCGGCACGGTCGTCAAACCGCGGACGATCATCGTCGCGATCCTGGTCGGCGTCATCGTCACCGTGCTCGCGAGCCTGCGGCCGGCGATCCGCGCCACACGCGTCGAGCCGATCGCCGCCGTGCGCGAGGGCGCGATGCTGCCGGAGGGGCGGCTCGCCAAGTACCGCACGGTGGGCTCGGCGGGGACCGTCGCGCTCGGCGTGATCGCGCTGCTACTCGGGCTGTTCGTCGCCAGCGGCACGGCCGCAATCCTGATCCTGATGGGGCTGGGCGCGGTGTTGATCTTCATCGGCGTCGCGCTCCTGTCGGCGCGGATCGTGCCGACCCTCGCGACCTGGCTCGGATGGCCGGCGACCAAGATCGCCGGAGCGACCGGGCGGCTGGCGCGCGACAACGCGCGACGCAACCCGCAGCGCACCGCGTCGACCGCCTCGGCGCTGATGATCGGCCTGGCGCTGGTGACGTTCGTCTCGGTGCTGGGGGCCGGGATCATCGCCGACTTCAAGAACTCGGTCGACCAGATCTTCACCGGCGACTACGCGATCACCGCCCAGAACAACTTCTCGCCGATCCCGATCGCCGCCGGGCAGGCAGCGAACACCGCCCCGGGGGTGACCGCCGTCGGCAACGTGCGGGCGGGCGAGGGGCAGGTGTTCGGCTCCAACGACCAGCTGACCGCCGTCAACCCGCAGATCGCGGCCGTGATCAAGCTCAACTGGATACACGGCTCGCAGGCCGTGTTTGCCGCGCTCGGAAGCAACGGCGCGTTCACGAGCGACTCATACGCGAGCAATCACCACCTGTCGATCGGTTCGCCGCTGACCGTGACGACGCCTACCGGCACCCACATCCCGCTCGTGCTCAAGGGGACCTTCAAACCTCCGAGCGGTGGCTCACCGTTCGGCACGGTGACGATGTCGTCCGCCACCTGGGACCGCTATTACCAACAACCGGAGAACCTCTACACGCTGGTCAGGATGTCGGGCGGTGAGACGGCGGCCAACGAGAAGGTGCTCGACCGAGCGCTGGCGCCGTTCCCGAACGCCAAGGTCCAATCGCGCCAGTCGTTCATCAACAACCAGATCGCCGGGCTGTCGAGCATCCTCAACATCCTCTACGTGCTGCTGGCGCTGTCGATCGTGGTCAGTCTGTTCGGGATCGTCAACACGCTCGTGCTATCAGTGTTCGAACGCACGCGCGAGATCGGGATGCTGCGCGCGGTCGGCACGACCAGGCGTCAGGTCCGGCGCATGATCCGGCATGAGAGCGTGATCACGGCGTTCATCGGCTCGATCATCGGGATCCTGCTCGGGATCGCGTTCGGTGCGTTGCTCGCTGCGCGCGACAGCTCCTCGATCGCGTTCGTGATCCCGGTCGGCTCGCTGATCATCTTCCTGATCGCGTCGTGGATAGTCGGCCTGCTGGCGGCGATCTTCCCCGCGCGACGGGCGGCCAAGCTGCAGCCGCTCGATGCGCTCGCCTACGAGTAGAGGGCCTCAGAACAGCGGATCCTGGCCGGGTATCCGGCCGCTGTCACGCCTGCCGCGTGGCGTCTCGAGGCCGAGCGCCACCGCGATATCGTGGGCGATTGCAGTCTCGGAGCGGGACGCGACGAGCGGCTCTGCGATCCCGTCGACGTGAACCAGCGTCCGCCGGCCGTCACCGCGGAGCGGCACCTCCAGCGGCACGAGCGCGAATATGCGGTCGGCACGCACGAACTTTCCATACCCCAGTGCAACCATCGTCGTGGTGCGCGCTGCCATGACCGGCGGATCGTACGCTGCCGGGCGTACGGCACCAACCGCGGCCCCCGGCGGTCGCTACTACCGCGCCCCCGTGGGCGCCGCAAGCGAGAACGGCCGTCGGCCGTGACTAGCCGGCGAGCACGAGGGCCAACCGGCGCTCGAGCGCCGCGGCCAGCACCTCGCGCACCGGCCCCTGCTCGAATCGCTCGACCAGCGCGGCCAGGAAGCCCTCGATCACCAGCCGCTTTGCGATCGGCTCCGGCAGCCCGTGCGAGCGCAGGTAGAAGAGCTGCTCGGGGTCGACCTGGGCGACCGCCGCCGCGTGCGTGCAGCGGACATCGTTTGCCTGGATCTCGAGTCCGGGGATCGCGTCGGCGTGCGCGCGCTTTGAGATCAGCAGGTTGCGCGACTCCTGGAACGCGTCGGTCTTCTGGGCGCCGGGGTCGACGATGATGTTGCCCTTCCAGACGGCGCTCGAGCGGCCCTGCAGCACGCCCCGGAAGGCGAGGTCGGAAGTGGTGCTCGGAGCCGCGTGCTCCTGGGTCGTGTCGAAGTCGATGTGCTGACGACCGTGGGTGGCGTAGGCGCCGGTGACGCGTGCGTCGGCGCCCGGCCCGCTGAGCCGGGTCTGCATCCGTACGTGGCCACGCGCCGAGCCGAACCCGAGCGCGACCCAGTCCAGGCGACCGTCGCGCCCGACCTCGGCGCGGTGGGTGCCGAAGATCCAGCTGTGTTCGGACAGCGCCTGGCCGGAGACGAACCGCAGCCGTGAGTTGTCGCCGACGACCAGCTCGACGACCGTGTTGAAGACGCCCTCGTTGTCGGCGTGAGCCGAGATCGCCTGCTCCCAAACCTCGGCCTCGGCGCCGTCCTCGATCACGATCAGCGTTCGGCGCGCAAGCTCTGTCCCGGTCTGGCCCTGGACCGCGGTCAGCAGGATCGGGCGCTCCAGCACCACGCCGCGCGGCACGTAGACGAACGCACCACCGTGGAAGCCGGCGTCGTTGCGCGCCACGAACACATCGTCTGAGTCGACCACCGTGCCGAGATGGCGCTGCACGAGCTCGGGGCGCTCACGCGCGGCCGCCTCGAGCGAGCCGACGATCACGCCCGCCGGCAGCTCGCCGGTCAGAGCGGCCTCGCCCGCGTCGACCTGGCGCAGCTCGGCGAGCGCGTCGGGCTCGAATACCGGCTCGGCGCCGGCGCCGTCAGGCGCTGCCGACGGCTGCTGCAGCGAACTCAAGTCAAGCCCGCTGATGTCGGTGAACTCCCACCCGGGCCGGCCCTTGAACTGCGGCAGCTCGAGCGTCTCGCTCAAAGCGACGGCGCGCTCCCGGCGCGCCGCCAAGAACTCGGGCTCCGAAAGAGCGCTAACCAATCGAGCCCTCCATCTGCAGCTCGATCAGCCGGTTCATCTCGACCGCGTACTCCATCGGCAGTTCCTTGGTGATCGGCTCGATGAAGCCGTTGACGATCAGCTTCGACGCCTCCTCCTCGGAGATCCCATGCGACATCAGGTAGAAGAGCTGGTCGTCGCCGACCTTCGAGACGGTCGCCTCGTGGCCGACGTTGACGTCGTCCTCGGAGATCCGGATCGTCGGGTAGGTGTCCGAACGCGAGTGCTCGTCGAGCAGCAGCGCGTCGCAGACGACCTTCGAGCGCGCGCCATGCGCGCCCTTGGCGATCTCGAGCAGCCCGCGGTAGGAGCCGCGGCCGCCGTCCTTGGAGATCGACTTGGCGAAGATGTTCGAGGTCGTGTTCGGCGCCGCGTGGATGATCTTGCCGCCGGCGTCCTGGTGCTGGTCCTTGCCCGCAAACGCGATCGACAATATTTCTCCGTGGGCGCGCTCGCCCATCAGGTAAACGCTCGGGTACTTCATCGTCAGCTTCGAGCCGAGGTTGCAGTCGACCCACTCGACGGTGGCGTCGGTCTCGGCGACGGCGCGCTTGGTCACCAGGTTGAAGACGTTCGTCGACCAGTTCTGGACGGTCGTGTAGCGAATCCGCGCGCCGGGCTTGGCGATCAGCTCGACGACGGCGGAGTGCAGGGAGTTCGAGGAGTAGGTCGGTGCCGTGCAGCCTTCGACGTAGTGCACGTAGGAGCCCTCGTCGGCGATGATCAGCGTCCGCTCGAATTGCCCCATCGACTCGGTGTTTATCCGGAAGTAAGCCTGTAGCGGCATCTCGACGTGGACGCCCGGCGGCACGTACACGAACGAGCCGCCCGACCAGACGGCCGAGTTCAGGGCCGCGAGCTTGTTGTCGTTGGGCGGGATGATCGTCGCGAAGTACTCGCGCACGAGGTCCTCGTGCTCGCGCAGTCCCGAGTCCATGTCCTTGAAGATCACGCCCTGCTTCTCCAGGTCTTCCCGGACCTGGTGATAGACGACTTCGGACTCGTACTGGGCGCCGACTCCGGACAGGAATTTCCGCTCGGCCTCCGGGATCCCGAGCCGGTCAAAGGTCCGCTTGACATCCTCGGGCACGTCGTCCCATGAGCGCTCGGCGCGCTCGGACGCGCGCACGAAGTAGTGGATGTCGTCGAAGTCGACCTCGGCGAGCATCGGCGAGCCCCAAGTCGGCATTGGGCGCGCGAGGAAGTGATCGAGCGCCTTGATCCTGAAGTCGCGCATCCACTGCGGCTCTGACTTGAACTCCGAGATCTTGGCCACCAACTCCGGAGTCAGACCCTTGGGCGCCTTATAGAGATAGTTCTCGGCGTCGTGAAACCCGTAGCGCTCGGTGTAGTCGGCGTTGATTCCCCGCAGCTGATCGTTCTCGGTCAGCACGGGCACGGCGGGGCTCACGGTGTCGGGAGTAGCCACTACTCCACCTCCAGCTTGATCGTGTCGTTCTCGATGATCACGGGAAACGTCTCCACAGGGACATAGGCCGGCAGCGTCTTGGGCTTGCCTGTCTTCAGATCGAACAGCGAGCCATGCCGTGGGCACTCGACCGTGCACGTCTGCTGGTCGAACTGCCCCTCGACGAGCGGGCCGTCGTCGTGCGAGCAGCGATCCTCGATCGCATACACGGTGCCGGCGCAGTTGAACACGCCGATCTCGAGATCCTCCCATTCGACCAACCGCGTTTCACCCGGCGGCAGCTCATTCAGGGGGCAGACTTCGATTACTTGCGGCACGCCATAAATCCTAGCGCACCGGTCGGGTTTGCGACCGGGCTGATCTGCTCGACCGCGAACCCGGCCTCCCGCAGCCGCTCGCCGATGTCGACCGCGTATAGGCGCACATGATCCGGCCGCCAGAACGCGTGCAGGCGCGCGGCCGGGTCGGGCGTCGCGCGGCAGCTCGGGGCAGCGGAGCCGAGACGCGAGCCCCGAGCTGCAACGGCTAGGCCGCTTTGCCGCTCTCGGGCTCCCACGCCGCGGCGTGCCCCAGCGAGGCGCCCTTGAGCACCTTCAGGGACAGCAGCGCGCACTTCATGCGCTGCGCCGAGATGTCGATCCCCAGCAGGTCGAGGACGAACGAGCGGTCGAGCTCCAGCAGCTGCGAGACCTTCATCCCCTTGATCTCGTCTGACGCCATCGACGCCGCCGCCTGCGAGATCGCACAGCCGTGGCCCTCGAAGCGGATCTCGCCGATCCGATCGTCGGAGTCGACCGCGAGCTTGACGGTCAGCTCGTCCCCACACAGCGGATTGAGATCGTGGAACTCGAGGTCGACGCGCGCGAGCTCGGGCGCGGGCGGGCTCCAGTTGTGCGGCCGCTTGTAGTGCTCGAGAATGTTCTCGCGGTACAGGTCGTCCATCTGCGTTCTACACCTACGCTAGCTGCAGGACGCGAGCGACCGTCGCGAGTCCTTCGATCAGCCGGTCCGTGTCCGCGGTCGAGTTGTGGACCGCGTACGACGCACGCGTCGTGGCGCTGACGCCGAGGCGGCGCATCAGCGGCTGCGTGCAGTGATGGCCGGTGCGCACGCAGACTCCGTCGCGGCCCAGGATCTCGCCCACGTCGTGCGGGTGCGCGCCGTCGAGCACGAACGACACCAGCGCACCGCGCTCCGAGGCGTTGGCCGGGCCGTGGAGCTCGAGGCCCGGGACCTCGGCCAGCCGCGTCAGCGCATCGGCGACCAGCGCCCGCTCGTGCTCACGGATCTGCTCGATCCCGATCTGGGCGATCCAATCGACCGCGACCCCGAGCCCGATCGCCTCCGCGATCTGCGACGTGCCGGCCTCGAACTTGTGCGGCAGGTCGGTCCACGTCGACTCGGTGTCGCCGACGGTCTTGATCATGTGGCCGCCGGCGATGAACGGCGGCATGCGCTCCAGCAGCTCACGCCGTCCGTGCAGGACCCCGATCCCGGTCGGCCCGTAGGCCTTGTGCCCGGTCCACGCGTAGAAATCGGCGTCGATCGCCTGCAGGTCGACGGGCAGCTGCGGGACCGCCTGCGAGCCGTCGATCACAACCACCGCGCCGGCCTCGTGCGCGCGCGCCGTGATCTCCTGCACTGGGTTGATCGTCCCGAGCACGTTCGAGACGTGAACCACCGCCAGCAGCTTCGGCTCCCGAGCCAGCAGCCGTTCGAGCGCCTCGGCGTCGAGTTGGCCGTCGTCGTTGACCGGCACGTAGGCGAGCTCGGCTCCGCGGTCGGCGCACAACAGCTGCCAGGGGACGATGTTGGAGTGGTGCTCCATCTCGGTCAACACCACCAGATCGCCCGGGTCCACGTTCTGGCGACCCCAGGTGTAGGCGACCAGGTTCAGCGCCGCGGTCGCGTTGGCGGTGAAGAGCGTCTCCTCGACGGTCGACCCGAGCCACTGCGCGATCCGCGCCCGGGCACCCTCGTAGAGCTCCGTCGCCTCGACCGCGAGCGGGTACACGCCGCGGTGCACGGACGCGCGCGAATGCGTGTAGTAGCGCGTGATCGCGTCGATCACCGGCTGCGGCGTCTGCGAGGTCGCAGCGGAATCCAGATAGCACAGCTGACGGCCATCGAACTCCCGGCGCAGGACCGGGAACTCGGCCGCGACGTCGGAGATCACCGCGGTCGTTGCCACTTACGCTGCTTCTCCGAGCTCTGACGTGATCCAGCCGTAGCCCTTGGCCTCGAGCTCGGTGACAAGCTGCGGTCCGCCTTCGCGCACGATCCGGCCGCGGTACATGACGTGCACGTGGCTGGGCTTGACGAAGTCGAGGATCCGCTGGTAGTGGGTGATGATCAGCACGCCGAGGTCGGGTCCGGCGACCGAGTTGACGCCGTCGGCGACGACTCGCAGCGCGTCGATGTCGAGCCCCGAGTCGGTCTCGTCGAGGATCGCCAGCTCGGGGTGCTGGAGTGCGAGCTGGAGGATCTCCATGCGCTTCTTCTCGCCACCCGAAAAGCCCTCGTTGAGGTACCGCGTCGAGAAGTCGCGTGGCACCTTGGTCAACTCCATCGCCGCCTCGACCGTCTGGCGGAACTCCTTGAGCGAGACGGGCTCCTCGCCGCGGGCATCGCGATGCGCGTTCATCACCGTCCGCAGGTACTTGGTGACGGTCACGCCCGGCACCCCGACCGGGTACTGGAAGGCCATGAACAGACCCATCCGCGAGCGCTCGTCGGGGCTGGCGTCGGTTATGTCCTCGCCCTGCCAGAGGATCTGACCGTCTGTCACCTCGAGCCCGGGATGGCCCATGACCGCGTTGGCGAGGGTCGATTTGCCGGACCCGTTGGGCCCCATCAGGGCGTGGATCTCGCCCTTGCTGACCGACAGGTCGAGGCCGCGCAGGATCTCTTTGTCACCGGCGCGGACGTGGAGGTTTCGGATCTCTAGATCTGGCATCACTTGCTTTCGATGTTTGTTAGACGGCGGGGGTGCCGACCGCGACCGGTTTGGCGACCCGGAGCGCAACGTCGGCGTCCTGACGGGACGAGAACTCGACCAGCTCCGCGAGCGTGGTGGTCTGCAGCGAGCGGATGATCCCGCCCTGGACCCGCGTCCACAGAAGCTTGGTCGCGCAGCCACGACCGGCGTCGGGCTCATGCGAGCACAGCACCCGCTCAGTGTGGTCATGGACGAAGCACTCCATCGGCGCGATCGACCCTTCGAGCGCCTGGACGACTTCGTCCATCGCGATCTCGTCCGCCGGGCGCGACAGCCAGTAGCCGCCGTGCGCGCCGCGCGCGCTCATCACCAGTCCCGCCTTGCGCAGCCGCGCGACGACCTGCTCGAGGTACGCGAGCGGCAGGCCCTCGGCGTCGGCGATCGCCTTCAGGCTGGTGGGGTGTCCGGGGTCCTGGCGCCCGAGCTCGATCATCAGGCGCACGCCGTACTCGGCCTTGGAGGAGAAGATCATCTCGAGCTAAATCCTACCAGGGCGGTAGGTTTAGATCTGCGGTGCTGGCCGTGTAGGGTCCCAGCATGGATGTAGGGGGGCTCGCGACGCCACGCGACGTTGACGCCGCCGCGGATGCCGCGCGCGGCAGCGGTCGACTTGGGATCGATACGGAGTTCATGTCCGAGGGCCGCTACCGGGCCCTGCTGTGTCTCGTGCAGGTGGCGGTCGACAACCCCGACGGCCGGCAGGCGCCGCTGATCTACCTGATCGACCCGCTCGGCAACATCGATTTCACCCCGGTCGCGGAGCTGCTGGCGGATCCGTCGATCCAGGTCGTCCTGCACGCCGGACGCCAAGACGTGGCGATCCTGCGCCGCGCCTGGCACACGGATCTGAACAACATCTTCGACACCCAGATCGCCGCCGGCTTCACCGGCGGCAGCGCCCAGGCGGGCTACGGGAATCTGCTCGGGTCGATCCTCGGCAGGCGGGTCGGCAAGACCGCGAGCTATACGCGCTGGGATGCCCGGCCGCTGACGGCCGAGCAACTCGGCTACGCCTCCGAGGACGTGGCCCACCTGCTCCAGCTCGCCGACGAGATCCAGCGGCGCCTGGCCGAGAGCGGACGCCTCGGGTGGGCGCGCGAGGAGTGCCGGCGGCTCGAGTCAGCGACCGACGAGCGCGACCCGTTCACCGCCTGGGAGCGGCTCCCGCGCATCGGGCAGCTGGACCCGCGGGCGCGCGCGATCGCGCGCGAGCTCGCCACGTGGCGCGAACAAACGGCGTCGGAGTCCGACCGGCCGGTCGGCTCAGTGCTCGGCGACCCGGCGTTGGTCGAGCTCGCCAAGCGCCATCCCTCGACAGTGCAGGGCCTCGAGCAGATCCGCGGCCTGCACCCGCCGGTCATCAAGCGTCGCGGCCAGGCGATCCTTGACGCGATCGCCCGTGGCCGCGAGGCGGCGCCGATCCCCCGAGACCAGGCACGGGCGCGCTCGGAGCCGGGGGACGCGCCGTTGATCGCGCTCGCCGAGGCGCTGCTGCGGGCGCGGGCGCTCGACGCGGGGCTGGCCTACGAGCTGCTCGCCTCGCGAGCGGAGCTCGAGCTGATCGTCGGCGCCGCGCGCCGCGCGGAGCCAGAGCCCGAGGTGCGGACGCTGACCGGCTGGCGGCGCGAGCTGGTCGGCGACGATCTGCGCAACCTGCTGGCCGGTCAGAGTGCGGTCGCGGTCGGCCCCGATCGCCGGCTCGAGCTCACGACGAACCCGTCTCGAGCATCAGCGACAGCGCCGGCTGACGCGCAAACATCGTCCGCGACAGGGCCAGACCGATCGCCGGCGAGCGCCTGATCGCTCCCAGGTCGACCGCCTGCAGGTCGAGCGCCGCCGTCCCGTAGGTGAGCCGGAGCTTCTGGCCGGGCGAGCTGGCCGCGTGCTCATTGCCGATGTCGGCGTTCGACGAAGACCAGCCGATCGAATGCAGGTACTTGCGCTCGCTCACCAGCAGCGCCTGCGAGCTGTCGTACTGAGGGCCGACGACGACCAGCTGGATCGCGCAGTAGGGGTTCGCGCCGCGGTCGCAGCGCCGCACGTGGGCGACGACCTTGGTCCCGGATGTCAGTGGCACCCCGGCGAGGCTGGGACCGCGGGAGGTGCCGCCCGCGCCACACCCGGCCAGCAATGCAGCGACGACGACTGACCAAGCGAGCTTCTTCATGCGCCTTCGCGGTTAGCGTAGCCGAGCGTCCCAGGGCGCCAGCGCAGATGCGAGCTGATCCGCCGACAGCCCCGCACCCAGGCAGCACAGGAGCGCGATCCTCGCCGCCACCGGCGATAGGAACGGGACGCAGATTGCGCCGGCGCCGCGCAGGTCCGGCTCAGCGCCCTCGAAGCCGTAGGTCGTGAACAGCATCTGCGCCCGGTCTGGACGGCCGGTGATCAGCACCGGGACCCTGTCCAGCGCCTCTCGGAGCGCGTCGAGCATCCCCGGGGTCAGGTGACCGGCGCCGAATGAGACGACCACCAGACCGTTGTTGTCAGCGCCGGCGGCTCGCAGCAAGGCGCCGTCGTCGCCCAGCGAGGCGGTCACGATCGCGACCCGCCGCGAGAGCTCATGGGGCCTGATCGGCGGCGTCCGCAGCGGCTTGGCGTAGAGCCACACGCGGCCCTCGACGATCCGTCCGAGCGGTCCTGTGGCGGGCGAGCCGAACGCCGCCGGGCCGGTGCTGTCGACCTTGCGGACGACCATCGCGCCGTGGATCTCGCCTCCGAACGCGACCACGACGCCGAGCCCGTTCGCCTGCGCCGAACCGGCCAGCGCCAGCGCGTCGAGCAGGTTGGCGGGCCCGTCGGCGCCCGGGTTGCCGGCCGGGCGGTTGGCGCCGGTCAACACGATCGGCGCCTCGCCGCCGTAGATCATCGAGCACAGGACCGCGAGCTCCTCGAGCGTGTCGGTGCCGGTCGTGACGACCACGCCCTCGCCGGCGTCGGCCGCTTCGCAGGCGCGGTGGGCGAGCGCCAGCGCCTGCTCGAGCGAGATCTGTGCACCCGGCAGCGACAGCACGTTCTCTGACTCGAGCCGCGGGACGACCGCCAGCTGCGGCAATGCCGCGAGCAGCTGGTCGGCGCTGAGCGCCGGCACCGCCCGCTCGCCGCTCATCGCGATCGTGCCGCCGGCGGCCAGCAGCCGCAGCGGCCGGACAACCGATCTGAGCGCGTCCTCCATGGGCGTGAGGACCCTAGCCGCTGAGACCGTAGGCCGCCACTAACCTTGATCTGCGATGGCAACCGCAGCCGAACTGCTGTCTGACCCCGAACTGCTCGAGACCGAGTGGGATCTCAGCGCGCTGGTCGACGGCCAGCGGGACGAAGGGGTGAGGCGCCAGCTCGACGAGGCCGACGAGCGCGCGACCTCGTTCGCGGCCGCCTACGCCGGAAAGATCGCCGAGCTCGATTCGGCCCGCCTCGCCGTGGCGATGCACGAGCTCGGGGAGATCAGCGAGCTCGTCGGGCGCGCGGGCTCGTACTCGTCGCTGCGCTTCGCGACCGACACCGCCGACTCTGAGCGCGGGGCGCTGCTGGCGCTCGTGCAGGAGCGCGCGACGACGATCGAGACCAAGCTCCTGTTCTTCGAGCTCGAATGGGCCGAGCTCCCCGACGATCGCGTCGACGAGCTGCTCGCCGACGAGTCGCTGAGTTTCTGTCGCCACCACCTGCGCAGCGCCCGCCGCTACCGGCCGCACCTGTTGACCGAGCCCGAGGAGAAGATCCTGGCCGAGAAGGCGATCGCGAGCCAAAGCGCCTGGAGCCGGCTGTTCGGCGAGCAGGTGGCGAGCCTCCGGGTGCAGCTCGACGGCGAGGAGCTGGTGCTCGACCTCGCGCTGTCGCGGCTCCAATCGCCGGACCGCACCGCGCGGCGCGGCGCCGCCGAGGGCGTCTCGGCGACGCTCGCGCCCGGCCTGCGTACGCGCGCGTTCATCTTCAACACGCTGCTCCAGGACAAGGCGATCGACGACCGGCTGCGCTCCTACCCGCACTGGCTCGCGAGTCGCAACCTCGCCAACGAGGCGTCCGACGAGTCGGTGATGGCCCTGATCGATGCCGTCCGGGCACGGTTCGACATCCCGCAACGCTGGTATGCGCTCAAGGCCAGGCTGCTCGGCCTCGACCGGCTCGCCGACTTCGATCGCGCGGCGCCGGTCCTGCCCGAGGAGGTCACGTTCTCGTTCGGCGACGCCCGCGAGCTGGTGCTCGACACCTACGAGGCGTTCGCGCCGGAGGCGGGCCGGATCACGCGGCGGTTCTTCGACGAGCAATGGATCGACGCGCCCGTGCGCCCGCACAAGCGCGGCGGCGCCTTCTGCGCCTACACCGTCCCGAGCGTGCACCCGTACGTGATGCTCAACTTCACCGCCCGCCGTCGCGACGTGCTGACGATGGCGCACGAGCTCGGCCACGGCCTACACGCCGCGCTCGCCCAGCCGCAGGGGGTGTTCCAGCAGTCGACGCCGCTGACGCTCGCCGAGACCGCCTCGGTGTTCGGCGAGGCGCTCGTGTTTGGCCGCCTGCTGGACGCGGCCGAGGACGACGACGCGCGCCTCAGCCTGCTGGCCGAGCGCGTCGACGGAGCGGTCGCGACGGTCTTTCGCCAGATGGCGCTCAACCGCTTCGAGCACTTGGTGCATACTCGCCGCCGCAGCGAGGGCGAGCTGTCGGTCGACCGCATCAACGAGAGCTGGCTCGAGTCGCAGGGTGAGCTGTTCGGCGACTCCGTGGAGATGACCGACGGGTACGAGACCTGGTGGTCGTACGTGCCGCACTTCATCAACACTCCGGGCTATGTGTACGCGTACGCCTACGGTCAGCTGTTGGCGCTGTCGGTCTACAGCCGCTACGTGCAGCTCGGCGCGTCGTTCGCGCCGAGTTATCTCGCGCTGCTGGCCGCCGGCGGCTCGCGCGGCCCCGCGGAGCTCGCTGCGATGGTCGACATCGACCTCACCGACCCCGGCTTCTGGGAGTCGGGCCTGAAGCTGGTCGAAGCACAGCTGAGCGCCGCCGAGGCGCTCGCCGCCGATCGTTAGCCGGCGCTCTCGTATGCGGCGACGAGCCGCTTTGGCGCCTGCAGCCGCCAGGCGTCCTCGATCAGCTCTGCGAGCTCGATCGGGTCGACTCGCTCGAGCTTGACCAGCACCGCCGGGTAGCCGTCGTAGTGCGGCGTCGAGAAGAACGCCTCGGGTTCGCCTTGGAGCAGGGCCTCGCGCTCACCCATGTCGACCACCCGGATCACGAGCGCGTCGGGATTCGTCCGCAGCCGGCAGACGAACTTGCCGCGGACCTTGAGCGAGGGCGTCCCGTACGAGGTCGACGGTTCGAGCCCCGGGAACCGGGACCCGATCGCGACCACGTCCTCCCAGGTCGGCACTTCAGTGCCGCGCGCGGCGCGTGCGCGAACGCTCGTCCTGGCGCTCGACGACGTTGACGATCAGCTTCAGGTATTGCTCGATCCCGGTCGCCTTGGCGTCCCCCGTCGCGAACGCCTCCTCCCAGTCCTTGACGTGACCCTTGGTCGCGAGCTCGTTGAAGTGCGAACGGGGGATCGACAGGTGGACCTTCTCGTCGGCTGGGATGTCCTTGGTCACCTTCGGCCCCGGCAGCTCGACGCGGTACAGCTGCACGTCGCCGCGGCCGCGCAGCTCGAGGCCGGCGACGAGCTTCAGCTGCTGGAGCGCAGGCACCTCGTCGAGAAAGCGCTTGACCGCGGTCTCGATCAGTGTCTTGGTGTCAGCCGGAGACGACAGGCGGTCAAGTCTATTCGCGGACCGTGAACGTGTCCGCCACCGTCCGTCCCCTGAGCGTGCCGGCGCGCGGCGTGGCCTCGAGCTCGTAGGCGCCGGGCGCCAGCCCGCGGGCGTTCAGGCGCGCGCGGTTGCGGCCGGCGACGTCCTTGTGCCTGAAGCTGCGCACCCGCCGGTAGCGCGCGCAGCGCCCGCCGGCCTGCTTGACGCAGCGGAGAACCGCAAGCGTGGTCGTCGCGTCGCGGGAATCCTCGTAGGTGATCGTCGCCGCGGTGCGCAGCGACCCGGGCTTGAGCTTCAGCTCAGAGATCGCCGGCTTGCCACTGGTCCGGAAGCTCCGCTGCGCGCCGACGTCGCCGCCGTCGGTCGAGGTCGCCGCGACCCGGTAGTAGTAGACAGTGTTCGGCTGCAGCCGGGTGAGCTTCGCGACGACCGTGATCGCGGCGACGCCGTCGAGGTGCCGGACGGCGGTCACCGACCCGTTGATCCTGGTCTTTCCGTACCGGAACACGACCGACGCGTCGCCTGAATTCGCGGTCACGGTCGCCTCGATCTCCGCCCCGTTGGCGCTGATCGAGATCGCCGGACCGGTGACCGCGACCGGCGCGACCACCTCGTAGGCGCCGATGTCGCACTTCGGGCCTGGCCGCGGGACGCCGCGCTGGTCAGTCGACGGGCAGCCGGCCCCCTGACCGATCGCCGCGCTCCCGGATTGCAGCCCGATCGTCTCCGACGGTCCGCCGTTGTCCTGCAGCGCGCCTAGATCGGGGTCGCCGCCGAGGAAGCTCGCCGGGCAGGTCGAGTCGCCGGAGCTGAGGTTGTGCCCGCCGTCGGTGATCGAACCCCCGCAGTTGCCGGTGTTGAAGTCGAGCAGGCTGTTCTCGAGCTTGACCGCGGTTGGTCCCTCGCCGTACACGCCACCGGCCGCGCCGTCGTTTCCGGCGCTGCCGCCGGACCCGTTCGGCGTCCCGCTGCCGCCGCCGCCGGCGGCGCCTGCGGCCGCGCCCCGGTTGCCGGCGAGCGTGACGTTCTCGAGCGTCGCCACGCCCGGGCCGCCGGCGGCGACGCCGCCGCCGTTACCGCCGTTGGCGCCGTTGGCGCCCTTGCCGCCGGCGTTGCCGCTGCCGAGCCCGCCGTCGCCGCCCGCGCCGCCCGCGCCGCCCGCGTTTGACGCGATCGTGCTGTTGGTCACCGCCAGGCCGCCGTCCGAGCTCCAGATCCCGCCGCCGCCGGCGCCCGTGCCACCGTTACCACCCGCCCCGCCCGCGCCACCCGGCGCCGGGCTGGTTGGCCCGCCGATCGCGCCGCTGCCGCCGGCGCCCGCCGTGTTGCCGTTGATCGTGGTGCCGTTGATCGTCAGCGAGCCGCCATCGTTGGCAACCCCGCCGCCGGCGCCGCCGGCCCCACCGGCGCCGCCCACGCCGCTGGGACTGGCGACGTTGTCCTGGCCCCCCTCTCCGCCGCCCCCGCCCGCGCCCCCCTGGTTTCCGGCGAGCGTCGCGCCGGTCAGCGCGAGCGTGCCACTGTTGAAGATTCCGCCGCCCTGCCCGCCGTCACCACCCGGCCCACCGATCACCGCCGGGTCGGTGAACGAAGCCCCGCTGAAGCCGCCGGCGCCGCCGGCGCCCGCCTGGCTGTTCGTGACCGCGGCGTCGAGCACGGTCAGCGTGCCCTCGTTGAGGATCCCGCCGCCGTTGGCTCCCGGGCCACCCGGCTCCGCGGTGCCGCTGGTCGCGCTGGCGCCGGGCTGACCGGCCTGCGCGTGACCGCCGTTGATCGTCAGATCCGTGATCGTGACCGTGGCGCCCGCCTCGACCTCGAGCGCACGGTCGCCGAGGTTGGTGGCGTCGATCGTCGTCCGCTTCTCGCCGGCGCCCCTGATCGTCAGGTCGCGGACGGTCGAGGCGATGCTGAGCTCGCCGTTCGGCGCCGACAGCGTGTACTGGAGAGCCCCGAGGACGATCGTGTTCGGGCCAAACGCCGCCGGCGCGCAGGCGCCGTCCGGGCTGCCGGGCGAGTCGACCGCCTCGATGGCGTCGCGCAGGGAGCACAAGCCGTCGTGCGCGTTGGCGTCATCGAAGGTGGTGTTGACGGTCAGCGTCGAGGCCACGGCCTGGGATGCCCAAACAACAGTGACAGCGGACACGAAAACGAGCACGGACAGGCATCGACGCAGCATGAGCTCCTCCTTCTGATGGCCCCCTCGCGCTTGATGCGCAGACCCTTAAACGGGCCGGCGCCGAAGAAGTTGCCCGGTTAGATCTTGTGGCGCTCGAGCAGCTTGCGCCCGATCACCATTCGCTGGATCTCAGACGTGCCCTCGCCGATCAGCAGCAGCGGCGCGTCGCGGTACAGACGTTCGATCTCGTACTCCTTCGAGTAGCCGTAGCCGCCGTGGATCCGCAGGCACTCCTCGACGCAGAAGCGCCCGGCCTCGGAGGCGAACAGCTTCGCCATCCCGGCCTCGAGGTCGGAGCGTTCGCCGGCGTCCTTCAGGCGCGCCGCTCGCATCGTCATCAGCCGGGCGGCCTCGACCTGTGTGCCCATGTCGGCGAGCTTGAACTGGATCGCCTGGTGCTGGGCGATCGGCTTGCCGAAGGTCCTTCTTTCCTGGCTGTACTTGAGCGCCAGCTCGAGCGCCCGCTGCGCGATCCCGACTCCCCGCGCCGCGACGTTGACGCGGCCGACCTCGAGCGCGTCCATCATCTGCGCAAAGCCCTTGTTGAGTCCGGCGTCCTCGCCGCCGAGGATGCTGTCGGCGGGGGTCGTGTAGCCGTCGAACACGAGCTCGGTCGACTCGACGCCCTTGTAGCCCATCTTCTTGATCTGGGGCGGGACGTTTAAGCCCTTGTAGGGGCCGGTATTCTCGGCGACCCCCGGCTCCTTCTCGGCTATGAAACAGGTCAGGCCTCGGTGCTTGGGCTCGGCGCTCGGGTCGGTGCGAACGAGCACGAACACGAGCCCGGCCCGCAGGCCGTTGGTGACCCACATCTTGGTGCCGTTGATCTCGTAGCTTTGACCGTCGTCTCGCTTGCGCGCGCTTGTCTTGATCGCCGCCACGTCTGAGCCGAGCTCGGGTTCGGAGAGGCTGAACGCTGCCCGGAGCTCGCCGGTCGCCATCCGCGGCAGGTACTTCTGGCGCTGCTCGTCGGTGCCGAACTTCATCAGCAGGTAGGAACCGATGAAGTGGGTGTTGACGATCCCGGAGATCGAGATCCAGCCGCGGCTGAGCTCCTCGACGATCATCGCGTAGGTCGTCAGGTCGAGCCCCATCCCGCCGTACTCGTCGGGGATCGTCACCCCGAACAGCCCCAGCTCCTTCATCTGCTCGACGATCGGCTCCGGGAACTGGTCCTCGTGGTCGTAGTGCTCGGCGTTGGGGATGATCTGCTCGTCGGCGAACTGCCGCACCATCTCGCAGATCGCTTTTTGCTCGTCGGTCTTGTCTTCGGTCGCGAGGGCCATTGCGCCCGAGAATACGTCAAAACTTTGCGACAGCTCGCCCCAGGGAGCGGGCGTTGGGTCTCGTGGGGGCTATAGCCGCCATGAGATCCAACACCCCTGATGACTCGGTCCTCGAGCTCGCATCCTCCGGGATCATGGTCCACCAGAGCCGCACGCTGACGCGCGCCGACATTCGCACCAACCACGGGATCCGGGTCACGAGCCTCGCCCGTGCCCTACTCGACTGCGCGCCGAGCCTGACGCGCCTCACGCGCACCGTCAACGACGCACTCCGCCGTCCCCATATGAGCCGCGCGCAGCTCGCCGACGTCGTGATGCGCAATCCGACGCAGCGGGAGCCAAGCTGCTACGACCCGTCGTGGCCGCTCCGACCGGCCCGACCCGCTCCGAGTTCGAGGATCGGTTCCTCCCGTTCTGCCAGCGATACGAGCTCCCGCAACCGCTGGTCAACACGATCCTCTGTGGCTATGACGTCGACGCCCCTGTTCCCAGCCGAGCGCGTGATCGTCGAGCTCGACGGCTGGGACTTTCACAACGACCGCGCAGCGTTCGAGCGCGATCGCAACCGCGACGCGGACCTGCTCGCGGCCGGCTTCGTGACCGTCCGGATCACGTGGCAGCGGCTGGTCGAGCGGCCCGCCGCCGAGGCCGCGCGCCTACACCGGATCCTCGCTATGCGGCGGACTTGACGCCGTGGCTCCACGGCGACGCGGGGCGTTCCTGCAGCTCGCCGTCGAGCTCGATGTCGACCCGCTCGTTGAAGAAGCACAGCAGGCCTTTGATCCGGCCCACCTCGGCGAGCGGGTCGGCGTAGTACCAGACGAGATCCTTGCCGTCCGCGCCACCGAGCGAGTAGTAGCTCGCGGCGCCCTTGTACGGGCAGTGGGTCACGGTGTCTGACGGCTCAAGTTCGGCGACGACGTCCTCGCGCGGGATGTACCAGCGCGCCGGCAGGTTGGACTCAAACAGTCCGAGCGCCCGATTCGTCTCTGCCAACACCTCGCCATCAAGCGACACCTTCACCACGCGGTCGGAGGCCAGCACGTCGATCCGGTGATAAGGGTCGCGCGGGTGCACGCCGATCTCCTCGCCCTCCTCGAGCCAGCGCCCCATGCGGCTGAAGTAGAACGCGATCGCTCCCCGCAGCTTCTCCGGCGCGCCCGGGAGGATCTCCGGGTAATACCAGGCGCCCGCTTCGACGACCTCGCCGCCGGCCTTGATCGTGTAGTAGGAGGCGTCGCCTTTCTTCGGGCAGTGGGTGTGCCGGTCGCTCTCCTCCAGGAACTCGTCGCGCACGTCCTCGGGCGGGAAGTAGTAGATCGGCTGGAGGCCGGACTCGTGCAGCAGCATCGCCCGGCGACTGTCGGCGATCACCTCGCCGCCGACCTCGACGCGAATCCGCTTCGGCGTCGGCTCGAGGTACACGGTCTTGCCAGGCGCCGGCGGCTCGAAATTGAACTCGCCTGCCGGCTCGCGGCCAAACGGCCCGTTGCCGTACATCAATCCCATCTCTATCAGCGTACCAACGGCTGGCAGACTGCCCCGGCGATGAACTTTTCCCGCGACGTCGTCGACGCAGCGCCGCCGCAGCAGCGCGCCCTGGTCGAGCTCAAGCGCGACGGCGCGCGCCGCGAGTGGAGCTTCGGCGAGGTGGCGCGCTGCAGCGCGGCGCTCGCCGGGACCCTCGCCGCCCGCGGAGTCAAACGCAGCGACGTGGTGATGACGTTGATCGGCAACCGTCCCGAGTGGGTGCTGACGATGGTCGCCTGCTTCCGGATCGGGGCAGTCGCGCTGCCCTGCAATGAGCAGCTGCGCGCCAACGATCTCACGCTCCGGCTCGCCGCCGCACAGCCGAAGCTCATCGTCTGCGACGAGCGAAACGCGGGCGAGCTGGGTGACCCCGGCTGCGAAGTGATCCGGGTTCCAGACGAGTCTCTGTTCGACGCACCGGCGGCCCCGGCGGTCGAACTCCAACCGACAGATCCGTGCCTGATCACGTTCACGAGCGGCACCACCGGCGAGCCGAAGGGAGTCGTGCACGGCCAGCGCTACCTCCCCGGGCAGCAGCTCCAGGCCGCCAGCTGGCTCGGTGCACAGCCGGGCGAGCTCGTCTGGTGCACGGCCGCCAGCGGCTGGTCCAAGTCGGCGCGCAACGTGTTCATCGCACCGTGGCTGACCGGCGCGGCGGCGCTCCTGCACGACGCTCGCTTCGACCCGTTCGAGCGCCTCGAGATCCTCGCCGCCGAACGGGTCAACGTCCTCTGCATGGCGCCAACCGAGTACCGGGTGATCGCCAAGCGCGCCGACCTGAACCCGATCCCGGCGCTGCGCGGTCTGGTTGCGGCGGGCGAGGCGCTCAACCCCGAGGTGCTGCGCGCGTTCCTCGAAGCGACCGGCCTGACGATCCGCGACGGGTACGGACAGACGGAGACCGGGCAGCTGACCGGGATGCCGGCCGGCGGCGACGTTCGCCCAGGCTCGATGGGCAAGGCGCTGCCCGGCATCGAGCTCGAGGTCGCAGACCACGAGCTGGTGCTCAAGGACCCGGTCACCGATCCGACGTTCTTCGTCGGCTACCTCGACGGCGAGCCGGCCCCCGGAACAGCGCCATGGCACACGGGCGATCGCGTCACCCAGGACGTGGACGGCTACCTCTACTTCGAGGGCCGCACCGATGACCTGATCATCTCGTCCGGCTACCGGATCGGCCCGTTCGAGGTCGAGTCGGCGCTCGTCTCGCACGAGGCGGTCGCGGAGGCGGCGGTGGTCGCGGCGCCCGACGACGAGCGCGGCGCGGTCGTCCGCGCGGTGGTCGTGCTCCGGGACGGATTCGCGCCCGGCGACGAGCTGGCGGCCGAGTTGCAGGACCACGTCAAGCGCGAGACCGCGCCGTACAAGTACCCGCGGATCGTCGATTTCGCCGCCGAGCTCCCGAAGACCGCCAGCGGCAAGGTGCAGCGAGCCCGGCTCCGCCCCGCCGGCCGCTAGCCTGAAAAAGGCCATGACCGCTGACCGTCCCGCAATCGGAATCTGCGCCGCTCAGCTCGACGCGAGCTGGGGCGTCTGGAACCAGCCCGCGGTCCTGCTCCCGTACTCGTACATCGATGCGATCCAGCGCGCCGGCGGACTGGCGCTGATGATTCCTCCGGATCCGGCGTTGATCGACGACCCCGACGAGGCGCTCGACCTGATCGACGGGCTGATCCTCGCCGGCGGCCACGACGTCGATCCGGCGCTGTACGGCGCCGAGCCCCACCCGGCGACGAACGGCACCGTCCCGGAGCGCGACGAGGCCGAGATCGCGCTCGTGCGCCGCGCGGTGGAGCGCGACATGCCTGTGCTCGGGGTCTGCCGTGGGATGCAGGTGCTCAACGTCGCGTTCGGTGGCACCTTGGTCCAGCACCTGCCCGACGTGCTCCGCCACGAGGAGCACCGCCGCACCCCCGGCAGCTTCGACGGCTCCGACCACGGCGTCGCGCTGCAGAGCGGGTCGCGGGCCGCGCTCGCGGCCGGCGAGGACCTGCACAACACCAAGTCCCACCACCATCAGGCGGTCGCCACGATCGCCGCCGGATTCGACGTCACCGGCCACTCGACGCTCGACCAGCTGCCCGAGGCGATGGAGGCGACGGGCAAACGGTTCGTGCTCGGGGTCCAGTGGCACCCGGAGGCCGACGAGCGCAGCCGGGTGATCGCGGCGCTGGTCGACGAGGCGCGGGCCTACCGGACCGCGCGCGGCTCGGCGTAGCCGGCTTCGCGCACCGCGCGCGTCACAATCTCGGCGTGGCCAGGGCCGCGCGTCTCGAGCACCAGCTGAACCGCGGTCTCGCGCACGTGGAGGTCGAACCCCTCGCGGATGTGCTCGACGTCGAGCAGGTTGGCGCCCTGGTGACCGACGAGCGCCAGCAGCCGTGCCAGCGACCCCGGGCGATCGGGCAGCCGCGCCAGCAGCAGCAGCCGCCGCCCCGCCTGACTCTCGTGCCGGCGAGCAATCGCCAGCAGCAGCCCAGCATCGACGTTGCCCCCCGACAGCACGATCGCCGTGGTGCCGGCGTCCTCTGCGTCGACGTGTCCGGCGAGCAGCGCCGCGACGCCGACCGCGCCCGCGCCCTCGACGACCAGCTTCGCCCGCTCGAGTAGGAACACCATCGCCTCGGCGACCTCGTCCTCGGCGACGAGCACGATCCTGTCGACCCAGCGGCTGATCAGCGCGAGCGTCAGCTTCCCGGGGCGCTTGACGGCGATCCCGTCTGCGATCGTCAGCGCCGAGTCGACGGCGACCGGCTCGCCGGCCGACAGCGACGCCGGGAAGGGCGCGCACGTGTCGACCTGCACGCCGATCACCTCGACCTCGGGCAGCTGCGACTTGACCGCGATCGCGATCCCGCTGACGAGTCCGCCGCCCCCGACCGGCACGATCACCCTCGCCAGGTCGGGGACCTGGTCGAGCAGCTCGAGGCCCAACCCGCCCTGGCCGGCGATCACGCTCGGATCATCGAACGGGTGCACGAACGCCAGGCCGCCCTCGTCGGCGCGCCGATCGGCGGCTGCGAGTGAGTCGTCGACCGTCGTCCCGACGAGGCGCACCTCGGCGCCGAGCGAGGCGGCCGCCTCGACCTTGGCGATCGGCGCCGTTTCGGGCATGAACACCTCGCAGCGGATCCCCCGTGCGCGGGCCGCGTAGGCGACCGCCTGGGCGTGGTTGCCGGCGCTGCCGGCGACGACGCCGTGCGCGCACTCGAGATCGTCGAGCGACGCGATCTTCGCGAGCGCCCCGCGAAGCTTGAAGGAGCCGGTGCGCTGTAGGTTCTCGGCCTTCAGCGCGACCTTGGCGCCGGTCCGTTCAGTCAGTGTTTGCGAGCTAAGGACCGGCGTCTCGCGGACGAGACCGACCGCTGCCGCGGCGGCACGCCGGATGTCGTCGGCGGTCGGCGCTGCGAGCGTTACCGACTCATCCGCCAAGCGCGACCACCGCGTCCATCTCGACCTGAGCGCCCCGCGGCAGCGCTGAGACCCCGATCGCGACACGCGCCGGAGGGCTTGACTCGAAGAACGACGCGTAAACCTCGTTGACGGCCGCGAACGCCGACATGTCAGTCATGTAGATCGTCACCTTGACGGCGTCGCCGAGCGTCGCACCCGCCGCGTGGCAGACGGCGGCGAGGTTCTCGAGGCAGCGCCCGGCTTGGTCGGCCGCGGTGTTGCCGACCATCTCGCCGGTGCGCGGGTCGAGCGCAATCTGACCTGAGCAGAACAGCAGGTTCCCAGCCTGCATGGCGTGGACATATGGCCCGACCGCGTCAGGCGCGTCTGGCGCGGTGACCGGCTCGCGGTGGTGGCTCAAGCTGACTCCTTCCTCGTTCGAAGCACTCCCGACAGCCTATTGAGGGTTCCCAGCCGGGGTAGCCTGGTATCCGTGCCCAACCGCCTCGCCCGCGAGACGTCGCCGTATCTCCTACAGCACAAGGACAATCCGGTCGACTGGTACCCCTGGGGCGACGAGGCGCTCCGGCGCGCCGCCACCGAGCAACGCCCGCTGCTGGTCTCGATCGGTTACTCCGCTTGTCATTGGTGCCACGTGATGGCGCACGAGTCGTTCGAGGACCCCGCGATCGCTGCGTTGATGAATGACCACTTCGTGTGCGTCAAGGTCGACCGCGAGGAGCGGCCCGACGTCGACGCGGTCTGCATGGATGCCTGCCAGACGATGACCGGCCATGGCGGCTGGCCGCTGAACGCGTTCCTGACGCCTGAACAGGCGCCGTTCTTCGTCGGCACCTACTACCCGCCTGAGCCGCGCCACGGCCTGTCGAGCTGGCGGGCGGTGCTGACAGCCGTCGCGACCGCCTGGGACGAGCGCCGCGACGAGGTGCGCACGTCCGGCACGGAGGTCCTGGAGGCGATCGGGGCGTCGACCCGGATCCGCCCCTCGACAGAGCCGATCACGCAGGAGCTGCTCGACGATGCGGTCGCCGGCCTGCGTGGGTCGTACGACTCCCGCAACGGAGGCTTCGGCCGCGCGCCGAAGTTCCCGATGTCGTCGGTGCTCGAGCTGCTGTTGATGCGCCGCGAGCGCGAGATGTCGCTGCAGACGTTGCGATCGATGGCCCAGGGGGGGATCTACGACCAGGTCGGGGGCGGCTTCGCGCGCTACGCGGTCGACGCGACCTGGACCGTGCCCCACTTCGAGAAGATGCTCTACGACAACGCGCTGCTGGCGCGCGCCTACCTGCACGGATGGCAGGTCTCGTCCGACTCACTTCTACAGCGCGTCTGCACCGAGACGCTCGACTGGGCGCTGCGCGAGATGCGCAGCCCCGACGGTGGGTTCTACGCCGCGCTCGACGCCGACTCCGAGGGGGTCGAGGGCAAGTTCTACGTCTGGACCCACGCGGAACTGCGGGACGTGCTCGGTGGGTTGTACGACGATGCGGTCGCGTACTTCGAGCCGCGTCCGTTCGAGGAAGCGTTCGTGCTCGAGGGCCACGGCCCCGAGCCCGCCAGCCTGCCGGAGATCCGCTGCAAGCTCTACGGGGCGCGCGCCGAGCGCGTTCGGCCGGGGCTCGACGACAAGCAGCTGACGTCGTGGAACGCGCTGATGATCTCGGCGCTGGCCGAGACGGGCGCCGCGCTCTCGCACGAGCCGTATGTGATCGCTGCGACCCAGTGCGCGGAGTTCCTGCGCCGAGATCGCCAGCTCACGCGGACCGGGACGATCCCGGCGTTCCTCGACGATTACGCCTACCTCGTGCAGGCGCTGACGACGCTCTACGAGGCGACGCTCGATGCCCGCTGGTATCGCGAGGCGGTGACGCTGGCCGATCAGATGATCGACCGTTTCAAGGACGACGAACGCGGCGGCTTCTTCACGACCGCGGCCGACCAGGACAGCGGCTTTGCGAGACGCAAGGATCTCGAGGACTCGCCGATCCCGTCGGGCAACTCAGCTGCCGCCCACGGGCTGCTGCGCCTGGCGCTGCTGTCGGGCAACGCGGACTACGAGCGCCACGCGCTCGGCGTGCTGCGTCTGCTGGCCCCGATCGCCGGCCGGCACCCGCTCGCGTTCGGCCACGCGCTGCAGGCGTTCGACTTCTACCTCGCGCGCGTGCGCGAGGTGGCGATCGTCGGGCCTGAGCCCGAGTCGCTGCTATCGGTCGTGCGCGGCGCCTACCGCCCGCACCTTGTGCTGGCCGGGGGGGAATCCGACGGCGTGCCACTGCTGGCCGACCGCACGCCGGTCGACGGGCGCGCGGCCGCGTACGTGTGCGAGCACTTCGTCTGCCAGGCGCCGGTCACAAGCGCGCAGGAACTGGCGGCCGAGCTCGATTAGGTCGGCTCGCTCACAATCGTGACCGTCTCGTCGGGGAACACGGCGAGCACCTCGAGGTGCCCCCCGAGTGCCGCGACGTAGCGTGCCAGCGTCGACAGGTAAACATCGTCCTCCTGCTCGATCCGCGAGATGTTCGGCTGCGTGACGGCAAGCGCCTCGGCGATCTGCGTCTGGCTGATGCCGCGCTTGCGCCGCAGTTCGGCAAGCCGCATATCGGCCACCATCAGCCACCTGTAAGAGGCGATCCTTTCCTCGTCTAGCGGCCTCTGCCGCCTGACAGCCTGCCACTGCTTGGTCCTTGGCTGCCCCATCCACCCTCCTTGAGATGCTGGTCATAGAGCCGATCGGCACCGGGCACGTTGTGCCGGTACCAGCCCGTCCAATCGTTGGTCTTGTCGCCGCCCACCAGCACGACCGCCGTGCGGCTGGGGTCGAACGCGAACAGAGCCCGCAGGTGTCCTCCGCGTGAGCGAAGCTCCTTCATGTTGTGGTGTCGAGATCCCTTGACCGAGTCGACCACAGGCCGGCCGAGCCGCGGGCCGTGCTCCTGGAGCATGTCGATCGCAGCGGCGATCCGGTTCGCGTCACGCTGGTCCAGGTCCATGAACCAGCGCTCGGCGTCAGGCGTGAGCACGATGTTCCACGACACCGCTTCTCCATAATGTATGCATAATAGCCAGTGGAGCCGCCCGCGTGATGGCTCCGCTCGTTAAGAGCCGCGAGGCGCATGACCTCGCCCCCCGGGTGTCAGCCGATCAGAGAACCGGCAGGTAGCGCTCCAGCTCCCAGGGAGTGACCTGGACGCGGTAGTCGTCCCACTCCTGGCGTTTGATCTCGACGTAGCGGTTGAACATGTGCTCGCCGAGCGTGCGCAGCACGAGCTCTGACTGGGCGGTCAGCTCGATCGCCTCACCCAGCGTCTCGGGCAGCTGCTCGATCCCGAGCCGCCGGCGCTCCTCGGGCGACAGGTGGTAGAGGTTCTTCTCCATCGGGTCGGGCAGCTCGTAGCCGTGCTCGATTCCCTCGAGCCCCGCCTGCAGCAGGACCGCGAACGTCAGGTACGGGTTGCAGGCCGGATCCGGGCAGCGAAGCTCCATCCGCGTCGCGCGCTCCTTGCCCGGGTGATAGAGCGGGACCCGCACCAGCGCCGAGCGGTTGCGGCGCGACCAGGCGACGTAGACCGGCGCCTCGAAGCCGGGCACCAGGCGCTTGTAGGAGTTCACCCACTGGGCGAAGATCGAGCAGATTTCGCGCGAATGGCGCAGCTGGCCGGCGATGAACGCCTTGCCGACTTCCGACAGGTAGTGCGGGTCGTCGGGGTCGAAGAACGCGTTCGAGTCGCCGCGGAACAGCGACTGATGCGTGTGCATCCCGGAGCCGTTCTTGCCGAACAGCGGCTTCGGCATGAAGGTCGCGTGCAGGCCGTACTTCATCGCGTATTCCTTGACCGTGATCCGGTAGGTCATGCAGTCATCGGCCATCTTCATCGCGTCGGCGTAGCGCATGTCGATCTCGTGCTGGCTGGGACCGACCTCGTGATGGGTGTACTCGGTGTGGATCCCCAGCTGCTCGAGCGCGAGCACGGTCTCGCGACGTAGGTCCGAGCCGGCGTCGAGCGTCGTCAGGTCGAAGTAGCCGCCCTCGTCGAGCACCTCGGTCGACTTCGAGTCGCGGAAGTAGAAGTACTCGAGCTCGGGTCCGACGTAGAAGTGATCGAAGCCCATGCTCTCGGCGCGCTGCATCGCGCGGCGCAGGACGTGGCGCGGGTCGCCCTCGTACGGCGTCCGCTCGGGCGTGACGATGTCGCAGAACATCCGCGCGACGCCGGCCTCATTGGGGCGCCAGGGGAGCGCGATGAAGGTGCTCGGGTCGGGCATCGCGATCATGTCGGACTCCTCGATCGCGTTGAAGCCGGTGATCGAGGAACCGTCGAACCCCATCCCGCCCTCGAACGCGTCGGTCAGCTCCGTGACGTTGATCGAGAACGCCTTCAGCTGGCCGAGGATGTCCGTGAACCACAGCCGGATGAAGCGGATGTCGCGCTCGGCGACGAGCGAGATCACGTCTTCGGCGGTCAGCGGGCGGTCGGTAACGGTCATGGCTGCGGAACGTTACTTGTCGGCGGGTCGTACTGTTGACCCGACGTGGCGCCTACGGCTCTGACGTGGCGGCATGGGACCGCGACGCGGTCAGCGAGGCTGGGCTAGAGCTTGGCGCCCGAAACCGGGTGCTCACCGAGCCAGCGCCGCGCCCAGCGGCCGAGCGCCGACAACGCCGGCTCGAGCTCGTGGCCCATCTTCGAGAGCTCGTAATGAACGCGCAGCGGTGGGCCGGCGATCACGGTCCGCTCGACCAGCCCGCGCGATTCGAGCTCTTTCATGCGTTCCGACAGCAGGCGATCCGAGAGCTCGGGGATCGCCTGCCCGATTTCGGAGAATCGCATCGGTCCGTCCATAAGCACTTGCAGGATCGCGCCCGTCCAGCGCCGCCCAACGAGTTCGACCGCCTCGTGATAGAGGGGGCAGCAGTTGCTTCGCGTCCCATAGCCCGTGCCGGTCTGCTCGTGAGCGGCCATGAGTTACGTGGAGCTTACGACGTCACGCGGCTTCCAGCACCCGGGAGGCTTCGGTCGAGCCGTCGACGGGCACTTCGCCGGCGACGTTGACCATGGCCGTGAAGCCCTCGAGCGTCACCGCGGCGATCGCCTCGAGGATCTCCTCGTCATCCCAGCCTGCCTCGCGCGCCTCCTCGTGGAGGTGCATCGGGGGGCGGGCACCCTTCTCGAGCAGCGCCTGTAGATAGCGCAGCAGCGCTGCTTCTCGTGGATCGTTGGAATCGAACTGACGCGCGAGCGCAACCTCGTCGATCGCCAGGCCGGCGCTACGTCCGGCACGCGAGTGGATCGCGAGCCCGGGCGCGGACTGGTAGTGCTCAGCAACCGCGAGCGCGATCCGCTCGAGCGTCGGCAGCGTCAGCTTGCCGTGGCGCAGCTCCGAGCGGAAGCGGGCGTAGGCGCGGAGCGCAGCAGGCGATCCGGCCAGGACGCCAATGAAGTTCGGGAGCTGTCCGCCCGAGGAAAGGGCGCCGCGTAGGACGGCGACCGAGCCCTCGGGCGCCGTAAGGTCGTCGTGGATTTGAAATCGGCTCATTGGAGTCTTCATCTTGACCCCCGAAAGGTCTCTTTGAGCGGTGCCCAGGCGCCGCCCTTTAGTTTTGACACCTGCTTACGCTTTATTAGTGTACGCTCGTGCTGGCCGCAGCACAAGAGCACGCAATAGCGTTAATCCCGTTATACGGCCGGGGAGAGACGGGGGATCACCAAACGCCGAGCGGGCGCGGATCGGAGCCGTGCGGGGCGCTCGTTGCTACGCGTGCGCGCTGGCGACGGCCGCGAGCATCAGCATCACGCCGAGCAGCACCGCCCACATCGCAACCCGGTCGGGGCGAAAGCCGGCGCGTTCGTGGGGCTTGAGCCGTTGGTGGCGCTGCGCCGCCGACGGACGCGTCCCGTTGCGGGTCGCATAACCCTCGGCCCCCTGGCCGCTGATCCGGACCGTGCGACGCCCGCTCGCGCGGACACCCCGCGGGGTGTCCTCGAACTGCTCATTCCAGCGCTCGAGGCGCTCGTCGAGCGATGGAGATTCATAGCGTGAGGTCGCCGAGCCTGTCGGCACTGTTACGCCTGATCGCGCCATGTGGATTGCCCTCTTTCTCGTGCTTGCGGGGTTAGCTGACGGGCTCGCGTCGAAAGATGACGCTACGCGCAGGACGCGATTAGCCCCAACAACTCGGTTCCCCCACTTCCCTCCCGCGCCCTGGCGGCGTGGGCGGAATGGGAATTCAGCCGTATGGGTCGCGCGATGCTAGCAACGGCCGCGGACGACTGTGTCCGTTGCTGCCGGAAACTGGCGATTTTTCCTATTCGCGGCCGGCCACCTGGGCGACGAAGTTCGCGACGTCGCGGGCGTTGCTGCCGGTCACGACGTTGGACGGCATCACGCCCTCGCCGAGGCACTGCTCAGCTGACCCCGACGGGGCGTTCGGCAGGCAACCGTTGTTGATCGTGTGCAGCACCAGCGACTCGGCGGGCTTGATCGTGTCGAGGTTCGGACCGACCTTGCCAACCGAGTTGGTCGCCGCCAGCGTGTGGCAGACCCCGCAATGTTGACCGAACAGCAGCCGACCGGTCTTCTCCGCCGAGGTCAGCTTGTAGCCTCCGACCTGGGCGCTCGCGTTGACGTGGTTGCCGATCAGGATCGCCGCCGGCAGCCCGATCCCGAACGCCAGCACCATGAACGCGAACACGGTCCCGACGAACCGGTTCGACCCGCGCCGCTGCGCGGTCGCCGACGGGCCCCGGCCGCGCCGCGAGGCGACCAGGAACATGCCCAGCCCGAGCACGACCCAGAGAGCGACGAAGATGGCGACCGGAAGCACTGCGAGCGGCACCTTACCGCGCACGCGGTCACGATGGGCTCGCCGGCTTGGGCGCGCCGGCGCCGCGAACGTCCCCGGGCCGGGATCCGCTAGCGCCGGCGCCCTGACGCAAAGCTCATCACCGGCGGCGCGACAGCCCGGAAGTCCTCCGCCTCGCTGCCGCCGGCGCCGGCCTGGGCGGCATTCTGCTCGGCGAGCCCGCGCCTGACCTGCTCGTCGAGCATCGAGAAGTCCTTGATCTCGGCGAGGATCTGGTCAGGCGCGTCGATCGAGCCGACCTGGTCGACGAGCACGTTGATCGCGCCTCCGGCGGCCGGGTGTCGCTCGAGCTTGCCGGCGGCGATCATCAGCGGCTCGGTCCTGACCGTCAAGCGATGACGCTCGTAGATTTTCGGGGGCACGATCAGGTTGATCGTCCCGAGCTCGTCCTCGAGCAGCAGGAACACGATCCCGGCGGCGGTGCCCGGGCGCTGGCGGGCGACGACCAGCCCTCCGACCCGCACCCGGGTTCCGTGTTCGAGCGTCTCGAGATCGCGGCTGGTGACGGCGTCGGCCGGGAGGCGGTCGCGCAGCAAGGCGAGCGGATGCGCGTTCACGGTCATCCCCGTGGTGCTGTAGTCGGCGAGCATCGACTGCCACTGAGACAGCTTGCGAAGCCTCGGCGGGGCGGGCAGATCGAGCGGCAGCGCGAGCTGGGTGCCGCCGGGCACGCGGCGGCCGGGCGCCGTCACACCGAGCTGCCAGAGCGCCAGGCGCCGGGGCGATCCGACCCCCTGCGCGAGGCTGTCGCACGCCCCTGACCAGGCAAGCAACTCGAGCGCGGACGCACTCGACCCCGCGCGCGACGCGAGATCCGACAGGCTCCTGAAGCGCCCGCTGCGCTCACGGGTGTCGACCAGCGCCGAGACTTCGTCGGCCCGGACGCCGCGAACGTAGCCGAGCCCGATTCGCACTCGCCCCAGAGGCGCCCCGGCTAGCTCAGCATCGCGTCCGGCAAGCTCGACGTCGCACTCGAGGCCGCTCTCGTTGACGTCCGGCGCCAGCACCTCGATCCCGCGCCGCTGTGCCTCATGGACGAGCGCGTCCGGCGGATAGAAGCCCATCGGCTGCTCGTTGAGCAGCGAGCACAGTAGCTCGGCCGTGTAGTGGACGCGCAGCCACGTCGACTGGTAGGCGAGCAGCCCGAACGCCGCCCCGTGGGCCTTGGGAAAGCCGAAGCCCGAGAACCCCTTGACCATCGCGAAGACGCGTTCGGCGGTCTCGGCATCGACCCCGTGCTTGCGCTGGGCGCCCTGCACGAAACGCTCGTGGTAAGCCTGGATCGCCGCATCCGAGCGCTTACGGCTCATCGCCCGCCGCAGACCCTCTGCCTCGCCGGGCGAGAAGCCTGCGAACGCGATCGAGACCTCGAGCACCTGGTCCTGGAAGATGATCGTCCCGAGCGTCTCGCCCAGCACCGCCTCGAGCGACGGGTGGTCGTATGGGACCTGGTAGCCGGGGTCGACGCGCAGCCGCTGCCGGCGCTCGATGTAGGGGTTGACTGCGCCGCCCTGGATCGGGCCGGGACGCACGATCGCGACCTGGATCGTCAGGTCCTTGAGGTTCGCGGGGCGAGTACGGCGCAGCGACTGCATCTGCGCCCGGCTCTCGATCTGGAACACGCCGGTCGTGTCGGCGTTCTGGATGCACTCGTAGGTCGCGGGGTCGTCGTAGGGGATCCGGGACAGATCGACGCGCTCGCCCCGGGTGCGAGCGATCAGCTCGACCGTCCGCTCGACCGCCGACAGCATCCCCAACCCGAGCAGGTCAATCTTCAGAAAGCCGGCGTCGGCACACGAGTCCTTATCCCACTGGACGATCTGGCGGTTCTCCATCGCGGCGGGGACGATCGGACAGCAGTCGATCAGCGGCCGGGTGGCGATGATCATCCCGCCCGAGTGCTGAGACAGGTGGCGCGGGAGCCCGTGCGCCTCGGCTGCCAGGCGAGCGAGCCACGCCCAGCGCCCGGTCGGACCCTGGCGTCCCGTGCTCTCGATGTCCTTGCCGACGTCGCGCGCGTCCCAGCCCTCGCTGCCACGCGCTACCCGTTCGATCTCTCCGGGCGGCAACCCGAGCGCTTTGCCGAGCTCACGGATCGCCCCCCGCGCGCGGTAGGTGGGGAAGGCGGCCACCAACGCCGAGCGGTCGCGTCCGTAGCGCTCGTGCACGCGCGGGATCAGCTGCTCGCGGATGTCGCGCGGGAAGTCGAGGTCGATGTCGGGCAGCGAGGTCAGCTCTTCGTTGAGGAAGCGGCCGATCAGCAGCTCGTTGGCGATCGGGTCGACGTGCGACAGCCCGGTCAGATAGCAGACGATCGACGAGACGCTCGACCCGCGGCCGCGCCCCGGTGGCAGCAGCGCCCGTGCGCTGCTGGTGCCGCGCACCTCGACCGCCACCTCGCGAGCCAGCTCGAGCAGGTCGTGGTGGAGCAGGAAGAAGCCGGCCAGGTGAAGCGTTTCGATGATCCGCATCTCCTCTCGGAGGCGAGCGTCTGCGCGCTCGCGGATCTCTGCCGGAGCGCTCATGTAGCGCTCCTGCAACCGCTCCGTGCAGAGCTCGGTCAGCTTGCGCATCGCCCGCTCGTCCTCGGCGCCGGGGTAGCGGTAGCCGAGGTCACTGCGCAGGTCAAACCGCAGCCCGTCGGCCAACCGCTCGGTCTCGGCGACCGCCTCGGGGTACTCGGCAAAGCGATCGGTCATCGCCGCCGGCGAATCGAGCACGTGGCTGAAGTTCCCGCGCCGCAACGGCTCGGATGCGTCGAGCGTGCTGTGCAGCCGGACGGCGACGAACGCGTCCTGCAGCGGCGCGCGCGCGAGCGCGTGCGCATGGACATCGCCGGTCGCCACGCAGGCGACACCGAGCTTGCGCGCCAGTGCGGTCAGCTTTCGATTGCGCGCCCGGTCGTCGCGCAGGAACGGGCGTTGGAGCTCGACCCGCAACCGCTCTGATCCGAATGCCTCGAGCAACCGCCGGAGCGTCGGCTCGTCGTGCACTCCGTGCAGCGCGCAACCGCTCAGGCAGACGAGCCCCTCGGCGCGCTCGAGCACGGTCTCCAGCGTCACCGACGGGTCGGTGGGCGGCGCTCCCGGCCTGCCATCGCGCGTGTGCGCGTGCGCGCAGGTCAAGATCCGGCACAGGTTCGACCAGCCGGTCGCGTCCTTGACCAGTAGCGTCAGGTGATGACCCTCGCGCTTGCGGCCCGCTCGGCATCCGGCCTCGCTTGAATGGGCCGCGCGCGAGTCATCCGGCTCGAGACCGACCTCGGCCCCGTGGATCGCGCGCAACCCGAGCGCGCGCGCCGAGACGGCGAACTCCATCGAGCCCGAGACCGTGTTGTGATCTGTCAGTGCGAGAGCTTGATGACCGAGCGCCAGCGCCGCGGGAACCAGCTCGTCGGGCAGCGAGGCACCATCGAGAAACGAGAATGCCGAGTGGCAGTGAAGCTCGGTGTACATTTACGAACATATGTTCGCACGAGTTGAGGACGACTCAAAGGAGGAAGCGCCATGGCGACAGTCAGCGTCCGTTATATCGTCGACGACGTCGATGCAGCGATCGACTTCTACTGCAAGCAACTGGGCTTTGACGAGGTCATGCACCCCGCGCCGGCGTTCGCGATGCTCTCGCGCGGTGACCTCCGGCTCGTGCTGACCGCCCCCGGCGGCGGACCCGGTGGCGGCCAGGCGATGCCGGACGGGTCGTTGCCCACCCCGGGCGGCTGGAATCGCTTTCAGCTCGAGGTCGATGATCTCGACCAGACCGTCGACTCGCTGCGTAGCGTCGGCGCCCGGTTCCGCAACGAGATCGTGGAGGGCGTCGGTGGCCGGCAGATCCTGGTCGAGGATCCGGCGGGCAATCCCGTCGAGCTGTTCCAGCCCACGCGCGACGAGGCGAGGCTCGCTTCGTCGAGCTGACGGGCACCGCCGGACAACCCAGGTGGAGACGCGTCGCGGGCATCCCGCCCACGGGGGCGCAATCTCGGCTTGACAAGTTATTAGTGGCTGCTAATCTATTCGTAGTTAGCAGTCACTAAGAACTTGGAGGACGCGATGACAGAGTCACGCAGGAGGGGTTGGACCCTCGCAATCGTTTCGATCGGGCTGTTCATGGTGGTGCTCGACAACCTCGTCGTGAGCGTTGCCCTACCTAGCATCCACCGCGACCTCGGCGCCTCGATCCAGGCGCTCGAATGGACCGTCAACGCCTACGTCCTGTCCTACGCCGTGCTGCTGTTGACCGGCGCCGCGCTCGGCGACAGGTTTGGCCGCAAGCGCATGTTCATGGCCGGGATCGCCCTGTTCACCGCGTCATCCGCGGCAGCAGCGCTCGCGCCCTCGACCGGGTTGCTGATCGCCGCCCGCGCGATCCAGGGAATCGGCGCCGCGATCTCGACGCCGCTGACGCTGACGCTGCTCGCCGACGCGTTTCCGCCTGCGCGGCGTGGCGTCGCACTCGGCGTCTGGTCGGGAATCAGCGGGATCGCGGTCGCGCTCGGCCCACTGGTCGGCGGCGCCGTCGTCCAGGCCGCCTCGTGGCACTGGATCTTCTGGATCAACGTGCCGATCGGTCTCGTGCTGGTGCCGCTCGCCGGTCTGCGACTGACCGAGAGTCACGGTCCCAACCGCCACCTCGACCTGCCCGGGCTCGTGCTCGGCTCGAGCGGCCTGTTCGGAATCGTGTTCGGGCTCGTGCGCTCGCAGTCGCTGGGCTGGACCAACCCCCAAGTGCTCGTGTCGCTGATCGCCGGCGCGCTGCTGGTGCTGGCGTTCATCGTCCAGGAGCGCCGCACCGAGCGGCCGATGCTGCCGATGAGCTTCTTCGCCAACCGGGGCTTCGCGGTCACCAACGTCGTCTCGCTGGCGATGTACTTCGGGATGTTCGGCTCGATCTTCTTCCTGAGCCAGTTCCTGCAGAACGTGCTGGGCAACACGCCGCTGCAGGCGGGCGTGAAGCTGCTGGTGTGGACCGGCGCGACGATGGTCGTCTCACCGCTCGCGGGTTTCTTCTCGGAGCGCTACGGGAGCCGCCTGTTCATGGTCGCTGGACTCAGCCTGCAGGCGCTCGCGCTCGCCTGGATCGCGACTGAGGCGAGCGTCAGCATGAGCTACGCGAGTCTGATCGGACCGTTCCTCCTCGGCGGGTCAGGGATGGCGCTCGTGTTCGCGCCCGCCGCCAACGCGGTGCTGTCAGCGGTCCGCACCGATCAGGCCGGTCAGGCCTCGGGCGCGACCAACGCGATCCGCGAGCTGGGCGGGGTGCTGGGCGTCTCGGTGCTCGCCACCGTGTTCACGAGCCATGGCGGCTACAGCTCGCCGCAGGCGTTCGTCAACGGGCTCGTGCCGGCGGTCTGGGTCGGCGCGGCCGTACTGTTCGCGGGCGCTCTGATCGCCGCCGCGCTGCCGTTCAGCAGCCGGGCCGCGGCCCGCGAGCAGGCAGAAGCCCAGGCGGTCGTCGGTGGCGCTCAGCGGCTGGCCGAGACGGCGGCCTGAGCGTCCCGTAGGATCGGCCGAGATGGCAACCGATTCAAGCCTCACCGCGCAGCACACTCCCCGTCAGCGTGTCCCGGCCTCCGAGCGCCGGGACGCGCTGATCGAGGCGGCGGTGCACGAGTTCGCCCAGGGCGGCCTGCACGGCACGCCGGTCGACAGGATCGCGCGGCGCGTGGGCGTCGCGCAGCCGTACGTGTTCAGCCTGTTCGGCTCAAAGCGTGACCTGTTTCTGGCCGCGGTCGACCGTTGCTTTGAGCGCACCGCGGCGGCGTTCAGCCGGGCCGCCGAGGAGTACGACCCGGCGATCGCGCTGCCCGACGCCGACGTGATGACGGCAATGGGCCACGCATACGTCGAGCTGCTCGAAACCGACCGTGACTACCTGATGCTGCAGCTGCAGTCCTATGCCGCCTGCGACGACCCGGTGATCCGTGACCGCGTCCGCGCCAACTTCGCACGGCTCGTCTCCCAGGTCGAGCGGATCTCCGGCGCCGACTCCGAGCAGATCGACGACTTCTTCCGCTACGGGATGTGGCTCAACGTCGCGGCCGCGATGGGGGTCGAGGACCTGTCGGTCGGCTGCGAGTGGCTGCGCGAGGAGCTTGCCGAGAGCGGGTCGTCGGGCTCTTCGAGCTCGGACGACGAGAAGCGCTCGGGAAAGTAGGCCTTCGCCGCCAGCCAGCCGAACGTCGGCACGACGACGGCGGCGTATGAGGCGGCGCGCAAATCTGTCGACATGTGCGGCACGCCGCTGACCGGTACCACGATCAACAGCAGGATCGTGTACAGGACCGTCAGCAGGGGCATGCGCCCGACGCTCGCCTCGTAGGCGATCAGGGCGAACAGGAACGGCACGTGGTAGTAGACGTTGTTCCACGGATCGAGCGCCGCGCGGGCGAGGAACACGAGCGCCAGCAGGAGCAGCGCCTCGGGAAGCTTCGGCATCGGCGAGCCGGCGCGGCCGCGCACGATCCACCACAGCGCTCCAAAACCGATCGCGACCGCGACGATCAACGCGCGCGACTCCTGCACGATCCAGGCATTGGGGCCGAACCACCACAGCAGCTGTGGCGGGTTGAAGATGCCACCGATCGACGACGCCGACACGGTGGCGCTGACGCCGGAGGCGACGCCGTGCGTGCGCGCGAAAATGATCGGGCCAAGCAGCAGCCCGGCGGTCGCCAGAAACGCGATCACGCCCCGACGCCGCGGCGCGGGCATGACCGCGAACACGACCGGCACGGCGACCAGCGCCCAGGACTTGTTGACGACCGCGAGTCCGACCAGCACGCCCGCCCAGGCGGGCCGCTGCTTGACCGCCAGCACGACCGCGCCGACGCACAGAACGGCGCCGAGAATCTCCTCGGGGTGTCCGCCGAACAGCGCGATCAGCGTCAGCGGGTTGCAGATGCAGATCACGACCGGGCTCAGCCGGCTGGCCCAGGTGACGCCGCCGCGGCGCCGCGGCTGCGCCGCCAGCCAGGTGCAGAACCCTGCGAGCGCGATCATGCACGGCAGCGCACTCGCGAAGTAGAGCTCCCGGGGACCGCCGCCCCAGATGCTGGGGATGATCGCGAACGGAGCTCGCAGCACGAGCGAGCCGACGTAGGTCGGACCCAGCTGCAGAAAGGCGAGCAGGTGTCCGTGCGTCAGCGCGAGGTAGGCGGGGAGCGCTTCGCGGTAGAAGTCGTTGAGCCTCGCCTCGGTGCTCGCGGCGTCAGTCGTATAGATCAGGACCCCGATGCTGACCGCGAACGCGACCGCGGCAACGACTGCATGGGTGCGCGATGTCCTCTGCTCCGAGGTCGGGGCAGCCGCGCCGGCGGCGCGCTCCTTGGTTCCGGTCGCCCGCATCATCCCGCTGACAGACATCGCTGTAACAAGTGTCGAACCAGACCGTCGGGTCGAACCTGCACCTTCGTCTAGTCCTGCGCTAGACCAAGGTGCCGACGGATCGTCGGAGACGCTGCCTATCTTGAATCCAACGCGGCACGGCGTTGCACACTATTCCGGTACTTGATAGGAGCAGTTACAATCGATCGCGCGGGCTGGGTCCATCGGGGGTATCGAGTGGGGAGTAGGCGGCTGGTCGATCCGCGCGGGTTAGCGGTGGCGCTTGGGCGCGCCGGCTCGATCGCGATCTTCGCGGTGCTGCCGCTGGTCCTGCTGGAGCAGACAGCATTCGGCAACTCGCTGCTGTATGACTTCCACGGGGGGCTGTACGAAGGGGGTCACGCGATTCTGCACGGCACTGACCCGTATCGGTACGGGTTCCTGAACGGGCTCGCCGCGCTCGCCCGGGCCGGGCGTTCGCCGTCGCTCGGCTTCGCGGTGCCCGTCTATCCGGCACCGGCGTTGGCCGCGTTCAGCCTGCTCTCGATCCTTCCCTTCGCTGCCGCAGGAACCGTGTTCACGCTGATCTCAGTAGCGGCGTTCGTCGCCGGGCTGCGGCTCCTAGGGGTGCGCGACTGGCGCTGCTACGGCGCCGCGTTCCTGAGCTCGCCGCTGCTCGAAACCGTCTGGCTGGGGCAGGTGAACGGCCTGCTCGTCTTCGGCCTCGCGGTCGTTTGGCGCTGGCGCGACAGGCTGATCGCTCCGGCGGTGGCGGCGACCTGCCTCGTGATGGTCAACCTGTTCCTGTGGCCGATCGGTCTGGTGCTGCTGCTCGGCAGGCGGTACCGCGTCGTGGCCCTGGCCGCCGGACTCGGGGCTGCGGCGGTGGTGGCGTGGGCCGTGTTCGGGCTCTCGGGTCTGCTGGCCTACCCGCGGCTGCTCAGCGACCTGGCCGACATCGAAGGCGGCGCGGGGATCTCGCTACTGAGCGCCGGCCGGTCGCTCGGCGCGTCGCGATTTGTGTGCGATCTGCTCGCGTTGTCGGTCACTGTGGGACTGCTCGGGCTGGCGTTCTACTTCGTGCGCAGACCGGGCGACGAGGCGCGCGCGTTCGGGATCGCAGTGATCGCTGGGCTCAGCTCTTCGCTCGTCGTCTGGCCTCATTACCTGGCGCTCCTGTTCGTGCCGATCGCGCTCCTGTCGCCGACGCTCTCGCCTCTGTGGCTCGTGCCACTGCTCGCGTACACAGCGCCGAGCGAGCTCACCCATCACCAATTCTGGAACATCGCGCCCTACCTGCTGATCGAGCTGATCATGGTCGGCGCGATTTGCTTCTGGGGCCGCCGGCACTCGAGCGCCGAAAGAATCGGGAATCTGGTGCCGGCCGCGTGGCGACCGTCGCAGCTCGCCTCGGCTGAGGCGACCTGGCCAGACTCGAGCTAGCGCCGAGAGCTCACGCGGCCACACGCTGGGCGAGATCGCGCTCCGGTTCGATCTGCCAGCGCCGGGCGACCTCGTGCAGACGGTCGTCAAGCGTCCAGCGGTCGGGCAGCTCATCGCCGGAATACTGCGGGCTGCCCCCCTTCAGGGCCATGCAGCCGGTGTTATCCCCGAGTGCCCGGATCTCGGCGAGCTGATCGGCCGTCAGGCGGATCTCCGGGGGCAGTGTCGCCAGCTCGGCGCGCTTTTGCTCGATCGACTTGGCGTGCGGACCGACCTCCTGGATCAGCGTCGGGGCGGCGCATGCGACCGGCTCGTGGGCCAGGTTCCACTGGCACGCGAGTTGGATCATCGAGAGTCCGGCGCGGTCCGCGATCGGCCGCATCGCGTCGAGCCGGCGGCGACCGTCCTCGATCCAGCCGGCGGGCCGGAAGCCGCGGTGATCACCGCGCGCGAGCTCCTGGCCGGGACGCAGATCGTCGAAGAACAGGCCGCCGTAGTCGACCACGCGCGTGATCAGCTTGACGTCGTTGCTGGCGGCGGCGCTCATCACCAGCTCGCCGGGCCAGGGCTCGAGCGGGTTGAGGATGATCATCGCCCAGTCGATCAGCGTGCCGAAGCGCTCCAGACAATCGATCACGTCGAGCGTGAAGCCGTTGGCCGGACCGGGCGCGAGTCCGATCATGCGCGTCAGGCCGGCGTCGCGCAGGCCGGCCATCGCGCTCCAGACCGCTTCGCTCGTGTAGCCGATGCGGTCTGGGTTGTGGAGCAGCAGTAGGTCAAAGGCGCTGATCTGGCAGCGGTCGAGGCTTTGCTCGGTCGCCATGCGGAGGTAGCTCTCGTAATCGGCCGGGCCGCGCAGCGATGCATCAGTGAAGCGGGGAAAGCCCTTCGGCCCGTTGCGCTCGCCCTCGTAGAAGTCGTGCCCGACGGCGCCGACGACGCAGACCGCTTCGCGGTCGCAGCCGGACAGAGCGCGGGCCAGCATCCGGTCCGCGTCGCCGGTCCCGTAGACGTCGGCGGTCATGATCGTGTAGATCGAGTCGTCGGGCGTGATCAGCGCCACGAAGCGGTCGTCGTCCAGCGGCTCGCCGAAGTGCATGAAGCGGCCGCCGCTCCAAGTACCGATCGCCACCGGTCCAGGATCCAGCGGGTGGGTGCAGCTTGCCATCGGCTGCCAGTTTACGTAGCGGTTCTCGCGTCGACGCAGCCCGACGACGCCGGCGCGGCGTCGCTCGGAACGCGTTCGGGCGCGATCAGCGAGTACCGCGCCAGGTCCCAACGCCTCCCCTTGGCGTACATGTACGAACGAAGCACAGCCTCAAACTCGTACCCGGCGCGCAGGGCGGTCTGCCGCGAGGCCGTGTTGTCGACATCGGGGCTGACGCCGAGGCGCCCGAGCTCGAGCGGTGGACCGAGCGCCCATGAACTCAGCAGCTCTAGCGCCGCCGAGGCGAACCCGCGACGGCGGGCGCGCCGGGCGACCCAGTAGCCGACCTCCGCGCGCCGGTCGACGAGATCGATCTCGGTCAGGCCGATCGCGCCGACGACCGCCAGCCCGCCGACGGGCACGATGCCGAAGTCGATCGCCTGTCCGCGCAAGCGCATCGTCTGCTGCGACTCGATCCAAGCCCGCGTCTCTTGCACGTCGGCCGCGTGCGGGAACGAGGTGAAGTGAGTGATCTCGGGGTCCTGACAGGCGCGGTGGACGGCGAGCGCGTCGCCGGCGACCAGCGCCCGCAGCCGGACGACCTCGTTGGCGACCTGGAAGCCGAGCGGGATCGCGGTCGGTGAGGACTGCACCACACCGCAAAAGGTAGTTGGGTCGCTATCGCTGACTCATATGTTCTCGCGGCTAACGCTGACGCCACCACCTCCCGCTCTGCAGGTCGCGGAACACGACCTCGTTGCGCCCACACGTGGTGACGATCTCCCAGTAGTGCCGGCGCAATGGCTTCTCCGTCCACCACCGGTCCTCGATCAGCCACGACTCGCGGACTGAGTCGACGTCCCGGCTGTCGACGACCAGCGGGCGTCCGTCCGCGCGCGCCTCGACCGCGACGCGGTGCGGAACCGACAGGCGGCGTGGCCCGGTCACGGCCGCACCTCGCGCGAGATCCGAATCACGCCTCAAACGGGGTCAGGACCGCCCGCCGCTCTGGGAAGCGAGAGCCGGGGTCGATCTCGAGCACTCGCAGCGCAGCATCGGATCCCGCCGCGGCACGCGTCTGTCGGATCGCTTCGCGCAGGCGTGCCGATCTCGCCGCGACAGGGTCGTCGAGCAGAACACGCTGGTCACTGGCCGGCGGACCGAATCGCTCGACCGCGAGCCTGAGCGTCTCCGCCGGAGCAGGCATCAGCTCCAGCCGCGGCGCCAGGGCGAGTCGCATTCGCGCCGGATCCGAGAGCGCCTCGCGAAACACGACCCGTTCGCGCCACGTACCTCCCTGCTCGACCAGCAGCGCCGAGATGACCACGGCCCGCAGCGTCCGCCCGCGCCGCTCACGCCGTGCGAGCAGCCGATCGATCAACAGCTCCAGACCGCGCTGGAGCTGAGAGCCCGAGTTTGCCTCGGGCAGCTCAAGCACCTCACGCAGGAACTCGCTCGCCGGCCGCGGGCTGAGCGCACTGTCTCCCCCGTTCGCGAGCTCGTGCGCGAGTAGCCCCGCGTTTCCGAAGCGGTCCGCGAGCGCGGCGGCAGACAGCTCAGAAAGCTCGCCGAGCGTCCCGATGCCCAGGCGCTCGAGCGCCTCGGGGAGCTCCGCAAGGGCTGGCCGCGCCCGCAGCAGCGCGACCGGTAGCGGAGCAAGATAGGCGCGCGCGCGCTCACGACCGCTGCGCGCGCCGGTCCTGCTCTCGACGATTTCGGGGCGGCGTGACCGAGCCTTCGAAGCCGCGGCGACGGCGGCGAAGCGCGACGGCGCGACCCCCAACCGAACCGGTACTTGCAGCGCCCGGCGCACTGCCGTCAGCACCCCTTCGATACCACCGTGCAGTCGCAGCAGTCCACGCGCATCGAAGCACACCAACCCTGGGCGCTCGGGCTCAACCGCCGCACCGACAGACTCCAGCCGCACGAGCAGCCGTTCCCACTGATCTGCGACGCCTGCCGGGTCGGGCGGGACGAGCGTCAGGCGCGGACAGCGAGCCAACGCCTCACCGAGCCGCATCCCAGGATGGATCCCGAATGCCTCCGCCGCCAGCGACACCTCGCCGACCAGCTGCCCGCCGCCCGGTTCCGGCGCGAGCGCCGTCGGCGTCTGCAGCAGCTGACCACGATCGCCGACGGCTGTCGTAAGCGCAAAGCGCGGGATCAGGGCGCAGACGATCATGACGAACATATGTTCGCATACAGCGCGGACGGACGCTCGCCGCTAACAGTCAGCGCTGCCTTGGCGCGCGTAGAGGTGACCTACCTATATGCTCGCGATCTCTAGCGAAGGAGAGACGTGTCACATTCTGCACGGTTGGCCGCGGTTCTCGGAGGCGTGATCGCCGCGGCTGGGTTGAGATGCCGCCTGATCTGACCGACATGGCCTTCTCGAGCGCGCGCACGCTGCGCGCCTTCGGGCAGCGGATTCCGGGCGCGGGCGGAATCCTCGCGCAATCGCTGGAGGGCGCGATCAAAGGGCGGATCGTGTTGATCACCGGTGCCTCGTCGGGGATCGGCGAAGCGGCCGCGCTCGACATCGGGCGCGCACGCGGCACCGTGTTGCTGGTGGCGCGCACGCGCGCGAAGCTCGAGGCCGTCGCCGAGCAGGTCAACGAGGCCGGCGGCACGGGCTACGTGCACCCGTGCGACCTGACCGACATCGACGACATCGAGCGGATGGCCAACGAGGTGCTCGACCAGCACGGGCACGTCGACGTGCTGATCAACAACGCCGGCAAATCGATCCGGCGTTCGGTCAACCGCTCGTATGACCGCTTTCACGACTACCAGCGGACCATGCAGCTCAACTATTTCGCGCCCGTGAAGCTGATCCTCGGGCTGCTGCCGACGATGCGCGAGCGCGGCTCCGGGCACATCGTCAACATCTCGACGATCGGGCTGCAGATGAACACGCCCCGGTTCGCTGCCTACCTGGCGTCGAAGGCAGCGCTCGACGCCTTCTCGCGCTCGATCGGGCCCGAGATCATCGGCGACGGCGTCCACGTTACGACCGTCTACATGCCGCTCGTCCGCACGCCGATGATCGCGCCGACCAAGATCTATGACCGCTTCCCGACGCTGAGCCCCGAGGAGGCGGCGCAGATGATCGTCGACGCGATCCGTAAGCGGCCGAAGAAGGTCGCGACCGCGATCGGGAACATCGGTCAGCTGACCTACGCGCTGGCGCCCGGGGCCCAGGACCTGGTCGTCAACCGCGCCTACCAGCTGTTCCCGGAGGGCGGCGAGCCGCCGAAGGGCCACAGCGAGGCCGAGCAGCGGGCGTTCGCGCAGGCGACGCGTGGCGTCCACTGGTAAGCGCGCCACGCGGGCTCACCCCCAGCTGAACCTCACGCTGAGCTGCTCCGAACGCCCGTAGGCGGTCAGCCGCAGGCGGGGCTGGTCGCCGTCGCAACGATCCACGAGCTCGCCCCAACCGGCAAGCAGGCCCTCCATTTCGGTCGCCGCCGCGCCGCCGCTGTAAGCCTGAAGTCGCCAGCGCACGCGATCGTCGCGCCGGCTGCGCCCTGGCCCCCACGGGCTCGGAACCGTCAGCAGCCCGATGCTCCCGCTCGCAGGGTCGACCAGCCCGACCCCGTGATCGCACTCGCCGACGGGCGCGATCCGCCGACCAGCCGGGATCCGTGTCAGCAGGTAGATCAGCAGCAACGGCGTCGCGCCGTTGCCCATCTGGGTCACCCCCTCGGCGCGCTGCTCGCCGGCTCGCGCGATCACCGCTGCCAGCACCGCACGAGCCGCCGACTCCGACAGCCGCGCGACCCCGGCACCGTGAAGCGAGGCGAACGAGGTGTGGCTGCCGGCGACCGAACGGTGCGCTTCGAGTGAGTCGACCGGGCCGCGCCAGCCGCCGTCACCACCGTGCAGGCTCATGAATCCTCCCCACGTCATGCCGACCGAGCAGAGGCGATCCGCTCGCCGCTCGAACACCGGGATCAGCTGGATCGCTGCCCCGTCGGGGTCGAGCCGCAGCGGCACGATGATCCGCCCCCCGGCGGCGAGCTGATCGAGCCAGGCCCGCGGAATCCGGTCGGCCGACGCAGTCACGATCACGCGGTCGTACGGCGCCCGCTGGAGCCAACCGGCGCGCCCGTCGCCGGCCACCACCCGCGGCCGGTATCCAGCCCGGCGCAGCGCCGAGCGCGCCGAGCGCACCAGCTCCGGGTCGACGTCGATCGTCGTCAGTTCGCCGCGCGGCCCGATGATCTGCGAGATGAGGGCGGCGTTGTAGCCCGTGCCGGCGCCCACCTCGAGCACGCGATCACCCGGTCTGAGCTCGAGCAGCTCGAGCATCTGGGCCATCATCGTCGGCTGCGACGAAGAGCTGACAGGCATCCCATGCTGCTCACGCTTGGTCACGAACGCCTCGTCGCGATAGACGCCGTCGAGGCCCTGTTCAGCGCGTACGGCCGGTATGAAGCACTCGCGCGGAACGGCGGCGAACGCGTCCGCGACCACGTCGCTGCGAATCGTGCCGCGCTCGATCAGTTCGGCGACCAGGCGAGTGCGCGCAGCGTTCATCGCATCAGCGTCGCAAACGCATGCGCGCCGATGTTGCCGCCCGAGACGACGACGCCGACGCGCTTGCCCGGCAGCGACACCGTCCCTGACAGCAGCGCCGCGAGCGCCGAGGCACCGCTGGGCTCCGCGACCAGCTTGCAGCGCTCGAATAGCACGCGCATCGCCCCGACGATCTGCTCGTCGGAGACCGTCACGACCTGGTCGACGAGCCGCTGGATCACCGGCCAGGTGAGCTCGCCGGGCGTCGCGGTCTGCTGGCCGTCGGCGATTGTCGCGCCGACCTCGACCCGCTCACGCCGTCCGCTCGCCAGCGAGCGCACGACGTCGTCGCTGGCCTGGGGCTCGACGCCGATCACGCGAGTGCGCGGCGACAGCGCCTTCACAGCGGTCGCGGTGCCGGCGATCAGCCCGCCGCCGCCGACCGGGACGACGACCGCGTCGAGTCCGCTGACCTGCTCGAGCAGCTCGAGCGCGACCGTCCCCTGGCCGGCCATCACGAGGCGATTGTCGTACGGATGCACGAGTGTCAGGTCGCGCTCGGCCGCGAGCTCGTGGACTAGCTGCTCACGGTCGTCGCGGTAGCGATCGAAGGTGATCACCTCGGGTCCGTGGCCCTCGGTCGCGGCGCGCTTGAGGGCCGGCGCGTCCGACGGCATCAGGATCACGGCTCGGGTCCCGCACAAACCGGCGGCGAGCGCGACCGCCTGCGCGTGGTTGCCCGACGAGACCGCGCACACACCCCTGGCGAGCGCCTGGGCGTCGAGCGACGAGATCGCGTTGTAGGCACCACGGATCTTGAACGCGCCACCGCGCTGGAAGGCCTCTACCTTCAGCCACACGCGTGCTCCGGTGAACCCGTCGAGCGTCCGCGAGCTGATCACCGGCGTACGGCGGGCGACGCCTCCAAGCCGCTGCGCGGCTGCCCGGATGTCGTCGAGCTCCAACGTCATCGGCGCTGACCGTTGCGCCGACGGCAACTAGATCGAGTCTGCGTCGTGCATCAACCGTCCGACGGGGACGGCGCGAAGGTGCTCAGCCCGCAGGCCGCGGACGAGCTTGGCGACCAGCGGCTGCAGCTCCGCGGCGCTGGCGAGCTTGAACTCGACCACCTCTCCCGGTCGAAGGCGGCCGACCGAGTCGTCGCTGTCCTGCAGCCGCACCGCGCCGGCGACGAGCCGCCCGCCGGCCCCGTGCGCGAACAGCCACTGGCCGAGGCTGGGCCCGTTGGAGACGTACAGGAAGTGATGGCTGTAGCCCATCGCGTCGAGCAGTCGACGGAGCTCGGCACGCGTCCCAAGCCAGCGCACCAGACCGCCCGGCGGCAGCGCCGGCAGCGCCTGGTCACCCGCGTCGATGATCGCGTCCTCGGCAGGCAGCGACGCCTGGCTTAGCGTGAACGAGGCGTGGATCCCAGCGCGCGACAGGACTCCCGCGAGCGCCGGGACGTCGCTGTTGGGCGCGTCGACGAGCACGCCGACCTCGGGATGGTCGGTCGCGACCGCCGTGACCGGCTTGATGTGGACGAAGTCGCCGACCAGCGAGTACGACAACCCGGTCGTCAGCGTCCAGGCCGCAACCGCAACCGCGGCAGCAACCGTCGTCGCTGCGCGGGCGCTGCGGACGCGCCAGATCGGGCGCTGGCGGGCGCGCCGCTCGTCGTTGAGGATCAGCGCCGCGGTCGGCGGACGCCGAGCGAACGAGCCGTCGGGCTCAGCGCGGTGCTCGAGGGCGCGGTCGATCTTCGGGACGAGGTCGCGCTCGTGGCGGGCGACCTGGGCCAGATGGAAACGTTCGAGCGCGGTGTTCGATGCACGCACGTGGCCGACCCCGAACCCGTAGGAGACGACCGGGCAGCCGCGGATGATCGCCTCCAGCACCGTCAGCCCGGCGCTCGAGTGGATCAGCACGTCGGCGGCCGCGAGCACGTCGCCCATCCGGTCCGTGAAGCCCATGATCCGCAGCCGCGGCTCACCGGCGAACCGCTTGGCGACCTTCGCCCGTAGACGGTCGTTGCGGCCGCACAGGCAGAGCACATTCGCGTCCTCGAACTCGAGCGCGGCGCGCGTCGCGCCGGCCAGGTCGCCGACGCCCCAGCCGCCGCCCGAGACCGCGATCACACGCCCCTCGGCGGGTAGCGCCAGCGCCCGGCGCGCATCGGCTCGCGAGCGGGCGGCGAGGAACGCGGGCGCCGTGGGCGGCTTGGCCCAGCGCACACTCCCGGGACCGGCGATCTGCTCGACCTCTTCGGCCGACTCGGGGTGGGTGATGAAGTGCAGGTCGATCCCCGGGTGTGCCCAGAACTGGAGGCCAGCGAGATCCGTGATCGACGAGTAGCAGGGAACATTGAGCTTGCCGTTCCGGCGCAGCTCACCCAGCACCGCGGTAACGCCGGGGTAGGTCGAGACGATGAGGTCCGGATCGTGCGCCCGGATCATGCGCATCAGTCCCCGGTGTCCGAGCATCGTCAGCAGCTTGCGCGCCAGCCAGCGGGTCGGCGCGAAGTACATGAACAGCCAGTACTGGAAGTCGAACAGCCACGGCACGTACTGGAACATGAAGGCCGAGTTCTCGCGCAGCACCTTGGTCAGGATCGGCCCCATCGCCGGCAGCCCGTTGACGATCGAGATCTGCGCGTCGGGGTCCTCGTCGCGGAACTCGCGGGCGACGGCGCGAGCCGGCAGGTCGTGGCCCTCGCCGATGTCGGCGGAGATGATCAGCACCTTGCGCGGCTGCGACTCGGCGTCGGGCTCGCCGGCAGGGATCACCGCCGCGGCCTGCTCGTCCGATTGCGCCGCGGCCCGCTCGAGTCGCCAGTCGATGTACCTGTGCACGCCTTCGGAGAACGGCGTCGCGGCGGCCCACCCGAGCTCGCGCTGGGCCCGCACAGACGACACGACCTTTCCCCCGAAGTCGCCCGGGCGGGCCGGCGTGTGGACGATCTCGACGTCGCCCATCAGCCGCTTGATCGTCTCGGCGATCTCCTTGATCGTGACGGTCTCGTCGCTGGCGAGGTTGTAGATGCGATTGACCGCAACGTCCTCGAGCCCGAGCGCGACCCCGTCGGCGAGGTCCTCGACGTAGACGAACTTGCGCGACTGGCTGCCGTCTCCGGCGAGCGTCAGCGGCTCGCCCGCCAGCGCCTTGTTGACGAACGCCGGGATCACGGCCGCCTCGCGCGCGCGGGGACCATACGGGATCCCAAACCTCAGGATCGTGTAGTCGATCCCGTATAGCTCCTGGTAGGCCTTGCAGTAGAGCTCCCCGGCGAGCTTGGTGCTCGTGTACAGGTGGCTCGGCGGCGGCAGCAGCGTGTCCTCGTCGACCTCGTCGGACTCACAGTCGGAGTAGACCCAGATCGTCGACGCGTAGACGATCCGCTTGACCCCGGCGCGCCGGGCCGCCTCGAGCACGGCGACCGTGCCGCGCGCGTTCACGCGCTCGGCGTCCTCGGGCGAGGCGTGCACGTCATTGACGTCGGCGACCGCCGCCAGGTGCGCCACGGCGTCGCAGCTGTGCAGCGCGCGCTCGAGCGCTTCGCGGTCAGTGATCGAACCGAGCACCGTGTCGACTGAGCCCGGCTCGTGCCACGGCGAGGGCCGCAGGTCGTAGATCACCGGCTCGTGCCCGCGCGCCCGCAGCTTGTCGACCACGTGCGAACCGATGAAGCCGGAACCTCCTGTGACCAATACCCGCATCTGCCTATGTACCCGGCCGGTAGTACAAAGGCACGCAGGAGTGGTTCTGCGCGACCCAGTCGCTGTTCGGCAGGTCGACCGTGTGCCCCATGATCCGGTGGCACGGCTCATCGTAGACGCGGCCCGTAGAGCGCTCGAGCCAGTCGAACACGATGTACTTATAGAGCCCCGAGGTCATGCCGTCGGGGAGCGCGAGGCGGCTCGGATAGTGGGCGTCGAGCTCGTCGCGGGCGACGTCGTTCTTCCAGCTGACGATCTCGGGCAGGCGCTCGATTCCGACGAGCCCGATCGCGGCCGTGAACTCGCTCATTCGGAAGTTGAGGCCGGCGACGCCGTAGTTGGGCTTGCCATAGTTGCGAAAGTCGCGCGCGTGCTCGATCAGCTCCGGCCGGCTGGAGACCAGCACGCCACCCTCACCGGTCGAAATCGTCTTGGTCGCGTACATCGAGTAGACGCCCGCGTCGCCGTATGTACCGGGCTTGCGGCCATTCCAGCTCGCGCCCGCCGCATGGGCGCAGTCCTCGATCAGGAAGATCCCGTGCTCTCTGCAGTACGCGGCGATCCGCTCGGAGTCGAACGCGATGTGGCCGCCGATGTGGACCAGAAACGCGGCCCGCGGCTTGAACTGCTCCGCCGCGCGCTCGAAGTCCGCGAACGACACGCACAGGTCCTCGCGATTGCAGTCGACGAACTGGACCTCGGCGCCTGACCGGATCGCCGCCAGCGGCGTCGCCATGAACGTGTTCGACGGGCAGAGCACCGTCTCGCCCTCAACCCCGGCGAAATGGAGCGCCGCCAGCGCGCCGCCGGCCCAGCTCGAGAGCGCCACCGCCGGCAGCTCGTTCCACGCCTCCCAGGCGGCCTCGAAGCGGGCGTTCATGTCGGCCTCCGACCAGCGGTTGGAGTCGAGCACCTCGTCGATCAGCGCATGCAGGCGGCCGCGATCGCGGTCGTCGAAGCCGATCGCAAACCGCGCGAAGTCCGGGGCGGTCTGGTTGGAAGCCGAGGATGAAACCGTTGTCATATTGGGGTCAGGCACGCTTACACGCGAACGACTTGCTGCTCCGCCGGCCGACGGTGTGCACCCGCGTGGAGGTTGCCAATCCTGCCAGTGTGTGTGCGCTCTGACAAGGCTGTCAGACAGGTAGGACGGTACCGATTTTCCGCCGTTGTAGCTCCGCGAGGATCAACTCGAGCGCCGCGGCGGTTCGCCGGTGCGAGCCGGCGGCGCTGTAGAAGTCGGCGTCGTGCAGCAAGATCACATCTCCCGGCAACACTCCGTGCAGTGCCCGCGAGGCGATCCGTGACGGCGTCGTCAGCTTGCGCCAGTCCTTGCCCCAACGTGACCAGAGCAGCGGCCGCAGACCAGCCGCCCGCGCCGCCGTGAGCCCCGCCCGGCTGTAGATCCCGTACGGCGGCCGGTGCCAGATCGGCCGCTCGCCGAGCGCGTCGGCGATTGCGGCCGAGCCGCGTGCGAGGTCGTCGGCGACGTGACCTGGCGTCATCCGCAGCTGCAGCCGATGCCGGTAGCCGTGCAGGGCGACCTGGTGGCCCGCGGCGACGATCTCGGCCAGCATTCCAGGACGCCGCACGACCTGCTCGCCGACGACGAAGAAGGTCGCGCGCGCGCCCGCGCGCGCGAGGACCTCCAGCACCGACGGCGTCCCCTCGGGATGCGGGCCGTCGTCGAATGTCAGCGCGACCCCGGCGGCGGCCGGAAGCGTCCGCGGTAGCGCGAGCGCCGCCGCGGCGGACGGAGCGACGGGGGCCAGCAGGTGACGAACCACGTCGCGGATGATCGCGGAAAGCGTGCGCTACAACAGGAGTGGATGCACGCCGTGGCCCGCTGCGAGCCGCAGCTCGACGAATGGATCGACGATCCCACGCTGCGCGTGCGGCACCGGCGCGAGAGCACAGCTTCCGCCGACGACCTGTGGCGCGCCGCGCGCGAAGTGTCGCTGTCGGACACCGCGCTGCTCGGCCGGCTGGTGCGCTTGCGGATCCCGGGGCTGGCGCCTGACACGACCTACGACCGGCTGTTCCGCGAGCCGCCCTTCCTGGTCCTCGAGGAAGGCGAGCGGATGCTCGTATCAGGACTCACGGGCCGGATCTGGACGCTGCGACGCGACTACCCCCGGTTGCGCACGCCCGACGAGTTCCGCGAGTGGTCGCGGCGCGGCACCGCCCGGGTCGTGTTCGCGCACTGGGCGCAGCAGATCGACGAGCGGCGCGCGGCGCTCGCGACCGAGGTGCGCGTGGAGCCGATCGGCGCCCAGGGGAGGATCGGCCTCGCGGCGGTGCGGCCGCTGGTGCGCTCCTTCCAGCAGCTCGTGGGCAGCGACGGCATCAGCGCCGCCGTCCGTCGCGCCGAGCGCGGCGAACGCGGCGACCGTTGACACGTGCGACGGGCGCGAGCACCAGCGGCTGAGGGGCGGCGCGCGCTGTGCCAGTTCCGCAACGATCCTTGCCGGAGCCTTCCGCGCGGGTCTAACGTCATCGGGATGGATGAGAGCTTCGACGGCGTCGTCACGGTCCGCTTCGTCCGCTACTCAAACGACTCCACCGGCTGGGCCGTGCTGGACGCCGCCGGCGCCGACGGCACGCCGGTCGTGCTCGTGGGTCCGCTGGTCCACCTTGAGCAGGGCGAGCGCGCGCACGTGGCCGGGATCTGGGTCGATGACAGCCGCTACGGACCGCAGGTCAAGGCGCTCGAGGCGCGCCCGCTGCCGTCCGATGATCCCGAGGTGCTGATCGGCTACCTGCGGCGGGTCAAGCACGTCGGCGCCAAGCGGGCCCGGCGGCTCGTCGACGAGCACGGGGCGCGGCGCGTCCTGGACGCGATCGACGACGACCCGCGCCTCGCGATCCAGCGGGTCGGGCTCCGCGGGCATCGCCTCGAAGAGGCGGTCGAGTCATGGCAGTCGATCCGCGTCACCCGGCGCCTGCACCTGCTGCTCGCTCCGCACGGCCTCGCTTACCTCGCGTCGCGGATCCACGACCAGTACGGCACCGGGGCTCCCGACCTCATCAGTCGCGATCCGTACGAGCTGACGAGCGTTTTCGGGGTCGGGTTCCTGATCGCCGACCGGATCGCGCATGCGACCGGCCCGGGCGACCCGAGCCGCGGCAGGCAGCGCCAGCGCGCCGCGATCCTGCACGCGCTGTCCGAGGCCGAGCGCAGCGGGAGCACCTGCCTGCCGCTCGCAGAGCTGTTTGCGGCTGCGCGCCAGCTGCTCGGCGACGACCCCGCCGGCGACATCGTCGAGGAGCTCGAACGCCGCAACGACGTCGTCAGAGAGGACGAGTGGATCTACAGAGCTGCGACCGCCGAGCTCGAGGCCGAGCTCGCCAAGCGGGTCGCGCGGCTGATCGCCGCCGATCCCAGCGGGCGCCTGCAGGCGCCCGACGCGGACGATCTCGATCGCCCGACCGACGAACAGCGCGGCGCGCTCGCGGCCGCCTTCGAGCATCGCCTGTCGGTGATCACCGGCGGTCCGGGCACCGGCAAGACCGCCTCGATCAAGTCGATCGCGTCGGCGGCCGTCGCCCAGCGCGCGCGGGTCCTGCTGGTCGCACCGACCGGGCGCGCGGCCGTCCGGATGACCGAGGCCAGCGGCGTGCGGGCGCGGACCGTCCACTCGGCGCTCGGATGGGTGCCGGGCGAAGGGCCGGTGCACGACGAGCACGACCCGCTCGCCTGCGATCTGCTGATCGTCGACGAGACGTCGATGGCGAATCTCGAGCTGCTCGTGACGCTTCTGCGCGCGGTCGGTGACGAGACGCATGTCGTGCTCGTCGGCGACGCCGACCAGCTCGCCCCGGTTGGCGCCGGCAAGCCGTTCGCCGAGCTGGTCAGCTCGGAGCTCGTACCGACCACGTGCCTGACCCACATCTTCCGCCAGGCCGCCGGCAGCATGATCGTGCAGGGCGCGCACGCGATCCGCCGCGGCCAGACACCGTCGTTTGCGCACTCCGACGGCATGCGGCGCGACCTGTTCCTGATCGAGCGACCGTCCGCCCGCGATGGCCTCGACGAGATCGTCTCGCTCGTGTCCGAGCGCCTGCCCGCGCACTACGACGTCGATCCGGTCCGCGACATCCAGGTGTTCGCCCCCGTCTACCGCGGCGAGCTCGGAATCGACGCTCTCAACCAGGCGCTGCGCGAAGCGCTCAACCCCGATGGCCAGCCAGTGCGAGGCGGCAGGCTGCGGCTCGGCGACAAGCTGATGATGACCGGGCGCAACCTGCACGAGCTCGGACTGATGAACGGCACCGTCCTGCGGCTCCTGGACGAGGTCGCCGGTGGCGTCGGGGCAGACCAGGCGGCGCTGCTGCTGGCGACCGACGAGTCGGTCGTCCGGCTACCGCCCGAGGACGCCGACCGGCTGAGGCTCGCCTACGCCTGCTCGGTCCACCGAGGGCAGGGGATCGAGCTGTCGATCGCCGTGATCGTCGCCCATCCCGCTGCCGGGGCGTTCTTCCTGCGGCGCGAGATGCTCTACACAGCGGTCACACGCGCGCGCCTTGCGACCGTGATCGTCGGCACGCGCGAGGCGGTCGTCCGCGCCGCCCGGACACCGGACACGGGACGGCGTCACGGACGCCTGATCGATCGGCTTGGGGACGCCGGGGCGGCTGCAATACAGCTGCGATGACTTGAGTACCGCCGACTGGCGCCCGATGTAACGTACGCCGGGGTTTCTGGGCGTTCCTTGCTGATTGGCCGATGGTGATGGTGGAAACGGGCCACACGAGAGACAGTGAATTCATCGAGGTCCGCGAGACCTTTGAGCGGATCATCGGGACGAGCGTCCCGGACCGAGCGCTCGACATGGCTCGTCGGCGGGCGCTCGCCGTACGCGACCTGCCGGGGCAGGCTAACCGTGCCCAAGCGGTGGCGCTGCTCGGATTCACCGCCGACCTGCTGGTCGCGATCGTGCTCGAGCCCGGCGTGCAGCCGTTCGAGGTCGCACGGGTGATCGATCAGATCGAGCTGTCGGCCGAGATCCCGCGGCTCGCGCTCGCGCGTGAGGCGCTCCAGGCGCCTGAGCTCACGCGCCTGCCGCCGCCAAGGGCGCTCGAGCTGGTGCTCGCGCTGCTGCGCGCGTTCACGCGTCTGGACGCGATATCGCTATGGACGATCAGCGCCGGCCGGTCAGTCGCCCATATCGCGCACGCCGGCGAGTTCGAGGGGCCCGTCGGGCCGCCGCGCGCGCTCGCCCGCGCCCTGCTGGAGGCGGGAAGCTCGGAACTACACGAAGAGCCCAATCTGCACGGGATCGGACTCGGGGCGTACGGGCAAGCGGACGCCGCGCTGATCGCCGAGGGCCAGCGGACCGAGCCAGAGCGGCTGACCGCGCTGGTCGCGGTCGCCGCGCCCACGATCACGACGCTGATGGCGCTCTACGACCGGCACGCGGCGACCACCAGTCCCGACGGAACCGCCGCCGCGTCCGCGGAGCGGCGGCTCAAACGGCTGCGGTTCGACCTGCACGACGGACCGCAGCAGGACGTGATCCTGCTCGCGGAGGACCTGCGGCTGTTCCGTGCGCAGCTCGGCTCGGTGACGCAGCGCCTCCCGAGCAACTTCCGGCTGCTAACCGGGCTCGATGACCTACAGGCACGTCTGGTCGCCCTGGCCGGTGACCTGCGACGGATCTCATCGTCCGTCGAGTCCCCCACCCTGTACACGGGCGCGCTCCCGGACGCGGTCGCCCAGGCGACCGACGACTTCACTGAGCGGACCGGAATTCATCCCGAGATCCGGATGCAGGGCGACTTCAACCCGCTGACCGATTCGCAGCAGATCACGCTGCTGGCGCTCGTTCGCGAGGCACTGAACAACATCCGCGAGCACAGCGACGCGCGCCAGGTGTCCGTGAGCCTGACGGCCGGGCCGGCGGGTGCCGAAGTGGTGATCACCGACGACGGGCGTGGCTTCGAGCCGGAAGAGGAGCTCGTGCGTGCCGCGCGGGGCGGTCACCTCGGGCTGGTCGGGATGCACGAGCGGGTGCGGATGCTCGGCGGCCTCACAAGCATCGACAGCCGCCCGGGCGGGCCGACGACGATCTCGGCACGAATCCCACCCTGGGTCCAGGGTGCCGCGCCGGATACGAACTGACTAAACGATCAGGCGACCGCCGCCACGAGCCCGTTCTGGAGCGCGTAGCGCACCGCCCCGGCGCGGTTTGCGACGCCGAGCTTGCGGTAGATGTTGGTCAGATGGAACTTGACCGTGTGCTCGCTGACCCACAGCTCGCGGCTGATCACCGCGGTGGTCTTGCCGCACGCGACAGCCTCGAGGATCGCGCGCTCGCGCTCGGTCAACTCGGGTAGCGCGTTCTCCTCGCCGGACTCATCGGTCTTCCGCGACGGCGCCGACGTAGCGTGGAACACGCTGCCGCTGGCCGCCTGCCGCACGACGGCGGCGATGTCAGTCGCGTTGATGCTCTTGACGACGAACGCGCTCGCCCCGGCGTTGAGCGCCGCGTCGATAGAGGGCCGGTCCTCGCAGGCCGACAGAACGACGACCCGTACCTCGGGATACGTGGTGCGGATCTGCTCGATGCAATTGGCGCCGTCGGTTCCCGGCATCCTCAGGTCGGTGAGCACCACCTGCGGCCGGCGACGCTCGACGAGTGCCATCAGCTCAGGCCCCGAGTGGGCCTCGCCAGCGATCTCGATGTCCTCGCTGCGTTCGAGCGCCCGACGAACCCCAGCGATCATCAGCGGATGATCATCGGCAATCAGCACCTTCAGAGGTGCCCCAGTCTCAGCGTCCATACTGCCCACCCGTTCTGAATAGTGTTGATCGGCTCAGTTCGCCGGTCGCTAGGGAAGACCTGTCCTAGCAAGCCCACTATCGGCTGCCCCTATGCATAACTTTAGCCCCGGTAACGGGAGCGAGGGTACCAACGAAGACCAGGCGCCCGCAGTAGGGAACGTTAGGTTTTAGGAGCTTTAGCAGGCCAGGGCGCGGCGGTCGCCGCGAGCTCAGGCCACGATGCCGTGCTCGAGCGCGTAGCGGACCGCGGCGCTGCGGTTCGCGACCCCGAGCTTCCGGTAGATGTTCGTGAGGTGGAACTTCACCGTGTGCTCGCTGACCCACAGGTCGCGGCTGATCACGGCGGTCGTCGACCCATGCGCGACCGCAGCCAGTATCTGCTGCTCACGTTCGGTCAGCGTGGGTGCCTCATCCGCGTCAGGACGCGACTCGGCGCCGGCGGCTGAGATCGTCACCGCGGGCGCGTGGTAAACGGCGCCATTGCTCACCTGGCGTAGGACGGAGGCGACGTCGAGCGGCGCGGTGCTCTTGACGATGAACGCGCTCGCGCCCGCATTGAGCGCACCGACGACCGACGCGCGGTCATCGCTGGCCGACAGGATGATCAGCTTCAGCTGCGGCCACTGCTCTCGCAGCTGGGAGATCAGATCGAACCCGTTGACCCCCGGCATCCGCAGATCCATCAAGACGATGCTGGGGCGGCGGCGCTCGATCAGCACCAGCACCTCCGGCGCCGAACGGGCTTGACCGACGATCTCAATGTCAGCCTGGGTCTCGAGTACGCGCCGGAGCCCCGCCAGCAGCAGCGGGTGGTCATCGGCGATCAGAACTTTGAGCTTCGCCTCGTCGTCGGCCTGCTCGAGCTCGCTCGGCTCAGCTAGCTGGTGCTCTGCTGCGCTCATCGTTCGCGGATTCGGAAGTCCCGGGGGTTTCGGTGAGCGCCAGGCGGGGAGGTGGACGTTTGGTCGAAGCCCTAGCGTGCGATGCGCACGTAGAGATCGGCTCGGCCATCGGTGGCGACTTGCTCGAACTCGGCGTCGTGCGCCATCAGGCCGTGAGCCTTGGTTGCCGAACCCGTCAGGACCACATCGACGTCGGGGCGGAGCGCGCCCAGCCCGCTCGTGCGACCGTCGAGCCAGTTGAGGTACGTCAGCTGGTCCTGCTTGGTGAATGCGTCGATCGGGTTGCCAACCCAGATCCGCCCGCCTGCCAGCGCGACCTGCTCGTCGATGATGTCGTCGGCCAGGATCGGCATGCCGTGTGCGATCGCCACCGCCCGGGAGACGAGCGCGCTGCCGGCTCCGCTCTTGAGCGGCCCGCGCGCGAGCCCGACGACCAGGCCGATCAGCGCCACGGTCGCTAGCGGCGGCATGACCCAGTTCCACCAGCGGGTGGTCCGGAAGCCCCGCGCCGCCGGCACGGCGAGGAACATCACCAGCCACACACCCGAGCGGCTGGCTTGAATCGTCGCGACAGCGAGCACGGCCGACACGACGAGCTCCCATAGCGCCGGCCGGCTCTTGCGCAGCTGCAGCACGAGCACGATCACGACGGCGATCAGCACCAGATCGAGCGGCGCCGTCAGCGACAGCGGCGCCCAAAGCCCACTGCCTCGCGCAGCCGCCTGGTTACCCAGCAACCCCTGGTAGTAGCTGATCGTGCTCAAGCCCGCGGGCGTCATGCACAGCGCGACGAGCGCACCCGCGCCTACTCCGATCGCGGTCAGCGGACTCCGCCGCAGGCGGACGATCGCCAGATAGATGATCAGCACGCCGACGCCGATCAAGACGCCGCCGTGGAGGTTCGACCACAGTGCGATCAATGGCAGCGCGAGCCAGATTCGCCACGACGGGGCGCGCGCGTCGCTGCGAAGGAGCGCCATCAAGACCGGAAACAAGACCAGCGAGAACAGCTGCACGCGGGCAATCGTGAAGCTCGCGAGCGCGCCCAATGCGGCCAACAGCACCGCCGCGCCGGCGCCCTGTGCAGAAGCGCCGGCGGCCCGCGCGTCGCGCATCAGCACGATCACCGCGACCGCGAGCGCGGCCACTTGCGCGAGCATCAGGCCACGATCGCCGAGCGCCGACTCGATCCACCCGAATATCAGCTCCGCCAGCACGACCGCGTTGTGCCAATGCGCCGTCGGCGCCGAGGCGAACGGCACCCCGGTCGGGATCGCACCGCTGCGCGTGATCACGTGACCGAGCGCTGCAAGCCAGCGTGAGTCCGCCCCGACGAAGCCGGCGAGTGCCGCGATCCCGGTCACGACGACGCACGTGAGCACGACCGGATGCAGGACCGCACCGGGCCACGAGTTGGTCGCCGATTCGGACGCTCGCGACTGGGTCTGAGGGGTGGGAGATCCGGGCGGAGCCTGTACCGGCATCAGCGAAAGTATCGACCGCACCCGGGGCGGCGCACACCCCCCTTTGGTCTAACGCAGCTATAAGCGTGGGCGTCCAGAATCGCACCTAGGCATCAGCTCCGGGGGTTCCGGACTGTGGGTGAGTTTCGCTGCTGACGAGGGTCTGTCCCTGCACCTTGGTCTAGGCCAGGCCTAGACCAAGTTCTCTGCAGCTTTAGAGGGTCAGACCCTAAATTTCCTGCAGGGATTTGCCGATGGAATCGAACGATGCCGATCGGTCGCAACGTGGGTGATCCAACCTTTATGAGCGATAGGACCCTTCTTCAAGGGGCGGGTGACGCTGTGCCACGGCGGCTGAAGCGCGCGATCCGCGCGCAAGATGGTCAAGCACTAGTTGAGTTAGCGCTCGCGCTGCCGATATTACTCGTCGTGCTCTTCGCGATCTTCGACTTCGGCTCCGCTATCAGCGACTGGAACGGCGAGACCTCGTTGGCTGATGTAGGCGCACGAGCGGCGGCGGTCTCGGCGACTCTTCCAACTTCGGGTGCTTGTAGCGGCTACTCGACGCTCCAGGGGTACCTGAACTGTGAGGCGACAACTGTGTACAACCTGCCGGCGTCGTCCGGCACGACCGGCCTACAGGGGCCGGTCACGGTAAAGATATGCGCGCCCAACGGCACCACGGTCGGCAACCAGGTCACGGTCAACGTTACGGCCAACTACACCTTTCTTCCGATCGGCAACCTGCTCGGTGGAAGCCTCGGAACAGCCGGGGTGACCGGTACGGCAACAATGCGACTAGAGCAACCCCTGAGCTCGAGCTGGGTCAACTCGACAAGCTGCACATGATGATCTTGCTGCTGGTTAACCAACGAAAGATGGAGAAAAGCAATGGAAGGTTCGTCGTCAACTCGTAAGAGAACCGGCAGCGGTCTCGGTACGGCGATGTTTTCAACTCGTCGCGGTGCGATCACAACTGCCGTGGTTGCCGCGCTGCTAGCTGCCGTACTGCTGTTCGCGTTCGTGCAGAGCTACAAGAAGGGCAGCTCGGCCACCGCCGTCAACGCGCCGGTGTTCGTCGCGTCCGGATACATCCCGAAGGGCACTCCTGTCAGCGTGATCGCTTCGGCGCAGCTGCTGTCGCGTACAACCGTGCCGGCGAGCAAAGCCGTAGTCGGCGCGATCACCGATCCATCGGTGATCCGCGGCGAGGTCGCCGCCAGCAACATCTACCCAGGTCAGCAGCTGACCTCGAGCGATTTCACAGCGACAAACGTGACAGTTGCCTCGCTGTTGACGGCGAACCAGCGCGCGATCGCGATTCCAGTCGACTCTGCACACGGCTTGGTCGGCATCGTACAGACCGGCGATCACGTCGATGTGTTGGTCGACGGCGCTAGCGGAGCTGGAGGAAAGGGCGTCGCCACGCTCGACCAGAACATCCTCGTCCTCGCCGCGCCGAGCTCCGGCGGCGGTGGCGGGATCGCCGGCGGTGGTTCAAGCAGCGGCGGCAACATCATCCTGCGCGTGACCAACGCCCAGGCGCCGGCGCTCGCGTACGCCGCCGACAACCAGAAGGTGTGGATCACACTGCGGCCGGCGCTCGACGTCGGAGCACTGACGCCGAGCCAGGGGACGTCTCACTAATGGCCACGAAGAGCATCAGTGTGATCGTCGCCCACGACGACAGCGTCGAGGGGCCGTGGATCACCGATCACATCACTCACGACACGGACATGCTCGTCGAGGAGGTCGTCGACTCCCTGTCGCCGGGCTCGGATGCCCTTCACCACACGGAAGCCGATGTCCTCGTGGTCGCCTGCGGGAACGAGTCGAGCGCGGCCGTCGGGCTTATCGAGTGGTGGGTCGGGCATTACCCCGACCGTCCGGCCGTCGTGCTCTGTCAGAGCTCAGCGAACGGCTTCGTCGGACGGGCGTTCGCTGCCGGTGCGGACGACCTGATCGTGCTCGAGCCAGGGCCGCAAGTGTCTGAGGCGAGCGCGCACCACGTCCAGTTCGCGTTGCACAAGGCAGTCGTGCGCAAGGTCACGCCCGGCGAGGGAGACACCTCGCTGGCGACGATGATCTGCGTGCTCGGGCCGAAGGGCGGGATCGGCAAGACGATGGTCGCTTGCAACCTCGCGCTGACCCTCCTGAGTCGTCGTAAGCGCGTAGTGCTGGTCGATCTCGACCTCCAGTTCGGCGACGTCGCGCTGTCGCTCGGGCTGCGGCCGGAGCGGACGATCTACGACCTGGCGACCTCGGGAGGCTCGTTGGACGCGAACAAGGTGGACGCGTTCCTGATCAGCCACCACAGCGGCCTGCGCGTGCTCGCCGCGCCGATCCGGCCAGATCAGACCGGCGCGGTCACGACCGAGTTCATGACCGACGTGCTCACGGTGTTGCGCAGCGAGTTTGAATACATCGTCATCGACACGCCGCCGAGCTTCAGTCCAGAGGTGATTGCCGCAGTCGACTCGTCGTCGTTCGTGGTGATGGTCGGGATGCTGGACGCCCTGTCACTGAAGAACGCGAAGCTTGGCCTCGAGACGCTCGATCTGATGGGCTATCCGGCCGAACGCGTGCGTGTCGTCCTGAACCGTGCGAACACGAGCGTCGGCATCACAAGCCGTGACGTCGCGAACATCCTCGAGCGATCGCCCGAGGTGCTGATCCCCAGCAGCCGCGACATCACCACGTCAGTGAACGAGGGCAACCCGATCGTGCTCTCCCAGAAGCGATCCGATGCGGCGAGATCGTTCAGCGCACTCGCCGATCTGTTCTCGAAGCCGGGTGTTGTCGTGACTGATCCTGTCAAGAGCCGGCGGGGGCTGATTCGTATACCTAGGAGACAAGGCTGATGGAACTCCGTGAACGACTCGCGGGTAACCGCACCGGCGGTGAGGCAGACGAGCTCGACGCGTTCGCCGAGCTGAAAGACCGCATCCACATGGCGGTCATCTCAGAGCTAGGGCCTCAGCTGTACAACGCCTCGGTTGACGATGCGGCGCTCTACCGCCTCGTGGTCGGCGACATCCGCCAGCGTCTGACGCAGGAGCGAGGGATCTCGATCGCCGATCGGGACCGGCTGGTGCAGGAGATCGCCGACGACACGCTCGGGCACGGGCCGATCGAGACCCTTCTCCAGGACGACACGGTGACTGAAGTCATGGTCAACGGGCCGGGCGATGTCTGGCTCGAGCGCGCGGGCCTGCTGCAGCGGACCAACGTGCGCTTCGCTGATGACCATCATCTGCGGCGAATCATCAACAAGATCGTCGCTCAGGTCGGGCGCCGGATCGACGAGTCGTCGCCGATGGTCGACGCGCGCCTCCCGGATGGGAGCCGCGTCAACGCCGTCATTCCGCCGCTGTCGCTGACGGGACCGCTGCTGACGATCCGGAAGTTCTCCAAGTCGCGGTGGGATCTGAACGACCTGCGGCTGAAGGGCTCTCTGACGCAGGAGTGTCGCGAGTTCCTCGAGCTTTGCGTCAAGGCCGAGCTCAACATCCTGATCTCCGGCGGTACGGGCTCCGGCAAGACGACGTTGCTGAACGCGCTCTCGGGCGCGATCCCTGACACGGACCGGATCATCACGATCGAGGACGCGGCCGAGCTGCGGCTCAACCAGCGCCACGTGCTCCGGTTGGAGGCACGGCCGAAGAACGTCGAGGGACAGGGCGAGATCCCAATTCGCGAACTCGTGCGCAACTCGCTGCGAATGCGGCCCGACCGGATCATCGTCGGCGAGGTCCGTGGATCGGAGTCCCTTGACATGCTCCAGGCGATGAACACGGGCCACGATGGCTCGCTCAGCACGGTGCACGCCAACACTCCTCGCGACGCGCTTGCCCGAATCGAGAGCATGGTGCTGATGGCGGGGGTCGACTTCCCGCTCCGCGCTATCCGCCAGCAGGTCTCACGCGCGCTCGACCTCGTGATCCAGATCGAGCGCTTCAGCAGCGGCTCGCGCCGCGTGACGTGCGTGACCGAGGTTCAGCGGATGGAGGGTGACACGGTCACGCTCCAGGACATCTTCGAGTTCGAGACCAGCGCTGACCCGGCGATGGATGGCGGCTCGCTCAAGTACAGCGGCCTGCGTCCACAGAGCAACAAGTTCGACTATCACAACACACCGCTGCCGGACTGGATGACCGCGCACGAGTTCGGCGGAGGGCAGGGACCTGCCGCGCTGACCTTGAGGCCCGAGGTCAGGCCGTCGCCGGCAGAGGTGAGGCGCTCGTTCCGATGAAACGTCTCACATCACTTCTGATCGCCACGCTCGTGGTCGCCGGCTTGGTGGCCGGACAGGCGCTGGCGGCTGGAGTAAACGTCACTCAGGCCGGGGGCGCGAAGTTCCCGCAGCGCGAGTTCATCGTCACGCTCACATCGAAGGGCGTGGTGACGCCAAGTCAGATCTCTCTCACCGAGGGCGGCGCACCCGTCCAGGGCCTGTCCGTCGAGCCCGCGTCGGCGATCGGGCAGTCGCACTTCGGAACCGTGCTCGTGGTCGACACCAGCGATTCTATGGCCGGGGCCGCCGAGCAGAACGCGATCCAGGCGATGCGATCGTTCGTTCAGTCGCGCAATCCCAAGCAGCCCGTCGGGATCGTGTACTTCGATCAGACGCCGCGGGTCGCCGTTCCGATGACGACCGACAACGCGACCCTGGAGCACGCGCTCGCGACCGTGCCGGAGCTCCACTCGGGCACGCACATCTATGACGCGGTCGGAGCCGCGCTGAAGATGCTCGCGGGCGCCAACCTGACCGGCGGCTCGATCATCGTCGCCTCGGACGGCCGCGACACGGGCAGCACCGTCAGCCAGCAGGCCGTCGCGGGCCAAGCTGCCTCACAGGGCACACGCTTCTATACGGTCGGCGTCCAGGACCCGTCGTTTGACGGCGCCACGCTCCAGAGCCTGGCCAGCGCCACCGGCGGGGTCTACACGCCGGCCACCTCGAGCTCGCTCCCGACTCTGTACCACGAGCTTGGGGTCGCGCTCTCGAATCAGTATCTGGTTCGCTACGAGTCGCGCTCGGCACTCGGGGCGAAGGTCGCAGTCGTCGTCCACGTGGCCGGCCATGGCACCGCCGCGACGACCTACTCGACGCCGTCGCTGACGCCGGCTGTCGCTTCTGGGCCCGCCGGGGTCGCGCCGTCATCCTCCTTCTGGACATCGACCGGCGCGGCGCTGCTGATCTGCCTGATCTGCGCGATGCTGATCGGCCTCGCGATCCTGGCGCTCGCGACCCAGCGCACCGGGGTGCGCGATCGCATCACACCGTTCGTCGGCGCGTCGTCAGCACTACCGGTCGAAGACAAACCGCGATCACTCGTTCAGCGTGCGCTCGGCGACCCGCGTGGCCGGCGCACGGGTCGAACGGGTCGCGCCGCTCAGTTCGCCGAAGAGCTCGAGGTCGCACGGCTCCAGATCTCCTTCTCGCGACTGGTCTTGCTGACGATCGTCGCGACGATCGCTGTCTTCTACGTCCTGTTGTCGCTCGAGGGCGTGCTGGCCGCCATGCTGGCGCTGCTGGTTCCGTTCGCGGTGAGGATGGGGATCAAGATGCGCGCCAACCGCCAGCGACGCACGTTCGACGAGCAGCTGCCTGACAACCTAGGCGTGGTGGCTTCCGCGCTGCGGGCCGGTAACACGTTCGCCGGGTCACTGGGCGTGGTCGCCAACGACGCGCCCGAGCCGTCCCGGCGCGAACTGCGGCGGGCGCTCTCCGACGAGCAACTCGGCGTGCCACTGGTCGATGCGCTGAACAAGATCAGCGACAGGATGAAGAGCACTGACTTTCACCACGTAGCGCTCGTGGCGACACTCCAGGCGGAGACTGGGGGTAACACCGCCGAGGTGCTCGATGTCGTCACTGAGACGATTCGGGATCGCATCGATCTGCGGCGGATGGTGCGTACGCTGACGGCACAGGGCCGGCTCGCAGGCATGATCCTCTCCGGGATGCCGGTCATGCTGCTGATTGCGCTGTCATTCATCAATCCCCACTACACAAGTCCGCTGTTCCACAAGACGGCTGGGATCATCGCACTCGTCGTCGCGGGCGTTCTGGTGGTCTCGGGCAGCTTGATCATCCGAAAAATCGTCAACATCGACGTGTGAGGTCAGCATGTACCTCCTTCTGATACTCGGTGTCGTTTGCATTGGGGTCGCCGTCGCGGCGATGCTCAGGGCGCTCACCGCACGCCGCCTGAAGACAAGCGAACGACTCGCCGCGATCGATGAGTACGGCTTCTCGGCCGAGTCGACCGCGCCCGAGCTGCCACTCCAGCGTCGCCGCAGTGGAACGACTGATTTCGTTGCCGCCGTCGGTGCCGCGGTTGCACAACGGTTCGGGAGCATCCGCGAGGAGGATCTGCGCGCCGAGCTGATGTCGGCCGGGATCTACCGGATGTCGCCGCGGACGCTGCTCGGTTACCGAGCGATCTGCGCGATCCTGCTCCCGACCTTCACGATCATCGTCGCCGGCTTCACCCTGATCGGGGTCGCACTCGCGCTCGGGATGATCGCCGGCGGCTGGATGCTGCCGCTGATCATCGTGCGCCGCAAGGCTCGCTCCAGGCTGCAGGAGATCGACCACCGCCTCCCTGACCTGATCGACCTGCTGGTCGTCACGGTCGAGGCCGGACTCGGCTTCGGAGGCGCGCTCCGCCTTGCCGCAGAGCACGTCACCGGGCCGCTGAGCGACGAGCTCAGACTGACGCTGCAGGAGCAGACGATGGGTCTCGGGACCGACGAAGCGCTGTCCAATATGGCCGTCCGTGCGGCGACGCCCGGAATGCTCGCGTTCGTACGCGCGATGGCCCAGGGCGAGCGGCTGGGTATCTCGATCGGGCACGTGCTCCGCAACCTTGCGGTCGACATGCGCAAGCGCCGGCGGTCGATGGCCGAGGAGCGGGCGCAGAAGGCACCGATCAAGATGCTGTTCCCGCTCGTGTTCCTGATCTTCCCGGCGATGTTCATCGTCCTGATGACGCCGGCGCTGCTCTCGATCATCAGCACCCTCGGTTAATCCGCTCCGGCCCGCCGACCGGCGGCCTTTGCGCCGAAGGAATCCGCAGTCGCTAGGTGCGGTGGCGGCGCCAGCCACAGTCAAGCAGCGCGGTCACAGCTCCAGCGCAGCGATCGCTTACGGCGCTCGCCAGGCAGGGGTGACCTCCGAACTGGCGCTCGCGCGCCGGCAGGCGTCGCCGGACCGCGCTCGCCAGGGGTGACCTCCGAACTGGCGCTCGCGCGCCGGCAGCGTCGCCGGACCGCGCTCGCCAGGGGTGACCTCCGAACTGGCGCGCGCCGGCAGGCGTCGGCCGGACGGCCCATCGAGCCGGTCGTGATCAACGGCGTCAGTGTGACCGTTCGTTGCGCATCGCTGGTGCCCGAGGCCCACGCCCGATCCCGGCGTTCAAGCGCTCGTCGCACGGCAACCGGGTGCAGGAGACCGTGATGCTGCACGAAGAAACCAACTCAGCTCAATTGGAGCGGCGTCGCTGATCGCTAGTGTCGCGATTCGGAAATTAGTGAGCAGGCTCGGGAGTGGCTGGGCGTGGCTGGGGCCGCCGCGCGGCAAGCAGGTACTGACGTACCTGCGCCGGGCGGTGGTTCCGGGCGCGTCCAGACGCCGCGAGACTGCCACCGCCTTTTTGAATCGGGGCACTAGAGCCACGGCGCTGGCCGCCCGCTCGCCCAACGCTTGTTGTTGCGCCCGGGGGTTGGCTCGGCGCCGCGCGGCGTGGTTACACGCCCGCGCTCGCGGTGTGGTTACACGGCCGCGCTCGTGCGAAGTCAACACACCTCCCCTTTCCCCGTATATAACGCGGGAAAAAAGAGGTCAGTCCGGACGGGAGCTGCGGTCGCCGGCTTGGGCACCCGGTGCCGCTTGGGCACCCGGTGCCGCTTGGGCACCCGGTGCCCCCTCACGCGCGGAGCTACCTCACGCGCGTAGGCAACGCAACCCAACTGGCCCCAGAATCACGAAAGCCCACCCAGCTTACGCTGGATGGGCCTCCGCTACGCCCCCATGCTTCAACTAGATGCGAGCGACCTACAGGTCGTTCGCAACCTTGCTGAGCAGGCTTGAGATGTCGCCTCCCAGGAACGTCAGTGCAAGCACGGCAACCACTGCGATGAAGGCGAGGATCAGGGCGTACTCCGCAAGTCCCTGACCGGCCTCCTCGCGCATCCGAGCCAGAACACTGCGCAGGTCGACGGTAAAGAGCGAAAGCATATTCACCTCCTTGTTGCTATTCGAAGTTTTCCGGCTCGTTGGCGGCCGGCCTGAAGCTGGTGATGTCACTGATGTCGTAGCGCTTTAGAGCGCGTTGCCGATACTGCTAAGGGCACTCGAAAGATCGGTCCCCAAGAACGTAACCGCGAGGATTGCTACGACCGCGATAAACGCAAGGATGAGCGAATATTCGACGAGCCCTTGCCCGTCCTCATTGCCAAATTCCGTGGCGTTGAGAATATGTATATCGGTCTTGATTGCCGCGAACATAATTCACCTCTTTGACGACCCGTCTTGGTGGCTACGCGGATGCGAATCACCCGGGCTCGTCGAACTGAGGGAAAGAGTAGGTTGGCGGCGCCGATCGAGGAACGGAATTTGGTCTAGTTAGGGCCTAGACCAAGGTTTAGGGCAGTTTAGGTCGAAGTGCTCGACACTTTCTCCTGTGAAGCACTCCACCAACCAGTTGTAGCGTTTTCAGTGAGCTCCGCTGTCTTCAAAGGTGTCGCCCCGCTGGACCGCATTGGGCACCCGCGCGCGCGTGCCGCTGTCGCGTGGGTAGAGAGTCAAGCACTGCTGATCATGGCGCTGTGCGCGATCGCGGTCTTCAGCCTCGCGAAGCTCCCGCAGCACATCACCCAGGACACGTGGCTCGCGCTCGTGGATGGGCGCTACATCGCCGCCCACGGGATTCCGCAACACGACACGCTCTACGTCCTCACGCACGGGGCGCGCTGGATCGACCAGCAGTGGCTCGCCCAGCTAATCCTGTACGGGCTCAATCAGATCGGTGGCCTGGCGCTCTACGGAATCTTCTACATTGGGCTGACGGTCGCCGGCTTCGCGCTCGCGATCGCCGCGGCGCGCAGACTCGGCGGTAGCGAGCGCTACGTTCTGTTGACCCTTCCGCTGACCGGCGCGCTCTACTTCGCGGGGTCGTTCAACGTACGAACGCAGGGCCTGGCGCTGCCGCTGTTCAGCGCGACGCTGTGGCTGCTGGCGAGGGAAGTCTCGGGCGCCCGCGATCGCCGCGTCTACCTCGTCTTCCCGCTGCTGATCCTGTGGGGGAACCTCCACGGCTCGGTGACGCTCGGTGTCGGGCTGGCGATGCTGTGCGGCCTCGTTCTGATCGCCCGCGACCTCGGGGACAACCGCTGGCGTGCCGGCATCCGCCACCTACGCGCGCGCGGGATCGTGCTTCTGATTGGCGCGCCGATCTGCCTGCTGCTCAACCCGTACGGGTTCGAGATCATCCGCTATTACCGCGAGACGATCCTCAACCCCGCGTTCGGCAAGATAGTCGTCGAATGGCAGCCGATCACGACCGAGATGGTGCTGGCGATTCCGTTCTTTTTGCTGGCATTCGGGACGACTTGGGTGATGGGGCGCGCGGGGCGCCGGATGCCCGCGTTCGACCAGCTGGCGCTGATCGTGCTCGGCGCCGGAGCAGTTTGGGCGCTGCGCAACATCACGTGGTATGGGATGGCGGTCACGATCTTGCTGCCACGGACGCTGACGATGGTGTACGGAGCCGGGCGCGAGGCCGACCGCCGGGCGCGCCTCAATCTGTCACTGGTCGGCGTATCGCTGCTCGTGCTGCTCGCGACCGCGGTGGCCGTCGCTACGCGGCCCGCCAGCTGGTTTGAGCGCAACTACAGCGCGCGCGCGTTCGCCACGGTGGCGGCGATCGCTCGCAGCCAACCGTCGACCCACATCTACGCCGACAACCGGTTCGCCGACTGGCTGCTGTGGAAGGACCCGAGCCTCGCCGGCCGGATCGATTACGACATTAGGTTCGAGCTTCTGACGATCCCGCAGCTGAACCAGATCATCGACGTGACCAGCATCTCGCGTCCGCACGAAGCGAGCCTGCTGCCGGGCTACCGGCTGCTGGTTCTGGATCCGACCAGCGGCTCGACGACGCAGCGCCTGCTCGCCAGGCCCGGCACCCACGTGGTGCTCCGCTCGAAGACGGTCGATGTTGCGACCTGGGCGCCGGCGTCGTGAGCAGCAGCGTGCGCGCAGAGGCCGGCATCGCTTCACCCGCGAGCCTCGGCCGCTGGTGGACGCCGGCGCGGCGTCGACTTTGGACAAATGCCGCGACCCACAGCACGTTCGGGCTCGTGCCGGTGCTGACGATCGGCTACTTCCTGATCGACTCGATCACCCACAACAGTTTTGCGCTCGACTTCAGAACGGCGTTCTGGCCCGCCGGCAGACAGGTTCTCAACGGGGTCACCCCATACGTGTCCTCGACCTCGGCAGCCGCAACGCATCGCTTCGCGTTCGTTTATCCGGCGCCCGGCGCGCTTTTTTTCGCGTCGTTTGCGTGGATTCCACGGGAGCTCGCCGGGGCCCTGTTCACGGCCCTGTGCATCGCCGCCGCTCTCGGTCTGCTGAGGATCCTTGGTGTCCGCGACTGGCGACTCTACGGTCTGACGATGGTCTGGCCGGCGGTCGTCAGCGGCTGGCAGACGGCCAACGTGTCGCTGCTGCTGGCTTTCGGAGTGGCCGTCGCCTGGCGCTACCGTGATCGTCCGGCCGTCGCCGGGATCACGATCGGTCTGCTAGCGGCGGTCAAGTTGTTTCTCTGGCCGCTCGGCATCTGGCTCTTGCTGACACACCGCTGGCGGGCCTTCGCCTGGGCTGCGGGAACGGGGCTGGTCGTCAACCTCGTGTCGTGGTCCCTGCTCGGCTTGAACCAGTTCCACCGCTACACAGTCCTCGCAGACGCCGTGAGCAAGGTCGAGGAGAAGTACGCGTACACGCCGCTGGCGCTCGCGCTCCACCTGGGCGCGAGCCAGATCACCGCAGACGCGATCACGCTGATTCTGATCGTCGGGTGCGGGGCGATGTGCGTGTGGTTTGCACGGCAGGGCCGTGACGCCGAGGTGCTGTTGGGCGCGATCGTCCTCAGCCTCCTCGCCACGCCGGTCGTGTGGATCCACTACTTCGTGCTGCTGCTCGTGCCGCTCGCGATCATGCGCCCCCGGCTGGGGTGGCTATGGGTGCTCCCGGTCGCGCTGTGGCTGTGTTCGGTGATGTGGCCGACGCTGTGGCAGCTCGTACTGTGTCTGACCGTGGTGGCGGTCGTGGTCGCGGGCCTGCTGCGAACGCCGACGGAGGCCCAAACCAGCGGCGACGATGCACTCGACGGACTGACCGGGATCCTCGCCTGCGACGCAACCCCACGCCCCGATCGTCACCTGGACGCGGTCCAGGTTTGACCGCGCACGCCGCGCGTGAGCCTAGACTTTCAGGGGTTGTGAGCGCCCGCTCTTCGGCCGACATTGGAAGCATATGGCGCGCGAGACCCAGCTGATCGTCAACCTCACCCGAGGAAACGTCGTCTGCGAGGAGGCGGTGATCGCGGATCGCGCTCGGCGACGGATGCGGGGCCTGCTCGGTCGGCGCTCGCTGCCGCCCGGGGAGGGCATGCTGTTGCAGCCTTCCCCGTCGATCCACACGGCCTTCATGCGCTTCCCGATCGATGTCGTATTTCTCGACCGCAACCTGCGCGTGATCAAGCTGGTCGAGCACCTCCCGCCGTGGCACACCGCCTCGGCGATGGAGGGACGCAGCACGCTCGAGCTGGCCTCCGGTGAGATCGTCCGCCGCCAGGTGCAGGTCGGCGATCAGTTGCTGACCGTGAGACCGAACGTCGGGGCCAGCGCCCTGACGGAGGAGCCGCTCAGCGGGGCGGAGGCCACCCGCGCGTCGGATCCCACCAAGGTCCTGCTCGTCGGGACCGACCGTCGCTTTCGATCAGTCGCCGCAGCCCTGCTCGAGCGGCGTGGCTGCGCGGTCTTGGTCAGCGAGCGGATCGTCGGCGTCGCTGAGCTTGCGCAGCGCGAAGCGGTCGACGTGGTCGTACTCGATGCGGGCTCGCTGCCGACCGCGGCGACGCTGGCGGCAGCGGAACTCGATGCGCTCGACCCGCCGGTCGGCGTCGTCCTGATCAGCGAGGATCAGAAGCGGGGAACGTCACTCACCCCGGTGCTGGAGAAATGGGGCGAGTTCGACGAGCTGTTCGGAGCGATAACTGAAGTCTGTCCGGTTGACCGGAGAGCGGGGTTCTCCGGTGAAACCGGCTAACGCGGCGCAAGCCGGTGCGCTGAGCACGCCGGTGTTGCCGAGCGAGCAGCCCGACCAGACGCCACAGGCGCCCTCACGGCGGGGGCCGCTCGTTTCCCATCCGCTCGGCGTCGGAGTGGTTACGGTCGCGACCGCGGCCCTCGCGTTCGCGAGCTACCCGACGGTTGCGCGGTCGGCGCTTGCGGCGTTCTTCGCCGGCGTGCTGATCGTGCTTGCGGCGATCGACCTCGAGCACCGGATCATTCCGAACAAGATCGTCTTGCCGGCGACGGCGATCGTGCTCGCGGCTCACATCGCGATCGAGCCCGGGCGCACCGTCGAACTGATCGTGGCACCCCTGGCCGCCGCTGTGTTTCTGTTCTTGCCCAACCTGTTCACCAGCTCGGCGATCGGCATGGGCGACGTCAAGCTCGCGCTGCTGTTGGGGGCGGGTCTTGGCTGGGGCGTGATAGGCGCTCTGCTGATCGGCTTTCTGGCGACCGTCCCATTCGCGTTCGCGATGCTGATCCGCGGCGGCGCAGCCGCCCGAAAGACGATGCTCCCGCTCGGCCCGTTTCTGGCCTTCGGCGGTCTGGTGATCCTGATCGTGCCACGGCTCTGAGCCGGTGCTCCCGCAGGCCCGGGGATCCCGGGCCTTAGACGATCGGCGCCAGCAGCAACGACGCGATCGGCAGCCGCCGGATGGGCAGCCCCGTCGTGATCCTTGCCTCTTCCTCGGCCGGAGCCGAGCTCACGGCGGCACCGCGCAGGAGCGGCGCACACACGACCGCGACGACGATCAGCTCGATCCCGACGTCCGGGAGGGCCGCAAAGTTCGCGAACACCGGCACGAACCAGAACAAGGAGAGCTGGGGCGACAGCAGCGCGACCGGAATGAACAGCAGCACGCAGTAGTGCATCCAGACGACCGGCGAGGCGAACAGGACCGCGACCGTGATCAGCCCAAACGCGCGCTGGTCACCGTCCGGCAGGCGCCTCAGCCGCCAGGCTGCGGCCACCAGTCCGGCAGCGCAGGCGAGTGCGACCGCCCGTGCCGCCATCGTCGAGAGCCCGGCGCTGAGCAGGACCGTAACCAGTGAGGAGCCCCGGATCTCACCGATGTAGGCGATGTTGATGAGCATCCCCGGATATGCGGCGAGGCCCTTGAAGCCGATCGCCGCCCACGCCGCCAGGATCCCGAACAGCGTCAAGGCGGCGGTTGCGAAGAACAGGCGGTAACGCCCTTTGATCAGGAGCCACGCCCCGAGCGGCCACAGCAGTAGCTTCAGTCCGATCGTCGCCGCGGATGCGAACGCGAGGCGGATCGTTTCCGACCTCCAATGCCAAACCAGCGCCGCGCCCAGCAAAAGGAACGGGCTCGGGTTGCCGATCCATGCTCCGTAGGCGGCCGGTGCCGACACGGCCGCGACGACGATCGCGCGTAGGTCGCGGACCCCTAGCAGCCACAACGCGCCGACTACTGCGCAGCACGACAGCAGGAAGAACACCATCGCAGCCAGCTTGTACGGCAGCAGCGTGAGCGGTGCGACCAGCAGCATCGACAGCGGCGGGTAGCGCGGCGACAGCGTGAGCCCAAGCTTGCCGCCGGCCCGCAGTGTCGCCGCCTCGGCCTCCAGCAGCTCCGGGTGATACGGGTTGCCGCCGCGCAGAATCGTCTGGGCGGCCCGGTAGAGGTCGGCTTGGAAATCGATCTGGAAGCCCCCGTGATAAGAGGCCGTCACCATCAGCGTCGAGACGGTTATGACGATCGTCAACGCGCCGAGAGCAGTCAGCACCACCGGGCGCAGCTTGCGTGGCATCGTAAGGCTTTATCGGCACCGGTCCTCATTCCTTGATCCTTGCCCTACCCCGCCAGACGCCCTAACGCGCCCGTCGGAATCATAAGCTTTTGCCAACCCTCTGAGCCACTCGTACAGCGCCACCAAATTGCGCGGCTTGCAGCGGTTTGATCTCTGCCCGTGAGACCCGCTGAGATCCTGTCGCTCGCGCAATAACTCTCTCATCAACGCGAGACGCCGTCTTAATCATCGGTTTGAAGAATCGAAGCGATGGCGATCACGCCGCCCTCGATGCCGGCCGACGCGAGTTCGGCTTCAAACGCCGCGAGTCAGGCACGCTCGCTGCGCGCCCGCCTGCGCGGCGGCCCCGACGGCAACCAGCAGTTGACGGCCGCTACCGGCGTCGTATTGCTGATCCTGCTCCTGGTGCTGGGGCTGACGATCGTCCAGATCGGGCAGCTGATCTGGCTGCATATGTTCCTCGGCCTGCTGCTGATCGGACCGGTGTTGCTGAAGATGGGCAGCACCGGCTACCGGTTCGTCCTCTACTACGGAGGCGATCCGTCCTACCGGCGCAAGGGACCGCCCGCGACTTGGCTGCGTTTGATCGCACCGATCATCGTCTTTACGACGGTGGGCGTGTTCGTGACCGGTGTATGGCTGTTGATCATCGGACCCGTGAATCGCGAGCCTGTGGCGGAGATCCACAAGATCTTCTTCATCGTCTGGGTGGTGTTCACCGCACTGCACGTACTCGGCCACCTGCCGGGGATGCCCGAGGAGCTACGGGCCGGCCGCACGCTCGGGATCGAGTCCGGCCAGACGGGACGGGCGATCGCGCTAGCCGGAATGATCGTCGCCGGGCTCGTGCTGGCGCTGGTCCTGATCCCGGACTTCGCCACCTGGACCGCCCACCCGGCGCTCTGGCATCACCACCACGATCATTCCGGCTGAGACCGCGGCGGGCGGCTGCCCGCTCGGCGCCGTCGCTTGCGCTGAGCGCCGTGGCGGGGACGCGCACGCTGTCCGCCCCGGCCCCGCCCAACCACCAGGGAGGCCACCAGCACCGCGGCGATTGGGATCTCGAGCAACAGAAGCACGCCCAGGCCCGCGGTCAACGTGATCGACAGAACTGTCAGCGCGAGCGCGACCGCGATGTCGAGCACGAGATCGCGGCGACGGCGACGGAAGTGCCGTTCGCGCCGGCGACGCTCTGAGCTCGCCGTCCGCGTAGAACGGGCCGGCGCGACCGAGCCGGCGGTCGCGCGCTCACGGTGTTGCGCTGGCCTCGGTCGGGGAGCGCCCATCACAGGCCGAGCGTGAAGGTGAGCAACCACGCCGCGCCGGTCACCTGCATGAACCGGTCGGACAGCACGATCTCCTCCGGCGCCCCACCTCGACCGCCTGTCACGAGCAGCGCGTACCGGAGCAGCGCGATCGTGAACGGGATGATCGTCAGCTCGCGCCAGCTGACCGCTTCCGGGCGGCCGCCCGCAAACGCCCACAGGCAGTAGGCGCCGACCGCGACCGCAGCGGCGCCCCCGATCACGATCCGGAGAAAGTCGCCGTTGTACTCCGCCAGCACACGACGCGACCGGCGCGACGCCGGGTCCATGAAGTCCGCGTACCGCTTACCCGCCGCTACGAACAGGGCCGCGAACGAAACGACCACGAACAGCCAGCGCGACACGGGCACTCCGACCGCGACCGCGCCCGCGGCCGCTCGAATCACAAACGCCGCGGCGACGGCGGCGATGTCGATGATCGCGACGTTTCGCAGCCAGGCCGTGTAGGCGAAGTTGAGCGCGACGTACGCGCCCGCGATTGCGAGCGACGCTGGCCCGAGCGTCGCCGACAGCACCAGCCCGGCCGCGACCGCCGCGACGGCGACCACAAACGCCGAATCCGGACTGATCGCCCTCGAGGCGAGCGGACGGTGGCGCTTGACCGGATGGCGCCTGTCCTCGGCTGCGTCGCGCAGGTCGTTGAGCAGGTAGGCGCCGCTCGAAAGCATGCAGAAGGCGGCCGCCGCGAGCCCGACGCGCCCGAGCACTCCCGCGCGCGAGAGAGCTCCGGCCGCCGCCGGAGCGCCGAACACGAGCAGGTTCTTGGGCCACTGGCGGACGCGCACCGCGCGGACCCAGGTCGCGAACCCAGCGCTCGGACGCAGGACCAATGGGTCGGCGGCGTCGCGACGCTCGTCGTCCGCCAGCGCGTCGCCGTACTCGACCGCGACTCGGACCCAACGTGCTGTCTGCCCTGCCGGCACCAGACAGACGTTCTCGGGCGCCACGCGAACGCCTCCCCCCCAACGCGATGAGACTTCTCTCAACCGGGCGCAGGGCGCGCCGCGCCGGCGGCGAATCGGATCTCGAGGCCGCCGACCGGTCTTGAAAGCGCCGATGCAACCCCACGCCGTAGCCAGCCGGGCCGCGCCACGCCGGCCGCTTCCGCCTCGCCTGACGCCTTGGCGTCGCGTGCGCAGGGTGACCACGCTCGCGCTGTGCATGTGCGCGGTCCCGATCGCGATCTCGTACGTGACCACGCTCGCGGGCCCGTCCAACTCGAGTTTCACGATCCGCTCGTTCGAGTGGCTCAGAGATCACGGGGCGGCCGGGATCGCTTCCGAGATCGAGAGCGTCTACTACACGCTCAACGCCCCGTCCACCGGCGGTCCGGCGCTGCGATCGCTGCCGCTGCGCGAGCGGCTGGCCGCGGCGGTCCACGCGCACGACATCGCCCCGCTGATCCGCCCTGCGCTGCGCGAAGAGGGCGTCTGGGTGCCGACCGAGAGATGGACCCGTTCCAGCTCGCCGGTCCAGATCGCGCAGTTCCGCAGCGACCCCAATTACCCACAGATGGTCGCGGGCGTGGCGTGGATCGACCCACGACGGACGTCGATCGTCCTCTATCCGGGTCGCCTCGAGCCGTCCGTGTCGCTGCCTCGCGGCCCGATGCAGGTCCCCCTCTCCGTGCGACCTCGCCTGCTCGCGACCTTCAACAGCGGTTTCAAGCTAGAGGACGCCCACGGCGGGTTCGCGCTCGACGGACGGACATACGCGCCGATGCAGACGGGAATTGGCACATTCGTGGAGTACGCGAACGGCCGCGTAGACATCCAGTCCTGGCAGGGAGGCGCGGACGTCCCGCGCGGCGTCTGGTTCGCGCGCCAGAACCTGCCGCTGATCGTCGCGGGCGGGCGGCCGAATCCGAACCTGAACGACGGCCCGCAATGGGGCGCGACGCTCGGCAACGCCGTCCGTGTGTGGCGCTCGGGGATCGGGATCGACGCCGAGGGAGACCTGATTTACGCCGCCGCGAACTACCAGACGGTCGGATCGCTGGCCGAGATCCTGATCCGCGCCGGCGCGATCCGTGCGATGGAGCTGGACATCAATTCCTACTGGGTCACGTTCAACTCCTACGCCGAGCCGGGCGCCGGTCGCCCGAGCAGCCTCCTGCCCGGCATGGCGAGACCAGCGACTCGGTATCTATCCCCAGACGACCGGGACTTCTTCGCCGTCTTCGTGCGCTGAGCGGGCGAGATGGTCGACTAATGTCTGCGACGCGCCCGGTGGGACTCAGACATGCTCGTCGCGGTAACAGATCACGCAGCCGATCGTTTTCGTCAGCGGGTCCGGGGCACGCTTGACCCGAAGACGGAGATCGCCTCGCGCGTCGCCGGCGCGCTCGCGGCGGGCAGATCAGAGCCCGGCGAGCGCGGAGCCGTGCTGATACGAGACCTGCGACTGCGCGATCTCGTCTACGTCTGCCGCCCCGACGCGGACGAACTTGTCGTGATTACCCTGTTCGAACAGGGCGACGACGCGGCGGTGCCGAAACAGTTCACCGACGCGCTTCGCCGCGACGACGACCACGTCACATAAGCGTCGATGACCGCCGACGAGGCACGCAAACTCGCGCTCGCGCTTCCCGAAACGACCGAGCAGGACCATCACGGCCGGCCGTCCTTCAGGGTCGCCGGCAAGATCTTCGCGACCCTGTGGGACGCCGAGCACATGAACGTGATGGTCGACGAGCCGGGGATCCACACCGCCGTGCAGGCGCGACCCGAAGTATGCGCCGAGGTCTGGTGGGGCAAGCGACTGAGCGCCGTCCGTTTGTCGCTCACGGACATTGACTCGCAGGTGGTCGCGGACCTGCTGGCCGACGCCTGGGAGGGCAAGGCGCCCGCCAGGCTGGCACGTGGGGTCCAGCGGCCGAGCTAGCGGGCGCGGACCCGGATGAGCCCGCGCCCGGCCAGCTACCTGATCACGACTGCGGTTGCGGGACGATCCGGATGTAGGGCTTCGGGGACTCCCACTCGCCGAAGATCTCTCTCGCCTGATCGTCTGACACCGAGCCGGCGATGATCACATCGTCGCCCTGCTGCCAGTTGACCGGCGTCGCCACCTTGTGGTTGGCGGTCAGCTGCAGCGAGTCGATCACGCGCAGCACCTCGTCGAAGTTGCGACCGGTCGTCATCGGATAGACGAGGATCAACTTGATCTTCTTGTCCGGACCGATCACGAACACGTTGCGGACCGTCTGATTGTCCGCCGGGGTACGCGCCGCCGGATCGCCGGTCGTATCCGGCGGCAGCATGTCGTAGAGCTTTGAGACGTTGAAGTCGCGGTCGGCGATGATCGGGTAATTGGGCGCCGTGCCCTGCGTCTCCTCGATGTCGTTCGACCCACTGCTCGTGCTTGTCGGACGGATCGACCGACAGGCCGATGATCTTGACGTTGCGGCGATCAAACTCGGGCTTGATCTTCGCCATGTAGCCCAGCTCAGTCGTGCAGACCGGCGTGAAGTCCTTCGGGTGCGAGAACAGCACCGCCCACGAATCGCCGATCCAGTCGTGGAAGTGAATCGTGCCCCTCCGTCGTCTCGGCCTCGAAGTCGGGGGCCGTCGATCCAATCGTAAGCGTCATGGTTCCCTTCTTTCAGATTTTTGGGCCTGTTTCTGATGGCGACTGCACGCTCGCTGGTGCGCGGGCGGCAGCCATCCATACCTAAGCATGCCTGATCGTTTACACGCGCGCGTGAAAAATGTTCACTCGATCAGTTGTATTTAGCAGATGCGCTGGCGAAAACCCGCTCGAGCACGCGCGCGACGCCGTCCTCATCGTTGCTCACCGTCACCTCGCCAACGGCCGCCAACACGTCCGGGTGGGCATTGGCGACGGCTACCGGACGCCCGGCCCACTCGAGCATGGCCAGGTCGTTCGGCATGTCGCCAAATGCGATCACGTCCGCGGCCGCGACCGCCCGATCCGCACACAGGCGCGCCAACGTCGACGCCTTGTTGACGCCGACCGCGCTGATCTCCAACAGCCCGTCGGCCGAGTTGGAATGCGTCAGCTCGGCGTAGCGCCCGATCGCCGCCCGCGCCCGACCGAGCATCTCGTCAGCCGCAAACTCCCCGTGGCTGAACATCAGCTTGATCGGCGGCCGCTCCAGCAGCGTGCGAACCTCGGCGACGACCGTGCCGTCGGGGACCGGCCAGCGCGGTCGGTAGGCGGGGTCGTGACCGAACCCAGCGGCTCGCTCGACCGCCCAGGCGCCGCCCGGAAACGTCCGGTCGAGCGCGGCCACGACCGCCAGCGCCGACTCGGACGGGAGCGTCGTCTCGGCCACCAGGCGATCGCGGGCCAGGTCCCAGACGACGGCGCCGTTGTCACAGACCGCGAGCCCGCGCGCGCAGATCCCGGTCGCGAGCGGCCGCACCCAGCGCACCGGGCGCGCGGTGCACAGGACGACCAACGCCCCCGCCGCCTCAGACGCAGCCAGGGCACGGCGGCTGCGAGCGCTGGCGCTACCGTCCGAGCGCAGTAGCGTGCCGTCGAGGTCGCATGCGACCACTTTCGGGAGCATGTTCGTGGATGCTGGCAGACGCGACCTCGCTAGCCTGGATCCGCCGATGACGAGCGCAGACCGCCGATGAGTACCGCCACGCCCACCCGGACCAGGACGCCGTGGCTGCTCCAGGTCCCCGCGGTCGGCGAGTTCCACGCGCCGAAATGGTTCAACCGCCTCCCAGCTTGGGCCAGCACCGGCGGCGTGCTGGTCTTCCTGATGGCGGTCTCGGCGGTGATCAGGACCCGATACATCGGCAACGAGTTCTGGTCAGACGAGGCGATCGCGGTTGGGATCGCCTCGCACCCGCTGAGCGCGATCCCGGGGATCCTCCGCCACGACGGCTCCGCGCCGCTGTATTACGTGATCCTCCATTTCTGGATCGACGCGTTCGGCTCGAGCGAGCGCGCCACGCACGCGCTGTCGGTGCTGCTGGGGCTGGCGACGATCCCGCTCGGGATGTGGGCGGGCTGGAGCCTCGGCGGACGGCGCGGCGGGATCTACGCGGCGGTGCTGTTCGCGGTCGGAGCGTTCCTGACCGAGTACGCGACTGAGACGCAGGCATGGGAGCTGCTGGCGGTGATCGCGCTCGTCGCGACGGTCAGTTTTCTGCACGCATTCGTGTACGGCAGACGCAGGTTCCTGATTCTGCTGGTGCCCTCGCTGACGCTGATGCTCTACACGAGCTTCTGGGCGGTCTTCTTCTGGGCCGGGATGGCGGCGGCGTTGATCCCGATCTACCGTGCGTCCGACGACCACTCCCGGATCGTGCGCGACGCCGCGATCTCGTTCGGCGTGGCGCTGGTTCTGTTCCTGCCGTGGGTTCCGACCCTGATCTTCCAGATCGGGCATACGACGAGCCCGTGGGGCTACGCCGACCACGTCGGAGCGACGTTCCCGAGCGACCTGCTGGGCAGTGACCGGGTGGCCGTCGCGCTCGGGGTCGCGGCCGCCGTCGTGCTGCTGCCGATGCTCAGACGCGAGACCCGACGGACCCGCGAAGCGACCGTGATGTGGGCGCTGATCGTGCTGCCGCTGGTGGCGGTGGTGCTGGCGCGCGTTTCGTCGTTAGTCGCCGCGACCTGGGTGACGCGCTACTTCGCGCCGCTCGTCGCCCCGCTGCTGCTGCTAGGGGCGCTGTGCTGCGCCCGCGCCGGAATCATGGGCCTGATCGCGATCGTGCTGTCGATCGCGTTCGTCGCCAACATCGCTTCCTACTCGCCCAAGTACAAGAGCGACATGCGCGATGTCGCCGGGGTGCTGGCTCCGTACATGCGGCCCGGCGATCTGGTGCTGGTCGGCGAGCCAGAGCAGGCGCCGCTCGCGTGGTACTACCTGCCCGGCGGCCTGCGCTATGCGACGACGATCGGTCCGGTCAAGGATCCGTCATACATGAACTGGGTCAACGCCTACTCAGAACTCAAGGACTCCAATCCCAAGTCGCAGCTGGCGACGCTCGTGGCGACCCTCAAGCCCGGCCAGCGGCTGCTGTACACGCGCCCGCTCACCGAGGGCGAGAAAGCCTGGACCTCGCCCTGGGCGGAGCTCGTGCGCCGGCGCGCCGCCCAGTGGGGGGCGCTGATCTCAACCGACCCGCAGCTGAAACCGATCGCGGGCGCGGAGGCACCCAACAACTACCTCGGCTCCTGCTGCGTGTCAGACAGCGCGGTCGTCTATACGAAGGTCGGCTGACCGCACGGCGCTCGCCGGCGCCAGACGACCAGACGATGGCCGAGGTCGAGCGCGTCGAGTCCGAACAGCTCGCCGTTGCGCGCTCGCCAGGCGCCGCTGTCAAGATCGTCGCGCAGGCGTCCGAGGCCCTCATCGACCGCCGACTGCCCGAGCCGGTCGAACATCGCCATCGTCGAGCGCACCCGCTCCTCCAACAGCTCCCGCGGGCGGCGCCAGAAGGCGTGCACGAACCCGTCGCAGCAGTCGTGTGGAATCGGGACCGCCGTCACCTCGCACTCGCCCGGCAGCGCCGAGGTGACGCACTCCAGATCCCGGAACAGGTCGTTGCCGGCCGGGAAGTAGTCACGGGTCAGCCAGTAGCGCTCCGCGGCCGGCCGGTCGACGGTCAACAGCACAACGAGCTCGCGGCTGACGCGAACCAGCTCGGCGATCCCCCGCGACGGGTCGCCCCAGTGAAAGTCCGAGTAGACCGCGAGCGCCGCATCGAAGCTGGCGTCCGCGAGCGGTAGGCGCTCGGCAAACGCACCGATGCACGGAGCCGCATCCGACGGTCGCTGCGCGCGCATCGCCGCCGACGGCTCGACGGCCAGCACGGTCCGGTCCTCGGGCTCGTAGGAGCCGGCGCCGGCGCCGACGTTGACGACCGTGCGCGCGTCGCCGAGCGCCCGCGCCAGCGCCGTCGCGATGCGCGGCTCAGCGCGGCGCTCGCTCGCGTAGCCAGGGCCGATCCGGTCATAGCGCAGCACGACCGTGGAGTCTGCCAGCGGAAACTTGACCGCGCGCCACGATCAGACTCGGCTCGCGAGTGAGCAGCGCTGGACCTGCTGTCGGGCAACTACTGACGGCCGCCGACCAGCAGCCGGGCGCCGAGGTCGGCCTCGTCGAGCGCGAGCAACTCCCCGTTGCGCGTCTCCCAGGCGCCGGACCGCAGATCGGAAGCGAGCGCCTCGACCGTACGTCGCTCCGCCTGCTCCCCCACCCTCGCCCAGACCGACGTTCCGTTCCGCACGCGCTCGTCGAGATACGCCTCGGGCCGGCGCCAGTGGGCGTGAAAGAAACCGTCGACGCAGTCCGACGGGATCGGCACCGGCTCCATCGTGGCGCCGATGCACGCCGCCCGCGCGGCGAGCGTCGGCGTCCCCGCGACGAGCTCGTCGTATTCGGCCAGCATGTAGTCGCGGACGAGCCAGAACTCGCGCGCGATCACCGGGTCCCACTGGAAGACGACCACGCGGTCCGCGACCCGCGCCATCTCGCGCAGCCCGGCGAGCGGATCCTGCCAGTGGTGATCTGACAGCACCGCCATCGCGACGTCGAACTCGCGGTCGGCGAACGGCAGCGCTTCGGCCCTCGCGATCACACACGGCGCGGCGCCCGCGGGACGTTGGGCTCGCATCACGGCCGACGGCTCGACCGCGGTCACATCCCGGTCCGGGGGCTCGTACGAGCCGGTCCCGGCGCCGACATTGAGGACCGTCCGCGCGTCTCCAAGAGCCGCCCAGATCCGGTTGGCGATCCGCCGTTCGGTCCGTCGCGCGACGCCGTAGGACCCTCCGATCTCGTCGTACAGGCTCGCGGGCACTCCTAGATAGGCGCGAGCGCGTTCTCAAGCACGCGGTACACCCCGGCGTTGACCGCCATCCCGCAGTGACTCGAGTCGACCTCGACCTTTTCTGCGTCCGGGTCCAAACACGCCGTCCAATCGACGATCCCGTCGCTGCGCGAATAGATCGCCGTCGCCCTGACGGTCGCCGGGAGCGTTGCCGCCAAGTCGCGGCGGAAGTCGGCGCAGCAGTCGCCGTCGGCGCAGCTGCGCGAGAACGTGCCGGGCACGCCGAGGTCGGCCAGCAACGCGACGGACCGCACGACCCGTAGCACCGGAGATGACACTGCGAGCTGATCGAGGACCGGCGACCCGAGCGTCACGAACCCCGCAACGAGCTCGGGTTCGCGGACGGCGAGACACCGCGCGAGCGTGCCGCCGCGGCTTTGGCCGATCACGACCGCAGGCGCCGACGTCGTCGACGCGAACTCGTGCAGCAGCTGAGTCAGGCGGCCCATCGCCCGCTCGGCACAGTCAACGTTCAGGCGGATTCCGCTCATCGCCACCGGATGTCCGCGCAAGCGCAGCCAGGAGCGCAACACCAGCAGCGATGCGTCGCCGGCCATGAAGCCCGGAATCAGTAGCACCGGCGGGGCGCCCGGCTGGCGGCGCGGGGGCCGCAGGCCCGCGTCGGCGACGAGCGCGGCGAGCTCGAGCCCCCATCGTGCCTCGCCGAGAAACGGGCCCAATCCCGGCCCGCGCGCCACGCGCCGCGACGCGGCGGCAGTCATCGCCCCCCAGCTCCACGCGTCGAGATCCCGATCAACCGAGCCAGGCGGCGAACGATACCTGTCGGCCCACGCGTCCCCCGCGGAATGGAGTCCCCGGTGGTCAGGAGCTCACGCGCAGCTGGTTGCGCAACGCTTCGACGCCGGCCTTGATCGCGTCGCTGCTCGAGGGCGTCTGAGACCACATCGACCAGTAACGCTGGGTCGCGCTGCTCGGCTTGACACGGGGCGTGTCGAACTTGACCCTGCTGGTGAGCATCAGCGCGTCGCCGATCACGACGGCCTCGCCGATGTCGAGGACCGGCAGCACTCCCTTGACGCCGGCGACAGTCTCGGGCGCGAGCCGCTCGATCATCGCCTGGTCCTCGTCATTGGCGACCCGCATCACGATGAAGTTGTTGCACTGGCTGAGGATCGTCCTGCTGACGTCGCTGGGTCGCTGGGTCACGATCAGCAGACCCACCCCGTACTTACGCCCTTCCTTGGCGATCGACTCGAACGCGCTGACCGCGGCCTGGTGGATCGGCGCGCGCTCCTCGCGCGCCGGCAGGTAGAGATGTGCTTCGTCGCACACCAGCGCGATCGGGACCCGGCGCTCGGGCTGCATCCAGAACTGCACTTCGTAGACGAACCGGGCGAGCACCCCGACAACGATCGGAAGCACTGCGCTCGGGACCTCGGACAGGTCGATGATCTTGATCCCGGTCGACCCGGGCCCCGATTCGAGCAGCGCCGCGGCCGTCTCCGTCAACCAGTCGTAGCTCAGCGTCTCCGGCGGAGCGTCGAAGATGAACCCGAACCGCGGATCCTGCGTGCGCGCGAGCAGCCGGGTGAGCAACCCGGTCAAGCGGCCGTAGTACGGACCCGGCTCGACGCGGTTACTCGGATGCTGTGGGATCTTCTCAGTGTTGTCCGCCTCGAGCATCCGGATCAGGTTGTCGAGCCGGTACGGGATCGGTGAGTCGACGGTGAACCTGGTGACGGCGTCCTCACGGCCGGCGTCGACCAGCGAGATCTGCTTCAGCGTCTGGACGTGCTCAGTGAAGCGCAGGACCTGATCAGGCCCGTGGGGATCGTTGCCGTTGAGCACCAGCGTCATCAGCTCTTCGCGCTTCAGCAGCCAGTAGGGCAGGTAGAGCAAGTCGTCGCCGGCGTGCCCGAGGTCGCCCGGGCCGGCGATCCGCAGCCCGCGCGCCACCGACTCGCGCCCGTTGACGCTCTGCGTGAGCGGTGTGTACTCGCCGTGCAGATCGAACACGATCAGGTTCGCGTGCTGGAGCCGTGCCGCACGCTCGAGCATCAGCGCGACCGCCCAGCTCTTGCCGGCCCCGGTGCTGCCGAGCAGTGCCAGATGGCGCTGGAACAGCCGGTTACCGTCAGCGACAGCGACCGCACCGTTGCCGCCGACATAGCGCCCGAGTACCAGACGGTCCGCTGGAGCTACGTCCTCGGCCAAGATCTGCATGAACGCGTGCAACGGCTGGCCGTCGATCAGATGGCAGGCACCCCCGATGTGCGGATACGAGGAAGCCCCGCGGGTGAACGTCCCCGGTGCTCCGGCCTCGCCGGCCGTGAACGCGCCAATCGGCATGATCCGGATGTCAATCGGCGATTCGGCGCCATCCGCGTCTCCCGCGTCGTCGGCGCGGCGGATGACCGCCTCGATGATGCCGACGACGAACTGGGTCGCGGTCGGCAGCGCCACCAGATCCGAGACCGTCATCCGTGAGGTGAGCCCAGGATCTGAGAGTTCCACCTCGATCCAGCTTCGATGGAGGCGCCCGACGACGCCTAGCAGCGGGCCTACAGCGAGGTCAAGCACTCCGTCGAGTTCGACGGACGCGTCTTCCACACTCAACGCCCAAGTACTCGTATCGCCGCCCACGGGCCCCCGCAGTCGAATCCTGTCCTGGTCAGGCTACAGCTTTCCCTACCCTCATCTTACTTTTCTTGCCGATAGCTACAGAAGACACTGACACGATCGACGACCCGCCACTTCCCATATCGGCCGTTGACCGAGAAGTCGTTAGCGCAGCGGCGGCGCCGGCCCCGGGCGGGGCTGGCCAAAACCGGCGTAGACCTCCTCCGCGGACGTCTGCTCGTCCGGCACGCCGGCCCCGTGACGCGCCGCGGCGGGCTCAAACGGATAGCGGGCGCTCCCCTTCTGCTTGCGTGCGCCGACCGCGAGCAGGAGCGCCGGCTCCGTGCCCGTGGCGACGATCGTGTGGGCCGTGCGCGGCGGGCAGTGGACGAAGTCCCAGGCGGCGAGTGCCCGCTCCTGGCCTTCGATGATCAGCGTGCATTCTCCGCGCAGGACGAGGAAGTCCTCCTGGCCCGCCTCGTGGTGATAGAGCGCCATCGGCCTGCCGGGTGCCAGCCAGTAGAGGCCGAAACCGAGATCGTCGAAGTGCGCCTCCCCCTCCCCCCCGAACCGGCATCTGGCGCGCACGTCGTCGTGCATCCACCGGGCATCTCGAGCGTTGACGACGAACCACCCCGCCGTGACGGGAACGCCATCCTCCAACTTCGCCTGATCGACCACGTCGACCTCCCAATCGCTCGCCCTAGGAGTCTGTCTCACAATAGGCGTGATCGGCTCGCCGGCGCCGCACCCAGCAATCGGCGAGACTTGAGCCGATGAGTGACGGGCGTGGAGTCGTGGTCGGCGATGACGGCGTGGCGCGCTGCTGGTGGGCCGACTCGGCCCCCGAGTACCGCGCCTATCACGACACCGAGTGGGGCTTCCCCGTCGCCGACGACGTGCGGCTGTTCGAGAAGCTGAGCCTCGAGGGCTTCCAGGCGGGGCTCTCGTGGTTGACGATCCTGCGCAAGCGGGAGGCGTTCCGACGTGCCTTCGAGGGCTTCGCGTTCGAGCGGGTCGCCGAGTTCGACGACCGCGACGTCGAGCGCCTGCTGGCCGATGCGTCGATCGTCCGCCACCGCGGCAAGATCGAGGCGGTGATCAATAACGCGCGCCAGGCCCGCGCGCTGGTGCGCGAACGGGGCTCGCTCGCCGGCTATATCTGGGGCTTCGAGCCTCCGCCGCGTTCCGGGCGCGTCGATCGTGCTCGGCTTGCGCAGATGGCAACGAGCGCCGAATCCAAAGCGCTCGCCAAGGACCTCAAACGCCGGGGGTGGCGGTTCGTCGGGCCGACTACGGTGTACGCGTTCATGCAGGCGATGGGACTGGTCAACGACCACCTCGACGGCTGCCAGACGTGGGCGGGAGTCGACCGCGCCCGTAAAGGCTTCACGCCACCGCGATGAGCATTGACGAGCTGCCGCGATAGCCGCGGCTCGCGCCCCGGGCGGGCTAATCTCTGGAGCGACTGCGATGACCGTGATCATGTACGTCAAGCCGGGCTGTCCCTATTGCCAGCGCGCGCGAGAGCAGCTCGCGGCCGAGGGCGCGACCATCGAGGAGCGCGACGCGACGCAGAACCCGGATTGGCGGGCCGAGCTGATGGGCTACACGAACAACCGCGGCGTCGTGCCGACGATCGTCCGCGACGGCGGCTCCGACGTCCAGGTCGGTTTCCCACCGGGTCGCGGCTGACGGGTGCACTGAGCGGCCGGTCGGCCGCTGGAGTCAGCGGGTCTGAGCTGAGCGCCGGGGCTCAGGTCGTGATCCCGGTGCCCCGCAGCCGCCGTGCCATCACGGTCATCACGAGCTGCGCGAAGTACGGCGTGTCGTGGACCAGGATCCAGAAGTGCCGCGCCGGGATCTCGACGAGCACGGCATCGTCGGCAGCGACCGCGGCCAGCGACCGAGGCTCGTCCTGGATCAACGCCAGCTCGCCGAACAAGCCGGGTGCGGTGACGGTCTCGATCAGACGCTCGCCGTCCCTGAGCATCACTGAGCCCTCGCGCACGACATACATGACGCCGCCCTGATCACCCTGCTCGAAGATCAGCTCGCCGGGCTGGAACGTGATTGTCGTCCGACCCTCGCTGAGCAACTCGTAGTACTCGTCGTTGTCGGCACGCATTGATCTATCGGTCTCCTCTGCTCGCCGTGAGGGTCCGAGTCGCGATCATATGTCGCGGGGCCGTCCGGTGTGTCTTCGCTCAACGCCGTCGCAAGCCCCGGCTGTTCGGTGGCGGATAGACGAGCCGCGCAATTGACGCCGACGTCCAACCGATCACCCATCCGGAGAAACCGATGAGCACGTTGTGCAGGGTCTGGGACGTGGCGGTGACCGTGAAGATCGCCAACAGCACCCCCCAGACGACAAAGCAGCCGATGCTGTAGGCCTTGTAGCTGTTCGGGCGACGTGGCCTGAAAAGAGGATGTCCATCCGAGGCTTGCATATGGCCCTCCGAGTCGTGATATCACTGCAATAGTACAACGATACCGACCATGGGATCAAGCTCTGGTGTGCACGAGGCGATGCACCGCGGACCGACCGGGTCGCGCTAGACGAACCGGTCTGGGTCGAACGGACTGAGATCGACGTCCGTTGGCTGGCCGCTGATCACCTCTGCGAGCAACCGGCCCGTGATCGGGCCAAGCGCGACCCCCGACCCCTCATGGCCGGTCCCGACGACCAGGCCCGGGACTCGGCGCGACGCCCCGATCGCGGGCAGCCGGTCCGGCAGCCACGGCCGGAAGCCGACCCAGACGTCCTCGATCGCGCAGCCGGCGAGGCCGGGTATGAGCCACGCCGCGCGCTCCCGCATCGTGGATGCGAGCTCGGGCTCGACGGACGGATCAAAGCCGCCCCGCTCGCGCGACGAGCCGACGATCACGTCGCCGTCGGCGGTCGTCTCGACCACGGTCGAGATCTGGCGCCGGCTGTCGGACGAAGTGACGCTCAGCAGGTACCCGCCGTCGACGATCTTGTGGCGCAGGAACCGCTCATCGGGCCGCGCGAGGCGCAGGCGGGCGAGCTGTCCCTTGCGCGGCGCGACCGGCAGCGCCAGCCCCGCAGCCTCAGCCAGCGGCCCGCTCCATGCGCCGGCCGCCAGCACGACGGTGTCGGCCGCGATCAGCTCGCCATCGAGCTCGACTCCCGCCGCGCGGCCATTGCGGACCGCGATCGCGGCCACCCGCGTGCCGGTTCGCAATCGGCAGCCGCGCGCCTGCGCCCGGGCGGCGAGCTCGCAGGTGATCGCGCGAGGGTCGCACTGGAGGTCGTCGACGAAGCGCGAGGCTCCGCAGACGGTTCCGGTCAGCTCGGGCTCGAGCTCGCGCAGCTCTTCGGCCCCGATCATTTCGGCGTTCACGCCGGCGGCGGCGAGGCGGCCGACACGCTCCGGCTCGAGCGCCCAGGTCTCGGCATCCGGGTGGACGATCAGCGACCCCTTGCGGCGGATCTTGGCGACCGGACCGAGCCACTCCTCGAGCTCCTCGTAGAGCCGCAGGCCGGCGATCGTCAGCTCGAGCTCTGGACCGGCGTCCTTGTCGCCGCACAGCACGTTGCCCTCACCGAGCCCGGTGGAGCCCGTCGAGACGCCGGCCTGGTCGATCACCGTGACCTGCTCGCCGCGCCGCGTCAGCTCGAACGCGGTGCAGACGCCGACGATCCCGGCCCCGACAACGACCGTGGTCCGTGTGCTCACAGAGCGAAGCCGGCCGGGAACGGATCGTCGGAGTCAAGCAGGTACTGGCCCATGCCGGTGATCCACGCGCGGCCGGTGATCTCGGGGATCACCGCCGGGTAACCGGCGACGACCGTCTCCTCGACCACTCGTCCGGTGAAGCGCGTGCCGATCACCGATTCGTTGACGAACGGCTCGCCGATCGCGAGCCGCCCCGCGGCGTGGAGCTGGGCGAGGCGGGCGCTCGTCCCGGTACCGCACGGGGAGCGGTCGAGCCACCCGGGGTGGATCGAGGTCGCGGCGCGGGCGTCGGCGCCATCGCTCCCGGGTTCGTGCAGGACCACGTGATTGCAGCCCGCGATCCGTTCGTCCTCCGGGTGAACCGGCCGGTCGGCCGCGTTGATCGCGTCCATGATCCGGCCCCCGACCTCGATCAGACGCGCCGCCTGCTCGGGGTACGGCGCGACGCCTACGGTGGCGGCCGGCACGAGCGCGTAGAAGTTGCCGCCGAACGCCATGTCGTACTCGACGCGGCCAATGCCCGGCAAGTCGACCGCCGCGCCGGAGCGCAGCACGAACGCCGGGACATTGCGCAGGGTCACCGCCCCCGAGCGGCCGTCGGCGACCTCGACGCGCACGGTCACCAGCCCCGCCGGCGTGTCGAGCCGAACCGTCGTCAGCGGCTCAGTCACCTCGACCATGCCGGTCTCGACGAGCACGGTCGCGACGCCGATCGTTCCGTGGCCGCACATCGGCAGGCAGCCGGACACCTCGATGAACAGCACACCGAAGTCGGCGTCCGGGCGTGTCGGGGACTGCAGGATCGCGCCCGACATCGCGCCGTGGCCGCGCGGCTCGCGCATCAGCAACAACCTCAGGTCGTCGCTGTGTGCCTCGAACCACAGCTTGCGCTCGAGCATCGTCGCGCCCGGCAGCGTCGCCACGCCGCCGGTGATGACGCGCGTTGGCATGCCCTCCGTGTGCGAGTCGACCGCCGAGAAGTAGCGAGCTGCGCGCATCGCGTTCAGGCGGAGGTCGGGCCGGTGAATGACACGCTGTGCTCCTTCGCTCGGACCATACCGTCCGTGCGCTCGAGCGTTAGTGGACGACGGAATCGGGACTCAACGGCGCGCTCCGTCGAGCGTAGCGCGAACGGCCGGTAATTCCGAGTGCCCAGGTCGGAAATATGGTAAGGTAGTCGGTGCGCTCACGCCAAACCGACGTGCATGCGGCCCGAGGGGACGATTGAGCACGACAGCCCAACCCGCGTCGGCACCGAAACGCCTGCACAACGCCGCCGAGCCAGCGGCTCGCTGGCCCGTCGATGGCGCGCGCCTGCCCGGCCCCGCGCGCACGGCCGCATCGACACCGCAAGGGCGCGGAGCCACAACGCTGTTTCAGGTCCCGTTCGCGAGCGAGATGAGCGATCCCGACGTCGCGCTGCTCGTCCGAACTCTGGGCCTCACGACTCACATGTACCCCACGCCGCGCCAGAGTCCCGCCACTGGCGCGGTCCGGCTCGATCACTTCTCGGGCTTGTTCCTGGAGCGCGGCGCGGCGGAGGATCAGTGGGTGCTCGAAGTCCGTACGTGGGGTCACCCGGCGCGTGAGACCGTCCATGAGTGGCTGGTCCTTGCTGCCGGAACGGCGCACCTGCTTGACCCCACCGTGATGCTTCCAGACCGACTTCCGGCCGTCTCGCCTGGATATCCGATGCGTCCAGTGGGACGAGCCGCGAACAAGCGCCTCGCCGGCTTTCGCCGCCGCATCACCGGGCTGGGATAACCGTCCCGGCTTAGGCCTGCATCATGTACCTGGGACTTGCTCTTGCGCTGGCCTCCGCGTTAGCGACGAGTGCTGCCTTCTTGTTCAAGCAGCGCGGGGCTGTTGCCGCTCCGGCGGTGGATGGCCTTCATCCGCTTCTCAGCGCGGCTGGTCTGTTCCGCTCGAGATGGTGGACGATCGGCTGGTTCGTCGCCTTGGCTGCGTGGTTGCTGCACGTCGGCGCGCTGGCGCTTGCGCCGCTGTCGATCGTGCAGGCGATCCTGTCCGGCGGACTCGTATTCCTTGCTGTTCTCGCTGAGTGCTTCTTTGGCTTTCACCTCGGCCGCCGGCAATGGATTGGCCTGGTCGCGACGGCGGCCGGGCTGGCGGTGGTCGGGCTCACCAGCGGCAGATCGGATCCCGGGAGATCGTCGCTGGCGGCGCTGATCGCCGTCGAGTGCACGGTGTTGGCGATCGGCGGCCTGCTGGTTCTCGCGTCGGTCAAGCTCGACAACACGCACCGCAACGAGGGGTTGATGCTCGCGGTCGCCGCGGGCGCGTTGTTCGGCGTCTCCGATGTCGCGATCAAGTACTTGACACATTCGGCCCACCAGGGCGGTGTGCTCGCGCTGGTCAATCCCTGGCTTGTGGCGGCGCTGCTCGCCATGGTGGTGTCGTTCTACGCCTCGGCGCGAAGCCTCCAGCTCGGTCCGGGAATCGAGGTCATCGCGTTTACGTCGGTGGCCGCGAACGTCGTGGCGATCAGCGGGGGGATCCTGATCTTCCACGACCCGATCGGGAGCGGGCCAGCGGAGATCGCCGGACGTGTGCTCGGGTTCTGCCTAGTGGTTGCCGGCGCCGGGCTGATGCCCGCACCGGCCCGGGCAAGGAGCACCACAGGACCGCGAGCATCGCCGCTCGAGTCGCCACCGGGTTGGTCGCCCGTTCGCGCACGCCGCCGTCGTCAGAACCGTCCGGTGATCGCTCGTGAAGCCCCCGCCGACGCGATCGTCTCAGCCGCCAGCCTCGCGAGCAGCAGCGGCCAGAGCGGCGATCCCCCGTGAACCCGCAGCCTTCCTCGCCGCAGCGGCGACACGCGCCGAGGCGCATCAGACCAGTAGTCGTCTCGCTGATCGTCGCCGCCGGGGTCGCGTTTGCGGCGCTGGCCATCACGCGCTTGAACCTCGCGCACAGCCTTCACGCGCTGGCCAACGTCAGACCAGGGTTCGTTGCCGCAGCGCTGACGCTGCTGGCGCTGTCATTGATCGCCCGTGCCGAATGCTGGTACGTGATCCTCCGGGGCACATCGATCAACCCGCGTATCAGCCGCCTCATCTGCGCGCGGGCGACGATGATCGGAGTGATGGTTTCGGCGACCCTGCCGGGACGGCTCGGCGAGCCCACGCGAGTGCTTGTGGTCGCGCGTCGAGCCGGCGATACGCGGAACTCGATCGCGCTCGTCGCCGGCACGGTGCTCGCCCAGACGCTGCTGAACATGGCCGCGCTCGTCGTGCTCGCCTCGGTGCTGCTCGCCAGCGTCACGGTGTTCCGTAGCGCGGCGTGGGCAATCGCGCTCGCGACTGCGCTACCGATCGTCGTGGTCGGGGCCGTGCTCGCCGGCCCCAAACTGCTTGACAAAGCCGCGCGCAAGTCGACGACGCTGGGCCGCGCGGCCGCCTTCGTCCGCATCGAGATCAAGCGCGTCCAAGGAGGCCTACGCGTGTTTCGGCGCCCACGCGACGCGTTCCACGCGAGTGCGGCTCAGCTCGCTGCATGGTTACTGCAGCTGGCGGCTTGCGCCGCGCTGCTGGGCGCATTCGGGATCGCGACGCCGTCGCGCCTGGGCGCAGCAGCAGCCGTGCTCGTCGCTACCAACATTGCGGCGGTCCTCCCCATCACGCCGGGAAACGTGGGCGTCTTTCAGGCCGCCTCTGTCGCCGCTCTCGCCGCGTACGGCGTCAGCGCCGGCCTTGCGCTCGCGTACGGGGTAGCGCTGCAGCTGCTCGAGGTGACAACGGCCATCGCACTCGGGCTGCCAGCTCTACTCGCGGAAGGGTTGAGACCGCAGGACCTGCGGCGGGCAAGCCGGCGAGCAACCCTGTCTGGCTAATCGCGGGTGCTCGCGCCGTTCTTCGTGTTGGGCCATCGAGCAGATGCCTTACACCTAGACCACGCGATCGAAGTGGCCCGAACCCCCGGCTGATAGTGAGCCGCGCCAGGCCGCGGTCCGCGTCGCGAGCGACAAGCCCGGCGGTCGCGATCGAGTCGGTTCGGTGTCCGTGTGCGAGTGCCGACACGGAGTTACCGGCAGCGCCAACCTGCGCTCCGTAGGCGGGGCCGATCACACCGGCGCCAATGATCAGAATCTGCATCCGCTCATGCGCTTCGACCCTAGCCAGCGTTAGATCACGGCGAGCAATGGACACTGTCGCCGCTCAAGTAGCGGTTCGTGGGGACCCTCGTTGGAACGTCGATGATCGGCCTCGGTCGCTGAGGCCGTGTTGAGCTGCTATCCAGGAGTTGAGCGTGGCGCTAGGCTGTCTCTAGTCCACCGGCTAGGACGAGGAGACGGCGAATGAGTAGCAAGCGCGAGGGGAAGCATCCGGCCCGTGCATACGGGACGACCGGCGGTGGGTTCGCCGAGGGCGAGGCTAACCCCGAGGAGCTCGAGCAGGACAAGCAGGTTGGAAGCTTCGCGACCGGCGAGGAAGACCTCGAGAAGTTCCCAGAGGACGAGCAGCTCGGCAGCTTTGCGAAGGGCCAGGAGAAAACGGATAGCCCGCAGAATGAAGAGGAAGGCACGTTCGGCACGGCGGCGAAGCGGCCGGAGAAAAGTCCGCCCGGTTGATCGTCGGGCGCCAATCGAGATTCGACATCCTGAGCCAGGCGCGCTGGCGTCGCCGGCTTTGGATCAGAGCGTGGTTTAGGATCGCCTCGTCGTCGTCTTCAGGGCGACGACAGCGAGCTTGTTCCAAGCGCCGGGATGGTCGACCCGCTCGTTGTAGGTCTGGGTTCGAAAGCGTTCCGTGTAGAGCACGGGGAGAGTGTCCCCGGGGTCAGCGAAGGGCTCGCGAAAGCGGGCCCTTCTGTTTAAGGTGAGGCGTCGGTCGCCTGTTCGAAGAACGCCCAGACCGCCTCTGTTGCGCTGGGACCGCGGGGGTCGGTGTGGGACGCGCCGGCCGCGCCACCGGACCACGCGTGGCCGAGGCCATCGATCATTAGTAGCTCGTGCGTGAGACGCCCGCCGGTGTCTCTCCATTGCGACTGTGTGTAGTGATGTCCGCCGTCGGTTTGCCTTTGCCAGGAGCTCGTCGGGCGCCCCGGTTTGTGGTCGCAGCTGTTAGGTGCTGCGAGATGGTTCGCGGCCATCGACTGCCGCAGAACCTGGATCGCATTGGCAGGAGCGACAGTCTGGTCGGCGGTTCCGTGGATGACCAGGGTCGGGACTAGCCGCGCGTTGCGGCCCATCGCGGCATGGGCTGCCTGACCCTCGCTGTCGGCGGTGGCGCCGTGCGCCATCGCGTCAAACGCGGTTCCGATGTCCGTCGCCGATCCGTAGGCAAGGCCCGAGTGCACGGCCACCGCGGCGTAGAGGTCGGGATAGCACACACCCAGTATCGCCGCCATGGCGGCTCCCGAGGACAGCCCAGCTACGAATACGCGCTGAGGGTCGATCGCGCACTCGGTGTTCGTGTCGACCAGATCGGCGACGATTGCGGCGATCATCGCCGGCTCGCCGCTATCGCGCTGCTGGTGCTCAGGCAGAAACCAGTTCCAGCATCCCTGCGGATTGTTGCTCCGAGCCTGACCTGGGTAGACGACCACGAACTGGTGGCGGTCAGCTGTGTCGTTCATCAGCGTGGCCGCGGCGAACGTGTCGGGGTCCTGCGTGCAGCCATGCAGCATGCAAACCAGCGGGGCTGGCTTGGCGGCGTCCAGCCCGCGCGGAACGTGAACAAGCGCCCGGGGGCCCCTCTGCCCGACTGTCGGGACGTGTCCGACCCCGGACGGCGCCCCCTCCCGACGATCGAGCGCCGCGAGCGTCAACTGTTTGCCGTGCGAAACGCCGGCCCGGGCGATTGCTGCTTGGTTGGCGGCATACAGCGCTCGCCAGTCGGACTCCATCTGCTCAGTATATCGATCACTCGCTCGGTATATAGGTCAGCGAGTCGGGGAGGTCTGAACGAAGCTTCGGTATACGCTCAACAACGCCGTTCTCTGTGGCTCGCTGAGTTCTGGGTCGCGAAGGATCGCAGCCTCGGTCTCCCGCAAACCTGTTTCGTTTTCGCCCACGTTGTCGCCCAGGACCCCCGCGCTGGCGAGCGTAGACGAGAGCGGCGTGCCAAGCGCGGACGCTATAGCTCGCAGTACGCGGAGGGAAGGTTCGTGTAGTCCACGCTCCAGCTCGCTGAGGTAAGCGTTGGAGACGTTGGTCCGTTCAGCAAGCTCGCGCAACGAAAGCTCGGCAGCCAAACGTTGCGCGCGCAAGAGCGCGCCAAGCGCTGCCAGCTGGGCCCTGGGCGATGGGTCACTCATCCCGACATCATCCCGCCCTCAGCACCCAAGCCGCACGCTGATCGCGCATTCTGTGGACCGCCGGGTCGAGGTGTCACCCATACCCGCGAGCCGCGCCGCTGGCCCTCGATCAGACCGGAACCGAAATCGGCGGCTGCGCGTCTAGATTTGATCTGGTGCAGGCAGCGCTTGACCGGCGCTTCGCCGAGGGTCTCGTGTGGGCCAGGTGGGCGGTCGCGCGCTGGGATGCGTTCCCGGCCGAGCGCCGGCCACGGCCGCTGGTCCTCGTTGGCGAGCGAACGTTTGTGGAGCAAGGCTTCGCGACCGGGGAGGCCAAGCTCGCCTTCATCGAAGGGCGCGTCGAGTCAGCGGTGCCGGTCCCAACCGCCGTCCTAGCGCGATTGGTGCACACGGTCGGAATGGGACGTTCTGAACGCGCGGGCCCGCCGCTCGTGATCACGGAGGCCGCACCCGCGCAGACCAATTTCGTGACCGACCGGGGACGTCGTCTCCTGCCGGCCTGGCGGCTGACTGCGATCGACGCCCTCGGACCGATCTGGGTGCTCGACCCAGACCTCGCACCAGGGGAATGGCAGCCAGCCGAGCCACCTGCCATCCCGCGACCGGCTCTGCAGACACCCCCGTTTGACCCAGGCAGATACGTCGAAGCGGGCCCCGGCGACCCGACGCTGACCCTGCATTTCATGGGGGCGCTCCCCGAATACGAGCGCTACCGAGAGGCCGAGGTCATCGAGTCAACCAAGGCCGTGGCGATCGTTCCAAAGGCCGAGGACCTCGGACCGCCGGGCGTGCGGATCCTGCCGGGTTACGGCCACCAGGTCACCGTCAAACTCGCGTCGCCGATCGGCCCCCGCGTGTTCGTTGATCTCCACGGTCACGCCCGACAAGTCCTGCCGGCGAGCAGCGACCGTCCCTGACAAGGACCGGAGTGCTCTTACACCGATCAAAACGTTTTGTTGATTCCCGCGTGTCAGTCGCATTGACCATCACGGCCGCCCCTTGAGCGCGACCGAGTGGCGGTCGCCGCCGCCGTCAGGTCGGCGGCAACGGCGGCCACCTCGGCGACCAGCGTGGCCAGGTCGGTCTTGGTACTGCCTGGGTGCAGGATGCAGGCGCGCATGGTCTCGCGTCCCTCGTAAACCGTGCCGGTCACGAACGCTCGTCCCCGCGCCTGGACCGCCTCGGGCAGCGCGCGGTTGATGGCCTCGATGCGGTCCGGCGTACACCCGGGCGGCCGGGCGCGGAACGCCACGATCGACGTCTCCGGCGCGGCGGCGAGCTCGAGCGACGGCTCCCGCTCGACGAGAAAGGCGAGCTCGCGGGCCAACGCGTTCGCGCGCACGACCTGGTCGACGATGCGGTCGCGGCCGCGGGCGGCGATCGTCGCCCACGTCTTCAGGGCACGGAACGGCCGCGTCTGCTCGAGGCCGTACTCGGCGAAGGTGCCCACCTCGCCGCCGGCATCCTGGCGCAGGTAGGGCGGGACGACGCTGAACGCGTCGCGCAGATCGTCGGCGCGGCGCACCAGCACGCAGCCGGCGTCGACCGGGACGCCGAGCCACTTGTGCGGGTCGAGCGTCAGCGAGTCGGCGCGCTCCATGCCCCGGTAACGCGCGGCCAGCGCCGGATCGAGCACGCCGAACGCGCCGTAGGCCCCGTCGACGTGGAACCAGAGCTTCTCGGCGGCGGCGACTTCGGCGAGCGCGTCGAGCGGGTCGATCGCGCCGGTGTTCACGGTTCCCGCCGAGCCCACGAGCAGCGCGGGCATCGCGCCGGCCGCCCGGTCGGCCGCAATCGCGCCGCGCAGCGCGTCCGCGTCGAGGCGCCCGGCGGACACCGGCACCGGCCGGATGAAGTCGCTCCCAAGCCCGAGCAGCTCGAGTGCGCGCGGTACGCAGCTGTGCGCCTCGGGGGGCACGTAGGCGACCAGGCGCGGGCCGCGGGCGAGCCCGCCCCTGCGCACGTCGTGCCCGGCGGCGGCGCAGGCGCGGCCACGGGCACCGGCCAGGCAGACGATCGTCGCCGCGGATGCCCCGCTGGTGAGCAGCCCGGCACCCGGCGCGTGCGGGTACCCGACGAGCTCCGCCAGCCAGCGCACGGCCGTGCGCTCGACGTGAACGTCGGCGTGGTCGCCCGATACCACGCTCGGGTTCATCGCGGCGGCCACCAGGGACGCCAGCACACCGGCGAGCGCCGGCGGGGAGTTGACCCAGCCGAAGAAGGCCGGGTGTCCGTTGCCCATTGCGTGCGGCAGCACATCGCGCGCCATCGTCCCCGCTAGCGCCTCGAGCCCGGTCGGCGCGTCGGGCAGCGGCATCTCGAGCAGCGCCGCGCGCAGATCATCAGGCAGCGGCTGCCAGACCGGCCGTCCCGGCAGCGCCTCGAGGTGGTCGGCGACCGCGTCGATCAGCGCGTGGCCGGTACGCCGGAACTCGTCCACGTCGCCGGTGCCGAGCTGGCGGGGAGCTGGTTCGCTCACACCGGCAGCATAGGTTAGTACACACGATCGGACTTGCTTGCGGGGTGGCCCGCTCGGCCCTTGCATTGCCCGTGTTTCCTACTCGGCAGGAGGGCGACGGAACGTGAGCGACGGTGCGTCAGTTGGCCAGGCTGCTTAGGAGTTGGTGTGCGGTGGAGTTGAACCTGTCCAGGTTGCCGTAGGGACGGGCGACGAGCATCGCTCCTTCGAGCGTCGAGAGGATGCTCTGGGCGACCTCGTCCGCGGACCCTTTGAATGCCAGCGTCTTGTCTGCCTGTCCGTGCGTGAGGACGTCCGCGAGCCACCGTTGGTTGTCGTCGAAGAAACGGATCACGGCGCTGCGCATCGGTTTGGGCAGCGTTTGGTACTCGGCGGCGAGGACGCCGCACATGCACATCCGTTTCCCTTCAAGCACGCCGGCGAAGAGGTTCGCGTAGGCCTCCAGCTTCTCGGGCGCGTCGGGGATGTCTCGGTCGATCATCGCTAGCGCTTCGTCGAACCGTTCGGCGTAGCGGGTGATCAGCGCTTGGCCGAGCTCTGCCTTCCCGCGGAAGTGGTAGTGCAGGCTCGCGGTGGTGAGCCCGAGCTCGGTGGCGATGTCGGCGTAGCTGAAGTTGTTGAAGCCGCGGGTCTGCACGAGTCGTTCGGCGATGTCGAGGATCCGCTCCGCGGTCCGGTTCTCGCTTTTAGCTCGCTGGGTGGCCATAGATGAGACTTCTTTGAAGCTGCTCTTGACAGCTTACCTACTAGGAGATAGGTTCGCCGCAGGGACCGGGCTTACCTATTGGTAGATAGGCCCTCTAGTTGGGCGGCGGCCGCCTTAGGCGACCGGTCGCCAAATCCCCCAACAGGAGAGCGAGGCTGTATGCATCACGAGACCGAACACAGGAGCTTCGGACAGCCGGACGAGACGCGCGAGTTTCCCCACGGCAAGGCGGAGATTGTCTCCATGGGCGGCGCGGAGGTCGGCAGGATGACGTTCGAGCCGGGTTGGCGCTGGTCTGACGACGTCAAGCCGATCGCCCGCACGGACAGTTGCGAGGCGCCGCACTTCCAGTACCACGTGAGCGGCCAGCTCGCCATTCGGATGGACGACGGAACCGAGATGCTCGCCAAACCGGGTGACGTCACGTCGCTGCCGAGCGGGCACGACGCGTGGGTCGTGGGCGACGAGCCCGTGGTGGTCGTCGACTGGTACGGCGCCAGCAACTACGCAAAGGCCGGCTCATGAGCGCCGAGGCCAGCCCACCGATCGGGAGCGATGGTTACACGATCGCCCACCGCGACGAGCTCGAGCGGACCGGGAACTGGACGCTCGTCCGGCGCTCGCTCGGCTGTCGGTCGTTCGGAGTGAACCTCGTGGAGATCCCACCGGGCGAGTCGATCCCGGAGCACGACGAGACCCAACGCGACCAGGAGGAGTTGTTCTTCGTGATCTCGGGTTCGCCGGTTCTCGTGATCGACGGCAAGGATCATCCGGCCCGCCCGGGGACCTTCGCGCGGATCGACCCACGGCACGTTCGTACCGTTCGGAGCGACGGCCCCGAGCCGGCGTCCGTGCTGATCGTCTCGGCCCCCACGACGAGCGGCTTCGAACCGATGGACTGGGCTTAACCCGGGGCGCGGGCTTCACGGGAAGTCGGCGGCGGTGATCCCGTCGGCGTGCCCGGCAGGCCATTGCACCAGCTCGATCCGATAGCCATCAGGGTCGGTGAGCCAGGAGGTCCGCGGGCCGTCCGGACCAGCGGGATGCTGTTCCGGTTCCGGCTGCAGCCCTCGTTGCGACAGCCCCGCGACGGTGCCGGCAAGTTCGTCTACCTGCACGACGAGGTGACTGAACCCGGTGCCGATCTGCACCGGCCCGTCGGCTGGCCGGTGCACGAGCTCGAGCGTGACGACCTCCTCGGCGGGGAACTTCAGCACCGTCAGCGTCGCCCCGTCGCCCAGGCCGATGCGTCCGACCTCCTGGTAGCCGAGCGCGGAATAGAAGTCCAGCGAGACGGCCAAGTCGGTGACCCGGTAGGCAGTGTGGAGCGTCTTCACCCGACGGACTGTAGGCGCCTGGGGTCTAGAGGACGCGGTGCCGGCGGCGAATCCGTCAGCTGCTGGCCACCGGCGAGCGCGGCGCTGGCGAGGTCGTAGACGTCGTTCGGGCCGAGTTCGGGCTCATGCATGACCTCGTTGCTGAACTCGACCGCACCGGAAGCGCCGTCGCCGACCCGGATCTCGGCGGCGCCACGGCGCACGTCGTCGAACTGCGTCGCCGGCTGCACGCGTCGGTCGCTGACGTCTGGGCCGAAGCGGCACGTGAGGCGACTGCTGCAACCAGCAGCTTCTACGCCCCCACGGACGAGCCGCGCCCGGGACGTGGGACCGTGGCTGTGTCGCAAGTCGAGGCGGTGTAGGGGGCGTGAGGGTAGTCCTGAGCGCTGGGTGTCAAGCCACCGCCTCGCGGGCCGAGATCGGCGCAGGGCCTGGCGACGTATCAGTCTCGGCGCCTGGTTCGATCGCGACGTGTGGGAGCCTGCGGTCGATCCAGGCCGGGAGGGTCCAGGTGCGGCGTCCGAGTAGTTGCAACACCGCGGGGAGCAGGATCATGCGCACGACGAACGCGTCGATGAGGACGGCGCTAGCGAGTGCGACTCCGAACAGCTTGAGATCGAGTCCGGGGTTGGCCGCGAACGATGCGAATACGAACACCATCACGGCGCCGGCGGCGGTGATCACGCGTCCGGTCCGGGTGAATCCTTCGCGGATGGCCGCGGAGCTGTCGCCGAGACGTAGCCATTGTTCGTGGATGCGCGAGATCAGGAACACCTCGTAATCCATCGACAGTCCGAACACAATTGCGAACAGGAGGACGGGGATGAACGCGTCGATCGGTCCGGGCTGGATGCCGAGTAGGCCGCCGAGCCACCCGCGTTCGAAGATCGCCTGTGCGACGCCGAGTGACGCGCCGATCGAGAGCAGGTTCATCGCTGCGCCCTGCAGGGGGATGAGCAGCGAGCGGAAGACGAGCATCAGAAGCAGCGCCGAGAGCGCGACGACGATTCCGATGAACAGCGGGAGCTTGCTGGCTAGGACATGGGAGAAGTCGATGCCGGTCGCGGTGGCGCCGCCGATGTCGACGGTCGCACCGGTTGCTTTGGCGATCGGTGGGATCACGCGTTCGCGGAGTTGGTTGACGAGGTTGGCGGTCTGAGCGCTCTGGGGCGAGGTTGTCGGGTAGGCGGTGATCGCGGCTACGTCGCGCGCCGGGTTGAGCCGGGCGGGTGCGACCGCCGCGACGCCTGGGGTGTGCGAAACGGCGCTGGTCAGGCGCGCGACGGCGTCGGTGTGCCCGGGTGCGGGGAGTTCCACGGCAAGCAGCAGCGGTCCATTGAAGCCCTGCCCGAATCCTCGTGCGAGCAGGTCATAGGCCTGGCGGGTCGTCTGCCCAGCGGGATCGTTGCCCGCGTCGCTGGTGCCGAGCCGCAGGCCGAGCACCGGGGCGGCGAGTGTCAGCAACAAAAGCGTTGCGGCAACAGTCGCGACTACCGGTCGGCGCTGGATCGCGCCAACCCACCGCGCCCAGAAGGCCGGCCGCGCATGGTCCGGCGTGCGGTGGCGGGCTCGGTCGCGGGGCTTCCCGACCCGGTCGCCGGCGAACGACAACAGGGCCGGCAGCAACGTGATCGATGCCGCGAGCACGGAGAGCACTCCGAGGGAGGCGGCGATCGCCATCCCGTCCAGGAAGTTGACGCCGAGCACGAACATGCCGAGCAGTGCGATCACGACCGTGGTACCCGCAAACACGACGGCGCGGCCGGCAGAGTTCATCGCGAGCTCGATCGCGCGCTTCACATCGCCGCCGTTCTCCCGGTACGCGTCTCGGTAGCGGGTGACGACGAACAGGGCATAGTCGATCCCCACTCCGAGACCGATCAGCAACGCGAGCTCGCTCGCGACGCTGGGAAGGTTCACGACTCGGCTCGCGAGGCCGATCAGGCCGATGCCAACGCCGAGCCCGAGCAATGCGCTCACGATCGGAACCCCCATCGCGACGAACGACCCGAGCGCGATAAGGAGGATCACGATCGCGGCGATCAGACCAACGGCGGTGGCAAAGCCAATGCTCGTCTGCTCGACCTGCTCGATCGCGCTTCCCCCGAGCTCGATCTGCAGCCGTGGGGAGCGAGCCGCCTCGGCGGTGTTGATCACCCGGTCGACGGCGGCCTTCGGTAGCTGGGCGGCCGGCTCGTTGAAGGTGACCGTCGCGAACGCGATCGTCCCGTCTTTAGAGATGGCATGGACCCCGGGCGCATAAGGACTGACAACCGCGCTGACGTGCGGCAAGCGGGCAACCCGCGACAGCATCGGCACGACGACATTTCGCACCCCGCGCGAGGTGACCGTTCCCGCTCGGGCGTGGAAGACGATCTGATCGGAATCGCCTGCCTGGGCCGGGAAGCGGCTCGTCAGCAGGTCGACGGCGCGCTGCGAGGAGGTCCCCGGCAGCGAGAAGTTGTTGCTGGATCGGGTGCCGAGAGCATGCGTTCCAGCGAGCAGTCCGCCGGCTACAGCGATCCACACCACGACCACCGTCCACCGGTGCGCCAGCGTCCATCGGGTCATTCTCAGCATCAGGTCCCTTTCAGAGCAAGCAGATTTGCAGGCTCTGCAGTTATAGTCGGACTGCAGGACAAAGTCAACACTCAGTGCATAATTTCTCACCGTGCAGTCTCTCTGATATGGTTCGAGAGTCGCATGGAAGCCTTCAGCCCAAGCCCAGGACTACGCGAGCGCAAGAAGCAGAAGACGCGCGACACGATCATCACGGTCGCGCTCGAGCGGTTCGCCGAGCAGGGCTACGAGCACACGACGATCGCCGAAATCGCGGACGCCGCCGAGGTCTCGCCGCGAACGATCTTCGCCTACTTTCCCAGCAAGGAGGACATCGTCTTCTACGACCAGCTGGAGGTGCAGGAGAGCCTCGCGCGAGCCCTGCGAGAACGCCCGGAGGGGGCCACAGCACTCGACGCATTGCGCGAGTTCATCTTCGGAATCCTCGCTCCGGACAGCACTCGGGTGCTTCGCAAGTGCGTCATCGCGGGCGACGAGGCGCTGCAACGCAGCGAGCGCGCCCGCTACGCCCCAATCGAGCAGCTGATGACTGAGGCAATCGCCGAAGACCTCCACGCCAGCCCCGACGACATCCGTCCCCAGATCGTCGCTGCCGCGACAATCGCCGCCTTCACCGCGCTCTTTGACCCCGCCGCGCCGCCTGAGCCTTTCTCAAGAGAGGACGCAACCGCGGTGATCGACGACGTCGTGACGTTCCTGCGCGGCGGCCTGGAAGCACTCAGCGATCGCTGACGCGCGCCCAGACGCCGGTCAGGGCGGTCGAACTTCGCGTTCGCGATCAGCGTGGCGGCGGTGGCGCTAACCCACCCCAGGTCCGACCCCACGATCCGCTTGGGCCACATGCGCCCGGGCTCCGAAGCCCCCCTGTCGCCCCGAGGCCCGCATCGCACCTGATCATCCGGCTGCCGCGTACCTCGTCAACGTCGTAGGGGCCTCTGTCGCCGGGGAGGCGGAGCCATCCTGTCCCCGGCGCGCGGGAAGCTCCGCGGCAGGCCGGGGAATGAAGCGCTTGAGCTTGGCCGGGCCGTCGCTGCGCTCGAGGCGATCGAGCTCG
>CAVWOQ010000033.1:0-6883 GCA_963756655.1 uncultured Solirubrobacterales bacterium
GCAGTTTTTCGTACCAACCTCGTACCGTTTTCATGCCCGCCGGGGCCGACGAGCACGCGGCCCCGGTGCCTTGACGAGCACCGGGGCAGGGGCGACGATGCCGCTGGTGCAGCACGCGCACTCGACCGGCCAGCCCTACCCGATCACGCCCCCCGCCCGTGTCGCCGCCGCCCGCCGTGTCCAGGCCGCTCGCGTTCTTGTCGGTGACCGGCGACCGCTGCGCGAGCTGGCCCGCGAGTCCGGGCTCAGCTACCAGCACTTGACCGCCATCACCACCGGGCGCGAGCCCTTGCTCGATACCGACGCGCGCGATCTCGGCCGTGTGCTCGCCGTGCCCGCCACGGCTGCTCGGCGGCTGGCGGTAACCCGGTACTAGGCGCCTCGCCTCGCTGCTGCTTTTCGATCGATCCAACAGTCTGGGAGCCACTCGGCAAACGCGGTGGGCACACACGATCTGCCCCGTAAAGACTGGCTCCCGGCCTGCCGACATTAGGTAGTGATGGCACGGAGATCTAAGCCCTTTAGTGGAGCGTTGTTCCTCTGGATCGTCGGTGGGCCACCGAACAAGGACGCTGACGACCCTCAGATCGAGACGTTGCGATTCCTGCGCCGGTTCTTCGTCCGCGCCTACATGCCTTTCTCTCTCGCTTACGCGGCGATTGCCGGGACAGTGGAATCGACCTATTGGGTACCCGCGATTGTGGTGCTGGTTATCGGGGCGGCCTCTGCGTTATTTCTCACCTTCCGCATTCGCCGAGCGGATCGTTCGAAGTTCTAGCTTCGACGCTTCCACCCGGACAGACGGATCACAGGAAGTTGGTCGCCGACGATCCGACGTCCGCCGCGAGGTAGCCGGGAGCCACGACGGCGTCGACTGTCCCGTTTCGATCAAAGCAGCACGACAGCAAGCAGTGTCGGGCGTCCAACCGTCACGTTGCTGTCGCCGAGCGACTCGGCGATGCCGGAGAGAATCTCGCGCGCCGTCCCGAAGTCGAGCGGCGCGGCTGTCGCCATTGCAGTGGAGTCTGGCCAGAGGATGGCGACCTGACTGTCCTCAAGCTCGTCGATGCCGTTCCAAAGCGAGTCGGAGAGCGCGTCCCAGTTGTCGTTTCTGACGAGCGGCGGGTCGAGTGGGCAGGCCGCACGGATCCCGCCGAAGAAGGAATCTCGACCGGTGATGCCCGGCGGCAACACCAGCACCGTCCAGCCTTCGGCCTCGAAGCCACGGCGCTGCTCGTCCAGATCGGCACCGACAGAGAGTTGTAGGCCAGCCTTCGCGACCATCGGGCAGAGTGTCGCAAAGGGCTAATAGCGATAGCGGGTCCGTTTGGGGCTCAGCGAGCAAACAACGGCGGCGGGTAGTCGCGGCGGTAAAAGCTACGGCGGCGTAGGATTTACGCATGGACACGGCCGAGACGCGACTCGTTCATCTCAACTTGCCTCGGGAGCTGCTCGCCGATCTGCGCGAGCTTGCCGAGCGACAGGACAGATCGCTGACTGCCGAGATCAAGCGTGCGGCTGCTGTGCATGTGGCGGGTGAAAAGGCGATCCGCAAGATCGAGGAAACCGGCCGGTGAGCGTCGCGGGCGCCCACGCCGAGTTGCAGCGCGCACAGGAGCGGGTCACGGAGGCCGAGCGCGACCGCGACCAGTGCCGCGACGCGCTCGATGCCGCTTTGCGCGACCGCGGCTGGGAGCGGATGGGTGTTGTCGTGGGGCGGGGAGACGCGTATTACGAGCGCGACGGCGACGCCGCGCAGCTCCGCGAGGTGCTCGCCGCCGAAGGAGTCGCATGAGCTTCGAGTTGCAACTGCCCGTTCGCGATCCCGCCGAAGTCGTGACCGCCGCGACGATCGGTGAGCTGCCAGCACATCTCGACGACCCCGACGAGCGCGTGATCGCAAGCGAGCTGCTCGCGGCGGCGAGGCTGGCCGCGATGCCCGCTCAAGTAACCGTCGGCCAGCTCGTCGAGCTGCTGGAGGAACTCCCGGCCGACGAGCGCCGCGAGCTGCTCGATGCGTGCGGACGCCGTGGCGGCCTGGCGTCGCTCGACCGACGCGAGTTCGAGCATCAGCATCAATTTCGAGCGCCGTTCGAGGACATGCGACCGGCGCTCGAACTCCGTGAGGGCCGGTGGGTCGAGCGCTCGCCCGAGGCAAGGCTGGCCTTCAACGCATCGGGCGGGATCGTCGACCTCGACGAGATCGAGATCGAGGCAGCGCGCCAGCGGACCGCCGCCGAGTCCCGCGACCGCCAAGCGCAGGTGCGACGGGCCGATGCGGAGGCCGAGGCGGCAGCGCTCGCCGCGCATCAGGAAGCGATGGCCGAGCAGATGCAACGGGAGCTGCCGGAAGGTGTTCGGCTGTGATCCTGCCGCCCACTCGCCAGACCGCGATGCACGAGGCGCATCATGCCGCCGCTCTGTGCCTGTTCGGGATGCCGCCGCTCGTCGTGCGCTGCGACTGGCCCGAAGAGCGACGGCTCGGGTGGACGCAGCTCGACTGGAAGCACAACACTCCCGATCGCGAGACGCTGTGCCAAGTGTTGGTCGCGACGCTGATGGGTCCGGTTGCAGAAGGCCAACTGATCGACTCCTGGCCGATCGACGTCGACGAATGGTGCGAGATCGGTCGCGAAGATGCCGAGCAGGTTGCGTTCCTCGCCGACGTTCTGACGTTCGATGTCGTCGACTGGCACCACGCGATCTTCAAGGCGCAGCGCCTCGCCAAGCGCCGCGACTACGCAGAGCTTGTGGTCGCGATCGCGACCGAGCTGGAGCGCAGCGAACTGCTCTTGCAACCCGAGGTCGAGCGACTGGCCCGCCAAGTAATGGGGAGGCGCGATGGATGACGTAGACACCGCTGTAGCGCAGGTACTCGCTCACGCCGAGCGCGAGCGCAAGGCGCTGCGGGCTCGGCGTGATTCGGTGGCGCCAGACGTGCTCACGAAGGCGCTCAACGCCAGCTATGCCCGGACCGACAGGCAGTGGCGACTCGCGAATGAGCGCGTCGTGATCCGATCGTTTTCGACCGTGAAATAGGCGTCGGTCGTGCAAGACCACCCTCAATGCCCGGCGTCGCGGGCTGCCTGCCGGTCGCGGGCTGCCTCGGAAATTTTCGCCGTTGCTTGTCGAGTCGATCGTCGCCGAGGTCGTCGTCGGGTCGGGCGTCGTGTCCGGTTGGCGGTCGACCGGCCTCACCTGATGCCACCCCCAGGGGCGGGCTGGGTACGCCCACCCCGGCGCCTGGGGCTGCTGACCTGAATGCCAATCCGTCTTTGCCTTGAGCCTCACTGCCACGAGCCAGCGGTGCGCCGCGGTCGCTGTCGCAGACACGACGCCGCTCGCCAACGACAGGGCCGGACAAAGGGTTGGTCGTTGTATCGCAGCAGGAGATGGCGCAACACACGAGCCAAGCAGCTTGCCTTCCATCCCCTCTGTGCCTGCGGCTGCGGACGGCTCGCGAGCGAGGTCGACCACATCGTCGCGCTCGAAGACGGCGGCAGTCCCTGGGCGCCGGAGAACCTGCAATCGCTCGCGGCGGATTGCCACGGAAAGAAGTCACGTCGCGAACAAGTTGCACGATCGAAAGCCAAAGGTGGGGGAGGGTGATCGGGAGGGCCAATCAACGTTTAGACGTCCGGGTGGCTGACCGCGAGAGAAACGCGTTGAAACCCGACCCACCTGAACGCGACGACGCCGATGGCCTCGACGCCGCGGCTCTGGCTGAGGCTCGCCGCCTAGCGCGATCTCGACCGACGTCCGGCCGCGGCCAGGCGGCACAAGTGGCTGCGCTCCGGCTGCTTGAGCGCGCCAACCGACGCGAGCCGTCAGAGATGCCGGAGGGCTGGCATCCGGCGCCGGGCACCGAGTGGGAGCGGCTCGACGCGGCGGACCCGGTCGAGGTCCGCCGCCATTGGTGGCAGATGCTGAACGAGTCGTGACCGCTGGCTGAGAACGCCTGTTAGCCTTCTGCTCGCCGTGATAGGCGCTGACGGTGGATCAGGTGCCACAGCTTGACTAACTGTCACACGAAACGCCCGCTTGAACTAAGCGGGCGTTTGTGTCATTTTGTGGACCGTGGCATCTGAAAGTGACACCGTCAGGATCGTTCGGTGACTACACGGCAAGCAATGGCGATTGCGGCGGCCGTCAACGGCCCCGGTAAGGTCAAGGTCATCGGAAGTCAACGCGAGCAGCTCAGGTTCGCCACGCTTGTCGAACACGAGCGCAGAACGCTCGGGATCGCCAAACCACAGCGGCGGGCTTCCCGTTCTCGCGGTATTGGACGTCCGCGCGCGCGGCGCGCGCGATGCACCAGGCGCGCATCGGCGTCGTCTAGCGGTACCGACCCCTCTGGCATAGACGGCGACAGCGACCCTGACCCGCCTGGCGGGGCGCTCAACGCTGCCCGCAGGGGGTCGGCGTGAGTGCGACCGACCCGCTCGCGACTTGGTGGGAAGCCCTCGAACGCGGCGGCTACGGGCCGCACGGCCAGCCGCACAGCTTCCGCAGCCGCGACCCGCTGTGCGGCAGCAACAACCCCAAGGCGCTGCACGTTTTCGTCGGTGCCGATGGTCGCGCGGTCCCTCACTGCTTTGTCTGCAAGGGCCACCCGAAGGACATCGCGATCGCGGCCGGGATCAATCCCGCCGACTCATTTCCTGCCGGGCATCACAACGCCCGGCGATACCAGCTAGGCGAGGCGAGGCGCTCTGACTTCACCGGCCAGGCGCGGACTGTCGCCAATCTGCTGCTCGGGCTCCAAGAGTGCAACCGGCCTTGGTCGTTGGAGCTGCGGACCGACTGCGTCGTCTGCGGTACGCCGCACGCGCTGATCGTCGTCAACGACCTCGGGGCGTTCTTGTCGTGCCCCTGCGATCTCGCCGCCGATGCGCTCGGCTACGTCGCCTGCACGCTGCGCCAGTTTCAGCAGGTGCTCGCCGGGCGCTTACACGACAGGAGGGAGGAGGCGTGAGCGATCCACTCGACGAGGTTCTCGCGGCGCGTGAGCGCCGTCGGCAGCGGTTTGCCGTCAAGGTCGAGGGCAAACCGCCCAAGCCGAAGCTGCCCGAGCTGCCCGATTACGACGACCTCGTCGGACAGTGCGATTTCCTGACCGCGGTTCTACATCTCGACGGCGATCACCCGGTCATCAGCGGTCGGCACTCGGGGCTTGCGGGCGGGCGCGGGCACATTGCGCTCGACCGGCTCGACGCCCCGGCGTTGGAGTTCAAGCCCGCGTCGCGGATTGCGAAGGGCGAGACGCTCGCTGCCGACCTCGTCTGGCAGCTCGAAGACGGCGACTGCGAGCCCTATTCGTGGAGCAATCACCAGGCGACCACGATCGCGCGGGTTGTTCGCTGGCTGTGCGATGCGTCGAGCGCGATCACATCGCGCCAGGAAACGGCGCAGATCCTCACCACCTACCTTGAAGCCGCCGCGGACCCCGAGGACGGGAATACCTACGGCACGACCGGCGAGCGTTACGACGCCGTGGTCGCGCTGCGCCCGATCGACGACCAGTACGGAAAACCCGGCCGGTCGCGCTACCTGATCGACCCGCATCGGGTCGACGCCGAGGGCACGCCAAACCCCGAGGGCGAGCCCGATCCGCAGATCGTGATCCGCGTCAGCGACCTCGCGGCGGTCGCCCGCAAGCTGCTCGGGAGCAGCATCGCTCATGGCTGGCTCGATGCGCAGATGGAGGAATTCGGCTGGCAGCGGATCGAGCTACAGGGACAGTCGCTCGCCCGGGCGTGACGGCCGCGCATCTGGTCATCACGCCGCTTGCGACGTCTATCGCGGGCCGGTGTCGAGCCTCTACGACGCCGAGGAAGACGTGAACACGTGAACACCGGAAAACAACTCACCACGCACGCGCGAGGGGTGCTCACATGCGCGCGTTACTCCGTAAGTGATCGGGTGTTCACCTGTTCACCGAGTCGAGGCCCCGAGACGACCCTGGAGCAGGATAAGTGACCGCGACCAAGGCGGCGCGGACTCGGCAGGTGGCTCTCGACCAGCTCAAGCGACACGAGGCCGACGCTGCGGTCCCGACCTCGATCCGGTTCATCTTCTACGAGCTGGAACAAGTCGGGAACGCAAAAAAGCCGGACCCCGACGACAAGCGCCCTCACAAGCGGCGCAGCATCGGCTGGCCTCCTGGCGAGCAGGACATCATCGACGCCGTCACCTGGCTCCGCGAGAACGACGTGATCCCGTGGTGGTGGATCGAGGATGAAACCCGCACGCTGACCGAGTGGGCCTACGCGCCGACCGTGCTCGACTACCTGCTCGACCGGCTGGACGAGGCGACGATCAACCCGTGGGGCGTAGAGCCGCCCCCGCTGATCGTCTGCGAGAGCCGAGCGACTGCCGGGGTCCTGCGGTCCGCCGTCAGCCCATACGTGTGCCCGATCACCGGCACGGCGGGTCAGGTCAACGGGTTTCTGCGCACCGAGGTTGCGCCGCTGCTCCAAGGCAACGACCGGCGCGTGTTCTACCTCGGTGACCTCGACTTCTCGGGCGGCAAGATCGAGGACAACACCCGCCGCGTTCTGGAACGCGCCGCAGAGCGTGACCTGCTCGACCACTGGGACCGGCTCGGGATGACCGAGGCGCAGGCGACTGAGCACGGCATCACCCCGATCCTCAAGACAGATGGCCGGACCCGAGAGACCCACAAGGCCATCGAGGTCGAGGCGCTGGGACAGTCGGGTGTGGTCGCGCTCGTGCGAGCTGCGCTCGACGCGGTCCTGCCCGAGCCACTCGGGCGCGTTCAGGAACGGGGACAGGCTCAACGCGATGCCCTGACCGACCTTCTCACGAGTGCGGGCGAGGAGGCCGGTGCCTGAGCACCGAGACCGAGCTGTGACCGCCCCAC
>CAVWOQ010000034.1:0-5130 GCA_963756655.1 uncultured Solirubrobacterales bacterium
GCGGCGCCGGCCGACCGTGACCCTTAGAACAGGCCGTTCCCTGCGCCCGTGATCGGCACAACTTGAATGATCACGCTCGACGCTAGAGGCTGCGCGACGAATCCGGACAGGGCCTCGCGGAATACGCCCTGATCCTCGTCTTCATCGCCGTCGTCGCCGTGCTCGCACTGACTTTCCTCGGTGGCGATATCTCGTCGCTGCTGAGCAAGATCGGCAACGACCTCTAGATCAACACATCCCGTCAGAGCGCGGTGAACCAGAAAGCCCGTCCGGTGTCCATACCGGGCGGGCTTCTTATCCTATTAGCGGGCTTTTCAGGCGCGTCGGCGCCCGCGAATTAGAACAGCCCGTTCTGTAGCGCGCTGTCGTCGTCTGTCTATTCGTCTAGCGGACCGTCTAGAAACTTTGTCCGGTTAACGTAAGGGTTTTGTTAGTTCGGTCCCTCGTGGCCGATACCGGGGCCAGGATGTGGACAGGGAGCCAACGAAGGCGGTCGTCCGCGAACCCCCGTCGGAGGGCGCTCCGCGCTGACGCGAGTTCCTTGCCGGATGTCCGCCGTGCCGGGGGGCGTGGCTGGCGGGAGGACGGGCAGGCCCTGGTGGAGTTCGCGCTTGTCCTGCCGGTGCTGCTGGTGCTCGTGACCGCGATCCTGCAGTTTGGGCTCTTGTTCAACAACTACATCACGCTCACCGATGCTGTCCGTAGCGGAGCGCGGTCGCTGGCGCTCGGCCGCGGCCTGAGCGACCCCTGCGACCTGGCGGTTACGCAGACAGTCAATTCCGCGTCCGGGATCACCCTCCCCGCCAGCGATGTGACGACGACGCTGTCGAGCCCCGACACCTGCGGCTCGGGCAGCTACCCGAGTCGAACCGGCGGCAACGAGGTCCAGGGCGACCAGGCAACGGTGAGCGCCACGGAGCCGTGGACCCTCAACGTGTTCGGCCTGACGATCTTCCACTTGAACCTGAGTGCCTCAGCATCGGATGCGATCGAATGAAGCGGGCGGCGACAATCCGCGGGCGCACCCGCCGGCAGGACGGCCAGGCGCTGGTGATCGTGGCGCTGGCGATGGTGGTGCTGCTCGGCTTCGCCGGGCTGGTGATCGACATCGGCCGCGTCTGGATCGCCCAGCGGAACCTGCAGGGAGCGGTCGACGCGGCCGCGCTCGTCGCCGGCCAGAACCTCCCCAACGCAACCACGGCATACAGCGAGGCGGTCTCCTACAGCGGCGCGACCGGCGACAAGAACGCGCTCAAAGGCTACGGCGTCACCGCCAATTCACCGAGCGTGACATTCGAGTGCGTCTCACACGCGCCCAACTACACGTCGGGTTCCCCTCCGACCTGCCCGGCCGACTCGAGTAGCACGCACTGCCAGCCGTCGGGTGCCCAGCCGGTGCAGCCGTCCGGAGTCACGACCTGCAATGCGGTCAACGTCAAGGAGACGGCGACGGTGAAGACGACCTTCCTCGGTCTGTTCCTTCCCAGCTTCAACGTCACCGCCAGCTCCACCTCGGCTGCGCGGGGAGGCATTCCGCACCCGCTCAATGTCGAGGTCATCCTCGACAACACCCAATCGATGACCCAGGCTTGCAGCGCCAGCGTGCCCGGCATCAGCAGCAACCCTGAGAAGTTGGATTGCGCGAAGTCGGGCGTCCAGGCATTGCTCCAGGCGCTCTGGCCCTGCAATTCGACCTTGAGCTCCTGCGGCACGACGACCGCGAACAGCGGCGGCCAGCTGGGAGCCAACGTGGCCGCCCCGGTCGACGAGGTTGGGATGGAGGTGATCCCGGCGATCTCGGGGAACCCGCCGGCGACAACCACCCTGGACAAGGAGGTCGACTGCAATCAAGGCAGCACCTTCACCGTCACGTATCCCACCTGGACGCCGTACACCTACCCGGCCGCGATTCCCGCCGGCGACCAGTACCTCGGCTACCAGGCGGTGGGGCTCTCGAGCGACTATCGCCCCTCGGTCGCGAGCACCACCCTCAACGCGACGACCTCGAACCTCGTCGAGTCGGTCGACTGGGGCCAGTGCGCCGGCGGCACGTATCCGGGCGGTAATTACTATGGGCTCAAGGACATCGGCGGCCAGGGGAGCTATCTCGCGGGGGCGATCACCGAGGCGCAGAACGTCCTCAACCAGAACGCCCGGACCGGGGCGACGAACGCGATCGTCATCCTCAGCGACGGCGAGCTGAACGATCCGAAGTCGGGCTTCAGCACAACCCCCTGTAGCGACGCCGTCAACGCCGCCACCCAGGCAAAGGCGGCCGGCACCACCATCTACACGATCGCGTACGACTCAAGCACCGCAGCGAACAGCTGCGGCCCCGACAGCCCCGCCGACAGCTACAACGTCGCGGAGACGGTGTTGGCGGACATCGCCAGCAGCTCGGAGACCTTCTTCAACCAACCGACCTCCGGCGACCTCACGACAGCCTTCCAGCAGGTCGGCGAAGACCTCACCGACTCGCGCCTCATCCCCGACTGCACCGTAGCCCCACCGGGCTGTTGACGGGGCCACCGGCGCGTTTCGTTGACAGACGGTTGACAAATCGCCCGAATTGTCAGTGCTTTCGGGCGATTGTTCAGAACAGCCCGTTCTCGCGCGCGTACGCGACCAGCTCGGCGCGCGTGCTGCGCTGCGTCTTCTGCTGGATGTGCGCCCGGTGTGACTCGACCGTCCGCACGCTCAGGTACAGCAGCGAGGCGATCTCAGCGTTCGTGTGACCGAGCGCGATCAGCCTCAGTACCTCGATCTCGCGCGAGCTGAGGTCGTCGGGTCGCCCTTCCCCCGCCGGGGCCGCGGCGAGCCGCGCACCGAGCTCGGGGTTCAGATACGTGCGACCGTCAGCCGCCAGCCGCACGGCCTGGATCAGCTCCGCCTCGGCGGACTCCTTGAGCACGAAGCCGGTCGCGCCGGCGCGCAGCGCCTCACGAGCCAGCTCAGGGTCGCTCTGCATCGTCAGCACGACGATGTTGGTCTGCGGAGCGCTGGCCCGGATCCTCGGGATCGACGGGATGCTCGACCCGCCGCGCATGTTGACGTCCAGCACCAGGACCCTTGGGCGGTAGGCGGCGACGCGCCGCTCAGTCACCGCGACGTCGCCGGCCTCGGACACGACCTTGAAGTCCTGCTCGGCGTCGAGCAGCATCTTCAGTCCGGCGCGCACGACCTCGTGGTCGTCGGCGATCACGATCGTGATCGCCTCGGCGCCGCTGTCGCTGTCGTCGTTCACGGTCTGGATTCCAGCACGGCGCCCGGCTCGATTCGTCTCGGTGCCTGCTCGTCGAGCTCGACTGAGCCGCGCACGACGACGCCGGCGCCGAACGTGACGTCGCCGTGGACGATCAGCCGACTCGCTGCGCGCAGCGACGGAGGCCCGGCGGGAAAGCGCCGCTCGAACTGGTCGATCAGCTTGTAGAAGCGCTTATCGAGCTCGACGAACGGGAGGTCGTCGGCGCGATCGGGGATCGGATCGACGTCCGAGTCCGGGCTCAGCCGGTAGACGTCGGAGCGCAGCACGAGCAGGTCGTCGGTCGTCTTGACGGGCACGAACCGCTGCCGCGGCACGAGCAGCAGGCTCGCCCCGGGGAAGCTCTCGATCGCAGCGCCCATCGCGCTCTCGAGCTGGATCACCGGGGTCGAATCCGGGTCGCGGGGGTCGACCGTCTTGCGGTTGACGATCAACGGCAGCTCGAGCACCCCGTGCGAGCGCTCGAGCGTGTCGGCGAGCACGCGCAGGTCGACCCACAGGTTGTTGGTGTTGTAGTAGCGCCAGTGGCGAAAGTCGCGGAACGAGTCCTCGTCCTCCGGCGGCGTCTGCGCGATCTCGCGCAGAACCAGCTGACCATCGGCCCTGCGGCGCGCGATGTGTCCTCCCTTGCGGTCGGCCGCAGTACCGTGGACGACCTCCATCAGAAACGGGATCTGACCGGAGTCGATGTGGGCGACGATCCGCGGATCGAGCTTCGCGCCGAGGTTGTCGGAGTTCGAGATCATCGCGTAGCGGAAGCCCTGCGCGAGCAGCGCCTCGAGCATCCCGGAGCGGCGCAGCGCCCCGTACACGTCGCCGTGGCCGGGCGGGCACCACTCGAGCGCTGGCGCCGGCGGCCAGCTGACCGGCGTCAGGTCCGCGGCAGCGAGCTTCGGGATCATGCTCTGCTCGAAGTCGGGTGCGAGGCCGTCGTTGCTGAGCTCAGTGAAGCCGGCGAGCGCGCGCTCAGTCGCGTCGCGGGTCGCGTCGCTGTTCATCAGCACGAGCGGCAGGCGGACGCCGAACCTGTGGCGCAGCGCGAGCGTCTGGGCGACGATGATCTCCAGAAATGACCGCCCCTCGCGCGCCTCGACCAGCGACTTCGGCTCCTGCAGGCCCATCGTCGTCGCCAGCCCGCCGTTGAGCTTGATCACGACGACGTGCGCGAGCGCGTCGGCGGCGTCGGCTTCGGGCAGCTGCTCGAGCGCCGGTATCTCGCCGGCCGGTTCGAGGTCCGCGCTCGGCAGCATCGCCTCGGCGCCGGACTCCAGCCGCCGGTAGGCGCTCTCGAAGGCGCGGATTGCCTCCTCGTGAGCGCCGGCGTCTCGCATCTTGTCCGCCGCCGCTCGCAGGCCGTCCTCACTCATACGCGTGGCATTTTGCCCTGCCGCGCGATCCCGCGCACGGTGAGGACCGGCCCGAGGTCGATCGGGCCGGTCCCGGTCCCGCTTCCGGCGCGCCCGTCAGGCGGCCGACGCCTGAGTTCGCCAGTCGAGGGTCGTCACGTTCGCACCCTCGACCAGCACGTCGCGCTCGCGCACGGCGTCGTGCGTCAACAGCGTGTAGCGGCCGGCCCGCAGGCCGTAGAACACGGCCGCGTAGATCGTCCGGCCCGGCATCGGTCGCTCGAGGATGTGCTGATGCTCGCGTTTGCCGTCCTCGGCGCCGGCGGGGCAGATCTCGATCTGGAGATCGTGACACTCGGGATCTGCGTGGATCACCAGCGCCCCGGTGTCGGCGCCGAGCTCGAGCACGACGTGCTCCGGGTGCGGGCGTGCGATCGGCTCTTCGTGTCCGGACATCAGCTGCTCGGTACGTCGTAGCCGCTGTACGGCAGTCCGAGGTACGGGAAGTTCGGCAGGTAGTTG
>CAVWOQ010000035.1:0-6682 GCA_963756655.1 uncultured Solirubrobacterales bacterium
CGTGGGCATCGTCTGGATCGCCTCAGGCGACTCCGCCGCACACAACTGGTAGCTCGTTAGACCACAACGCTGGATCAGGTCAGCCTGAACCAGTCAACGTACTTGCCACACGCGCGCCGCAGCGGTACGAGGTGTCGGATATCAGGAATGCGAGTTGCGACGATTAGCGGCACGTCGGCGTAGGGCGCGTCTCCGGTGAGGAAGGATGGCCGCTCGGCGCTGATCCGCCAAGTGACCGGCGAACGCACCCCGGTACCAATCACCGAACCGACATTGAAAAAGGCACCTGGGCGTCCCACGTAAGCGGGCATTCCATAACGCCTTCCCTCTGCGGCAAAGTGCATGGTGACCGTGCTGGTATAGCCGATCGACAGCTCCCATCGGCCCGCCGGTAGAGGCAACGGCACATCCGCAGCACCGCCCGGAGCCAGCTCTACGCCCCGGAACATCATCGGCTGCGCCATCAGGCTCGCCACTCCGGGCGATGCGGCGAGCTGTCGGCCGGCCGGCGACTGGCAGTCGAGCACCGCCCCCGGAACTCCGGGCGGCTCAATGCTCGAATACGGAGGAGTCGGGCCCACGCGACGCCAGAGCTCGTACAGGCGGCGGCTCGCCACGAGATGAAAGTTCGAGGGCGGCTGGCTGGCGAACGAGGTATTAGTCGTGATCACGTAGGGAACCTGGTCGAGCGCGCTGGGGGTGACCGAGTCGAAATCGAGTGCCGCTCCATCGAAGGGCTTGTTTGGCGGGCTCGAGGCGAAATAAATGGTGCGCGTCGGAAACGAAAGCGCGACCACTGGTGAATCGCGCAGGTACCAGGGGGCCCAGTCGTCGATACCGAGGAACATAATCGTCGAGTCGCCGGTGATCCGATGAAACGCGGCCAGCTCACGGCCTGACTCGGGTGCCTGAACCGGTGTCGTTTGCAGCGAGCGGTAGCTCGAGTATCCGGCGGCCGCGCACAACGCGGCCGCGCAGGTTAACAGGAGCGCCTGCGTCAAGCGAGGTCCGTGCCAACGCCCCAGCAGCGCGCGGAGCGCGACCGCCATCACGATCGGAGACGCGATCACAAGGGCTTTTGCGGCGATGTATGGGCCCTGGGAGTGATTGCTGTACAGCCAGATCAGCCCCGAAGCGGCTGCCGCGGCGGGAAGCACGAGCTGGCGCCGGCGCACTGACCACACCAGTCCGAAAACGAAGGCCGCCAGGGCAAGCACCGAGAGCTCACCGGCGTGGAACCCGTTCACCGGGTCCAGTCGGAAGTCCGCGCTCCACCAAACACCGAGCGCCTCGTACGGCGACAGGGGACCAGACAGGTTCCCGAGCGTGCCTGCAGGAATACCGCCCGCCAAGTGGACGAAGCGCTGCAGATCGCGCGCGATCGGGATCAGCACGATCGCTGCCAGCGCCACAAAGCCGGCCCCCCATTGCGCCACCGCGGCAGCGTTGCCGCGCGATATCCAGCCGCGCGCGAGCCGCGGCTGAAACGCAGCCTCCGCCATCAGCCAGACGACGAGGGTCCCCGCAAACCAGACTATCCCCGGATAGCTGTAGGCGTAGAGCGCGCCGGCCACCAGCAGGCCCGCCGGCAACGCAAGCCCGAACCGCCCGCGTTCCGTTGCATCCACCCATCTCGACCGCAGCTGCTCCAGGTGGAGAACGAAACCGAGCAGCAGGCCGGCGATGATCGTCTCCTTGAACGCCCCCTCGCCGTAGAAGGCAGCTACGAGATAGGTCAGCGAACACAGGCAGCCGATAATCGCCCGCCGCCCTAGCGCCTCCCCCGCCAGCAGGTCGCCCGCGGCGAGCGCGGTCAGCACGACGACCGCCAGCAGCAGCCCGGTGAACACCATGTTCAGCGGCAGGTCAGCGGCGGTTCCGAGGGCGGCGACGACGCTGTGGGGACCGGTCGGGTAACCGACCGACAGATGAGCGTTCCAGATCGCTGCCATCCTCGGCGAGCGCACCGCCTCAGCTATAAGTACGTGGACGGCCATGTCGTTGTCGAAGCCGGCCCCGGGACCAACACGCCCGCTCGCCACAAACGGGATCGACGCCCCGAGCAGCGCAACGCCGCCGACTACCAGGTCTCCCTCAGCCGACTTCAGGCGCTGGCGTGACCGCCCCGGCTCTGCCCGCTCCAGCGCAGCGCGCCGCAGGAGAAATACCGCGGACACGACCAGCGCAACGCCACAGACGGCGATCGCCGTGTCCACACCGCCCGGCAGTCTCCTCGCGGCGTCGGCCAACACCATCAGGGCTGCCAGGCCCACCAGCGGCGCGGCGCGCCATCGTCCCCGACCACCACAGAGCGCGCAGATTGCGCGACCGAGCAGAATCGAAGCGACGATGATGACAAGCGCCGCTCCGTAGGCCTGCCCAAACATCGGGCGCGAGTCTAATTGACGGCCTCCGCAACATGAGCCGTGCCCTTGAGCGAGCAGACGTCCAAATTAGGCAACTCGAGCTCGCCGTCGGCGTTTCCGACCCAGCTCGCGATCCTCGAGGGATGCTGGCACTACAACACCGACCACGCGGACACCGGACGACACCCCGAAGGCCGCGTCCGCGCCGAAATCGTCTCCCGCGCCTGCAAGATAAGAGCAGCGCGATGACCGGTCGCGTCTAATCCGGAATGTCCTCAAAGCGCGTGACTGCGGGCCCCAGTCTTCACGTGACGCAACGCCCACAGAGTTGCCTTCCAATAAAGCACCAGGCCACGCCGTAACAGCGGCGCGGTCCCGACCGAGCCAAAGTAAGGCGAGTCCAGGACCGCGGAAAGGTGGGCCACGAAGTCCGCTTCTTCTATGCAGGTGCTGGCCTGGATCGAGCTTCGCTCCGCCACCAGCCGCGGCAGCAAGCGGACGACGTCAACAGTCGCCAGGAGCTTCATCCGACCCCAGCCGCCCCGCGCCGCCACCGCCCAAACCGCGACCTCCGTCGCCACCAAAGCCGGTGCTACCGCCCCTAAAAGCGGGCCGGGATAGGTGCGGATCAGGGTTGCCCAGCGATTGCGCTCGAGCAATCTCCACTTGTGCGGACCTTTTGCGAACTCGTAGCTGTGCTCGGCGACTGCGTCTGGCGCAACTGCCAGCTTTTGACCGATTAACCGCAATCGCAGCGATAAATCGACGTCTTCGCAGTACATGAAGAAATGCTCTGGGAAGCCCCCGAGCTGCTCCCATCGGGCCCGAGGGATCGCGAGGCACGCTCCGGACAGGAACGCGACCTCGGCTGGAGCCCGCGGCGCCGCCGCGACCGGCTCGCCCACCTGCCCCGCCCAGCCGAAGCCGGTGAAGTGCAGCACGCCGCCGCTAGTGTTGATCCGCTCGCCGCCCTCGAGCAGCAGTAGGCCCATCCACGCCGCCCATGGCCCATCCCAGGGCGCGCGGATCGCGTCCGACCAACCAGGCTGGACGACCGCATCCGGGTTCAGCAGCACGATCAGCTCGCCGCGGGCCGCTGCCACGCCGCGGTTGGCGCCGGCGGCAAAGCCGATGTTTTCGTCCAGCGCGATCAATCGCGCGCTGGGCGCGAGCTGCTCGAGACCAGTGGCGAGATCGTCGCTGGAGGCGTTGTCGACCACGATCAGCTCGTCCTCGCTGGACAGCTGGGCAACAAGCGGGGGCAGCGATCGTCGCAGCTCAGCAAGTGAGTCGTGGGCGACGACGACCGTTGACAGCGACACGCGTCCCATAAACCGGCCGCGATAATAGAGAGCGCTGATGGGGTCTCGAAACAGCTCGCTCCTAGCCGTCGTCCCCGCCTACAACGAGGGCGGCTCGGTTTTGAACGTGATCGCCTCGCTTCACGAGCATGCGCCCGGGTTCGACGTGCTCGTGATCGACGACGGCTCGACCGACGACACTGCCGCGCGGGCCGCAGCGGCTGGCGCAGAGGTCGTCAGGCTGCCGTTCAACCTCGGGATCGGCGGTGCCGTACAGACCGGGTTCCAGTACGCGCTCGAGAACGGGTACGAGTACATGGCGCAGGTGGACGGTGACGGTCAGCATGAGCCGGCTGAACTCGAAAGTCTGCTGTTGAGGATCAGAACAGATCCGCGTGTCGAAATGGTCTGCGGCTCGCGTTTCCTCAGCGCCGAGACGGCATACTCGGCCCCGATCAGCCGACGCGCCGGTATCCATGTGTTCGCTTTCACGCTCTCGAAGATCCTCCGTCAGCCGGTGACCGATCCGACCTCCGGGTTCCGGATCTACAACCGGCGGGCGATCCGCCTGTTTGCGCGCGATTATCCCCACGACTACCCGGAGGTGGAGGCTGTACTTATGCTGCACTCCCATCGGCTGCGAATGGCGGAGGTCCCGGTCGAGATGCACCAGCGTGGCGCCGGACAATCGTCGATCACTAAGGCGCGCTCGCTCTACTACATGATCAAGGTCTCCCTGGCGCTGCTCGTCGGTCTGCTGCGAAGGCACCCCGTCGTCGAGGCGGGCGATCCCGCGCCCGTCGGGGCGACCCGGAGACTTTGAGTCATGCACGTCGGCGCCCAACTCGCAGCGATCGCGTTCGCGGTGGTCGTGTTCTTGCTCGTATTCGAGATGGTGCGTCGACGGTATTTAGCCGAGCGCTACGCGATTCTGTGGCTTGGCGCGGCAGTGGTGCTGATCGTACTCGCGGTCTGGGACCAGTTGCTGAGCGCCATCTCAAAGGCGGTCGGGATCGCGACCCCCTCCAACGCCTTCTTCGTGATCGCGTTCGCGTTCCTGTTGCTACTCGTGTTGCATTTCTCGGCCGTCGTCTCGCGACTCGCCGACGAGACGCGCGTCCTCGCCCAGCGGCTGGCGCTGCTCGAGGGCCGCGAGCGGGCACGCCGCGCCGAGTCAGAGGCTGACGACGAGACGCCCGATGAGCCGGCTTGGGCAGCCGCTCCCCGCATTGAAGGTCGGCGGCCTCGCGCCGGATCCAAGCCTTGACGGGCGCGCCGCTCGCGGATCCGAACGAGGCTGATCAGAGCAAGGCGGATCGGAGCCTGGACACCACAACGGCCCGCCGAACGGGGCGACTCCGGCTGACCTTGAGCGTGCTGGTGCCGGTGACCGTGATCGGCATCCTGATCTATGTGATCGCTAGCAACGGACACCAGATCATCCGTGCTGCCAGGCGCGCGAGCGTCGGCGAGTTGGTGCTTGTCACCGCGCTCGCCTTCGTGACGCTGGTCGCCCGCACCGAAGCCGTCGTCGCGTGCCTGAACGCGATGGGCGAGCGGCCGCGACGCCGCGACATCCACGCTGCCAACTCGCTGACGTTCCTGGCCGCGACAATCAACCACTACGTCTCGAGCGTAGTGCGGGGAGCACTGATGCAACGAATCGACCGCGAGCGTTCGCCGACGATTCCCCAGATGGTGATGGTGGACACCTCGACCTCGCTGATCGAGGCGGTAGTGGTGGGCATCCTGATCGTCGCCAGCGCGAGTGCTCTCAAGTTGCCGTGGTGGGCGCCGCCATTGATCCTGCTCGGATGCGTGAGCGCGACAGCGATCGCGCTCGTCGTGCGACGACGGTATGACCGCCATCAGATGTTTCGAGGCCTGGACGTCCTGCTCCACTCGCGCCAACGGCTGATCGTTGCCGCCTTGATGGTGATCGTGATCGTCACCCAGGTCTTGCGCACGCTGATCGTGCTGCGCGCGGTCGGTCTGCACCCTTCCCTTTTGCAGGCAGTCGCGACGTTCGTTGCGGGAGGACTTCTCTCGACCTTCTTCGCCGGACCAAGCGCCGGCACGGCAGGCGGGCCGCTGATCGTGTTCGGGCACAGCAGCTTGGCGGCGTCGGCGGCGGCCGGTCTCGTGCTGTCGATCACCGCGCTGCTCGCCGGGCTCCTGTACGCAGTCGTCGGCGGCCCCGTATTTCTCTGGCGGCTGCGTCGGGCGTACGTGTGAACGACGCCGGCAAGGGTCAGGCGCCCAACTGCTTGGCTTGCGGCGGCCCGCTCTCGGCGACACCGACGCTGGTCGGGCGGGACCGGATGCACGTAATCCCCGGATCCTGGGCGGTGCACGCCTGTCGCGACTGCGGATCGGGGACCACGTTGCCGCTCGCGACTGAGCAGGAGCTGGCCCTCTTCTACCCACAGGCCTATGCTCCGTTCGACATTCCGCGCGGGCCGTTGGCCACCGGCATGCGGTTAATGCAGCGCGCAAGAGACCGCCGCTTCCCACTCGCCGAGCTCAGGGCGGCCGACGGGTCGCGGACTCTCCTGGATGTCGGCTGCGGGCGGGGCGACCTCGCACATTCGTGGCTCGATGACGGCTGGCGAGTTCTGGGGATCGAGCCCTCAACTGAAGCTGCGAGCACGGCGAGCGCTCGAGGGGCCGAGATCATCGGTCAGACCCTGTCGACCACGCAACTCGAGCCCGAGTCGCTCGACGCGGTGGTCTTCCGTCACTCGCTCGAGCACGTGGTCGAACCGAGGCTCGATCTCCGCCGTGTCAGCGCGGCGCTGCGGCCCGGCGGAAGGCTGGCGGTGATTGTTCCGAACTGGGGCACGTGGCAGCGTCGCGCGTTCGCCGAGTACTGGTTCCCGCTCGAGCTCCCGCGTCATCGGACCCATTTTACGGCCGACGGTCTCGGGCGGACGATCGCCCAAGCGGGTTTCGACCAGATCGACATCCGGCCCGCGACCCCGTTCATCACCACCACCTGGAGCCTTCAGTTTCTGC
>CAVWOQ010000036.1:0-10514 GCA_963756655.1 uncultured Solirubrobacterales bacterium
AGGCGACTCATAACCGGAGGGTCCGGAACCCGAATGTCGACGTTCGCGCCCTCACCATAAATACTTGCACATCGCTTCACGGCTGATCGCGGCATTACCGGCGCGCTGACGCCGGGTGCAGCGGCTCGCACCTCGCACGCCAACGCGATAGCCGTTCATCCTCGTCCTCGAGGCATCGGCATTGCTCACGCGGAGGTTAAGTCCGAAAGCAGAGCCGGAATTAGCAGCTCCTCCGGCACGGCTCTTGAAAGCTTCTGGACGGCGCCCTCGAGGGTCGCCGGAGGCGCGTCTGGCGCGGCCTGGCCGAGCCCGCCGAGAGCTTCGCGTAGCGAGTCAACGTCGAATCGCCACGGTACGGCGCCGTACCTATCCTCGAGGTCCCGGAAGATCTGCACGCCTGCCTCGTCGAAGTCGCCGTGGTGGCGGATCTCTGCGCCCGCGCGGTGGATGCAGGAGAACAACAGCCGGACCGCGTCGGATGGACGCCCGCCGGTACAGACCAGCGGCGGACACGCCTCGCCGAGCTCCCGCTCGGCCGCGATCAGCACCGACGGGTTCTCGCAGCTAAAGCATGGGAGCCCCGACGGCCACCGCAGGTCGCTCACCGACAGCTGCCCATAGGTCAGGACGAGGTGAGTCCCACGGATCGCGCGGACAAGGCCCGGGGCCTCGCCCTCGCCTACCACGGGCAGGTTCAGCACCGCGACGTTTGAGGAGATCGGGTCGACGACCACGTTCCAGGCCGACCAGACCGCTCGGGCGCCGATGTCCGGACCGAGCTCCGCTGCCGCCTCCAGCAGCGAGACCGTCAGTGCGTGCAGAGGGGTTCCGACATCCAGAGCGTGCGGATCGCCATCGAGCAGCTTCGCCGCGAGCACCGTGCGCTGCAGGGGCTCAACAGCCGGGAGAGCGCCGACTACACGCAGCGCCCGCTCCACCAGCGGCCGCATGTCCGCATGAACCCGTCCCTGGCGGCCTGCTTGATCGAACCACTCGGCTACCAAAGGCCGTGACCGGACTACTTCGTGCGACTCAAGCCACGATCGGAACTCGGTCCGGAGCTCGAGCCGGGAGGCACGCTCGGCCGGCAGATCCCGGAGCGGCCGCCCGCCGACCCGCTCGTACTCGCGCCGGGGATCCAACCCGCACTCGCGGAGCGCGGCCTCGAACGTAGACAACGCGACCCGCAGCGTCTCACCAGGTAGCACCGGCCTCCTACGCGAGACCGACAGCAGGCTATCGAGCGCCAGCGCCTCGTCCGGCTCCAGATCCGCGACGACAACCTTCGCATCGCCCGACCCACCCCGCCGCTCACGCTTGTCGCGCGCGCGGAGCAGAGCCCGCCGAAGCGCCGGATCAAGCGCCGTGGCGCTCACACGAGCAGCTCGGCCTGCTCCAGTTCGCGCAGCACGTCTCCATCCCAGATGAACGGGATCGCGTGCACGCCGAAGGTGCCGTTCTCACGGTGCAGCTGGTAGATCGCGAGTTGTGGCACAGACCGATAGGTCCCCCAAAGCTCATGCGATGTCATCACGAGGTCGAGGTCGAACGCGACGGTTGCCTCCAGCACGCGCTCGCGCGTCTCGTCATCGATCCCTGAGAGTGCCTCGTCAAGCATGATCAGGCGAGGCGCCTGGGTGTTGCCGTACAGTGCCGCCGCGGCCGCAAAGAGCGGCAGGTGGATCAGCACGGACTGCTCACCTCCTGAGCCGACGGCGTGGCGGCGCTTGGTCAGCCGAACGCGGCCACGTTCGGTCTGCTCGTGGAGCCGGAACGCGAACCATGTGCGGTAGTCGAATGCATCCATCAGCGTGTCGGCCATCGGCTTCGGCTCTCCGGCGGTTCCGTGCTCGCGCCGGGCGGTATCGATCCGGCCTCTGAAGAACGCGACCAAGTCACGGCGCCCGTCCTCGCCGAGGTGTCGTACATCGCGCCGCAACAGCGCCAGCGCCGCGCGCTGGGTGTTCTGGTCATCGTCGAGTGGTTGCCACTCGAGCTGAACTCTCTTGCCGGCCGCCGTCGGGCTGCGCTCCAGCACCTTGTTCATCTGCTCGACGCGACCGCGCACCTCGTGGATCCGATGCCGCAGGTGATCGGCGATCTCCTCGACGAGCGCCTCACTAAACACCCGGCGCTCCTCGACGGTCAGGATCTGCTCGCGGTCGGTGATCTCTGCGCTGAGCGTCTGGAGTATCTGAGCGAGCGACTGATCGCCACCACCTTCGGTGACGTGCACGAGCAGCAGATCGTCATCGCCTCGGGTCGCGTAAGCGCTCATGTCGGCCTCCGCCAGCTCCCGATCGAGCAGCTGGACTCCGCGCTGGACCTCGATGCCGAGCTCGCCTGTGGTGCTGCGCACCGAGAGCAGCTCCTGCGGAAGCGCGCGTGCGACCTCGAGCGTACGGGTGAAGGTCCAGCCGGCGGGCTGCTCAGCATCGACTGGCGCGGCGTCGCCGAGCACCGTCTGCAGGACCCCCGCTTGCGCCAGCTGCCGGAAGGCGATGCTTGCCTCCTCACGCCGGGCGCGCGTGGCCGCGTGCTCGCGTTCGCGTGAGTCAGCGTCCCGTTCCAGCCCGGCGACCTTGATCTGCGCCTGCTGTGCCGCGTCGCCCGCGTGGCGGTGTGTCGCCCTGATCGCCCCCAGCGCAGACACGACCTCCGCGTGTCGGCGACGAAGCTCCTCGCCGGTTGCGCCGAGCGCCTCTTCCCGCGCGGCGTGCTCGGCAGACAGACGATCGGACTCGGCCTGCTCATCCCGAGCGCGGCGATCCTGCTCGCCCGCCACCCGCTGGACCTCTGACAGCCGCGTGGCGAACGTGGTCGCGGCCTGCGCCTCGCGGTCGGCGAGCTCCCATGCGCTGGCGACAGCCGCCGCCGCGCCTGGGAGCTCGGCAGCGGCATCGCCGAGGCCGTCGAGCGCCGTCTCGTCGAGCGGTGCAGGCAACCCGTGCGCGGCTGCGTGCTCGCGCCGGGCGGCGTCGGCGGCGATTTCCGCGTCGGCGGCCATCCGCGCAGCGACGGACGCCTGCTCGTGTGCACGCACGGCCTCGGCCTCCAGCGCCGAGGCGACTCTGACCGCATCGACCGCCGAGGCGATCGCGTCAACCGGTGGTAGGACATCGAGTTCTGCGTCGAGCGTCGCGCGGCGCCGATCGACCTCGACGATGCCGGCGTCGTGAGCCTCGATCTCCGCTTCGAGCGATGCGATCCGGTCTCGCAGCTCCGCGATCCGAGCCGCGCGGCGTGCCTCGCGCGCTGCCGCGCCGATGTGCTCGGCTCGATCCTTGCTGCCCCGACCGGCTAGCGGGCCGAGCTGGAATCGCCCGTCGAAGTCGACCCACGGACCGGTGTCGTGCTCACCCAGCCCGACGCTGCGAAGCAGCTGTGTCACGACCGCCTCGCCGACCGCTTGGTCGGGGACCGGCGCGAGTGCTTGCAGCAGCGACGCATCGGCCGCCGGTTGATCGCAGGCCAGGACCACGTCGGCGAGGGTCGGGTCCTCCAGCCGCCCGCTCGGTGTCACCCACGCGTCGAGCAGGCCCGCGGCCTCGAGCGCTGCCTCCAGCCCACAGCGTCGCTCCGCCGGAACACCGTCGTTGAAGTCGATCAGCCGCCACAGCGGAGCGCCATCCCGGTGGGCGCGGTCCGCGCGCGTCCAAAACGGCGGCCGGGGTCCGTCGTCGTGCGCGGCGGCGAGGCGTTCGATCTCGGTCTCGGTCGCGGCGACGGCTTCCACGGCTGCCAGACGTGCCGTCGCCAGTGCCGAGCGCTCGTCGGCGGCCGTCCGGCGCGCTCGCTCGACAACCGCCGCCAGTGCCGGGGCCGCCGGCTGGCCAGCCAGCGCCAGCTCCAATGCCGCGGCGGCCCCGTGGTCGTCCAACTCGAGTTCGGTGAGCTCCGCGCGCCAGTTTGCGAATGCCGCGGTGAGCGCGGCGCGGGCTTCTTCGAGCTGCTGCTCGCAGGCGGCTTTGCGCGCCAACGCCGCCTCGAGGCGTGCGGCCGCGTCGCGCTCGTCACTGCGTGCTCGCTCGGCCTCAGCGGTGGCGCGTTGCGAGTCGCGAAGCAGGTCGCGATGGCGGTGCAGGACGTCGCGCCAATCGGAGGCCAGATCGCGCAGCAGCGGACTCCAGGTCTCTGGGCTCAGCGTACCCGCGTGCAGTTGCTCGGCCAGCATCTCGGCGCGCCTCGCGAGCCCCGCTCGCGCAGCGAGCGCGACCGCGAGGTCAAGCTCGGCCGTCGCGCGCTCGCGCCGCTCGGCGGCCGCCGCCTGCGCGGTGATCAGCTCTGCCTCGAGCGTGCTCGCGCCAACGGCGGCGGCGTCGGCCTGCTCGCGAGCCGCGGCTGCCGCTCGCGACTGTGTCGCCGCGTGTTCGCGCAGCCCCTCGACCTCCGCCACAGACGACCAGGCCGCCGAGCCGATAAGCGCGTGCTCCTCAGCGCCCAGGCGCGCGAGTTCGGCTTCTGCGGCGTCACGCTCGGCGGTCGCGTGTTCGGCGCGCTCGCGCTCGGCCTCGAGCTCCGCCCGCGCAGCCCGCAGCTGCTCGGCCGCGTTCTCGACCGCAGTCTGTGCCTGGCGGAGCGCCTCGGCGCGCTCTCGAACGGCAGCCCGGGCGTAGGCCCTGTAGGTGCGCTGGTAGAAGCGGCGCAGTCGCTCGGCTACATCTCGCAGCCGCTCGAGGCCGCGCTCCAGCGTCTCGAGTTGCTCGAGGCCGCCGGCGAGGCGCCGCATCAGTCCCTCGTCAACCCCGGGCAGGCCGGCCGTCAGCTGCTCGGCGACGCGGTCGGGGTCAAGCGTCTTTGACAGGTGGGGCCGCCGCAGGTCTCGCATCAGCCGCAGCATCGTCTGGTACTGCTCCTCGCCACCGAAGCCGAACAGCAGATCGTTGAGGCGAGTGCGGTAGTCGCGCTGGCTGTCGAGTACCTCGCCGTCGTCGCCGAGTGCCGCGACGAGCTCGGATTTCCCGATCGGGTCGCGGCCGCGCAGCAGCGCCAGGTCGGATCCGATGGTCCGGTCGCGCGCGATGAAATACCAGCGGGGAACGTCAGCCTGCGCCCTGTGCGCTCGCAGTCCGATACCGGCGGTGATCCGCTGCGAGCCGCCGGTCTCGTCGAGGCGCTCGAACTCGAGCCACACGTACCCGACGCGCTTGTCGTCCTCGGTGCAGCCGACGAGGTTCCACCTCATGTCTTTGTGCACGGAGCCGAACGGATCGAGCTTGTTCGGATTGATGTCGCCATCGAGGCAGAAAGGCAGCAGCAGCTCGAGCGCCTTGGTCTTGCCCGACGTGTTGTGGCCGCGCAACAGTAACCGACCGCCGGCGAAGTCGAACACCTGGTTCGCGTACTCGTACAGGTTGATGATCCCCGCGCGGCGTGGCCGCCAGCGCCCGGAACTGGGACTCATCGCTCAACCCCCGGCGTCCGCACGACCGGCGATCGAAAGCGGGCTGCGAGCGGACTCGGCCGCAGGCCACCCGCCTCGGTGCGTAGCGCGAGGCCGCAGGCGAGCAGCACTTCGATCGCGGCTTCGGTCAGCGCTCCGATCTGCGCGGGGTCGTCGGCGTCCCGGCTCCAATGGCGGCCGTGCTGGGTCACCAGCTCGTGGATGGCGTGCCGAAGCGCCTCGGCGCTCAGCTCACCGCCCGGGCCGGCTGCCGCGAGCACGTCGCAGAGCAGGAGCGCGACCTGCTTGACGGTCGCGTTGGTCGGGAACGGCACGTCCGTGAAGGAGCGATCGTTGACGATTAGTGCGCTGCCCTCGGCGCGCCGCTCGACTTGATACCCAGTTGCGTTAGCGACGGCGCTCTCGATCCGCGCGCGCTGACCGAGGAAGTACGTGCGCTCTTCTTCGTCGAGGGCTGACAGCAGGAGCGAAGGATCCTCGGTCAGCCGCCGTGCGAGCTGCTCGGAACGGGCACGGTTCTCCCCCTCCGGTGTTGGTGGGTAGCGCGAGGTCTCATCGAGCAGCTGCTCAAGCGTCGTCGATTCGAGCGTGATCGCTGGATCGCGCAGCAGCAGCGCAAGCCGGCGGCGATCGACCGTGAACAGCGCCTCGTCCTCGCCCTGCTCGCGCCGTGCGTAACTATCGTGCGAGCCCGACGTGTGCTCAAGCACGCCCCAGGCGCAGAGCAAGTCGAGCCCGTCGGCGAACGCGACGCGCTCGCTGCGCGCGCGGAAGTCCACGCCGAGTTGTGGCTCGACATCGGCGCCGGCGCGCTCGACGTTCCGGGCGAGCTCGGCGATCGCGGTCTGCGCGCCGCTCCGCTCGAGCGCGACGAGCGTCAGCAGCAGCAGTACGCAAGCCCGATCTCCGAGGGCCGGCCATTCGTCGGGCGCCCGCTGGCGGCCACTGATCGATGCCGGCCGGATCCGCAGCGGACGGTGCAGGCCTTCCGGCGTCGGTGGACCGGACGCGCGCGCCGCGGTGCTGCTGACCTCGAGCTGGTAGCCGTACGTCGATTGCAGCGTCCGCGCGAGCTCGCGCTCGTGACGGCGGAGAAGCGCGTAGGCCGGCTCGCCGGCGCCAACGAATGGCGCCGACAGTAGCGCGCGCAAGGCCTGGGTCTGCTCGATGTGGTCGTCTAGTTCCCGCAGAGTCAACGGCGCAGAACCTCGATCTCGAAGTCCGGCATGTCGAGCGTGCCGTGCGGGGCGCGCAAACGCGCTCGCTCGCGACGCGGGTCGGCCGGCGGTCGCAGGGCGATCGTCGCACGGCCGTCGGTGGAACTCGCGCGCCGCGCGCCATCGCGGCCGGGAGGAGACTCGTAGGCGCGGCCGATCCAGCCAAGGAGGTGACGGAACTCGTGCGCGTCGACACGCTCGAGCGACGAAACCTTAATCGGCCCGCGAGCGGCCATGCGCGCGAGCAGCTCGTCGAGCTCCCGGCGCTCCGCGGCCCGGCGCTCCTCGAACCGCCGTCGGCTCTCGGACAGGTCTGCGATCTGAGCTCCCCGTCCAGTCCCGGGCGTCCGCACGCCCGGCGTTCGCAAGTGCGCCACCACCGGCGCGGGCGGCGCTTGCAGCCACGACGTGCGTCCGCGATCGGCGATCTGCTCGGGATCCGGCTCGGGCACGCCGACGTGACGCGGAGTCCGAAGTCCGAACGCGGCACGTAGCCAAGCGGGGGCCTGTCCCGGCGGCGCCGCGGCCACCTGGGCGGCTAGGTGCAGCAGCGCGCCGGCGCGATCGATGCGCAGCGAACGACGCTCGATCAGGCGCTCGGCGATCGCGAGCACGGCGCGAATCGCATCGACGACCTGGTCGTTTAGCGTCCGCCACGGAGAGCCGCTGTCCTCGTCGCCGACGAACCACGCGCGCAAGCCCTGCCAGCGCTCGAACAGCTCGGCGTGTCGGCGCGCTCGCTGGTCATCGACCGAGGACCCGCCGGGGAGAGCGACGAACTCCTCCGCGGCGACGATCCGCTCAACAAGGCGGTCGGAGCCACGAAGCTCGACTTGCTCAAGCAGCGCGAGGATCTCGGCCGAATGCTGCATCCTGCTTTTCTTGAATCCTTGTAGATGTTCGAGCAGCGCACCCTTGCCGCGCTCGAACTCGTCCTCTCCGACCTGCTCGACGGCTCGCATCAAGTCGCCGAGTGACCGCATGAACGCGAGCGCTCCGGCGTGCAACGCCTCGACCTCGGCCAGCAGACGCTCGAACAGGCCCCGCAACTGAGTCCCGTCGGGCTCGGGCTCTGCGAGCTCGTCGGCGAGCTTCGCGAGCGCGTCCCGGATCGAAGGCAGCCGTGCGGTGTCGAGCCGCCCGATCTCCTCGCCGAGCGCGTCGAGCCGGGCGAGCAGCTCCTCGGTCAGCCGCCCGGCGGGCGTGACATCGTAGGTGTACCGGTTGCGCCGCCACTCGGCTGCTGTGGAGGCGAGGCTCGCATCGTGGTCGCGTTCGAGCGCGCCCCACTGGTCGAGCGCCGCGAGGCGCTGTTCGAGCCAGTCGAGGTCGACAGTCAGCGCGTAGCGCTCGCGGAGACGGTCCGCGACTTGTGCGCCACGCAGGCGCAGGCCGAAGGCCTGGTGCTCGAGGTACAGGACGCGCATGATGCGGCGGTACGTCTCGGCTTCCTCGGCCGTTGCGTACCGGAGGACGTGGTGGGCACCGAGGCGGTCGGGCAACGATGGCGTGCTCCCGCGTCGGGCTTGCTCGTCTTCGGGCGCTCGTGCCGCTCCGGCCAGCTCGAGCGCCGATCGCAGCAGCGCCGGTGAGAGTTCAGCTCCCATGTGGGTCCCGTTCGTGATCGGGGAGCGGTTCCGCCTCCACGAGTCCGGACAGGCGGAGCTCGGCTAGGACGTGCGGCGGTGGAGCCATGCGGGCGAGTGCGTCCGCCGCAGCCGCGGCCGAGACTGGTAGTTCGATGTGCTCCTCGCCAAGCGCCGTGATCTGCCGCTGTTCGGCGACGCTCAGCCGCCGCGACGTGGGCCCATGGCCACGCCGCCGCTCGACCGACGGGACGCTGCGGCGCTCTACGGTGGCATCGAGTACGTGGGCGGCCAGTCGCAGCAGCCAGTCAACCGCTTCGTCGCCGCCGGGCGCAGCGCCCCACTGCAGCCGCGCCGCCGCGAGCGTCTCTGTAGCGAGGTCGTACGCGAGTGCTGGGTCGCGGACACCGCGGAGGAAGACACCGACGAGGGGGGCGAACCAGCGCTCGGCAAATGACTCGAAGGTGCCCGTGTCTGGCCGCTTATTCGATACCTCACCCATCTTGCCTAGGATTGCGCGTGGGGCGGACAGAACGCTCGCGACGTCCCTGTTATCCCGTCGGGGACGAGCTTTCTCGTTGTGGGCGAGCTGCTTCGACAGATGCCCGGCCCATCATCAAGAACGTTGACGAATCGTCAGTCATAATCAAGCTTGTGGCTTAAGCTTGACCAGGCGGAACCTTGACTAGGGTTCCGCTGTAATCAAGGTTATGTGCTAACCTTGATCTTGTGGCTTCCGTACTACGTCGTCGCTGGACCTCCAACCTGACGCCGGGAGTACCTCGCCGCGACCGTCAAGGTTGCACGTACGAAGCGTACGTGCCCGATCCGCTCATCGACAGGCCAATCACCCTCGCCGGGGAGACCGCTGCGGACATCGCGGATGCCGAGGCCGCTGTCGTCCGTCTCAATCTGCACGCGCGAAGTCTCATCGACTCTGAGGCGGTAGCTCGCCTCTTGCTGCGCGCCGAGGCAGTCGCCTCGTCTCGGATAGAAGGTCTCGAGGTCGGAGGCCGCCGACTCCTTCACGCGCAGGCGGAGCAGGTCATCGGCGAGCCGCCATCCGACGTCACTGCGCTCGAGGTGCTGCACAACATCGAGGCCATGAACTGGGCGATCGAGCACCTCAGCGACCCGAAGAAGAAAATCACCACCGGCGACCTAATTGATATCCACCGGCAGCTGCTTGCCGGAACCCGGCTCGATGAGTACGCCGGCAAGATCCGCACCGAGCAGAACTGGATCGGTGGCAGCAGCTACAACCCGTGTTCCGCCGCGTTCGTACCGCCGCCCCACGAGCAAGTTGAGCATCTTCTCGGCGATCTCTGCGCCTTCTGCAACATGGACACCTTGCCGACGATCGCGCAGGCCGCGATCGCCCATGCCCAATTCGAAACCATCCACCCCTTCGTCGACGGCAACGGACGGACGGGGCGCGCATTGATCCACGTCATCCTGCGCCGCCGCGGCTTGGCGCCAAATGTTCTGCCTCCGGTGTCGCTCGTGCTCGCCACATGGTCCGAGGACTACGTCAACGCGCTCATGGACACTCGTTACCGCGGACGTTCCGACTCGCCCGCGGCTCGGAGCGGTCTCGACCGTTGGATCGGACTCTTCGCCGCGGCTACAACCCGAGCGGTATCCGACGCAGAGCTGTACGAGACAAGCGTCGTCGACCTACAGGACTCATGGCGAGCGCGTCTTGGGAGGGTCCGAGCGGGGTCCGCGCTAGACCGTCTCATCGCCGCGCTTCCGGGTGCGCCAGTCGTGACCGTCCGGAGCGCCTCGTCGCTCATCGGACGCAGCGCGCAAGCGGTCAACGAGGCCATACCTCGGCTGGTCGAAGCAGGCATCCTCCGGCAGACCACCGTAGGCCGACGAAATCGTGCCTTCGAAGCAACCGAACTCGTCGACGCTTTCACTGATCTCGAGCGACGGCTGTCCAGCCCAACCGGCGACACCAGGACGTCAGCCCCGGCGCGTGCGGTGCCGCGCCGGCGGCGGGCGCAATGAGCTGCTAGCCGTGCGGGACTGACCCCACCGACCGGCTTCAGAGACGTTGGTCTTTGCAGCGGGATTCCGCCGCGCGTCGAGGCTTGGGTCTGACGGTTCGCGATGCTTGCGACGCTCGCCGGCCGAGACCTGCATTTCGCGCGCGCGCCGGTACGCCGTCGCGAGCGTGGCTCGTATTGTCCGAGAGCAGTCGCGAATTGCCTCTACCGGCGCGCCGGAATCGTCCCTGCTTCGCGTCGGGAGCGGAAGCCTCGGCGGCTCGCTCGGGCCTGCTGAGACGCCTGCTTGTTCGTG
>CAVWOQ010000037.1:0-350665 GCA_963756655.1 uncultured Solirubrobacterales bacterium
CGACGCCCGGACTCGAACCGGGGACCCCTTCATTACGAGTGAAGTGCTCTACCAGCTGAGCTACGTCGGCGTTAGCAGAGATTTCCGGATCGCCTGGCTCCCGAGCCCGCTCTCCGCTTTGCGCGGGTGCCGCGAATCCTGGTCGGCCGCTGCTACGGGCAAGCGTAGCCGACGCTCACCGCTCTCGGTGACCAGCCCCCAGTGTCTGCCGTGAGGTCCAACACCGACCCAAGCAGCGCGGCACCAGCGTCGAGATTCTGGTGTCGGGGAACCGTCCCGAGCCCTAGAAAGAGAACCACCGCGACTTCGAGCGGGTGGGGCGAATCGCGATGGCGTGCGATGCCACACGTGGCTCTCCTGGTTGCAACAGATGGTCGATCCCGTCAAGGACATCGCGTTCGCGCCCCTGGAGCCGCTCGTGCTGGCGTTCGTGCTCCTGCCAGGAGCCGACGACGAACATCTCCTCGAACAGGTTGGTATCGGCGAGGTCCCGATGCAGGTGCCAATGCGTCGCACCCGTGCGACGCCTCGTGCGTCGAAGCTCCCGAGCAGCTTTCAGAAAGGCCGCAACAGCCTCCGGTCGCACGTGGTAGCGGACGGTGATAACCACCGGCCCGTCCTCGACCGGAGGGTTCAGATCGGGCATCGGCAGCGGCACTTCCGACATGGGAGTCCCGGCAGCCGACGTCGGCAGCGCCAGGCGCCAGGTCGCCGCCGCGACGACCGTCAGGCTTGCTGCCACGACGCCCAGAGCCACCGAGACGGAGTTGGCCTCTGCGATCCCGCCAAGGACAAGAGCCCCGACGGCGTTAGCGCCCTGAAAGGCCACCAGGTAGTACGACACGCCGCGGGACTTGACCCATCGCGGCAGCTCGCCCTGATAAGCCGCCCCCAATAGGCCGAGCGCGGTGATCCAGGCCCCTCCGGCGACGATTAGAGCAACCACCGCCAGCTCGATGCTCCGAGAGACAGCGAGCACCAGTGCGGCCGCGGCGAGAGCAAGACAAGCCAGCGCGTAGATGGCCCGAGGAGCGATGTGACGTCTGACAGTGGGACCGAAGGAGGCCGCGGCGAGCGCGCCGAGTCCTACACATCCAAGGAGTAGGCCGTAGCCGCCGGAACCGAGCCCGAGCCGGTGGTTCGCTACCAGCGGCAGCAACGCCCAGATCGCACCCGCGGGGAAGATGAACGCGCTCGCCCGAACGATAAGGGCCAGCAGCGTCGGGCTATTGCCGACGAAACGACCGCCTGAGCGGACGGCCGCCGCAACATGCTCACGCGGCAGAGACTGGGCGCGCGCCGGGATGGCGGTCACGGCTACCGCGCCCAGCACCGCCAGGAACGACACGGCGTTGGCCAGAAATACGGCTGCGGCACTCGTGGCCGCGAGGAGTACTCCGCCGATCGCCGGCCCGACCGCACGAGCGAGATTCTGGTTCACGGACCCGAGCGCGATCGCCTGCGGCCGGTCGGCCAGCGGCACGAGCTCGGGCTGCAACGTCTGCCATGTCGACGCGCTTGCTGCACCGCCGACACCGATTACGAACAGCAGGCCGAGCAGCGTCGCCGGAGTCAGCCCTCCCGTCGCATCGAGCACAGCCAGGGCGACGGCCGCCAGCAGCATCAGCGCTTGCGAGACGAGGATCAGCCGTCTGCGATCCAACAGGTCGCCCAGCGCACCTCCGGGCACCGCGAGCAGGAAGATCGGGAGGCTTCCTGCCGCGGAGATCGCGCTCAAGAGCAGCGCCGATTTCGTCAGCGAAATCATCACCCACTGGGCAGCGACTGTCTGCATCCACGATCCGACGTTGCTCGTGAACTGCGCCGACCACAGGCGACGGAAATCGTCGTAGCGCAGCGGAGACCAGCCGCTCGTCGACGCCCGCGCGATTTCAGTCTGCTGGGAGCTCATCGTCGTGCCCCAACCCCGCCGGATGGTTGCGACCAGCTTGAGTCCACTCCAGCGAATCTGTGCGCCGCAAGCCCGGTAGCTCCCGCGAGCGCTGCGGCGAGTCCGAGCGGAACCACGAGATCGACCCGCAAGACAAGGAGTACGCCGACGAATGCGCCGGCGAGCATGGCCATCACTGCGAGCAACCGCCGGCCCGGGTGGCCGCCGGTGCCACCACCCAGCTTCGAATCCGCCCCGATTCCGGTCAGCGTCAACGTCAGGACTGTCGTCGTTAGGTCAGGTACCGCCAGCCGCCGTGCGGTGGCGTTCTGGATCCCCATCGACAATGCCAATAGGGCGATCATCGCGTAGCGGGCCGCCGCCGGCACTGGCTGACCGGCCACCGCGGCGATGAGCAGAGCGCACAGGAGCAGCGGTACCGCGCTGCCCGTGGCGGCGCGTAGATGCCGGGCGCGGTGCGCGACCGTCCGCGCGCCGATCCGCCCCCCGCAGGCGGCGCCGACAACGAAGGCGACGAGGGCGATCAACGAGGGTGCCACTGACAGACCTGGGGCGCCGGCAAGGGCGAAGCCGATAAATACGACGTTGCCCGTCATGTTGGCAACGAAGACGTGGCCGAGCCCGACGTAGCTGACCCCGTCGACGACCCCCGTGAGGAGCGTCAGCACGAGTAGGAGTGCCGGCAGCGGGCCATGCTCGGCGGTCCACGGCCACCGCGCCCGCAACGTATTCAAGACAGTGACGCGCGCGTCCATGTGGCGTAGCTCGTCCAGGAGACCTCGGGAAACCGGTCGAGCAGAGCTCCGATGTCGACCTGATAGCCAATCCGCTCGAGGAACCGGTACATCGCTGCCAGGTCGCCACTGCGCGCCGCGACTTCGTCCAGGCCGATCTTCCGGTAGCGCACGGGCCGCTCGCCGGCCGCCGACAGCGCGTCGGCCATCTGCTCCGGGGTCGGCTCATCGCCCGCGACCTCCAACCGGACCCCGAGGAGCTCCTGACGGCGGTCGAGCACGGCGACGATCACAGCACCGAGGTCTTGCAGCGCGACCTGCTGCAACGGCCGTCCGGGCGATAGCGGCAGGATCAGCTCGCCGGCCGAGACAATCTCGGCGGGGTCGGCGAGGTTTTCGTAGAAGTAGGTGGGCGCGACGACCGTATGCGGCACTGACGAAGCCTGAAGCTGCTGCTCGATCCGCCACTTGCTCTCGAAATGCGGGATGCCCGTGGCGCGATCGGCGCTCGCGACTGAGGCCAGAATCAGCCACGGCACCTCGGTCGCCCGGGCTGCGGCGATCAGCTGCTCGCCCTGCCGAAGCTCGCCCTCGGGGCCGGCGCTGAATGGAGTTGTGACGGCGTAGACAGCGATCGCGCCCGTCATCGCATCAAGCAGCGACTCGCGGTCGAGCAGGTCGCCCCGGGCCAGCTCGGCGCCGAGCACCCCCAGCTGCTGAGCGAGAGTGCCGTCCGGGTTTCGTGTCAGCGCGCGCACCCGGCGTCCTGCCGCCAGCAGTGCCTCCACGACACTGCGGCCGTGAGGGCCGGTCGCACCGGTCACGAGCACGGGGCCATGATCGGGTGATGAGCTCGGACCCACGCCCGGCTCAGCCCGCGCCGTCCAGGTCGTGCAGGTTGCGCGCGCGCCACTCCTCGGCGAGGACCGCCCAGCGCTCGTGATCGCGCCAGCGCCCGCCGATCTTCAGGTAGCGCGGCGAGAAGCCCTCGCGCCTGAAACCGGCGCCGCGCGCGAGCGCGATCGACGTTGCATTGGTCGGCTGGATATTGGCCTCCACCCGGTGCAGCCGCAGCGACACAAACGCGTGGCGCAACACGAGCTCGAGGCCGTCGCGCATGTAGCCCTGGTTGGCGAACGGCTTGCCGACCGCGTAACCGAGGTAGGCGCTCTGAAAGCCACGGCGAACGATCTGCGAGAGGTTGAAGAAGCCGAGGATCGCCCCGTCCTCGGAGCGGCACAACAGCATCGCCTCAAAGTCGGTCCGGCGCGCGTCGGCGAGGTAGGCGGCAAACCGCTCATCGTCAGTCGGGGCCGTTGCCCACGGGCTGTGGAACGCGCGGCTGGCGCGCATCAGGGCGATGAACTCATCCCGGTCCGCGCGGGTGGGTGCCCGCAGGAACACGCGTGACCGGGGGCTCACGACGCGAGCGTCTGCTCCAGCCTGTACGCGAGTGCCTCGCAGGCCAGCTCCTCTGAGACGTTGAGTTCAAAGCGCTGCCGGGTGTCCTCGACCAGCTCGACCGCAGCTCGCAGCCGCTCAGGATCCCGGCCACCCGTCGACTCGGAATCCTCGCGCAGCTCGGCGCTGCGGTCACGGTTACGGACGAGCTCCGGCGCATCCCACCGCAGGCAGGCGAGGTCGGAAAACCACAGCGCGACCAGTTGGAGCGCGAGATCCAGGGCGCCGGTCTGAACCCGTCTCCGCGTCCGCTTGGCCCGCTCACCCCACTCGCCCTCGACACGCTTTCGCTCCTTGCGGGCCGTCAACTCGAGCTCTGCCTCGGCCTGAGACTCGAGCTCGGCGCCGGCGGCGTCGCCGCGGGCACGCACGGCCGTGAGCATCTCCAGCCACGGCCGCTTTACGCCGATCTCGCCCGCAAGCGCCGCACGCGCGAAGCGCTCAGCAGAGGCGCGCAGCGCTGCGCCGTCGACGGAGGCCAGCTCCCGCGCGCGTTCGGCGTCCTGGAGCGCCAGGCGCACGCACGCAAGCGCGGTCTCCGCACCGACGCCGAGCTCCTCAATGCCGGCCGCCACCTGATCCTCGCTGACGGGCTCGAAGCGAACCAGCTGGCAGCGCGAGCGGATCGTCGGCAGCACCTCGCCCAACCGCTCGGTCAGCAGGATCAGATGCACGAACGACGCAGGCTCCTCGAGCGTCTTCAACATCCGGTTGGCGGCCTCATCGCCGAGCTCGTCGACGCGCTCGATCACGAACACCCGGCGCTGCGATTCAAACGGCGTCCTCGACGCGGCCGCGATCACGGGCTCGCTGATGTCGCTGACGAGGATCTCGTGGGCGCCGCTCGGGACGACCCAGGTGAGGTCTGGGTGGACGCCGGCGCGCGCTCGCTCACGTGCGCCGTCGCGATCGGGGGCCCCCTCTGACAGAAGTTCGGCCGCCAGCGCTCTCGCCGCGGCGCGCTTGCCGGCGCCGCCGGGTCCGTGGAATAGGTACGCGTGCGAGGGCCGGCCGTCGGTCAGCGCCGGCGCCAGGACGGCGCGGGCGTGAGGGTGGCGTTCGAGCTCGACGAGCATCGTTTGCGATCGTATCCCCCGGTAACGTCGAGCCGAAGCGATGGCACGCGGAAGGCTGATCACGATCGAAGGGCTGGACGGCTCCGGCAAGACCACGCTCGCCCGTGCGCTCTGTGAAGTGCTGCGCGCCCGCGGAATCGATACCGAGCTGCTGCGCGAGCCGGGTGGGGTCCGGGTCGCCGAGCTGATCCGCGACCTGGTCAAGGATCCCGAGCTTCAGATCGGCGCCCGGTCCGAAGCGCTGCTGTACGCCGCCGCACGTGCGCAGCTCGTCGACGAAGCGCTCGAGCCGCTGCTCGCGCGTGGCGCCTTCGTGCTGCTGGACCGGTTCGTCGACTCGTCGCTCGCTTATCAGGGCGCGGGCCGCGGGCTCGGCGTCGAGCGTGTGCGCGAGGTGAACGAGTTCGCGACCGGTGGCCTTACTCCCGATCTGACCCTGCTGCTGACGATCGAGCCGTCGGTCGGGCGCGACCGTTCCAGCGAACGCTCGGCGTCTCCTGACCGGCTCGAGCGCGAGCCCGACGAGTTCTTTGCGCGGATCGCGGGCGCCTACCGCGAGCTCGCGCAGGCATCCCCGGAGCGGATCCACACGATCGATGCGAGCCAGCCGCCGGCGGCGGTGCTGGCCGCCGCTCTGCGGGCGGTCGAGACCCTAGTCTGAGTAACCCCGGGGCCTCGCCTGCATGAACGCCCAGGCGTCGGCGATCATCCCTTCGAGCTCCGGCTTCTCCGGCCGCCAGCCCAGCTCGCTGCGAATCAGCCCGCTGGCAGCCACCAGCATCGGCGGATCCCCCGGGCGACGGGGTGCCTCCCGGACCGTGATCTGCGCCCCCGTGACCTCGCGCGCCGCGGCGATCACCTCGCGGACTGAGAACCCGTTGCCGTTGCCGAGGTTGAAGATCTGGTGTTCACCTGGGCGCGCGCCTTCGAGCGCGAGCAGATGTGCCGCGGACAGGTCCTCGATGTGTATGTAGTCGCGGATCGCGGTCCCGTCCGGGGTCTCGTAGTCGGTCCCGTAAAGGTCGACGTGGTCGGCCTGTCCGATCGCGGCGCGCAGCACGTTCGGGATCAGATGCGTCTCAGGGTCGTGGTCCTCCCCCGCGTCCCCGCTCGCGCCGGCGACGTTGAAGTAGCGCAGGCTGACGGCGCCGAGGCCGTGCGCGCGGCAGAAGTCACCGATCATCCCGTCGACCGCGAGCTTCGATGCGCCGTAGGGGTTCGTCGGGCGCGGCGGTGCGTCCTCGGGTATCGGCACCTCTTCGGGCTGTCCGTAGACCGCCGCGGTCGACGAGAAGACGAGCAGGGGGGCGCCCGCGGTGACCATCGCCTCCAGCAGGTTCAGAGTGCCGCCGACGTTCGTCCGGTAATAGCGCTCCGGATTGGCCACGGACTCGCCGACGAGCGACAGCGCCGCGAAGTGCAGCACTCCGTCAAAGCTCTCGCCGAACACCCCCTGAACGGCGTCGGGATCGCGCAGATCGGCGACGACCAGGTGCGCCTCACGCGGCACCGCCTCGCGGTGACCGCGCTCGAGGTTGTCGACCACCGTGAGCTTGTGGCCCCCCTCGAGCAGCTGCCGGGCGACGACCGAGCCGATGTAGCCGGCGCCGCCGGTGACGAGCAATCTCATAGCGGCTCGGGGCGTGCCATGGCGGCTGCAGATATAACAGGTCGACCACTCTTCAGGCGGCTGCGCTCCGCCCATCCGCGGGCCCGCGCGAGGCCCTCGGAAGGACGGTCGGCGGAGTAAAATAAGTGGTCTCCGGTAACCGCTCTTGAGACTCCGTCTCGACGGTCTTTCCGTCCGGCACGCGCGCAAGCATTCGTTGTTCACCCCTCGGCCGGACAGGAGTCGAGATGGGGCATCCGAACGAGCGGAAACGAGAGGAGCAGGACGGAATGTCGCAAGTACCTCAAACCCACATCAGCCCTAGCGAAGGGGCCAGCGAGGGTCTCTCGATCCGCCGCCATTTCACCACCCCTGAGCAGCATCCGTTCGATGCTGTGGAGTGGGAGCAGCGCGACGCCAGGATCGGTCACGGTGACAAGGTCTCGTTCGAGCAGCGCGACGTCGAGTTCCCGAAGTCGTGGTCGCAGAACGCGACCAACATCGTCGCGCAGAAGTACTTCCGCGGACAGCTCGGGTCAGATTCTCGGGAGCGCTCGGTCAAGCAGATGATCGGCCGCGTCGCCAGCACGATCGCGACCTGGGGGCGCGAGCGCGGCTACTTCGCGGGCGACGCCGACGCGGCCACCTTCGAGGCGGAGCTGACCCACATCCTTCTGCACCAGATGGCGGCGTTCAATTCGCCCGTCTGGTTCAACGTCGGGTTCGAGGAGAGCCCGCAGTGCAGCGCCTGCCTCCCATATCACGCGCTTGTCTCAACTCCAGACGGGATGGTCCCGATCGGCGAGGTCGTCGAGGACGAGCAAGTCGGGCGGGAGGTCTACGACTCGAGTGGAACCACCCGCGTCGTGGCTGTCAAGGCCAACGGGCGCAAGCCTGTGTGGAGGGTGCGTCTCCGTAACGGTGGCTTCATCGAGGCTACGGCGGATCACGTGGTCAAAGCCACGCGCGAGCGACGCGCTCAATCTAGCTGGTTGCGCGTCGACCAGCTCGAGGTGGGGATGCGGCTGCACCTCCACCCCCATCGTGCGAAGGTCACCAGCCCGGCGCTCGTGGGAACCGGCGGGACGGGGATGCTCGAGGACGAGTTCGAACACGACCAGTCCGACAGTTTGCAGATCTCCGAGGCGGCGCTCGCCGGCTGGCTTCAAGCCGACGGCTTCGTCGGCCAGTACGTCCAAGGGACCAATCGTTCGTTGACGATCGAGTTTCAGGTCGCCAGCGACGACGAATACGACTGGATCACGAGGCACCTCGACGTCGTATTCCCTGACATTCATCGAAAGGTCAGGGAAGCCGACACCCGGGAAGTCCGAGTACGACGCATTCGCCTTTACGGTGAGGTGCTGCGTGACTTCGTGGATCGATGGGAGCTTCTCGCGCGGGGCGTCGACATCCGCGTTCCCAGCCGTCTGTGGACCACTTCTCAGGACGAGATAAGCGCTTATCTGCAGAGCGTCTTCCAAGCTGACGGCTACGTGTCCATTCGGCGCGACAATGGTTATGAGAACGCTCGAATTTCGGTTGGGGTGATCAGTGAGCGCTGGACGGAAGACCTGCAACTGCTGCTGATGTTGCTAGGCATCTATTCGCGTCGCCTGCACAAGCATGACCCTCGTTCTGACAGGCACGATCTTCACGAAGTCACGATGAGCATTGGATCCGAACGCGCCCGGTTCGCCGAGTTGGTCGGCTTTCCGAGCCGTGAGAAGTCCGACAAGCTGCTGCACTCGTTGCTGCTGCGTGATTGGAAGCAATGCCCCGATCTCCGAGAAGAGGAAGTGGTCGCGATCGAGCCACAGGGCATATGTGACGTCTACGACATCCAGACCGAGTCGGGCGAGTTCCTGACCAACAACGTCGCGGTTCACAACTGCTTCATCCTCAGCGTCACCGACGAGATGGAATCGATCCTCGCTTGGAACACCAAGGAGGGCAGGATCTTCCGCGGCGGCTCGGGCTCCGGGATCAACCTGTCGAAGATCCGTGGTTCGATGGAGCCGCTGTCGAAGGGCGGCACCGCGTCCGGTCCGGTCAGCTTCATGCGCGGCGCCGATGCCTGGGCAGGCACGATCAAGTCGGGCGGCAAGACGCGGCGCGCGGCGAAAATGGTGGTACTCGACGTCGACCACCCCGACATCCGCGACTTCATCTGGTGCAAAGCAAAGGAAGAGGACAAGGCGGCAGCATTGCGCGACGCCGGCTTCGACATGTCGATCGACGGCGAGGGCTTCTTCTCGATCCAGTACCAGAACGCCAACAACTCGGTGCGCGTCACCGACGAGTTCATGCGGGCGGTCGAGAACGACGAGGACTGGCACTTGATCGCACGTGTGACCGGCGAGCCGGTCGGCAAGCCGATCTCGGCGCGTCAGCTGATGAAGGAGATCGCTGAGGCGGCGTGGCGGTGCGCTGATCCGGGCGTGCAATACGACACCAGGATCAACCAGTGGCACACGTGCCCTGAGTCGGGGCGGATCAATGCGTCAAATCCATGCTCTGAATACATGCACGTCGACGACTCGGCCTGCAACCTGGCGTCGCTGAACCTGATGAAGTTCCGCCGCGCCGACGGGACGTTCGACGTCGAGGCGTTCGAGCACGCGGTCGACATCGTGTTCCTCGCGCAGGAGATCGTGGTCTCGCCGTCGAGCTACCCGACCGAAGAGATCGGCGTCAACGCGCGCGCCTTCCGCCAGCTCGGTCTCGGCTACGCGAACCTCGGCGCCTACCTGATGGCCGACGGGGTCCCGTACGACTCCGACGAGGGCCGCGGGACGGCCGCTGCGATCACGGCGCTGATGACCGGCCGCGGCTATCTCGGGTCGGCGCGGATCGCGGCCGCGATGGGGCCATACGAGCGCTACCCGGAGAACCGGGATGCGCACAACGCCGTGATGCGGATGCACCGCGACGCGTCGTACGCGGTCGCCGAGGAGTCGTGCGTCGACACCGCGCTGCTGAGCGCCGCGCGCTCAACGTGGGACGAAGCCGTGCGCGAGGGCGAGCGCCACGGGTACCGCAACGCCCAGGCCACGGTCCTTGCACCTACCGGCACGATTTCCTTTTTGATGGACTGCGACACGACCGGCGTCGAGCCGGACTTCTCGCTCGTCAAGTTCAAGGAGCTGGTGGGCGGCGGGCAGATGACGATCGTCAACCGGACGGTGCCGCTGGCGCTGCAGACGCTCGGCTACTCGGACGAGCAGATCGAGCAGATCGTCGCCTATACCAACGAGCACGGGACGATCATCGGCGCGCCCGGCCTGGCCGAGGCGGACCTGCCGGTGTTCGACGTCGCGGTCGGCGAGCGGGCGATCTCGCACATGGGCCACATCAAGATGATGGGCGCCGTGCAGCCGTTCATCAGCGGTGCGATCTCGAAGACGGTCAACATGCCCGAGAGCGTCACCGTCGAGGACATCGCCGACGCGTACACGCAGGCGTGGACGCTCGGGATCAAGGCGCTCGCGATCTACCGCGATGGCTCCAAGACCGCGCAGGCGCTGCGCACCGACGCGCAGAACACCGCGCCGGCGCCGGTCGACGCGCAGGCCGAGATCGACAGGGCGGTCGCGGCTGCGCTCGCCCAGGCACCGCCCAAGCGCCGCCGGATGCCGCGCGAGCGCCAGTCGATCACGCACAAGTTCTCGATCGGCGGCCACGAGGGCTACATCACGGCCGGCATGTACGAGGACGGGACGATCGGCGAGATCTTCCTGACCGACATCGGCAAGGAGGGCTCGACGCTGCGCGGGATGATGAACTCGTACGCGACCGCGATCTCGATCGCGCTCCAGTACGGGGTGCCGCTCGAGACGCTCGTGCGGAAGTTCAGCTACATGCGCTTCGAGCCCGAGGGCATGACCTCCAACCCGGAGATCCCATTCGCGAAGTCGATGCCCGACTACATCATGCGGTGGCTCGCGTCGCGGTTCCTCGACGTCGACCTGCAGGAGGAGCTCGGGATCCTGACCAAGGAGGTCCGCGCCCGCAAAGCGGCGGAGGACGCGGCGAGCTCGCACTACGGCGACACGGCGACCCCGGCTTCGGCGCTGCCCAGCGACGAGGACGATGCTCCGGTCCGTCCGGCGACCTCGGCGCTGACCGACGATCCGCCGGTCGTGCCGGCCGTCCGGCGCGGGCTCGACCTCGGGCCGGCGTGCCAGCAGTGCGGCGGCATGATGCAGCGCACGGGCAGCTGCTACACGTGCTCGAGCTGCGGCTTTAACACCGGTTGCGGTTGATGATCTAAAGCCAGCTCCAACCGGTGCTCGACGGACGGCCCGCTCAGGCGGGCCGTCGTTGTCTGACGGTCACACGGGCGATCCCGCCGCGGGCTCCGTCCGCTCCCAGCGCAAAGCCCGTGGATCCGGTGGGCCACGGCAGGACAAGGCAAGCTGCCGTTTCCGGCCTCACCCGCTGGTACGCTCCCGACACCGCGGGAGAGACAACCGGGCAAGCCCACGGAAGATGACCAGCAGTGACAACGAGATGAGTCCGGGTGGGCACCTTCTGGCCCCGCCGACGGACATAGCTGCCCCCATCGGGGCAGCGACTTGGCGCCGGAGGCGCTGAGGGGTCGTGCTGCGCCCGGGAACAAGGGGCTCGGTGGCACTTGTACTGCTCGTGTTCGTCATTGGGCTCGGAATTGCCGCCGTGCTCGCGATCCGGTCCCTGGCAGGCAACAGCGCCGCGGACACCCCGAAGCCCAGCGCACAGCCGACGAAGGCACAGCAGCACGCTGCCGGGATGCTGAGCGCGTTCGTCTACGAGCGAGGGACCTACTATGCCGGCGGCAACGTCAAGTCCTGCCAGCCCAACTGGCACCCTGCCACCAACGTCGTCGCCCAACTTCGTTGTACGTCGTTCGGACAACCGACCGTATACACGCGGTTCGCGACCAACTCGGATGCGAGCGCCTATTTCAAGACGCTCGCCTCTCGCGGACAGCCCGCCACCGGAGACTGGGGAGCGTGCAAGAAGTGGATTCCCATCAGCGCCTGGCGACGAACCATCCTCGGCGACCAGAAGCAATCCGGCCAGGTCGCGTTCAGGCAGGTCGCGAGTTCGGCGTTCGTCGTCTGGATTTGGCCCAACATGCATGCGGTCGCCGAGGCCTCCGGCAACGGCAAATCGAAGCCACGGCTATGTAGGGCGTGGGATTTGGACAGCTAGGCGCAAATTCGGATAATTGCCGCCGTGCCCGACTTCGACCAGCCGCTGCGCGAGCAGGACATCGATCCTGATCCCCGGCGACAGTTCGCGGCCTGGTTCGCGGATGCGGCACGAGCGGGGGTGCGAGAGCCAGAGGCGATGGCTGTCGCGACCAGCTCGCCCGCCGGTGCCCCGTCGGTGCGGATGGTGCTGCTCAAGAGCCACGACGCCCGCGGATTCGTCTTCTACACCAACTACGAGAGCCGCAAGGGCCTCGAGCTGGCCGAGAACCCGCGCGCGGCGCTGTTGTTCTACTGGGATCCGCTCGGCCGCCAGGTCCGGATCGAGGGTGGAGTGCAGCGCACGAGCCCCGAAGAATCAGCGGCCTACATCGGCAGCCGGGCTCGCGGCAGCCAGCTGAGCGCGCTGTCCTCGCCCCAGAGCAGTTCGGTCGCCGGCCGCGATGCGCTCGAAGAGCGCGTCGCCGAGCTCACGAAACGCTACGAGGGTGGCGAGCTCCCGATCCCCGACTGGTGGGGCGGCTTTCGAGTTGCGCCCGACAGCTACGAGTTCTGGCAGCACCGCGAGGATCGGCTCCACGATCGTCTCCGCTACACGCCCGCCGGCGGCGACACCTGGGAGATCGTCCGGCTGGCGCCCTGACAGAGCCCGTCTGAGGGTCAGGCAGGACCGGAGCCCGCGACCAGCACCAGGCCGACGCGCTCGTGCTCCAACCGCTGCGCGGCCTGCGCTGCGTCTTGGGCCGAGCAGAAACGCTCGACGAGCCACAGCGCGAGGTCGAGCCCCGCGACGACGCCGCCCGAGGTCACGATGCTGCCGTCGTCGACGACCCGCGCCTCGGCATGCACCTCAGCCCCGAACCGAGCAAGATCGTCGAGTGCCCCGCGGTTCGTGACCGCGGGCCGCCCGCGCAGGAGCCCGGCGGTAGCCAGCAGCATCGCGCCGGTGCAGACCGATGCGATCACCGTCCCGCGCGCGTGCAGGTCGACGAGCAGGCCCGGCAATCGACCCTCGGACTGCGCGCGGGCGCCGACGGCCGTGTTGTCGATCCAGCCTCCGCCCGGCACGACGACCAGCTCCGGCTCGTGACTGAGCTCGCCGGCGACCGTGATCTGGAGCCCGTGCGCCGAACGGACCTCGCGCGCCTGCCCGGGCACGCACACGGACCGAACGTCGAAACCCGATTCGGTCAGCACCTCGAGCGGCCCGATCGCGTCGAGATCGTCGAAGCCGTCGAAGAACACAACCTCGGTCGTCGGTGGCACGCGCGAATCGTCGAGCCTCGCGCCGCGATACGCAACCCGAGTCGTAGGATCACGCCTGTGGCCAGGACGACGATCGACGAACTGCTCGCGGCAGCCAGGTCCCGCCTCGAGCGCCTCGACCCCGACCAGGCGGCCAGCGCCGTCAGCGCCGGCGCGATCCTGATCGACATCCGGGCCGAGTCACAGATCGCGCACGACGGCACGATCCCGGGCGCGCTCGTGATCGGTCGCAACGTACTCGAGTGGCGGCTGGATCCGACCAGCACGCATCCCCACCCGCAGGCGCCGGAGCTCGACGAGCAGGTGATCGTGTTCTGCGACGCCGGTTACGCCTCGAGCTTCGCGGCGGCGACGCTCAAGGAGCTCGGTTTCGGCCGCGCGACTGACCTCGACGGGGGGTTTCAAGCCTGGCGCGAGGCCGGGCTCCCCGTGCAGCCACCACGACCTCGGTAGCCTCCAAGGTCGGGACGTCGAGCAACATCGGGAGAGGTAAATCAGCCTGATGGATCGCAAGTGGTGGACCTTGATCGCGGTTTGCGTCGGCACGTTCATGCTGCTGCTCGACGTCACGATCGTCAACGTCGCCCTGCCGTCGATCCAGAAATCGCTGGACGCGAGCTTCAGCGATCTCCAGTGGGTCGTCGACGCGTACGCGCTGACGCTCGCCGCGCTGCTATTGACGACCGGCTCGCTGGCCGATCTGTTCGGCCGCCGCAAGCTGTTCATGATCGGGCTCGTCATCTTCAGCCTCAGCTCGCTGCTGTCGGGGCTCGCCCAGAGCCCGCTGTGGCTGAACCTCGCGCGCGGCGCCCAGGGCATCGGCGGCGCGGCGATGTTCTCGACCTCACTGGCGCTGCTCGGAACGGCATTCCAGGGCCGCGAGCGCGGCACCGCGTTCGGCGCCTGGGGCGCGGTCACGGGACTCGCGGTCGCGGTCGGGCCGGTGGTCGGCGGCGCGCTGACGACCGGCATCTCGTGGCGCTGGATCTTTCTTGTCAACGTCCCGATCGGCGTCGCGGCGCTCGTCCTGTCTGCGACCAAGGTCGACGAGTCGCGTCAGAGTGGCGCGCCGCGGCCCGACTACATCGGCGCGATCACGTTCTCCGGGGCGCTGGGTGCGTTCGTGTTCGCGCTGATCAAGGCCAACAGCCTCGGTTGGGGGTCGACTGAGATCATCGCCTGCCTCGTCGGCTCAGTCGTGCTGCTAGTCGCGTTCCTGGTCGCCGAGGTAGTGCAGCGGGAGCGCGCGATGTTCGACCTCCAGCTGTTTCGCAAGCCGACCTTCACCGGCGGGCTGATCGCCGCCTTCGCGCTGTCGGCGAGTTTGTTCGCGCTGTTTCTCTACATCTCGCTCTACATCCAGGACGTGCTCGGCTTCTCGGCGCTCCAGACCGGTTTGCGATTTCTGGTCCTGTCGGCAGTGATCCTGGTCGTCTCGTTCGTCGCCGGGCGGCTGACGACCCAGGTTCCGATCAAGCTGTTGATCTCCCCGGGACTGTTGTTGGTCGGCGTGGCGTTGCTGCTGATGCGCGGCCTCACCGCCTCGTCCGGTTGGACTCACCTGATTCCGGGCTTCCTGGTCGCCGGGGCTGGCACCGGGCTGATCAATCCGCCGCTCGCGTCGACCGCGATCGGGGTCGTGCCACCGCAGCGCGCCGGCATGGCCTCGGGCATCAACTCCACGTTTCGCCAGGTTGGCATCGCGACCGGGATCGCGGGCCTCGGCGCGATCTTCTCGCACACGGTCACGACCAACGTCCAGTCGCTGCTGGATCACTCGCGGCTGGTCGGCGCGCACGCCGCTCACGCGATCGCGACCGGCGTCGCGCAGGGCAACGGCCCGGCCGCCGGGCTCGCGAAGCTCCCGGCTCAGGCTCGGCCGGTCGCCGTCCACGCGGTGCGAGCGAGTTTCGTCGCCGGCCTCAACGACGTGTTCCTGGTCGGCGCGGTTCTGGCGTTCGTCTCCGCAGCGCTCACACTCGTGCTGATTCGCACCCGCGATTTCGAAACCGGCGCCGCGCGCGTGGCACCGCCGGCCGAGTCGCCGGCGCAGCCCCAGCCCGCCGAGCCCGCTGTCAGGTCCTAGACACCACACGAAACCCAAATCCGGGTATCAGTGAGATGTGGTTGTCCCACTCGACTTTCCTGTTAGATACCGCTTAAGGGCACCTTGAGCGGCCGCCGTGGGCGTGGTTTGCTGCCAACGTGAGCCCAGGAGCGGGGAACAGCACCCTGGCGCGTCTGCGGGAGTCCGTTGCGCGCCGCACGTCCTCGATCGTGCTCGTGACAGTTGTGGCGTTCGTCGCGGTCGCGATCCTCAGTCACGTCGACCTCGCTGATTCCGACCAGCCGCGCGTGCCGCGCGCGACCGTCACGATCGCCCCCGGCGCCGCCACGCGCCCGGTGCCGCGTTCCTATCTGGGCCTGTCGACGGAGTACTGGGCGCTGCCGCTGTACGCGAGCCGGCTGCGCCTGTTCGAGCGCGCGGTCTCGCTGCTTCACGTCCCGGGCGACGGACCGCTCGTGCTGCGGGTCGGCGGGGATTCGGCCGATCGGACGTTCTGGGACCCGCGCCGCGACGCCCTGCCCGCGTGGGCCTATCCCGTCACCCCGAGCTGGGTGTCGCTGCTGGCAAAGGTCGTCCGACAGCTCAAGCTGCGGTTGATCATCGACCTGAACCTGATCACGAGCTCCCCGACCCTGGCGGCGGCGTGGGCGGGCGCAGCCGAGGCCCAGCTTCCGCGCAGGAGCATCACCGGCTTCGAGGTCGGCAACGAGCCTGACATCTACCGCCGCACGGCCTGGGTCGGCGAGACGGCCGACAGGCTGGTCGCCGATCCCGGGCTGCCGGCCGCGCTGACGCCGGCCGGTTACGTCGCGGACTTCCGCGCCTACACCGCGGCCGTGCACGCGGTGGCGCCGGGCGTGCCGCTGCTCGGACCGGCGCTGGCGAACCCGCGTGCACATGAACGCTGGATCGCAACGCTGGTCGCAGATCGTCCGCCGTCGCTGGCGACAGTCAGCGCCCACAGCTACGTGTATTCCGGGTGTGTGCATCGCTGGTCGAAACGCTATCCGACGGTTGCCCGCCTGCTCGGCCAGCGTGCCACTGCGGGGCTCGCCGCCGGGCTCGCCGCCGACATCCGCGCCGCGCACCGGGCCGGGCTTCCGTTCCGCTTGAGCGAGCTGAACTCGGTCAACTGCGGCGGCCGGCCTGGGGTCAGCGACGCCTTCGCGACCGCGCTGTGGGCGCCCGAGGTGCTGTTCGACCTGCTCCGGGCGGGAGTCGATGGCGTCAACGTCCACACGCGAGCGGACATGATCAACGCGCCGTTCGCGGTCAACTCGAGCGGGCTCGTCGCACGGCCGCTGCTCTACGGCCTGATCACGTTTGTACGCGCGCTCGGCTCGCAGCCGCGGCTGGTGCCGCTCCGGCTGCGCGCCAGGAGCTCGCTGGGTATTCACGCCTGGGCGGTCGAGAGCGGCGGCGAGCGACTCAACGTGGTGCTGGTCAACGATGGCCGACGCGACGTGCGCTTGAGGCTCGACGAGCCAACGCATGGGCCTGCCTCGGTCCAGCGGCTGCTCGCGCGGTCGCCGCGGGCGTTGTCGGGCGTGACGCTCGATGGACAATGGCTCGGCCACGACGGACGCTGGCACGGAGCGCGCTCCAGCGAGACCTCAACGCCGGGGAGGCGCGGCTACCTGGTGATCGTGCCGCGATACAGCGCCGCGATCGTCAGCGGCGCGCTGAACGAGGGGGCGCTCGTCAGAGAGCTCAAGCCGGCCGTCTAGGCCCCGGCTATCTTCAATCGAGCCGTGAACGACGGCTTCCACGCACACATGCAGCCGGCCTCGGGGTTCGCCGGGGCGCCGCGCTATTTCGCCGTTCAGAACGGCGAGCTGCTGGTCGCCGCCGACGACGACACGGTCGAGTTCCCGGCCGAGCCGGTCGATGGGCGCCGGCACATGCTCGGGTCGGTCGGCGACCAGGCGGTGGTCGCGATCGACGTCGACGGCTCGCAGCCGCCCGCGACAGTGACCCGGATCGGCCTGCGCGAGCTCTACGGCCACGTCTCCGAGCTCGACTGGTCACTCGCCAGCCGCGCGGTGCAGGTCGTCGCTTGGGACCGCAACCACCGCTTCTGCGGTCGCTGTGCAACCGAAACCGTCGCGCGGCCCGCCGAGCGCGAGCGTCGCTGCCCGAACTGTGGCCTGTCGGTCTACCCGCGCTTGACGCCGGCCGTGATCGTGCTCGTGACGCGCGGCGAACGCGATCAGGAGGTATTGCTCGCCTGGGGGCGCAGGCGTCGCTCGCGCTACTACTCGACGCTGGCCGGCTTCGTCGAGGTCGGGGAGCGGCTCGAGGAGGCGGTGCAGCGCGAGGTCCGCGAGGAGACCGGCGTCGAGGTCGGCGAGATCACGTACTTCGGCTCGCAGCCGTGGCCGTTCCCGGGTCAGCTGATGGTCGGTTTCCGGGCCTCGTACGTGTCCGGCGAGATCGCGGTCCAGCAGAGCGAGATCGTCGAGGCGCGCTGGTTCACGGCGCCGGAGGTCGAGCAGCTGACGACGCCGCGGGGCGGGTTCTCGATCGCCGGCTGGCTGATCGAGAGCTGGCTCGCCGAGCAGACCGGCTCAGGTTCGCGCGGGCTCTGATGCCGCGCGCCCGCGCTTGCGCGCGAACGGGCGCTCACGGCGCCGCTCGCCGTCGCCGACCGCCGCCGGCTTGCGCTGGGTGCGCGCGGCGAACAGCAGCGCCGCCAGCACCAGCAGGACGCCCAGCAACTGCAGCGGGCTCGGCGACTCGCTGAGGATCAGCGCCGCCAGCGCCACGGAGCCGACCGGCTGGACGGTCAGCAGCACGGAAGTCATCGCCGCCGGCAGGCGCGGCAGCGAGGTGCCTATCAGCAGCCAGCCGACGACCTGCGACGTGAGCGCGAGGACAACCAGCCACCCGGCCGAGGGCCAGCTCGGCACCAGCCGCGCGTCGCCGATCACCAGACCGGCCGCGACGCACAGCACGCATGCGACGGCAGTCGCATCGAATAGCGGCCCCGCGGGCCGGCGCAGGTCAGAGCCTCCGTGGCGAAGCAGCAGCAGGAAGCCGACGTACGCGATTCCGGCGCCGATCCCGAACAGCGTCCCCCGCGTCGGATCGCGGCCGTAGGCGCCGTGCTCGAGGACGCCGGAGATCAGCAGCACGCCGAGCAGCGCGACCGGCAGCGCCGCAAGCACGCGCACGCCTGGGCGCTCGGAGAGCACCGCCCACGCGACCAGTGGCACGAGCACCACCTGGATGTTGGCGAGCACCGTCGCGAGCCCGGCGCCGACGTACACGATCGAGTTGTGCCAGAGCAGGAGGTCGGCGGCGAAGAAGATCCCGGCAGCGAGGCCGAAGCGCCGCTCGTGCCACGAGCGCGAGCCGAAGCGGCGGTCCTCGAACAGCGCCAGCAGTGCCAGGATCGGCAGCGCATACGCGCAGCGGAAGATCGCGGCGGTCGAGGGTGACGCGTGGCTGAGGCGCACGAGGATGCTCGAGAACGCGATCGTTACTGCGCCCAGCAGCGCGCACCGACGCTCGCGCCCGCGCACCCAGCCCATCAGGCCAGCGTCGCCTGTCGTGAGCTGATCCACCACTAGCGTTCTAGCACCGTCCGTGTTTCCGTCTGGCAAACGATCGCGGCCTGCGTTCGACAGTCCGCACGTGCACCTCAGATGGCCGTTCGGATGTCGACCGACGAACGTGCGCCGCGCTAACGTGATCTGGATGGAAACCGATCGTGAGATGCAACTGACCGATGAGGGGTGGCGCCAGCGACTGAGCCCTGAGCAGTACGAGGTGCTCCGTGGCCACGGCACCGAGCGCCCGTTCACCGGCACCTACGTTGACGTCAAGGACGGCGGCACTTATCGCTGCGCCGGCTGCGGCGCCGAGCTGTTCAGCTCCGACACCAAGTTCGAGTCAGGTACCGGGTGGCCGAGTTTCTATGAGCCGGCGGTGGCCGCCAACGTCGAACTGCGCGACGACCGCAGCCTGTTCATGCGCCGGACCGAAGTCGTCTGCCGGCGCTGCGGTGGCCATCTCGGCCACGTGTTCGACGACGGTCCGCGCCCGACCGGCAAGCGCTACTGCATCAATTCCTGCGCGCTGGACCTCGACCGGACACAGTCCTAGTCCAAGCCGCGGCGGCGCTGGCGCACCTTGACGAAGACGTAGCCGGCGATGATCGCCAGCAGGATCGCGAGCGCGGCGTAGATCCCGAACCTCGTGATCAGGTTGGCGGCCGCCGTTCCGAGGAAATAGCCGACCAGGCCGTAGGTGATCCCCCAGCTGATGCCACCGAGCGCGTTCCACACGAAGAACTCGCGGAAGCGCATCTTGTTGATCCCCGCCAGCCACGCGGCCGCGAATCTGATCAGCGCGATCCAGCGCGCAAAGAACACCGCCTTCGGGCCGTGGCGCTTGAAGAACCTGTCGCCCGCGTCGATCGCCTGGATCCTGCGCTTCTGGAACGGGCCCTTGGCGGCCAGCACGTCCCGTCCCAGCCACCGCCCGAGCCCGTAGCCGATGTTGTCACCGACGATCGCCGAGGTGATCCCGATCAGGATCACCAGCCAGATCTGTAGCTTGCCTTGACTCGCGAGCACGGCCGCCAGCACCAGCGCCGTTTCACCCGGCGACGGAACCCCCATCGACTCCAGTCCGATCAGCGCCGGCAGCAGATAACCGAGCTTGCCCGAGACGTTGATGATCGCGCCGAGCCAGAACATCAGCGCGGCCGAACGCCCGCGCTCACGCGTCCGTCCAGGGCCTTCGCAACACGGCGAGCAACGATAGGCCGGCGGGTAGCGTGTGTCCGCGCCCGAGCCAGCCGGCTTCCGCTCTCAATGGCTGCTCGAGCGCGTCGTTGAGCCACTCCGGGCCCAGCTCGAGGTCGTTCGTGTACCCGTTGTGGGGACCCAGGTGGCGCTGGGTCAAGCGGACGATCGCCGCCGGCGCGAGCAGCAGGCTGTTGAACGAGCTGATCCTCATCACGGCCCACCCCGAGTCGACCGCGGCCGCCCGCAGCGCGCGCTTCGAGTAGCGCCGGTAGTGGTGGTTGGCTTCGTCGTGCAGCGACCACAGTGCCTGGTAGGCCGGGACGGTGATCAGCATGAATCCACCCGGCTCGCAGACGCGGCGCAGCTCGCCGAGGGTGACGCGGTCGTCGGGCGTGTGCTCGAGTACGTCGAGACACGTGATCAGGTCAAAGCTGTTCGCCGGCCAGGGCAGCTCCTCGAGGCGACCGCTCACGACCTCTCCGATTCCGCGACCGCGCGCGAGCTGGGCGGCACCCTCGTCGAGCTCGATCCCGATCGGGTCGCCGTAATCGGCCAGCTCTTGCAGCGTGCGGCCGGAGCCGCAACCGGCGTCGAGCACGCGCGCCTGCGCCGGAAGCGGCAGCCGGTCGAGCTCGGCACGAATGATCCGGCGCCGACCCCGGTACCACCAATGGTGGTCGTCGACCTCGAGCGTCGCCTGCATCAGAGCCTCGTCCATCGCTATTGATGCTGTCAGCTGGAGGCGCGCGACAGCGTTCTGGACGGCGAAGAGACCGCCGGGAGCCGTAGCGTGAACTTCGCGCCGGCGCCGTCTGAGGAGGCCAGCGCCAGCTCGCCCGCCATCCGCTCGGCGAGTTCGCGCCCGATCGCGAGCCCGAGACCGAAGCCCGCCTGCCCATGCGTTTCGCGACCACGGTGAAAGCGCCGGAATATCTGCTCGGCCTCCCCGGGCGGAACCCCGGGGCCCTGATCAGCGACGCTCAGCTCGACGTCGGTGGCGCCGTTACGGACTTCGATCGTCAACTCCGCGCCCGACGGGCTGACCCGGACCGCGTTGTCGAGCAGGATCCGAAGGATCCGCGCGATGCTGCCGGGGTCGCCGATCGCCCATACCGCGTCGCCGTGCTCCATCAAGCGCGTGACGATCCCCCGCTCGTCCGTGCCGAGTTCGAACTCGGCCATCACCGCACGACTCAGCTCGCCGAGCTCGACCGGCTCGGACCGCAGATCGACCTTCGCGTCCAAGCGCGAGAGGTCGAGCAGGTCGGCCGCCAGGCGCCCGAGCCGGCGCGACTGGGCGCGGGCGCGGTCCAGCAGCGCCCGTGCGTCTTCGAGGTCGGGCGCGTCGTAGCGCAGGTCATCGTCGAGCAGCTCGAGCATCCCATCGAGCGACGTCAACGGCGTCCGGAGCTCGTGCGACGCGGTCGCCACGAACGACCTGCGCGCCTCCTCCTGTTCCTGGAGGCGCTGTTGCATGGTCGCCAGCGTCCGCGCAAGGTCGCCGACCTCGTCGCGGGACGTGTCGACCGGGATCTGGACGCCGGGTCCGGCGTCCGCGAGCTCAAGCGCGGCCTCGCGCAGGCGCCGCAGGCGCCGCACGAGTCGCGCCGACAGCGGAATGCCGAGGATCAGCGTCAACAGCAGCCCGGCCAGCGCGGCGGTCAGGAACGCGGTCCGCACGGCGCTGACCGCGCTTGGGATCTCGACGATCGGCTTGCGGACCGCCAGCACGTAGAGCAGGTCGTCCTTGGCCACGAACGGGACCGCGGCGCGCGCGAACTCGGCGCCGTCGATCGTCCCGAAGCTGAACTTCTTACGATGCGTCTGGAATGCGGCGGCCACGTCCGCGTACGTGTCATCGTCGTTGGCCCGCTCACTCGGGCAGGCCGGTAGCGCGTGGCTTCCCCCGCCGTCGGGGCCAGGCGACTCCATCACCACGACGGTCGCGCCGAGGCGGATCGCGAGCGACGTCTGGGCCTGGCACAGCGTCCGCTGCTCCTTGGGCGAGCTGGTGACGGCCGACAGCGACAGCCCCGAGAACTTGGAGATCGTGTCCTTCTTGAGGTTGTTGACCAGCGTGTTCTGGTCGGCGGTGCGGAGGCTGTGCTCGAGCGGGCCCAGCAGCGTCACAGCCGCGACCACCAGCGTCGCGACCGCGGTCACGAACACGACGCCGACGATCCGGACCCGAAGCCCCAGGGCGCCGCGGCTTGACGGGCCGGAGAACATCAGACGGCCCCCGCGGCCGGTGCTGCGTCGCCGCGCTGGTCGATGCCCGCGTGCCCGACCGCGCTGGGCATTAGGGACCTCGCAGGCGGTACCCGGCGCCGCGCACGGTCAGGATGTAGCGCGGCTTCTCGGGCTCAGGCTCGAGCTTCTCGCGGAGGTGGCGGATATGGACGTCGATCGCACGCGGATCACGGTAGGCGCTATCGCCCCAGATCGCGCGCAGCAGCTCCTGGCGGTTGAGCAACCGCCCCGGGTCCGCCATCAGCGCGTCGAGCAGCTCGAACTCCGAGAACGTGAGTTTGACCGGCGTCCCGTCGATCATCACCTCGCGCTGCGCGCGATCGAGCGAGATCGGCCCGACGACCAGGACCTCGTCGCCCATCGCTCGGGTCCCGGCGCGGCGCAGCACGGCGCGGATCCGGCTGCGCAGCTCGGCCAGCCCGAACGGCTTCGTCACGTAGTCGTCGGCGCCGGCCTCGAGCCCAAGGACCGCGTCGGCCTCGGAATCGAGCGCGGTCAGCATGATGATCGGTACCACGTTGCGGCGCCCGCGCAGCGTGCGGCACACCTCGTAGCCATCCGGTCCGGCGCCGAGTGCGACGTCGAGCAGGACGATGTCGAACTGGTCCGTGCTCGCACGGTCGATCGCCGCCCGGCCGTCGGCGACCGCCAGTACGCGGTGACCCTCGCGCGAGAACGAGCGCGTCAACATCTCGCGCAGGTCGGACTCGTCGTCGACGACCAGGATGCTGAGCGACGCGTCGCTGGAACGGGCGGGCGTGGACACCTGGGATTGACCTTCAGTTGACATTCGGTCGATGCGATCGTACCCCAGCGGCCACTCTGCGATCGCGCTAGGACAGGGGCGCGATCGCCTCGAGATCGCGCTCGGCGACCGGTCTTTCGGCCTCGCTAACCTCGACCCGTCGTGGCGCCAGCTGCCCCACGGCCGCAACCGTCCACAGCAGCACCAGCCAGGTCACGGTGGCCAGCGCGACATGGATCCAAACCATCTGGCTCGGAAGCTTGAGCTCGTACTGCACGCTGCCGACGAGACCCTGGGCGGCGAGCAGCACGCCGAGCACGGTCAACGGCTCAACGGCCTCCGCTGAAGCGCCGCGATGGCGGTACAGGAACCAGACGCCAATCACAGCGACGCCGAAGATCGCGGCGATCGTCGCGTGCTCGTGGACGGCCCAGGCGAGGGTGTCGGCGCCCTTGAAATGCAGGCGGTGGACCACCTGACCCGTGAACCCCCCGGAGTGGGGTCCGGAAGCGGTGGCGACGGTGCCGGCAAAGATCGTCAGCGCGCCCAGCGGAGCCAGTCCTCGAACTGACCAGACGCCCAGCCGGTCAGTCGACCGCGGCCGCGCCCCGGGCTCGTATCTGCTCCGCCACGCCAGCGCGAAAGCGGCGACCAGGATCAGCAGCGAGAGGCTGAAGTGCGCCATCACGAAGCCCGGCGCCAGGTGGTGCAGGACGGTCAACCCGCCGAGCACAGCCTGCGCCGCGACGCCGAGCGGCAGCAGCACCGCCAGCACCGCCAGGTCGCGCCGAAACGGCCGCCGCGTGAAGGCCAGGACGGCGGCGACGACCGTGATCACGCCGACGACGGCGGACACCGCGCGGTTGCCGAACTCGATCAGCGCATGGGAGCTGAGCGGCGGCAGCGGTGTGCCGCCGCACTTGGGCCAGTTGGCGCAGCCCAGCCCCGAGTCGGTCAGCCGGACGGCCGCGCCGCTAAGCACGATCAGCGTCAGCGAGGCGAGCGCGATATAGGCGACAAGCCGGTACTGCTTGGGGTTTACGGCGAGCCGGTCACGCATGGACGTGGTACTCGAACGGGAGCGTGGACTCTAGTTCGGCCAGGGTCGGGGCGCGCCGATCGCGGTCGGACGCGATCAGCTCGAGGTCGGCCGGCCACGGGATCGCGACCGCGGGATCGTCATACGCGAAACCGGCTTCCAGTGAGCGGTCATAGTAGGCGGAGGTCTTGTACGTGACGTCGGCTACCTCGGACAGCACGCAGAACCCGTGCGCGAAGCCATCCGGGATGTAGAGCTGGTGGTGGTCGAGATCGTCGAGCGCGAACGCCTCCCAGACCCCGAACTGGGGTGACCCGCGCCGGATGTCGACGATCACGTCGAGGATCGCGCCACGCACGCAGCGGACCAGCTTCGCCTGGCCTGACTGGAAGTGCATCCCGCGGACAATCCCGCGCCGCGAGCGGGAGTGGTTGTCCTGCACGAGATCGTCGATCCCGAACTCCTCGAACACGTTGCGACGGTAGCTCTCGAGGAAGAACCCGCGTTCGTCGCCGTGGACGACCGGCGCCAGCAAGATCGGCCCGTCCAGCTTGGTCGGAAGCTTCTGCATCGCCGGGCCTGAAGATATCGCCACGGCGATGCTCGCCGCTTGCCGATCGACCTGGACAAGGACCGGCGGGCGGCGCCGCCTCAGATCTCCCAGCGACCGTCGATCAACACCGGCATCTCGCGTCCGTCACGGGTGAGGCCGGTGACCGCGACGTCCGGGCCGCCGATCATGAAGTCGGTGTGAACGGCGCTCGCGTTGATCCGCTCCGCCGTCTGTTCGTCCTCGGTCAGGTGCGTGAAGCCGGAGCCGACGGCGATGTGGCTGGCGGCGTTCTCGTCGAGCAACGTGTCGTGGAAGACGGTGCCGGTGGCCCCGATCCGGCCGCTTCCGTCGACCAGCGCCACCTCGCCGAGCCGGTTGGCGTCGGGGTCGCGAGCGACCAGCTCACGCAGCAGCGGCGCGCCCGCGTCGGCGTCGATCTCGACCGCCCGGCCGCCCTCGAACCGAACTCGCAGACCCTCGACCGCACGGCCGGAGATCAAAAGCGGCTTGGTCGACGTGACGAACCCCTCGGTCCGCTCAGGGTCGGGGCTCGTGAACACCTCCTCGGTCGGGAGATTCGGGATGTGATCGAGCCCCCAGGCGGTCCGGAAGGCGCCGCCATTCCAGTGCACCTCGGGGATCAGTCCGACCTTGAGGTCAGTCCCCGGGCCCTTGAAGTGCAGCGCGTCGAGCTGCACCGCCTCGAGGCGCGCCGCGGCGTCGGTCAGCTCCTGTGAACGGGCCCACCAGGCCGCGACCGGATCGTCCTCGTCGAGCCGGCAGACGTGCGCGATCTCGGCCCACAGCCGTCCGAGCGCCGCCTCGTCGTCGAGGTCCGGATGCACGAGCTTTGCCCAGGCTGCGTTCGGGCCCGGCACGATCGACCAGTTGACCCCGCGCTCGGACAGCACCTCGATCCACTCGACGAGCGCGACCGTGTCACGCCCGATGCGGGCCGGGTCGACGTCGTTCAGCAGACCCGGTGCGGTCGGCCCGCTGAGCATGATCGTCGCACCGCGCATCTCGGCCAGCTGGCGCGGACGCTCGCGGACCCAGGGGATCACTTCGCCGAGCGCCTCGTCCGGGGCGTGCTCGAGGCGGGCGAGATGGACGTACGGATCGGCGTAATGCACCTCCACCTGATGCGCGCCAGCGTCGTATGCCGCCGCCGCGATCGCTCGCGTCAGCTCCTCCTGCCCCAGATGCGAGGCCAGCAGCACGGTCTGGCCCGGTGACACGTTCGCCCCGACGCCGACCGCGAGCTTGGCTAGCGCCGGAATGTAGTCGGGCATCAGGCGAGGCTATCGCGACCGGGCTCGATGCGGTCCGGCGCTGGATGGACGAGGCCGGGCCTACGTACCCTTGGCCGCGCAATGCCCGTGAACGAGGAGGTGGCTCGTGGTTTGAGCAGGTCAGCTAGCGGGTCGACGCCTGGTGGATGCCCTCTGCCAAGCCACCATCGCTGAGACCCCAGCTCGCGTCGGCCCAGTCGAACGGAATGATTGTGGTGACTTGCCTGATCTTCGACAGGCCGACGATCGAGCTGATCACGTCGCCGGCCAGGGCCCGCCCGGGCACCGACTGAAACAGTTTCGGGACCGAGTCGTTCCAACCGAACTCATTGACGATCAGCGGGGTACGACCACGCCCGTAGGCGACCATTTGCGCCTCGGTCCAGCGCACCATCGCGATCGTAGCCGTGGCGTTGGAAGCGTACGCATGTACACCGAGGCCATCCATCGGCAGCCCTCGGAAGGCGCGCAGGAGCCGGACCAGCGAAGAGTAATTGAACGCTAGGCCGCCAGTGATCACCTGCGAATGACGGTCCACGCCCTTGATGGCCCGGTAGGCGACCGTGTACAGCTTCGCGTAATCCTGCAGGTCAACGTTGCGGCCCCATGTCCAGCGATCGTCGGGCTCGTTCCAGATCTCAAAAGTCGTCACCGGCTCGCTCGGCAGACCCGGATTGGCGCGCCAAAAGCTTCCGCCAACGCCGTATCGGCGGGCGAACGCTGCCACATAGGCGCCGTAGACGGCGTAATTTGCGGGTGGCTCAGGGGCGACGAAGCCGACGCGACCACCCTTGGCGCGATATATCAGCGGCTGGATCCGGACCTGGGCCCAGTTGGGCGTGTAATCGAGCGTCGGATCCCAGCGGATGTGAGCGCTCGCCAAGGCGCCTGCGACCATGTCGTCGTAGCGCCAGTCGTAGCGGTAGCGGCCGTCCAGGGGCTTCTGGCGCTCGGCGATCTCCCAGTGGGCGGCGGAACGCGCAACGGTGCCTCCAGCGGCGTGCAGGCTGCTCAGTGAGGACTGAACCTGGTCCCAGGTCCAAAAGCCGCCCGTGTAGTAGTCGAAATCGCCGTCAACGTCGGCGCCGTAGGAAACTGCGTGCGCGGCGGCCGGCCAGGCGCAGGCGACCAACACGAACATCGCTACCGATAGCCACCGAAACCGAACCACAACACCCCCTCTTGACGATTGCCATCACAAACCGGACCGTACCTCAAAGTTGCACGGCGACCGGCCGGGCAGCCACGTTCGAGCTCGAGGTAGTTTATTAGGGAGCCCGGCTAATGGCTTCGAGCTACGGCGCGGCGCCTTGCGACTCTGAGTCGGGCGGCCTTTACCCGCCGCGGAGCCAACTGGCCGACCGCAGCGACCGCCCACAGAAGCATCAGCCAAGTAACCGTGGCCAGCGCCACGAACTTACGACCGCGCGGACGACACGCAGACGCGGCCGTACTGGAATCGGTCGCGCGTGAACAGAACTAGCGCGGTCATTGGCCGGTTCGATCCGAGTCCCGAAGACCCGCCAGAAAGTCGGCCGTTTCGATCAGGGAGGCTGGGGTACCGATCTCGAAAAACCGCTCGGTGGCTTCGAAGCCGAACAGCTCGCCACGCCGGGCAAGCTCGTGGTAGAGGTCGGCGAGGTCGTTTGCGGTGCGCGGGAGCAGGTCGAAAGTCTGCGAGCGAAGTCCTCCCAGCCCAAAATCGATCCAGCTCATCTCCTGCACCGGTGCCTGCTTGTCGTACCCGGTGACCCGTGTCCCGTCGAAGCACACGTTAGAGACGTCCCACCGGCCCTCGTTGCGCAGCACCGTCATCAGCGCCGGAAGCCCGCTGTCCTTCCAGCCGTCCACGACGGCTTGGTAATCCACGCGCAAATACGTGTCGCCGTAGAGAACCAGAAACCGGTCACCCAGCATCGGCGCCGCCTTCCGCACGGCACCGAGAGTTCCGATCGGGATCGGCCCGTCGTAGCTGTAGATGATGTCGATGCCGAACTGCGACGGCCCGATCCGCCGCTCGATGAGCTCACCGAGATAGCCCACGCAGAGGACGACTCGAGCCGCTCCGTGATGGGCGAGCAGCCGTAGCTGATGGATAAGGAATGGCTCGCCGGCGACGTCGAGGAGCGGCTTGGGGGTATCACGAACGGTCTCGCCCAGACGGGTCCCGAGACCGCCAGCCAGTAGGCAGATGGGTGGGAGCTCGCCAGCCATCAATCAGGTCCGTCGGGAGGCGCCTCCGCGCCTCTCACCCGCTCACATCGGCTCTCACCTCGGCGTAGTCGGGCGACGACGCGTAGGCTGCCTCGATCTGCGTCCAGGCGTAGTGGGCGTCGTCGAGGTCCCCCAGTAGCCGGGCGCCCGATCCGAGCGCAGCCGCGAAGTGCCCCCACTCCGCCGCCCACGAGAGATCCTCGGTCCCGTAGGTCCGCTGCTCCAGCTCAGGGGGCCCCAGCTCCGGGCTCATACGGTAGATCCGAAGGGTCTGCGGGCCGTAGGAGCGCACGAGACCATCAACTCGGAGCTTGGCGGTCCTGCAGTAAACCTCGATCGAGAACAGGTTTTTCCACTCCGTCCAGGTCACGTGCAGCATCGCCCACGGCTCCGTGCGGCCCCGCGGCTTCCCAAGCACGAGAGCTGCGTTGTCCTCGACGGGTATGTCCCAGAAGTGGGTCCGCAGCAACGCGGAATGCAGCGGCAGGGGCCCGGCAAGCCAGTGGGTGAGGTCGATCAGATGCATGCCCTGGTCGATCAGCTCCCCGCCTCCCGACCGCCGTGGCTGCGCGCGCCATTCCCGGTCGTAGCCGAGCCGGCCGCCGTGGCCGTAGCGCCCGCGCAGATGCATGAGCGCTCCGTGGGCGCCGGAGTGAACCTCTGTGGCAAGGTCGCGCACGGCGGGGTGAAAGCGATGGTTGAACCCGACCTTGACCCGCCGCCCTGCCCGTTCGGCGGACTGGATGAGCGAGTCGACCTGGCTCGTGCCCAGAGCCGCCGGCTTCTCTACCAGGACGTGGCTGCCGGCCTCCAGCGCCCGCTGCGAAAGCGGCATGAGTTGATCGTGCGTGGCCGCCACCACGACCACGTCCGCACCGAGGCTCAGGAGCTCGTCGAAGTCGGCGCATTCCCGCCCGCCGTGCTCGGCCACCAGCTTCCCGGCCCGGGCCGACACGGGATCGGTGGCGCCGAGCACGCGGTCGCCGGGCGCTAATGCCCGCGCCCGCTCGCGGCCGATCAGCCCGCATCCGGCGATCGCAACAGTTAGCGCCGCGCGATCAGGCACGCTGCCAGCGGCGACGCTCACGCGTACTCGCTGGACTGAGCTCCCACGAACTCGAAGTCGAACGGGAGCTCGGTGGCGCCCGCGGCGGCCATCGCCTGGCGCGTGTCGCCGGGGTCGCTGGCGTAGACCAGCAGGAAGCCGCCACCCCCGGCGCCCACCAGCTTGCCGCCGATCACGCCGCTGCGCCGTGCCAGCGTGTAGAGGTCGTCGATGCGGCTCGTGGCCATTCCCGGGGAGCGCTTGCGCTTGTTGAGCCAGTGCTCGTGCATCAGCTCCGCGTAGGCGAACAGGTCACCGGCGACCAGCAGATCACGGCTCTGGAGTCCGATCTCCTTAGTCCGGTGCATGTTCTGCAGCATCTCGTCGTCTCCGGTCTTGGTCCGCGTGTCCTGGTCGGCCAGGACCCTTGAGGCGTCACGGGCCTCGCCGGTGTAGAACAGCAGCATCTGCTCGCGCAGGGCGCGCAGCGTCTGTGGCGAGAGCTCCAGCGGCTCGACGGTAACCGTCCCGTCCTGGTTGAACGTGTATGCGCAGATCCCGCCGTGCGCCGCCACGTAAGGGTCCTGCTTGCCGCACGGCTCCTGGAGGATGTCGATCTCGATCTCGGCCGCCGATTCGGCCAGCGCGGGCTGGGAGATCGAAGTGCGCCGGGCGTGGGCCAGCCCCTTGATCAGGGCTACCGTGAACGCGCCTGAGGATCCCATCCCGGTCCCGGACGGCACGTCGGCCACCGATGCGATCTCCACCGGGTTCCCGCGCCAATGGCGCGCGAGCGTCTCGCGCAGGATCGGATGCTGGATATCGGCGATCTCCTCCACGTCTTCGGTCTCTGAGTACTTCATGCGGTAACGGCGCTGAAACACCGTGTGCATCAGCATGTAGGTGTACTTGTCGATGGCGCCGGCGACGAGGAACCCGCCAAACTCGCGGTAGTAGGAGGGCAGGTCGGTCCCGCCACCACCTAGCGAGATGCGCAGGGGAGCGCGGCTGAAGATGACGCTCATCCCGCTCGGGCCCCAGACGCGATCGCGCTCTCCCAGACATACGGGTTGGCGTCAAACCAATCCAACGTCCGAACGATCGATTCGCGGATCGTGAGCGTCGGGGCCCATCCCAGAGAGCGGATGCGTGAGCAGTCCAGGTGGATCAGCGGACTGTCGCCGGCCCATCCGCGCCGGCCTCCGGCGTGCTCAATCTCCGGGGAGACACCCATGTGCTCCGTGATCACCGCCACCGAGTTGTCGACGACGATGGTCTCGTCGCGGCCCAGGTTGTAGACGCCCACCTCTCCCGGCCGGGACTCGTGGGCCTCGGCCGCTGTGATGATTCCGGCGATGCAATCCTCGACGTACAGGTAGGACTTCTCCTGACGTCCGTCGCCCAGCACACGCAGCCGGTGGGGGTCGCGCTTGAGCGAGCAATAGAAGTCATACACGTGACCGTGCGTGTAGCGCTCACCCAGGATCGAAACAAACCGCAGCACCACGCCCGTGAAGCCGAAGCCGTGGGCGTAGGCGCCGATCATGCCCTCGGCGGCGAGCTTGGATGCGGCATACAACGACGTCTGCAGCGGAAACGGCGCGTCCTCGGGGGTCGGGAACGTCTCGGGTTCGCCGTAGACGGAGCCGGTGGACGAGAACGCGATTCGGGTCACGCCCTCGGCCCGCATCGCCTCGAGCACGGCCGCGGTGGCGATCGTGTTCTGTTCCAGATCCCGGCGCGGGCGCTCTAGGCCATGACGAACGTCCGCGTTCGCCTGAAGGTGGAAGACCCAGTCGCAGCCCTCGAATGCACGGCGCAGACCCTGTTCATCCAATACGTCCCCTTCGTATAGGGTGACCCCCGGATCGTCCACCAGCTCGGCAACGAACTCGCGGCGACCCGTGCAGAAGTCATCGACGATCACCACCTCGGCGCCGGTGGACCGCAGACGCTCCGCGAGCGTGGAGCCGATGAACCCGGCCCCGCCGGTAACGCAGACGCGATCCATTCGGTTACAGAGAGAAGCCGGCGGCGAGCGCGTCGCGGCGGAACATCTGCACCGTCTCCAGCGAGTACTGGTCGAGATCCTTGCCCAGTAGGTCGAGCTTCTTGAGCAGGTCGTGGGTGACGGTGATGATGTGACACCCAACCTGATCAGCCTGGACCACGTTGAGTATCTCCCGAGGGGAGGCCCAGATCAACTCGGATCGCGGTGCCGCCACCATGATGTCCACGGCGCGCGCCATCAGCGGAACGGGGTCGATGCCGGCGTCGGCGATCCGTCCGGCGAACACCGAGATGTAGGAGGGGGCCCCGTCCTTGACCGCCTGGGTGAGCAGCTCCACCTGCGCAGTGGTGAACACAGCCGTGACGTTGACCTTCACGCCACTCTCCGACAGCTCGCGCACCAATGCCGCCATCGGCTCGCCGCCGGTAGTCGAGACCGGGATCTTGACGTACACGTTGTCGCCCCATTCGGCGATCATGAGCGCTTGGCGGCGCATCTCATCCGTGTCGTCGGCAAAGACCTCGAAGGAGATGGGGTGCGCGGTTATCTGATCCAGGAGGCGCTTGGCGAACTCCTCATAGTCCGTCAGGCCCGCCTTCCACATCAGCGTCGGGTTAGTGGTGAATCCGGCGATCCGCTTGTCGGCGGCCAAGGCGAGCGTCGCGTCCAGATCCGCCCCGTCGGCGAAGATCTTGACGTTGAGGTCGTCTATCACCGGGCTCAATGTACTCCCTTCGTGGCCAGGATAATGCCCGCGGCGGCCTTCAAATCGCTAACGACGGCGTCGGGAGAAAGTTCCGCTGTCCGCTTGTGTGCGCTACGACAATGCTCCACCAGGATGGTCCGACACCCCGCCGCGCGCCCGGCTTGCACGTCCCCGTCGGTGTCTCCAATCATCCATGAGCGCCTGAGGTCGAGGGCCAGTTCATTCGCCGCCGAGAGCAGCATGCCCGGGGCCGGCTTGCGGCAGTCGCACTCCCCTGCCAGCTCCAGAACCACGCCTTCAGGATGGTGGAGGCAGAGACGGAAATCGTCGAAGGCCGCGCCTTCCGCGGCCAACAACTCTAGGACTCTGGCTTGGATCGTGTGCAGCTCGGTGAGCGTCATCAAGCCCTTGGCGGCGCTGGGCTGATTCGAGACGCCCACCAGGCGCCAGCCGGCGTCGGTCAGGTCCCGCAAGGCGGACGCAGCGCCCGGGATTAGGCGGACATCATCGACTCGCAGCGGCGATTCCGGCTGGCCGCTGACGGGATCGGAAACCAGCTCGTTGATGACGCCGTCCCGGTCTACAAAGACTGCGGGGCGGTCGCTACTTACCGGCGCTCGGAGTCGTTCCACCAGCGATCCCGTCCTACCGAGAGACCCTCGTGAAGAACTGATCGTCGATTCGTCGTAACTTCGCCAAGTCCGAGTCGGTCCGCAGGCGTTCCCGGAACTCCTCCTCTCGCCATGGGTCCCATTGAGCGCTTATGAGCCGGCCGGTGATGCCGGCCGCGTCTGGTCCGAGCAGGAACGCCACCAACTCGGCGGCCTCGGACGCCGGGAACCCGCTGGCGCGCAGTTGCTGCTGAGTACGTTCGTAGTAGCTCTGACCGGCGGCCTCGGCACCTGCTCGAAGTGTCTCCTCGTGCATTCGCGTCGCGACGAACCCGGGCGCGACCGCGTTGACCTCGATCTCGCCGCTTGCAGCCAGGTTCTCGGTCAGCCGGACAACCGCCGCCTTGGACGCAGCGTAGGCGTCGTAGCGGGCCAGCGGGGACGTTCCACCCCCACCCGAAAACGTCACGGCGCGTCCACCGCTGGCGCGCAGACGGGGCAGCGCGAACTGAAGGGCCAGCATCGTCCCGACCAGGTTGATGGCGATCGTCTCGATCAGGTCCGCGGCCAATAGCTTTTCGAGCGTACCGATCGGGCCGAGGATCCCCGCAGCGGTCACGAGCCCGTGGAGCTCACCGCCGGCGTCGATCCGAACGGCCGCATTCTCCCAGGCTCGAGGATCAGAGACGTCGATCGAGATTCCCTCGTGGCCGCTGCCTTCGAGGGCGGCGATCGCAGCTTCGATCGCTTCGATTCCTCTCGCCGCCACAATCACGCGACCTCCTCGCCTTGCGAGCTCGCGGCTTACTTCGAGACCGATTCCGAGGGAACCGCCTGTCACCAGGATTCGGCGCGCCTCGAAGGAACAGCACACGGTAAGTGGCTCAGGCGAGCCGGCGGGCGACGCCGAGGACGTTCAACCCAATCGGCGTTCGCACGTGGCCCTCGAGGAAACGCGCGGCCGGCACCGCCGTGCGATCCCACAGCGACAGGAGCTTGCTGCTGCGCTGGGGGTCGTTGACGTCGCCACGTCCGAACGCGGCCCAGGCAGGGATCGCTATGAAGTTGACCCATCGCAGCTCGACCGGCTCCAGTCCCGCCTCTCGGAAGACCTCGCGCAGCCGCCAAACCGAGTAGCGGCGGTAGTGGCCGATCTTCTGGTCGAGGTCACCGTACAACCCGTTTAGGGCAGGGACATACACGACGATATTCCCGCCCGAAACGAGTAGCCGGCTGAGCCCTCGCAGCGCCTCGACATCGTTAGCGATGTGCTCGAGCACGTTGACCATGAGCACCGAGTCGAAGCGCTCGTCGAGCTCGAGAGCACGCAGGTCGCGATCCTCGACGCGCACGTTCGGATGGTCGGCGAAGCGTTCGCGGAGCGCCCGCACGCAGGGCGCAGACACGTCGCTGGCGACCACCTCGCGCCCCTGCTCGTAGCGGCACGTGATGGCCCCGAGCCCGGCACCCACCTCGAGGACACGGTGGCCCAGACGGACACCGCAGAGGTCCGCAACCCACGAGAGATAGTTCGGCGCGCTGTCGCCGGAGAGCTCGAGGTCGGCGTCATGGTCGCCCTCCCGCTCCAGTAGGGCAGCGGCCTTTGGATGGATATAACGCGCGGCCGGTCTGGGTCTCAGTCGGCTCACCGCGGGCAGACTAGCGATCCGGCTTGCGCGCGAGCGGCTGCTCGCTGAGCTTGTAGCGGTGGTCGACCACACGGCTGAATACCCGCCACGGGACGAGACGTTCGAGGATGTTGCGCGACATGCCGCCAAGCGTTCTGAGGACCTTGTAGCGGATTATGTCCTCATGGCCGGGCAGAAAGCCGGCGGCCAACGGCTCCAGCCCGACGCGGCGGTAGGCTTCGCTGAGAGTGCGCGGCTCGAAGTACGCGACGTGGATGTCGGGGTGCACGTACTTCCAGGCGGTGAACGAGTCACGGTGGACGGCGGCGTTCCCGGTGGTGAGGAAGAAAACGCCTCTGGGCTTCAGCAGCGAGGCGATCTGCCGCAGAGGCTCGAGTGGGCCCGGGATGTGCTCGACGACCTCGATGGCCGTTACCACATCGAAGGTCCCCACGTGTTCGCGGAGCTGCTCCTGGTCGAGCAGCGGGGTCCCGTGCTCGCGGGCCCAGTCGGCGCCCCATCCCTGGTCGTAGCCGTACACGTTCGGGAAACCGTGGGCGCGCGCATAACCGACTAGACCCCCGAGCCCGCAGCCGAAGTCGAGCCACTTGACGGAATTGCTGTCGCACAGGCTCTGCACAGCCCGCGTGATCCCGCGCCACTCGTACACACGGATTGTGTCCGGGTTGCCCATCTCTTCGATGTATTTGACGAACGAGTCCGCTCCTTCGCCGCGGTAGTACGCGGCGTCATAGAGCGAGGCGAAGTCCCTGCGGGGGTTGGCGACGAACACAAGGCCGCAAGCGTCGCAGCGCCGGAACCAGAACTCGACACGGCTGAAGTCAGAGCGGATCGTGGCCAAGTCGGTGGGGTCAGTGCCGCAGATTGGGCAGGCCTGCTTGGCCGCGAGCATGGGCGGTGAAGCTACCAGCCCCGTTGCGGAGGCCGACGGTATCCTCGCCCGATGCGGCAACCACGCCCGACATGGCACGCTTCTTGCCCGCAGCTGACGGCCGCCCCGCTCACGCCCGCCGAGAATCGCTGATGTCCGCGGAGCACACTGATCAGCTTGGTCGCCAGTTCGAATTCGTCCCCACGGCGGCAGTCGTGCGCTCGCGCGCCAACGCCCGCTTCTCGAGCTGCCCGGCATGCCGCGCCGACGCCGAGCGTTACCTCTTCCACGAGCGCGGGGCCCGCTTCGTGCAGTGCCGCAGCTGCGATGTCGTCTACGTCAACCCCCCGGCGCGCGAGGTCCGCAACTACTTCGACATTCCCTCGGCGGGCAGTCCGACCATCGAGGACCGCGAACACGTACGCAAGGAGCTCGACGATGTTCTGCGCTACGCGACCGACGTGCATCGCGCCCACCGCGGTTCGACGCCCACGCGCGTGCTTGTCGCTGGTCGCATGGCCGACCATGACAGCATGGCCTCGCCGGCGCACATCGACGCGGTCCGGCTCACACGCGAGAAAACGCTTGCGCTCGTACATGAGGCCGACGTCTCGCCCATCGTGGAGGCCATCGGCGACGGCGTCGAGATGGTCGTGCTCAACCAGCTGCTTGAGGCGTGCCCTCGCGCCTCGGACGTGATCGCTGAGCTAGCGGCGCGCCTGCCGAGCCGGACGTTGCTCGTCGTCGTGTACAGCAATGCCGACTCGCTCCCGGGACGGATCCTGCGGCACAACTGGCGGCGCTTCTTCGACTGGAAGGCCGTGTACTTCAACTCCGAGAACCTGCGGAGCATGCACGAGCGCGCGGGGTTACGCCTCGTCGGCCAATCGGGCCTGAACACGTCGTACACGGTGACTCGGGCCCTCGACCTCGCCCTTCCGGGGACTCCTGTTGCCAGCGTCGCGCGTCGCGTGGGCCTCGGCGCCGCGACCGTGCGCGTGCCTACGGGGACCTACGTGTCAATCTTCGAGCGCGCCGAAGAGTCGGAGGAGAGTGAGCTGTTGTCAGTCATCGTGCCGGTGTTCAACGAGGCCGACTACCTGCGCGCCGTGCTCGACGAGCTCCTGGGCAAGCAGTTCGTCATCCCGCACGAGGTCATAGTCGTCGAGAGCAACAGCACCGACGGTACGCGCGAGATCGCGCAGACCTTCGACGGTCGCCCTGGGCTCCAGATCATCTACGAGGACCGGCCGCGCGGCAAGGGCGCCGCTGTCCGTCGCGGCCTGACCGCAGCGACAGGAACGATCGTGCTCATCCAGGACGCCGACTTCGAGTACGACCTCGACGATTACGACGCGCTGCTGGAGCCGATCGTCCAGCGGCGCACCAGCTTCGTGCTCGGCTCGCGATCGCTCGGGCTAGATGACTGGAAGGTCCGCCGCTTTGCGCGCTCGCGAGTGAAAGCGCTTCTGATGAATGTCGCCCAGCTGCTGTTCGCGCGGACCTTCAACGCCCTCTACCAGCAGCGGGTGACTGACGTGAACACGATGTTCAAGGTCTTCCGCCGAGAGTGCATTGAGGGCGTCGAGTTCCTCGCCACGGGCTTCAGCTTCGACATCGAGCTCGCGTGCATGCTCGTCAAGAACGGCTACAGCCCGATGGAAGTCCCAGTCAACTACGTCGCCCGCAGCTTCGACGAGGGCAAGAAGATCAACTTCGTGAGTGAGTTCTTCCCGTCGTTCCTCATGTTCTTCAAGTGCCGCTTCGGCCGTCGAGGTGGGACGTGAGCGATAACGAGTTCCACTTCGCAAGCGAAGTCGTCGACGTCAGCGCGCACGACCTTCCCGGCCTCAAGGCCGCGTTCGTCGTGAGACGCGTCGCCGACGGCTCGGTCGTCGTCGACGTCGGGTGCGGCGGCGGCAAGATGCTCCGAACCATCAACGAGCATCGTCGAGGCGTGACGCTTCTGGGCTGCGACGTCACGGAGGCCACAGACATCAACGGGGACTTCACCTTCACGGCGCTCGACCGCTCGACGGGGCGGCTCCCGTACGAGGACTCGTCGGTCGACATCGCGCTCCTGATCGACGTCCTCGAGCACGTCAACTACCCTGAGACGACTCTGAGCGAGATCGCGCGAATCCTCCGACCGGACGGCAGGATGCTGGCGTTCGTCCCGATCGAAGGTGAGCCGGTCAGCTGGTTCAGCGTGTTCCGCACTGTTCTCGGCAAGGACCTCTACGTGCGCACCAAGGGCCACATCAACTCGTTCACCCACGATGAGTTCGAGCGCATGCTCGCGGTCCGGTTCATCGTCGACGAGCGTCGATACCTCTACCACTTCCTCGGGCAGCTCATGGACGCGGCGTTGTGCGCAGCCCTGACTATCGGGCCGGTGCGGCGCGCGTTCTGGACCCACAGCCCGTACCACGGCGAAAGCACCGCGACGCGCCCTCCGTCACTCGTCGGGCGCCTGGTCGCCGTGACCTTTCGGACCGCCAACATAGCCGCCTGGGTTGAGTCCCGTCTACTGCGAAACGTACGGGCGATGTCGTCAGGGGTGCTCCTCGCGGCGCGTGTCCGGCGCCCTAGCGCTGCGCCGACTACGACAGCCGACTGAGACGACGAGGACTCCGCAGCTCACGGGCTGAAGGAGATGTCACTCAGGAGGAGTTCCTGAGCGGAGGTCGGCACGCGGGCGATCCACAGACGCACTCGATTGAGGCCCCAGTGAAGTGAGACGGGCAGCCGAACTCTCCTTCCGATCAGCGGGACGATCGCGGAGGGTCCCTGGGACGACGCCGTGATTGCGAGCGAGGACAAGCGCGGCGCACCCGGCCCCGGCGTCACCGTCGCGAAGATCGCAGTGCGGCGATCATCCGGCGAGAGCACGGTCAAAGACATCGGGACGGCGCCCAACCAGGCGCTGGCATGGTCCTCGCTGAACCCGATGTTCCCGCTCGCCGTTGTGATCGGCAACGGGCCATCATCGATGCGCGCGATTTGAGGGTTGCCGCCAATCATCGTCGCGACCGTGGCGAGCGGAGCGGTCACATCCTCCAGCGTGTTGAAGATCGCCGGGTGCTCGATTCTCAGGAGTCCTAGTACCCGGTGAAGCTGATCGCGGTGCCGATGGCCGCCCCGATGAGGGTCAACACGACGCCGATGACGGCCCAGCTCCGCCGAGCCGCCGTCTTAGGACTCGCCCGCGACAGGAGCATCGCCCAGACCAGAAACGCCGGAAGCAGGAGGAATGACACAAAGTCGACCTCATATCGCTCGGTGGTCCCGAACAGCGCCCACGACACCAGCGTCACGATGGCGAGCCCCAGGATGGCGAGCCCCGCCGCGGCCACCAACGGGCGGCGCTCGCCGCTGCGCCGCTGCCACCACATAAATGGGATGCCCAGGAGCAGCAGCGTGATCGGCATCGTCGTGAAGACACCGCCCGTCGGCTCCGCGGGCAGCGTGGGACTTGCTCCTGCGTAGCCTTTCGGAAGCGCGAACGGATCGTTTGCCGCGGTCTGAAGGAAGGCGTGCGGAAACGTCAACGCGATGCGCGCCGGAAGCAGCAGATACGTGAAAAGGCCCGGCAGAATCCAGGTGAACTTGTAGAACGGCGCGTTCGTCTGATCGATGCCCGCAAGCTCGTACCGCTCGCCGAAGTTCGTGAATCCCCCGAACCGCACGTGGTTGTACCAGGCGAGCAGTAGCGCACACAGGACGAACGGACCCAGCGCGTAGGCCAGGAGCTTGAAGGTTTCGCCGTTTGCGCGGATGCGATACGTGCCGCTCCGACGCTTGAGCTCCCAGACAACCGCCGCGACGGCGACCGCCCCGCCGACGGCTAACGTTGGCCGCCCGCCGATTGCTAGACCGAGGCACAGGCTGCCCGCGATCATGCGCCACCGCCGCAGCTCGGGACCGAGCACGGAGGTGACCATCAGCCAGAGACCCGCCATCTCGAAGCAGAACCCGGAGGCGATCGCCACCTCGTACTGGATCGGCCGGCGCAGGAGAAACGGCAACATGTTGGTCAGTGCCAGGCCCACGGTGGACACCAGCAGCACCCACCGTGGGGCGCTCGGCACCAGGCGCGTCAGGAGCGCGCGCAGGAGGAGAACCGAAAAGACGAGGCCGACCCACGCGTACAGCGCCACCGCGAAGCTCTCCGACATCCGCAGCCCGGTGATGCGGAAGGGAGCGAACAGCGTCAGGACCGGGGTCGGGCCCCACTGGGAGTAGAAGTGCCCGTGGAACAGCACCAGGTCGTGGTAGGCGGCGTTGTAGGGCGCGTTCTGAGCCGGGTTGTACGGATCGGCGAGATGGAGCAATCCCGGGGGCACTGGGATCGGTAGGTACGTATGACCGTGCAGGAACGCGGTAGTGAGCTGGTTGTAGACGTCCTGATCGGTCGATGAGAAGACGAACGGGAACGTGCTGGCCGCTGTCCACATGTAGAACGCCAGCGCTAGGACGAGCACGCCCACCAGCGCCACCCCGTAGCCGCTGATGTGCGCGTCCCAGCGCGGCCGCGATCGTGCTCTGGGCGCGTCAGAGGCCGCCGTCGTGGCCGGCGCAGCGCCTGAGACGAACACTGCTCGGCGCGCGAACCTCATCCAGTCGATCACCACCGACACGACGGCGAAGGCTAGCTGGCGACCGGTCAAACCGGGCCAGCGCGCCCCGCGGTTGGATTTGCCCACCTAATCGATCGCGGGATGAAAGATCCGGTAGCGGAAGACGACGAAGTTGATGAGCGTCAGAATCGCTACCACGGGCAAGTAGACGAGTTCGGGGTCAACACCGAGGGCACGGGGTACGGTTGCGGTCACGGCGGCGGTGATCCCGTACTGGAGTCCCGCCATTGCCAGGTAGCGGACGAGCTGATGGTGCAGGGGGAGCGCGAATGCCGACTGGTGTTTCCAGACGAACAGTCGCTGCAGGGTGAAGTGGGTGGCGAGCGCCACGGCAAACCCGATCGCCAGCGCGGCCTCGAAGTCGAGCCCGGTCACCTCGTGGAGCAGCGTGGTGGTTCCCACGTACACGAGGGCGACACACCCGCCGGCCAGCGCGAACCGGAATCCCTGCCGCCCGAGCTCCGACCGCGAGCGACTTACGTCAGCTTGAGTTGTCAAACCCATAGTGCGATTCGACGATCTCTCCCGTCCGGTCCGAGGTCTCATCGTCCCCGCCGAACCCGTGCCGCGACTCGACGATGTACTTCGGGCGCTGGCGCGTTTCGTCGTAGATGCGGCCGACATATTCGCCCATCACGCCGAGCGATAGCAGCTGGATCCCGCTGAAGAAAGCGACCACGATCACAATCGTTGGATTGCCGATCGGAAACGCCACGCCAGCGATCTTAAGCGCGAGGTACAGCACCGCAACCAGGAACGCGAGGCCAGAAAAGAGGATGCCGACCAGCGAGATCAGCTGCAGTGGGTACCGGGAGAACCCGACTACGCCGTTCAGCCCGATCAGGAGCGAGCCAAGCGTCTGGTTGTATTTGCTGCTGCCGCCAGCTCGCGGCGACCGGTCGTAAGGGATGCTCGTCTGCCGGAAGCCGACGAACCCGACAAGTCCTCGCAGGAAGCCATGTCCCTCCTTGAGAGAGACGACATTGTTGATCACGCGCCGGCTCATGAGCCTGAAGTCCCCGGTGTTGGGAGGGATCTCGACTTCCGCGATCCGGTTGATCACCTTGTACCCCGCCCACGCCACGATCCGTTTGGGCAACGTTTCGCCCGCGCGGGTGCGTCGCTGCGCGTAGACGACGTCGAAGCCCGCCTCCCAGCGCTCGATCATGGCCGGAATCAGCTCGGGCGGGTCCTGAAGGTCGCAGTCGATCACCACCGCGGCGTCCCCGCTCGCCGCTTCGAGGCCCGCCAGCGTCGCCATCGGCTGCCCGAAGCGCCGTGAGAAGCGCAGCATCTTCACCCTCGGGTCGCGCTCGTGGAGCTCGAGGATCAGTTCCTCGGTCCGGTCCGGGCTCGGGTCGACTGAGAAGATCAACTCCCAGTCCACCGGGAGCGGCTCGAACACACCCGCCAGCCGCTCGTAGACGGGCTCGATGTTCGCCTCCTCACGGTAGGCCGGAATCACGACGCTGATGGTTTGCATCACGAGACCCGCCAAGCGACCACGAACGAGCGGATTCCGAACGGTAACCGAACGCCCGCTCGCGCCATCCGATCCTCCAGCTGCCACGTGCGCTGACCCAGGCGCGAGTTGTGCGTCCGGGCAATGTCCTGCGTGACCCTTCCCTCGAGCGCGTCGCCGCGCAGGTGGTCGTACCGCAACCGGTTGCGCTGCTTGACCAGCCAGAACGCCGGATACAGAAGCGATCCGAGGAAACGGTCCTCGCGTGGTTCGAGCCCTGCCTCCCGACATTTATCTGCCAGCTCGCCCCGCCCGTACCTGCGCTCATGGCCGAGAAAGCGATCGTAGTAATCGAATGTCCGCGGTCCGGCCGGAACCACCAGCGCGGCCGGCCGGCCCGGCTTGAGCACGCGGGCGATTTCGGCCAGCGCTCTCCGATCGTCGGGCACATGCTCGAGCAGATTGGCGCTCACGACGACGTCGACGCTCTCGTCGTCGATCGGGAGTGCGCACACGTCGGCCTGCATCAGGCGGGCGTCGGGCACGGCTTCGTGGGCCTTCCGCAGCCCAGCGGCGACCATGTCGACGCCGATCAGGACCGCGTCGGGATGCGCGACACGGAGATCCTCGAGCAGGAACCCGGTCGAGCACCCGAGGTCGGCCACGGTCGCGCCGGGCTGCAGTGGCTCGATGCCCTCGATTATCGCGCGCCGGGTCCACCGATCGAGGAAATGGCTGCGCGACGCCTCGGCATGGACCGCTTCGAGCTCCTCGGACCAGTTGACGGACGCGTCGGTTTCGACGTAGGAGACAAACGGCTCCGCTCCGCGGTCCGCGACCCCGATCAGATCATCGCTAGACGCCACGCGAACAGGGTAGATAACTGAGTAGCATCGCGCGCTTGACGGACGTCGACGACGCAGAAACGATGGTTCCGTGCCGCATTTGCGGTGCGGCGACGCGGCGAGTCGGTCCGGTGCGCGGCGACTACAGCGCCCGCGAGTACGAGCTGCGCCGGTGCGATGTATGCGGGTTCGCGTTCATCGCCGACCCGTGGACGGACTTCGAGCGCATCTACGACGCTCGTTACTACGACGGCCGCGGAGCCGATCCTCTCGTCGACTACCACTTCGAACTGGCGGAGCCCGAGCGGACGATCCGCCAGTACGAGTGGCGCGGAGTCACGCGGTTGGTCGAGCGTCTGCTGGGAGGGCTCGACGGCGTGCGCTGGCTCGACTTCGGCTGCGGTAACGGCGGCCTCGTCCGCTACGTCAACCAGCGGACGGCTGCTAACGCATGCGGATTCGAGGAGGGATCGATCGCGGCCGAGGCACGCGCGCTTGGCATTCCGATCCTGTCGAGCGACGCCTTGGCGACGGCGGGGGCGAGCTTCGATGTGGTGACGGCCATCGAGGTGATCGAGCATACGATCGATCCCCTCGCGGAGCTTCGCAGGATCCGGGAGCTCCTTCGAAGCGGGGGGTTGCTCTTTGTGACCACCGGCAACGCGGAGCCGTTTGCGTCGCGGCTGCTGCGCTGGTCCTACATCGTGCCGGAGATCCACGTCTCGTTCTTCGAACCGCGCACGCTCGAATACGCGTTCGACAAGTGCGCATTCCGGTCCGGATCCGTCTCGGCTCGGGACGGCTTCGATGAGATTCTCAAGTTCAAGGTGCTGAAGAACCTGAGAGTCCGCCGGCGTAGTCGTGTGACCGATCTGATCCCGGCGCGCCCGGTGGCGGCGGTCGCGGACCGGAAAGTCCGCCTCAGCCGGCATCCGATCGGCTGGGCCGTCTAAGCCTCTTTACGTCGGCATGGACCACGGTTGGCTCAGCCGCTCGACCGCCGCGCTTACGGAGCGCGGACGGTCCTGCCCTCGATCGAGCTACAGTCCCGGCCGGCTGAGGCGCATGGAGACCGATCGCAGCATTTATCTGTCAATAGCGGAGCTCCGCCGCCGATACCGGAAGCAACCGGAATCGAAGGTCGGTGGACCATTACCGAATTCGAGCTGCGTTGCTTCAGCCAACACGGCGAGGACGGAGTAATCGCCGAGCTCTTAGCGCGTGTCGGGATTGCAGCAAGGTTCTTCATCGAGTTCGGGGTCGAGACCGGCCGTGAAGGCAATTGTGTCTTCCTCGCGGACGTACTCGGTTGGGAGGGTCTGTTCATCGAGCCCGACGAGGGGGCGTATCCGGGGCTGGCCGCCAAGTACGCGACTGCCGAAGGCATCCGGACGGTGAATGCGGCGGTGACTCCGGACAACGTCGAGGAGCTGTTTGCCCAAGCGAGCGTGCCGCTCGAGCCGGACGTGCTGTCGATCGACGTCGACGGCGAGGACTACTGGATCTGGGAGGCGATCGAGGCCTATCGACCGCGCGTCGTCGTGATCGAGTACAACGCCGTTCTGCCACCGGGACGCCAGCTCGTCCAGCCACTCGGCCATCCTGAGGCGTGGGATGGAACCGACTATTTCGGCGCATCATTGGACGCGCTAACTGCGCTCGCGGATCGCAAGGGGTACAGGCTCGCCCACACCGATCTGGCCGCGATCAACGCGTTCTTCGTGCGCAATGATCTCGCCGGCGAGGCTGCCCCGGCCCGGACCAGGTGGCGCGCCGGTACCAACCGAACTACTTCATGCAGGGCCATCACCATCCCGCCGATCCGCATCACAGACCGTATGCCGACCTCGCGGCGGGCGAGCCAGGCGACGCGCGGACCGGTACGCTCCCCCGCATCGAGCCTGCATCGAGCCCGAAATCGCTCACCCGCGAGCTGGCGATAGAGATCGCGGGTCGAACCGACTTCGTGTGGCATCAGCGCTTCGAGCTCGCCAGCGGCGTCTACACGCCCGGTGCCAGCGACATTCCGTGGCTGATGCACAAAGCCGCGGTTCCTGAACGACTCGACGGCGCAACCGTGCTCGATATCGGCACCACGAACGGCGGCGCTGCCTTCGAATGTGAGCGACGCGGCGCACGCCGCGTCGTGGCGGTGGACATCTCAGACGAGAACTTGTTCGGCTTTGCCACGCTCAAACGAGCCCTCGGCTCGAGCGTCGAGCACGTCCAAGCCTCGATCTACGAGCTACCCGATGTTCTTCGTGAACAGTTCGATGTGGTGCTGTTCTGGGGTGTGCTCTATCACCTGCGACATCCGTTGCTTGCGCTGGACAACGTCCGTCGGCTGGCTCGCGGCACTGTCTCGATCGAGACCGCGGTGTCCGATCACGAGCTTGGCGACGCTCGCGATCTGCCTCTGGCACGCTTCTACCGCACGGACGAGTTGGCGGGCGACAGCAGCAACTGGTTCGCACCTAATGTGGCCGCGCTGACGGATTGGTGCCGCTCATGTGGACTGGAACCGACCAGTGTGCTGATCTGGCCGGAGCCCTTGCCGGCGCGGGCGATGGTCGTGGCGGAGCCAGTCGACGCCGAGTGGATGAGGCTGTCCTACGAGCGGCCGCTGAGATGCTCGGTCCCGAAGCAGCGGCTAACTGAGGCGCCGGCCTGCCGGGCCCTGCGGCGCCTGAGGCCTCATCGCGCGGTGATCGACTCCCAGTGCCCGGCCTGCGCGGCGAGATCAGGGTGAGAGACCAGCGCATGCCAAACAACCGCCTGGAAGGACTCGACCAGCGGGGTACGCAGGTCCGGCGGCGGGTCGATCAAGATCGCGACGTCGGCGAGCTGCGCGAGCGAGCCGCCCGGCGAGCCGACTACGCCGTAGATGGCACATCCGAGCTCTCGACCGAGCTCGAGCGCGTTCACCAGGTTGACCGAAACCCCGTGCTCGCGGGAACCACCGCCCACCGAGAACACGAGCAGCGCATCGCGCGCCGACAGGCGCGAGACCTCGAGCCAGCCGTTGAAAGAGGTCTCCCACCCGTCATCGTTGATCCGAGCGGTCAATTCCGAGACGTTGTCGGTCGCCGCGTAGCTCTCGATCGCACAGAGCTTGCGGAAGTCGTTGACCGCATGTGATGCGTGGCCCGCGCCCCCTCCGACTCCGAGGATGAACAATCGCCCGCCGCGATCGCGGAGTTCCGCCAGACCGTGGCACATCGCGTCGATCCGCTCAGGATCGACGGCGCCCGCGAGCGATGCCGCCGCTGCGAGATACCTCTCGGCGTGCCCAGAAGCCGTCACTCGCCGCAGCTTAGTTAGCTAGCCTCGCGGGCGCCGGCTCGGGGTCAGAACCTCTTCTCGCTCGAGACGACCTTCCATGCATATTTGGCTAGATCTCATAACCAGGGAGCTGGTGTTCGTCGCGCTGCTGGCCGCGATCGGGTCCGGACCTGCAAGTTTCCTGCCCGATCGCTTCGACCGTGTCGCCCGTGCGACCGCTTCGATCGGGTCGCCCGCTGGGCGCTGGCCCCGGTCTTCGGACTCTGCGTCGGCGTCTGCGTAACGGTCACGCTCGTGTACGCGTTCCCGACTCGTGACACCGGATGGGTGGTGATCGTGCTGGCCGTGGCGTCGGTTGCGCTCGCGTGGTGGCGTACGGGACGCCGGGCTGGCTGGCGAAACTTCCCGGGTGCCTTCCGTGCCGCGGCCGAGCGGCGATTTGCGGCACGCCAGTCCTCGGCGATCGTCCGAGACGGACTCCAGGTCGGCGTGGTCGTGATCGTGATCCTGGTCTCGTTCAATTACCCGCTCGCCCTGCGCCACACAGTTGGGCCGGACGGCGGGTATTCGATCGCCGACACAACGGGTTACGTCTCGGAGACCAACGGAGAGGAGCGCGATTCGATCCATCAGGCCGAGCGTCTGCATCCGCCGTTCGCCGATCTAGCCACCTTCTATTGGGCCGGCTACGCACACAACGACCAGCAACTCGACGTCTCGGCGCTCGAGTCGAACGTAAACGTGCTCCTCGGGCTCGGGTCGACCGACACGGATAGCCCGTTTCTGATCGCGGTGTTGCTGGTCGGCGCACTTGGAGCGTTCGCCGTCGTCCGCGCCGCGATACGAAGACCGAGCTGGGCCGCCTCTCTCGCCGGCTGTCTGTTTGCGGGCCCTCTGTTCGTCGAGATGTTCATGGACGGAAGCCAAGCGGCGATCGTCGGCAGCGCCGTGCTTGCGCCCGTGGTTGCGCTCGGCTACGAGGCGCTTCGTCACCGAAAGACCGCGACGCTCGTGCTGTTCGCCCTGCTGGTGGCCGGTCTGCAGACCGTCTACCCGCTGTTCCTGCCGCCTGTGGTCATCGGCGGGCTTCTCGCGATCGGGGTCATGGTCGTCCGGCGCCTCTCGCGAGGGTGGCCGAGCCTGGATGAGGTTTTACTTGCGATCGGGCAACTCGCCGGCGTGATCGCGCTGGCGGCCGTGTTCACGCCGGTCGCATTCGAGCGAAACCTGCGCTACTGGATTGGGCTTCTCAACGGCTCGTTCTCATTGTCCGGGCTGCCGGCTTACGTCCTGCCGTTCAACGTGATGCCGGGGTGGGTGTTGCAGACCCGCGAGTTCTACGGCCTGGTCAATCTTTCGTCTGCCTCCACAGGCCAGTTCATCCTGGCCGCGCTGGTGCCTGCGCTGATAGTTGGGGTGATAGCGCTGGGTGCGGCGCGCCACCGCACCGCCGCGATGATGCTGGCGGTCGCCAGCGGCGCCGCCCTGCTCGCCTTCTACTCGTGGTCCAGCCGCAACTGCGGCTACTGCGTTCAGCGCAACTCGATACCGATTGCGGCGCTCGCGATTCCCGCACTCGGGATCGGGCTCGCGACCCTGGCCGGCATCCGTGGGCATGTGGGCGTGCTCGCATCTGTGGTGGTTGGAGCCGTGGTCCTGGTTGCAGTCGGCCATGAAGGAGTGGTCGAGCGGCAGCGGGAAGCACAGGGGTCGTACTTGCTGGAGCCGCAGGACCGCCAAGCGCTGGCCGCGCTTCCCCGAGGCGCGGGTCCGGTCGAGCTCGAGGGGTTCGGGCAGGGACCGGCGCCCCCGATGGAGCTCCCACTGGTCTACAACCTCGTCGATGAGCGAACCCACGGCGACGTTTCGGAGCCGACGGCGACCGACGATGGCCGGGGGCTTTTGTACCTCGGTGGGATCCAGCCACTCGGTCCGTCGTTCAGCCCCGATTACCGCTACGTGCTGACCCGGCTGGCCGGGATAGTCACTCAGCGCCCGGTGGTGGCCCGCTACGGGCCGATCGCACTCGAAAAGCGCGTCCAAAGCCTCGATGTAACGATCACGGGTGGTGTCTCGGTTGCAGCGGCTCGATTCGATCCCTCGGGCACCGCCTGGGTCAGCAATCTGTTGCAGTTCCTCGTTGTAGGCGGCCGTCCAGGGAGTCCGGCGTGGGTCTCCCTGCTGTTTGAGAAGACCGTCCCCGTCACGGTCCCGCCGCAACCGGAAGTGGTGTCGGTTCGCGAGCTCGGCAGCGCGTTGCGGATATGCCTGCGGGCCCCTGCTGCTCCGGTCGCCCGGGGAGTCGCGCTCAAGCTCCAATTTACGCCGCAGCCGGCCCCGCTCCCACCCGAGCACTACGCGGCGCCGCTCCCGCCTCGCGGCGTTCGCCTGGTGAGCATGGATGCTTCGGCCACATCATGCGCTCATTATTGACGGGTGGCTGTCGCCACAACCGCGAACTCCCCCTGAGTGAAGCGATCGCGATCGACGTCACCGATGCCGTTCGGATGGAAGACATACGCGGACGTGAAACCGGCTTCCCGACAGAGTTCGAGTGCCACCTCGGGGAAGATCGGAAGCCGGTGAGTCAGATCTACCCAGAACGTCTTGAGGGCCGGGGGGTAATGAGGGTTCACGGTCTCGGCGATCAGCAGACCACCTTCCGATAGCTTCGCTCGCGCCAGGTTCAACAGCCGTCGTAACTGCTGCTCGCTGAGATGTTCAATCACCTGGGCCGTGAACACCACACCCAGGCTTCTGTCGTGCATCTGCTCGAGGTAGTCGAGTCCGTCAGCGTGAATCACTTCGTTGTGCCCCTTCGCGTGGCACCGAGCCACCATGCCGGCGTCGCTGTCGACGCCGAGATAGGAGATCCCCGCATCCCGGAGTAGGTCCAGCAGCTCGCCGCGGCCGCAGCCGAAATCGACCACTGGGCGGCGCCCGTCGATGATCGGCAGATAGTTGCGTTGCCGATCGCGGATGAACCGCTCGGAGCCCCTGAACACGTCTTCGAAGCCGCGGTACCCGTCCTCGGTCCCGCCACCGTCGGCGCCGGTGTACCCGAGCACGAGGCCCGCCACGGGGTCGCGTCGCTTGACGAACGGTGCGCCATGCATGAATGGGATCGCGTGCGCCTCCGCCTCGATCGTCGCCAGCCGGCCGGCGTGATCGTCGATCCGCTCGACCAACGCCGTGCGTAGCGACTGCGTTCGCGCTGCGTCCATCCGGCTCTGACGTAAGCGGTCGGCGGTCTCGCGGCGCGCTCGCCGGACAAGCTTGTCCAGTTGTTCCTCGTACGGGGTCGTGACCGGTCGCATCGCGCGGGTCACCGCCCGCCGGGCAGTGGCCCGGCCAAGCGGACGATCCGCCGGCCCCGCGGCCTGCTCGGATGCCCGCCCGTCGACGTCCTGGAGCCGGGTCAGCATCTCCCGACCTGCCACCTGCGCCGAATGGTCGGCTCGCAGATCAGCGGCGCCGCGGCGCGCGCGCTCGACCGCCTGTTCGCGGTGCGCGAACACATCCCGCATCAGGCGAGCGGCGTGACCGACGCTCGGCCGCGCCCACTCGGCGCCCAGCGGTTCCGAGGCGCCCGGTTCGATCGGAACCAACTCGTAGTCGACGAGGTAGCTGTTCGTCGTCGTCATGAACTCGAGGTTGCCCGAATAGCCGGTGGCGATCGCCGGCTTGCCGAGGAACATCGCCTCGGCGATTGCGAGGCCGAAGCCTTCGGCCCGGTGTAGCGACACATAGCAATCGCAGGCGGCGGTCAGCCCGTCCTTTTCCTCTGGCCCCAGGTACTCCTCGATCAGGCGCACGTCCGGCCTCCCGGCAGCGGCGTCTAGGAGCCTGTCTCGGCCTGCGGGATCTGCATCCCCGTTGATGCTCTTGATTACCAACGTCGCACCCGACCCCGGCTCGAAGGCGGCGCGGAACGCCTCCACTGCTGCAAGCGGGTTCTTGCGCTCAAACCCCGCGCGGTAGTCAAACGAGCACAGAAACAGGAAGCCGTTCGGGGGCAGGTCGAGCGCGGAGCGCGGAAGCTTCGGGGTAGGCGGGACCTCGATCGGCAGCGTGACCTTCGTCACCGGAACGGCTGCCGCACTAGAGATCGCGCGCACTGCGTGCTCGCTCGGGGCCCAGACCTCGTCGAGCAGCGCAAGTTCGTCGCTCCAGCCGTTGCCGAGCGATCTCGAGACTTCCCAGGACCAGCAGCCGATCGAATAGCGGTGCGCGAAGAACTCGAAGCCGACTGCCCGCACCAACTCCGGCATCGCGTCGGCGTCCAGGCAGATCAGGTTGATCCGATAGCCCGCTTCGCTTGGCTCTGCGGAGCTGAATCGATAACCCTGACGATCTCGCCGGTCGGTTGGCGCGTTGACCGGCAACAGCCGCAAGGGGGCGTTGTCGAGGCCGTTCACGATCTGGCGAGCTGCCCCACCGGCCTCTGTCTCGGACCGGAAATAGCCGATGATGTTGGCCCCCTCGAGCGGCTCGACCGGGGCCGATGCCGGCAGGCGAGCGGGCACCTACTCCTCCTGGTTGAGCCGGCGCTCGAGGTCGGCGAGCCTCCGCTCGAGTTGCTCGATGGTGCGCCCTTGACGCTCGAGCAGGGAGGATATCTGCTCGTAGCCGCGGAGCTCGCTCATCAAGCCTGCCTGCTCGCTCGCATGCTCCTGGCGCTGCGCGGCGATTCCCTTGGATAGGTCTTCCAGCGCGGCGAGCACTAGAGTGTCGACGGACTTCTGATACGCGGCGTAGGGACGCATCGTCCGAAGCGCGCCCTTCCGGGCGAACTGCCGGAGTCTGCGGCCTCGTCCGGGGCGGGCCGTAGCTACGGGGCCTCGTCCGAGCGTCACCGGCAGCGCTGCCATCGCCGGGCGCCTGATGGCCAGGTCGGCCACCGGACGGGCGCGGCCGGTCGCGCGGATCGCCTCCAGACGTCGGCGCATGATCTGCCCCGCGGCCTCCGGTGAATGGGTGTGACGGATGTCCGCCGCCGCGATCGCTCCGAGCTCCCGTCCCCGCGCCTGGTCGTCGAACAATTCGCGCATCAGCCGTGAGGCGTGCTCGGGATCGGGATCCGCCCACTGCGCATCCGGGGGATAAGGATCGGCCCCCGGTCCGATCGGGACCAGCTGGTAATCGACAAGCAGGCTGTTCGATGGCGACATGAAGTCGAGGTTGCCCGAATAGCCGGTCGCGATCACGGGCTTGCCTAGCGACATCGCCTCCGCCATCCCCAAGCCGAATCCCTCGGCTCGGTGTAATGACACGTAGCAGTCGACCAGCGCCGTCAGGCCGCTGTTGTCGGCCGGAGACAGGTACCTATCCATGACTTCGATGTCCGAGTGCCCCGCGGCAGCGACGCACAGCTGTGCGTGAGAGTCCGGATCACGCTCACGGTTGATGCATTTGACCACCAGGCCGGCGCCTTCACCTGGAGCGAACGCTCTCGAGAACGCATCGATGACAGCGAGCGGGTTCTTGCGCTTGAACACGCTCAAGTAATCGAAGCTGAACAGGAACAGGAACTTGAGCTCGGGGAGGCCGAGTCCGGATCGCGATCGCGGCTCCACTTGCGGCGGCTGGATCGGGATGCGCACCGTGGTTACCGGGACGGTGGCGACCGGCTCGAGCGCAGAGGCGATGTGCTGGGTGGGAGCCCAGACCTCCTCGAGCAGCGAGAACGAGTTGCGCCATCGGTCAGGAAAATGCGCGACCTCCCAGAACCACAACCCGATCGAATACCTTCCCCCGAAGAATTCCTCACCAGCCTGGTTCGCGAAGTCAGGCAGCATGTCGGCGTTCATGCAGATCAGGTTGAGCGGGAACGCGGCATCCTCGGGGCTCGCTGTTATGTAGGTGTGTCCCTGGCGGCTGACCGGGATGAACTGACCATGAATCGGCAGCACGGGTATCTTGCCTGCGTCGAGCGCTCCCACGACTTGACGTGCCGCCTCCCCCGTGCCCACCTCGGAGCGGAAATACCCGACCACGTTCACACCGAAGGGAGCCTGACTGAGAGGGGCTTCTGCCGCTTGTTGGACGACGGGCGGATCGGCGGCCGAGGTCGCCGCGGCCCATGTGTCACCGATGACGGCAGATGACGGCGTGGCAGCTGAGCCGCTGGCCACGCCGGTTTCTGCCCCGTTCCGGTTCGTCATCTTCCACGCCAGCATCGCCACCTCTCGCCTACCGTACTCTTCGACCCACCGCATCAGCCTCTCGCGTCCGGCGCCCGCGAGGTCGGGGTACGCGAGCTGGAGATCTGGTCGATCGCGGTACACGCGGGCCAGGGCCCTGCTGATTCCGGCGGGCGCATCGGGCGCCTGCGCATTCAGCCAGTGGGCAAACGCGTTCACCCCTTCGATCGTGAATGGCGACGGAACCTCCCCGCTCTGCTCGTCGGCGAACTCGTCGTACATCTCGCGCATCGTGTCGTCAACTCGCGTGCCGTCGGCGAGCGCACCGTAGCTGTAGGGCCATTTCCGGCTCACTGCGTGGCCTTCGCTGTTGACCTCACTGGCGTACTCGGCCAGGAGCTGCTCGAGCACCGGATCGGCGAGAACGTCCACGCGGTTCTGATAGCGGCTCAGGACGAGCGGATGGTCGGCGTCGAAGCCGCTGAAATGAAAGAAGGCCAGCGGGCGCCCGTCGACCGTGTAGCCAATGCCATCGCGCTGGAGGTTGCGCGCGTGAAGGTTCCAATACGCGACGTTGTACTCAGGGTCGCGCACGATGGCAAGGTCGGTGAGGAAGCCGGGGGCGAGGTCGAACCATCGCTGGTCCACGAAATATCCCCACACTGGATCCACGCGGCAGTCGCGGCGCAATCTGTCCGCCCACCAATCGAGCAGCCTGCGGACCTCGGGCCTGGGTGCCAGCGACACGTAGCCGAGGTTGTAGACGCCGGCGATCATGATGTCTACCTGGCTCGGGGATCGCCCGTCGGGAGGGATCGGCTCATTGTTGTGCGGAATCAGTACGACGCCGTGCTCTGCAGCCAGCTCGTCGAGCCGGCGGAGCGAACCGTAGATTTTGATGTCGGGGTCGAGGTAGGTCACCGGACCGCCAGTCGCGTCGAGCAGGTGGCTCATCAGCCACGGCTTGACCGCCGTCGAAAGCTCGAGCACCGTGTAGCGAAGCGCCATACGGGTGAAGGGCTCGCAGTTGATGTCGGCTGGAGTCAGAACCTCGAACGGCTCATCGGCCGGGTCGAGATATCGCGAGAAGTCATCGATGACCAGCGTCCACAGCCGGCTGTCCGGATAATGCTCAGACAGCGACCTGGCGAGCACGCGGGCGTGCGCGACATAGTTCTTCGCGATGATCGTGCAGACCTCCAAGGCCGCGCAAAGTAGCACCTGCTTCTGGACGGCTCCATTGCTACCGTCTGCGCCGTGAGCGTGATCTTGACCGAGAAGAGTGATGCGGACCGCGCAGCCGTGTCTGGATCGCCACGGCCAGCAGTATCGGTCAAGCACGTCAGCAAGGCGTTCGGCCTCCCCCACGAGCGCTACCACACATTCAAGGAACGAGCGCTACATCCCGGGCGCGCCCGGAACTTCGACATCCTGCGGGCTGTTCAGGACGTGAGCGTTGAGATCCCCGCCGGGGAATTCTTCGGAGTCGTGGGTCGCAACGGCAGCGGCAAGAGCACGCTTCTCAAGTGCTTGGCCGGGATCTACGACGTCGATGACGGTGAGCTTCAGATCGACGGTCGGCTGTCTCCTTTTATCGAGCTTGGCGTTGGTTTCAACCCTGAACTCACCGCGCGGGACAACGTGATCATCAACGCAATCATGCTGGGGCTGTCCCGGAAACAGGCGACCGAACGCTTCGACGACATCCTGGCGTTCGCCGAACTCGAGGAGTTCGTCGATCTCAAGTTGAAGAACTACTCATCTGGAATGTATGTCCGGCTCGCGTTCGCCACCGCAGTTCAGGTCGACGCCGACGTCCTCCTGATCGATGAGGTGCTCGCCGTCGGGGACGCCGCCTTCCAGCAGAAGTGTTTCGACGAGTTCACGCGGCTGCGCGAACAAGGGCGCACGATGCTGTTCGTCACCCACGACATGGGTTCAGTCGCACGCTTCTGCGATCGCGCGATGCTGCTGGAGGCGGGCCGTGTGGTCGACATCAGCGACCCGGTAACGATCGCGCGTCAATACAACCATCTTAACTTTGCTGCGGTGCGACGTGAGCGAGCCGGGAGCGCGCCGGCCGAGGCAGTCGAGGAGCCCGCGGTCGCACGTGTGCTGAACACCTGGTTCGAATCCGACGACGGCCAGGTGGCAACATCTTCTCTCCAGGGGGAGCCCTGCGATGTTCGGATGGACGTCGAGTTTCTGGCCGACGTCGAAGATCCGATCTTCTCGATGAGCCTCCAGAGCGAGAGTGGCCATTACATCTTCGTCGCTAGCACGCACACGTCTGGCGTGGCCACCGGTCGGTTCGGGGCGGGAACGACTGCTGCCGTACGGCTGCGCTTCGAGAACTCTCTCGCGCCAGGGCGCTACCGGCTGTTTGCAACCGTCGCGCGTGCCGGCCTCGGAGCCGATGTGTTCGACGCGCACATCACCAATTCGATCATCGTTCTGGCGGACCGCCCCGGTGGCGGGATGACCGACCTGCCGCACGCGTTCGAGATCGGACGCCGGTAGCGGCGCCGAAGGGCTCGTCGATGGCAGAGACGTACGGCCCATCAGCGCTCGGTGGAGACGCTCGCCGCTTCATCGAGCTGACCACGACCCTGGCCCGCACCGAGTTCAAGCTCCGCTACTACGGGTCGGTCCTGGGCTACGTCTGGTCGCTGATGCGGCCGCTGCTGTTCTTCGGTGTCCTCTACGTGTTCTTCGTCAAGGTCGTGCACATCGCCAAGGGCCCGTATTACGGCGCCTATTTGCTGACGGGGATCGTGCTTTGGAGCTACCTTGCGGAGGCGACGGCTACCTCGGTCACATGCCTGATGTCTCGCGAGGCGATGTTGCGAAAGATCCGCTTCCCGCGGATGGTGGTGCCGCTGTCGGTGTCACTGACCGCGACGTTCAACCTCGGCATGAACTTCATCGCGGTGTTCGTGTTCGCGTTTGCCAGCGGAGTCACGCCCACGATCGGCTGGCTACAGATGATCCCGATCGTCCTACTGTTCATCGCGCTGGCCACCGGCATCGCGATGCTGCTGTCGGCGCTTTACGTGCGCTTCCGCGACGTGCAGCCGATCTGGGAGGTTTTCCTTCAGATCTGGTTCTACGGCTCTCCGATCATCTACCCCGCCACCGCGTACGCGAGCCACAGGCTCCCGTCGGGCTTCGAGAAGTTCGCGATGATCAATCCGGTGGCGACGCTGCTGGCCCAGATGGGCCACTGCTTCATCGATCCGAACGGCTATCCGACGGCGTTCGGCGCGGCGCACGCCATCTGGCCGGTGGTCCTGGCGCTGGCGCTGATCCCGGGAGTGTTCGCGCTCGGCTGGTGGGTATTTACGCGCGAGGCTCCGCGCGTGGCGGAGAACCTCTAGTCACTGAAGCTCGGACAGGATCCGCCGCAGGCCGTCGCGCAGGTCGACCTGCGCCTTCCAGCCGAGTTCCGCTTGTGCCCGGCTCACTTCGAGGGAGCTGCGCCTGACCTCGCCCGGCCGCTCCGGCGCGAACTTGGGGTCGCCGAGCCCGCCGTCCAGCTCGCGCAGGTTCTCAAGGAGCTCGAGGACCGATGTCTCGCGTCCCCAGCCGATGTTGACCGGTCCGGTCAGATCCGCTTCCGCGGCCAACAGATTCGCTCGGACCACGTCGCTTACGTAGATCCAGTCGCGCGTTTGCATTCCGTCTCCGAACACCGTTGGCTGGCGCCCTTCGACCAGCTGGCCACAGAAAATCGCAACCACCCCGGCCTCCCCGTGGACATTCTGGCGGGGTCCGTAGACGTTGCCGTAGCGGAGCGACACGGTCGAGACGCCGTAAAGTCGCGCATACAGTTCGCAGTAGCCCTCAGCTGCGTGTTTTGACTGCCCGTATGGTGCCAGCGCGCGTATCGGATAGTCCTCGGGGGTGGGCAGCACCTCGGCGTCGCCGTATAGACCGCCGCCGGTCGAGGTATTGACGATCCGGCTCGCTCCCGCCGCTCGGGCGGACTCGAGCACGGTGATCGTCCCGAGCACATTGACGCTCGCATCGCGCGCCGGATGCTCAACCGAGTAGCGAACGTCGATCTGCGCGGCCAGGTGAAAGACCAGCTCGGGCGCAGCGGCGACAAAGATCTCCAAGATAGCGGCAGCATCGGTGATATCCGCGACGCGCAATTCTGCGCCGCGTTCGATCGCCTGGTCGAGATTCGAGCGCGTCCCGGTCGAGAGATTGTCGATTACGGTCACGCGTTCGCCACGGTTTACGAGCGCATCGACCACGTGCGATCCGATGAAGCCGGCACCCCCTGTCACGACGCAGTTCATGCGGGGCGGGGAGATTAGCCGGTTCGGCCGTGACCCGTGAACAGCAAGACGCTCGGCTTCGCCGGAGCTCGACCGGCGAGTTCCACGTAGGTTGGAGTGGGGCGGCGCCATAATCGCGGCTGTGCGGGTCACCTCGATCGAGTTCGGCGCCGACATCGGTGCGCGGCGCAGCACCGTGGTCATCTGCATCATCGTCCGCGAGCACGACCGAGGCCTCATTCCCTCCCTGAACAGCATCAGCGCTCACACCGCTGGTGATGTGCCACTCCTGGTCTGCGATCAAGCTCGCACGAGCTCCTCGTCGAGGGAGGCGATTCGCAGCCTCGAGCGCGAGTGTCAGGGCGCCCGCGAGCTTCTGTACGTGCCGCGCGAAGACGGAGGCGCTTTGCCGTTGAACGTCAACCGTTTGCTTGCAATTGCCGCCGACGCCGATGTCGTGCTGCTCGAGCCCGGATGTATGGTCGCCGATGGATGGCTCGACGGCCTCCAGGAAGCAGCGCGGCTGGACAGCAGGGTGGCAACAGCCATGCCGCTGACCACGCGAGCTGTCGATTTGATGCCGCAGTGGCCAGACCCTGGCAGGGTCGCGGAGCGTTTGACCCACGAGGAGATGGCGGCAGCGGTTCGGTCCCGGTCGCTGCGGCTGCGGCCTCGGCTCCCCGCCGCAGGTGGCCCGTGCTTGTATCTGAGGCGCAGCGCGCTCGAGCTGGCGGGAGAGCTTGACCCGGCATTCCTCCCGGGCGCGCGGGAGGAGGCCCGCTTCTCCCGGCGGTGCGTCGAGAACGGGCTGTTCCACGTGCTGGCCGACGACGTGTTGGTCTGGGACCAAGTCCGGCCGGCACCACATGTCCAGGATGGCTATCGCTTGATCGGACCGCCTGATGACGGCGATCGGCTGCGGCGCTCGCTGAGCCGCGTTCGACGGACGGTGGCAGGCATGTCGGTGGTCATCGACGCTCGCATTCTCGGCGGACCAATCACCGGCACGTCGCTTCACGTGCTCGAGGTCATCATGGGACTGCACCGCACCCAGAGGGCCCGGTTGACGGTTCTCGTCCCCGATCGCTTGAATGAGGATGCCGCCAGGGCGCTCGAGTCCGCGACCACACTCTCGCTGATCACCAGTGAGCAGGCTTCGGCGCTGGGACGCGGTCGCGCCGATCTCGTGCATCGCCCGTTTCAGGTCAGCAACGCCGGCGACTTAATGTTCCTGGCCGCCCTCGGCGAGCGCCTGATCCTGACCCATCAGGACCTGATCGCTTTTCACAATCCATCTTACTTCCCGAGTCTCGCCGCGTGGGAGGGCTTCCGGCGGGTCACGCGGTCGGCCCTGGCGACGGCCGACCGCGTCGTCTTCTTCTCCGAGCACGCGCGAGATGACGCGACCGCCGAGGATCTCGTCGAGCCGGCCCGCGCGAGCGTCGTACACATCGGGATCGACCACCCAGTCGCCCGTGCTGACCAACCGGCACGCCCGCCTGGCGCCACGCGGCTCGCGGCGAGCGCCGAGGCGATCCTCTGTATCGGTACCGACTACCGCCACAAGAACCGGGTGTTCGCAATTCGGATGCTCGAGCAAATGCGGCGCCAACACGGCTGGGACGGCTTTCTTCTGCTCGCCGGCCCGCCCGTTGCCCACGGCTCGTCAAGGCCGGACGAAGCGGAATTGCTAACGCGGCATCCGCAACTGGCTCACTCCGTGATTGACCTCGGCCCCGTGGACGAAGCCGGGAAGGCGTGGCTGCTCGGACGAGCAAGGCTGGTGGTCTACCCGACGACAAGCGAAGGATTCGGCCTGGTCCCGTTCGAGGCCGCGCATGCCGGCCTTCCCTGCATGTGGGCTCCCGGCACCTCACTGAGCGAGATCCTGCCCAACAGTGCTGCGGAGATCGTGACGTGGGACGCAGCCCAGAGTGCCGATCACGCCGTGGAGCTATTGCACGACGACCGAAGACGCGAGCAAAATGTGGCAGCGGTCCGAGCGGCTGGGAAGGACCTCACCTGGAACGCCACCGCGACACGGCTGGTCGAGCTCTACGAGGCAACCTGCGATGCACCGAGCACGCCAGCGGGCGCATTCGAACACCGGGATGGTGCGCTGAACTGGTCGCTGAGCGAGGATGCTCTGCGACTGGTCGGCCCCGGGGGTGAGCTACCCGTGGACGTCGAGCGGCCGTTGCTGGCGCTCGCGACGCATCCTCAGATGGCAGGCCCTGTATTCGGTGCCCTCAAACTCGGTTATCGCGCCGCATATCGGCTTCGCCGGAACCATTTAGTCCCGGGTTTTGGCGGGGTCCGGCGCCAGGGCAGTCCCGGTGCGAGGTGATCGGACCCCGCGCGGCCGCTCGTGGATAAGGCGCTACACGTTGCGACGCCCACGCTGCACTTAACGATGCACACACGAGAAACCCCGTAACTCCTCGCACTATCTTGCGTTTCAATGGGCTGGGCAATTGAGCACGTCCAAGTCAACCGATTCCGTGCCCATCCGGCGCGGGCCAGGAGCCAAGAGGAGACCACACTGATCACGAGTCCCGAGAGCCCGCTGAAGCCAGACACAAATGAGGTCGTGACGCCACGCTCGGTCGAGGTACTCGGCGTCCCGCTGGCGCTGGTCGACTACGAGCGCACGCTGGATTGGATCGACGCAAAGGTCGCCCAGCGCAGCCGCGGTTATATCTGCGTATGCAACGTCCACACGGTCATGGCGTCGGCCGAGGATCCCGAGCTCCGCAGCACCCTGTTGGGATCGTCGCTCAACGTCCCCGACGGGCAGCCGCTCGTGTGGGCTCTATCCGCGCTCGGCCACCGGCTTGAGGACAGGGTCTACGGGCCCGAGCTGATGGCGAGGGCCTGTGCGCGTGGCGCTGTGACCGGCCAGCGCCTGTATCTGTATGGAGGGCGCAATCAGGGGGCGCTCGTGCAGCTAACGCTCAACCTCCGCCAGCGCTATCCCGGCGTCAAGATCGTCGGCGGCTACTCGCCGCCTCACCGGCCCCTAACCGACGAGGAGCGCGCCGCGGTGGTCACCGAAATCAATCGGTCACGCGCGGACGTTGTGTGGGTCGGAATCGGGGTGCCCAAGCAGGAGAAGTGGATGGCGCAGATGCGCAATCAACTCGAAGCACCAATGCTGATCGGCGTCGGCGCAGCGTTCGACTTCCACGCCGGGCTGGTGGCGCAGGCTCCGCCGTGGATGCAGGAACATGGGCTTGAGTGGGCGTACCGCCTGGCCCGCGAGCCACGCCGTCTGTGGCGGCGTTATCTACGCTACAACCCGCGGTTCGTCGCGGCGTTCGCTCGACAGCTCGCGGAGCACCGGAGGCTGCGCCGCGGCGCTGAGCAGCATCCAGAGCAGGGCCATGCTCGCAGTTCAGGTCGTTAACTACCGCACACGCAGATATCTCGAGCGGTGCCTGACGACGGTCGAGACGGACCTCGGGCGCACAGGCCTCGACTACGAGATCAATCTGCTCGAAAACGACTCCGGCGATCGCCTCGACGATCTCGCGGCGAGCATCCGGCATTGCCGGGCGTTCGTCGCTCCGAGGAACCTGGGCTTCGGCGCAGGTCATAACCTGCTCGCCACGAAGACCCAAGCTCGATACCTCTTGATTCTCAACCCCGACGTCGAATTCCTGGTGCCGGGCACGACCAAGCGCCTTTGCGATGCGATCAGTAGCGCTGCCAGGATCAAGGTGGTCGGGCCGAAGCTGCTCACAGCTGACGGAAGCGCTCAGTGCTATGACCACGGGCGTCTGCGCGGGCTGCGCGCTCAGATCTCTCTGAGAGGCGGGCACAGCTATTGGCACGAGACGGACCAGCGCCAGGAGGTCGCGTGGGTGTCAGGAGCGGCGATGCTGGTCGATCACGCGGCATTCGACGCGGTCGGCGGTTTTGACGAGAACCTGTTTCTCTACAAGGAGGATGAGGACTTGTGCCTGCGGCTGAGACAGGCCGGGGGAACGGTGGTGTATGAACCGGCGGTGGTGATTCGACACCAGGGTTCCGTAGTAAGCGATTACCACCGCGACCTCGCTGAGGCATCGAGGTACTTCATCGACAAACACTATCCAAACCGGCTTGCGCAAAGGCTGTTCGCGGCCGTCCACCGTTGGCTGCCCTACGCCGGCTTTGACCGCTCCTGAGTGCACGCAGCGCTCGGCGTGACGGCGCCCGATACCCGCGACGACTTCCTCTCCGGAACGAGCGGCCGCGTGCTGGGGATGCGCTCCACCGCCCGGGCGATCGTCACGGACGCGGTGTGCGACGCGGCGTATACGAAGGCGACCGACCCGCAACGGACGCTTGCGATCCACCGCGACTGTCGATAGCGCTTTCTACACTGCCGTGGCTATCGCGACTAATGCCCTCAGATCCGAGCGCGACAGCTGCGCCCCGTACGAGCCGGAGAACTTCCTCGACCGGCTCAGCAGGGAGTCGACGCTGGAGCTCAACTACCGCCACATGGAGGCCCGTGAGCGGTCGCTGGTGCAACGGCGCCTCGGCCTCGAACGCGGCGACGTGCTGTCGGTCGGAGCCGGCTGGCACCCGGGCCGCCACATGTTCCCGGCGCCGGCGTTCCGGATCGTCGCCGTCGACGCTGAGCCCGACCGCGTCGCCGGTGTGCTGGCCAGCGGGCGCGCCGACGAGGCGCAGGTCGGCCACGCGGGCCGGCTCGGGTTGCCGGCGAACTCGTTCGACGTCGTGCTCTACCGCCTCGTGCTGCACCACATCGCCTTCCAGGGCCCGCTCGACGCCGTGCTTATCGGAGGCCGCCAGTCTGCTGCGTCCCGGGCGGGGCGATGGTCGCGATCGAGCCAGGGCTCTGGCACCCGGTCGGCGCCGCCCTGGCGCTCGCCAACCGCACCGGCGCCGCGACCGCCATGCACGGCACCCCCGACGACATCCCCCTCTCACCACGACGCCTGATCGCCGAGGCTCGCGAGGCCGGCCTCGAGCCCGAGCTGCACGCCGTCACCTACACCTGGCGGCGACTGCCGTCCGCCGTCCAGCGCGGACTCCGGCCGCTCGACGAGCTTGGGTCGCGGCCGCGCGCGGCCGCCTTCGGGCACACGCTGATGCTGATCGCCCGCGCGGGCGAGCGGTGACCCCGAGCCCGACGGGCGTGAGGATCGCCGGGACCAGGCTCAGCGGCGATCTGGGCATCTGCGTCGCGCTCGCCGCGGGGTTGACGCTGCTCGCGTTCGTCACCACCGGGGCGGGGCTCGACGAGTCGATCACGGTCTCGGCCGCCGACACCTGGGCCGAGATCGCGCTGACGCTGATCGGCGCCGGCGCCTGCGCGACGATGCTGCTGCTCGGAGCGCGCGGACGCCCCTGGGGCGCCGTCACGGTCGCCCTGTTCCTCGCGCTGACGCTGTTGACGGCGCTCTCGATCGTCTGGTCGGTGCAGCCCGACAACTCGTGGCAGGCGGCGAATCTGACGCTCGCCTATCTCGCCACGTTCGCCGCCGCGGCCGCGCTCGCGCGCCTGGCGCCCGAACGCTGGCGCGCGGTCGTCGGCGCGATCCTGATCACGACCGTGGTCCTGTGCGCGTACGGCCTCGCGACCAAGGTCTTCCCGTCCACGGGCAACACATATGGCCGGCTTCAGAATCCGCTCGGTTACTGGAACGCGACCGGCCTCGCGGCGGCGCTCGGGCTCGGGCCGTGCCTGTGGGCGTGGAACAGCCGCGACCTGAGCGCGACCGTTCGCGGCCTGCTGGTGCCAGCCGTCGCGATCCTGATCACGGTCGTCGTGCTGTCGTACTCGCGCTCGGCGCTGCTGGCGGCGCTGGTGGCGGTCGCGTGCTGGCTGGCGATCGTGCCGAGACGGCTGCAGAGCGTGCTGCTGCTCGCGTGCGGTGGGGTCGGCGCCGCGGTGATCGCCGGCTGGGCGCTGTCAAAGCCGGCGCTGACGAGCGACAACGTCGCGTTCGCGGCGCAGCGCTCGGCCGGCCACACCTACGGGGTCGTACTGCTTGTGTGCATCGTGCTCCTGGTGGCGGGCGGGATCGCAGTCGCCCGAATCGCGGAGCGCACCTCGCTGTCGGACCGCCTTCGCCGGCGGATCGGCACCGTGCTGCTCGCCGGCGTCGCGCTGCTGCCGTTCCTCGGCGTGCTGGCGCTGGCGGAATCCTCACGCGGGCTGACCGGCGAGATCTCACACGCCTGGAGCTCGCTGACTTCCAGCAACTCGACGACCGGGAACTCCGCCTCACGCGTGTTCGCGCTCGGCAGCAGCCGACCGCTGTACTGGCACGAGGGGCTCAAGGTCGGCGAGCACGCACTGCTGAAGGGAGTCGGCGCGCTCGGCTTTGCGGTCGCGCGCACGCGCTACACGACCAACCCGGACGTCGTCGTCCACGCTCACAGCTACGTGATCCAGACGTTCGCCGACCTCGGGCTGATCGGGATCGCGATCAGCCTCGCGTTGCTGATCGCGTGGTGCCTGGCGGCCGCGCGCGCGGTCGCGGCCGGGCAACCGTGGAGCTCGTTCGACGCCGCCGCGGTCGCCGAGCGCGAGGGGCTGATCGCGCTGCTGGTCGTGGTGATCACGTTCGGCCTGCAGTCCGCGATCGACTGGACCTGGTACTTCCCCGGCGTCGCGGTCCCCGCCCTGCTGTGCGCCGGCTGGCTCGCCGGGCGCGGGCCGCTGACGAGCCCGACCGGGCGCGCGGAACGCCGCGGCTCGATCTTCGCGCGCCCCGCCGCCGGCGCCGCGATGACGGCGGTGGCGGCGGTCTCGTTGCTGCTCGCGTGGCTGATCTGGCAGCCGCTGAGGTCGGCCGACGCGGTCAGTTCGGCCTACGCCGCGGCAGGCGCGGACAAGCTCGGATCGGCGTTCGACGATGCCCGGACAGCCGCCGGCGACGATCCGCTCGCGCTGCAGCCGAAGTTCCTGCTGTCGGCGCTGTACGCGGGGGCCGGGGACCTCGGCCAGGCACGGGCGGAGCTCGCGAGCGCCGTCAACCTCCAACCCGACAATCCCGCGAGCTGGTTGGCGCTCGGCGATTTCGACTTCGCTCACCATCAGCCTCGGCGGGCGGTCGCCTCGCTGCGCCGGGCGCAGGCGCTCGACCCGACCGACGCGGCGACCGCGCTGGCGCTCAGCCAGGCGACCGCCGCGGCGGGCTAACGGGTCGCGCGTGCGAGCAGCAGGCGCCGCATAAGCGGCGGGCCGCCGGCCGCCCGGAGCTCGATCTTGCCAAAGCCGAACTCGGCCAGCACCTGCTCCAGCGACCGGCGCGAGTAGAGATGCAGGTGGTCGCCGAGCGGCTCGGAGTAGCGCTCGATCCCCCCGACCGCGAGTCGTAGCCGCCCGTGGTTCGGCGTTGTCAACAGCAGCCGCCCCGCCGGAGCCAGCACGCGCCTGACCTCAGACAGCCAGCGCGCGGTGTCGGCCACGTGTTCGATCACCTCGGTGCTCCAGACGAGATCGAAAGCGCCGTCGGCGAACGGCAGCGGGCCGTCGAGCGGTACGAGCTCGAACGCGAGCGCCGGGTGGCGGCGCCGGGCGCGCCGCACGGCGGCCTCGGCGACCTCGGCACCGACGACGTCGGCGACGTTCGGCGCCAGCGTCGCCGTGAAGCTGCCGTCGCCGCAGCCGAGATCGAGAACGCGGTCGACGCTGCGCGCCTCGCCGAGCACGAACCGCGACCGCAGCTCGAAGTCGGGCAGTTCGAGCTCGTCGGGCAGTCGGTCCCACAGATTTTCGTAGTAATCCTGCACGCGGCCAACCTACCTAAGCAGTGCCCGGGTGAACGCGCGCGGGACCTCGTACGCCCGGATGAATTCGTCCAAAAGCGCTCGACACACGCCGGGCCCGTGAGTAGAGTGGCCGCCGCCGCATGTCATGCGCACACGCAAGGATTGATGGCGGATGAGGGTGGCGTTCGACGCGCGGGCCGCGCGGGACGAGCGGGGAATCGGGCGCTATGCCCGCAGCCTCCTGGAGGCGCTGCGCGACGGCGATCGCGGCGACGTCGTCGAGACCCACGCGCCGCGACGTTGCGATCTGTTCCACTCGCCCTGGATCGAGGGGGCGGTCCTGCGCTGCCCGGTGCCGCAGGTTGTGACGCTGCACGACCTCGTCGCGCTCAAGCGACGGGGCGAGTACGCCCGTAACGGGATCCGCTTCAAGCTCCGTTATCTGGCCGTCCAGAACGCCGCCCGCGTGATCGTCCCGACGCAGGCGGTCGCTGACGACGCCGAGCGGCTGCTGGGGGTCGAGCCGCAGCGGATCGCGGTGATCCCGAAAGCGCCGGCGAAGGTGTTCCGGCCGCGCGAGGCGGACCAGGTGAGCGCCGTTCGCTCCCGGTTCGGCCTGCCCGACGAGTACCTGTTGTGGGTCGGTCCGCTGCGTCAGCCTGATCCTCGCAAGCGCGTCGAGGCGCTGGCGCGTTGCAGGCGAACGCTGCCGCTCGTGCTGGTCGGCCGGGCCGGCCGCTGGGCGCACGAGCTGCCCGGAGTCGTACTGACCGGCGCCGTCGACGACGAGCAGCTGGCGGCGATCTACAGCGGCGCGCACGCGCTCGTCCTGGCCAGCGACGATGAGGGCTTCGGGCTGCCGCCGGTCGAGGCGCTCGCGTGCGGCACGCCGGTCGCCGCCTGCGACATCCCGGTCGTCCGCGAAGTCCTCGGCGGGCGGGTCGCGCTCAGCGAAGCCGACGATCTCGATGCCCTGATCGCCAATGCCGAGTCGCTCACGCGGCCGGCGCCGGAGCCGCCGCCGTGGAGCTGGGACGACGCCGCACGCCTGACCTGGGACGTCTACGAGCAAGCGCTACGCGTCACGGCCGCCCACCGCCTGAGAGCCGCTCACGGGCTCTCGAGCAGCAGCGTGACCGGCCCGTCGTTCACGAGCTCGACGCGCATGTAGGCACCGAATACGCCGCGCTTGGCGCCGAGCGCATCGCAGAACCGCTCGTACAGCGGCTCGGCGTGCTCGGGGCGGGCGGCCTCGACGTAGCTCGGGCGGTTGCCGCGCCGGGCGTCGCCGTAGAGCGTGAACTGGCTCACGCACAGCACCTCGCGATCGCCCAGCGGCTCGTTCATACGTCCGTCGGTATCGGCGAAGATCCGCAGCGCGCGGACCTTGGCCGCCAGGCGGTCGCAGTCGGAGGCCGAGTCATCGCCGTGAACCCCGAGCAGCACCAGCAACCCGGGACCGATCTCCGCCGTGCGCTCGCCGTCGACCTCGACCGCGGCACGGCCGACGCGCTGGACCAGCGCCCTCATGCCTCACGCAGCTCGGCGGCCGCCTGCTCAGGGGCGACGATGTTGAGGTTCACGCCGGCGCCGAGCTCGAGCCCCGCGAGGTGCGTCAGCCGCGGCAGGATGTCGATCCGCCAGCAGAACTCCTGCGCCCCACTCGGTGCGGTGCGCACCCAAAGGTTGAGCGGCGGGTTGGCGCCGAGCCGTCGCGCCAGGCGCGTGAGCGCGTCGTGGAGTAGAGCGGCGCCGGTCGGACCGTCGTCCTCGAAGCGCGCGTGTGGAGTCCGCGGCGCGATCATCAGCTGGTACGGCACGCGGCCCGCGTAGGCGGACATCAGCACCGCCTCGTCGTCGATCGCGACGATCCGCTCGCGCTGGCGCACCTCCTGCTGGACGAGGTCGGCGAGCAGGTTGCCGCCCATCGTCTGCGTCGCGTAAGCGCCGAACCGCTCGCGCTCGCGCGCGATCGCCGCCGGGACGAAGTCGAGCGCGTACAGCTGCGCGTGGGTGTGGGGCAACGAGGCGCCGGCCTCGCGGCGCTCGTTGACGATCAGATGCACGCAGGCGGAGTCCGCGTGGACCCGCATCCGCTCCCGCCACACGTCCATCGCGGTCGCCACCTGCTCGGGGGCGAGCTGCCCAAGCGACACGACCGGGTCTGGCGCGTTGACGATCACCTCGTGGGCGCCGCTCGCCGCTCCGGACCAGAACAGCTCCGGGTTTGCGCTCGGCGGCGGCGCCGGCGAGTCGCGCTCGAGCGCCGGGTACAGGTTCGGCACCACGCGGACCTTCCAGCCGGCGGTGTTCGGCGCACCGCCGTTGGGCCGTAGCGCATACAGCTCGGGCGGCGTGCGGTCCTCGTGACCGTCGGCGAACGGATCCCGCTCTCGGTCGATTGGCGGCGCCGGGGTCGCGGTCAGCTCACCGCCGGGGCGGCCGGCGCGGTCACCGGCGATCACCGCGCGCTGGCCGGTCAGCGGGTCGATCCGCAGCTCCGGCATCAGGCGGCGCGGGACACTAGACGTACTTCTCCATCGCGATGTGCTCGATCCCCGCCTCCATGAAGATCCGGCCCCGCGGCTCGTAGCCGGCGGCCTCGTACAGCGAGCGCGCGTACGTCTGCGCGTGCAGCACCAGGCGGCGCGCGCCGGCCGCGCGCGTCTCCTCGTCGGCGCGCTCCAGCAGCGCCGACGCGATCCCGCGCCGGCGCGCGTCGGCGCGCACCGCCAGCCGGCTGAACTGGACCGTCGGCCCGACGAACAGCAGCCGGCACGTCGCCAGCACATCGGTGCCGGAGACCGCCACCAGATGCATCGCCTCGTGGTCGCGCCCGTCGAGCTCCTCGCGCTTCGGCACGCCCTGCTCGACGCAGAACACCTGGTGCCGGAGCTCGATCGCGGCCGCCAGCTCCTCGTCGCCGGTCGTGCGGCGCACCTCGTATGCGAGCGTCCCGGTCATCTCAGCACGTAGCGCCTGATGTCGTTCTCGAGCGCGGCGGCGCTCTCATAAGGCCCGGCGTGATCGAACACGTAGTCGCCGTGCCGATCGCGGGAGAAGAACAGCGTCTGCGGGAAGTAGGTCGACGCGCGGTAGGCCTGGGCGATATCCGAATGCGGATCGGTGTAGCTCGGGTAGCTGACCGGATACCGGCGCAGGAAGGCCGCGGCAGAGCCGTTGCCGTCGTTGGCGTCCAGGCCGATGAACGCGACCTGACGTCCGAACTTCACTGACGCCTGCTGGAAGGCGGGAAACTCGATCTGGCAGGGGCCGCACCATGAGGCCCACTTGTTGACGACCACCGGATAGCCGTGCAGCGAGGCGAGCCGGGCGCGAAATGCAGCCAGCCCGCCCGGCAGCAACACTGTTCGACTGCGCGTGCAGCGCGGTCAGCGCCGCCGGTGCGCCCTTGAACGCCGCGGCCTGCGCGGTGGGCGCCGGCGCGTCGCTGCGCGGCTGACTCGAGCCACACCCGGCGAGCACCGCGCCGGCGGCCAGCAGCCCGATTGACCACGCACGCAGACACACAGCCGACAGCTTGCCACACGGCATCTTCGCCGCATCTGCTTAAATACTCGTTATCCTCTTGTCGGTAAGGCGAGGGGAGGCTTCTGAGGTAATTCTCGCCGTGCTCGGCCATCCGGCCGGAATTGTGTGAGCCGCTACGAAGTGGCGCCGCGGCCCGCTCATCCTGACGCAACCTGCCAATCACCGATGGGTGTGATCACCCCCATTCCGAGTCCTGACTCGATTGCGCGCGCAGAACGACTGACGCGCGAACACTTCGTATACGAGGGCGAAAAGCTCGAGGACGCACTCGCGCCCGGCTCTGCTCGGCGCCGCGCGCTCGACGCTGCGCTGGCCGAGCTGGACGCCGGCAACACGCAACCGTCGCTCGAGTGGCGGCGCCAGTTCTCGTTGCTACTGGGGCTCGAACGGCTGCTGTCCGAAGAGGAGCCTCACCTCGCCGACGGAACCGTGCTGTCCGCCCACCAGGTCGACGCGCTGTCGGGCACGCTGACGGCGCTGCTGGCCGAGGCGCAGCGGAGCGCGAACGGCAACGCAAACGGCTCCAGCAACGGCGCCACGGCCGAGCGCGAACCGGCCGCGCTGGCCTCGGCGGCGATCCCGGGAGCAGAGAACGGCGAACTCGACCTCGACGAGCCCGAAGACGAGGACGAGGAGCCGCAGGACTGGCAGTACGAGGACGACGAGGAGCGCTTCGAAGAGCAGCCCGAGGATCCCAACGCCGCCCGCCGGTTCTGGTTCGAGCACGCGACCGGAGCCGGCAAGACGGTCGCCGCGCTCGGCTTCGTCGAGGCCTCGCGCACCGGCGGGGTGCTGATCCTGACCCACCGGCGCAACCTCGTCGACCAGTTCAACGGCGAGCTCCGCGACCGTGGCTATCGCAACCGAATCTGCGCGCCGCTGGTCGACGGCCACGACGCGGTCAACGGCCCGGTGACGGTCGAGACATATCAGTGGTTCGTCCGCAACGTGGGCCGGATCTCCGACGCCTACACGATCGTGATCTGCGACGAGGCCCACACCGCGCTGGGCGAGAAGACCTCGGCCGCGATCCGCGGCTGGTCGGGACCGATCTTCGTCGGCATGACCGCGACCGGCGCGCTGATCGCGCGCCACGTGACGGACCTGTTCCCGACCCAGACGAGCCGCTTCGATCTCGCCCAGGCGGCGCGCCGGGGCGTGATCGCGCCGCTGCGCTGCATCCGTATCCCGCCCGGCCCGGGCGTGCGCACGATCGCCAAGGTGCCGCTACGCCGCGGCGAGGTTGACACCGAGTTCGACCAGGAGATGCTGGCCGAGATACTCGATCAGACGCCCTTCAACCTCGCGATCGCAGACCTCTACAAGACGCGGTTCAACGGCGTTCCGGGCGTCGTCTACGCCGCCGGCGTCAAACACGCCTACAACGTCGCCGAGGCTTTCCGCGAGATCGGGATCAAGGCCAAGGCCGTCTCGGGCGAGACGCCCAAGCGCGAGCTCGCGCGGATCCTGGCCGACTATGAGTCTGGCAAGGTCGATGTGCTCGTCAACGCAATGCTGCTCGCCGAGGGCTGGAACAGCCCCCGGGCGACGATTTGCATGCACCTGGCGCCGACCGCATCCAGGCGCGTCTACCAGCAGCGCGTCGGCCGGGTGACCCGCCGCCACCCGGGCAAGGAGGCGGGCATCGTGGTCGACTTCGTCCACCCGGCGACCAAGCACGACGACCCGGTCGTCACGCTCCATTCGCTGCTCGACCGCGACGTCTACCGCGGCGGCGCGATCGTCGTCGGTCCCGTCCGTCGCGGCCGCGGCCGACGCGTGCGGGTCGAGCGCCGCGTGCTGCCGGTCACCCCCGACCCCGAGCGCCGGGCGGAGGTTTTCGAGCGGGAGTTGTGGCGGATCGCGGTCGAGCATCTCGACTACGGCGAGCAGCACGTGTGGGCGGCGCTGGCCGGCGCCCGCGTCGTGCCCAACGGCTGGCGCCGCGCGAAGGCGATGCTGCACTTCGACCGCGGCGGCGAGCTCAAGCGCCGCTTCCTGCTGACCGCCGTGCAGCGCAACCGGAACCCCCAGCTGCGCCTCCGCGCGCTGCAGGAGATCGCCTCGAGCCGCGACCCGGAGGCGTTCGACACCGCGATCGACGTGATGGGCGGCTGGCCTCGCGACGAGCGTCGCGAGGGCGTCAAGATCATGCTCCAGGCGCTCGCCGAACGGCGGATCGGGCGCCGCGACCAGGCCAACGCCTGGATCTGGCGGATGGCCGAGTACACGCGCGAGGTGCACGAGGAGTACGCGGTGCAGCGCTGGCCGGAGACCAAGCGGCTGCTGGGGCTGCTGGTCAACTCGAGCGGCTCCGCCCACGCCCGCAACGCGCGGCGGCTCGTGCACGCCTCGCGCAAGGAGGATCGCCGTCTGTCGGCGGCGCTGCTGGCGGCGGCGCTCGCCCACACGCCCGAGGCCGAGGAGGCGCTGCGCGGCGCCCGCACGCGGATGGCGCGCAAGCCCGCGGCGCTGGCACGCGAGCTGTTGCGCAACTTCCCGAAGGGCCGCCGCGGCTCCAAGCGCCGCCGTCGCAAGACGGGTGCGGCGGCCGGCGCCCGCGACGCCGACGAAGCGCTGGCGACGACCGACGCGACCGAGACCGAGGATCAGCAGGTCCAGGAGCGCGATCAGGACGACCGCGACAGAGACGACGCTGACGACGCTGACGACGACGACAGAGACGACAGCGATGACGACGACAACGTCGAGGATCTCGACCTCGACGAACCTGAGCACGACACCGAGGAGGCTGCGTAAACGATGCCCGCAATCCGCAGCAAGGTCGACGCCAAGACCGTGACCTGCAGCAACTCGAGCCGCCACGGGTTCACGATCGGCAACGGTCACGATCACTCCTTCTGAGCGCGGAGGTGAACCTCGCCCGCGCCCAGGGCGAGCTGCCGGCCTCCGCTACACACGAGCAGCCGGCCGTCGTCGTCGATCCCCGCTCCACGTCCCTCGCCCTCAGCCCAGCTGACCGGCTGATCACGGAGCGCGTCGCGCTCGCGGACGATCGCCAGCACCTCCGGCTCGGTCGCTGCCAGCCACCGCTCGAGCTCTCGGAGCAGGCGCTCCAGAGTCGGCTCGATCGCCTCCGGGCCGAGACCGAGGCTGGCCGAGCGATCGCGTAGCTCGGGCGGAAAGTCGGACTCGCGCAGCGCGACGTTAAGCCCGATCCCGAGCACCGCCCAGCGCTCCTGCGGGCGGCCCTCGACAAGGATCCCGGCGACCTTGCGCCCGTCGATCAAGACGTCGTTTGGCCATTTGACGAGCGCATCTCGCGCGACGACCTCGGCGACGGCGACTCCTGCGGCCAGCGGCAGCAACCGCGGGGGATCGCGAATCACCAGCGAGCAGAGCAGCGCCTTGCCCGCGGGCGCCGTCCAGACGCGCCCCTGCCGCCCCCTCCCGGCGGTCTGCTCCCCGGCGGTGACGAGCGTCCCGTGCGGGGCTCCCGCGGCCGCGAGCTCACGGGCGCGCGTGTTCGTCGAATCAGTCCGCCGCAGGTGCAGCCGCGGCGCCCCGAGGCGCTCGCTCACGGGCGGATCCGGAGTTCGTCATCGACGGCGAGTCCCAGCTGCGCGGACGCGTCGCCGCGGCTGACTGCGAGCGCGAGCCGCTGCTGGGCGTCCTCGTACAGCATCAGCTCGCCGCCGGCGACGTCGGCAAACGTGCGGACGAACTGGGCCGCGTGGCTTGCGCCCGACGCGAGCTCGAGCTCGACCGGTCGTCCGAGCCTCAGACCTAGCTCCGTCACCTCCTCGTGGCCGGCGTTCAGCGCGACGTTGCCGAAGCCATCGATGTAGCGCACGTGGGCGACCAGCGCCCCGTCTTCGTGGACCGGAGCGGCGAGCTCGAGCATCACGAGCTCCGCCGGGTCGATCGGGTCCCCGACGCGCGGCCAGCGGTTCACCGCACGCGAGCGTCGCGGCGACCGGGGAGAAGATGTCACGGCCGTGGAAGGTCATCGAAACCGGCCGCAGGCGAACCGGGAGCGGTCGAGATCCACCGCCTCGACGACCCCGCCGCCAGCCGCGGCTGCCAGCGACAGCAGACCGTTGTCGGGACCGACCAGCAGCCGCTCGTCGGCGAGGCGGATCGCGACCGCGCGGCGCTGCGCGCCGACGTCCGGGTCGACGACCGCCAGCACGACGCCCGGCGGCATGAACGGGAGCGCCTCGGACAGGATCACCGCGCCCTGCGTGACGTCGTGGCGGCGGATCCCGTGCGTCAGGTCGATCACGCGCGCCTGCGGGCAGATCGTCGCGATCACGCCGTGGCAGATGCCGACGAAGTCATCGCTCAGGCCGTAGTCCGACATGAACGTGATCACCGGCGCGCTCGCCACGGCGACAAGTCTCGCACCGTTTCTGCACATGATCGGCGGCTTGGGCGCCACGGTTGTCATGCAACCGGGAATCAGAGTTTGTGCCGAATGTAGCTTTCCCGCGTCGTGGCGGTCGACGATCGTTCACGTTCGGGGCGGGGCCCGGGGCGAACCAGGCGAGCGTGTCTCGTCGCGTTGGTGCTGGCCGGGCTCGGCACGCTGTCGGTTTGCACGCCCGCGGTCGCTGCCACGCACGGCTCGACGGCCGCCGGCGAGATTCAGTCGGCACGCCAGCTCGCCGGCAAGATCCCGAAATCGCACTTCGCGCGCGGACGGCGCGCGGCGCTGATCGGCGCCGCCGCGCGGTCGGCGCGGTTGTCTCGCGGCAAGCGCAGCTGCCGCGCGCTGGCGGCCGTCGACCACTTTCTGGTCGTGCTCGAGACCCCTGCGACCTGGCGCCGGAGCCGGGTCCCGAAGGGGCTTGTGCGCAAGCCGTCCAGACTGCTGACGAGCGCCGAGAAACGGCTGCTGCGCAAGGCGGGGAGCAAGTGCGCCGCCGGGGCCCGGACGTCGAAGAGGCTGCTGCCCGCGACCGGCGGCGGCAGCGGCTACCCAATCGTCCCACCGCCTGGCGGCCCCGACAACGATCAGGGAGAAGGGGCGCTGCACTCGGTGCCGGCGGGGACCTTCCGGCCGATCACCAACAAGGGCTCGGCGGTCGGACTGGCGGGCGATCCGCAGACGCCGGGTGTCCCCGGCGCAGCACCCGATCTCCGCGCTTCGGTCGCGTCAGACCCGCTGATGTTCTTCCGCAATTCCGACGCCGGCATCCCGCCGGTGACCGCCAGCCCGCAGGAGATGACGACGGCGATCGGGCGCAACGTGGCGTGGCTGACCGGCAACACGTCGGTCGCGCTGTCGACCACCGCGGGCCAGACGTTCACGATGTTCAACCCGTCGAACCTGCTCCCCGACGACGGGCGCAGCTTCTGCTGCGACCAGCAGGTCGCCTACTCGCCCCAGTACGACGTGTTCGTGTGGGTGATGCAGTATTGGTGTCAAAGCTCTTGCCTACCGACCAACCCACAGACCGGCAAGTCCGGGTGCCCGAGCGGCAACCAATCCAATGGCTCAAACCGGATCCGGATCGCGGTCGCAAGCCCGGAGGCGCTCAAAGCCGACGCGTCGAACCCGGGGGCGGCGTGGACCTACTGGGACATAACTCCACAGGACTTAGGCCAGCCGGCGAACGCCTGGTTTGATCGCAGCGACCTGTCCGTTAACCAGTTGTACGCCAACTGGAGCGTGGACGTCGTGTGCGGGAACAAGGGCTCAGTGCTGGGCAGGATCTCGCTCCAGCAGCTGCTCAATCGCGGCACGGTCTCGCTCAGCTACATCCTCGACAGCTCCGGCGTGATGCGCTCGGCACAGGGGCTCGACAGCGGCGCCACCTACTTCGTCGGCAACAACTCAGACAGCCAGGCGCGGATCTGGTCGTGGGCCCCGTACTCGGGAACGCTGTTCCTGCACAGCGTCAACCACGCGACCGTGCCCGGCAGCGACAGCGCCGTCGACGGAACCGGCGGCAGCGACTGGTACGACCGTTACGGGATCTTCCCGTACGCCGTCAACTCGGCGACGGTGACCGGCAACACCCTGTATGTCGCCCAGGGCACCGGTCGCGAGGAGTGCACGTCCAACTGCGGGCCGGGCCAGACGCCGGTGCTCAAACAGGTGTTCGCCGAGCCGGCGATCTACATCTCGCAATACAACGTCAACAGCTGGAATCTGTCCAGCGACCAGTGGCTGTGGAATGGAACGCTTGCCTTCGGCTGGCCGGCGCTCCAGACCGACGGCGCCGGCGACGTCGGAATCACGTTCGTCGCCGGGGCCCAGAACCAGAACCCGCAACCGGTGGCGGGCTTCCTGACGCCGTCGGAGCAGTTCGTGTTCGCGGAGCCGGTCGGCAATCCGCAGGAGACCGGCGACTACACATATCTGCAACCCGGACGGACTGATCAGTCGTTCGTGTTCGTCGGTCGAACGCAGCAGTCAGACGGCGATCACTGGTTCGACATCGAGTACGGCATCGGCGCCTCCCCGTACACGTCGCCGCCCAGCGTCCAGATCACCTCGCCGGGGGCCACCCCGATCCCCTCCTACCAGCAGGGCGCGACCGTCAGCTACACGGGCCAGGCGACCGACGCGGTCGACGGCACGCTGACCGGCGGCACGCTGGTTTGGAAGGAGGACGGCAACCAGATCGGGACCGGTACGCAGATCACCCACCAGGAGAACGCCCCCGGGCTGCACACGATCACGCTGACGGCGACCAACGGCGACGGCCTCTCGGCGAGCTCGTCGATCACGATCCGGGTGCTCGCGCCGGTCCCGCCCGGAGCGCCGAGCGTCAAGATCTCGAGCCCGTACGACGGTGAATTCTTCGGGCCGTGCACGAATAGCGGCAACGGTTACTACGCGAACGTCCCGACATCGGCGACCGCCACCGATCCAAATAACCCACCCCAGCAGCTGACCTACAGCTGGACTGACAGCATCAACGGCGGTCCCGCGCAGCAGGTCTCGACCCAGCTCTCGCCGACGCTGCAGCTGTACTACGTCGACAACGGCAGCGGAGAGACGACAGACGATCTGACGCTGACCGCGACCGACACATCCGGTAAGTCGTCGTCGGCATCGGTGCGGGTGATCCTCGACTTCGGACTCTGCATCCAGTAAGACGCCGGTTCACCGGCCTTGCCTCGCATCGGCGAGCAGCGCCGCAACCAGGCCTTCGACGTCGTGCCTGCCCGCCTCGACATCGGGCTCCCGGCCCCGCTCTCGCAGCGCGTCGCTGGTCACCGGACCGATGCTGACCAGCCGCGTGCCGTCGCTCAGCCGGTCGCCGGCCGCCTCGAAGAAGAACGAGACCGTCGACGACGAGGTGAAGGTGACGTAATCGGCGCGCTCGACCGCTTCCAGCTCGCCGTCGGTGAGCGGCTCGGCGACCGTCTCGTACAGCGCCAGCACGTCGACCTCGGCGCCGCGCTCGCGCAGCGCCTCTGGGAGCACCTCACGCGCCCGCGCGGCACGCGCGACCAGCGCCCGGGTGACGGGGATCTCGGCCAGCGCCTCGGTCAGACCCTCGGCGACGAACCGCTCCGGCACGACATCGGCGATCACCCCGTGCTCGCGCAGCGCGGCCGCCGTGCCCGGTCCGATCGCGGCGACCGTCGCGCCGGCCAGCGCGCGGGCGTCGCGGCCGGCGGCCGCCAGCCGCTGAAACAGCAATCGGACCCCGTTCGGGCTCGTCAAGCACACGAGGTCGTAGCGCTCGAGCTCAGGCGCCGGGCCCTCGATCGGCACGATCCTGATCGCGGGGGCCTCGACCACCTCGGCGCCCAGCCCGCGCAGGCGCGACGCCAGACCGCTCGCCTGCGCCCGGGCGCGCGTGACCGCGATCGTCGCACCCGCCAACGGCCGCGCCCCGAGCCACTCGAGATCGTGCGCGAGCGCCGCCACCGGGCCGAACAGCGACACCGCCGGGGCTCGAATCCCTTGCTGCTCGGCGATCCCGGCGATCGTCTCGAGCGTGCCGGTCACTACCCGCTGGTCGGGCAGCGTCCCGCGCTCGATCACCGCGGCGGGCTCGGTCGCCGGCCGGCCCGCCGTTTCCAGATGCTGCGTGATCGCCTCCAGCTGGCGGACGCCCATGTAGATCACGAGCGTCCCCGGGAACGCGGCCAGCGCCTCCCAGTCGAGCGCCGACTCTGGCTTGGCCGGATCCTCGTGGCCGGTGACGAACGCGACCGCGCTCGCGGCGTCGCGGTGCGTGACCGGGATCCCGGCGTAGGCCGGGGCCGCGACGCCAGCCGTGACGCCGGGCACGACCTCGAACGCGATCCCCGCCTCGCGCAGCGCCTCGGCCTCCTCGCCGCCGCGCCCGAACACGAACGGATCGCCACCCTTGAGCCGCACGACCTCGCGCCCCGCCGCCCCGTGCTCCAGCAGCAGTCGCTGGATCTCCGCCTGCGAGGCCGACGCACCGCCGCCCTCCTTGCCGGCGTAGATCAGCTCCGCGTCCGGGCGTACGCCGGCCAGCGCGCCGGCCGGGATCAGGCGGTCGTAGACGATCACGTCCGCCGCCGCGATCAGCTCGAGCGACCGCGCGGTCATCAGACCGGGGTCCCCCGGCCCCGCCCCGACCAGGTAGACGGTCACCGCACGGCCGCCGCGTCGCGCAGGATCTCGGCCGCCCCGGCGGCGAGCATCCGCTCGGCGCACAGTGAGCCGGCCTCGTTCGCCGGTGCCTGCACGCGGTCGCGCAGCCACGCCGACCCGTCGGGCAGCCCAACCCACCCAGTCAGCTCGACCTGGCCTCCCGGCAGGCTGGTCGCGTGGGCACCCACCGGCGTGTTGCACGACGCCCCGAGCGCGCGGACCAGCGCGCGCTCCGCGGTCACGCACGCCATCGACGCCGCGTCGGAGAGCGCCGCACCGTCGACCTCCCCCGCCCGAGCCTCCACGGCGAGGGCGCCCTGACCCGCCGCCGGGACCAGCTCCGTCATCACGCCGCCGGCTTCGTCGTCGCGGCCGAGGCGCTGCAGGCCTGCGAGCGCCAGCACGATCGCGTCGACCTCACCGTCGGCGAGCTTACGCAGCCGGGTGTCGACATTGCCGCGTAATTCCACAACCTCGAGGTCGTCACGCAGCGCGTTGATCTGCGCCGTCCGCCGCAGGCTGCTGGTGCCGACGGTAGAACCGGGGCGCGAGCTCGACGAGTGATCCGGCGCCGCAGATCGCGTCGCGGGCATCGGCGCGCGCCGGCACGGCTACGAGCTCGAGGCCGTCCGGGAGCTCCGTCGGGACGTCTTTGGCGGAGTGCACGGCGAGCTCGATCCGCCCCTCCAGCAGCGCCCGTTCGAGCTCGGACACCCACCTGGACTTGTCGTTGACGTCGGCGCCCCGGTCGCCGCTGGTCGTGATCTCGACGATCTCCGCCTCGTCGGTGAGCAGCGCCGCGACCGCCCGCGCCTGCGCGAGCGCAAGCGCGCTGCCGCGCGTCCCGATCCGCATCAGGTGCGCCGCTGGCTGCGGGGCGTCAGCTCGTGGACCTCGGCCAGTTCCGGCGCGGGGTCCTCGATCAGCGCATCGTCGGCGACGTTGAGGCCGAACAGCTCGCGCACGAGCGCCATCCGCGCGTGGACGCGATCGTCGCGCATCTCCTTCATCTGCGCCGTCGGCTCGTGGAGCAGCCGGTTGACGAGCGCCCGCGAAAGCGCGTCGACGCGCTCCAGGTCACGCGGCGACGCGGTCTCCCATTTGCCCGCGTTCTCACCCACCACCTGCTCGGCGATCGCGGTGGCGTGCGCGCGCAGGGCGGCGACCGTCGGCAGCACCTCAAGCGCGCCCAGCCAGGCCGCGAACTGCTGGATCTCCTGCTCGATGATTCCTTCGGCCTTACTCGCCTCGGCTTGGCGGACTCGGCGGTTGCGGTCGGCGACCGCCTGCAGGTCGTCGATGTCGGCGAGCGAGATCCCGTCCAGCTCGCCGCAGGCGCTGTCGATGTCGCGCGGGACTGCGAGGTCGATCAGCAGCATCGGCCGACCGCCGCGCTCACGCATCACGTCGGCGACCTCGCGGACCTCGAGCAGTAGGTGCGGCGACGCGGTCGCGGCGACGACAATGTCGGCCTTCAGCAGCGCCTCCGGGAGCTCGTCGAAGCGCAGCGTCGTGCCGCCGTAGCGGCGTGCGAGGCTGATCGCGCGGTCGCGTCGGCGGTTGGCGACGAACACCGTGCGGGTGCCGCTGTCGGCGAGTGCCCTGGCGGCCAGCTCGCTGGTCTCGCCGGTGCCGATGATCACGACCTCGCGCCCGGCGATCTCGCCCAGCTGCTCACGCGCGAGTGCGACCGCGACCGCCGGCAGGCTCAGCTGACGCTCCCCGATCGCGGTCTCGGTCCTGACCCGCTTGCCGGTCGCGAGCGCCGCCTTGAACAGGCGGTTGGTCAGCGGGCCGGCCGTCTCGAGCGCGAGCGCCGACTCGTAGGCGCGCTTGACCTGGCCCTGGATCTCGGCCTCGCCGACGATCATCGACTCGAGCCCGGCGACGACCCGGTACAAGTGCCGCGCGGCATCGCAGTTGTGATGCGAGTAGATCGCGGTCGCCAGCCCTGTCGGCCGGATCCCCGCCTGGCGCGCGAGCATCGTCAGGACCGTGGCTTCGGCTTCGACCGGGTCGCCGACGACGAGGTACAGCTCGGTCCGGTTGCAGGTCGAGACCGCGACCGTCTCGTGGACCTCCGCGGCGCCGCGCAACTCGCGCGTGAACTCGGCCGCGCGCGCCTCCGGCAGCGCCAGCCGCTCGCGCACCTCGACCGGAGCCGTCTTGTGCGATACGCCGATCGCCAGCAGCTCGCTCATCCGGGCGACCCGCTCACCCGACGACCTCGCGCTCGTGCTCCTGTTCGCCCGCGCGCGCCGCCTCGACGTCGCGGCGCAGCTGATCGAGCTCCTGCTCGAGCCGCTGGGCCCGGATCGCCATGATCGCGAAATAGATCAGGAACACGGCCATCACCACGATGTAGGCCCCGGCGACGAACTTGCCCGCCTTGCCGAGCGGGATCGCGGGCGCGACTGCGAACAGCATGCTCATGACGGGGCGGCGCTGCGGCCGGTCGGTCGGACGATGTCGTCGCCAAGCAGCGTCCGCCGCAGACGCCGCACCTGCATTCGTGCGTTCTTGGCCGTCATCTCGTACTTCCACATGGTCACGTAGAGCAGCGCGAACCCGAGCAGCGAGACGGCGAACGTCAGCCCCATCGATGGCGGCAGGTTGGCGCTCGACAGCGTCAGCACCCGCGGGTGTACGTACGAGGTCGCGAGCTGGACGGCGAGATAGTTGAGCGGCACGAACGTGCCGGCGACGATCGCGAACACGCTCGCGTAGCGCGCCTGGCGTTCCGGATCCTCGATCGAGAAGCGCAGCGGCTGGTAGGTCGCAAACAGCAGCAGCACAATCAGGAACGAGACCAGCGTCGGCTCGTTCCACACCCACCAGTGGCCCCACGAGGCCTTGGCCCAGATCGATCCCGAGATCAGGCCGGCGATCCCGAAGATCAGCGCCAGGTGGATCGCCACGTAGGAGCGCATGTCCCAGCTGCGGTCACCGGTGCGCAGGTACCCGATCGCCAGCACGCCCCCGAACACGAACCCCAGCAGCGAGATGATCGCCAGCGGCACGTGGACGTAGAAGATCTTCTGCACGAAGCCCTGGTTGGCGTCGAGCGGTGCGTAGAAGAACACCAGCACGAGGGCGACGGTGATCGTCAATACGGTGGCGAGCGAGAGGCCGCGAAGCCCCTTCCCGTAGGTCGTAGAAGGCACGTGCACTAGTCCTCGAGGAGGAAGTCAAACACCCCGTAGGCGACGAGGGCGAACACCAAATCATAAAGAGCCAGGATCGCCAACCACTTACCAGGCGGCGAGCCAGAGCTGTGAGCGGCCAGCACCGGCCCCGCTGCGCGAGCGGTTGCGATCAGCGCCGGGATCAGGAGCGGCAGCGCGATCACGGGACCGATCAGGTCCCGGGCGCGGGTGTGGATCGCGATCGCCGAGACCACCGTCCCGATCACCGCCAGCCCCAGGTCGGCGAGAATCAGAATCAGGCTTAACCCCGCGAGCGCGGGTCCTAGCGACGGGCCCAGCAGCAGCAGCGCGAACGCCGGCACCGCAATCAGCTCCAGCACGACCAGGTAGATGAACAGCGCTGACGCCTTTGCGAACAGCATCGACGTCCGGTCCACCGGCGCCAGCAGGAACGCGTCAAATCCGCCCTGCTCGCGCTCGGCGACGAACAGCCGGTTGATCCCGAGCATCGCCGCGAACAGCAGCGTTGCGGTCAGCACCCCGGCCGCCAGCTGGCCCGCGATCGTGTTGCGGTTCAAGCCGAAGTGGAAGATCACGAACGTGACGATCGCCAAGAGCACCATCGCCGGCACGGTCTCGAGCGTGCGCAACTCGAGCCGCAGGTCCTTGCGCAGCACGACCAGCGCGGTCTTCACGCGTACAGCTCCTTCAGCTGCGTCTCCCCCAGCTCGCCGGGCTTGCCGGCGAACTCCGCGCGTCCGTCCTTGAGCGCCAGCACGATGTCCGCCTCGGCCAGCGCCGCGCGCGGGTCGTGGCTGGTCAGCACCCGCGTGCGCCCGGAAGCGCGCCCGATCAGCGGCTCGACGAGCTCACTCGCGGCCGGGTCGAGGTTGGCGCGCGGCTCGTCGAGCAGCAGCAGCTCGGGGCGGTGCAGGATCGCGCGCCCGATCGCCAGGCGCTGCACCATCCCGCGCGACAGCAGCCGCACTGGGTCGTCGGCGCGGCGCTCCATCGACACCGCGTCCAGCACCTCGTCGACCCGCTCGCGCTCGACCCCGTGCAGCCGCGCGTGGTACTCGAGGTTCTCGCGCCCGCTCAGCTCGCGGTACAGCAGCGGCTCGTGCGCCAGCAGCCCGAGCCTCGAGCGGACCGCGAAGCCTCGCCGCGGCAATGGCTCGCCGAACACCAGCACGTCGCCCGCGTGCGGGCGTAGCAGCGTCGCAAGGATCCGCAGCAGAGTCGACTTGCCGGCGCCGTTGCGGCCGAGGACGGCGAGCGTCGCGCCCGGCGGGACCACTACGGACACCTTGTGCAGCGCGGTCCGCTCACCGAAGTGGCGGACGAGATCGCGCAGCTCAATGGCCGGGCGTTCTGCTTCCACGCTCGCGGTTCAGCGTCGCGACGACGTGCTCGAGCGTCGGCGCGATGACCGGGAACAGCTCCCCGATCGCCTTCGGGTTGCCCGGGAAGTTGATGATCAGCGTCCGTCCGGCGATCCCCGACACGCCACGGGTCAGGATCCCCATCGGCGTGTGCCTGAGCGCCTCGGCCCGCATCGCCTCGGCGAACCCGGGCGCCTGGCGGTCGATCACCGCGAGCGTCGCCTCCGGGGTCACGTCGTCGTCGGTGAAGCCAGTCCCACCGGTCGTGAAGATCAACGACGCACCGCCGGCGGCGTGCGCGCGCAGCCAGTCCTCGATCGCGGTGCGGTCGTCGGCGACCACGTCGCGCGCGACGATCTCGGAACCGGCCGCTTGCGCGTGCTCGGCCAGCGCGGCGCCCGAGCGGTCCTCCGTCTCGCCCGCGGCTACGGACGTCGAGATCGTCAGAATCGCCGTCTTCATGGCCGCTGCAGCATAGGGTCCCGCACTCAGACGAGCGGCCCGGACGGCGTTCGGCACCCCGGCCGCGGGGCCCGCACCTTCGCTGAGCCCAGGTTCGGGACCTTCGCCGATCCCCGTTACGATCCCGCGCGTGAGGACTCCCGGCCGCGAGCTCGCCGAGCTGCTGCAGGACGCGGTGCCCTCAGATCACGCTCGCCAGACGCTCGCCGACCACTACATCGAATGCCGCGCCGGCCGACTCGAGGGACGGCCGTGGCGAGTGCTGGACCTGGGGTGTGGCGCGGGGAATTCGGTCGACCTGTTCCGGGCCCGAGATCCCAACGTCCAATGGGTTGGCCTCGATGTTCCCGGCTCCCCCGAGGCCGCGCAGCGCACCCGGACCGACGCTCGCTTTGAAACCTTCGATGGAGTGTCGATTCCATTTGACGACGCCAGCTTTGACCTGGTCTATTGCAAGCAGGTGCTCGAGCACGTCCGCCGCCCCGAGCCGCTGCTGACCGAGGTGGCGCGGGTGATCGCGCGCGACGGCCTGTTCGCGGGGTCGACCTCGCAGCTGGAGCCGTTTCACTCGCTGAGCGTCTGGAACTACACCCCGCTGGGGCTAAAGCTGATACTCGGGCACGCCGGCCTGGCGCTGATCGAGATCCGGCCGGGAATCGATGGGATCACGCTGATCGCCCAGCGTGTGGTCGGTCCCTGGCGTCAGTTCGGTCGCTGGTGGGGCGGCACGTCGCCGCTCAATCGGGTGATTGACCTGTACGGCAGCGCGCGCAAGCTCGATCCGCGCACGCTCAACGCGACCAAGCTGCTGTTCTCCGGCCAGTTCACGTTTCTTGCGCGGCGCGCGAAGCCGACTTAAGAGCCGACCGCCAGCGCCGGGGGCCCTCGAGCTCAGGCCGGCTCGGGCCGGCGCCACTCGCCCGAGCGGCCGCCCGACTTGCTCAGCAGCGCGACCGAGGCGATCTCCGCTCCGCGCTCGAGCCCCTTGATCATGTCGTAGACGGTCAGCGCCGCGACCGAGGCGGCGGTCAACGCCTCCATCTCGACCCCGGTCGGCCCCGTCGTCCGAGCCTCGGCGATCAGCTCGATGACGCCGCTTTCGGTGTCGATCGATCCCTCAACGCCGACGAACGACAGCGCCAGCGCGTGACACAGCGGGATCAGCTCCGAGGTGCGCTTGGCGGCCTGGATGCCGGCGATCCGCGCCACCCCGAGCACGTCGCCCTTCGGCGTGTCGCCGTCGAGCACCTTGCGAGCGGTCTCGGGACTGACCCTGACGGCCGCCCTGGCGGTCGCAGTGCGCTCCGTCGACGGCTTATCGCCGACGTCGACCATTCGCGCACGCCCGGCGGCGTCGAGGTGGGTGAGCTCGCTCATCGCCCGGCGAGCTGGGCGCTCTCGATCAGGTCGCGGACCGCAGCCGCGTCGCCGGCCCGCAGCAGCTCGATCGGGTCCGGGTCGCCGTTGACGATCGACTCGAAGAACTGCTTGCGGTCCTGGTATGTCGGGAGCGTCGCCTTCGCCCAGCCACGGGCGTCGTTGAGCATCACGGCGAGCTGCGCATAGGGCTCGCCGAACAGCTGCGCGATCTCGCGCTTCATGCGCTTGGCGAGCGCCGGGGAGGCGCCCGCGGTCGAGATCGCGACCGCCAGCGGGCCGGTGCGGACGATCGCCGGCAGGATGAAGTTGCACAGCGGCGGCACGTCGACGACGTTGACCAGCATCGCCCGGCGCTCCGCACCCTCGAACACAGCGATGTTGATGTCAGTGTCGTTGGTCGCGGCGATCGCGATCAGGCAGCCGTCGAGGTCGCCGTCGCGGAACTCCCGGCGCTCCCACGCGATCGAGTCCTCGAGCGCCAGCTCGACCAGCGCCGGCTCAGCATCGGGCGCGACGAGCGTCACGCTGGCGCCGCACGCGAGCAGCCCCTCGACCTTCTCGAGGCCGACCTCACCGCCGCCGACGACCAGGCAGCGGCGCCCGTCGAGCCGCAGGCAGGCGATGTAGAAAGGCGTCTCGAGCATTCCCCGGACGCACGACTGATCGCAGATCCCCCTGCGGAGCTGGCAGACACATTCCTTGCCGGCGTAAGCCTGGGCGGGCATCGCCTGTAAGGGTAGCCAGCCGCGCCGAAGCCCCGTGGAGGCGGGCTACGACCGCTTGACGGCGTCGCGCGCCAGGCGCCCGCCGAGCTTCAACAACGGCGCCGCGCCGTCGCGCAGCGCCGCGGCACGGATCGACGGCCGGCCGTAGAGGATCGCTGCGGTCTGCTTGAGCGCTTTGCCGAGCGTCTCGTCGTACGGGTGCCACCACGGGTCGCGCAGGGTCGAGCCCTCCCACACCCGGAGCTTGATGTTGACGCACTCGTAGAGGCCGAACTTCGAGTGCGTGCGGCCGAGGCCGGACTCCTTGACACCACCCCAGGAGCACTGGCACGCGCCGTGGCTGAACATATGGTCGTTGATCCACACCATCCCAGCCTCGAGCTCGCGCGCGATCCGCTCGCCCTTGCCGCGGTCAGACGTCCAGACCGACGCGCCGAGGCCGAATTCACTGTCGTTGGCGAGCGCCAACGCCTCGTCCTCGGAACCGACGACGACGATCGGCAGCACGGGTCCGAAGATCTCCTCGCGCATGATCCGCATCTGGTGCGTGACCCCGGTCAGCACCGCCGGCGCGTAGAAGTCGCCGCTCAAGCCGCCGGGAGCGTCGATCGGGCCGCCGCAGCGCAGCGTCGCGCCTTTCGCGACGGCGTCGCCGACCAGCTCGCGCACGAGCTCGAACTGCTCGCGCGAGACCATCGGGCCGATCTCGGTGTCCCATTGCATCGGGTCGCCGACCCGCAACGCCTGCGCTCCGGTCACGACGCCGTCGATGAAACGCTCGGCGACCACGTCCAGAACGTATGCGCGTTCGATCCCAGAGCACGTCTGGCCGGCATTCGCGAACCCGCCCCACAGCGCGCCCGCGATCGCGTGGTCGAGGTTCGCGTCCGGCAACACGATCATCGGGTCCTTGCCGCCGAGCTCGAGCACGGAGCCCTTCAGCCGGTGTGCGCACGCCTCGCCGACGCCACGCCCGGTCTGGACCGAGCCGGTGAAGAAGATCTTCGCGACGCTCGACTCGACCAGCGCCGAGCCCGTTCCCGGACCGTGGATCACCCGCACGAGCCCCTCGGGGACACCGGCGCGCTCGAACACGTGCCGGATCCGCTCGCCGATCAGCGGCGTCAGCGAGGCGGGCTTGACGACCACGCCGTTGCCGGCCATCAACGCCAGCGCGACCTCCCCGAACGGGATGCTCCAGGGGTAGTTCCACGGCGCGATCACGCCGATCACGCCCAGCGGCTCATAGGTGAACGCGGTCCGCTTGGTCTTCAAGAACAGCTGCGGCATCGGCACCTTCTCGTCGGCGAGGATCCGCTGGCCCTCGTCCGCGATCCAGTTCAGCGCGTCGATCGTCGGCAGGATCTCCATTGAGAACGCCTCGTTACGGGGCTTGCCCTGCTCGGACACGATCAGGTCGCGGATCTCGTCTGACTCGTCGATCAGCACCTGCGCGGCGCGCTCGAGGTAGCGGGCGCGATCGCGCAACGTCAGCTGCGCCCAGAACGGCTGGACCTGGGCGACGGCGTCGACAACCGCCTGGACCTCGCGCGGTGGGGTCGCCGGGACGGCGCCGATCACGGCCCCGGTTGCGGGGCTCAGCGACTCGAGTGTCGCGGTCGCGGCCGTCGATGTCACGCCGTCAGCGTACTGGCTGGCTGGCCAGCGCGGGCGCGACGCAGCGACGCCGCGCGCCCGGTCAGTGCCGCCGTCAGCAGCCCAGACAGCCCATCGGTCACCAGTTCGTCGACCACCAGCAGGCTGGGCTCAGTCGCCGACACATCGATCGCTCCGACCCCGACGACCGTCTCCGACCCACGCACCAGCGCGGTCGCGCAGATCACGACCCGCTGCCGGGGATCGCCGCGCACGAGGCGGGCGAGCCCGAGCGCGTCGAGCTCGACGACGCGGCCCGCGGCCAGCTCCTCGATCGCCCGCAGATCGCGAATGCGCGCCAGCCGCAGGCACACCCGCGGGCCGCGCGGGAGGGCGTAGGAGCGAGCCAGCAGAGCGCCGGGATCAAAGCCGTAGGCCATTTCCTACAGCCTAGTAGCTTCGCGTCGTCGGCGACGTGAAGATCCCGCTAATCGACGCTTTTCACGCCGCGCGCAGAACGGATCTCGGCGAGCCGCTCGCGCAGCAGCGCCTCGGCTTCGTCGGGATCGTAGAAACGGGCGGCGATCGCGGGATCGGGCATCAGTTCCTGCGGCGAGAGGTGACCGGGACGGCGGTGCGGGTTGTCATATCCGCCGTCGCTGCGCGTCGACGAGCGCAGGTAGGGCGGCGGCGTCGCCGCGCCGTGCTCGGCGATATGGCTGCGGGCTGCGATCACGGCGCGCTTGGCGGCGTCGGATTTCGGCGCCAGAGAGAGGTATATGGCCGCCTGGGCGAGCGCGAACTGGCACTCCGGCAGCCCGACGTGCTCGACCGCGGCCGCGGCCGCCGTCGCGACCACCAGCGCCTGCGGGTCGGCGTTGCCGATGTCCTCCGACGCCAGCACGACCATCCGCCGGACGATGAAACGCGGGTCCTCGCCGCCCTCCAGCATCACCGCCAGGTAGTACAGGGACGCGTCGGGGTCCGAGCCGCGGGTCGCCTTGATCCAGGCGGAGATCGTGTCGTAGTGCTGATCGGCCTGGCGGTCGTACAGCAGCGCCCGTCGCTGGAGCGCGTCCTCGGCGTGCGCGAGCGTCACCATCCCGCCGTCGCCGGCCGCCTCGCACGCGAGCTCGAGCGCATTGAGGGCCGTTCGCGCGTCGCCGCCGGATCGCCCGGCGAGAAACTCGAGCGCCTCGGGTTCGACGGGGCTGCAGTAGCCCCGGTCGACGGCCCGGTCCAGCAGCGTGCGGACGTCGTCTGCGGTCAGCACGTCGAGCTCGTACAGTCGCGTGCGCGAGATCAGCGCCGAGTTGACCTCGAAATACGGGTTCTCGGTCGTCGCGCCGATCAGCGTGATCAGCCCGTCCTCGACCGCCGGCAGCAGCGCGTCCTGCTGGGCCTTGTTGAAGCGGTGGATCTCGTCGAGGAAGAAGACCGTCGGCCGTCCGCCGCCGCGCAGCCGCTCCCGCGCGCGCTCGATCACCGCCCGTACCTCGGCGCGCCCGGCCTGGACCGCGCTCTGCTCCTCGAACGCGGCGCTCGACGAGCGGGCGACCACCCGCGCGAGCGTCGTCTTGCCGCTGCCCGGGGGGCCGTGCAGGATCATCGAGTGCGGTCTTCCTTCCTCGATCGCCCGCCGCAGCGCCGAACCCGGCGCCAGCAGCCGCCGCTGGCCGACCAGTTCATCGAGTGTCCGCGGCCGCATCCGGGTCGCGAGCGGCGCGTCGGGCGGCAGCTCCTCGCCGTGCTCAGCCTCGGGCTCTGAGAACAGGCGATCCACACACGTGAGTATGGCCCGTCAGGTGTACGCGCCCACCGCGGAGCGCCCTAGCGGCGCCGGCCCGACGACACCACGAGCTCGATTCGCGTGTCGAACCCGTAGCGCCCCGGCCCCGGTCTGGTCTTGATCACGTTGCCGGCGTGCACCGCCCCGCTGTGGTCGCGGGTCACCTCGACCCGGCAGCCGAGCTGCTTCAGAACCGCCCTGGCGACCGCCAGGGGCGCGTGCTCGAGCCTCGGAACGACGCACCCGTCGACCGCCAGCGACGTGACGCCGAGCGTCGCGGATGCCTGGTCGTTGGCGGCGTTCTGGTCGAGCGCCGCCGCCTGCACGGACACGTGGTTGGCGTAGAACCCCCGCGCCGCGGGCGTAACGACCACATCGACGGCGACCGACTGGCCGGCGGCGAGCTGATCGATCGTGCAGGTCGCGGTCTGGCCGCTGATCGCACAGGTCCCCTGACCGGCGACCGCCGAATCGAGCCTCAAGCCGGCCGGCACGTGATCAACGAACGTGATCGGCGCCACGGTCGGGCCGGCGTTGCTGACCGTCGAGCTGAGGACGGCCGCTCGATGCGCGGCCGCCGCGGCGGGCGCGGTGGTGTCCACGCCGGCGTCCTGGTTCTGGTTGACCGCCAGATCGAGCGTGAAGTTCGGCCCCGTCTGGCCCGTGTCGACGTCCTCTGACAGCGTCTGGCCGGCCGCCGGCGACCCCGGTTCGGCGACCGCGTCGAGCCCGTCCGCGGCCGACGTCGAGCCGCCGTCCCAGAAGCACACCGGCGGCGCGTTGGCGCCCGACGCGCTCGAGTAGAGGGCGAGCTCGTCGCCGCTCTCGGCCTCAATCGGGTGCGCGATCGTGAACACCGCGTCCTCGTCGGTGAACAGCCGCTTCGGCAACGTCTCGCTGTCGGCGCCGACGACCGCGTAGCTGCCGGCCGACGACGGCCGCAGGACGACCAGCGTCAGCGGCGTTGCGGGCGGGTCGCCGGTCGTGTTGGTCCCCCACTCCCTGATCGTTTCGCCACCGGCGGGCACGGTGTAGGTGGGGCTCGTGCCGCTCATCAGCTGCACGACGATGTCGTTCTCGGACGGGTCGTCCGCGTTCGTCACGCACGGGCTCGGGGTGGAGCCGCTGGGCTGCGCGGTGCTACCAAGCGTCACGTCCGCGTGTGCGACACCGACCAAAGCAAACAGAAGGCCGATTGCCGCCCCCAGAGTCCTGGTACCTCTGCTGCGCATCTGACTCCTCTCGATCTCGACACCCCGGCTCGCGGCTCAGCCTAACGGGCCGCGTCGTGCGGGGAGTCAGGTTCCGACGAATGCCAGCGCCGCGTCGTGCACAAGGCCGTTGCTCGCGAGCCCGCTGCCGCCGTCGGCGGTGGCGACGCCCGCCAGGTCCGTGAACCGCCCGCCGGCCTCCTCGACGATCACCTTGACCGCCGCGAGGTCCCACAGCGACACGCTCGGGTCGAGGGCGATCTCGGCTGCGCCCTCGGCGACCAGCATGTACTGCCAGGCGTCCCCGACGCCACGGGTCCGCGAGCACGCTCGCCCCAGCGCGATCAGCCGATCGAGTCGATCCACCTCGTCCCATTCCTGGATCCCGCTCCACGCGAGCTGCGCCTCTGCCAGCGAGGCGATCCCCGAAACGCGGATCGGACGCCCGTCGGCAAACGCGCCCCCGCCGCGAGACCCCCACCACCGGCGCCCGAGCGCCGGCATCGCGACCACCCCGACCACGATTGCGCCTTCGACCTCGAGCGCGATCAGCGTCGACCAGGTCGACATCCCGCGGATGTAGCTCTTGGTGCCGTCGATCGGGTCGATGATCCAGCGCCTTGGCCCCGCGCGCTCCGAGACGCCGTACTCCTCGCCGAGCACCGCGTCCGACGGCCGCGCCGCTGCGATCCGCTCGCGCAGCGCCAGCTCGACCGCCCGGTCGGCTTCGGTCACCGGCGTCAGATCGGGCTTTGTCTCGATCACGAGGTCGCTGGCGCCGTGATGCTTGATCGTGATCAAGTCGGCGATGTCCGCCAGCTCGAGCGCGAGCGCCAGGTCCTGTTCAATCGTCGGCACGACGCGGATCGTACGGGCAGATAGTCTCCGACTACGATGAGCCCCGAACAGCTCCAGGACGAGTGCGTCGAGCTGCTCCAGGCGCTGGTCCGCTTCAACACGGTCAACCCTCCGGGCAACGAGCGCGAGGCGATCGAACACCTGGAGCGCTACGTGGCACCGGCCGGCTTCGAGACCGAGATCCTGACCGCCGCCCCGGACCGCGCCAACCTGGTCGCCGACCTCAAGGGTGAGCAGGACGGACCGACGCTTTGCTTCCTGGGTCACGTCGACACCGTGCTCGCCGACGCCTCGGAGTGGCAGCACGACCCGTGGTCAGGAGACGTCGAGGCGGGCTTCTTGTGGGGCCGCGGGGCGCTCGACATGAAGTCGCAGGTCGCCGCCGAGGCGGTCGGCGCGGTCGCGCTGGCGCGCGGCGGCTGGCGTCCGGCGCGCGGGACGCTGAAGCTCGTGTTCGTCGCCGACGAGGAGACCGGCGGCGATTTCGGAGCCCACTGGCTTACCACCAACCATGGCGACAAGGTCCGCTGCGACATGCTCCTCAACGAGGGCGCCGGCGACTCGTTCCAGTACGGCGACCGTCGCTACTACGGCGTCTGCTGCGCCGAGAAGGGGATCTTCCGCTTCAACATCACCGCGCACGGAACGGCGGGTCACGCATCGCTGCCGCGGACCGGCGATAACGCGCTGCTGAAGCTCGGTCCCGTGCTGGCCAAGCTCGCCGACCAGCCCGAGTCGTTCGAGATCACCGAAGGCCCGGCGGCGCTGCTGCGCGGGCTCGGCGAGGATCCCGACGAGACCGGCGCGGCGATGGCGCGGCTCGAAGCCGCCGACCCGGGGCTGCGCACGATCGTCGAGCCGATGTTCGGCGTCACGCTGACGCCGACAATGGCGAGCGCGTCGAGCAAGATGAACGTGATTCCCTCGCGCGCCCAGATCCGTGTCGACTGTCGCGTGCCGCCGGGCCTCGGCGAGGACGCGGCGCGCAGGCGGATCGAGCACGTGCTTGGCTCGGCCGGCAACGGGCTGACGATCGAGTTCACGGAGCGCGTCGTCGGCAACCAGTCGACCGTCGACAGCGAGCTGATGCGCGCGATCGAGCGCTGGGTGCAGACAAGCGACCCCGGCGCCAGCGCGGTGCCGATGATCCTGCCCGGCGGCTCCGATTCACGCTGGTTCCGCGACGCGTTCCCCGACTGTGTCGCCTACGGGTTCTTCCCGCAGCGCCACCAGGGCCTACTTGAGACGGCCCCACTCGTGCACAGCGCTAACGAGCGGATCGACGTCCGCGACCTCGGCTTCGCGTCCGGCTTCTACGCCGACATCGCCCGCGAGCTGCTCGGCTGACGGTCCTAGCTCGCGCGTCGAGCGCGGGACCAGCGCGACCAGCAGCAGCACGAGCCCGACCGCGCTGCCGACGCCCAGCACAACGCGGGCGCCGAACACCGACGCGAGCGGACCCGCGATCGCGAACCCGAGCGGCAGCAGCGCCAACGATCCCATCCAGTCATACGAGCTGACGCGCGACAGGGCGTGCGGCGGGATATGGCGCGCCAGGGACGTCTCCCAGAAGACGCCCATCAGCGACCAGCCGAAGCCGGTGACGATCGCGCACACGACGACCGCCGGCAGCGGCGCGCCGAGCGCGAAGACGATGTCCTGGACGGGCCACGCAAGGACGAGCAGCAGGCCGATCACCAGCGGGCGCGCCGGGCGCCACACGAGCGCCAGCATCCCCCCGCACACGGCGCCGACCCCGGCGACGCTCTCGAGCACGCCGAACACGCCGGCGCTCCCGTAGAGCTCCTTGGAGATCACCGGCGCCAGCGAATACCACTGCGCATAGACGCACAACACCGCGCCCGCGAAGGCGACGATCGTCACCCACACCCAGGGGCGCGAGCGGACCTCACGCCAGCCGACCCGCAGCTCATGCAAAAGCGGCGCCGGCGCGGGGGTCTCGCCGCGCGGCCGCGGCCGCACCCGCGCGAGCATCAGGGCGCTGAACACGAACGTCGCGCTGTCGAGCGCGAACGCCTCGCCGGCTCCGACCCCGAGCACCAGCACGGTCCCGAGCGCAGGGCCCAGCAGGAACGCGGCGTCGGTGCTGACCTCGGTCAGCGCGCGGGCGTCCTGGATCTCGTCCTCCGGCGTGATCTGCGGCATCAGGCCCGTATATGCGGGCTGGAAGAAGGCGCGTGCGGCGCCGAACAGCAGCTCGATCACGACCATCTCGATGACCGTCGCGCCGCCCGTCAGGATCAGGATCGCGAGCACCGCGTGGAGCCCTGCGCGGGCGAGGTCGGCGGCGATCATGATCCGGTGGCGCGGGAGCCGGTCGGCCCACACGCCGCCGAACAGCAGCAGCGCGACCAGCGACACGGACTGCGCGGCCAGCACGAGCCCGAGGTCGGTCGCTGAGCCGGTGCGCTGCGTGATGTACAGCGCCAGCGCGACGATCACGACCTGGTCGCCGACCGCGCTGGCCGACTGACCGAGGAACAGATATCGGAAATCTCTGTGGCGCAGAACGCGCAGGTAATGACTCATCACACTCATCAATCATCGCCCGAATAGACTCGCCCCATGTCGACCCAGGTCTCAGCACGGCTGGACCCGGCGATCTTCCGCCTCCCGGTCGAACGGATCCGCGCGGGCTACTACTCGGACGCCTACTTCGTCCACACCAAGACGCTGCTCGAGGCCGAAGGAGAGCACCCACGCGTGACGATGCAGGTGTTCCAGAAAGAGGACTCGGTGCTGGGCGGGATCGACGAGGCGATCGCCGTCCTCAAGCTGTGCTCGGGAAGGTCGGCAGCCGGTGGTTGGGAGTCCGGCTGGGACCAGCTCGAGGTGCACGGGCTGCGCGAAGGCGAACGGATCGCGCCGCGTGAGACGGTGATGACGATCGAGGGCGACTACACGCTGTTCGCGCATCTGGAGACCGTCTACCTGGGCGTGCTCGCGCGCCGCTCGCTGGTGATGCGCAACGTCGCCGAGGTCGTGCAGGCCGCCGGCGGCAAACAGATCTTCTACTTCCCCGCCCGGCACGACCACTGGCTCGTCCAGACCGGCGACGGCTGGAGCGCGCACGTCGCCGGCGCAATCGGAGTCTCGACCGATGCCCAGGCGTCGTGGTGGGGCGGGCGAGGGATCGGCACCGTCCCGCACGGGCTGATCTCGGCCTACGGCGGAGACACGGTCAAGGCGGCGCTCAAGTTCGCTGAGCACTTCCACCACGACATGAACATCACGGTCCTGGTCGACTTCGAGAATGATTCGGTGGCGACCGCGCTCGAGGTCGCCGAGGCGCTGGGGCCGAATCTATGGGGAGTGCGGCTCGACACGTCGGAGCAGCTGGTCGATCGCTCCCTGTGGGACGAGATGGGCGGCTTCAAGCCGACCGGCGTCAACCCGCGGCTGGTCGAGAAGGTCCGCGGGGCGCTCGACGGCGCGGGCTTCAACGACGTGCGGATCGTCGCCTCCGGTGGCTTCAACGCGAAGCGGATCCGCGAGTTCGAAGCCCAGGGCGTCGCGGTCGACGCCTACGGGGTCGGGTCGTCGCTGATCCGCGGCCAGAACGACTTCACGGCCGACGTCGTGTTGCTCGACGGCAAGCCGTGCGCCAAGGTGGGCCGCAGCTATGCGCCCAACCCCCGTCTCGAGCGCGTTCAGTAATACTCCGGCCGCGATGCTGTCTGCGATCGACCACGTCGGCGTCGCGGTGCCGGATATCGACGCCGCGCTGGCGCTCTACCGGGACGCCCTCGGAATGGAGCTCGTGCACCGCGAGACGGTCACCGAGCAGGGCGTCGACGCGGCCCTGCTCGACGTCGGCGACGGCCACATCGAGCTGCTGCAGCCACTCGATCCCGAGACCGTGGTCGGCAAGTTCCTGAGCAAGCGCGGACCGGGACTCCACCACATCGCCTACCGGGTCGCATCGGTCCAGGAAACGCTCGACGCATGCGCCGCCGCCGGCCTACGTCTGATCGACCAGCGGCCCCGGGCCGGGATCCGCGGCTCGCGGGTCGCGTTCCTGCACCCGGCATCGACCGGCGGCGTCCTAACTGAAATCGTCCAGCCCGCTGGAGAGGAGCACTGATGTCCGACGACAGGCCCCAGAAGATCAACATCGGCTTTCTTGGCGGCCCGGTGCTGAGCGCGCGCGTGCCGAGCGATGAGCTCAGGCGTCTGCGCGAGGCGCTCGGCAAGACCGGCTGGCACGAGCTCACGGCCGAAGACGGGATCGTCGCACTCGACCTCGAGAAGGTCGTCTACGTGCTGGTCGACACCGAGGGTCACCGGGTCGGCTTCGGCGCCTGACCGTCAGACGATCCGGTTTCGCAGCACTCCGATCCCTTCGATCTCGAGTTCGATCTCGTCGCCGGGCGCCAGCCAGCGCCCGTCGCCGTGCTCAAGGATGCATCCGCGCCCGACGGTTCCCGAGCCGATCACCTCGCCCGTCACCAGCCCGGGCGTGTTGCGCGCCGCGGCATCGAGCAGCTGCTCCCACGAGTAGTGCATCCCGCCGGTCCGCGACTCGGTACGCAGCTCGCCGTTGACGCGCGCGATCGCGCGCATGTCGAGATCGGGCGGCAGCTCATCGGGTGAGACGAGCTGGGGACCGAGCGCGGTCGCAAAGTCCTTGCCCTTCGCCGGGCCGAGCCCGACCTTCATCTCGAGCCCCTGCAGATCTCTGGCGGAGAAGTCGTTCATGATCGTGAACCCCTCAGGCCGCCCGTCGGCGCCGATCACGCACGCGAGCTCGAGCTCGTAGTCGAGCCGCTCGGTGTCGCGCGGCTTTGGGATCTCGTCCCCGTCTCGATACACCGCCCCTGGGTTGGCGAAGTAGAAGACCGGGATCTCGTACCACTCGAGCGGCACCTCCAGCCCGCGGTTGCGCCGCGCGTTGACGATGTGCTCCTCGAACGCCATGAAGTCGCGGATCGACGGCGGTCGACCGTCGGGGTACGGGCGCCTCATCGTTGAAACAGCGTCGACAGCACGACTTCGGTCACAGTCCGCGTCACCCCTTCTGAGGCGCGGATCCGCTCAAGCGCGAGCTCGAGGCCCTTCATGTCGGGCGCCATCACGTGCAGCAGCGCGCTCGCCTCGCCGGCGACCGTGTGCGCGGCGACGACGCCCGGCTCGCCCTCGACCGCCTGCTTGATCGAGCCGGCCGGCATGTTGCCCTCACAGTAGAGGTCGACGAACGCTTCGGCGTGCCACCCGAACGCCTGCGGATCGATGATCGCCGTGTAGCCGAGCAGCACGCCTTCGTGCTCGAGCCGGTCGACCCGCCGTTTGACCGCCGGCGCGCTGAGATGCACGTGCTTTCCGATGTCGTGGTAGGAGCGGCGCGCATTCTCGCGCAGCAGCGCAACGATTGCTCTGTCTACATCGTCCATAGTGCCCTCACCGGCCGCTTGTACGCAACGTTTCGGTATTGAGATGGCTCTGCAACACGCGGATCATTGCACGGGTGACTACGACAACCGAATCCCTCCCAAACCAGCAGCCCACCGACGCCGATGTGATGCCGGTCCACGGCATCGACCATCTTGAGTTCTACGTCGGCAACGCCGCCCAGGCGGCCTACTACTACACCCGCGCCTACGGGTTTATTGAGACTGCCTACGAGGGCCTCGAGACCGGCAGCCGGGATCGCGTCTCGCACGTCCTGGAGCAGGGCCGGATCCGGCTCGTGCTGACCGGCACGCTGACTGGCGACGATGAGATTGCCGAGCACCACAAGCGCCACGGCGACGGCGTGATCTCGATCGCGCTGTCGGTTCCCGACGCGGCTGCGGCCTACGAGCACGCCGTCTCGCACGGCGCCCGCGGGATCCGCACGCCCTACGAGCTGACCGACGAGCACGGCACCGTCCGGCTGGCCTCGGTCGCTACCTACGGCGAGACCCAGCACGTGTTCGTCGAGCGCGCCGGCTACCACGGCGCCTTCCTGCCCGGCTATGTGGCGCGCGGGATCGCCGATCATGGCCCCGACGGCCTGCTGGTCGGGATCGACCACGTGGTCGGCAACGTCGAGCTCGGCCACATGGAGGAGTGGGTTCACTACTACGAGCGCGTGTTCGGGATGACCGAGCTGATCCACTTCACCGACGAGGCGATCTCGACCGAGTACTCGGCGCTGATGTCGAAGGTCGTGACCGACGGCTCGGGCAAGATCAAGTTCCCGATCAACGAGCCGGCGACCGGCAAGCGCAAGTCGCAGATCGAGGAGTACCTCGACTTCTATCGCGGCCCCGGCGTCCAGCACATCGCGGTCTCGACCACGAACATCGTCCATGCGGTGACGGAGCTGAACGCGCGCGGGGTCGAGTTCCTGCCGATCCCTGAGTCCTACTATGCCGACGTGCCCGAGCGGATCGGCGAGATCACCGAGGACCTCGCCGACCTGCAGCGGCTGGGGATCCTCGTCGACCGCGACGAAGAGGGCTACCTGCTGCAGATCTTCGGCAAGGCGGTCGGTGACCGGCCGACGGTGTTCTTCGAACTGATCGAGCGCCATGGCGCCCGCGGCTTCGGCGAGGGCAACTTCAAGGCCCTGTTCCAAGCGCTCGAGCGTGAGCAGGACCGCCGAGGGAATCTCTAGATGCGGTACGAGCGCCGCGGTGAGGTTCCGGCCAAGCGCCACGTCGCGTTCCGCGAGAACGGGACGCTGCTGACTGAGGAGGTGATGGGGTTCGAGGGGTTCTCGGGCAACGAATCGATCCTGTATCACCTGCAGACGCCGTGCCGGGTAAGCGAACTGGGGTCGTTTACGGCGATCGAGCACGAGGAGTGGGTTCCGGCCGCCCACGCCCACCGGCTGTTTGACTCGACCAAGGTCGACGCCGGCGGCGACCCGGTCCTCGGGCGCCGCGTGCTGATGTACAACGCCGACGTCGAGATCGGCGTGTGCCGCCCGGTCGAGCCCCAAGACTACTTCTATCGAAATGGTGAGGGTGACGAGGTGATCTTCGTTCACCAGGGGTCGGGTGAGCTCGAGACGACGTTCGGCACGCTCACCTACCGCGAGCACGACTACGTCGTGATCCCGCGCGGCACGACCTACCGGTTCCGGCCCGACGGTGACCAGCTGTGGCTGACGTTCTACACGCCCGGAGAAATCGAAACACCGAACCGGTATCGCAATCGGTATGGCCAGCTGCTCGAGCACGCGCCCTACTCGCACCGTGACTTCCACCCGCCGCAGGAGCTGGTGACTCACCGCGAGCCCGGCGACTACGAGCTGATCGTTCGCGTCCGCGGCGGCTACCAGCGCTACGGGCTCGACTACCACCCGCTCGACGTCGTCGCGTGGGACGGCTACGTCTACCCGTACACGTTCAACATCGACGACTTCGAGCCGATCGCCGGCCGCGTCCATATGCCGCCGCCCGTCCACCAGACCTTCCAGGGGCCGAGCTTCGTGATCTGCTCCTTCTGCCCGCGGATGCTCGACTGGGAATCGGACCCCACCCACCCGGCGATCCCGATCCCCTACAACCACTCGAACCTGCAGAGCGAGGAGATGATCTACTACGTCTCCGGGGAGTTCGGGTCGCGCAAGGGGATCGATATCGGCTCGATCACGCTGCACCCGTCGGGTCTGCCGCACGGGCCGCAGCCGGGCCTGGCCGAGAAGTCGATCGGGCAGCGGTTCACCAACGAACTGGCGGTCATGTGCGACACCTTCCGGCCGCTGCGGCTGACCGCTCTGTCGGGCACGCTCGACGATGGCAAATACGCGCTGTCGTGGAGCGCCGCAGACCGCGAGCCGGTGAGCGCGGGTGTTTACGGGGGAGGGCAAGCCTGATCACAGCGCGCCGGCAAAGCTGGGGGTCGCAGCGCAAGTGCGCGCCTGAGGGAGGCGCGCTCCGGTGACCGCGTGAGGCTCCCCTGCCCGCCCACGCGGTCACCGTGCGGCCCATCTGGCCGTCGCCTTCGTACAGTGAGCGGCCGTGCGCCTCACAGAGCTCGACCGCAAACTGCTGCTGCTGGCGCGGACCCGCGCCCACAGCCCGTCGGCTGAGCGGCTGGCCCGCACGTACTCGCGGCTCGGCGAGCACGCCGGGTGCTGGCTGGCGCTGGGCGCAGCCGGCGCAGCGCTCGATCGTGACCGCCGCGGGCGCTGGCTGCGTGGCGCGGCGATCGTCGGCGCCTCGTACGGGATCAACTACGCGATCAAGCTCGCGGTCCGCCGCCCGCGCCCGGAGCTCGACGGGCTGCCGCCGTTGAGCCCCGTCGTCTCGGGGCTGACGTTCCCGAGCGCGCACGCGACGACCTCGTTCGCCGCCGTGCGCGCGTACGGCGAGCTGCTCCCGGTCGCAGGGTTGTACGCGGCCGCCGGTGCGTTCGCCGTCAGCCGGCCGTACCTCGGTGTCCACTACCCCAGCGACGTGCTCGCGGGGGCGCTGCTCGGAACGCTGATCGCGGAGACGTGGCCGCGATGAAGGTCGGGATCGTCGGGATGCCCAACGCCGGCAAATCGTCGCTGTTCACGGCCCTGACCGGCGCCGCCGCCGAGGCCGCCAACTACCCGTTCACGACGATCGAGCCGAACGTCGCGATCGTGCCGGTCGTCGACGAGCGGCTCGACGCGGTCGCGAACACCGTTCGTGCGTCAAAGGTCGTTCCGGACACAATCGCGTTTCACGACATCGCCGGCCTCGTGGCGGGCGCGCACAAGGGCGAGGGGCTCGGCAACCAGTTCCTCGCCAACATCCGTGAGACCGACGCGATCGTCCACGTGGTCCGCGCCCACGGCGACCCGAGCGTCGTCCATCCCGACGGCCGTGTCGATCCGCTGGCCGACATCGAGACGATCGAGACCGAGCTGATCTATGCCGACCTCGAGCAGGCCGAGCGCCGGCTCGAGCGCGTCTCGAAGACCGCCAAGAGCGGTGACCGGCATGCAATCGCCGAGGCGGGGTGGCTGCGCCAGCTGATCGAGGCGCTGCAGCAGGGCAGGCCGGCGCGAACCGTGCCGGCTCCCGCCGACGCGCTCGACGCGGTCATGCTCCTGCAGCCGCTCAGCGCCAAGCCGGTGCTGTTCGTCGCCAACGTCGACGAGGGCTCAGACGAGGTGCCGCCCGCGGTCGTCGAGCACGCCGCCGCCGAGGGCGCGGAGGCCGTCGCGGTGTCGGCCCGGCTCGAGGCCGAGCTCGCCGAGCTGACGCCTGAGGAGGCCGCCGCGATGCGCGCCGACCTCGACCTGCGCGAGTCGGGTCTCGACACCGTCGTCCACGGCGCCTTCTCGCTGCTGCGCCTGATCGCGTTCTTCACGGCCGGTGAGGACAAGCCCGCGCAGTCGTGGCATCTGCGGCGTGGGCGCTCAGTCTGGGAGGCGGCGGGCATGATCCACTCCGACATCCAGCGCGGCTTCGTGCGCGCCGAGGTCGTCTCCTGGGACCAGCTGCGCGACGCGGGCGGCTACGCGGGCGCGCGCGACCGCGGCACGCTGCGGCTCGAGGGGCGCGACTACGTGGTCGCCGACGGCGACGTGATCACCGTCAAGTTCACGCCCTAGGGGTGTTGGATCTCGTGGGCGCTATAGCGCCCACGAGGCCCAAGGCCCTAGAGGTCGTCTAACGACTCGGCGCTTTCGAGCCGCTCCGCGAGGCGGTACATGTGGAGCGCTCGCGCCGCCTCGGCACCGCCGTCGAGGTCCGTCGCGCGGTCCGGCGGGCGTTCGAGCTCGACGTGGCGCAGCGTCGCGATCGCGCGGAACGCACGCAGCTCGTCGGCGTTGTCGCGCAGCGCCGCCGCCACCCGCGGCTTCTGTTGGTCGGCGGCCGCGATCGCGCCCTCCAGCGACCCGTGCGCCTGCAGCAGCGCGGTCGCCGTCTTGGCGCCGATCCCCGGCGCGCCCGGCAGGCCGTCCGACGGGTCCCCGCGTAGGGCGATGAAGTCGGGCACCAGCCGCGGCGGGATCCCGTAGCGGGCGACGACCTCGTCGGGATCGACCTCCTCGAACCCGGCCGACTTCTGCTTCAGGAACACGACGCTGACGTGCTCGGCCGCGCACTGGTACATGTCGCGGTCGCCGGTCATGATCAGCGCTCGGCCGCCGGCGTCGGCCTCGGCGCTCGCCAGCGACCCGAGCAGGTCGTCGGCCTCGAGCTCATCCGACGACTCCGAGCTCCAGCCGAACGCGTCAAACAGCGCCGGCGCCTGCTCGAACTGCCACGCGAGCGCGTCGGGAACCGGCGGGCGCTGGGCGTGGTAGCCGGGGTATAGGTCGACCCGGTACGCCCCCGCCTCGGCGCCGAAGCAGACGACGATCGCGCGCGGCTCGCAGTCGGCGGCGATCCGCAGGATCAGGTTGACCCCGCCCAGCAGCGCGTTGACGGGGTGTCCGTCAGCGCCGGTGATCGAGTCGGGCAGCGCGAAGAACGAGCGGTACAGAACGAACGGGCCGTCGATCACGAGCAGCGGGCCAGGCATCGCCCGCAGCGTAGACGCTGACCGCGGCCGGAAGCGGTCCGCCCATCGCCTTCAGCAGCGCCGGCGGACGCGGGCGGGGCTTGGGCTTGAACGCGACCAGCGCCGGGCCATTGAGCTTCGCGTACGCGATCCGGTAGCGCCCGGAGCGCGGGACCTTGACGTCGTACGCGCCCCGGCGACCGAGCCGCTTGCGCGCCACCGTCCTCCACGCGCCGTGCCCCCAGTACTGGAGCGCGACCGCGGCGCTGCCCGACGTCGTCGAGACGTTGCCGCTCACCTGACCGTGGGCGGCGCTTGACGAGATGATCGTGAACGCCGCGAAGGTCGTCGGGAGGCCGAAGATCTGCTGCAACGTCGGGCCGCTGACGTTCGTGCGCCCGCGGCTGCCGACGACCTGCGCCTCGAGGATCCGCGGCGAGACCCCGTGTTCGGTGACGTTGATCCCGAGCAGCGTGCCCTTGACCAGCGAACCGAGCTTGCGCGTCGCCGCAGCGACGCTCATCTCATAGCTCCAGTGGTGATAAGGGTTGCCGGCGACGCCGTCGTAGGGGTCCGGCACGCCGGTCAGCCACGGCTCCGGGGTCGCGCCCGCCCAGACGTTCTGGACGCTCTCCGTGTAGCCGCCCGAGCTCGAGAAGAAATAGGTCACGACCGGCCGGCTGTTGTAGGTCACGATTTGGCCGCTGGTCGCCTGCACGGCGGCGTCGGTGGCCGCCGTCTCTACCCCAACGCCACCGTACATCTGCGAGCGGGTGTCGTCATAGAGGCTGTAGCCGTTGCCCTGCACGGAGGTCGTGAGCGCGTACGTGCGCGCCGCGACCGCCTGCGCCTCGAGCGCTTGCGGCGCCCAGCCCGATGGCATCTCGGCCGGGACCACTCCCTCGACATAGTCGTCGAGCGGCACCGCGTTGACGGTCTGCACGCCGCCCGAGCCGTCGGGGCGGAACTGCAGCGATCCCTGATAACTGCCGTGGCCGGCGAGCAGCAGCGGCGTCGGACCCGTGACCGTCAGCGGCGGCGAGAACGTGCCCTTGACCTTCTTACCGGCGTTCGTGACGAGCTTCAGCTGGCCATCGGCGAGTGGCTTGACGATGTAGGTCGTGCCCGCCTGGAGCCGCTTCGAGCCGGCCCGTGTCGCACCGGCGAACGACGCCTGCCCGGTCGCCAGCAGAACCGTCACGATCTGGTTTGGGTTCGTCGTCCCGATCGACGTCCCCTGGTAGTAGTGGCCGAGGATGAAGCGGTAGTCCTTGCCGTCCAGCGCGTAGCCGTAGGCGCCGTACTGGCTCAGCCCGACGCCGTGCCCGTAGCCGCCGCCGTTGATGTAGAACGTCCCGGCGGCCGACGCCTGTCCCGCGCCCGCGAGCGCGGCGATGCCGACCACGAGGGCGGCGGCGGATCGCAGATGGCGGTTGATATACGGTGCGGGAATGAGCGAGCGCAAAGCGTCTGAAGTATTCGTCGAATGCCTTGAAGCCGAAGGCGTCAAGTACGTGTTCGGCATCCCGGGCGAGGAAACGCTGGACCTGAGCGAATCGCTGGCCGATTCGACGATCCAGTTCGTCCCCGTACGCCACGAGCAAGGCGGCGCCTACATGGCCGACGCGTACGGTCGTTTGACCGGCCGTGCCGGAGTATGCCTGGGAACGCTTGGTCCGGGAGCCACGAACCTGATAACGGCTGTCGCGGATGCGTTCCTCGATCGGTCGCCGCTGGTTGCGCTGACGGGCCAGTCCGACCTCGAGCGGATGCACAAGGAATCACACCAGTACATCGACCTGATCGCGATCATGCGCCCGGTCACGAAGTGGAATGCACGGGTTTCGAGCCCGGAGATCGTGCCCGAGGTCGTGCGCAAGGCGTTCAAGGTCGCGGAATCCGAGAAGCCCGGGTCGACTCACCTGGAGCTTCCCGAGGATGTGATGGGCCGGCAACTCGACGCCGCGCCGCTGCCGCGCCACGCGCCGGTCCAGCCGGAGCCGGGCGTGCAGGAGCTGCAGCTCGCGACCGAGATCATCCTCAGCGCGGAGAACCCGATCATCCTCGCCGGCAACGGCGCGATCCGCACCCACGCCAGCCGCGCGCTGCGGGCGTTCGTTCACACGACCGGGATCCCGGTCGCCGAGACGTTCATGGCCAAGGGGCTGCTCGACTTCGAGGACCCGCACGCGCTCGGAACCGTCGGCCTCCAGGCCCGCGATTACGAGATGGCCGGTTTCGACGACGCCGACGTGGTGATCGCGGTCGGCTACGACCTGGTCGAGCACGCGCCCGAGCACTGGAATCCCCGCGCCACAAAGCGGATCGTGATGATCGACACGGTCGCGGCCGAGATCGACGAGTTCTTCATCCCGGAGGTCGAGCTGGTCGGCGACATCGCGCACGTGCTCGCGCGGCTCGCCGCCGGCTGCAGCCGGCCGGAGACGGCACCGGCGAGCTCCTGTCGTCTGCGCGAGCTGGTGCTGGGCGCGCTCGGCGAGGCCAGCGACGATGACCACTTCCCGCTGCGCCCGCCGCGGGTGCTGTCGGACATCCGTGAGGCGCTCGGTCCGAGCGACCTGCTCGTCTCAGACGTAGGCCTGCACAAGCTCTGGATCGGCCGCATGTTCCCGGCGCACGAACCGGGAACGGTGCTGATCGCAAACGGACTCGCGGGGATGGGCTTCGCGCTGCCGACCGCGATCGCGGCAAAGCTCGTGCACCCCGAGCGCAACGTCGTCACGGTCAGCGGCGACGGCGGCTTCTTGATGAACTGTCAGGAGCTCGAGACCGCGATGCGGCTGAAGACCGCTGTCGTCAACGTGATCTGGGAGAACGGCGAGTTCGGCTCGATCGCCTGGAAGCAGGACAAGAAGTTCGGCCGCCACTTCGACGTCAGCTTCGGCAACCCGGACTTCGTGGCGCTCGCCGGATCGTTCGGGCTCCCGGCTTGGCGCTGCGCCAGCGCAGGTGAGTTCTCGCAGCGGCTGGTCGATGCGCTCGCGCTCGACGTTTCGTCGGTGATCGTCGTCCCGATCGACTATTCAGTCGATGTCGCGATCTCGCGCGAGCTCGGGGCCGAGACGGTGGCCACCTAAATCGCCGCGCGTGCTCACCCGCCCCGGACGGGACGGGTGAGCACGCTTTGCGGAGCGTCGGTCAGGCGGTCAGCGCCGCGTGAAGCCGAGCCGGAAGTCGGCCAGCTCCCGTATCAGCCTGTTGGCGTCGGGAGTCCCGAAGCCACTGGCCAGGTCGTAGCCGGGCACGGCGTCGTAGCCGGTGACGGAGAACGGCCCCACGTACTTGGGGATTCCGCCCGTGTTCAAGCCGCTCACGCTGTTGTTGCCGAGCGTGATGTCGGTCAGGCCAGGCAGATGGCCGTAGCCGAACGCGTAGAGCGCCGGGTTCAGCCAGCCCAGATCGTGACCGGCGTCCTGGTCGGCGATCGCGACGACGCCGGCGAACTCAGGGCTCGCCTCGCTCGTGCCGCCGATGATGTAGTAGGCCGGAGCGGTGATCCCATTCGGCGGGCTGGAGAAGCTCATGTACACGTTCGCGCCTCCGTCGACCGCAGCGCTCATGCTGATGTCAGGGGTACCGCGGCTGTCGCCCACCGTCTGTCGCACGCCCCACTGGTAGAAGGGCCGACTGAACACGGCGGAGACGCCCCCGCCCCCCGCCGCCGGCGAGCCGAACAGGGCCTGGTCGTTCCAGACGTTGTCGGGAGCGAGCCGATTGCCGTTGGCATCAAGGTGCAGCTGGGTTCCGCCGACCGATGTCACGAGCGGGTCCGAGGAGGGCCAGCTGTTGACTCGGAACGGGTAGAAGTCCGCTCCGTCGGGTTGCTCGTCGGTTGCTCCGCCGTCGCCGGACGAACCGAGGACCGTGACGTGGTGGAATCGGGCGTTGTAGTACGCGCTGCGTTGGCTGTAGATCTGGGCCGGGCTCTCGAACGTCTCCTCGGTGGCGCCGAAGCTCTGGCTGATGACGTCGCCGAGATGGTGGTTGATGACGTAGTTCTCCGCCTCGACGATCTCCGGGAACCCCGTGAGTCCCTCGGTCTCGGCCACCGGCGTCTCGACGAGCAGAATCTTGGCGCCGGGGGCGATGGCGTGCGAGTACTCGACGTCGAGCGATGTCTCGATTGCCCAACCACCCATCGTGCCGTTCTTGGGGTCATACGGCGGGATCGGCCCGGCGGGCGCGATGATCTTGAACGACGGTGGATTGGGCAGGTTGTTGTCCGCGTCGAACTGCGCGAGGTCGTGCCGGATCGTGGGCGACCCGAACGAGTCGACGAGCACGATCGTCTTGCCGGCGCCGTCGAGGCCCTCGTGGTAGAGCGGATTCAGGTCATACGCCTGCTCGAACTGAGCCGGGTTGTAGCAGGCGATTCCGACTCCGGTCGGCGGCGGGGCCTCGCACTCAGCGGTGGTCGGCGGCTGCGCGAACGGATGCGGGACCAATATATGCATCGGCACGGCGGACGCGGATCCCGCCGCGCACGCGGATGCAATGGTCACGCCGGTCAGCGCCAGAAAGCTTCTGAGACGCACAGCGATATTCCTCCCTGGTAGCGGTGATTGACGGCGAGAATTCAATCACTTCCCCGGTCGCGAGGTGCCGCCCGTGCAGCGCCCTGTCACGCCGCTTACCCGTTCCACAGCCGGCGCCGTGTCAGCCGATCACGTGTTGCCGCGCGCCATCTCGCGCAGGTCCATCGCCTCGTTGTAGGTCTCCTCGTCGACCCCCTTCTCGTACGCGACCTCGCGCAGCATCCGGCCCGAGCTCGCGGCCTCCTTGACGATCTCAGCCCCCTTGTCGTAGCCGATGTAGGGGTTCAGCGCGGTCGCCGCGGCGAGCGTCGACTCGGCCGAGCGCTCACACCCGGCCTCGTTGGCCTCGATCCCACTGACACACTTCTCGTTGAAGATCCGCGCGGTCGCTGCGAGCAGGCGTATCGACTCGAGCAGGTTGCGCGCGATCAGCGGCACGCGCACATTGAGTTCGAAGTTGCCCTCGAGTCCGCCGATCGTGATCGCGGTGTCGTTGCCGATCACCTGCGCCGAGACCTGAAGCACGACTTCGGGGATCACGGGGTTGACCTTGCCGGGCATGATCGAGGAGCCCTTCTGCAGTTCGGGCAGCAGCAGCTCGCCGATCCCCGCGCGCGGGCCTGACCCCATCAGCGCCAGGTCGTTGGCGATCTTCGTCAGCGAGACCGCGACCACCTTGAGCGCGCCCGAGAGCTCGACGAGCGCATCGCGGTTGCCCTGCGCCTCGAACGGATCCTCGGGGGCCCGGATCTCGAGACCGGTCGACTCCGTCAGCCGCGCGCGCACCCTGGCGGCGAACTCCTTGTGCGTGTTGAGCCCGGTGCCGGTCGCGGTGCCGCCGAGCGGGATCTGCGCGACCTGGGGGAGCGCGTTTCGAATCCTCCGCGCCCCGAGCCGGACCTGAGCGGCGTAGCCGCCGAACTCCTGACCGAGCGTCACCGGCACCGCGTCCATCAGATGCGTGCGGCCGGCCTTGACGATGTCCTTGAACTCGTCGGCCTTGCCCGCGAACGCCTGCTCGAGCCCGTCGAGCGCCGGCAGCAGGTCGTTGGTGGCCTCGTCGAGCGCCGCGAGGTGGACCGCGGACGGGAACACGTCGTTTGAGGACTGGCCCATGTTGATGTGGTCGTTGGGGTGGGCGCCCTCGCCGGCGAGGTTGGCGATCACCTCGTTGGCGTTCATGTTGGTCGACGTGCCTGAGCCGGTCTGGAAAACGTCGATCGGAAACTGGTCGTCGAACTCGCCCGCCGCGACGCGGTCAGCGGCGGACGCGATCCGCTCGGCGAGCGCCGGGTCGAGCAGGTCCAGCTCGGCGTTGACGCGCGCCGCGGCGCCCTTGATCCGACCGAGCCAGCGAATCACCGGCACCGGGACAGTCTCGCCCGAGACCGGGAAGTTGCCGACCGCTTTCGTGGTTTCGCCGCCCCAGAGCTGACCGGTTTCCTGAACGCCCATTGGCAGTTCCTTTCACATCGCTTTCGTGGCTTGAAAGCTACTCGCTCGGCCGCGCCTGGCGGCTGCCGGCGGAGCCTCAATCCTCAGCCGCAGAAAGCGATCAGCTCGCGCGCGACCGCCACCGGGTCGTCGTAGGCGATCAGAAACCCGGTGCCGGGCAGCGTTCGCAGCTGCCCGTCTGGCAGCAGGTCGAGTGCCTCCTGGGCGGCCGCGACCGGGTGCGCGGGATCCTCGTCTGCCCACAGCAGCAGCACCGGCCGCCTGATCGTGGGGTAGGCGTCGAGCAGCTGAAGCTGCGCGTCGACCGGCCAGCGCCGGGCGAACTTCGCCCACGAGCGGGCGCGATTGCCGTTGCCGCCGACGTCGGCGAACGCGTGCCGGACGAGATCGCGCGCGGCCTGGCTGCCCTGCGCGGAGAGCTTCTCGCCCATCGCCGGACGGAACACGAGCCGTGCGCAGTGGCTCAGCACCCGGTCGAGGCCGGGCAGCGCCGCCACCCGGCAGGCGGCCCGCCAGGCCGCACGCTTGGCCGGGAACTCGTCGCGCCGATGCAGCCGGTTGGGCATCAGCACGAGCCGGGCCGGCTCGAGCTGGCCGCCTGAGACGGCCCGCAGCGCCAGCTCGGCGCCGATGTCGTGGCCCGCGACGATCGACCGCGGCCCGCCGGCCTCGTGGCAGAAACCCGCGATCACCTCGGTCAGCCATTCCGGACTGTAGGAGTGGCGCGGGCGATCCTCCGAGTCCCCGTGCAGCGGCAGATCGGGCAGCACGACGCGGAAGCGCTCCGACAGCGGCTCGACGATCGGTTCGTACTCGCGGTGCGAAAGTCCCAGCGAATGCAGGAGCACGAGCGCCGGGCCGGTCCCGGTCTCCCGGTACGCGACGCGCGCTCCGTCACGGTGGTGGTAGAGCCGCAGTCGCATCGCTGGGATCGTCTCACGCCGCCGCTGGCGCCTCAGTTCGGCCTGCCGTATTATCGATTAGCAGGGACTTCAGCGCACAAGCTTCGCTCCCGCGAAGCGCTCGCAGATTGCAAGGACTCTGTTATTTCGTGGGTATAGGGGTTCACTCATCGTGACCTTCGGTGGTAAAGGTTGTGCAATTGCTGCTCAGCTTTCGGAAGGTTTCGAGAATGTGGCTGAAATGCACGCATGAAGCAGATTCACGGGAGTCCGCTGGGCTTGTCTACCTCGCAAGCCGCTCAGGCGCTAGGCGTGTCGCTGGGAACCATCCGTCGCTGGTCGGACATGGGATACCTCCAGTCCTACCGGACGCCGGGCGGTCAGCGGCGCTTCAGTCAGGAGCAGATCGATCAGTTCGTCGGCTCGCTGGAGCAGCAGAACACGCAGCCTGTCGCGCAGCGCAAGGCCAGCTAAACGTCGGCAGGACGACGTAAGCACCCCACCCAAGCGGGACCCAACACAACTGAAGGGGCTGAGCAGGGAGGCGAAGCCGGGTTCGTCGCTTTGGCGTGTGTTCGTTCACTACCCTCGCTGCCAGCCGCGGCGCCGGTGCGGCTTTTGCCGCACCGGTCAGTCGTACCTGTGTTTGCCGTGCTGTCGCCGGGCCCGCTCAGCCGCCGGCGCCGGCCTGATTGATCCGACGCTCCATGTCGAGCTCGACGTCGAAGTCGGCCATGTCGGCGTGGCGGTACTCCATGCCCTCGCCGGTCAGTAGGCTCGCCAGCACCTCGACGTAACGCGCGTCGACCTGCGAGCTTGCGACCCGCCGCAGCTCTGTCAGCGCCTCGAACGAGCTCATCCGCGTCCGGTAGGTGTCGCTGGCCGTCAGCGTGTCGTACACCTCGGCGACCGAGATGATCTTCGCGATCTCGGGGATCTCCTCGTCGACCAATCCGTTCGGATAGCCGCGCCCATCGATCCGCTCGTGGTGCGCGAGCACGATCTCGGCGACCGGGCCGTACATCCCTAGGTCGCGCAGCATGTCCGCACCCAGTTCCGGATGGCGCTGGATCGCTTCCCAGTCCTCATCGGTCAGCGTCTTGCCGCGCTCGGCGACGCGGTCAGACAGAGCGAAGTGGCCGATGTCGTGCAGGAGTCCCGCGGTGTGGGCGAGCTCGCACTGCGTTTCGTCCATATCGACCGCCTCGGCGATGTCGCGCGCGAACCGCGCAACCGCCGCCGCGTGCCGCGCGGCGCGCTGGTCGCGGATGTCGAGTGAGCGCATCAGGCCGGCGAGCACGCCCCAGGACAGCGAGACGTACTGCTGCGCGCGCTCGCGCGACTGCTGGACGAGGTGCGCCATGTACGAGAAGGCGAACACGGCGGTCAGCGCGAACGCGATCCCGGCGAGCCCGAGCTTGAGGTAGATCCCGGCTCCTGCGACGGCGAGAACGACGCTGAGCCCGAGGCTTGGAGCGAGTGCCTTGAGCGTGTCGAAGGTCACCGTGCGCTTGCCGTCCATGACCTGGCCGTAGTAAGCGGCGATGAGGAAGTTAAGGATCAGCAGGACGACGCTCGCCAGCGCGACTACTGCGTAGAACGACAGCGTCTGCTCCGGTCCGGCGGGTGCGAGTGCACTCACGACGCCGGCCGCAGCCAGTGCGCCCACCCAGCCGGCAAGTAGGTTGCTGGCGGCCGCGTAGGGGCGGGTCATGAAGCGCAGTGACGCGGTGGCTTCGGCGATCAAGACAGCGAGGCATGCCGACGTGGGACCTAGGAAAGCCGCCGCGAGCAGGACGACCACAAACGATGCGCTGACGCCCGTGATCGAGCCGAGCATCACGACGATGTACCCGGCGACCGCAGCCGAAATACCGAGGACAATGCTGAGACCCTCGTCGAGTCCTCGATCCGATCCTGCTTGAAGAGTGGCTGCTATCGCGCAAATGACCAGTCCGCAAACCAACAGCACCGTGGGTGCACGTGAACGGCCAGCGCTGCCGCTCGCAGCCATGAGCGGGACGTTAGCGCCTATGACGGCATCAATCGAGCCTTCAGCCGATCACGTCAGTTATTCCGGAAGAGCACGTACACCTCCCATCAGAAATCGCCGGACAGCAGCAGCAGCAGGCGAAGCATCTCGCTTCCCTTAGATCCGAGCAAACCGGCATAATGATGATGCACTTGCACCAGTTTCTGGACGGATTCGCCCGGAATCTCGTGCAATTTTAGAATGCGAGAGGGAACTTCGCAATGGGCCGACCGAACTTTGTGACGGAATGCGCTACCTGAAGACCAGCGAAGCGGCTGCGCTGCTCAAGGTCAGCCCGAATACGCTTCGCGCCTGGGAGCGCCGATTTGGCTTCCCAAAGCCGCAGCGATCGCCCGGGAAACACCGGCTCTTCACGCACGGAGAGATCGCGGCGCTGCGCGATGCGCTCCAGGAGGGTCTGTCGATCTCGTCGGCTGTTTCCCGCGCGCGCGAGGGGCTGGCGGCCGACTCGAACTCGCTGGTCGGCGCGCTCAGCTCCTACGAGCGTGAGCGGGCAGACCAGGCGATCGAGGCCGCGCTGGCGCTGCGGTCGCTCGAGCGCTCCGTCGAGGAGGTGCTGCTGCCGACGCTCGAGGAGATCTCCCGCCGGTTCGGGCTCGAGTCGGCCGCCTGGGCGTTCGCCGCCCACTGGGGAGCCGAGTGGCTGCGGCGCGCGGTGCGCCTGGCGCCGCCCCCCGTGCGGCCGATCTCAATCGTCATCGGCGACGCGTCTCGTGACGAGCTGGACCCAGACGCCCCGTACATCCGGTCGCTCGAGCTGTTCTGCACGCGCGCCGGCGTGAACGTCCTCAGCCTGTCCGCGCGCGGCGTGGCGGGGATCGGTGATGCGGTCTCGATCCACCGGCCGAACCTGGTCGTCGTCGCGGGCTCGCACCTCGACGACGACAGCGTCGCGCGCTGGGCGTACGCGATCCGGCTCGCCGGCGGCGCGGTGCCGGTGGCGGTCTTCCGCCGCGGCGGCCCGCGGGTGCGGACGCGAACCACCGGGACGCGGGCGCTGCCGCCCGGTGCCCGCGAGGCTCAGCGCCGGATCGTCGAGATGATCGAGACTGAGCGTCGCCTCCCAGAGCACGAGCTCGGGTCGTCGCGCGCCCCGCGCTCGATCAGCGGCTTCTAGGCCCGCCCGGCGGGCGGGCCGGGCGGGCCGGTATTCACGCCGCGCGTACGACGGCCCCCCTGGGATTCCTTCAACCGAAAGGTGTCCACCAATCTGCAACACGGGGTGCGGTGATTGCGCATAGCTGCCGATAAGGGCATAACTCGCGCAATGAATGGAATCCGAACAAACGCGGCCGCGGTGATGTTGGGCATCAGCCCCAATACCCTGCGCAGCTGGGAGCGGCGCTACGACTTCCCCAAGCCGCACCGGTCTCCGGGCGGCCATCGCCAGTACTCACTGACCGAGATCGAGTCGCTACGGCTGACGCTCGCCGAGACCCACAACGTCTCCTCGGCTATCTCCCTCGCGCGTGAGCGCGGCGAGGGGCCCTCGACGCCTTCGCGCCTGGCGGGCGCTTTCCGCGCCTTCGACGAGGACGCGGCCAACCGGCTGCTGGAGGAGAGCCTCGGCCTGCGCTCCGTCGAGCGCACGATCGAAGAGGTCCTGATCGAAGCTGTCAGCTCCCAGCGGGAGAGCGAGCTGAACACGACGGTCGAGTACGAGTTCGCCTGGCGCCACGCGACCGGCTGGCTGTCGGCTCAGCGCCGGCTCGCTCCGTCGGCCACGCGTCCCGAGGGAATCATGATCTTTGACGCGTCGGCCCCCTGCGACCTGGACTCGATTCACGCTCAGGCGCTCGATGTGGTGCTGCGGCGCGCCGGCTTGCGGACGCTGCTGCTGACCCCGGCGGTCGAGGTCAACCGGCTGGGCCGGGCGCTGCGCGCGCTGGAGCCCTCGGCGGTCGTCCTGACCGGCCGGCGGGCGTCGCTGGACTCGATCGGCAGACTTGTATATGCGATCCGCTCAGTCGTGCGCGAGGTCGCTGTTTTCGACTACCGAGGTGCGGTCCCTGACACCGGCGCCAGCACCGTCTACCGGCTGGGGGAGTCGCCCGTCGCTGCGCGCAACGCGCTGCTCGCCAGGCTGGCGCCGCCGAGGTCCGAGACGCGTTCGCGGCCGATCGTGGCTGTTGCGGCCGCCCGATCGGCCGTCGCTCACGGGTAACTGCGGAGTTCGGTCGGCTCCCGGTCGCGGTCGACGGGAGCCGAGTGCGATCTCTGACGTATATGGGCAGAGATCGCACTCCTCGAGTCGCAAGGCGCGGGGTTCATAGAATCCTGCGCCCATGGCTGGCCCGACGCACCGCCCCGTAGACCCCCGCGCCTCGTTCCCCGAGCTGGAGCTCGAAGTGCTGCAGCGGTGGCGCGACCGCGAGATCTTCAAGCAGTCGATCGTGCGACGCCAGGGCGCGCCGCAATGGGGCTTCTATGAGGGTCCACCGACAGCCAACGGTGACCCCGGCACGCACCACGTCCTGAGCCGGGTGTTCAAGGACATCTTCCCGCGCTACCGGACGATGACCGGGCACTACGTCGAGCGCAAGGGCGGCTGGGACTGCCACGGCCTCGCGGTCGAGCTGGCCGTCGAGGCCGAGCTGGGGATGAAGTCCAAGGAGGACATCGAGCGCTACGGGATCGCCGAGTTCAACGCCCGCTGCCGCCAGAAGGTGCTCAGCCACGTCGAGGAGTGGAACCGGCTGACAGAGCGGATCGGGTTCTGGATCGATCTCGACGACGCCTACCGGACGCTCGATCCCGAGTACGTCGAGTCGGTCTGGTGGGCGCTGAAGACGATCCACGAGAAGGGGCTGCTGTACGAGAAGCTCAAGGTCGTCCCCTACTGCCCGCGCTGCGGCACCGCGCTGTCGAGCCACGAGCTCGGCCAGCCCGACGTCTACCAGGACGTGATCGACCCGTCGGTATATGTGCGGCTTCCCGTCACCGAGTCGACAGGGGCGGCGCAAATTGGCGATGAGCTCCTGGTCTGGACGACGACACCCTGGACGCTCGTATCCAACGCCGCGGTCGCGGTCGACCCAGAGCTGACGTACGTGAGGGCTGAGGCGGGCGGGCGAGTGCAGATCCTGGCGCGCGCGCTTGTCGAGCGTGTGCTCGGCGAGGATGCGCACGTGCTCGACGAATTTCCGGGCAGCGCGCTGGTCGGCACCCGCTACGAGCCCCCGTTCGCGTTCATCCCCTCCGAGGCCTACGGTCCGAAGGGCCACACGGTGCTGCCGGGCGACTTCGTCACCGCCCAGGATGGCACCGGGCTGGTGCACACCGCGATCGCGTTCGGCGACGACGACTTCCGGCTCGGCGAGCAGCAGGGGCTGAGCGTCGTCAACCCGGTCAGGCCCGACGGGACCTACGACGAGCGGATCGGGCCGTACGCCGGCCGCAACGTCAAGGACGCTGACGAAGACCTGATCGAGGACCTGAGAGTGCGCGACCGCGTCCTGAGGGCCGAGCCCTACGAGCACTCCTACCCCCACTGCTGGCGCTGCGGCACCCCCCTGCTCTACTACGCCAAGCCCTCCTGGTACATCGCCACGAGCCAGATCAAGGACCGGCTGCTGGCCTCCAACGAGACCGTCAACTGGCACCCGGGTCACGTCAAGCACGGGCGCTTTGGCAACTGGCTCGAGGGCAACGTCGACTGGGCGCTGTCGCGCGAGCGCTACTGGGGCACGCCGCTGCCGGTCTGGCGCTGCCCGCACAGCTGCACGAAGGTGATCGGCTCCCTGCAGGAGCTCCAGGAGCTGTCCGGCCAGCAGCTCACAGACCCGCACCGGCCGTTCGTCGACGAGATCACGTTCCCGTGCGAGAACTGCGGCCAGGACATGCGGCGCGTGCCCGAAGTGATCGACGTCTGGTTTGACTCCGGCTCGATGCCGTTCGCGCAGTTCCACGCGCCGCACGCCAACCTCGAGCACTTCGAGCAGCGCTTCCCGGCCGACTTCGTCTGCGAGGCGCTCGACCAGACGCGCGGCTGGTTCTACTCGCTGCTCGCGATCTCGACGCTGCTGTTCGACCAGTCCTCTTACCGCAACGTGGTCTGCCTGGGACTGATCCTCGACGAGCAGGGGCGCAAGATGTCCAAGTCGCGCGGCAACGCGGTCGAGCCGTGGGATGTGATCGACCGGTTCGGCGCCGATGCGCTGCGGTGGTACTTCTTCACCTCGAAGCTGCCGTGGGACGGCTACCGCTTCTCGCTCGAGACGATCGGCGAGGCCGTGCGCCAGTTCCTCCTGCAGCTGTGGAACACATACGCGTTCTACGTGCTGTACGCGAACGCCAACTCGATCGACCGCGAGCCGCGGGCCGACCAGCACTCGGACCTCGACCGCTGGATCGTGTCGCGTGGCAGCGCCACGGTCGAGACCGTCCGCGAGCGGATGGAGGAGTTCGACGCGACCAGCGCCGGCCGCGCAATCCAGGCGTTCGTCGACGAGCTCTCGAATTGGTATGTGCGGCGAACGCGTCGCGAGTTTTGGGACGGCTCATGGGCCGCGTTCGAGACGCTGCGGACGTGCCTGCTCACGGTCGCGAAGCTGCTCGCTCCATTCTGTCCGTTCGTCGCCGACGAGATCTACGACAACCTCGACGGCACCGAGCCGAGCGTTCACCTCTGCGACTTCCCGATCGCGGCACTGCGCGACCTCGAACTCGAGCAGGCGATGGCGACCGCGCGCGAGACGGTTCGCCTCGGGCTCGCGGCGCGCGCGAAGGCCAAGCTCAACGTCCGCAAGCCGCTGCGAGCCGCGATCGTCGTCGCGACGGGCGCCGAGCGCGAGTCGATCGAGCGTCTGGCGGAGATCGTGCGCGACGAGCTCAACGTCCACGAGCTGCGGTTCGTGTCGCAGGCCGACGAGCTGGGTCAGGTCGAGGTCAAGCCCAACTACCGCACCCTCGGCCCCCGGTTCGGACCGCAGATGCCGACGGTGGCGGCCGCGATCGCCGGCCTGGACGCGGCCCATGCGGCGGCGGCGCTGCGCGACGGCCAGTCGCTATCAATCTCGGTCGGCGGCCATGACCACGCTCTCGCCAGCGAAGACCTGCTCGTCAGCATGAAGCCCCTCGAGGGTTACGAGGTCGAACGCGAGGGGTCACACGCGGTCGCGCTCGAGCTCGAGATCGACGACGAGCTGCGGGCCGAGGGCTGGGCCCGTGACATCGTGCGCGCGGTGCAGAACGCGCGCCAGGACGCGGGACTCGAGGTCTCAGACCGGATCACGCTGACGCTCGCCGGCGACGAGCGACTGCTCGCCGCCGCGCGCACACATCACGACTACATCGCCGGCGAGGTGCTCGCCACGACCGTCAACTACGCCAGTTCGCCGGATGGCCTGACCGCCGCCCTCGAACGCGAGGGCGGAAGCCGAGCGGGCGGCAAGCCCGACGGCACTGCGCCGGTGATGATCGACGGCGCGCCGCTGAAGATCGGCGTGGCCCTGGCTTAGACCAGCGCCGGCTCGAGCTCTTCCTCGAGCTTGCGCTTCGGGTACGCCCCGATCACGGTCTTCGCTACCTGGCCGTGCTTGAACACCATCAACGTCGGGATCGACATGACGTTGAACTTGATCGCGGTCTCCTGGTTCTCGTCGATGTTCATCTTGACGACCTTCAGCGCGTCTCCGCGCTCGTCGGCGATCTCCTCCACGACCGGCGAAACCCGGCGGCACGGCCCGCACCACGGCGCCCAGAAGTCCACCAGAACGGGGACCTCTGACTCGAGCACCTCGGCGTCGAAGTTGTTGTCGGTTACGTCTGTGACCGCGCCTGCCATGTCAGTCTCCTTGTCTCGTTACTTCAAAAAGTATAGCGCGCCCGCCTAGGTAGCCTAGACACAGTAATGGCCGAACCGACAAACAGCGAAATCGCCGCCGCGCTCGACGAACTCGGGGATCTGTCCGAGCTCGACGGGGCGATCATCCACCGGATCGTCGCCTACCGCAACGCGGCCAAGGCGGTTCGCGACGCACCCACCTCGGTCGCCGCGCTCGCGCGTCAGGGGCGGGCGACAGAGCTGCCCGGGATCGGGGCGGTCATCCAGGAGAAGGTGATCGCGCTCGCCGACGACGGCGTGATCCCGGCGACCGCGAAACTGCGGGCCAAGTTCCCGCCTGGACTACTGGAGATGACGCGGCTGCCAGGGCTGGGCCCCAAGCGCGCGCGGCGGCTGTACGAGGAGCTGCACATCGACTCGCTGCAGGCGCTGATCGCCGCCGCGCAGGCGCAGCAGATCCGCACGCTGAAGGGCTTTGGACCGAAGGCCGAGGAGAGCATCCTCGCCGCGGCACTGGCGGCCGAGGCCGCTGCCGCAGACGGCGACGATCGCTCTGGCCGGGTGGTGCTCAACAAGGCGCTGGCCGTCGGCGAGCAGCTCGTCGCGGCGCTGCGCGAGCATCCCGCGTCCGACCGCGTCGAGCTCGCGGGCTCCGCGCGGCGGATGACCGACAGCGTCAAGGACCTCGACGTGATCGCGACCGCGCGCGACCCGCTGGCGCTCTCTACGGCGGCGGCCGGGCTCGAACTCGTCGAGGCCGCCCAGACACCCGGCGACGCGGGCGTCCGTCTCAAGACACACACCGGGCTGAAGGTCGACCTGCGGATCGTCGAGCCCGACCAGTTCGGCAACCTGATGCAGCACTTCACGGGCTCCAAGGAGCACAACATGGCGCTCCGCGACGCGGCCGTCCGCAAGGGTCTGCACGTGTCCGAGTACGGGCTGCTGGACGACTCGACCGGGGAGACCCACCGGTGCGAGCGCGAGCAGCAGGTGTACGAGCTGCTCCGGCTGGACTACATCGAGCCGGAGCTGCGCGAGAACCGCGGCGAGCTCGAAGCGGCGGCCGCCGGGACGCTGCCGGAGCTGGTCGGATACGACGCGCTGAAAGGCGACCTTCACTGCCACACGACCGCCTCGGACGGGACCGCGTCGATCGAGGAGATGGCGCTCGCGGCCCGCGACGCCGGCTATGAGTACCTCGCGATCACCGACCACTCGGCGAGCTTCGGGTTCGGCGACGAGGTCGCCCCAGACCAGCTGCGTGAGCAGATCGAGCGCATCCGCACGCTGTCGGGGACCGAGGCGGTCGGCGGAATCGAGCTGCTGGCCGGCTCCGAGGTCAACATCCTGACCGACGGCAGGCTCGACTACGACGACGAGCTGCTGGCCGAGCTCGACTGGGTCGTGGCGTCGGTCCACTCGTCGTTTCAGCTCGCCGCAGAGCAGATGACCGCTCGGATCGTGAGCGCGATCGAGAACCCGTACGTGGACGTGATCGGTCACCCGTCCGGGCGCAAGATCGAGCGCCGGCCGCCGTATGAGTTCGACTTCGAGCGCGTGCTCGAGGCCGCCGTCGCGACCGGGACGCTGCTCGAGATCAACGCCGCCCCCGACCGCCGCGACCTCAACGAGGTCCACGCGCGGGCGGCCGCCGCCGCCGGGGTCCCGATCGTCATCAACTGCGACGCGCACCGGGTAGGGGGATTCGAGGTGGCCCGCTACGGGATCGCGACTGCCCGCCGGGGCTGGCTCGGTCCGGACGACGTTGCGAACACGAAGCCGTGGTCACACGTCGCCGAGCTGCGCCCGCGGGCGCGCCGATGACTCAGGTGTCGCGGCGCCGGAGCAGCACCGCGGCGATCACCAACGACAGCGCGGCATAGCCGGCGAACAGCGCCAGACCCGTCCACGGAGCGAGCGTGTTCGGGTCGGGGGTGATCGTCCAGACGGCGCCGCCTGCGTTGCTCGGGAGGTACGGGTTGATCGCGTTCGCGGTGCTGGTCGGAAGCAGGCCGATGATCGGCGGCAGCACGAAGATCAGCGCCGCGAGCGCGGAGATGCCCGCCGCGGTGCTGCGCGTGATCGCGCCGAGCCCGAGCCCGAACAGTCCCATCACCATCAGGTAGAGCGCCGCTCCGAACAGCGACCGGATCACGCCGGGGTGCGAGAGGCCGATGTTGATGTGCTGGCCCGAGAGGATCCCCTGCCCGGCCAGAAACACGATGAAAACGGCCGGGAGCGCGAGCGCGAACGCCACGGCTCCGAACACGAGCGCCTTCGCCCACAGAACCGGCAGCCGCTTGGGAACGGCCGAGAAGGTGGCGCGGATCATTCCCGTCGAGTACTCGGCGGTGATCACCAGCACGCCCAGTACGCCGATTGCGAGCTGGGCGAAGTTGACCCCGACGAGGCTCGCGCGCAGCGGATGGAAGTGCGCACGATCGCCCGGGCTGAGGTGCGGCCAGCGATTCTCGAACACGACACAGGCGAGGATCCCGATCCCGATGATCAGCAGCAGCGTCGCCAGCAGCGCCCAGCGCGTGGAGCGGACCGACCGCAGTTTGGTCCACTCCGACAGCGCCACGCGGCGCTGGGTGACATCGCCGACGGTCAGCGTTCCGGCGCTCATGCCACCGCCTCCCGCTGCTCGCTCGGCGCCGGCGCGTCGGTGTGGAACTCGACCGAGTCGCGGGTCAGCTCCATGAAAGCTTCCTCGAGCGATGCCATCTGCGGCACCAGCTCGTAGAGGACGATCCCGTGCTCGGCGGCGAGCGTCCCGACTTGCTCGGAGCTCAGGCCGCGAATCTCGACCACCGACGGCTCGACCGGGTCGACGGTCACGTCGGGGCCGGAGATCAGCTCGACCAGCTGCTGGACGCGAGGCGACCGGACGCGCACCGCCTTCTTCGACGCCCGCTGCACGAATTCGTCGACCCCCGTGTCGGCGATCAGCTTGCCGCGACCGATCACGATCAGATGCTCGGCGGTCATCGACATCTCGCTCATGTGGTGCGAGGAGACGAACACCGTCCTGCCCTGCGAGGCGAGTTGCTTGAGCAGCTCCCGGACCCATTGGATGCCCTCGGTGTCGAGGCCGTTGACGGGCTCGTCGAACATCACCGTCCGCGGATCGCCCAGCAGCGCCGACGCGATTCCGAGGCGCTGGCCCATGCCGAGCGAGAAGCCGCCGGCGCGCTTGCGCGCGACATCGCGCAGGCCGACCATGTCGATCAGCTCATTGACGCGCCCGCGGCCGATGCCGTGCGTCTGGGCGAGCGCCAGCAGGTGGTTGTAGGCCGACCGGCCGGTGTGGACCGAGCGCGCCTCGAGCAGCGCGCCCGCCTCGTGCAACGGCGACCGGTGGTCCCGGTAGGGCTTGCCGTTGAGGAGCGCATGGCCCTTGTTGGGAGCGTCGAGGCCGAGGATCAACCGCATCGTCGTCGACTTGCCGGCACCGTTCGGCCCCAAAAAGCCGGTCACGATCCCCGGCTTCACGGTGAACGTAAGGTCGTCGACGGCGAGCTTGTCGCCGTAGCGCTTAGTCAGGTTCGTCACCTCGATCATTCGGTCACGCTCCTTGCGCTGCGTTGGCCGGACGCCGCCAGTAAAGCAACGCGACCTAAAAGAGTTCTGACAACTAACGGCTGCGGCTGCCGCTGCGCTTGGCGCGCCGTGGCGGTGGAGGCGGTGGCGTGGTGTGCGTGCGCGGCTTCGCGACGGGGGCCGTAGCGGGTTCGTCCTTGGGCCCGCCGAACCCGTGCCAGCCGGTCTGGATCGCGACGAACCAGGCGAGACCCAGGAGGCACAGCACGAGCGCGACGAAGAAGTTCAGGCGCAGCCCGAGGATGTGCTCGGAGTAGTCGATCCGGATCGTTTCCTCGAAGATCCGAAACGCCGAGTAGCCGGCGACGTAGAGCGCGAACACGCCCGGCGGCCGGACCCTGCGGGTCTGACCGAGCCAGATCAGGACGCCGGCCAGGCTCAGGTCCCAGATGATCTCGTACAGGAACGTGGGCTGGAAGGTCGCGTACTTCCAGTACTTCGGCGCCAGCTCGGCTACCCGGTGCGCGTACGAGATCTCGAGCCCCCACGGCAGCTTCGTCGGCTTGCCGAACAGCTCCTGATTGAAGTAGTTGCCGATCCGGCCGATCGCCTGCGCGACCAGGATCCCCGGCGCGACGACGTCCATGAAGCGGCGCAGGTCGGGGCGCGAAAGTCGCCTGTTGGCGACCCACAGGCCGACCGCTGCGCCGGCCGCGACGCCGCCCCAGATCCCGAGGCCGCCCTTCCAGATCGCGAACGCGCCCCACCACTCCGATGGCACCTGGCTCGGCGTCGTGATGACGAAGTAGATCCGGCCGCCGATCAGGCCGGCCGGGAAGGCCCACATCGCGACCTCGTAGACGAGGTCCGGGTCCCCTCCCTTGCGCCTCCACCCCCAGCGCGAGACGAGGATCGCCGCCGTCACCGCGAACACGTAGGCGATCCCGTATGCATGGAAGAACAGCGGCCCGATGTTGAACCCGTTCTCCGACGGGCTCGGGATGAACGACAGCGGCATCAAGATCGATCCCATCCTGGCAGCAATCGTGGCAGGACGCGCCCGCTGAGCGTGGCATCGACCGCGGCGCGGCTGAACGGCACCAGCAGCTGCGCGGCGCGCTGGGCGTAGTCGGAAAGCGGGTCGCCGGCGGTCACTACGCGCGCGGCCGCGCCTGCCGCGACGCCGAGGCGCCGTTGAGCTCGAGCAGGTTGGTGCGGAAGCCCGGCGTGCGGACAAGCTTGATCGGCTGCAGGGGCGAGGTGTGCTCAACGTAGAAGCGGGCTCCGTCGCGTTCCTCGATAGCCGTCACTGCGGATGCCTGGCGGCGCCAGCCGAGCGCCCAGATGATCGCGAACCCGGTCGCGATCGCCGGTACCTGGGGTAGCGCGAAGCCGACCACGCCGGCGCCGAGCGTCGAGAGCAGCAGCGGCCAGAGACGGTTGAGGACGGTCCGCGCCGGGTCGACCGCGGGCAGCGACGGCTGCATGCGCGCGCTGGCCAGCAGCGTCGCGATCGGCGATGACGTCTCGGCGCGGCGGCCGAACCAGAGCCCGATCAGGCTCGCCAGCATCCACCAGCCGATCGCGATCAGGACCAGCAGGTCATCGCTGGCCGACGTGGTGCCGACGACGGTGACGGCCGCGAGCAAGCTGGCCGCCGCGGCGCTGATCAAGACTGTCGTTCGCAAGAAGTCCGAGAACCGCACTGCGTCCTATTCTGAGGCGAGCACTGACAGAAGCTCGCGCACCCCTTCGGGTCCGTCGACGACGACGTCCGCCTCACCGGCGATCGCTGACGGTCCCTCCTCGGAGCCGACGCCGACCTTGATCGTTTGGGTCAGCCTCCCCTCCTGCTGCAGCTGGGTGAGGGCGCGGAACGCGTCGAGGTCGGTGCTGTCGTCGCCGACATACAACGCGGTGTCGATTCCGGCTCCCACGTCGGTCAGGAAGCTGATGATGCCGGCACCCTTGTCGATCTTGATCGGGGGGCGCACCTCGAGCACCTTGCGGCCCCAGTGAGTGCGCAGGCCGGCCGCCTCGGCGCGCTGCGCGATCGCGTCGATCGCGGCCCGCGCCGCCTCTTCGTCCGGGGCGCCACGCCAGTGGAAGGCGACGATCGCGCCCTTGTCCTCGAGCCGCACGCGGAGCTTGCGGACATCGGCGGTGTCGGCGTCTCGGCCGAACTCGTGAATCCGGCGGACCCAGTCCTCGACGCCCTTGTCGAGCACCGCTTCGGTCCAACCCGCGCGGAGCAGCTCGATCCCGTGCGAGCCGAGATATGAGATCGTGCCGATCGACACCATCGCGCGCGCCTCGGAGGCACGGCGGCCGCTGACGCAGGCAACCACGCCGTAGCGGTTGGCGACCGCGATCAGCAGCTGACGTGTTGTTTCGGGCACGTGCGCGTCGGCCGCGTTGTCGACAATCGGGGCGAGAGTGCCGTCGATGTCCAGCAGCACCGCAACGCGTGCGGGGTCTGCTGTCAGCGGCGCGAGCGCCTCCGATAAGAGCGCTGACGTCACGCCACTTAGTATGCCCTCTCCGGCTCGGAGCGTCGTCCGGCCGTCGCGCGGCGGCAGGTAGGATTGCCGGCCATGTCGGAAGCGAGCCGTGGAGAGGGCTATGTGGTCTCGAGCCTTGATCAGATCGGCGAGGGCTACGGCTTCCGCAAGGTGCGTCGCGAGCTCGGCGTGACCGCGTTCGGGATCAACGCGATCGTCCTGCCGCCCGGCTACGCGACCGGCGTCCACTACCACGACGAGCAGGAAGAGACCTACTTCGTCCATCAGGGGACCGTCGAGTTCCGGTTCGGCGACGGCACGACGCACATCGTGGGGGCCGGCGGGGTGGCGCGAGTCGACGCCGCCACCCATCGCGGCATGCGCAACGCCGGCGACTCGGACGCTGTGGTGCTCGTGGCCGGGGGCAAGAACGGTTACGTCGGACGCGACGGACAGGCAGTCGACGGCGACCCGGCCGGCGGCCCGCCGGGCGCCGCGTAGCCGGCTCCAGAACGCATCCCAAGGTGAGGGCGAGCTCCAGTCGGCCGCCGGTACTGATGCTGCACGGCCAGCCCGGCGGCGCTCGCGACTGGGCCGGCGTCGTCGCGGCGCTGGAGGGGCGGGCGCAGCCGATCGCGATCGACCGCCCCGGGTGGGACGGCAGCAGCCGGCCGCGCGATCTGGCCGGCAACGGCGAGGCAGCGCTGGCGGAGCTGGATCGCCGCGGGATCCGCCGGGCGGTGGTCGCCGGTCACAGCCTCGGCGGGGCGGTCGGCATCTGGCTGGCGGCGCACCACCCCGACCGGGTTTCCGCGCTCGTGCTCGCCGCGCCGGCCGCGAACCGGGCGTCGCTGCAGCCGTTGGACCGGCTGCTGGAGCTCCCGCTCCTTGGTCCGCCGGCGAGCTCGGTCGCCCTGACCGCGCTCGGTCTGGCGCTCGCGCTGGACCCCGTGCGCAGGCGCGTAACCGCGCGCGCCGGGCTCGCGGACGGCTACCTGCGATCCTCGGGGCGGGCGCTCCTGACGCCGTGGGCTCGCCGCGCGTTCGCCACCGAGCAGCGGGCGCTGCGGGGCGACCTCACAGCGCTCGAGGCGCAGCTCGGCGCGGTCCGCGCACCGACCTGGATCGTCATCGGTGACCGGGATCGGATCGTGCCCGCCGCAGCCGTGAACCTGCTCGCTGCCGAGATCAGCGGCGCGCGACTGACCGTGCTCGGCGACGCGGGCCATCTGCTCCCCCAGCTGCATGCCGATCAGCTCGCCGCCGCGATCGTGGTGGCGCTCGACGAGACGATCGCTGGCTAATCTCGGCCCATGCGCTGTTTGATCGGCAGGGGCGGACTGGCGTTTTGGGGGGTCGTCGCCCTGGCGGCGCTGGTTGTGCTCCCGAGCCAGGCAGCGGCAGCCCGGTTGATCGGCGGCAACGAGCAGCGAGTCGTCGCGAGGGCATTCGACGCGTTGCACACGAAGCTGCTGATCGTCTCGATCCGGGCGTCGACAGCCTCACCATCGTGGGTCGTCGTCAGGTCAGTCGCGCCAGAGGCAAGCGGCCGCAGCAGCGCGGGCGCGGGCGCCGTCCGGCTGCACAGCACGTACTTCCACTTCGCCGGCGGCCGCGCGCGAGCCGCCAGGCCGCCGCATGGCGCGCTCGCCGACCTCGCGGCGCCGTTCGAGGTCGCGCTGGTCTACAAGGGCTCGGGTACCGAGACGGTCAACTACTCGCAGCTCTATCGGAGCGTCTGCGCCGGTGCCGGTGGGTTCATCGACCAACAGCAGGAAACCGTGTCACCGATGTCGTGGACCGTCCGCTACGTTGTCGAGCTGGACAACCTGGTCGAGGCTGTGCAGAGCTCGCAGGGGCCGACGATCCTGCCCACGGTCGCGTTCCAGGCGTCGGGATCGACGCTCGATGCGGTCGAGAAACTGACCCGCAGCTACGTCGACCAGGGCTGCTTCAACACTTCCCGCAACTTCAGTTGCAGCACGGTCTTTCACCTGTCGAGCGACAGCGGCGGCGGCGATCTGGGCTTCGATCCGGGGCTTGGAACCGAGATTGGGATCCCGATGGCGGGTAGAAGCACGGGACAGTGTTCGCCAGAGGACTACACCGTCGGGCCGTCGCTGTGGGACAGCGGTGCGAGCACCGTCCTGGCGCCGCGGCTGGGGTTGCTGGGGCTGCTCGGCAAGCAGTTGCCGTCCAACCCGTATGCGACGATCCGCGTCTCATGGCCGGTCGATTCGGCGCTCGCGCAGGAGGGATTCCTGGTCAGCCCGTGCGAGGGAATCTCGGCTACTTGCACCGATCAGCTGAAATGGCATGGATCCGTGCAGTTGCAGCCTGTCGGCCGCGGCTGAACGAAGTCTTATCCAGACCTTAAGGCTTCGCCTCCTAGACTGCGCGGCCGATGGAAACCATCCCTGAACGGCTCGAGCGTGAGCCTGTGCCGCTCGAGGATCTGACGCTCACGGGCCTGGACGTGGTCGGGCTCGAGACGGCGGCTGTCGACGAATCGGTGGCGATCGATCAGCCGCTGCGCACGCGCGCGCGGCGACGGCGGCAAGGCGGCGCGCGTTCGAGCTGACCGTCACCCGGCAGGACGTGCTGGCGCTGCTCGCGGTGTATTTCGCGACACGCCTGCTGCTCCTGCTCGCTGCCTACCTGCTGAGTGCGTTCGGCCACCACAACTTCCTGCACGAGCTCGCCAACTGGGACGGCCTCTGGTACCGCGAGGTCGCCAACAACGGGTATCTCAATCACCCCTCGAACGCCCAAACGACGCTCGGCTTCTTCCCGCTCTACCCGCTGACGATCTGGATCGTCGAGCCGGTGTTCACGGTGCTGACTGCGCACGGGGCGATCTGGGCGGCAACCGTCGCCGGAGTCCTGATCTCGACGATCGGCGGCGCGGTCGGGACCTACCTCGTGTACCGGCTTGCGACCGAGTGGTGGGACCGGAAGGTCGGCTTCAAGGCCGCCGTGCTGTTCGCCGTGTTCCCGGGCTCAGTCGTCTTCTCGATGGTCTACTCCGAGGGTCTGCTGCTTCCGCTAGCGGCCGGGTGCCTGCTCGCGCTCGGCCACCGGCGCTGGCTGATGGCCGGGATCCTGGCCGGCGTCGCGACCGCCGTGCAGCCGGTCGCAATCGTGCTCGTCGCGGCGTGCGCGGTCGCGGCGTTCATCGAGTGGCGCCGTAGCGGCTGGCAGCGCCCGGTGCTGCGCCGCGTGATCGTGGCGCCGCTGCTCTCGCTGACCGGCATCTGCGCGTTCGGCGCGTTCCTGTGGGCCTGGACGGGCACGCCGCTGGCGAACTACCAAGCCCAGCACCACGGCTGGAGCGAGAAGACGGACCTGCTGGCGATGCTGCACCTGACGACGCGACTGTTTGCGGAGATCACGCACGAGCACCCCACCACAAAGCCGGTCGACATGAACCTGATCGTCGGCCTGGTGGGCGGGATCCTGCTGATCGGGATGCTGGCGCTCGTCTGGCGGCAGCGGCGCCGGATCCCGCCCGCGGCGCTTGTCTGGACGGCCGGCATCAGCTTCCTGGCGCTGACCTCGGAGTACGTACCGCCGCTGCCGAGGATGGTGATCACCGCGTTCCCGGCCCTGATGGTCGTAGCCCGTTACGCTCGCGGCAAGTGGTGGCCGATCCTGATCTGGACCAACTGCGTCCTGCTGGTGGTGCTGAGCGTGCTGACGTTCTACGGAGTCACGCTCCGCCCCTGACGCGCCGCAGCAGCTGGATGTGGATCGCCGCGGCGTAGCCGAGCTGCACCACGCGTGCGTGGCCGAACGCTCGCTCGAGCCTGGCCCGGAGCGCGAGGAAGCGGGCGCGGTTGGCGAGCGACTGCGCGGGGCCATCGGTCTGGCCCTCGTGGCTGGAGACGAACCACAGCCGGCGGCAACCGGCGACTCGCGTCCTGACCTGGGCCGCTGAGAGAGTGTCGTAACGCTCGACGTAGGGCTTGACCGCGCCCCACCGCACGCTCGGCAGGATCGAGCGCGGGGCGCGCCGGTCGGCCAGCCTGCCGGTGCCGATGTAGTACTGGAACGCCATCCTGCCGTCGAGCGGGTAGAAGGCGATGCAGTCGCCGGGCCGCGCGCGAGCCTGAACGTAGGCGGTCGCCTGCTGCCACGGCTCCGGCGAGACGCCGTAGCTTGGCCCGAGCTGCAGCGCGCGCAGCGCGACCAGCGCCGCCAGCGCCGCGACCGTCGCGAGCCGCGGCACCCGTGGGTGCGTGATCCCGGCGGCCAGCAGCAGCGCGACCGGAGCGACCGACATCAGCACGTTGCGCGGCTGGAACAGCGGCTGGGCGATCAGCGAGTAGACGAACGTGATCGCGACCGGCACGGCGAACCACGCGAGCGCGACCCCGAGTCCCCAGGCGCGAGCGCCGCGCAACAGCAGGCGCAACGCCCAGGCCGCGACCGCGATCACCGCCACGACGGTGATCACCAGCAGCAGGATCGTCGTCGAGGTGCGGTGAAAGCTCGGCTGCAGACCGGCGGAGGTCAGCGCCTCGAGCACCTGCAGCTCGATCCTGTGCGTCGGCCGCGGGACCCAGAACAGCTGGCCGGAGCCACGCTGCACCGCCAGCACGAACAGCGGCACGCAGAGCAGCGCGTAGACGGCGAACGAGACCAGGAACGGCCGCAGAGCCCGCCGCTGGCGCGAGGGCAGCACCACCAGCAACTGGGCGGGTATGACGAGCACCGCGACGTAGCTCGAGTAGGTCGCGAGCGCCATCAACACGGTGAACGCGACCCAGTGCCCGGTGCGCACGTCACGCGCCGGGCTGCGAACGGTCGTGCGCGGCTCGGCAACCGTTACCAGGATCAGGAATGCGGCCGACACGAACGCGACCATCAGCGCGTAGCCGCGGGCGCTCTGAGCCCAGAACACGAGCGGCAGGCTGACCGCGCACAGCAGCCCGGCGGCGAACGCCGCGCGGCGATCGAACAGCCGCAGCCCGATCGCGCCGACGAGCGCGACCGTCGCCACGTAAGCGATCGCCGACGGGAGCCGCAGCACCAGCTCGCCGTTGCCGAACGCCGCGATCAGCACGTGCTCGAGCAGGTAGTAGCCCGACATATTGCCGCCGTCGTGGGCGATCGCCGATCCGAGCGCTGAACCGTGCTGGGCGGCGATCGTGGCCGTCGCGCCCTCGTCAAAGCCGAGGCTGCGCCCGGTGATCTCGACCATGCTGAGCACCGCCGCGATCACGGCGGGAATCCCGATCGCGAGCACGTCGCGCGCCGCCGGCTTGCGGTCGTCGGCAGTCGCGGGCGGCCGTTCAACGCGCGGCGCTGAACCGGTTGCGCTCATCCGGTTCCGGCGAGCGCCCGGTCGGCGATCGGCGTCCGCGATCCGCGGCTCGTCTGCCAGGCGATCACGGCCAGCAGCGCGTACGCGCCGAGAACCGCCGGCGAGGACTGCACCGGCAGCGCGAGAATCCCGTTCGGCTTGATCAGGAACACGGCGACCACGGACCCGAGCGCGAGCGCCAGCGAACGCTGCGGGCCTTGGCAGCACGCGAGCAGCGCCAGCCCCCAAGTGAAGTACCACGGCCACGCGGCTGGTCCACCGGCGGCCGCGAACACCAGCAGCCACCCCAGGTACAGAGCCAGTTTCGGGATCCGTACGCGGTACAGGAGCACGGCGCCGAGGACCGCGGTGATCGCGAGCGTCACGGTCCCAAGCGCGGACTCGACGCTGTGGAAGCCGACGCTCGCGCCGGCGTCCCGCAACAGCGCCGCGGCCGTGTAACCGACGGCGGTCGAGGGCGTGATCGCGAGATGCACCTTGGCCGGGGTTGAGAACAGCGAGGTCGTCAGCCAGCTGAGGCCGAGGCCGGTGATCGCGCTGACCACCGCCAGGACCGCGGCCGCGGCGAGCGCCGCCTCGAGCAGGAACTTGGCCCTCTCGGGCCAGGTCACCTCGGCGCGCGCCCAGGCTACGACGATGAACACCGCTCCCGCGAGCGCGGGCACCTTGACCGTCGCGGCGAGCGCACAGATCGCGACGCCGAGCACCGGCTTTCCGCGCAGCGCCACCGCCACGCCCGCGACGAGCACGCCGACCATCAGCACATCGTTGTGTCCGGCGGCGATCAGCTCAAACGCGAGCAGCGGGCTCATGACCCCAAGCCAGGTCGCGCGCGCCTGGCTCGCCCCCAGCTCGCGCGCCAGCACCGGGACGTAGCGGGCGAGCAGGGCCACACCGGCCAACTCGAGCGCCCGGATCACGAGCACGCCCGCGACCAGATGCGAGCCCGTCACCCCGACGACCACGCTCACCGCGCCGAGGAACAGCGGGCCGTAAGGCGCCGTCGTGTGGCGCCAGAACGGCGACACGGCCGCAAGCACATGCGCTCGACCGAGCCCCGCCAGCGCCGCCGGAGCGGTCCGATAGGGGTTGTCGCCGAGGTGCAGGATCGTGCCCTGAGCCAGGTAGCTGTAGACGTCGCGGCTGAACAGGGCGGGCCCGAGCGCGAGCGGCAACAGCCAGGCTGCAGCGATGATCCGCAGCGCCCGCGTCTCGTCACCGGCGACCAGGCGACCCAGCGCCAGCCAGGCGACGCACAGCACCGCCATCCCGATGTAGACGAGCACGGTCGCGGCGCTGCGGCCGCCTGGGACCCCCGGCGCATACCACCAATGTGTGTCGACGGCGGCCGGCCCCACGAAAGCGACCAGAAGCGAGCCGACGAGCCCGACGGCCGCCCAGATCCAGACGCTCACAGATCGTTCGAATCCTTGCATTACAGGCCCGAGATGATCGCGGATCGGGGTGCTTACGCTGCACGCACGGGCGCCAAGCACCAGCGTCGCGATTCAGAAATTAGTGAGCAGGCTCGGGAGTGGCTGGGCGTAGCTGGGGCCGCACGCACGGCAAGCAGGAACTGACGTACCTGCGCCGGGCGGGTGGTTCCAGGCAGCGGGATGACTCGGGCGCGGGCCGATTGGCGAGGCAGGATGCCGAGTGGCCCGCAAGCCCGAGCAGACGCCGCGAGAGCGAGTTCGATCTCTGACGTATATGGCACGGGATCGAACAAGGGTCCCGCGCGAACTGCCAGCGAATGTTTGAATCGGGGCACTAGCGCGCTTCGACCACCAGCTCCATCAGCAGGCCGTCGTGCCAGCGGTCGCCGTTCGCGTCGCGCTCATACGCGTGCATCACGCCGACCGGCCTGAAGCCAACCCTCTCGTAGGATCGGATCGCCGCCGTGTTGGCGGCCGCCGGATCGATCGTGATCCGATGGTGGCCCCGTTCGGCGACCAGGTGGTCGACCGTCCGCCGTAGCGCCTCGGTCCCGATCCCGCGCCCGTGCAGAGCGGGATCGAGGAACAGATCGATCGAGGCATGCCGATAGCGGGGCTCGAGCTCCTCGTGGAACTCGATCAGCCCGGCAATCGCGCCGTCGACCTCGATCGTCCAGCGGGTCGCGTCGGGCTCGTCGAAGGGGAACTCGGGGTCGGGCTCTGCCCACCAGCGCTTGACCGCTTCCGTGTTGTGGATCCGGGTCAGGTCCGGCGCGTCGGCGGCGACCATCGGGCGCAGCGTGAGGTCGTAATCAGCGTCCATCGGCGCGCTCGAACACGTGCTCCTCCCAGTCGCCGAAACGGCGATACCCGACCTCGGCGTAGATCTTGTTCGAGGTCGGGTTGTCGAGGTCCGTGAACAGCGTGCAGCGGCTGGCGCCGCCCGACAGCGCGTGCCGGCTGACCTCGGCGACCGCCATCCCGGCGTAGCCGCGCCGGCGCCTGTCCGGCGGCGTGTACACCGGTCCGAGCCGGACCACCCCGGCGACCGCCGGCGAGATCGCGACAAGCGAGACGGGCCCGCCGTCGTCCCAGACGAACAGGCCACCGGCGTCCAGTCGCGCGTCCACGTTCGCGGCGGCCCGCGCGCCCCCGACCGACTCGGCCTCGACGGCAAACGCGCTCCACCACTCGACCAGCAGCTCGCGCTCGGAGCGATCGGCCGGTCGCAGCCGTCCGCCGGGGGGCCTGGGCGGATCGACGACCGTCGCGAGCGCGTGCATCGCCATCGACCTCGTCGCTCGCGCCGAGCCGCCCGTCCGTGCCCGCCACGCATCCGCGACCGCGCGCGCCGTCGCGGGCAGCCCGTTGGCCCCCGACACGCCGGGGTCCTCGTGCAGCCACCCGCGCACCAATTCATCGGCGCCTGCGGGATCCAGCTCGGTCGCGATCATCGAGTACGGGGGCGTGCGCAGCGCCGCGGCGTCGACGGCGCCCACGCCGTCGAGGCGGTATGCGAATTGCGGCTGCACGTCCTCGTAGCGTCTGTCGAGGACCGCGATCAGGATCGTCGCGATCACGTTGTACTCGAGCCGACCCTCGACTAACGCCCACGCGTGGTGGCGGAACTCGGCCGGGTCCTTGGTGAACATGAAGCCCATCGCCGGCCTATGTTGCCGGTCACGGCAACGGCGCGCCGGCGAGCGCGGCCACGGCGCCGATCGCCGCGGCCGCGACCAGCGTCTGGACGACGCCACGGCGCAGCGCCAGCAGCGCGATCGCGGCGAGTGCCAGCAGCGCGAACTGCCAGGCTTCGGTGAGCGCCGACGCGAGCGTGATCGCGGCTCCGAAGATCGCCCCGATCGCCGCCGGTCCGGCGCCGTCGAGGAACGACCGCGGGCCCTGGCTCGCGCGCAGCTGCTCGAACCGCCGACCGCCCGCGAGCACGAAGCAGAACGACGGCGTGAACGCGACCGCGGCCGCGAGGATCGCGCCGCCGATACCGTGCGCGGCATATCCGACCGCGGCGACGGTCGCGACCACCGGACCGGGCGTGATCTGACCCAGCGCGACCGCGGCGAGGAACTGCTGGTTGGTCATCCAGTGGTGCACATGGACCGCGTCGCCCTGCATCAGCGGGATGATCACGAAGCCGCCGCCGAATGAGAGCGCGCCGACCTTGAACGCGGTCCAGGCCAGCGCCCCCAGACCGCCCGTCGCGACCACCCCGGGCACCAGCACACCGGCGCCTAGAGGCGTCGTCTCGCGCCGCTGGATCGCCAGCTCGAGCGCGCCGCAGGCGAGCAGCACAAGCACCAGGTAGGCGCCGAGCAGCGCGGCGGACGCGGCGCCGGCGAGCGCGTATACCAGCCACCGCCACTCGCTGTGCCCGGCCGCCCGCGCGCGGGCGCGGCTCGGCCCCACGAGGTCGCTCGCCGCGCGCACGGCAACCGCCGCGACCGCCGCGCCCGCTCCGGCTCCCGCCCCGCGGACCCAGGTCGGCGGCGCGTGGCCGAGCACCGCCCCCGACACGGCGATGATGATCACAACCGCGGGGACGACGAACCCGAGTCCACCGACGATCGCCCCGGGCGCGCCGGCGATCCGGTAGGCGCACAGGATCGCGAGCTGGGTCGAGGCCGGGCCGGGCAGCAGGCCGCAGGCCGCGTTCGCGTCCTCAAACGTCCGCGCGTCGATCCACCGGCGGCGCTTGACTACCAGCTCACGGAGCAGCGCGATGTGCGCCGGCGGGCCGCCGAAGCCGGTGACGCCGATCCGGGTCCACTCGCGGGCCACGGTCGCGAGCCCGACCCGCACGTCCGCCGTCACCTCGTCGGAGGGCACGCGCTCAGCTTCGCAGAAGCCGCTCGGGGGGTGCGTCGACTAACTGAGCCTGAGGCGTAGTAAGTCGCAGCACCCCGGCGCTTGCTGTGAGATGTACGTGATGTTGACAATCTCTCCAGACCACGACCAGCTCCCGGTCCTCTGGCAGCTCGAGCTGTCGCAGTACAACGAGAAGGTCCGCTGGGCACTCGATCTCAAGCGCATCCCCCACCTCCGCCGCTCACTGCTGCCGGGCGTTCACGTCGCGGTCACCGGCCGTCTGACCGGCGGCGCGGTGTCGACGACCCCGGTGCTGACGCTCGACGGGCACTCGATCGGGGACTCGACGCGGATCATCGAGGTGCTCGAGCAACGGTGGCCCGAGCCGGCGCTGTATCCGGCCGGCGCCGAGCAGCGCGCCCGCGCGCTCGCGCTCGAGGAGTTCTTCGACGAGCAGCTCGGCCCCCACGTCCGCAGGGCCGTCTATCACGTGCTGCTCGATCGCCCGGACGTGCTGATGCCGCTGTTCCTGCACGGGCAGCGCCTCCCGGCGCGGCTGCTGCTGCGGGGCATGTATCCGGCCCTGAAGCCGGTCATGCGCCGGCGAATGCGGATCGAGCCGGACGCCGCAGAGGAGAGCATCGAGCTGACGTTCGCCGCGATGGACCGGCTCGAGCAGGAGCTTGGTCCGAGCGGCTACCTGGTCGGTGACTCGTTCACGATCGCCGATCTGACCGCGGCCGCGATGTTCTACCCGGTGGTGCTGCCGCCCCAGTTCCCGTACCCGATGGTGACCGAGGTTCCGCCCGCGGGGCGGGACGTCATCGAATCACTTGCGGCCCGGCCAGGGGGGCGTTGGGTGGCCGACATCTATGCCCGTCACCGCTACCCGCCGGCCTAGCGACTACCCGCCGGCCTAGCGACTCCCGCCGGCCTAGCGACTACCCGCCGGCCTAGCGACTCCCGCCGGCCTAGCGACTCCCGCCGGCCCGACGACTACCCGCCGGCCCGACGACTACCCGCCGGCCCGACGACTACCCGCCGGCCTGGCGATCACTCGGTGGCCTGCGGCACCTCGGTCGTTTTGACCTCGGGAGGAAAGCGCTCGGCGGCTTCCTCGGCGAGCGCGATCAGCGACAGCCCGACGTCGCGCGCGTCGTCGAGCAACCGGGCGCGCTCACGCCACACCGCGTCGGTGTCGCCGTCGATCTCCTGCAGCCGCCGCTTGGCCTCCTCGGTCAGCAGGTTCGCGTTTAAGGTCGCGTCGGCGAGGCAGCGCTCGGCTTCCTCCTGCGCCTTGCGCGTCGTCTCATGGGCCTGCCCGTGGGCAACGACCAGGATCGACGCGGTCTGCTCGCCGAGCCGCTCGATCTCGTCCGTGATCGAGATCGGCGATTTGCTGTCGCGGAGCTCGCACAGCTCCTGCTCGAGCGTCGCGATCTCCTGCTCCAGGGTCGCGATCCGCTCGTCGACCGCGCCCCGGCTGTAGCCGAACGGGCCGACAGGGAGCCGGGCGTCGTGGCTTGGAGGCGAAACCTCGGACAGCAGCTCCTCCGGGGCCTGGTCACTGCCGGCCCCGAGCTGCGGCTGATCCGCGGGCCCGCGGTCGAGGCTCTGGAGCGTGCGCACGACGCGCTCGCGAAAGTCGGCCAGGCGCGCGCCGACCGACTGGCTGTGACCGCTATCGGCGATCTCGACAGCTTCCTCGCCCACGGCCGGCTCGTCCGCGCCGGCGTAGACGGGATCGAATGCCGCTGGCAGCTCGAAAGCCTCGGTCTGCCCGTCGTCCAAAGTTTCGGTCGGCTTGCCGAAGTAGCTCATCACCCTGACTCCTTGCACTCGCGAACGGGTGGCCTCTTCGCCGCGCGCCCGCCCATCCCTGTCGATGAACGAATCGGGTCAGCCGGCCGGCGCGCTCAGCCTCGCCGCCGCGGCGCGCGCCAGCGTCGCGTGATGGCGCTCCGCGCCACCAAGCAGCGCCGCGTCGAGCTGCGCGCGCTTGTACAGCCAGTGGACGTCGGCCTCCCACGTGAACCCGATCCCGCCGTGAGCCTGGATCGCGCTGGCCGCGACCTCGCGCCCGCCGGTGGCCGCCGCCGCGGCGGCGAGCGCGGCGGCTTCGCCGAGCCGACTCGGATCCGCGTCAGCCGCCCAGGCGGCGAAGTACGCCGTCGAGCGCGCGCTCTCGGTCTGCAAGAGCATCTGCGCGCAGCGGTGGCTGACCGCCTGAAAGGAACCGACGGGCACGCCGAACTGCTTGCGGTTCTTGACGTACTCGACCGTCATCTCGAGCGCCCGCTGGCAGACCCCGACGACCTCGGCCGCGATCGCCGCGTTCACGCGCGCCACGGCGCCCTCGGCGAGCGACTCTCCGTCGCCGATCACCCGCGCAAAGCGCCGCGTCGGGTCGATCGTGACGACCGCCTCGGCGCGTGGTTCCTCGACCAAGCGCGCGTCATCGCCATCCAGCAAAACCACGACCGCAGCCAGCTCCCCGTCGGCCACCAGCTCGGCGCTGCCAAGGCCCGCGGTCAGCTCGCCGGACGCGAGCGCCGGCAACCAGCGCTGGCGCTGCTCGTCGGTTCCGGCTGCCTGGATCACCGCGGCGGCGACCGCCGTCGACAGAAACGGCGTCGCCGCGCACGCATAGCCGAGCTCCTCCATCAGCACGGCGAGCTCGACCGCGCCCAGGCCCTGCCCACCGAAGCGCTCGTCGACCGCGATCCCCGGCCAACCCAGCTCGATGATCTCCTTCCACAGCGCCTCGTCGTACTCGCCGGCCTCGGCCGCTTCGCGCAATTTGCTCATCGGCGCCCGCGCGGACAGCAGCTCGCGCGCGACGTTCTTGATCTCCTTCTGGTCCTCGGTCAGGTCGAAGTCCATGATCAGCGCGCCCTCGGCAGGCCGAGCACGCGCTCGGCGACGATGTTCTTGAGCACTTCGGTCGTCCCCCCTTCGATCGAGTTGCCGCGCGCCCGGAGCAGCTCGTACGCCCAGCGGCCGCCGGCCTGCAGCGCCGACGGGCCCAGCAGGTCGGCGGCGAACTGCGTCAGCTGCTGGTTGGTGTCGGACCACATCCACTTGGTCAGCGATCCCTCGGGCCCCGGCTGGCCGTACTTCTCGATCGCGGTCAGCCCCCGATAGGCGGTCAGCCGCAGCACCTCGGCCCGCAGGTGCAGCTCGCCGAGCCGGTCGGCGGCGATCGGGTCGTCCAGCAGCCCCCTGCCGGCAGCCTCCTCGATCAGCCGGTCGAGCGTCTGGCGCAGGCGGACCTGGAGGAAGAACGCCAGCCCCGCGCGCTCGTTCATCAGCGTCGTCAGGGCTACCTTCCAGCCGTTGCCAACGCCGCCCAGCACGTTCTCGTCGGGAATCCGCGCGCCGTCGATGAACAGCTCGTTGAACTCGCGCTCGCCCGTGATCTGGCGCAGCGGCCTGACCTGCACGGCGTCCTGCTGCATGTCCATCAGGAAGTAGGTGAGGCCCTTATGCTTCGGGACGTCCGGGTCGGTGCGCGCGACCAGCATGCACCAACGCGAATACTGAGCGCCGCTGGTCCACACCTTCTGGCCGGAGACCACCCAGTCGTCGCCCTCGCGCTTGGCGTCCGCTCGGCCTCCGGCCTCGCCTGAATGGACGCCGCGCGAGTCATCCAGCTTCACCGCCCGCGTCTTGAGGCTCGCGAGGTCAGATCCGGCATCCGGCTCCGAGAAGCCCTGGCACCAGATCTCCTCGGCGGTCATGATCGGGGTCAGGTATCGCTCCTTCTGCTCCGGCGTGCCCCAGGTCATGATCGTCGGCCCTGCGAGCAGCAGACCGAGCACATTCGCGGGCAGCGGCGAGCCCGAGCGCGCGAGCTCCTCGTAGAAGATCGCCGACTCGGTCAGCGTCGCGCCGCGACCGCCGTACTCGACCGGCCAGTGGACTGCCGCCCAACCGCCGTTCGCGAGGTCGCGCTGGAAGGCGCGGCGCCACGCGTAGTGGGCATCCTCGTCGCCCTCGGGCTCCGGGCCGGGGTCGTAGGCGTCAAACCACGCCCGCAGCTCGTCGCGGAACGCGAGCTCCCGCTCGTTGAAGGTCAAATCCATCCCCGTCTCCTTGCCGCCGGCAGTGAGGGTTCGTCAACGTCACCGCGACGATAACCGCTGCGGCCCCGCGGCGAGTCCGCGGCCTACGCCCGATCGTCCCGGGCCGGCGCGCGCGAGCACCATACGCTCGCGCTCGGCCGACAGCCCGGGCGCCGGGAGGTCCTGGCGCAGCGGCGGCGGCCCGTCGAGCGCCGACAGCCACGCCCAGGTGTCGGCGACCGTCTCGTGCAGCGGCCGGCAGCGCAGGCCGGCCGCGTGCGCGCGCTCGACGTCAGCGGCGTGCATCCCCGCGAACTCGTGGTCGGGCGGCAGCCAGATCGGAAGCTCGGTCCATGGCTCGATCCCAGCTTCGAGCACGGCGCCCGGATCCAGCCAGCGCAGGCGGGCGTCACGTGCCCCCGCGACCTCGACGCAGGTCTCGAGCAACGTGCCGGTCGTCGCGTGGCCGGGGCGGCTCACCGCATTGAACGGTCCCGCCTCGCCGGCCGCCGCGGCGTCGAGCGCGAACCGCGCCAGGTCGCGGGCGTCGATGTACTGAAGCGGGCGCTCCGGTGGCCCCGGCGCCAGCACGTCGCCGCCCCGGGCGATCCGCATCAGCCACCACGGCAGCCGGCCGACGTCCTCGTGCGGTCCGAGGATCAGCCCGGGCCGGACCACGAGCGCGCGCTCGCCGAACGTCTCGACCACGGCCAGCTCGGCGCCGCGCTTGGCCTCGGCGTAGTCCGCCTGGATCAGGCCCGGCGACGAATCGACCGTCGGGGCGTCCTCGCGGACGCCGATTGGAGGCGGCGGGGCGTAGACGGAGATGCTCGAGATGTAGGCGTAGCGAGCCGCGCGCTCGGCCAGCGCGCGTGCGCTGTGCAGCGCGGCGAGCGGCGCGCCTGACCAGGTGTCGACCACGTACTCCCATTCGCCGCGGGACAGCGCTCCAAGCCCCGCCGCATGCTCGCGGTCTCCGATCAGCTGTCGCACGCGCGGGTCGCGCGCCGCTGACCGCCCGCGGTTGAAGACCGTCACGTCCCAGTTGCGCCGCAGCCCGTCGTCGACGACCGCGGGACCCACGAACCGCGAGCCGCCTAGCACGAGCAATCTGGTCATCTGCAGTTGCGCATCGTCAGGCGACCAGTTCGACTGCGTCGGTCTCGGCCGGTCTGACGTCGTCGAGCCGGTCGACCTCGGCCAGCGCCGGGAACAGTCGCCCCCAGGTCAGAGCGAGCATCACGGTGATCGCACCGCCGCCGACCACCGCGGGGACCGTCCCGACCAGATACGCGGCGAGCCCGGACTCGAACGCTCCGAGCTCGTTCGAGGCGCTGATGAACACCATCTCGATCGCGTTCACGCGCCCGCGCAGTCGGTTGGGGCTGGCCAGCGCGACGATCGTCGAACGGATGTTCATGCTGTAGAGGTCGACGAAGCCGCCGACCGCCAGCGCCAGCAGCGACACGATGTAGACCCGCGAGAGCCCGAAGACGATCATGCTGGCGCCGTAGACGCCGACCACGACCAGCAGCGTGCGCCCCGCCCGGCCCGCAATCGGACGGCGCGTGATCACCGCGGCGGCCACCAGCGCGCCGACCGCGGGGGCGGCACGGAGGATGCCGAGCCCGGTCGGGCCGACGTCGAGAATCGAACGCGCGAACGCCGGCAGCAGCGCCACCGCGCCGCCGAACAGGACCGCCACCAGGTCGAGCAGGATCGCGCCGAGCAGGACCGGCGTGCGCTTGACGAACTTAAATCCCTCCAGCACCCCCTTCAGGCTCGGCTCCTCCTCGCCGACCTCAGGCGACTCGGCCGGTGGCCGCGGATGCATCGCCAGCACGCACACCGACCCAACCGCGCACGCGGCCGCCGAGAGGGAGTAGACGAGCGCCGGCGAGACGCCGTACAGAAAGCCTCCGATCGCGGGACCGATCACTTGACCCATCTGGCCGGCGATCGACCGCAGCGTCATCGCGCTCGGCAGCAGCGCCAGGCTGACGAGCGTCGGCGGCATCGCCCGCGCGGACGGAGTCCCGAGCGCAACCGAGGTTCCGGCGCCCGACGCGAGCGCCAGGTACGGCCACACCTCGGTAGTGCCCGATGAGCTGACGAACGCCAGCCCGATCCCGACGGCGGCGCCCAGCAGCAGCGAGCCGGCGAACACCAGCCGGCGCGGGAACCGATCGGCGAGGTGTCCCGCCGGCAGCGCGAGCAGGAACAGCGGTACGAACTCCGCCAGGCCGATCCAGCCGAGGTCGAGCGTGCTGCGGTGGAGCGCGTAGACCTCCCACCCGATCGCCACCTCGAGCATCTGGAAACTGATGTTGCTCGCGAGCTGCGCCAGCCACCAGAGGCGGAAGTCGCGCTCCTCCAGCGCCGGGCCGAGGCGTCTCAAGCGAGGAACGCCAGCCCGCTAGACCGGGGTGCGTTCGTGCTCGCCGGCCTGGTCCTGCTGTCCGGCGAGTGCGGTCGCCTTACCTCGCTCGCCGGCGGCGGCCGCTGCGGTGCCCTCGATTCGAATCCACGGCAGGCGCGCGTCGAGCCACTTCGGCAACCACCAGGTGGCGGGCCCGAGGATCTCCAATACCGCCGGCAACAACACGCAGCGCACGACGAGCGCGTCGAGGAATACCGCTACCGCAAGTCCGAAGCCGAACTCCTTGATCACACGCTGGTCACCGAGCATGAACGACAGGAACACGCAGATCATGATCGCGGCGGCAGCGGTGATCACCCGCCCGGTGTAGGCGATCCCGTCGGTGACCGCTCGGGTCGGGTCACGGTTGCGGACCCACTCCTCGCGGATGCGGGAGATCAGGAACACCTCATAGTCCATCGACAGCCCGAATACGACCGCGAACATCAGCACCGGGATCCACGGTTCGATCGGCCCAGATGAGATCCCCAGCGCGCTCGCGAACACGCCATGCTGGAACACGAGCACGGTAATGCCGAGCGCGCCACCGATGCTGAGCAGGTTCATCAGCCCAGCCTGCACCGGGATCACGAGCGAGCGGAAGATCACGAACAACAGCAATGCCGACAGCACCACGACGATCCCGATGAACAGCGGCAGCTTGCTCGCCAGCACGCTGGAGAAATCGATCGATCCGGCGGTGAAGCCGCCGACCAACGCGTCGACGTGCAGCGACTGCTTGAGCGGCGGCAGTACCTGGTGCCGGAGTCTGTTGACGAGGTCGGTCGTCGCAGCCGCCTGCGGAGCCGAAGCCGGATAGGCCTCCATCACCGCGACCCTGCCCGACGGCGACACTCGCGGAGCGGTGACCGCGACCACATCGGGCGTTCGCGAGACCGCCTCACGGATCTGCTCTGCGGTGCTTGCCGGCGCGCCGTGGAGCTCGACCGCGACCAGCAGCGGTCCGTTGAAGCCTGGGCCGAAACCCCGCGAGAGCAGGTTGAACGCGTTGTAGGTGCTGGTGCCGGTCGGGTCGTTACCGGAGTCGCTGGACTCCAGACGCATCGACAGCATCGGCACCAGGCAGATCAGCATCACCGCCAGCGACGCGATCGCCAGCGGCCATGGGCGCCTCTGGACGGTCCGGCTCCAGCGCCGCCAGGCCGTTTCGCGCGGGGGCGCTCCACTGGCCTCGCGGCGGCGCTCGCGGCGGCCCGGACGCACGACCCGTTCTCCCCAGCGCGAGAGCAGTGCCGGGAGCACGGTCAGCGACGCGCTCAGCACGAGCAGCACCGCGAGCACCGAGGCGATCGCCAGCCCGTACATGAAGTTCACGCCGGTAGCGAACATTCCCAACAGCGCGATCACGACCGTCGTACCGGCAAGCAGGATCGCGCGGCCCGAGGTGTCCATCGCGCCCATCACCGCCTCGGTGACGTCGGCGCCGTTCTTGTAGTTCTCCCTGAATCGCGTGACGATGAACAGCGCGTAGTCGACCCCGACGCCGAGCCCGATCATCAGCGCCAGCTCGGGAGCGACGTTCGACATGTCCGTGATGTGCGTCGCCAGCCCGATGAGCGCGACGCCCGTGATCAAGCCAAGGCCCGCGGTGATCAGCGGCATTCCGGCAGCGATCAGCGAACCGAACGTCAATAGCAGGATGACGAGCGCGGCCGCCACGCCGACCACGGTCGCCGGACCGATGCTGAAGCCCTCGGCGCTCTCGATCACCTGGCCGCCGGCCGCCACTGTCAGGCCGCGCACCTTGACCGCGTTGACCGCGTTCAGCACCGGCACGCCGGTCGTGTTGGGCAGCAGGTTGGCGCGCTTGTCGTAGTTGATCGTCGCGAACGCCGTCTTCCGGTCGCGCGAGATCTCGACTGCGCCGGCCGGACCGTAGGGGCTGACGACGCTGACGACGTGCGGCATCTTGCTCACCCGCTCGAGCAGCGGGGTGATCGCCGCCTGTACCGCGTGAGAGTCGACCGTGCCGTTGGACGTGTGGAAGACGATCGTGTCGACGTCGCCGCTCTGGGCTTTGAACTCGCTGTTGAGCAGGTCGACGACGTGCTGGGCCTCGGTCCCCGGGAGGCTGAAGTTGGTCGCGTACTGGCGACCGACAGCAGTCGCGATCAAGGTCGAGACGATCGCGATCGCGACCCATCCGCCGACCACCCACCGACGATGGGCGATGCACCACCGAGTCAATCTGAGCATCGGACACCAACTTTAGAGAACGCGCGTTCGAACGCTCTGTGAACCGGTCGTGTCCACGGCCGGAAGCTGGGCGACCGCCGCTGCTAGGTTGACGGTATGTCCGCCGTCGGCGTACCCGCCCCGCGCCGCGATTCCGGCCCGAAGGTCCGCGGCAGCACGCGGTTCGCGGCCGATCTCCCGGTGGTCGGACTGCTCCACGCGCGCCTGGTTCTGGCGCACGAGGCGCACGCCACGATCGCGTCGATCTCGACTGACGCGGCGCGCGCACTGCCCGGCGTCGTCGCCGTCCTGACCGCCGCCGATCTGCCGCTCAAAGCCTCCGGCCCCGGGCGGCTCTACGAGCCGCTCGCGCGCGAGGAGGTCGTCTACGCCGGCCAGCCGCTGGCGGTCGTGGTCGCCGAGAGCGAGGCGATCGCGCAGGACGCCGTCGACCTTGTCGAGGTCGAACTCGATCCGCTCGAGGCCGTCCTCGACCTCGAAGCCGCCGCCCGAGCGGGCGCGCCCCGAGCGCGGATCAAAACGACCTCCGTCGGTGAGGGAGCCGACATGGGCGACGCTCACGCAGCCGTCGCGGCCGGCAGCCTCGGCGAGGACGAGGACCTGTCCGAGAACGTGCTCGGCACGGCGAAGCTCGAGCACGGCGACATCGAGGCAGCGCTCGCGGCCAGCGATGCGGTCGTGCGGGGCACCTTCAGGACGCCGTGGATGTACCAGGGCTACCTCGAGACCCAGACCGGAACCGCGTGGCTGCAGCCAGACGGCGAGCTCGTGATCTCGGCCGCCACCCAAGCGCCGTTCTCGATGCGCGACTCGCTCGCGAAGCTGCTCGGGATGCCGGTCGAGAGCATCCGCATCCGCTCCGAGAACCTCGGCGGCGCGTTCGGCGGCAAGTTCGGTCTGATCGAGCCGCTCGTCGGCGCCGTCGCAGCTCGCGGTCGGGACGTCCGGTCCGCCTGGCGATGACCCGCAGCGAGGACATGCTGGCCACCAACCCGGCACCCGCCGAGGTGCTGACGGTCGAGCTCGGGGCCGACCAGGACGGAACGCTGACCGGCATCCGATCGCGGGTCCTGGTCGACGGTGGCGCCAACGAAGACGGCGGCTTTGAGTCGATCGCCGCGATGCTGTCGGCCGGCCCGTACCGCTGGGGGTCCTACGAGCTGAGCGCGACTGAGCGTCGCGACCAACCGGGTAACGCCGGGCGCCTACCGCGCTCCGACCGCGCCGCCGGGCGCGTTCGCGGTCGAATCGCTGATCGACGAGCTCGCCGCACAGCTGGGGCTCGATCCGCTCGAGCTGCGGCTGCGCAACGTCGCCGACGAGGGCGACCGCGCGCCGTCGGGCCAGACGTTCCCGATCTTCGGCGCCCGCGCGTGCCTCGAGCGCGTGCGTGATCACCCGCTGTGGGCGCGGCGCGGCGAGGTCGCGGACGGCGAGGGAATCGGCGTCGCGATCGGCTGGTGGCCGGGCGGCTACGAGCCCGCGGCCGCCGCCTGCCGGCTGGACCACGACGGCAACCTGACCGTGATCACGGGGGCGGCGGACATGAGCGGCGTCGAGTCCGGTTTCGCGACGATCGCGGCCGAGGCGTTCGGCGTCGATCCGAGCCGGGTCCGTGTCGTCCGCGCCGACACGTCGAGCGCTCCATACGCCGGCTCGAGCGGTGGCAGCAAGGTCACCTACACCGTCGGCCGCGCGGTGCAGCGGGCGGCTGAGCAGGCACGCGAGCGGCTGCTCGAGATGGCCGCCGAGGAGCTCGAGATCGCGCCCGAGGACCTCGAGATCGTCGACGGCGCCGTTCGCCCCCAGGGCGTGCCGGCGCGCGCGATCCCGATCGCTGACCTGGCCGCAAAGATCCTCCAGTTCGGCAGCCCGCATCCGCCGGTCGAGGGGCACGGGCGCGTCGCGCAGCCACAGGCCCCGCAGGCGGCCGCCCACCTCTCGCACGTCCGCGTCGACCCGGATACGGGCGCGGTGACACTCCTTCGCCACGTCGTCGCCCAGGACGTCGGCCGGGCGCTGAACCCGGCGCTGGTCGAGGGACAGATGCAGGGCGGAGCGGCCCAGGGGCTCGGGTGGGCGCTGCTCGAAGAGATGGCCCACGACAGTCATGGCCAGCTGACGACCGGCACGTTCGTCGACTACGGCCTGCCGACTGCCGTCTTCACGCCCGCGATCGACACTGAGATCGTCGAGGTCCCGGTGCCCGAGGGGCCGTTCGGCGCCAAGGGCGTCGGCGAGGCGCCGGTCGTCGGCGTTCCCGGTGCGGTCGCAAACGCGATCGCCGCGGCCACCGGCGGGGTCCGCATGCGCCGGCTCCCGATGACTCCCGAGCGCGTCTGGCGCGAGCTCAACGGCAACGGCCGCTAGCGCCGGCTCGCCTGTGGCGTCGGTCAACGAGACTCTGGCGGTCACGGTTGCCGGGCGCAGAGTCGACACGGCTCAGTGGCCCGGCGACGATCGCCGCGCGGCGATCGTGATGCTGCACGAGGGCCTCGGGTCGGTCGGTCTGTGGCGCGACTTCCCGGCGGCGATTGCGCGAGTGACCGGGAGGCGCGTGATCGCGTTCTCGCGCTTCGGCCACGGCAACTCGCAGGTCAGCCCCTGGCCGCGCGACGTGACCGGCTTTCACCACCGGGAGGCGCTGACGATGCTGCCGGAGCTGCTGGGGGTGCTGGATGTGCGCGAGCCGCTGCTGCTCGGACACAGCGACGGCGCCTCGATCGGGCTGATCTACGCCGGCCACCACGCGGTCGCCGGCCTGGTGCTGCTGGCCCCGCACGTGTTCGTCGAGCGGCTGACACTCGAGTCGATCCGCCAGACGCGCGAGGACTACCTGAGCGGCGAGCTTCGCGAGCGGATGTCACGGCACCACGACGACGTCGACGCCGCGTTCTGGGGCTGGTGTGACATGTGGCTCGATCCCGCCTTCGCCGCTTTCAACCTCGAGTCGGACGCGGCGCGCGTGACCGCGCCGACACTGCTGATCCAAGGCGCCGACGACCCGTACGGGACGCTCGAGCAGCTCGACCGGATCGAGGCACGACTCGGCGGTCCGTCGCGGCGACTGGTGGTAGGCGGCGGCCACAGCCCGCATCTGGAAGCCACCGACGAGGTGGTGCGGGCGGTCGCCGAGTTCGCGTCGGCTAGGTTTTAGCCGCCGATGGACCCGCTGACCGCGATCCCCGAGGGGTTCGAGCCGGTGATCGCGCTCGACCGCTGCTTCGACGCGGTCTACGGGCTCGAGGTGCTCGACGACGGCGTCGATGACGGCGTGCTGCGCGCGCGAGTGGCGATCCGGGACGAGCTACGCCAGCAGTTCGGGCTCGTCCACGGCGGCGTGATCGCGGCGCTCGCCGAAGCGCTCGCCTCGCGCGGGACGTGGCTCGGGGTCTACCGGCAGAGCAAGGTCGTGATGGGGATGTCGAACGAGACCAACTTCATGCGCCCGCTGCTCGAGGGCCACATTCACGCGAGTGCGCGGGCGCGCCACCAGGGACGGACGCGTTGGGTCTGGGAGGTCGAGGCGCGCGACGACGACGGCCGGCTGTGCGCGGTCACGATCGTCAACATCGCGGTCCGCGACGCAGACTAGACCGAGGGGGGATTCAGAGCGCACACCTGGGTTTGGGCTGGTTAGCCACGCCCGGCCGCAGCGACCGGCGGCGCCGTCGGTGCGGGCTCCGCGGGTCGCCAGCGGGCGATCGCGACGCCGGCCAGACACAGGATCCCGCCCGGCAGTGCCAACAGCGGCGGCACCTCGCCGAGGATCACCCAGCCGAGCAGCAGCGCGACCGGCGGCACCAGGTATGTGGTCGAGCCCATCCGCCCGGCGCTCGTGTGCGACAGCGCGTAGGCCCAGGTGACGAACCCGATCGCCGTCGGCGCCAGGCCGAGGTAGACCACCCACCCGATGGTCGCTCGGCTCGCGTGCCCGAGTTGGTGCAGGAGCGACGGCGCGTACGGCAGGCAGCTCACGGCCCCGATCGTGCACGCCAGCCACGTCACCGCCAGCGGCGAGGCGTGTCGCAAGACCGGTTTCTGCGCGACGACGCCACCCGCATAGCCGAGCGCCGCGACGATGCAGAGCGCGGCGCCGAGGGCGGCGTCGGTGCTGTGCCTGGAGGTCGCGAGCGCGATCAGGGCGGCGCCCGCGAACGAGACCAGACAGCCGAGCAGCAGCAGCCGTGGGAAGCCCTCGTTGAGCAGCAGCCCGGCGAGAATCGCGATGAAGATCGGACCGACGTTGACCAGCAGCGCCGCGATCCCGGCGTCGAGGTGGCGCTCGGCGGCGTTGAGCGCGACGTTGTAGAGCCCGAACCAGAGCAGACCACAGACCACGATCCCGGCCAGCGCGCGCCGCGGCGGCATCGGCTCACCGCGCACCAGCACCAGCGCCCCGAGCGCCACGCTTCCGACGATCAGCCGCCCGAGCGCGAGCGCTCCCGGGTCGAGCTGGCGCCCGGCATAGCGGATACCGACGAACGCCGACGACCACACGAGGATGCTGACCGCCGCGGCGAGCATCACGCGCGGGTTCTCGCTGGCGCGATCGGGATCAGCCATCAGATGAATTGAACGTCAGCCGGCAAGGGAAACGTGAGATTCACGCCCGCAGCGCGGTCAGCGCCGCGACCCCGTTGATCACCGTGAAGGCGACGATCAGCGTCAGCGGATCGTGTACCACCCCGCCGACCAGCTCCCCGAGCGACAGGCTGAGCCCGGTGAACCCGCTGACCGTCGTCAGCACCTGCGCGCGCACGGCGGCGGGCGTGTGGCGCTGCTGCAGCGCGATCGTCCCCGAGTAGGCCGGGCCCTCGAGGAAGCCGGTGGTGCCGATCAGCACGATGCCGAGCGCGAGCGTGTCCGCCAGCGGCCAGGCGAGCGCCGACACGCCGAGCACGACGTACGACGTCGCGATCCGCCGCAGCGACGGGCGGCCCCGGAGCACGAACGTCCCAAGCGTCGAACCGCCCGCGACGGCTGCCCACAGGTAGCCGCTGACATGGGCCTCGCTATGCAGCGTCTGGACCGCGTAGACCGGAAAGCCGACGACCATCAGCCCCCAGCCGAGCGCCGCCAGCGAGCTCGAGACGCCGGTCGCGCGGACCATCCGGCTCCCGGCCAGCACCCGGATCCCATCGCGCATCGCGTGCGACGCGCTCCTGGCGCGCCCCGGGGCACGCGCCTCGAACGCCGGATTGATCGCGATCAGGAGCGCCACGATCACGGTCAGCACGGCCTGCAGCTCGACCGTGCTCGCCGCGCCGATCGCTCCCGCCAGCGCGCCCGCCAGCGCAGGGCCGACCACGACCGCGAGGTTGCGGCTCGTCGCCTCGATCGTGCTCGCGTGGTCGAGCAGCTCCGGCCCTGCGATCTCGGCCAGCGCGCTGAAGAAGCTCCCGGAGCTGAAGCCGCGCGTGACTCCGAACAGCATCCCGGCGACCGGCAGGGTCCAGTTAGGCGCGTGGCCCGCGAGCGCGACGATCGCCAGCAGCGCGGCCGCGCTGGTCAGCTGGTCGATCACGATCAACACCCGCCTGCGCGTGGCGACGTCGAGCCACGCTCCGAGGAACGGGCCGGCGAACGCGCCCGGCAGGACCGTTGCGGCGGCGGTGGCGCCCGCCAGCGGGCCGCTCCCGGTCCGCTCGAGCACCAGCAGCACGCCGGCGGTGTTGAACATCGTCGCGGTGATTCGCGACAGCGCGACCGTGACCACGAAGCCCGGATAGCGCGGCTGGCGCAGCAGCCGCGCGTAGTCGCCGTTTGAGATCGCACGCAGAGACATCCGGCTTCCATGTTCGCGCGCACGACGCTCCGGCGGAGCTGCCGCCGATCGATCTGTCTGCATGCGGGCGTGACTAGTTCCACGCTCCTGAGGCTGGCCTACACGTACCCTGCGAGCGACCCGTTCCTGCCGCTCAGTACCGCCGGCACGACGATCTACAGCCGGCTCGTGAAGATCACGGTGCGCCGCTAGACGCGCAACGCCTCGGTCGGGCTCAGCCGCGCGGCCTTCGCCGCCGGATAGAGCCCGGCCAGCGCACCTATCACAAGCCCTGCCAGCGGTGCCGCGATGAGCGCGTACAGCGGCACCACGAACGGCTCGTTCTGCCCGACCGAGTAGACCTCGGTGGCGCCTGCCCCGAGCAGTAGGCCGACGATGCTGCCGAACGCCGCCAGCAAAGCCGACTCAGTCAGGAACTGCGTGCTGATGTGACGCCGGGTGGCGCCGAGCGCGCGCCGCAGGCCGATCTCGCCACGGCGCTCGAGTACCGAGATGACCATGATGTTCGCGATCCCGATCGCGCCGACCAGCAGCGCGACCGCACCCAGCCCCAGCAGCAGCGTCGTGAACTGACCCTTGGCCGCCGCGCGCGCCTCCAGCACATCCGACGGCCGCGTCACGCTGACCCCGCTCGAGTCCTGGGGATCGGCGGTCGGCGCGAGCAGGTTCGACACCTGATCGACGTAGTTGACGTTCGCGCGCACATAGATCTCCGACGGGTTCGGCTGCGTCTGGAACATCCGCTCGGCGACCGGCAGGGAGATGAACGCGGTCGAATCCAGCGTCGAGTCGAGCGTCACCGGCTTCAGGATCCCGACGACCGTGAACCAGGTGTTTCCGAGATACACCATCAGGTGCCCGCCGACCTGGTTGATCTGCAGGACGCTCGCCGCCTGTGCGCCCAGCACGACCTCCGGATAGCGGCTGCTGACGGCGTTCAAGAAGCGCCCCGACGCCATCGTCGTCCCGACGACTTTCGGCAGGTTGTCGCCCGCCGCGTCGACACCGATGCCGCCCGTCTGCTCGGCCGGCACGTACGGCGTGCGAAGCACGATCAGGTTCGAGAGCTGGTAGATCGCGACGTCGCTGTCGACGTGCGCCATGCGGTCGATCATCGGCACCGACGTCGCCGGCAGAACCTCGCTGTTGCCGAGGAAGTTCGTTCCCGGAGAGACGGTCAGCAGGTTCGTTCCGAGGGCGTCGATCGTCGCCAGCAGCTTGGCCTGACTCGACGCGGACACGCCGACGACGGCGACCATCGCCCCGATCCCGATCGCGATCCCCAGCGCTGACAGCGCGGCGCGCAGCTTGCGGGTCCGCAGGCCCTGCATCGCGACGCCGAACAGCTCCCGCGGCGGGAGCCGCGCGGCCTCGATCCGCTCCGGGTTGGGCAGCGTCGCGGTCGCGCCCGTCATCGTCGCTTCCTCGCGTAGCTCATGACCGCTCGTCTCCGACTATCTCGCCGTCGCGCATCCGGAGCCGGCGGCCGAATGACCCGGCGATGTTGTGATCGTGAGTGATCAGCACCAGCGTCGCCCCGTCCGAGGCCAGCTGGTGCAGCAGCGTTATCACCTCGCCGCCCGACTTCGAATCGAGGTTCCCGGTCGGCTCGTCGGCGAGGATGATCAGCGGGCGCTTTGCCAACGCGCGGGCGATCGCGACCCGCTGGCGCTCGCCACCGGACAGCTGTCCGGGGCGGTGCGTCAGCCGGTTACCGAGACCCACCCGTTCGAGCGCGGCGGTCGCGGCGGTCCGCCGCTCGCGCAGACCGACCCCCATGTAGAGCATCCCGTTGGCGACGTTGTCGAGCGCGGTCATGTAGTCCTGGAGGTGGAAGGTCTGGAACACGAACCCGATCTGGTGTGCGCGCAGACCTGCGAGCTCGCTGTCTGACGCCTTGATGACGTCGCAACCGGCGACGCGAACATCGCCGCGGGTCGCCCGTTCGAGCGTGCCGAGGATCGTCAGCATCGTCGTCTTGCCGGATCCCGACGGTCCGACCACGGCGACCTGCTCGTGGCTCGCGATCTCGACGCTGACGCCACGCAGCGCGGCGACCCCGCCCGGATACTCCTTGACGACGTCGCGGAGCGTCAGCGCCAGGCCGTTGACACGCGACGGCGGGGCCCGGACCTCGGCCTGATCGGCTTCGTCGTCGCGCTCGCCGAGCTCCACGCTCATCCCTGCGAGTCGGTCACTTGCAGGCCCGAATAGATGCCCGCGCCGGAGATCTGGACGTATCCGGCCGCGAACAGCCCCGTCGTCACCGGAATCAGCTTGTAGGGCGGGCTCGCATTCTGGACCGCGTAGGTGCTGCCCGACGTCGCCAGCAACGCCGTGACAGGCACCGACAGCACATGGTTCGCGCGCTGCTGAACGAAGTTCACGCTCACCGCGGCCTGGTCGAGCCCGGCCCCGAGGTGGTGGCCGTTGATCGCGATCGTCACCGGGATCGTCGACGACGACGAGCCGCCGTTTCCACTGCCGCCGCCACTACCGCCGCCGCCGCCACCGTTGCCGTTCCCGTTCCCGCTGCCGCTGCTTGAGTTCTGAGCGACCGGGCTGACCGCGGTGATCCGGCCGTTGACCGTGTTGCCATTCGGCAGCTGGACCGTCACGTGCTCACCGACGACTGCCTCGCTCTGGCTCGATGCGCTCAGGTCCACGGTCACGACCAGTCTCGTCGAGGTCGTCTGCAGGATCTCGACCGGGGTGCCGCCGCTGCCACCGCTGGAGCCCGAGTTGCCCGAGCCCGAGTCGCCCGAGCCCGAGTGGCCCGAGCCCGAGTGGCCCGAGCCCGAGTGGCCCGAGCCCGAGTGGCCCGAGCCCGAGCCGTTTCCGCCGCCCGAATGGTGCGCCCGCAGCTCGGCTTGGAGCTGTGCGTTCTCGGCCCTCAGCAGCTGGATCAGCGCGGCGATCGTCTGGCTCTGGCTGGGGTGCTGCTTTTTCTTCTTGTGGCCGCTGGTGGTCGTGGGGGTCGTGGTCGTGGGGGTGCTCGTGGTCGGAGTCGTCGTCGCCGGTTGGGTCGTCGTCGACGTGGTCGACGTGGTCGACGTGGTCGACGTGGTCGGCGTGGTCGGCGTGGTCGTCGAACCGCTGACCCGGAGGCTGACGAACTGCGGCGCGGGCGGGTCGACCGTCGTGCTCGCGTTCGCGCCCGACGAGCCGCCGCCCCCTGTGGAACCGACGGTCCCGTCGACGGTCGAGATCAGCTGATCGCCGGGGAGGAACACGATCTGGCCGAGCGTGAGGATGCCCGTCTCCGGGTCACCGAGCGACCCCTGGAACAGCTCAACGCCGTCGGTCGTCGCGGCCTGCCAGGTGTCGTTGATCACGATCCCGTCGGGATTGAAACCGAGGTCGACGAGGTTGCGGTTGAGCTGCAGGATGTCCTCGCCGGAGCTGTCGGCCGCGGACAGATCGCGGTAAGCCGGGGTCGTGCCGTTCATCAGGATCACGGGCTCGCCGTCGACCTTGAACAGCGTCCCGCCCGCGTGGATCACCTGCCCGACGTTCGGCAGCCACGTGATCGTTCCGCTGAGGCGGTTGTAGACGGTCTGGGGAGCGTCGTAGCTGAGCGTCCCTGACTCGGTGTCGGTTTCGACCAGATCGCGGCGCTGGACGGTCGCCGCGCCGGTCGCGGTAGACGCGTTGGCAGCGGCGCTGTTCGGCGAAGAGGAGCCGGCGGTGACGACGACGATGATGACGACGACCACCACGACCAGCGCCAGCGCCGCACCGATCCGACGGCGACGTCTACCCGACAGCCACCCGACTCTCGGCGTGCTCATGGCGCGATCACCGCCCGCTGATTTCCGTGGCCGTTCATCGAGTCGACGCGCATGACTTGTTCGCCTTCACCACGCAGGGCCCGGCGGGCACGCCACCCAGGGGTGGCCGATTGGCTTGATCGCTGCTGCTCCCATCGCTCGCTGCAGGTTGTACGTCGCACCCGGTAACACCGCCGTAACGCTGTTATGCCGCTGTTATGCACGATCGGGCATTCTGGCCGCCAGGCGCCGCCCGAGAGGCGAGACTCGCCCGGCGCCACAATTGTTGCTACGGAGCGAACCTAAGCTAGAGGAGCGGTCGGATTGAGGGTGCTGGTGGTCGAAGATCACCCGAGGCTCGCCGAAACCGTGGCGACAGTCCTGCGGCGCGAGGGAATGGCCGTCGACATCGCGTTTGACGGACGCGAGGCGCTTAATCGCGTCAATCTGACGACCTATGACGTGATCGTGCTCGATCGCGACCTCCCGGGCGTGCACGGCGATGAGGTCTGCAAGCTGCTGGTTGCCGAAGGCTGCCCGAGCGCCGTGCTGATGCTGACCGCGTCGGGCGCGCTGGAGGATCGGATTGCGGGTCTCGGCATGGGGGCCGACGACTACCTGCCGAAGCCGTTTCACCTCGCCGAGCTCGTCGCGCGGATCCGTGCGCTGTCGCGGCGAGCGCGGCGCGTGCTGCCGCCGACACTGGTCCACGGCGACCTCGAGCTCGACTCCGCTCGCAGGTCGGTGACGAGGGGCGGCGAGCCGGTGACGCTCGGTCCGAAGGAGTTTGCGGTCCTCGAGCTGTTGCTGGGCGCCGACGGCGCTGTGGTCTCGACCCAGGAGATCCTCGAACGAGCCTGGGACGACGCCACGGACCCGTTCACCAACACGGTCAGGATGACGGTCAGCCGGCTGCGTGCCAAGCTCGGCGATCCGCCGGTGATCGAGACCGTGACTCCGGTCGGCTACCGGATCGGGGCCGAGTCGTGACCCTGCGCACCACGCCAGGGCGGATCGCGTCGCGAATCGCCCATCCAAAGACGACCGTCCGCTGGCGGTTGACGCTGCTGTATGGCGGCCTGTTCCTGGCCTCCGGTGCGGCGTTGCTGGCGTTCACCTACACGCTCGCCGACAAGACGACGATCAACAGGACCGCGCCGGTGCAGGCGATCGTCCAGCACGCGGTGGCCAAGCCACCAGGGCTGCCGACTGGGAGCGGGAAGAGTTCGGGAACGCCACTGACTCCTGGGAACGTGCGCCGTTCGTCAACCTCGTCGCCGGGCGCCAGGCAGAACTTCCTCCCGGTCCCGAATTTCGGCGGCGGCCCGCGCACCCTGAAGGCGCTCCAGGAATTCAAGGAGTTCTTCAGCAACGGCCCCGGACGCAAGGCGATCCTGTTCGTCGGCACTCAGCAGCGGGTAGCGGACCTGCACCAGCTGATCGTCGAGTCGAGCATCGCGCTGGCGGTGATGGCGCTGATCTCGGCGGCGCTCGGCTGGCTGGTCGCCGGCCATGTCTTGCGCCCGCTGCGGACGATGACGTCGACCACGCAGCAGATCTCGGAGACCAGTCTCGATCGGCGGCTCGCGATGGACGGACCGCGAGACGAGCTTCGCCAGCTCGCCGACACGATCGACGGGCTGCTGGAGCGATTGGAGGCCGCGTTCGATGCGCAGCGGCGGTTCGTCGCCAACGCCTCGCACGAGCTTCGCACGCCGCTGACCGCGGCACGGGCGATGCTCGAGATGATCATCAGCGACCCGAGCGCAACCGTCGACACGTTCCGCGAGACGTGCGCGCAGGTCCTCGACGAGTCTGAGCAGCAAGAGCAGCTGATCGACGCCCTGCTCGCGCTCGCACAGGGGCAGCGCGGGGTCGATCAGCGTGAACCGATCGAACTCGCCGCGATTGTCGGTGACGTCGTGGCGCGCCAGCGCCCAGAGGCAACCGCGCGCGGCCTGACGCTCGACGCTTCGCTCGAGCCGGCGCTCGTGGCCGGCGACCGCCGCCTGATCGAGCGGCTGGCCTCGAACCTGATCGAGAACGCGATCCGCCACAACATCCCGTCGGGCCATGTCGGCATTCGCGTGGCGCCCGACGCGGGCCGCGCGAGCCTCGAGGTCGTCAACACCGGGACCGTCGTGCCCGAAGATCAGGTCCAGCGGCTGCTGCAACCGTTCCAGCGCCTTGCTCGGGAGCGGCAGGGCCACGGCGAAGGGCTCGGTCTCGGGCTGTCGATCGTCGCCGCGATCGCGAACGCGCACAATGCCGAGCTGGACGTTCACGCCCCGCCCGGCGGTGGATTGGACGTCGAGGTGCGCTTCCGACGCCCGCTCGACAGCGAGTCGCTGCCGGGGCAACGCGGCGACACGCAGAAGGCGACGACCGACGGGCGCCCGCAGCCCGACGCAGTCGAGGTCGGGTGAAGCGGCTGGTGGCAGTGGTCAGCGTCGGCTGCTCGCTGGCGATCGCCGCCTGCGGATCGTCGTCGACGTCGAGCGTCGCGGCCGCATCGCGCCCGCTCAGGTTCAGCGAGTGCATGCGCTCGCACGGCGTGCCCAACTTCCCGGACCCGGGAGCGCGCCGCCAGATCGCGATCGCCGGCGGACTCAAATTGTCCTCACCTGCGCTCCGGTCGGCGCTCACGACCTGCGCGAAGCTGCTCGGCCTGCAACGTCCCGGTGGACCGATTTCGGAGGCGCAGCGCAAGGCGCTGATCGCCAACGCGCAGTGCATGCGCGCACATGGGGTGCCGGACTTTCCGGATCCGGTGTTCCCGAGCAGCGGCGGAGTCAGGATCTACTTCGCGCCCGGTATGAACCCCCAGTCGCCCGCCTTCCAGCAGGCGGCGAGGGTGTGCGGTGGGCCGGGTGCGCCGTTCAAGGCAGCCCCCTAGAGCTTGTAATCGGCCCCGCCGGTTCCGGATACTGTGCGCGTGGGCCAGCAGGTCGCCGCCAAGACTTTCAGTCGCGAGGACCGGCAGCGCTACCGCCGCAAGGTTCGCGCCTGCCTGGACGTTTTCGCGCGAATGCTGTCGGAGGCTCGCTTTCATCCCGAGCGGCGCTCGTTCGGGCTCGAGGTCGAGCTCAATCTGACCGACGACGCCGGCGAGCCGGCGCTGATCAACGCCGCGGCGCTCGAGGCGATCGCCGACCCGAGCTTCCAGACCGAGCTCGGGCAGTTCAACGTCGAGATCAACGTCGAGCCGCGGCTGCTCGAGGGAACCGTGTTCACGGAGCTCGAGGGCGACGCGCGCGCGAGCCTCAACAACGCCGAGGAGCGGTCGCGGACGGTCGGCGCGCACATGATGATCATCGGCATCCTGCCGACGCTCGGGGCCGAGCATCTGCACGCCGAGACGTTCAGCGCCAATCCGCGTTACGCGCTGCTCAACGAGCAGATCTTCGCCGCCCGGGGCGAGGACCTCGAGATCGTGATCGGGGGCGTCGAGCGACTCTCCACGCACGCCGACACGATCGCCCCTGAAGCCGCGTGCACGAGCGTCCAGCTCCACCAGCAGGTCGATCCTGACGCGTTCGCCGGCTACTGGAACGCCGCTCAGGCGATCGCCGGGGTCCAGGTCGCGATCGCCGCCAACTCGCCGTTCTTCTGTGGCAAGGAGCTGTGGCGCGAGACGCGGATCGCGCTGTTCGAGCAGGCGACCGACACCCGCCCCGAGGAGCTCAAGGCGCAGGGCGTGCGACCCCGCGTCTGGTTCGGCGAGCGCTGGATCACGTCGATCTTCGACCTGTTCGAAGAGAACGTGCAGTACTTCGGAGCGCTGCTGCCCGTTTGTGACGACGAGGACCCGGTGGCGACACTCGAGCGCGGCGACGTTCCCCAGCTCAGCGAGCTGCGGCTGCACAACGGGACGATCTACCGCTGGAACCGTCCGATCTACGACGTGGTTGGCGACCAGCCGCACCTGCGGGTCGAGAACCGCGTCCTGCCGGCGGGACCGACGGTTGTCGACATCCTCGCCAACGCCGCCTTCTACTACGGGCTGCTGCGCGTGATCGCCGACGATGAGCGGCCGGTCTGGTCACAGATGTCGTTCTCGGCCGCCGAAGAGAACTTTCACGCCGGAGCCCGCGACGGGATCGAGGCACGCCTCTACTGGCCCGGGATCGGCGAGGTGCCGGCGGCCGAGCTGGTGCTCCGGCGACTGCTGGCGCTCGCGCGCGAGGGGCTGTCGCGCTGGGGCGTCGACTCCAAGGACGCCGACCGTCTGCTCGGGATCATCGAGCGCCGCTGCGTGCTGCTCCGAAACGGAGCCTCATGGCAGAGCGAGGTCTTCCACAAGCTGTACGACGACAAGGGCAGTCAGCGCCCCGAGGCACTGCGGCAGATGACGAGGCGCTACCGCGAGCACATGCACTCAAATGTGCCCGTGCACGAGTGGCCCGTGTAGGTCGTTAGAACGCGACGCTCGACTCGGCGCCGAGCCGATGGAGCTCGTCGGCCGACACGATCTCGCGGCCGAACGGCCGCAGGCTGACGTTGATTAGCTTGAAGTTGGCCACCCCCAGCGGGATCCCGATGATCGTGATGCACAGCAGGATCCCCGAGACTAGGTGCATCAGCGCCAGGTACCAGCCGCCGATGAAGAACCAGATGATGTTGCCGAGCGTCGACCCTACCCCCTTGTCGGGCTTCGGTACGACCGCGCGGCCGAACGGCCACACGGCGAAGAACCCGATCCGCAGCGCCGCCACCCCAAACGGGATCGTGATGATGAGGATGAAGCACAGGATCGCGGCGAACAGGTAGCCGATGAACAGCCAGAAGCCCGCCAGCACGAACCAGATGATGTTCAGGATCAGCCGGATCGGCGAAGCGTAACGCAGGCCTGGGCGCTTCCGGTTCGCCATCGGGGGGACTTGACATCCGCCGCCCGCGCGCTTCCACCCGCTCGCCGGGGCGCCTAACATCCGCCCTCCGACGACGGCGCGGGAGGTGCTGATGGGCTTCTTCGGACGCGAGGACGAGGTCGACGCCGGCCAGGCGGAGTCGCTGGCTCGGATCGAAGCTGGCGGGATTCCGGCCCGAGCCGAGGAACGTCTGCGAGCGCTGACGGAGCCCGGCTCGCTGTTCACGAGCGGATTGTCAGTCAACGAGTTCGCACTGCTGAACCGGATGGGGCCGAAGCCGCTGGCTCAGGTGATGGGCGCGAGCGTGATCCGGACCGGCTGGCAGTACCTGCCGGCGCTGCCGCCTGGGGTGAACGTGATCAGTAACGCCTGGTACGGGCCGAGCAACACCGGCGTCGCGCTCCACTCGCCTTACACGGAGGCATCGCCGGCTCAGGTCCGCAGCTACAAGTGGCACACGACAGTCGTGTGCGAGCTCGAGGTGCTGAGCGAGGCCTGGAACCTCGCTCGACGCCGGGCGCTCGACCGACTACGCGAGGAGGCCCAGCAGGTCGGCGCCGATGCGGTCGTCGGCGTCCACCTGCGTCACAGTGACCAGGACTTCGGCAAGCGGACGATCGAGTACGTGGTCACCGGCACCGCGATCCGGCTGCCGAACTCGACTCCGACCGAGCTGCCGACGCTGACCGACGTCTCGGTCCAGGACTACTGGCGCCTGCAAAACGCCGGCCATCAGCTGGTCGACTTCGTCGCGACGACCGCGGTCGTGTTCGCCTCGCCGCCCCGCGCCACACGCCTGCGGCGGCTGCGGACCAAGGCACAGAACCAGGAGCTCGAGGAGCTCAGCGGCGGCTTCCACGAGGCGCGTGAAGCCGTGCGCACGAGACTGCTGGGTCAGGTCCGGGATGCGCACGCGACCGGCGCTGTGGGCGTCGAGTTCTCCCACGCCCTGCGGCGCGAGAAGCTCGCGCTCACCTCGTCGCTGCTTTCGAGTGCGACCCCTGGCTGGCACCGGGGCCGCTTCGGCGTGCCCTATCGCATGTCGGGCCACAGCGACGTCAAGCGCAACGGCTGGATGATCACGATGCACGCCGCCGGCACCGCGATCCGCCACGGTCACGCGCCGACGCGCCCGCCGACCAAGACGACCGTCAGGATGCGAGCGACATGAGTGAGTACGACCCCACCTCACTCGAAGGGATCCCCGAGTCGGGCCGCGAGCGCCTTGAGCAGAACCGCGAGGGGCTATACACATCCGACCTGAGCGTCAACGAGTTCCTGCTCGTCACCGAGGCCGGCTTCGACCCGGTCGGCCTGGTCGTCGGCAGCTCGATCTTCCATATCGGCTTCCAGGTCGCAGGACCCACTTCGAGCCGCGAGCTGGACGTGCTCTCGCAGGCCATGTACAGCGCCCGCCACCTCGCGATGACGAGGATGGAGGAGGAGGCCGACCAGCTCGGCGCAGACGGGATCGTCGGCGTGCGGCTGGAGATCGGGCGCTACGAGTGGGGCCCGAACATGGCCGAGTTCATCGCGATCGGGACCGCGGTCAAGCACCGCGATGGGGTCCTGCACCGGGCGCCGAATGGCCGGCCGTTCCAGAGCGATCTCTCCGGACAGGAGTTCTGGACGCTGCTGCGCACCGGCCACCGCCCGGTCGGCATGGTGATGGGCAGCTGCGTCTACCACGTCGGTCGCCGCGGACCGCTGCAGACGATCTCGCAGACCGGCCGCAACGTCGAGCTCCCCAACTTCACACAAGCCCTATACGACGCGCGCGAGCTGGCGATGCAGCGGATGCAGAGCGAGGCGCAGGAGCTCGGCGCCGAGGGCATCGTCGGCGTCTCGCTGTCGGAGAAGAGCCACGGCTGGGGCAGTCACGTGATCGAGTTCTTCGCGCTCGGCACCGCGATCGTCCCGACCGACCGCAAGGGCGACATCGAGCCGCCGATCCAGGTGCTCGACCTCAACGACCGCTGAGTGCCGCTACGGCGCTGGCGAGCCGGCGCCGTGCTGGTAGAGCGCCGACCTGTCGACGCTCGCGAACGACGTCTGACCGGTCAGCGCCAGCGCGACATCGATGTCGGCGTCGATCACCTCGAGGATGTGGCTCACGCCGGCCCCTCCCCGTGCCGCCACGGCAAATGCCCACGCGCGTCCGATCAGCACCGCGCGGGCGCCGAGCGCCGCCATCTTGACGACATCGAGTCCGGTCCGGACACCGCCGTCGGCGAGCACCTCGATCTCGGTGCCGACCGCGTCGGCGATCTCGGGCAGCGCCCTGGCGGTCGACGGCACCGAGTCCAGCTGGCGCCCGCCGTGGTTTGAGACCACCAATCCGTCGACGCCGGCGTCGACCGCGTGGCGTGCGTCCTCTGGGTCGAGCACTCCCTTGACGACCAGCTTCCCGTCCCATCTGTCGCGCACCCAGGCGACGTCGTCCCACGTCACGCTCGGATCGAACTGCGCGTCGACCCATTGACGGAAGTCCGCCGGGGTCCGCGCGTTCGGGACGACCCGCTCGAGGTTGCCGAACGTCAGCGGCTTGCCCGCGGCGGGTACGTCTCGGATCCAACGGGGGTGGGCGGCCAGGTCCAGCCCACGCATCAGCTTGGCGCGCGTCGGGTGGTCGCCGACCACGGCGTTGCGCGTGTCGCGGTGCCGCGCCCCGACGACCGCGAGGTCGATGGTCAGCACCAGCACCGGAGAACCGACGGCGCGCGCCCGTGCCATCAGCTGCTCGGCATAGTCGCGATCGCGCATCACGTAGAGCTGAAACCACGGCGGCGTCGAGGTCGCCCGCGCTACCTCCTCGATGCTGCAGATCGACACCGTCGACTCGATGAACGGGACCCCGGCCGATTCGGCGGCGCGCGCCGCCTGCACCTCGGCGCGGCGGGCGAACATCCCGGCCAGGCCGACCGGTCCGAGGATCACCGGCAGCGCCAGACGCTGACCCAGCACGTCGACGCCGTGCTCGCGCACCGACACATCGCGCATCACGATCTGACGCAGGAGCACGCGCTCGAGATCGGCCACGTTGGCGCGCAGCGTCGCCTCCTCGTAGGCGCCGCCGTCGGCGTAGTCGAACAGCTGGCGCGGGAGTCGGCGCCGAGCGAGCTCACGGTAGTCGAGCACGGTCGCGGGCGCGAGGCGCATCGGTCGATCGGCGGCGAAGCGCACCGCGCGAGCGTAACGATGATCACGGTGCGATTCGGGGTAGATCGGATCCGTCGTGCCGCGAGGCTGGCAGCGGCGCGGCGGATCGCCCATCATTGGTCCTGAACGGAGAGAACGGATGAACGGCGCCCAGGCATTGATCCGCACGCTTGTCGATGCGGACGTCACGACTTGCTTCACCAACCCGGGTACGTCCGAGATGCATTTCGTCGCGGCGCTCGACTCGGCGCCGGAGATGCGCGCCGTGCTGGCGCTGTTCGAGGGCGTCGCGACCGGCGCCGCGGACGGGTACGCGCGGATGGCCGGCAAGCCCGCGGCGACGCTGCTTCACCTTGGGCCCGGGCTGGGTAACGGCCTCGCGAACCTCCACAACGCGCGCAAGGCGAAGGTGCCGATCGTCAACATCGTCGGCGACCACGCGACCTATCACACCAAGTACGACGCCCAGCTCCAGTCCGACATCGAGACCGTCGCGCGCAACGTCTCGCGCTGGGTCCGCACGTCGGCAAGCCCGGGGCAGCTGAGCCGGGACGCGGTCGAGGCGATCACCGCCGCGCTCGGACCGCCGGGGCAGGTGGCGACCCTGATCCTGCCCGCTGACGTGTCTTGGGAGGACGGCGCCGAGCCGGCCCCGATGCCTGCGCCGAGCGCCGCCCCAGCGGCCTCCGCGGAGGTCGTCGACGAAGTCGCGCGGGCGCTGCGCAGCGGCAAGCGGACCGCGATCCTCCTCGGTGGCCAGGCGCTGCGCGAACAGGAGCTGGTGGCAGCCGGACGGGTCGCAGCGTCGACAGGTTGCACGCTGTTGAGCGAGGTCTTCCCGACGCGCGTCGAGCGTGGCGCCGGCCTGCCGGCCATCGAACGGCTCGCGTACATCCCTGAGCTCGCCTCGGTCCAGCTCCGAGGCCTGCGCCACCTGATCCTGGTCGACACAAAGGCGCCGGTGACGTTCTTCGCCTATCCCGGTAAGAACAGCAGCCTTGTCCCGAGTGGCTGCGAGGTCCACGAGCTCGCCGCCCCGAGCGACGACGCACTCGCGAGCCTGCGGGCGCTGGTCAGCGCGCTCGATGCCGAGCAGGTCGAGCCCGAGCGCCAGGCACTGTCCAGGCCGGAGCGCGCGAGCGGACCGCTGACCGCTGAGAGCGCGTGCCAGGCGATCGGCGCGATGCTGCCCGAGGGCGCGATCGTGTCAGACGAATCGGTGACGTCGGGCGTGGCGCTGGCGGCCAGCACCGTCGGCGCACCACGGCACGACTGGCTGACGCTGACCGGAGGGGCGATCGGCCAGGGGCTTCCGGTCGCCGTCGGTGCGGCGGTCGCATCGCCGGGGCGGCCGGTGTTCGCGCTCCAGGCCGACGGATCGGCGCTGTACACGATCCAGTCGCTGTGGACGATGGCGCGTGAGCAGCTCGATGTCACGATCGTGATCTTCAACAATCGCTCCTACGCGATCCTCAACATGGAGCTCGCGCGGGTCGGAGCCGAGGCGGCAGGCCCGAAGGCGAAAGCGCAGCTCGATCTGGGGCGTCCCAACGTCGACTTCGTCGAGATCGCCGCCGGCCTCGGCGTTTCGGCCCGCCGCGTCGACACGGCAGAGCAGCTCACGGAGGCCATCGAGCACGCGGTCGGCGAGCCCGGCCCGCACCTGATCGAGGCGGTCGTCCCGACGATGTTCACGCCCAGGCAGCTACGCGCGATGCCCTACGCGTTGCGTGCGCTGGAGCTGCTCCCGCGACCGCTGGCGGCGGCCGTCAAGTCTCGGCTGTACCCGTAGCACGTGACGATTTCCGTGATCGAGGAAGGATTGGCGCGTACAGGCGTCATCTCTGACAACGGCCCCCAAACCGACAGGAGAGGCTTTGTCAATCGTCACACGTACCGAACGCCGGACTTCGCTCACCCGGCTGGCGATCGCGCTCTGTAGCGCGAGCTTCGCCGGCTTGGTCTGCCTCACCGCGCCCGCGCTCGCGGCCGGACCCGGCCCCTACATCTCGAACTTCTCGACCACCACCACGCTCGCGAGCACGGTTCCCGCCAACGGCGATCAGAACCCTTACGGAATCGTCACCGCGCCGCGCACGATCGGCGCGCTGCACGCTGGTGACATCCTCGTCAGCAATTTCAACAACGAGGGCCCGACCAAGGACGGTCAGCCGATCGGAGGCGGTAACCAGGGCGAGGGCACGACGATCATGCAGTTCAACCGCGACGGCAGCGATCCCCGCCTGTTCGCGCAGATCGATCCGACACGGTTCCCGGGGGGAGTCGGTCTCACGACCGCGCTCGCCGCGCTGCCCGACGGCTACGTGATCGTCGGCAGCCTGCCGACGACCGACGGGACGTCGGCGACGATGACGGCCGGCGAGCTGATCATCCTCAGCCCCTGGGGCCACGTGGTCGGCGAGATCGCCGGCCGGCACATCAACGGGCCCTGGGACATGACGTCGGTCAGCCACGGTCCGATCACGACGCTGTTCGTCACCAACGTGCTAAACGGCACAGTCGCGGCGAGCCCCCGGACCATCGACGCTGGGACGGTCGTCCGGATCCGCCTGCTGACGCTCGGCGGGCTGCGGCCGATCCCGTTGAGCGAGCAGGTGATCGCGAACGGCTTCCCGGAGCGCACGGATCCGGCCGCGCTCGTCGTCGGTCCGACCGGAGTCGGCCTCGGCCGCAACGGCACGCTGTACGTGGCCGACAGCGACACCAACCGGATCGCCAAGATCCACGACGCGCTGTTCCGCACGACTCCCGCCGGTAGCGGCGGTTCGACGCTCAGCATCGGCGGCGATCTCAATGATCCGCTCGGCCTGACGATCGCCCCCAACGGCGACATCCTCAGCGCCAACGGCGCCGACGGCAACCTCGTCGAGACGACGCCCGGCGGCCGCCAGGTCAGCGAGACGCTGATCGACGACAACAACGGCAACGGCGCGGGCGACCTGTTCGGGATCGCCGTCCCGCCGACGGACAACGGCGTGCTGTTCGTCGACGACTTCGACAACACCCTGCGCCTCCTCCACTGACGCGCAGAAAGCTGGTGGGGCACCGGATGCCCCACCAGCCTAGGCGCAGGTGGCGTCAGCCCGCCCGGGGGTCGGCCGCCCCTTGACACCTAGCAAGTCTATGCCTTACACTGCTAGGTATGAGAAACGACGCGCTCAACGGGCAGCTCGACCCGTTGATCCTCGCAACGATCGCCCAGGAGCCGGCGCACGGCTACGCGATCGTGCAGCGACTCGCCCAGCGCAGCGGCGGCACCTTCGCGCTCGCGGAGGGCACCGTCTATCCGGCGCTGCATCGCTTGGAGCGCGAGGGTCTGCTCAGGAGCTCATGGTCGACCGACAGCGGCCGGCAGCGTCGCGTTTACTCGATCACGGCCGCCGGCCGTTCGGCGTTCCAGGCGCGCCGCGGCGAATGGAGGACCTTCTCACGCGCGGTCGAGGCGGTGTTCGGTTGAGCTGGCTAGAGACGCTCGCCGCCGAGCTCAGGGCCCGCGGCGTGCCCCCGCGCGAGCGGCGCCGGATCCTGCTCGAGCTGCACGATCACATCGAGTGCGAGCGCGGCTGCGAGGACCGGCTCGGAGCGCCGCGGCAGCTCGCGGCGAGCTTCGCCGACGAGCTGGCGACGGCCAGCACCCGAAGCGGTGCGCTCCGCGCGTTCGGCGCGCTGTCGCTTGCCGCGGCCGCGCTGGCGATCTCGCAGCTCGCGATCGGTGCCGCCGGTGGCAACCCCGGCTTCAGCAACGGGATCTCGCTGTGGCTGTTCTTCCCGGCGCTGATCGGGATGTTCTTCGCGCCCCAGATCGCGCTCGTCGCGGGAACGCTGGCGGCGCTGCGAGCCGTTCGCCGACGCGGCGTGGCCGGCCTGCCCGCCGCAGAGCTCGGGTTGATCGGCCGCCGGGCGCGGGTCGCGCTGCTGGCGGGCTTTGCGACGGTCGCCGGCCTGGGGCTCTACGTGATCGATTTCTCGCAGCGTCTACCTGTCTGGTACCTGGGCCTCGTCGGCGGCTTGGCGGCCTTCGCGGGCGCCGCGCTGTACGCGACTCTCCGAGGTCTGACGAGCGCCCAGGCGATCGTCTCCACGATGCCCGGCACGGCCGGCGACGTGTACGACGACCTGCCGCTGCTGGGCCGTCACTGGCTGCGACGCAGTCCGCGGCGCCTCGGGGTGGTCGTGGCGCTGGTCGTCGGGGCGGCCACGACCCTGTTCTTCGCCCACGCCGAGAGCTCACTGCAAGAAGGGCTCGAGCGCGGCGTCGTCGAAGGCCTCGCGGCCGCGATCGGATTCGCGCTACTCGGACGCGCCGTCGGGCTGATACCCGCGCGAAGCGAGCAGCTCGGGCTCGCACCGCACGCCCATGGTGGTTTCGAGCACCGGCTCGCGAGCGACGACGATCGCGCACTTGCTGAGCACGTCCTTCGGGACGGCTTCGCTGTCGGCCAGCTGAACATCGAACAGCTCGGCTCGCGCTTGTCGGCCGTCCACACCGCCGAGACGGTCGGTCAGCTGCGTGACGCGCTGCGCGGCCTGCGCGACTGACCTTCACGCATCGATTAGTTCCGCGCGTCGCCGCGGTCGTAACGTACGTGGGGTCAACAGCCGACTGAAGGAGGTTGAACGATGGCCGACTACATCGTTGGAACGCGCGCCGAGTGGGAGGAGGCTCGCGGTCAACTGGCCAAGCTCGAAGCAGAGCAGGCCGAGCTGACTCAGAAGGTGACTGAGGAGCGGCGGCGGCTTCCCTGGGTTCCGGTCGACAAGCAGTACGAGTTCGACACCGAGGGCGGGAAGCGGACGCTTGCCGAGCTGTTCGAGGGGCGCTCGCAGCTGCTGGCCTACAACATCATGTTCGGGCCCGATTACGAGCTCGGCGCCTGCCCTGGATGCTCGAACCTGGGTGACGAGCTCGGCGCGTCCCGCGTCCACCTCGGCCACCGAGACGTGACCCTGATCTGCTTCTCCCGCGCGCCGATCGAACGACTGACCGCCTACAAGCAGCGGATGGGCTGGCAGTTCCCTTACGTGTCGACGAACGGCACTGATTTTCCATTCGATTTCGGCCTCGCGCTGAGGCCTGGGCAGGCCCAGCAGATGCCTGAGCTCAAGGCGGTGCTCGACGACCCGCCGGACTGGCTCGAGACATGGAGCGGACAGATCGGGGCGAAGCTCGAAGACGGGCTGCGCGAGGCCCCAAGTTTCATCGCCTTCGCCCGCGACAACGGGACCGTCTACCACACCTATACGGTGACGGCGCCCGATCCGTTCGTCGCGCCATACCACTCGTTTCTGCTCCAGCGAACGCCGAAGCCACCGCCCGCCGAGGTCCGCGCCTGGCGCAAGGACGAGTACCCGGCCTGAACCGGGACGCGTCGCCTCAGCTGTCAGACATCACCCGCGCCCAAACTTTCACGCCCGCGGGATCGCCGGCCGAGCGGCGGTGACCGCGAACAGCTGCCAGCGGCCTTGGGCCGCGCCGAGCGCGTGGCTGCCGCGGTCGGCGAAGGAGATTCCTGAGCCGATAACCAGGTCGGTCACGGTGCGCGAGACCAGGATCTCCGCCGGCCGGGCGAGCGCCGTGACCGCCGCGGCGATCTCAACCGACGGTCCGCCAATCGCGCCATCGCGCAGTTCGACCTCGCCGGTGTGAATGCCGGCGCGCATGCCCGCTCCTGCGGAGGTCGCTCGGATGGCGTCAGCGCAGCGGATCGCCTGGCCGGGGGCGTCGAAGGTCGCCACCAGGCCTTGCTCGGTTACGTCGATCAGCTGTCCACGGTGGGCGCGGACGGCGCCATCGGCTTCGACGGCGCGATCGATGTTGAGGATCGTCTTCAACGCGCGATCGGTCCGAGTTGGGCGCGACGCTCCGGCGAGGAATTGCTCGATCTCCTGCAGCAGGAGGTCGGTGTCCCCGCTTGCCGCGAATCGCAGCGCGTGGTCGCCGGGCTGCTCGAAGTAGCGTGCGCCGGGGATGTGGGATGCCAGGTAGCGCCCGTGGCACGGGGCGGTCATCCGGTCATCGAGCCGCTGAATCACGAGCGTCGGCACGTGGATCGTGGGCAGCACGGCGCGCACGTCGATCTCCCGGACCATCCGCACGATGCGCAGGAACGCGCTGGGGGTCACCGACATCCGCTCGAAGCGCGCGAACATACGGCGGGCATCGTTCGAGTCGGCCCTGCTGGGAAGGAACCAATCGATGCTCGCGCCCTGCCCCCAGCGGTGCTCCGCGATCTCCGTCAGCGACGCAAACATCGCCTCGGATCCGTCGCCGCACGGATAGCCCGGGGCGGGGCGATACCGCGCGGTGCCGGCACCGAGGATCAGTGCGCTGACGCGGTCGGGGTAGGTGGCGGCGAACAGAATGCTCATCGCCGCTCCCTCCGAGTAGCCGAACAGCACCGCCCGGTCGGACTGAGCCGATTGCATGACCGCGCGGACGTCGTCCATGCGTTCCTCGAGCGGCGAGTCGGCGGGCGCGCGGTCCGACAGACCCGTGTCCCGCTTGTCGAACAGGATCAGGCGGCCGAGCCCGGCTAGGCGGCCGAAGAAGTCAGCGGTCTCCTGGTCCTCCCACAGCAGATCGAGATGGCTCATCGCGCCCGGCACGAACACGATGTCGCGGTCACTCTGCCCCAGCACCTGGAAGGCGATGCGGACATCTCCGCTCTGGGCATAGCGCGTCTGCGGCCGCGCGGCCTCCGCGGCGCCACGTTCCGCGTCAGGCCGGTAGTCGAGCCCCGGGTCCTGACGAAGGATCCGGTCGTGGAGCTCGCGCAGCTCGGGGCCGGGCTCGATGCCGAGCTGTTCCGTCAGCATCGCGCGCAGCTCCCGGTAGGCGCTAAGCGCATCCGCCTGGCGACCGCACCGATAGAGCGCGAGCAGGCGGTGGTGCCACAACCGCTCGCGCAGCGGATGCGCGGCGGTCAGCGTCTCGAGCTCCGCGATCGTCTCGTCGTGGCGGCCGCACGCGAGCTGCGCCTCGATCCGCGATTCGAGCGCGCCCAGCCGCCGCTCCTCGAGCCGCGCCCGTTCGACGCTGGCGAACTGGCCGTCGCCGAGGTCGGCCAGCGCTGGCCCCCGCCACAGAGCCAGCGACTGATCGAGCAGCGCCACCGCGCGGATGGGGTCGCCGCCGGCGATCGCCTCGCGACCCTCCGTGACCAGTTGTTCGAACCGCAGAACGTCGAGCTCGCCGGCGGTGGCCAGGAGCATGTATCCGGGGGGTCGGGTGACGAGTCGATCCGCTTCTCCAACGGAGCGAAACGCCCGGCGGAGCTCCGACAGCCGGACCTGAAGATTGGCGGCGCCTCTTTCCTGCGCGTGCGCGGGCCAGAGCTCGTCGACCAGCCGGTCCGCGGCGACGACGCGATTGGCGTCGATCAGCAGCATCGCCAGCACCGCCCGGGTCCGTACGCCACCGACGGCGACCGTCTGCCCGCCGTGGGTCACCTCCAGGGGACCAAGGACGTGGAACTGCACGGTAGGCAGACGGTAATCGGCTCGTGAGCCTCTGGAAACCCCCCGCAACCAAAGTTCACGCTCGACCGATTTGCCGACCGCAGGGAGCAGCTATGAGCGTTGAAGATCTACACGACTCGGCGCCGACCGACGAACAGCGCGCGGCCGCAACCGCGCTGCTGCGCATGATCTGGGGGATCCATATCTCACGGGCGGTCTATGTCGCGGCCGAGCTGGGCGTCGCCGACCTGCTGGCGGACGGCGCGCTGAGCGCCGGTGAGCTCGCGCGCGCGACAGGCACTCACGAGCAATCGCTGTACCGGGTTCTGAGGCTGCTGGCCGCGCTTGAGGTGTTCGACGAGGACGACGCGGGCTCGTTCAGGCTGACGATCATCGGCGACCGCCTGCGCACTGGCGCACCCGCCGGGCTGCGATCGTGGGCAACGTTCCTGGATGCGATCGGCGCAATCCGCGGCTTCGAGCACATCCTCGAGACGGTCCGCACGGGACGGCCGGGATTCGACGTGGCCTTCGGAACCCAGCTGTTCGAGTCGCTCCAACGCGACCCCGATGCGGTCGGCGCGTTCGACGACGCGATGTCGGAGCGAACCGCGGCGTTCGCGTCCTCGGTCGCGGCGGGCTCCGACTTCTCGGATGCGCGCACGGTCGTCGACGTCGGGGGCGGCCAGGGCACGCTGCTGGCCGAGCTTCTGCGCCACCACTCTCACCTCGGCGGCGTTGTGTTCGAGGTGCCTGAGGTGGCCGCCCGCGCGGCGGCGGCGCTCGCCAAGACAGACCTCGCAGACCGCTGCGAGGTGGTCGCCGGCGACTTCTTCTCCGGCGTCCCCGAGGGCGCCGACTGCTACGTGCTGGCCAACGTCCTGCACGACTGGAACGACACTGATTGCACCTCGATCCTCGGCAACTGCCGCCGCGCGATGGCCAGACACGGGAAGGTGCTGATCGTGGAGCGCCGGGTTCCCGGGCGAGACGGCGATCCCGTCCCCACTCTGCTGAGCGACATCAACATGCTCGTCATCACCGGTGGACGGGAACGCACCGATCGTGAGTACGAGCAGCTGTTGGACGCCGCTGGTCTGCGGCTTGGCGCGATCAGATCGGCGGCGTTCCCGTACTGCGTGATCGAGGGCCTGTCGACGTGAACTCGCGGTCCGCGACCAGGACGGCAGCGGGCCAGCTGCCACTCGGGCTGCCGGATAGCAGAGTCCAGCTGCCACTCAGGGCTGCCGCATAGCAGAGTCCAGCTGCCACTCAGCGTTGCCGCATAGAAGGGCCGGAGTGGTTGACATCCGACCGATGGTCAGCCTATGCTTACCGTTAGTGCAGACTTACCAATCGGATGCGTGGATTGCCCTGGGTGATCCGACGCGCAAGGCGATCTTCGAGCTGCTCGCAGATCGCCCGCGCGCGGTTGGCGAACTCGCCGGCGAGCTGCCGGTCAGCCGGCCGGCGGTCTCGCAGCACCTCAGGGTGCTCAGGGAGGCTGGGTTGGTCGTGGACCGACCCGCCGGAACCCGCCGCATCTACCGCGTCGACCCGGACGGCCTCGCCGCGCTTCGCGCGGACCTGGAGCGGTTCTGGGGAAAGGCGCTGGCGGCCTACAAGGTCGCGGTCGAGCAATCAACGGAGGAGAACGAATGAGCACTCACACTCAGGCGACCGCGACGAGCATCCGCCTCGCGATCGTGGTCGAGGCGCCGATCGAGCGAGCGTTCCGCGCCTTTACGGAGGACTTCGATCGGGTCAAGCCGCGCGACCACAATTTGCTGGCGACCGAAATCGCCGAGACGGTATTCGAGCGGCACGTCGGCGGGCGCGTGTACGACCGCGGCGTCGACGGCAGCGAGTGCCAATGGGCCCGGGTGCTGGCGTTCGAGCCTCCAAACCGAGTTGTCTTCAGCTGGGACATCAGCCCGCAATGGCAGCTCGAGTCCGACCTCGAGAGGGCCAGCGAGGTCGAGGTGCGCTTCGTCGCGGAGTCGGCCGAGCGCACCCGCGTCGAGCTCGAGCACCGCAATCTCGACCGCCATGGCGAGGGCTGGGAGGGCGTGCGCGACGCCGTCGGCGGTGACGGTGGCTGGCCGATCTACCTCCAGCGGTTCATCGAGCTGATCGCCGAGGACGATCGGTAGCGCCGATCTTGACCGGCTCCGGTGCGGGTCTGAGGTCTGAGTGAGCGAGCTTGAATTCCTCAATGCGCTGCGTGTGGAGATGGTGCGCCACCGCGAGCTGCGACCAGCGACCCGTCGGCACGAGCTGTTTCAGACGTCGACAATTGAAGCTCTGCTGGGTGGCGCCTTCGATGGTGACGTGTCGCTGTCCGAAATCCTCCAGCATGGTGATCTGGGGCTCGGGACGCTGAACGGGCTCGACGGTGAGTTGATCGTGATCGATGGGCAGGCGTGGAAGGCCAATCGCGACTGCAGGTTGATCCCTGCGCCCGGCTCGTCGAGGACGCCCTACGCCGTGGTCGTGCCGTTCTCACCGGGACCGCCGGTCACTCTGCGCGGGCCGTTGCGATACGCCGCCCTCGGGAAGGCCGTCGGGCATCGACTGAAGGGCACGATACGGCCGGTCGCGGTGCGGATCGACGGCCGCTTCGAGCACGTCCGCGTCCGCTCGGTGCCGAGGCAGCGACGCCCGTACCCGCAACTGGTTGAGGCACTCGCCCAGCAGCGCGTCAGTGATCTCCACGACGTGCCCGGGACGATGGTCGGATTCGGCTTTCCCGACGCGCTCGACGGCATCGAGATGATCGGGTGGCACCTGCATTTCGCAACCGACGCCCGGACTCGCGGCGGGCACGTCCTCGACTTCGCGCTCCGAGACGGAATCGCGCACCTCGACGACGCGACCGAGCTCCAGGTTGAGTTGCCGCCGGCGGTCGACGTTCACGACCAGGCCGTCGCCGATCAGGACGCGCTGCGACGGCTCGAGAGCGATCGCGAGCGCTAACCGGGCACGCCTGGCGTGGCCATCGGCGCCGGGCGTTCGTCGAGATCAGCCGGCCAGTACCCGCTCGAGCTCGTCGAGGCACCCGCGCCATCCTTCGTCCTGGGAATCGCGGCGCTCGTCGGTGGAAATTCTGCTGTTGACCATCAGCACCGTGGTCGAACCTTCGGCTTCTGAGAACGACAGCTCGATCAGCTGCTCGTTGGAGGGATCGTCGTCGAAGGTCCAGGTCATCACCAGCCGGTGCGGCCGGTCGATCAGCGTGTACCCGCCGTGGGCGCCAGCCTGCGTGCCGTCGGGCCTGCGCATCACCACCCGGACCTTTCCCCCCACTCGGAGATCGACTTCGGCCTCGGGCGTGGCCCAGTCGGGGGCGGGATGGAACCAGCGCCGCATCACGTCGGGGCTGGTCCAGGCGTCAAAGACGTCCTCGGCCGAAGCCGCGAAGGTCCGCTCGATACGTAGCACGCGGCCGGGCTGCTCGGTCACTGGCGCACCTTATCTTCCAGGTACTCGCCGACGACATCAAAGAGCCGCTCCCAGCGTTCCCGCTGGCTCTCTATCCATTCCGACGCCTCGGCGAGCGCCTCCGGGCGCAGCGCGAGCCGGTGGGTCCGCCCGACGATCACGCGGCTCACGACACCCGCCTCCTCCAGCATTCGCAGGTGCCGTGAGATGGTCGGCTTCGACACCCCGAAGTCGCCGGTCACCTCGCCGACCGTTGCCGGTCCTCGGCTAAGGCGCTCGACGATCTCGCGCCGAAGTGGATGCGCGAGAGCACTGAACGTATCGTTAGCCATTTTGCTAATAATAGTGGCTGCCCGCGAATCCGGACTGGAGGTGGAAGTTGATGGCAGAGCTGAGGATCGCAACACAGGAGGAATGGCAGGCGGAGCGCGACGCGCTGCTGAGGGAGGAAAAGGAGCTCACCCGTCGCGGCGACGAGCTGACGAGAAAGCGGCGTGGGCTTCCGTGGGTCGCGGTCGAGAAGGACTACCGCTTCGAGAGCGAGCGCGGGACGAGGACTCTCGCCGAGCTGTTTGACGGCCGCTCCCAGCTGGTGGTCTATCACTTCATGTTCGGGCCGGGCTGGGTCGCCGGCTGCCCGGTCTGCTCCTCGATCGCGGACACGCTCGATCCCCAGGCCGCTCATCTGAGGGCCAGGGACACGACTCTGCTGCTCGCCTCCCGCGCCCCGCTCGAGACGCTCCTCGCCTACAGGGAGCGGATGGGCTGGGGCATCGATTGGGTCTCAAGCGGGGGCAGCGACTTCAACCGTGATCTCGGCTTCCTCCACACCGAAGAGGAGCTCAAGCCGTTCCTGGCGGGCAAGATCCCGCTCACCGTGGAGCAAAGCGCGCTCATGTGCGGGACGGACGTGCTCGGATACGTCTCCGAGGGACCGGGCCTCAGCGTGTACGCGCGGTCGGGCGAGAACGTCTACCGGACCTACGTCACGACCGCCCGCGGCCTCGAGATCGCGATGGGCTACTACGGGTTACTGGACCGGACGCCGAGCGGGCGCGACGAGAGCGGCGCCGAGCCGTCGTGGATCCGCCGTCACGACGAGTACGAGCGGACCACGAACGAGGGGGCCGGCGCATGACGCCGCTTCAGCTCGCACGCAAGCACCCAGAGGTGGTCGCCGGGCTACTGTTCACGGCCGCCCTGGCGTGGTGGTGGACCGTCGAGCGGATGGCGGGGATGGACGGAGGACCTGGAACGGACCTGGGGACGCTCGGCTGGTTCACGGGCTCATGGGTGGTGATGATGGCGGCGATGATGCTGCCCTCGTTCGCCCCCACCCTGACCGCGTACGTGACGGTCACGCGTGGACGTGAGCCGAGCCGGTGGCTGATGTTCGCCCTTGGCTACCTGCTCGTGTGGGCCGCGGTGGGCGTCCTCGCTTACGGCGCCTTCGAGCTGGGCAAGGGCCTGCTCGGCAGTGACCTGGCCTGGCATCGCGGCGGACGCTGGGTGTCCGGTGGCGTGATCGCGGCCGCCGCCGCCTATGAGTTCATCCCATTTAAACGCGCCTGCCTCACTCGGTGCCGGGGGCAGCTCGACGGCCTGCGCGGTGTCGCACGACCGGGCTGGTCAGCTGCCCTGACGATGGGCGCGCGGAGCGGCAGCTGGTGCCTTGGCTGTTCATGGGCGCTGATGGCCGCGCTGTTCGCGCTTGGGGTGATGAGCCTGACCTGGATGGCGCTGATCGCCGTCCTCGTCGCGCTCGAGAAGACCTGCCCCTGGCCCCTCGCTGCAAGGATCGCGACGGCGACGGTCCTTGCCGCGCTCGCCGTGGGAATCCTCGCCGCTCCGGGCCAGGTTCCCGGCCTCGTCGTCCCCGGCTCCGCAGGGATGCACGCCATGAGGGCGATGGGTTAGTGCAGGCGACGAGCGAATGCCGGGCGGTTCAGGCTGGCGGAACCGCCGACGCAAGCTGACGCCAGACTCGGTCGATCGCCCCCGCGCTGAGCGGATCAGGCGCGGTTGCTGGTTTGTGCGTATCGTCGATGGTCATGGCAGGAGCGTCGGATTCGGAGGCCCAAGAGTTCGCGGTGGCGTTTCGGTCCTTTCTGCAATGGGTGCATTCCGAGCAGGATGGCCAGGAGCGCAACGAAGTCGCCGCCTTGGTTGGCGACTTTCTCGGTGAGACGGGGTCCGAATGTTCGGTGGTGGCGCGCTCGCTTCCGGCCTTTGAGCACGTCAACCTTCAGACGGCGCTCGACGCGTGGTCACGTGAGCCAGGGCGGGACGTCGTTGTCCACGGCATCTCGATCCCGCCCCACCACATGACGGTGACCCTGCAGCAGCTCGTCGCCGGGGACGGGATGCCGCCACTGCGCTTGTCGGCGCCTCCGCTCGTGGACTTGCCGAACGGCCCGGGCTCGACGCTGGCGTGCCTACAGCTCGCGGTGCTCCTGGTCACCGACGCCGACGGCCGGTACGTGGTGATGGTCAGCGGTCCCGGGGACCGTGACCCATCGCTTGGTGTCGAGATCGCGGGATTGTCAGTCGACCTCGCCCAGGCCGTGCACGCGCGACTTGGAGATCTACGCCACAGGCTCAACGTGTACCGCGGGCACGTGCTCGACGTGAGCCTGACTCAGGGGGGAGCGGTCTTGCTGCAATTCGGCGACCTGCCCGCGCCCGCCCGCGCCGACGTCGTCCTGCCTGAAGCAGTGTTGGGGCGGGTGGAGCGCCACGCATTGGGCGTCGCCGCTCATCGCGACGCCCTGTTGAATGCCGGCCAGCATCTCAAGCGAGGCCTGCTGCTGTACGGACCGCCGGGGACCGGTAAGACGCATACCACCCGCTACCTGCTTGGCCAGATGACGGGCTACACCCGCTTTATCCTCACCGGGCGAGCGTTGCGTGCGATCGGCTCCGCGGCGGAGCTCGCGCGGGACCTGCAGCCCGCTGTCGTTGTGCTCGAGGACGTCGACCTTGTCGCCGGGGACCGAAGCTTCGGGCCTGGATCCAGCCCGGTCTTGTTCGACCTGCTCGACGCGATGGATGGCGCCGCCGGCGATGCCGACCTGCTGTTCGTATTGACAACCAATCGTGCCGATCTGCTCGAACCCGCGCTGGCGGCGCGCCCCGGCCGGGTTGATGTCGCGATCGAGATCGACCTTCCGAACGCGGAGGCTCGCGAGCGACTTCTGACCCTGTATGGCCGCTCGGTTCCGATACGGCTATCCGAGATCGAGACGCTTGAGATCGTCGAGCGCACCGACGGCGTGACCGCCTCTTTCCTCAAGGAGCTGTTGCGCCGCGCCATGCTCGACTCCCTGCACGACGACGCGTCCGAGCCAACCGTCACCGCCGCGCACGCCGCCCGCGCGCTTGACGACTTGCTCGCGAGCGGCCAGCAACTCACACGCAGCCTGCTCGGTGTCGGCAACGACCCCGCAACCCTGCCACCGGGCGGCGGCCTCGGATCACTGCCTCCGCAGCACGGGCAGGGCTGGAGCAGCCATCCGCACTCGCGCCCGCCTCGCCGCTTCACCACCTAGGTCACACCCGCTCGCTGACGGGACTTTTCGTCAGATTAGCCCGTGAGCGACTGTCTGGTCCGTGGCAGGGTTGCTCTTCTGGCTGATCGGAAGTCTCACAGGCCCACGAGGCTGTTCGATCGAAACAGCGATCCACGAGACCGCACGTCACCCTCCAGCCGGACAACTGCGACTCTCTTACGGTGGACCCGTTGGTTAGGCTCGGCGCTGCTCGCTCAGTGGCTTGACAGGTGGATGAGGCCGAGGCTGTCAAGGCCGTCGAGCATCAGTTGGACCGCGAGCGCCGCAAGCAGGAAGCCGAAGATCTTCTCGGTGACGAGCATCCTGCTCTGATCGAGATGATCGCTCACGCGGTTCGCCCAACGAAACACGGCCACATCGAGGGCGAGCACCAGCACGAGCAGGCCGAGCACCATTGCGAACACCGCGACCGAGTCTGATTCGGCCGAGAGTGTCACCAGCGTAACGATCCCGGCGGGGTTCAGCAGGTACGGGATCGCAAGTGGGAACACCGCGATCCGCATCGGGTCGCCTCCCGCTGCGGCTGCACTGGGCTGCGAATCACCCGAGCCGAGGACCATCGTGACCGCGATGATCACGAGGATGATGCCGCCGGCAATCGAGAGCGATCCGGTCGAGAAATGGAGCAGCCTCGCCAACAGCTCGCCGAGGCCGATCAGGATGACCGCAGTCACGCCGGCCGTGATCAGCATCTTGCGGACGATCAGCGCCTTCGTTGCAGCGTCCATCTCGGCGGTGACCTCCAGGAACGGCACGAGCGCGATCTTCGGTCCGATCCCGATCAGCAGGAGCAGGAAGGTATCGATCACCAGGTAGATGTCGATCGACGTGTGATCCATCGCGCGGTCTCCTCGCGTGCTCTGCGTGCCGGGCCATATGAGCGTCCACTTGACCGACTCGCCGCACGACGATACAGACGGCTCGGCGGACCCGAGGTCCGGTCGTACCTGCGCATGCCGTCCTCCCTCGACGCGTGCGGGGGCAGGCCGTAGAGTGATGCCGCGTGTTTCAGATCGGGTTAGAACGCCTCACGCCCGACGAGCGAGTCGCGCGGGGGAAGCGTGCGCGCGCGGAGGTTCCGCGTGCAAGTCACGCCGTGTGGGAGCCGCCCTCGGGCAGAAGCAGCCCCGTCGATCTTCTGGAGCAGCAGGCAAGGACGCGGATCGCCGAACTCCTGCCGATCCGGTATGGGCGCATGTTGGTTTCGCCGTTCAGCTACTTCCGCGGCGCCGCATTGCCAATGGCAGCCGATCTCGCTGGCACACCCCGATCCGGCTTGAACGTCCAGCTCTGCGGCGACGCGCACCTGTCCAACTTCGGGCTTTTCGGGTCGCCCGAGCGTCACCTGTTCTTTGATGTGAACGACTTCGACGAGACCTTGCCCGGGCCTTGGGAATGGGACGTCAAGCGACTGGCCGCCAGCCTCGAGGTTGCGGGGCGCGACCTCGAATTTGTCGGGCGGGAGCGCCGGTCGATCGTACGCAACGCCGTCCGGTCCTACCGGCAGGCGATGCGGCAGATGTCGAGCATGTCGATGCTCGAGGTTTGGTATGCCCGCCTAGATACCAATGAGCTGCTGCCGCGCTTCCGGTCGCTGCTCGATCCCAAACGGACACCGAGTGTGTGGCGGGCGATCAACAACGCGCGCGCGCATGACAGCCACCAAGCGTTCGAGAAGCTATGTCAGACGCTGGATGGCGAACCCAGAATCGTCCACGATCCGCCCTTGATCGTTCCGGTGGAGAAGCTGCTGGCAGACGTCACCGGCGAGGTCGCCCTGGAAGAGATGCGCGCATTCATCGGGTCGTATTACGACACGCTGGCGCCCGATCGCCGGCAGCTGCTCGATCAGTACCGACTCGTGGACGCTGCTCGCAAGGTAGTCGGGGTTGGCAGCGTCGGCACCGAGGCATGGATCATCCTTCTCCTCGACGGTCGCGGGGCTCCCTTGCTCCTGCAGGTCAAAGAGGCGGGGCTCTCGGTCCTCGAGCAATTCACATCCATGAGCGAGTTCGCCAACCACGGCCAGCGTGTCGTCGCGGGCCAGCACCTGATGCAGTCGGCCAGCGACATCTTCTTGGGCTGGGAGCGCTTTGATTGGCAACGATGCGAGCGCGACTATTACGTGCGCCAGCTGAGGGATTGGAAGGGTTCCGCCGACATCGACGGAATGACGGCGGCTGGCATGAGGCTGTGGGGCGAGATGTGCGGTTGGACCCTTGCCCGGGCTCACGCACGATCTGGGGACCGGATCGCGATCGCGGCATACCTCGGGAAGTCAGAGGAGTTTGACCACGCGCTCGCCGACTTCTCGATCGCGTACGCCGACCAAAACGAACGCGACTATCGCCTGCTCCAAGAGGCATCGCTCAGCGGACGGGTGAGCGCCGACACGGGCGTCTGACTCCCCTCCGAGATTTTTGCGATCCCGTTTCTGAGCCCAACCACCAGCCACTCGCAGGGATCCTGAAGCTGAGGCAGGTGTCGTCGGTCACGTCAGCGTGTGGTTCGGACGATGAAGTTGAACGCGGTGTCGATCGTCGTCCGTTTGAGGACTTGACCCTGTGGTCCGAACCAGGTCATACGGCCTTGAGCGTCAGTGCTGTACATGCAAGCGGCACTCTCGCGCTCCGCTGACTCGCCCCGCAGCGCTCCTCTGGAACGGATATGCCAATCACGGCGAACCTACGAGAGGCCGCCGGACGGTCGTTACTCGTTTAGGTGTCGTGCGGCCACGCGCGATCCCCTCCGGCGTCGTTGCTGGTTTGTTGTGAGGGAGCCGCTCGTCTGCGAGACCGTCGACGTCGCCGAGTAAGACGCGCCGGCACGGCGGCCCATGGCCGGCGGCTGGTCAGCGTTATGGTCTTGTCGGTGGACAGCCCGCTGGCCCTGATCGAGTTCCCCGCCGATGATCCAGACCGTGCGCGGCGTTTCTGGTCAGAGCTGCTCGGCGTCGAGCTGGCCAAGCGCAACGAGGCCGAGGGCCGCGGCTGGCAGACACACACTGGGGATCCCGCCGTCGGCATCCACGAGCGCGGCACCGGTCCCGGCGACACCGTCTCGCTGCCCTACTTCGCGATCGCTGACATGGACGCGGCGCTCGCCCAGGTCAGGGCGCTGGGCGGGAGCGTTATCCATTCAGGGTTGCAGACGGCGATCTGTCGAGACTGCGAGGGGAGCCCGTTCGGGCTGGCCCTCGACTCCGAGCGCGCGTAGCGCCGTCGGGCGAATCCGATTTGCGCGGCGCCGACCGGGTTCGATCTGGACGAGTCCTATGTCTGAAGCTCTCGTCGCCATCGACGAGGTGCTGGCACCGCTCGGTGCGCGCTTCAGCACCGAGGAGCCCTTCCGCCCGGCAAACATCCGAGGCATCTTTGCCGACGACGCGAGCAGCACCATCATCGTCCTCCGGGACGGCTCAGGGATGACGAGGATCGGGACGAGCTACGAAAACACGTGTGCCTGGTTCATGACGCTCCGCGACGAAGCGGTCGTCGACGGCACCGCGTTTTACGACAGCATCTCCTTCAACGAGCTGTGGGAGGAGGTGTCGCCGGCCGCGCGACCAAGCGATGGTGCTTCTGGCGGCGATCGAGGGCGCGCTCGTCCTAGCTCGAGCGCGACGCAGCACACAGCCACTTGACGCCGTGGAGCAACACTTCAAGACCACAACACCCAGGAGTCAGCGCCGGGGTTGACCTCCCGTTGCGCTACCGAGGCGACCCCCCATCCCGCCCGTCTCGCCGTGACCGCCCTTACCGCGGAGCGGGACGAGTCGCCCGGTGTTCGATAGGCCCCCGGGGCAAGCAAAGGAACGACCGCTTCGCTACCGAATCAAGAGGACCGGTGTCGGGGTTCGTTTGTCTCAGCCGAAGCCTGGCGGGTGGCGGTCGGCCCATGGGAGTGCCTGCTCGAGTTGGGCCGCCATCCTGAGAAGGACTGCCTCGTCGGGCGCGAGCATCTGCACACCGACGGGCAGCCCTTCGACATCGCCGAGCGGGAGCGTGATCGCGGCCCAGCCGGTGGCATTGGCGACGGCGGTGGTGCCGGTGGACGCGAATTCGACGTCGAAAAAGGCGTCGGCGCTTCCCCGCGAGGCCGACAGCGCGCCGGGCGCTGGCGGCAGCACGTTCAGCGTCGGGCAGAGCAGCACGTCCGCGGACGCGAACCCGCGCGCGGCCAGCCGTGCTTGTCCGTGCAGGTCGTCGATCGCCGAGACATGGTCGACCGCGGTCAGCTCGAGCCCCTCGTTCAGCATGTCCCACGTCACCGGGTCGAGCTCGTCGGGCTCGGGCCGGCGCCCGAGCTCCTCGAGCAGCCATTTGAACGTGGCCGCGTTGTCGACGGCGTGAATGACCGCGATCGACCGGCGCACCACCTCGGGATCGAACGACAGCACGCCCGACTCGACATGGTGCCCGAGGCCCTCGAGCGTCCGGGCCGCGACTTCGGCGATGGCCTGAACCCTGGGGTCGGGCTGGCCGCGGAAGGGCGGGCGTTCCAGACGCATCACTCGCAGCCGGCCGGGATCAGCCCCGACCTCCCGCACGAACGGCCGCACCGGCGGTGGGGCTGAATACGGATCCCCGGGAACGCTGCCGGCGATCACGTCGAGCAGCAACGCGCTGTCGCGCACCGTCCTGGTCAGCGCGTGGGTGACCGACAGCCCGTCGAGAGATTGGCCAGCGGACGGCGCGAACGAGCTGCGCCCGCGCCGCGGCTTGAGCCCAACCAGGCCGCAGCAGGAAGACGGCATCCGGATCGAGCCGGTCCCGTCGCTGCCCGACGCAGCTCCGACGAGACCCGCGGCGACCGCAGCGGCGGAGCCGCCGCTAGATCCGCCGGGTGAAAGCTCGCGCTTCCATGGGTTCAGGGTGCGGCCGAAGAGCGCCGGCTCGGTCGCGCAGTGGTTGCCGAACTCGGCCGTGTTCGTCCGCCCGCAGATGATCAGCCCAGCAGCCAGATACCGATCGACCGTCCACGCTGTGTCCGAGGCGACATGCTCGCGCAGCGCACGCGAACCCATGTACTCCGGCACCCCTGCCTGAGGCTGTCCCAGGTCCTTGAGCAGGAACGGCACCCCGGCGAGCGGCCCCCCGAGACCGGGCTCGGCCGCCGCCGCGCGCGCGGCCTCGAACTCCTCGTGCACGAGCACGTTCAACTCGCGAGCAGACTCCAGCCGGGCGATCGCCGCCTCCACAAGCTCAAGCGCCGACACCTCACCGCCGCGGACCAGCGCCGCCTGCTCGGTGACGTCCTTCAACATCAGCTCAGCGGACAAGGACCGTCACTCTAACCCTCCCGGCCAGCAGCAAAGCCACCGGCGAGACCACCTACCGTCACCATCGACGCGGCCCTGTTGTCGCCGACGCAATCGCGGGACAAGACCGCAGAAAGATCGTGGAAGCGATCGTGCTTGCGGCGGGAGTCGCACCGCATCGACGGCGATCTCGTCTCGTTGCTGCGGCGTCTGGATCCCTCGTCTACAACGCGGCCATCGGAGCGACCAGACTCGGTGCGGGTCGGCCGGCGAGCACCGCGTCGATGTTGTCGAGCGCGAGCATCCCGACCTTGGTCTGCGTTTCGATCGTCTCCGCAGCCAAGTGCGGCATGAGGAAGGCGTTGTTCAGCGTCAAATACCTGCGGTCGATCGCTGGCTCGTGCTCGAACACGTCAAGGCCGACGGCGGCCACCGTTCCCGCATCTAGCGCGGCGAGCAGGTCCTCATCGCGGATCAACTCGCCGCGGGCCGTGTTGATGACGATCGCTCCGCGCGGTAGCAGCGCAATGGTCTTGGCATTCAGGAAGTAGTGGGTGTCCGGCGTCGCCGGGGCATGCAGGCTCAGGAACTCGCTCACGCGGAGCAGCCCGAGAGGGTCTTGATGGAAGACGGCGCCGTGCGCGGCGTCCTCGGAGAGCGCGAACGGGTTGGAGTAGTGGATCTGCATTCCCAGAGCACGCGCCCGATGCGCCACCGCCTGCCCGATTCGTCCCATTCCGAAGATCCCCAGCACCTTCCCCGTCAGCTGCCGGCCGATGAGCGCGAGCGGCGCAGCGTGTGCCCACTCGCCGCCGCGGAGGAACCGCTGCGCCTCGTAGGCGTGACGCGACGCGCCAAGAAGCAGCAGGATCGTCGCGTCGGCTACGGCTTCGGTTAGAACGCCGGGCGTGTACGCGACGGGAATATGCCTGCGAGCCGCTGCTGCAACGTCGATGTGGTCATAGCCGACTGACCGCGTCGCGACGATCTTGACCGACGCGGCGACGCGGTCGAAGAAGCTGGCGTCGATCCGGTCGAACGGGGTCACGAGAAACCCAGACGCGCCATCCGAGAGCTCCACGAGCCCGTCGGAGGCGAGCGACTCAGGCGTCTCGGCCAGCCTCACGACGAAGTCCCGATTTACCCGCTCAGCCACCTCCGGAGGCAGCGCCGCGAGCGGGGTCGGGCGGGTCACGACAAGTAACGGCTTCAAGTCGGCACTCATCTCTTGACCTCGGCTGGCTTTTGTGAACTCAGGCGAGGCGGCGCGGGCTCGGCTCGCCATTTGGAACGAGGGCGTTTAGGCACCGGGCCTGAGCGCATTAGCTCAACCGTAGCGCCGCCACACAGTGGGCTTGCCGACGACGCGCAGCGCGGACCAGCGCCCAGACCTCCTCGGGCGAGAACGCATCCAGGTCGTCCGACACCCGGTAGCGCGGACGCTCGACCTCGGCTGCCGAGTGGCGCCGCAACCCCCAGCTGAGGGGTGACCTCCGCAATCCCGAAAACCGCCCATTTCCAGCCACGACGCGGCGAAGGAATCGAACCTTCCTAGCGGGGCTGCCCCGGCCTGCCGGTTCTTAGAGTCACGCCTCGGAGGCGCGGCAGCGTCGTGACCGTCGTGTTACAGCCCGTCCCGTACCTTCCAAGCCGGACGATCGATGATCCGGTTACCTCGGGATATGCGGAGGACTGCCGACAGCAAGCGATGTGCTCGCCGCACGAGGAGCTTCGCGATTGCCGTATTAGGTTGTGCGGTCGTGCTAGCCGCTTGCGGGTCGTCGAGTCAGCACCCCACTAGCGCCTCGAGCGCTGACGTCACGCTGCTTCGCTTCTCGGGGTGCATGCGCTCGGACGGCGTGCCGAACTTCCCCGACTTGAGCAGCAGCGCGATGTTGATCCAGGCCAACGGGCAAACCCTGTCGGTCAACGGGGTCTCCGTCGACGCCTCGGCGTTCCTAGCCGCCCGGGCGAAGTGCGAGAAGTACATGCCGCACGTCGCCGCCAGCCCGGCACAGGCCGCGCATCAAACGCGGAAGGGGCTGCAGTTCGCACGGTGTATGCGCAGCCACGGCGTGCCGAACTTCCCCGACCCGAAGCTCACCACCGGCACGAACGGTAACGCCGTCGCGGACCTGCGCGGCGCCGGACTGAACTTCCAGTCGCCAGCCTTCAAAGCCGCCGCGACGGCCTGCGGCGGCTTTGCCCCCAAAGGACCCTTTTGAGCAGTGAATCGTCTCCGCCTCTCCATTCATCCGCCGCTTCTGCCGCGATCGACTTGCAGCGTCTCGTGCCGACCGGCGCTAGGCGGCTTCAGGGCGAGGCGCCTCGCTGCTGCTTGTAGCCCGATCCAGCCGCGAGATGCACGCATTGGCGCACCGTCAAGAGTGTCCGTTTCGCTACGTCGGCCCCGGAGACGACGGTGTTCGCCCTGTTGTGCCAGAGCTTGGCATGCGAGGTCTCGAGACCCGGAACGGTGCCTGATGGCTCTCGTCAGCCGGTCGGTCGTTTCGTGACCACCGTCCGGACAGCCGTGAGCTTGCCGGTGCGGTAGGCCCAAGTGGTGGTTGCGCGCCCGGAGGCGCAGCAGGTCGGGTCGTTTGGCCCGTACCAGTACTCGGCGACGACGATCCGACCGTCGACCCACTTGACCTTCCCCAGCAGCGGCACGTGCGACACGTTCGAGCTGTGCGGCTGGCGAGGCGTGATCAGCCCCACCGGACGCACGCTAGTGGCCGAGCCCCTGAAGACGACATCGGCAAAGTGGATCTGACCGTCCGCGGTCCCGCCGTTGTTGGAGCAGACGACGTCGACCGCGGCCGCGGACCCAACGCCGCCAAGCTGACCATAGGTCACGTTATACGCGGCCGCGACTCGAACGAGGTCGGGGTCTGAACCGGAGCTGTTGACGTCTCCGAAACCCGTGTGCGCGATCTGCGCGACGTGGTCGTGCAAACGGATCGGACTGCTTGCCCTGCAAACCGCCCCCGGGAGGGTCTCGTTCTTCCAGCCCACCGCCTGGAGCGGCAGCGTGGTCTGCGCGGACGCGACCCCGGCGACGGCCACCACAGCAGCCAGCGCTACGGCGCCGGCCAAGCCACCGATCCAATTCTTATGTCTAGTAGTGACAAATCGATTAAGCATGGGGGTTGGGGACGGCTCCTCTGTTTCGGCGCTCAAGCTGGCGAAGCGAGCCTGCGCACGTCATTCTCGCGCGCTTCTCGGCGTATCCCTCTGAGAACGGCAGCTCTTCCTACAGAGGGACTCGGACAGGACCCGTCCGCTGCAACCAGCCGGATTTCATGGCCCGCTGCGGGCCGTCCGACTCTGCCCAGGTATCGGGGCGATTCTGCACGCCGTCACACGCGCCCTGGATTCGGCGAGCTGCGTATCCCTCCGTCGAGTGGCGCGGCTGCCAGCCGCTGTGCCCCAGGTCGTCCGAGGCATAGCCATCGCTCTCCCTGGGCCGTCTGAACGAGCTCGGCCGAGACGGCGACTAGAACGACGTGTAGTGCCCGTTCCCGATCACGAAGCCATGCTTAGCGCCATTGACGCACCGCACGGTCTTCCCGATCCCGGTCGTGCACGTAACCCCGCGGCCTGTCCATTTGGCCCCGTGACCGAGCGTCACCGGGGTCGTACCGACGAACGAGTCCTGACCGAGGCGGAGCGTCTTCGGCTTGCCGCTGGCGGCGAGCTGGACGAACCCGGGGTCACCTTCACTGAAGTTCGTGTGCGGTGGTGCCGGCACGCCCTTCGCGCTGCAGAGCACCTCCTTTGGCACGATCATCAGCCCGCAGACGACGGTGTTCGCGCTGTTGTGCCAGAGCTTGGCATGCGAGGTCGCGGCCGCGGCGACGGCAGGTGCGGCGGCAAGCAGGACGGCGCCAGAAACGGCGAGCAAGCGTGAACCGAACATGTGACCCCCTTCATCATCGCGGCGGAAAGCGCCGTGAGATCGTAATCAAGTCGCACTCAGCAGCATGAAATCCGCCGTGCGTCGGCTTGGGACAGTCGGCTGATCGAGTGAGGAACTCGGACACCTACGCATTTCCCTGATCCGGCACGCACGTCGCCACCCTGGTTCCGGCGACGAGCGCGTCTCGCACTTACGCCCGGACGCCAGCCGTCTACCGGGTACCGCGTTGTGCTTTGAGTCCGATCAACGCGGACGAGCCACCTGTGGTTTCGCGCTGAACCAGCGGCGAGCGCCGACGGAGCGGACCAGCGCGCTGCCACAAGAGCGACAGCGCGCTTCAGACAGCCGGATCGATCGAGGAGCAGCATGGTCGCCGAGGTGGAATCAGTGTGATCGCTCACGCTGGCTCTCGTCTTAGCTATTTCGCCAAGCGTCCAGGACGCTGTTGACCGTGTCGCGTACTCGTTCGCGCGCTTCACCTCGGTCGATGCCTGACATCAACAGTCCGTCGTAGGGGGTGTCCTGGTGGCGGACGGACGCGGTGACGGCCAGTTCGAGCGCCTGTTGTTGGAGTGCGCGCCCGGCGGCGGATCGTCCGACGCGTCCGCTGCCGCGGGTCGCGGCGTGCCGGGCGATCGCCTGCGCGCGTTGGCTGGGGCATCCGGGATACAGGTCGGTGATCGCGGCTGCCATCTCGGTTTGCAGCTTGAGGTCCTCGCTCGCTCGTCGTACGGCATCGCGTTCGCGACGACGGGCGCGCGCCGGCTCGTCGGCGAGGCACTCGGCTTCCGCTTGCTCGAGCGCCGCCTCCTCAACCAAGACGCCTTGGCGCTCGTAGCGCCCGCGGGAACGACTGAACCGCACAACCACCGCCGACAGCCCGCTGCCGCGCCTTGCACGCCGGGTCAGCGCGGCGTCGCCTGAGGGGAGAAACACGAGATGATCCAGCTCAGCGCACGCCATGCACAGCGGCCCAGGGTCGTCCATGGTCAACAGCTCACCGGTCCTGCCACACGAGCTGCAGGTCCAATCTTTGATCGGCGAGATGACGACAAGCTCGCTCCGGGTGCTAGCCACAACGAGAAATTACAGCTCCAACCACGGCAGGCCGATCGGCCCGATGTGGGCGACATCATTTGAGCGTGGCGACTGCCGCCGGCGAAAAGTCTCAAGCAGCCCTCTGGTCCGAGGTCAGCGACCAGTCCTCGAGTGCTCCCGAGCGATTGCTGCTTGACGCGATCGCCGCCGGCGAACTCGACGAGCACCTCGTCGCGCTCGCGGACGCCGTCCAGGCACGCCGCACGCTGTTGCACACCGTTCGCTCCGCGAATCCGATCGCCGAGCTCTGTATCGGCGATCCCGTCCGGATCAACCGTCAACGTCCGAGCGGCTACCTGCACGGCGAACACGGCGGTGATCGTTGACCTCGACGACCACGCCGTCACAGTCCGTCTACTACGTCCCGTCGGGCGCTTCCACAGCGGCGAGCTCCGCTGCCCACCGCTCGCGCTCGACAAACTCGGTCGGCCCCGCTGGCGGCCGGCAGCCTGAACTCGCTCCAATCCCATCCGATCAAGCCGACCGAGAGTGTCGGTCGATCAAACCGGCAGCGACGGCCAGGGCTGTGTCCCCTAGCTCGCAGGGCGCAAGTACTTCTCCCAAATGGCCGCAGCGCGGTATGGCCCAGCCCCATCGCAGTCCTGCTGCGGCTCATCAAACTGGACGTGAAACTGCAAAGGCACGCCCCGTCCTTGGATGTCGTCTATCGGACTGAACTCCTTGAGGCAAGCAGCTGGTGCGCAAGCGATGACGCGGCCACGCCGGGCAGGCGCCAGGGCGATGTTGGGAGGCGGGTGCGCTACGCTGGCAGCGTCAGATAGCGAGGGCAACCAGAGGGCGAGACCTTCATCTGAACGTCCCCTTCCCGCGAAAGCAGCCTGATCTTCTGATGGCCGAGAGTCCACCTATGGGTGGGCTTTCCGCGTTTAACGGGCCCGCAGCAGCCCCTTGTTGCGTGGCACCTGTCCAGCTCTCACACGGCGGCCCGTCCATCACGCACTCGATGAGCGCGAAAAGGGCGCCGGGAGGCGGCGGCTCAGGGCAGGATGTCGTTCAGCGTCGCCGTGAACCGCTCGCCCGACTCCTCGAGCTCGCCCTCGATGTGCAGGCGCGCCGGGCCGGTCTCGGTCCACAGGTCGAGGAAGTAGGCCCAGCCCGGGAGGTCCGGATCGTCGGACTTGGCGATCGCCTCGACCCGGTAGATCTCGCGCGGCGGCAGCACCAGCGACTCAGGGCAGTCGTCCTCGACGCGACGGCGCAGGTCCTCGACTCTGAGCCGATCACCAGACGCGACGCGGAGCTCCTCGTACTCGCCGTCCACGACGAGGCCGACGACATCCTCCAGTGCCCGGTACATCGGCTCTGGCATCAGCTCGAGCGTTTCGACGATCTCTCCCCGTCCACCCAACTCGTGGCTCGGCGTCATGTCGAGCCGGCTGTAGAAGTAGTCCTCGCACGCCGCGCGCGCCTGGCGGCGGATGCTTTTGGACAACCCCGCGGCGCCAAGCGCAAAGACCGCCGCATCGATCGCCTCCTCGAGCGTTCCGTGGCGACGCGTCAGCTGCGCGGTGATCGCCCGACCGTGCTCCGTGTCGCGCGCCATCGATGAGCCATCCAACAGAATCGAGGGAGCGTCGTGGCGGCTGTAGCCCGCGCAGGCTCGCACCGCAGAATGAAGGACGATGAGGTGGTCGCCCATTACGCCCGCGCGAATGATGGATCGCCGGGCGTCATCCGGATCGGCCAGCTCGCCGAACACGTGGTGTGGCGGCTCCCACGACGATGCATCCTACGAACTACGGAACGAACTCACGCGCACATCTCCGTTGTCCTGTCGCACGCCGCCCCCTTCCCCAGCCCGCGGCCGCGTCATGCGCGCCGGACCATGAACAGCCCTCGGAATCTCGGGAAGCCACGACGCGGCGAAGGAATCGAACCTTCCAAGCGGGGGGCTGCCCCGCCCTGCCGGTTTTGAAGACCGGATGGGCCACCAGGCCCCTGCCGCGCCGATCCTGATCCTACGGGGGCTAATCGAGCCCGTGCTCGAACGCCCCCTTTACCGCCGCGTCGACCGTGTTCAACCGGCACAGCGCCAACGCCTCGGCCGACGCAAACCGGCCTCCGGGCGTGGTCGACGGCCCGTGGTGGCAGAGAACGCAGTGCAGCAGCGCCAGCCGGCGAGGTTCATCGAGTCGCCGCACGCCGCGCTCGGTCAGCAGTTGCTCACCAAGCACCAAATGACCGAGCAGCCGCCCCTCCTCGGTCAGGCCGATCTCGGCCCCGTACGTGAACTCCCGCGTGCGGCCGAGGTCGTGCGTGATCGCGGCGGTCAGCAGCAGATCGGAGTTCAGCCGCGGATGCAGCTGGCAGGTCTCGTGCGCGAGCGTCGCGACCGCGACCGTGTGCTCGAGCAGCCCGCCGAGGTAGGCGTGGTGCCCCGCCCGGGTGCACGGCGCCCGCCGCCACGCGGCTCGCAGCTCGTCGTCGGCCAGCAGGCCGTCCAGCAACGCCCGGTAGCCACGGTCGTAGACCTCGCCCGAAAGGTGCTCGAGAAAGCCGTCGAGCTCGTCCAGGTCCCGGTATGCAGACGGTAGGAAGCGCGCCGGATCGACCGCCTCGGAGTCGGCGCGCGAGATCTCCGACAGCTCGAGCACCAGTTCGTCGCGAAATCGCTCGACGCGCCCGACGACGCGGACCACGTCGCCACGCTCGAACCGCCCCGCGAGCGCGTCGGCGTTCTGGAAAGCGCGCGCTGGGACCGCGCCGGTCCGATCACGTAGCTCGAGCGCCAGATATGCAGAGCCAGTGCGGGTCATCAGCCGGTCCTTGCGGGTGCACGCGAAGACGCCGCTCACGTCCTGTCCGGGGCGGAGCGCGGTGACCGCGGCAAGGGTGTGATCGTCAGACACGATCGGTCCATCATGTACGGTGAGTCGGATGCAGCCACTCCAGTGGGAGCACCGTCCGGACGGCCTTCGCGACCCGGCGCTGATCTGCGCGTTCAAGGGATGGAACGACGCCGCCGATGCCGCCTCGAGCGCGATTCAGTTCGTCGGCGCGGCGCTCCACGCGCAGCGGTTCGCGTCGATCGACCCGGAGGAGTTCTATGACTTCCAGTCCACGCGCCCGCGCGTCAAGCTCGTCGACGGACAGGCGCGCGAGATCGTGTGGCCGGCCGTCGAGCTCTACGAGGCCCACGTTCCCCGCGCCGACCGCGACCTGATCCTGCTGGCCGGCACCGAGCCGTCGTTTCGCTGGCGGACGTTCTGCAAGTTGGTGGTCGAGCTCGCCGAGGCGCTCGGCACGCAGCTCGTCGTGACGCTCGGTGCGCTCCTCGCCGACGTCCCCCACACCCGCCCCGTTTCGGTCACCGGTCTGAGCTCCGATCCGGCGCTGGTCGCGCGGCTCGGGCTGGCCCCGTCGTCGTACGAAGGGCCGACCGGGATCGTCGGCATCCTGCACGCCGCCTGCCAGCAGGCGGGTCTGCCGTCGGCGAGCCTGTGGGCGGCGGTGCCGCACTACATCGCCGCGACCCCAAACCCGAAGGCCGCGCTGGCGCTCGTTCGCAAGCTCGAGGGGTTGGTCGGAATTGCCGTCGACGGCTCGGAGCTCGAGAGCGCGGCCGCCGACTATGAGCGCCAGGTAAACGTCGCCGTCCAGAGCGACCCCGACGTGCAGGCGTTCGTCGAGCGGCTCGAGCAGGCGTCGATCGAGGAAGCGGGCGACGAGCCGACCTCGCTGCCGTCAGGCGAGACGATCGCCCGCGACCTGCAGCGCTTCCTGCAACAGCGCGGCGACGAGGGCCCCGCCGCGAGCTAGACACGAAACACCTCCCAAAACCCTCCGTATACGCGGGAAAAGGGAGGTCAATCGTGCGTGAGCGCGCCCGCCAGCCCGGACTCACGCAAGCTTCGCGGTCGCCAAGCGCCGGACCGCCTCTTCGATCACCTCGCGCCGCTTACAGAACGCGAACCGCACCAGAGAAGACGCCGCGGCCTTGTCGTCGTAGAAGACGCTGGTCGGGATCGCGACGATGCCGCAGCGCTCGGGCAGCGCGGCGCAGAACGCGACCGCGTCGCGCCCGACATCGGCGTTTACGAAGTACGTGCCCGCGGGCACAAGCGGCGTCAGTCCGGCCGCGACCAGGCCGTCACACAGGAGGTCGCGCTTAACTCGCAGGTCGTCGCGCAGCTCCACCAAGACCGAATCTGGCAGACCGAGGGCCGCCGCCGACGCGTGCTGCAGCGGCGTCCCGCCCGCGAAGGTCAGAAACTGCTTTGCCGTCCGCATCGCCGCCACCAGCTCTGCCGGACCCGAGCACCAGCCGATCTTCCAGCCGGTGAACGAGAACGACTTGCCGATGCTGGAGATCGTCAGCGTCCGCTCGGCCATCCCGGGCAGCGTCGCGAGCGGGATGTGCTCGCCGTCGAACACGAGGTGCTCGTAGACCTCGTCGGTGACGCACACCAGATCGTGCTCGATGCACGCGGCGGCGATCGCCTCGAGCTCCGCGCGCCCCAGAACCCGTCCCGTCGGATTGTGCGGCGAGTTGATCAGCATCACTCGCGCGCGCTCGCCGATCGCCGACCGCAGCGCGTCAGCATCCAGCTCAAACCGCGGCGGTCGGAGCGTCACCGGGCGACGCGCGGCGCCGCTGAACGCGATGCAGGCCGCGTACGAGTCGTAGTACGGCTCCAGCACCACGACCTCGTCGCCGGGATCACAGAGCGCCAGCAGCGACGCGGCGATCGCCTCGGTGGCGCCGAACGTCACCTGCACGTCCTCGGGCTCCAGCCCGTACCACCGCCGCTGGTGCTCGCGGACCGCCGCCCGAAGCGGCGGCACCCCGCCCAGCGGCGCGTACTGGTTCTCGCCCGATCCCGAGCGCAGGGCCGCCACCGCGGCGTCGATCGCCGCCGCCGGGCCGTCGACGTCCGGGAATCCCTGCCCGAGGTTGATCGCGCCGGTACGCTGCGCGAGCGCGGTCATCTCCGTGAAGACCGTTGTCCCGAGATCGTCGAGGCGCGCCGCCACCTTGAACGTCATCGCTCGGCGGCCGGGCACACGAGCCGGTAGTCGCAGATCGAGCACGCCGAGAAGGACGGCGTCGGCTCAAAGCCCTGCGAGAGGATCCCCTCCGCGACCTCGGTCGCGACCTCGCACACCCAGTCGGCGCGGTCGCCCTGATCGGACGGGACCGCGACCTTCTGGTCATCGAGCACGTAGTAGTACGCCTGCCGCGAGGCCTCGAGGTGCCACGACTCGCGCGCCCCGACCGCGTACAGCGACAGCTGCACGTCGTCGGCGAGCTGCTCCGGGCTCTTCGGCCGGCCGGTCTTGTAGTCGATCAGCTCGTACTCGCCTCCCGGCAGACGGTCGACCCGGTCGACGCGGCCCCGGAGCATGTGCCGACCGAGCTTGAACGTGAACGAGCGCTCGAACCAGACCGGCTGCGCATCCTCGGACTGAAAGCGCTCGTGATAGCGACTCAGCGACGCGGTCGCCTTCCCGCGCAGCTGGCGCTCCTCCTCGGAATCGCCAAACCCGCCGCGGCGCCAGCCCGCCTCCAGCAGCCCCAGCAACTCCGGCAGCGTACCCGCGTCGCCGCCATGGAAGCGCTCGAGCACCTGGTGGACGAGGATCCCGAACCGCTGGTGCAGGGTCGGCTCCTGCGGGATCCGGAATACGCGCGCGAACTTGTACTTCAGCGGGCATGTTCTGTACGTGTCGATGTCCGACGCCGAGAGCACGACGCCGTCGCCGCGGCGCGGCAGGAACGGCTCCAGCGAGGGCTCGTCGCGGGCGACGATCGCCTGCGCTCGGCGCCGCGCGTCGCGCTCGGCATCGAGGAGGTAGTCGTCGAGCGCCGACGAGCTGAAGATCTCGCGCTGCTCCGACGTGACGGCCTGGAGGATGCGCGAGTTCACGTCGCGCAGCGACTCGGCGACGCTCTGCCCCTCGGGCCGCGCGATCAGCGCCGCCAGCTTGAGCAGCTCGAGGTAGCGGACGACCGCGTGAGAGACGTCGAGATCGGTGTCGAAGCGAAGCTCCGACAGCCGGCCGCCGGCGCGCCCGGTGCCCTCGAGCAGCTCGTCGCGCATCAGCCGGTAGGTCGAGTGCAGCGCCTCCGCGGGCCCGAATAGCTCCTCCTCCTGGTCGACCCAGGCGCCACCGAGCGTCTGGCGGACGCTGTCGAGCAGCGGCAGCGGGCGGCGCGTCGTACCGCGGTCGTCGCTATGCGGGTATGACAGCACCAGCCGCCGCCGGGCGCGGCTGAAGCCGACGTACAGCGCCTGCGCGAGTGCCGATTCGCGACCGCGCTCGTCGTCGTCGGGGAGCTGCTCGCGCAGCAGCGCGTCGGCGATCGCCTCGGGCGCGTGCGCGGTCAGTCCCGCGTGCAGCCCGATCACGTACACGTGGTCGGCATCGAGCCCGCCGGCCGCCTCGAGCGCGAGGACCTGCACGCCGCTGGCCCGCAGCAGCTGCGGCTCCTCCTGCTCGCGCAGCCCGTAGTCGGCGACGGCGGCGATCGAGCGCGCGAACTCGCGCGGGGTAATCTGCGGCGCCCGCCGCACCGCTGTCGCCGCCAGCTCCCCAAACGCGGCCAGCGCGCGGAGCCGCTCGACGACGTCAGCCTGGGCGGCGAACAGCTGCTGGCGGCGCAGGCCGAGCCGATCGATCAGCCGGTGGACGTACAGGTCGGGCCGGCTGGTGTCGACCGAAGCCATCCCGGCGCGGTAGAGCTTCAGGAAGCCGTGGATCCGCTCGCGCGCCTCGGGCGGCACCTGCGGGGACTCGGTCGCCGCCGCGAGCGCCGCGACCATGTCGAGCTTGCGACGCCGCGCGATCTGCGTGCAGCGCGCGATGTCGACCGCGCGCAGCTCGATCGGCGGCCGCGCGAGCGCCCGCACGACTGCGCCGGCATCGGTCGGATCGGCGAGCAAGCGCAGCCAGGCGAGCACGTCGCGGATCTCGGCCCGCTGGAAGAACGCGGCCTCGCCGACGAGCCGGTGGGCGATCGCGCGCTCCTCGAGCGCGACCGCGACCGCTTGGCCCTCGACCGTGATCTCGGGCACGAGCACCGCGATCCGCCCCGCCTGCACGTCCTCGCGGGCCAGCAGCCGCTCGATGTCGACCGCCACGGCCTGGGCCTGCGAGCGATCGCCCTCGCAGCGCCAGAGCTCGACCTGGCCGGCAGCCGCGACCGCCGTCGGCGCCGGCTGGCCGCCGACGCCCGCGGCGCTCAGCGCCGCGCGGGCCGCGGTCCAGACGCGCTCCGGGCACGCCTGGCTGGGGCCCAGCTCGACGACCCGCGCCCCCGGCTGCTCGAAGCTCGCCAACCGCTCCGCGCCAGCGCCCCGGAAGCGCCGCAGCGCACCGTGGGGATCACCGGCGGCGGTCATCTCCGGCTGGCCGACCTCGAGCGCGAGCCGAGCGGCGGCGAGGTCGAGCTCCTGGGCGTCGTCGATCAGCAGGTGCTCAAAGCGCCGCGCGAGGTCGGGCTGCTTGCGCGCGAGCGAGATCGCGTCGACGATCAGGTCGCCGTGGTCGCGGGCGCCGTACTCGCACAGCATCCGCTCGTGCGCGCGATAGATCCCGGCGAACTCGCGCTCGAGCGCGGCCTCGGGAGACTCGGCCGGCAGTGAATCAGCCCAGTCCGCGTACTCGTCGGCGGCGACGAGCTCGGCCTTGAGACGGTCTATTCGGCGGATGAAGCCCGCCAGCAGTGCGTTCGGGCGCCCGCCGAAGTCGTGATGCTCGAGCGACAGCTCGTCGATCCGCTGGACCAGCATCGCGAGCCGGTCGCCGGGGCTCAGCGCGGCCGCGAACGCATCCGTGCCGGCGCCGGCGCTGCGCAGAATCAGCGCGGCGAGCTGTGGCGCGGTCAGCACGTGGAGCTCCTCATAGCCGAGCTCGAGCACTGTCTCGAGCCGCTCACTCGACGCCGCGGCGCGGGCCTGGCTGGCGGCCAGCAGACAGATCCGCTCCGGCGCACAGCCGTGTTCGATCAGCCACCTGAAGCGAGTTTCGATCACTCGCGTCTTGCCGCTGGCGGCGCCGCCGCGGACGATCAGCCGTCCGCCGCGATGCGTCACGGCGGTTCGTTGATCGGACGTCAGCCCGTCCAGCAGCCGCTGTGAGCCGATGTCGCCCGAGAACAGGTCAAGCTTCGCCCCAGGCTCGCTGCGTTCGTGCTCGACGGTCACCGTCTGACAGCATAGGTCGAGCATGACAAGCACCCGCACCGCACTCGACGCCGACTGGCTTGGAGCTTGTCGGCGCGCGGTGGCGGGACTCGAGCGACTGCTCGCCGAGACGCCGGACGTCGAGGACCGCGCGCGCGAGACCGGCACCCGCGGCAGCGGCGGCGACCGGACGCTGGTGATCGACAGCGCCGCCGAGGAGATCGTGTTCGCCGAGCTGGATCGGCTGAGCGCCGACGGCTATCGCTTCTGTGCGCTGTCCGAGGAGCGCGGCGTGATCGACTACGGCGATCCGGGCGTTCGCGTGATCATCGACCCGATCGACGGCTCGCTGAACGCCAAGCGTGGGGCGCTGCACTACGCGGTGTCGCTGGCGGTCGCCGACGGTGAGACGGCGGCCGACGTCGTGTTCGGGTTCGTGCACGACTTCGGCGCCGGCGAGCAGTGGTGGGCGACGCGGGGAGCGGGCGCATTTCGCAACGGCGAGCAGCTCGACCCGTCGTTGACCGAGCGACGGTCGCGCGATGGGCGGCTGGAGCTACTGGGGATCGAATCGTCGGACCCGCGCTGGGTGGCGAAGTCGATCGACGGGCTGATCGCCTCGGCGCACCGCCTGCGGGCGCTGGGGACGATCGCGAGCACGCTGTGCCAGGTCGCAGCCGCGAGGTTCGACGGGATGGTCACGCTCGCCCGCTGCCGCGGCATCGACGCGGCGGCCGGCCAGCTGATCGTCCGCGAGGGCGGCGGCCTGATCGCGTTCACGGGCTGCGACGACCCGCTCGGGGCGCCGATGGACACGACCCCGCGCTCGCACCTGGTCGCCGCGCGTTCGCCCGAGGCGCTGCAGGAGCTGGGACGGATCACGGCGTGATCGACTGGATCCTGGCGGAGAAGCTCGCGTCGCTGGTCGCCGGCAAGGGTCATAGCCCGCCTCCGCGCACGGACCTGGCGGCGCTCGCCGTCGAATCCGAAAAGCGGGTCACCGCCTACACCGGCCTGCGACCGGCGCGGCCGCTGCCGCCGCCCGAGGGGATCGAGCGAGGCGAGTGGATCAGCAGCAACATCAAGGCGATGCGGGCGCTGCTCGACCCCGTGCTGGAGCGTTCCAGCGACACGCTCGGGCCGCTACGGCCGGCCGTGCAGCTGACGGTCGGGCTGATGGTGACGACCGAGGTCGCGGTCGTGCTGGGTTATCTGGCGCAGCACGTGCTCGGCCAGTACGAGCTGGTGCTGCTCGACGAGAGCGTCGATACGAGCCCCCCGCGGCTGCTGTTCGTGCTCCCCAACCTCGGGCAGGCGGTCGAGAACTTCGGAGCGCGCGAGGACGAGTTCATGACCTGGGTGACGCTGCACGAGGTCACCCACGCGGTGCAGTTCGCCGGCGTCCCGTGGTTGCACAACCACGTCGCGTCGCTCGTCCGTGAGCTGCTCTCCAAGGCCGAGCTGCGGCTCGAGCACCCGCGCAAGCTGCGAATCCCGACGGCCGAGCAGATGCGGCGCGTCGGCAGCGCCGTGCGCAACGGCGATCTGCTCACGATCTTCACCAACAGCGCCGAACGCGAGACGTTCGATCGCGTCCAGGCGGTGATGGCGGTGATCGAGGGACACGCCGAGCACGTGATGGACGCGGTGGCGCCGGATCTGCTGCCGTCGCTGCCGAAGCTGCGCCAAGCGCTCGATCGTCGGCGCCGCTCGCAGTCCGGGCTCTCGCGCCTGTTGGCGAAGCTGCTGGGACTCGAGCTCAAGCTGCGCCAGTACGAGCAGGGCAAGTACTTCTGCGACGCGATCGTGCGCAGCGGCGGCACCGCGGCGCTAGAGCATGTGTTCTCAGCGCCGGACGCGCTGCCGACGATGGACGAGCTCCGCGATCCAGCGAGCTGGCTGCGGCGCGAGGGATTCGACGGCGCGCTGCCTCAGCGCTCGGTCGGCTAGCGCCTACTCAGCCTCTTCGTCGGGCGCCCTGAGCGTCTTGTCGATCGCCGAGGTCGAACGGCCGCAGGTAGGCCGGGGGGTGAAAGCGGACGAACGCCGGTGGTGTGGCGACCACCTGGCTGTTCGAGGTGAAGACGTTGTAGGCGGGGCCAAGGGAGGCCGCCGACGGGTTCAGCATCGCGGGATCCGCCGCGCCACGCCCCCAGTGCCCGGTATCGAGGCGGTGCAGCAGGTCTTGGACCGCGGCGACCGTCTCCGCCGGCGTGAACGCGCAGTGACCGGCGCGCGCGACGAAGATCTGGCGCAACAGCGACGAGTCGCCGGCGCTGGCCACGACCTGGCGGTAGGCCTGCTCGTTCTCCGGTACGACCAATCCGTCGCCGGTCGTGTGCATCGTGAGCACCGGCATCGACAGGTCCCCGTTGAAGCTGATGTACCGCTCGAGGTAGCGGACCGCGGCCGGGTCGGCGCTGATCCGCGCCGTATCGTTCAGCGTCCGCAGGTCCTGACGCAGGTTGAGCCCCGCTGCCTTGTACAGGGCGCGCACCTCGCGCGCGTCGGCGGAGTGCGCCAGATCGCTCACGTAGTTGACGCCCGTGTTCCACGAGGGATTGCCGCCGGCACGCGCCTCGAGGTCGGCTCGCAGCGCGAACGCGAACGGGAAGCTGACCTGGGTCCCCCACTGGAACTGGTTCGCCTCCTGCGCGGCGTAGTCGGTCGTGGCGGGCTCAGGCGAGAGCGGCGTAAACCACCCAGGGGTGTCGCCAAGCGCCGCAACGAGGGAAAGCCGCGCCCGCCCTTGCGGGGTCTGCTGCGCCGCGGTTGCCGCCGCGTCAGCAGCGCTCAGGTTGGCGCCCGGGTTGCTGATGCCGGTGACCGTCACTGATGGCGCGACCAGCGTCTTGAACGCGAATGCGGCGTCGAGCGCCGTGTTCCAGGTGGCGACCCCGCCCGACAGCACGCCGCACATCGGCAGCGCGGCGTCGAAGCGGCTCGGGTAGCGCTGGATCAGTCCGGCGGTGATGATCCCGCCGAGCGAGTGGCCCCACGCAATCGTCCGCGAGGGGCGGCCGACGAGGTGACTGAACACGTCGAGCGTGGCGATCTGGTCGGGGAGCGCCTGCTGGATCGCCCATCCGGTGGTCGCGTACGACGAGCCGGCCAGCGCGAAATGATGGCTCAGCATCCAGCCGCCGGTGATCGGATCGCCGACGTCCATCGCCGGATTGGCCGAGCCGGGCACCACGTACCCGTGGCTGTACAAGAAGAGCGTTCCGTTCCACTGTGCCGGCACCTCGATCTTGTATGTCGCGCCGTCCCCGAGGGTCCCGGTCAGCAGCCTGACGCCGGAGCCCGCGGGCGCGGCCGTCGCAAGCACCGTACCGAACGCGGCCAGCCCGACAGCCGCGGCGATCAGCACGCCGGTCAACAGTCGCGGGAACCTCCGGTTCTGGGACAAGACCCTCCTCCTCTCGACATCAACCCAGCGCGGACGCGGGCGACGGCACGTTATCGGGCGAGCGCGACGCGCGCGCTCAGCGCTCGAGAGCGTAGAGATGCCAGTCGTCTTCGACCCCGCGTAGCGAATGCACGCCGCGGTCGGCGAACCGCAGGCGCGAGCCGACGACGAGGTCCTTGACCGTGCTCGACGCGAGCACCTCGCCGGGCTCGGCCTCGTGCATCACCCGCGAGGCGATGTGGACCGCGATCCCCTGCACGTCATCGTGGCGTAGCTCGCACTCCCCCGTGTGGAGCCCGGCGCGGACGGTCAGACCCAGCGCGGCGACGCGTTCGACGACCTCCGCCGCACAGCTGACCGCCCGCGCCGGCCCGTCGAACGTCGCCAGGAAGCCGTCGCCGTTGGTTTTGATCTCGTTGCCACGCCAGCGCGCGAGACTCGGCGCGGACAACCTGATCGTGGTCTTCGAGCTGCCGGCGCCAGCGCTCGTCGCCGATCTGCGACAGCCGCTCCGTCGAGCCGACGATGTCCGTGAACAGGACCGTCGCCAGCACGCGGTCGATCGGCGGCGCCGAGCGCCGGCCGGTGAGGAACTCCTCGATCTCGAACATCCACGGCGGATCGATCCACCCGTAGGCGTCCTCGCCCTCGTGCTCGACGAAGCGAGCGCCCGGGATCAGCGACGCGACCTCGCGCCCGGCCTCGACCGGCACGAGTCGATCGCCCGTGACATGCAGCACGATCGTCGGCACGCGGATCGTCGGCAGCACGGCGCGAAGGTTGGTCTGCGCGGTCATGTCCATCAGCTTGCGCGCCATTCCGGGGCTGACCGACGAACGCTGCAACCGTCCCCACCATTCGACGAACCCGCGATTGCCGACCTGGCTGGGCGCGAACAGCGACACGAGTGCTCCGTCGCCCCAGCTGTGCTCGATCGCATCGAGCATGTCCGCGCGCGAGCGACCCAGCAGCGTGTGGCTTCCGTCCGCGGCCACCCCCGACAGCACGAGCGCCCGGACCCGCTCTGGGTAGGTCGCGGCGAACAGCGCCGATAGTCCGAGATCTGACCCGCCGATCATCGACACCTGGTCGGCGTCGACCGCCGCCAGCACCGCCCGCAGGTCGTCGACCTGCTGCTCGAGCGTCGGCGGCTCGATCGCCGGGTCCGAAAGCCCGGTGCCGCGGCGGTCGAACATGATCAAGCGCGCAAAATCGGCCATCCGCCTGAAAGTTCGCGCCGTGCGGGGCTCTTCCCAGATCAGCTCGAGATGCGATGCCGGGCCGGTGACCACGACGAGGTCGCACGGACCGTCTCCGAGAACCTGATAGGCGATGCTCGCGTCGTCGCTGTGCGCGTAGTGGATCGGTGGCGCAGTCACTTTTTCAACTGGACTGTAACCGGCTCGCGCCCTCGGTTTACAAACATGTGTTCGATAGAATCGAAAGCGACCTGATTACGACGGGAGTGAGTTTTAGACCCCATGGCTACCACGAGCAACACGACTAGCGGTCAGACGACCGCCCCCACGAGCGGCCAGAAGGCCGCCGCTACGCGGAAGCGAAACGCGACCCGCAAGTCGGCGACTGCGACGAAGTCAAACGTCCGTCGCACCGCCGCCAGCACCAAGACGACGGCGCACAGCGCGACCAGCGCGACGGGTGCCGAGTCAAGGCTGCGCGTCACGCAGGCTCAGCAGATCGCCGAGCGCGTGGTTCTGGTCCCGGTCGGTGCAAGCCTCCTGGCTCGCGACAACGTCGTCTCGACGGTCAAGGGCCTGGCGACCAAGTACCGCACGCGCTCAGACGTCGAGCGCGAGCTCCGGCGCTACGAGCGCCGCGGCGTCACCGCGCGCAACCGCTTCGAGCGTCAGGTGCGCCGCACGCGCACGAAGTTCGAGCGCCAGCTGCGCCAGCGCCGCAACATCGTCGAGCGGTCCGTTCGCGCGAACCGGCGCCGGCTCGAGCGCGAGGTGCGCTCGGTCCGCAAGGATCTCGAGAAGCAGTCCGAGACGCTGACGTCGCGGTTTGAGAAGCTGGTTTCGGATGCGTCAGACCGGATAACTGTCTCTTAGCTGAAGCTTCCCCTGCCCGCGCCGAGGAGAGCGCCGGGCGGGAGAGGTTCGCCGGCCTCATAACCTCGCCGGCGAATGAAGCACCCTCTCCTCCCTCAACCGCCGGGGCGTCACGGAAGTGGCGCCCCGTCGGTCTTTAAGAGAGAGTGTGCACGCGTTGCAGCTATGCCTGATGATCGAAGGGCAGGAGGATGTCAGCTGGCCCCAGTGGCTCGCGGTGGCGCGCGCGTGTGAGCAGCACGGCGTGCCGGCGCTGTTCCGCTCTGACCACTACATGAACCTCGACCTCCAGCACCCGGAGCGCGCCGCGCTCGATGCGTGGGGGACGATCTGTGGGCTGGCCGCGGTCACCTCGACGGTCGAGCTCGGGACGATGGTCTCGCCGGCCACGTTCCGCCATCCCTCAAACCTCGCGAAGCTGGTCACGACCGCCGACCACATCAGCGGCGGCCGGGTCGCGCTCGGGCTCGGCGCCGGCTGGCACGACCGAGAGCACGAGGCGTACGGGTTCCCATTCGCCGACACGCGCACGCGGATGGACGTGCTCGAGGAGCAGCTTCAGATCGTGCTCGGGACGTGGGGCCACGAACGGTTCTCATTTGCCGGCGAGCACTACGCGCTCGCCGACCTGGAGGCCGAGCCCAAGCCGGTCCAGCGACCGCACCCGCCACTGATCATGGGCGGGAGCGCCGGTCCGCGCAGCGCCAGGATGGCCGCCGCCTACGCCGACGAGTACAACACGCCGTTTGTGACCGTCGACGACGTTCTCGAGCGGCGTGGAAGGATCGATCGCGCCTGCGAGCAGGCGGGGCGCGATCCGATCCCGTTCTCGATCATGACGGGCGTGCTGGTGGGCTCAGACGAGCGCGAGCTGCGAGCGCGCGCTGTCCGTCTGGCCGACAAGATCGGCGGCGATCCTGACGCCCTGCTCCGCGAGCCGCCCCACGGCTGGGTCGTCGGCACCGTCGACCAGGCGACCGAGCAGCTGCAAGCGCTGCGGGACGCCGGCGTCGCGCGTGTGATGTGCCAGCAGCTGCTCCACGACGACCTCGACGCGGTCGCGCTGCTGGGGCGCGAGCTCGCGCCCAGGGTCACTTGACGGTCAGCAAGTGCGTCGAGCGCACCGCAACCGCCGACGCGGCGGCGATCGGCGCACCAACGGGCTGGAGCTTCGGGGTCGCGGGCCGGCACTGCGAGCGCGTCACCGGGGGCGCCGGCGCGTAGACCGCGCCGTCGAGCGTCGCGAGGCTGGATGTGGCCGGTGAGACATACTCGAGGCACGGGTGCTTCGAGCACGACGGCAGCCCGACGTAGCAGATGGTCGGACCAAGAAGGAGCGGCCGCGCCGGCAGCGCATGCGGCTTGATCGCCTGGATCGCGTGCGGTGCCAGCGGCTTGCCCGCACTCAGCGGCAGCGTTCGCGACGGTGTCAACAGCCCCGGGGGGAACCTCGGCGCGATGGGGGCCCGAGCGCTCGCGCCGGGGCTCGAGAACAGCACCGCGCCGGCTGCGCCGACAAGCGCGATGAAAGTCGCGATCATCACTAGCCGGCGCACGCGCCCAGTATCCGCCACGCGACGGCGAGCCGCAACCGGGAACTAGTGCGTCGCGGAGGTGCCGCCCCACTCCTCGGGCGCGACGTCGGCGATCGACTGCGAGAAGGTCCAGTGGTGGCCGCCGAGGTCGACCGCGTTGTACTGGCGCTCGCCGTAGGGGAAGTCCTTCGGCTCGTCGAGGATCCGCGCGCCGTGCGCTCGGGCACGGTCGTAGTGGGTGTCGACGTCCGGCACCCGCATCATCACGCGGTGGCTGGTAGCTCCCTCTGACGCCGGCGCATGGACCAGGCCCGCTCGCGGCTCTCCGGCACCGCCGACGCGGGTCTCCATCACGACCAGCGCGCAGTCGCCGGCCGCCAGCTGCGCGCGGTGGTTGCCCGCCCGCCAGCGCTCAGTCAAGCCGAACACCCGGCACAGCCAGTCGCACGCCTCCGCGACGTCGTCGTAGACGAGCATGGGCATCAACGCGCCGGTCGGCATCGTCCGGTTGTGAAGCATCGCCCGATGATCGCATCCGGCGGCCCGATCGGGTCTGCTTGAATGGAATCCATGCCTACCAGAGACCAAGTCACAGATGCGCTCCGTTCGGTGATCGACCCGGAGCTGCGGCGCGACATCGTCGAGCTCGAGATGGTCCGGTCGATCGAAGTTCACCCCAACGGTGTCGTCGACGTGACCGTCTCGCTGACGACCGCCGGCTGCCCGATCCGCAACCACTTCCAGACCGGCGTCGCGGAGGCGATCCGCAAGCTCGACGGCGTCACCGGCATCAACGTCTCGTTCGACGTCCTGTCCGACAACGAAAAGACGGCGCTCGGCCGCAAGCTCGGCCGCGCCGCGCTGCCCGAGGGCGCGCTCGCCCAGGTCCGCAACGTGGTCTGCATCGGCTCCGGGAAGGGCGGCGTCGGCAAGTCGAGCGTGACCGCCAACCTCGCCGCGGCGCTGGCCGCGGACGGCAAGCAGGTGGGCGTCCTCGACGCCGACGTCTGGGGTTACTCGCAGCCACGGATGTTCGGCCTCGGTGGCGAGCGCCCGAAGGTCAACGCCGATCGCAAGCTGGTTCCGATCACCGCCCACGACGGGATCAAGGTGATGTCGATCGGCTTCTTCGTCGAGCAGGACGCGGCTGTCGTGTGGCGCGGCCCGATGCTCCACAAGGCGCTCCAGCAGTTCCTCGAGGACGTCGAATGGGGCGAACTCGACTACCTGCTGATCGACCTGCCGCCGGGCACCGGCGACGTCTCGATGACGCTCGCGCAGCTTCTCCCGCAGGCGAAGTTCCTGATTGTCACCACGCCCCAGCCGGTCGCCCAGAAGGTCGCGGCGCGGTCGGCCGAGATGGCGACCAAGCTGAAGCTCGAGATCGCCGGCGTGATCGAGAACATGTCGGGCTTTGTCACCCCGAGCGGCGAGCGCTTCCAGATCTTCGGCGAGGGCGGCGGTCAGCTGCTGGCCGAGCAGCTCGAGGTCCCGCTGCTGGCGAAGGTGCCGCTGACGATGGCGCTGCGTGTGCAGTCGGACTCGGGCCTGCCGCTCGTGTTCTCCGACCCCGACGATCCGGCCGCTCAGGCGCTGCACCAGGGTGCGCGAGGGCTGATCGCGCTGTCGCCGATCGAGTTGCCGGTCATGCAGGCGCCGGCATTGGCGGCCGCTCCGAAGCCGGCGGGCATGTCCCTGCCGATGGCCTAGAGGGCCGTGCGCTACTTCGTGTAGTACTGCGAGTTGAGCTGGATGTACTTCTGCCACTCGTCGGGAAGCTGGTCCTCGGCGAAGCAGGCGTCGACCGGGCAGGCCTCAACGCAGGCGTCGCAGTCGATGCACTCCTCCGGGTCGATGTAGAGCATCTCGACGCTGTCGTAGTCGGGCTCGTCCGGGGTCGGATGGATGCAGTCGACCGGGCAGACCTCAACGCACGAGTTGTCCTTGGTGCCAATGCACGGCTCGGCGATCACGTAGGCCATGTGTGTCGAATTCCTTCTCTGGTTCGTTTCCGGTTCGGGCGCCGCATTCTAGGAAAGAGCGCCCGCGATAGGCTCCCGGCGGTGCTGCTGCTGACCGGTGCCACGGGGACGGTGGGACGCGCGCTGCTGCGTCAGCTCGTCGCGACCGGCGTTCCCGTGCGCTGCCTCGTGCGCGATCCGCGACGGCTGGGTCCCGAGCGCGTGCACGTCCAGATCGTGCTCGGCGACCTCGCCGATCCGCTCTCGTTCCGTCACGCGCTGCGCGGGGTCGAGATAGTCGTTCACCTCGCGTCGGTGATTCGCGACCAGCCTGGCGGGTCGATCGAGGAGCTCGCCGGCGTCGCCACCTGGCGGCTCGTCGGCGCCGCCGAGCGCGCCGGCGTCAAGCGGTTCGTGTTCTTCTCGACGCTCGGCGCCTCGACACGGGCAAGCGCCCGGCTGATGCGAGCGAAGGCGATCGCCGAGCGCGCGGTGATCGAGTCCTCGCTCGAACACACGGTGTTCGCGCCGTCGCTCGTGTATTCGCCCAGCGACCCGTACCTGACGCTGCTGGCGCGGATGTCGTGGCTGCCGGTGATGCCGATCCCGGGCTCGGGCGAGGCGCCGTTTGAGCCGATCTGGGCCGACGACGTAGCCAGGTGCGTGCTCGCGGCGCTCGACAGCGAGACGGCGGGCGAGCGCTACGAGCTTGCCGGCCCCGAGATCCTGACGCAGCGCGAGATCGTCGAGACCGTCCTGCTGTCCCTGCGCCGCCCGCGTCCGGTCGTCGGGATCCCGACCGCCGTCACCCGGCGGCTGCTGAAGCTCGTCGAGCTGTTCGGAGGTCCGACAGCGTTCGCGACCTGGGACGAGGCGCAGCTGCTGCAGGTGCCGTCGCTGTCGAGCCGCGGGACGGACGACGCCGAGCGCCTCGGCGTCACGCCGGCGCCGATCGGCGCGGTGCTCGGGATCGGCTGAGCCTTGGAACCAAACGCACCGTATAGGTGCTTAAGGTTCCAAGCCACCCAGTCAGAGCCCCGCCGGCCGGCGCTCGGCCCACGGCAGCGCCTGCTCGAGCTGCGTCGCGAGCGCCAGCAACAGCTCCTCGCGCGCCGGCGGCCCGATCAGCTGGACGCCGTTCGGCAGGCCGTCGTCGCCTTGGTAGACAGGCACCGAGATCGCCGGCTGCCCGGTGACGTTGAGGATCGCCGTGTAGGGCGTGAACGAGCCCGAGCGGCGGTAGTTGCCCCACGGGTCGGGCCCGCGGCCGTGGATCTCGCCGATCGCGACCGGGCGCCTGGCGAGCGCCGGGGTCACGACCGCGTCCCACGAACTCATGAACGACACGATCGAGCGTGCCACCCGCTCCAGCCGCGCGTGCGCGCTGAGCAGCGACAGCGCGCTCTGCGAGCGCGCGTGCTCCCAGATCAGCCACGTCAGCGGCTCGACGTCATCCTCGGTCGGATCGCGGCCCGCGAGCCGGCCACCCAGCAACGTCTGCATCGAGACCGACGGGCCAAACGCGCGCGTGAAGTCCGGCAGCAGGTCGAGCCCCGACCACGGCGGCGTGATCTCCTCGACGTCGTGGCCGAGCGATTCGAGCAGCCGCGCCGCGCCGCGCGCCGCCGCCTCGCACTCCGGCTCGAGCACCGCGCCGTCGAGCGGTGGGTTGAGCGCCAGCCCGATGCGCAGCCGGCCAACCGGAGGTGCCGCCAGTTCGGCGTAAGACCCCGGCTGCGGCGGCGCCCAGTTCGCATCGCCCGGCTCGTAGCCCGCGAGCAGGTCCAGCACCGCGGCGGTGTCGGCGACCGAGCGCGTCAGCACGCCGTCGGTCGCCAGGAAGCTCTGGCCCGAATCGGGTCCGGACGAGATCCGGCCGCGCGCCGGCTTGAGGCCGACGAGCCCGCAGCAGGCCGCCGGAATCCGGATCGACCCGCCGCCGTCATTGCCGTGCGCGATCGGCACCATCCCGGCCGCAACCGCGGCCGCGGAGCCACCGCTCGAGCCGCCCGGGGTACGGTCCAGCCCCCAGGGGTTGCGGGTGGCACCAAAGCGCCGCGGCTCAGTCGTCGGGAGGATCCCCATCTCCGGCATCGTCGTCTTGCCGACGATCACGAACCCGGCCGCTCGCAGCCGCGCGACCGCGAACGAATCGTGATCGGAGACGACGTCGGCGTACAGATCGCTGCACAGGGTCAGCGGCATTCCGGCGACCGGCCGGTTGTCCTTGACCGCGATCGGAACGCCGGCGAACGGACGCGGATCGCCGGCCGGCACGGCGTCGGCCGCCGCCAGCGCGGACTCGGCCGCGACGTATGTGAACGCGTTGATCGCCGGCTCGCGCTCCTCGATCCGGCGCAGCGACGCCTCGACCAGCTCACGCGAGCTCAGCTCGCGACGGCGGATCAGATCGGCGAGCTCGACCGCCGAACGCTCGAGTACCCCTGGCACGTCGGCGAAGGCTACCCAGCTAGCCTGTGCCGCGATCCCCGGAGACTGAGCAAGGAGAATTGACCGTAGATGAGCGCCACAGCGGAAGTCCAGTCAGGCCTCGAGGGCGTAGTCGCGTTCGCGACCGAGATCGCTGAGCCCGACCGTGAGGGCGGGGCGCTGCGCTACCGGGGCGTAGATATCGAGGAGCTGGTCGGGAACGTCCCGTTCGAGCAGGTCTGGGGGCTGCTCGTCGACGGTACCCTGCTGCCCGGCCTGCCGCCCGCCGAGCCGTATCCGCTGATCGTGCGCTCCGGCGATCCACGGGTCGACGTCCAGTCCGCGCTCGCGATGCTGGCGCCGCAATGGGGGTTCAGTCAGCTGATCGACATCTCCGACGAGGAGGCCCGAGACAACCTCGCCCGGGCGTCCGTGATGGCGCTGTCGTTCGTCGCCCAGTCGGCGCGCGGGATCGGCAAGCCGCCGGTCCCGCAGCGGGAGGTCGACAAGGCCAAGTCGATCCCCGAGCGCTTTCTGATCCGCTGGCGTGGCGAAGCCGACCCGACGCACGTGAAGGCGATCGACGCGTACTGGATCTCGGCCGCCGAGCACGGCATGAATGCCTCGACGTTCACCGCCCGCGTCGTGGCGTCGACCGGTGCCGACGTCGCCGCCGCGCTGTCGGCCGCCGTCGGAGCGCTGTCAGGACCGCTGCACGGCGGCGCGCCGTCACGCGTGCTGAAGATGCTCGACGACGTCGCCGCATCCGGCGGCGCGGAGCGCTACGTCAAGGACCTGCTGGACTCGGGGCAGCGCCTGATGGGCTTCGGCCACCGCGTCTACCGGGCCGAGGACCCGCGTGCCCGGGTCCTGCGGCGGACCGCGCACGACCTCGACGCGCCACGTGTCGAGGTCGCCGAAGCGCTCGAGAAGGCCGCGCTGGCCGAGCTTCAGGCGCGGCGCCCGGACCGCGTGCTGGCGACCAACGTCGAGTTCTGGTCGGCGGTCGTGCTCGACTTCGCCGACGTGCCGCCGGCGCTGTTCACGCCCCTCTTCACGTGCGCGCGGACGGCGGGCTGGTCGGCACACATCATGGAGCAGAAGCGCGAGGGCCGGCTGATCCGACCGACGGCCAAGTACGTCGGCCACGGGCCGCGGCCACTGTCGGACCTGCAGTGAAGCGTCAGCCGCGGTACGGACCGTCGACGTACTGCGCGAGCATGCGGCTGGCGCTGAACATCGGACCGAGCGTCTTCAGCGACGCCCGGATCAGCTCGATCCAGCGCGACGGAACGCCGGACTCGTCGCGCTCGTAGAACGCCGGCACGACGTCATCGGCGATCAGGTGGTGAAGGGCGGCGGCGTCGCGCTCGTCCTGCGCGTGGTGGTTTGAATCGACCTCGCCGGGGATCGCCCATCCGTTGGAGCCGTCGTATGCCTCCGCCCACCATCCGTCGAGCACGCTCAGCTGCAGGCCGCCGTTGAACGCCGACTTCATGCCGCTCGTGCCGCTCGCTTCGAGCGGCGGCCGGGGCAGGTTGAGCCACACGTCGCATCCGCGCACCAGCCAGGCGGCGGAATTCAGGTCGTAATCGTCGAGGAACACGACCCGCTCGCCGACGATCCGCGCGGCCTTGAGCCCGAACAGGCTCTGCAGGACCCGCTTCGCCTCGACGTCGCGCGGGTGGGCTTTGCCCGCCAGCACGACCTGCACGGGACGATCGCCGGCCAGCAGCGACAGCGTCCACTCGGGATCCCGCGTCAGCAGATCGAGCCGCTTGTAGGTCGCCACCCGGCGCGCGAACCCGATCGTCATCACGTCGGGGTCAAACGCTCGTGCCGCGAGGTCGACGTATTCGCGCAGGTCGCCGCGCAGCAGGCGGTCGGCGACGCTGCGGCGGGCGACGAACCCCACCAGACCCGCGCGCTGCCGGCCGCGCGCCGACCACAGCTCGTGCGCGGGGATCGAGTCGGCCGCCGCCCAGGTCGCGGGGTCGGCGGCGTGGGCGATCCACCCGGCGCCGAGCTGGCGGTCGAGCAGCTCCCGCATCGCGGAGCCGATCCAGGTCGGAACGTGGACGCCGTTGGTCACGTGCCCGATCGGCACCTGGTCAGTGCTCGCGTCAGGCCACAGCCAGTGCCACATCTCGCGGGCGACCTCGCCGTGGCGGCGGCTGACCGCGTTCGACGCCCGGCTCATCCGCAGTGCGGCCTGCGTGACGCCGAACGGTGACCACGGGTCGTCGGCCTGATCACGCCCGAGCGCGACCAGCTCGGCCGCCGTGCAGCCGAGCTGCACCGCCAGCCGGCCGACCACGTGCTCGACCTGGTCAGGCGGGTAGGAGTCGTTGCCGGCCGGCACCGGCGTGTGGGTGGTGAACACGGTCCGGTCGCGCGCCCGAGCGAGCGCGTCGTCGAGCGAATCGCCATTGCCGTCGCGCGCGAGCTCGAGCGGCGCCAGCGCCGCGTGGCCCTCGTTGAGGTGGATCACACCCGGCTCGTAGCCCAGCGCCCGCAGCGCCCGGACGCCGCCGACTCCAAGCAGCGCGTACTGCGCCAGGCGCGTCTCCGGATCGCCGTCATACAGGCGGCCGGTGATCCAGCGATCCAACGGCGCGTTCTGGGGACAGTCGGTGTCGAGCAGGAAGAGCGGCACGCGGCCGACCTGCACGCGCCAGATCCGCGCCGCGACATCGGCCGCCCCGATCGGAACGGTGACCGTCACCGGCTCATCGCCGTCGTCGGTCACGAGCGCCGCCGGGAGACGCTCAGGGTCGGTGTCGAGCCAGTACTCCTGCTGCCAGCCAGAGGCGTCGACCCGCTGGCGAAAGTAGCCCTTGCGGTACATCAGCCCGACGGCGACCAGCGGCACCGCGGCGTCCGAGGCCTCCTTGAGCAGGTCGCCGGCGAGCGCGCCCAAGCCCCCCGAGTAGACCGGCAGCGACACGTGAACCGCGTACTCCGCGCACAGGAACGCGACCGGATGGGCGTCGTCGAACGGTGACTCAGCCGGCCGCCGGTTCATGTCGGCGGCGACCAGCGCCTCGAGCCGGTTGGCGCGGTCGAGCAGCTGCTCGTCATCGGCGGCACGCGCCAGCGCCCTCGCCGACGCCTCCTGCAGGAGCCGGACCGGGTTCTGCAGGCAGAGCTCGAACCGCGCCGGGTCGACGGCCGCGAACAGCTCCGGCCCGTGCGGCAGCCACGACCAGCGGTAGTTGTAGGCCAGCCGCGCGAGCGGCGCCAGAGCAGCCGGCAGCCTTCCTGCGAGATCCTCCGCCGCGCGCTGGATATCGCGGCGGCCGTCGTGGTCGGTGGCGCCTCCTAGTCCCAAGCGGTGAGGATTATCGAACAACAACGCCCTGGGCGCTTTGCGCACGACTGGGCGCTAGCCTCGCAGCCCCTTGCAGCAGAGTTCAGAATGTCGCCTCGGCCTGCTGGCGTTTGGCGATTCGATCACCAACGGCGGCGGAGAGCTGCAGTGGGGCGTCGCGCTGCAGTCCTGGGCGCTGTGGGTCGCGCGGGCGCTTGGCCTCCCGTTCACGAGCTACGCCGTCGACGGAGCGGTCGCAGCCGACGTTGTGCACAGGCAGGTGCCTGCGTTCGAGGCGAGCACAGCGGCGCCGGGCGCCCGGTACGACCTAGGCTGCCTTTACATCGGGGTCAACGACGTCCGCAGCCCCGGCTGGGACCGGGAGGCGTTCGCGGCCGAGCATCGGCGCGCGCTCGCGTTCCTGGCCGCGCGCTGCGACCGCACGCTGGCGCTGACGGCGCCGCTCGGGCTTGGAGTGCCGCGGGCGGGCGCGAAGGTCGCCGACTGCAACGCGCTGATCGAGCTCAACGCGCACGAGCAAGCCGCGCTGGTCGTAGACCTGAGCGATTTCGGCGCCCGCAACCACCTGATGGCGGACCGTGTTCACCCGACTGCGTTCGGGCAGATCGCGATCGCCGAACGGGCCCTGGCGGTGCTGGAGCGCGACGGGCTCCCGGCGCGGGCGCAGCCGGCGTCGATGATCAGCTTTCGGGCTAGCCGCCTGGGCCGTCTGCGGGGCGACTGGACATACGCCTATCGCTCGGCGAAGCTGCACGCGCGCGGTGTGGGGATCACAATAAAACGCTGGATGTAGCCGAGCCGCCGAGTCGCGGGCAGCTGTGAGCTAGTGGGCTCCCGGAAACGTTTGACCCGAAATGCGGGCCCGGATGGACCTCGCCATTCAGGTATCCCGTTTCCGATCGAACCACTAGCTCCGGGGCGTGACGGTGAGGCGCACGTCTCGCGCTCGCGGCGATGCCCTCAGCTCCAGCAGGCGCGCGTCGGCGGCCGAGATCACGGTCGCGCCGCGGACGCGGACTCGATAGCCGTCTTGGTAGGCAAGGCGCGGGACCTCGATCAAGGTCGGCGCGCTGATCGCGCGCGCGACCGTGTAGGCGTAGCTGAACACGCCGCCGGCGAACGACTCGCTGCCCGGCACGCCCGCCGTCGCCCACGCGTACGGGACGGCCAGCGCGCGGGCCTTACCCGGAGACGGGCGTCGCGTTCGCTGGTCGAGCAGCGCCTCGTCCGGGTTGCCGGTCGGATCGTGCAGCTGCAGACCCGACCAGTAGCTCCATGAGAGATCGTCCGCGCCGGCCGCGTCGACGGTCGTGGCGGTCATCGCGTTGTCGTTGCTCGCTCCGAACTCGTCCATGATCAACGGCGGGCCGCCGGCCTGGAGCGTGTCCGTCGCGGCTCGCTCGCGCGCGATCAGCGGCAGCTGCTGGGCCGGATCGCCGTACATGTGGAACGCGAGCGCGACGCGGTGGAAGCGGAGCGGCTCGGCGATCCCGATCGTCTCGTGCTCGCCGAAGTCGGTCAGCACACCCGGCTCGTAGAACACGACGTGGTTTGGGTCGGCCGACTGGATCGCGCCGATCAGACCGTCGCGCAACGCCTGGGCGCCGCTGCGTCGGCACGAGTTGGGCTCGTGCGCCGCGCCGCCGTAATCGCATTCGAGCTCGGGATCGAAGTCAGAGATCGCGAAGTCCCCGGGCTCGTTGTAGATCTCGTATCCGATCACGTCCGAGTTGTCGCGGTAGTGCCTCGCGACTGCCCGCCAGACGCGGGCGAACTGGCCCTGCAGGTCGCCGCGCACGTCGTTGGCGAAGAAGTTGTGCACGGCGGCCATGACGGCCGGATCGAAGTAGGCGTTTGACCACAGCGGCGGCGCGCTGAACTTGTGGCTACTCGTGCAGGTCGCCCACGGCGGCGCGCCCTCGCCGTTCCACGGCGCCGGACTGGCCCGGTTCGAGAACGCCGACCCCCATGCGTCCTGGTGCATGTCGAGCACGACCCGGATCCCGGCGTGTGCGAGCAGCGCGACGATCCGATCAGTCCGCGCCAGGTATGCGTTCAGGACCGCGGCGTTATAGGGGTCAGCCGATCCGAGCTTCGGGAACGGCGCGCCGGGCGCGTGGGCGGCGCAGTAGTGCGGCTCGTCCGGTCCGACGCCCACCGGCCCGGGCTCGAGACCTTCCCAGATGATCCCCAGGCGCACGACGTTGAAGCCGAGGCGGCCCAGCGTCGCCGCGTCCGCGGCGGTGAACCGGCGCCCCGGATCGGACGCCGTCGGCGACAGCACGAAAGCCAGCCGCGGGCCGCGCGCGGGACCGACGCAAGGGCTACCCGGGGCGCTGGTCGGCACCGCGCCGCCGCCGCACTTGGCGACCAGATCGACGCCGTGCAGCTGCAGCCGGCGCCCGAACGCATCGGTTAGGTACGGGCCGCCGGGCGCGCGCACGATCCCGGCGCCTGCCCAACCGCCCCCGCGGCATTGGCGGCGCCGGCCGCCGCCAGCGCGAGGACGAGCGCCGCGGACAGCGCGAGCAGGATCCGGAGGCGGCCAGTCAACTGCGCGCCAGCGCCGCCAGCAGCTGCGGGCTGGATTCCGATGGCTGATCCGGCGCACTCGGTTGGCGCCGGAGCTCGCCGTCCTCGATCTCGTAGTGGCCGATCGACCTGATCGGCGGCGAGTAGACGTGGATCGTGACCGCGCCCGCGTCGTGCTCCATCCGGTGGATTCCGGTGCCGGGGAAAGCGAACCGGTCACCGGCGGCGTACTCGCGCCGCCGGCGCGGCTGCCCGTAGACGAGCGGTTCGTTGCGTGCGACGCCCTCGATCACGTACACGCCGACGCACGACCCGTCGTGGTCGTGATACCCCGTGTCGCGCTCTTGCCACCAGAGGTTCAGCCACGCCTCCGAGCTGTCGCTGTGCCACAGCAGCAGCGCGTCGCCTGCGCCTACGCGGTCGAGCACCGCGAGGTCGAGCGCCGTGGCTGCCTGCGCGGCCCGCGCCATGCACTCCTCCGGCGTCAGCGGGCCCGGGGCCGCCGCCAGCCGCTCGAGTGCGGCGGGATCGATCACCAAGCCGTCGTGTTCTGAAGCAGTCACCGGAGGCCCCGCCGCCATCCTACCCTTGCGACGGAAGCCGGTCGGCGGCAGCGGTCAGCTCGCGCAACCGGCTAGCGAGCGCCGGCGTCAGGGCACCGGCCCGCATCTGCCAGCGCCAGTTGCGCCCGAGGCGCGCCGGATCGTTCATCCGGGCGTCGCTTCCGAGACCCAGGATGTCCTGCGCCTGGACCATTGCCAGCCGCGCCGGCGAGGCGTGCGCGAGCCGGATCATCCCCCACCACGGCTGGCGCTCGGCGAATCCGTGCCGGGCAAGCTCGCGGTCGACGGACGAGCGCCGGCCGGCCGGCAGCGATTCGAGCCAGCCGCGCACCGTGTCCTGGTCGTGGGTCGAGGTGTAGACGACCCGGTTGGCGACGTGGTTCTCGAACCGGTGCGGACTGCGCGGCACACGTGGGTCAAAGCCGAACTGCAGGACGAGCATCGCTGGCAGGCCGAGCTCGTCGCGCAGCCGGCGCACCGCCGGGGTGATCACGCCCAGATCTTCGGCCACGAGCGGCAGATCGGGCCCGAGCGAGCGCGTGAGCGCGTCGAACAGCGCCCGGCCCGGCCCCCGCCGCCACGCGCCCCCGGTCGCGTTGCTCGCTCCCTCGGGTACCCGCCAGTAGGCGACGAAGCCGCGGAAATGATCGATCCGCGCGAGGTCGAAAAGCTCGAGCGTGCGCCGCACGCGCTCGACCCACCACCGGTAGCCACGTCGCTGCAGCGCCGGCCAGTCGTAGAGCGGGTTGCCCCACAGCTGGCCCTCGGTCGCATACGCGTCGGGCGGCGCCCCGGCGACGTATCCGTCGGCGAACAGCTCCGGGTGCGCGCGGTGATCGGCGCTCCCGGGCGAGACGTAGATCGCGACGTCGCCCATCAGGCGCACGCCGCGCTCGAGCGCGTACGCGCGCAGCGCCGTCCATTCGCGCTCGAACCGCACCTGATCGGCGATCGCGCCGCCGCGCGCGAACCGCTCCCAGTCGCCGATCCAGAAACTCTGACGCTGTTCGAACTCGAGGATCTCCGCACGTGAGACGGGCGCGCGCGGCGAACCGAGCAACCCGCGCCAGGCGGCGAACGCCGAGCTGGACTTGTACGGCGAGCGGTAACGGTCGGGCGGCCCGAGCGGCAACACCTGCCACCACGACTGTCCGGCGGCCGCCAGCCAGTCGACGAACCGGAACGCCTCGGGGCCGAGACGGCCGCCCGGCAACGAGGTGACATGGAGTTGGACCCCGCTCGCCCGCGGCAGCTTGTTCACCCGCGGGTGTTTACCCGATGCGCGCCGATGGATACCTTCCGGGAATGAGCGCCGACACCGCGCAGAGCCTCCGACCAGGTCGACGACCGCGATCCGACCCGGCAGCCGCCGCGGCGGATTGTGATCCAGTACCCGACGCCGTCGGTCGACGACGGCCGCTACCCGGTCAAGCGCTGCGTCGGCGACCGCGTCACCGTCGAGGCAGACGTGTTCCGCGACGGGCACGACCTGCTGCGCGCCGTGATCAGCTACCTGGGTCCGAACGACAGTGAGTGGCGCGAGGCCGAGATGCACAGGATCGACGCCCATCTCGGCGGCGTCCGCTGGGCGGGCGAGTTCGAGGTCGACCGCAGCGGACGGTGGGAGTACACGATCCAAGCCTGGACGGACGTGTTCGGCACCTGGCGCGACGAGCTCGGGCGCAAGGTCGCGGCGGGTCAGACCGACCAGCCGGATGACGCGAGCGCCGCCCGTTCAGGCAGCCGGATGACTCGGGCGCGACCCGAAGATGCGAGGCCGGAGGCCCAGCGGGCCGCAAGCCCGAGCGGACGCCGAGCGGGCGGCTGGCTCGCGGGGGAGCTGTCGGAGGGGATCGTGCTGCTGCGCGGGGCAGCCGAGCGGGCGGGCTCAAAGGCGCAGCGAACGCTGATCGAGCACGCCTACCGCGAGCTCGAGGACCCCGAGGTCCCCGACCGCGCCAAGCACGACATCGCCTTGGGCGAGGAGCTGCACGCGGCCGTCGAGCTCGGCGCCGATCGCGGTGACCGCGTCGCGCTCGATCAGACGCGTGCGATCGAGGTCGACCGCCTGCGGGCGCGGTTCGGGGCGTGGTATGAGATGTTCCCGCGCTCCTGGGGCGGGCTGAAGGGGGTCCAGCGCCAGCTGCCCAAGCTCGCCAACCTGGGCTTCGACGTCGTTTACCTGCCACCGATCCACCCGATCGGGCTCACCAATCGCAAGGGCGCCAACAACTCCCTGACCGCGGCTGCGTCGGATCCAGGGTCACCGTGGGCGATCGGCGACGCCTCCGGCGGCCACGACGCGGTCCACGCCGAGCTCGGCACAATCGACGACCTTCGCGCGCTGACCAAGGCGGCGCAGAAGCACAAGATCGACATCGCGCTCGACTTCGCGATCCAGTGCTCGGCCGACCACCCGTGGCTGACTGAGCACCCCGAGTGGTTTCACCACCGGCCCGACGGGACGCTGAAGTACGCCGAGAATCCGCCAAAGCGCTACCAGGACATCTACAACGTCAACTGGGACTCGCCCGATTGGCGGTCGCTGTGGGACGCGCTGCTCGAGATCGTGCTGCTGTGGGTCGAGTGCGGCGTCAAGGTGTTCCGGGTCGACAACCCGCACACGAAGCCGTTCGCGTTCTGGTCGTGGCTGATCGAGCAGGTCCATGCCCGCGATCGCGACGTGATCTTCCTCGCCGAGGCGTTCACGAAGCGCAGCGTGATGCGCCACCTCGGCAAGCTCGGCTTCAGCCAGTCCTACACCTATTTCACCTGGAAGAACTCCCGCTGGGAGCTGACCGAGTACGTGTCCGAGCTCGCGTACTCCGGCGAGCAGGAGTACTTCCGCCCCAACTTCTTCGCCAACACCCCGGACATCCTGCACGCCTATCTCCAGCACGGCGGTCGCCCGGCGTTCGAGGCACGGCTCGTGCTCGCCGCGACGCTCAGCCCCAGCTACGGGATCTACTCGGGCTTCGAGAACGTCGAGAACGTCCCGCTCCGCGAGGGCTCCGAGGAGTACCTCAACTCCGAGAAATACGAGCTCAAGCAGCGATCGCTCGACGGCGAGCTGCTGCCGCTGATCGCGCGTGTGAACGAGATCAGGCGCGAGTGCCGGCCGTTTGCGCGGCTGTCGAACATCACCTTCCTCGACACGGCGAACGATGCGCTGATCGCGTACGCAAAGCAGGACCGCGGCGAGACCGTGGTCTGCGTCGTCAACCTCGACCCGCACCAGCCGCAGCAGGGCGTGGCCGTGATCCCGGCGAGCCTCGGGCTCGCGCCCAGCTTCACCGTTCACGACCTCCTGTCCGGCGAGCGCTATCAATGGAGGATCGGACCAAACTTCGTCGGGCTCATCCCCGGCGTCCGCCAGGCCCACATCCTCCGAGTCGAACACTGAGCGCCGCCAACCGATGAGCAGCCGGATGACCCACGCGATCGCCATTCCAGCGAACCCGGATGGTGAGCGGCGATGAGCAGCCGGATGACCCACGCCATCGCCATTCCAGCGAACCCGGATGGTGAGCGGCGATGAGCAGCCGGATGACCCACGCCATCGCCATTCCAGCGAACCCGGATGGTGAGCGGCGATGAGCGTGGGACCGCCCACCCTCACACACCTGCTGGCGCGGGAATCGCGCCCGAACGCCAGCGACGCCCAAGCGCAGGCACAGGCGCAGGCGCGGCAGTGGTTCGAGGCCGAGCCGCTGTGGTTCAAACGGGCGGTCTTCTACGAGATCCACATCCGCGGCTTCTTCGACGGCAACGGCGACGGCTCGGGCGACTTCCGCGGGCTGACGGAGAAGCTCGACTACCTGCAGTGGCTCGGGATCGATTGCATCTGGCTGCTGCCGTTCTACGAGTCGCCGCTACGAGACGGCGGTTACGACATCTCGGATTTCACCAAGGTCCACTCCGATTACGGCTCGGTCGACGATGTGCGTGAGCTGATCGAGGCCGCCCACGCGCGGCGGATCCGCGTGATCGCCGACCTGGTCATGAACCACACCTCGTCCGACCACCCGTGGTTTCAGGAGTCGCGCTCGGGTCCCGACTCGCCCAAGCGCGACTGGTACGTGTGGTCGGACACCGACGAGCGCTACCGCGACGCGCGGATCATCTTCACCGACACCGAGGTCTCGAACTGGACCTATGACCCGGTCGCGGGCGCGTACTACTGGCACCGCTTCTTCTCGCACCAGCCAGACCTCAACTACGACAACCCCGAGGTCCGCGACGCGATGCTCAAGGTGCTGCGCTTCTGGCTCGACCTCGGCCTCGACGGCTTCCGGCTCGACGCGGTCCCCTACCTCTACGAGCGGGAGGGGACGATCTGCGAGAACCTCGCCGAGACGCACACCTACCTAAAGCGGGTACGACACGAGATCGAGACCAATTACCCAGACCGCGTGCTGCTCGCCGAGGCCAACCAGTGGCCGTCCGACGTGGTCGAGTACTTCGGCGACGGCGACGGCGACGAGTGCCAGATGTGCTTTCACTTCCCGGTCATGCCGCGGATGTTCATGGCCGTCCGCCGCGAGGAGGCGGCGCCGATCTACGAAATCCTCGCCTCGACGCCGGCGATCCCCGACAGCTGTCAGTGGGGCCTGTTCCTGCGCAATCACGACGAGCTGACGCTCGAGATGGTCACCGACGAGGAACGCGATTACATGTACGCGGAGTACGCCAAGGACCCGCGGATGAAGATCAACCTCGGGATCCGCCGGCGGCTCGCGCCGCTGCTCGACAACGGCCGCGACGAGATCGAGCTGATGACCGCGATCCTGTTCTCGCTGCCGGGCTCGCCGGTTCTCTACTACGGTGACGAGATCGCGATGGGAGACAACATCTTCCTCGGCGACCGCGACGGCGTCCGTACGCCGATGCAGTGGACCGGGGATCGCAACGGTGGCTTCTCGCGCGCCGATTTCGCGCAGCTGTATGCGCCGCCGCTGATGGACCCGGTGTTCGGATTCCAGGCGGTCAACGTCGAGGCCCAGCTGCGGACGCCAACATCACTGCTGCGCTGGATGCACCGCTTCATCGCTTTGCGCAAGGAGCATCCCGTGTTCGGCTTCGGCACCTACGAGCCGATCGAGACCTCGAACCAGCGCATTTTCGCGGTCATCAGACGCTTCGAGGACGACTACGTGCTGTGCGTGCACAACCTCGCGCGTTCGGCGCAGCCCGTCGAGCTAGACCTCAGCGATTACGCCGACCGCTATCCGGTCGAGTTGTTCGGCCGCTCGCGCTTTCCCAAGATCGGCCAGCTCTCCTACCTGCTGACGCTCGCCCCGCGCGGCTTCTACTGGTTCCAGCTCGTCGAGGAAGGCGAGGAAGCGATCTCGTGAGCGAGCCGGTGCAGAGCCCGACCCAGCAGCTGATCGACGGCCTCGACCTCGAGGCACTCGCCCAGTGGCTCGAGCAGCGCCGTTGGTACGCATCCAAGTCGCGCCACGTGACCTCGGCCGAGATCGAGGACGTGATGACGCTCGCCGACCAGCCGCCGATCGTGATCGTGCTGCTGCAGGCGCGGTTTGCGAGCGGCAGCCACGAGCTCTACCAGCTGCCGCTCGCGTTCGAGGAGCGCACCGACGAGCATTCCGACGGCGTCGTCGCGGTCCCCAGCGGCGCCGGCTTCGGTGCGATCGACGCGGTCGCATACCCCGACTACGCCCGCGAGCTGCTGCGTCACATAAACGCCCAGTCCGAGGTCGAGACCGACGCCGGGAGGCTGCGCTTCCACCGGGTCCTGGCGTCCGGCTGGCTGAAGGCTGATGCCCCGGTGCGCCCGGTCGGCGTCGAGCAGTCCAACTCCTCGATCGTGTTCGGCGACGAGACCGTGCTGAAGGTGTTCCGCAAGCTCGAGCCCGGGATCAACCCGGAGCTCGAGCTGCTGCAGTTCCTGACCGCCCAGGGATTCGAGCGGATCGCGCCGCTGCAGGGCTGGTACGACTACGAGGGGCGGTCGTTCACCGCCACGCTCGGCGTTGCCCAGCGCTTCTTCCCCGACGCGCGCGGCGGCTGGGAGCTGGCGCTCGATCAGGCCTCGAGCGATGCTGAGCTGCTGCTGGCCGAGCTCGGGGGACTCGGCAAGGTGACCGCCGAGCTGCACAACACGCTCGCCTCGGACCCCAGTGACCCCGCCTTCGCGCCCGAGGAGCCCAGCTCGGAATCGCTGTCGCTGCTAACCGCGACGATCGACGAGGACATCGAGCGGATCTTCGTTCGGCTGCCCGACGACGAGCGGGTGGCGCCGATCGCCGGCCGCGGGCAGGACGTCCGCGAGGAGATCGCCGCGCGGACGAAGATCGGGTCCGGCGGACGGGCGATCCGCACCCACGGCGACTTCCACCTCGGTCAGACGCTCCACATCCCCGGCGGCTGGCTGATCATCGACTTCGAGGGTGAGCCGGCACGGCCGCTATTCGAGCGCCGCCAGAAGCGCTCGCCGCTGCGCGACGTCGCCTCGATGCTGCGCTCGTTCGCGTACGTCACCTCGGCCAGCGAGATCATGCACGGGCAGCCCGCGGCGGCCGACTTCGAAGAACGCGCGCGGCGCACGTTCCTCGAGCACTACTTCTCGAACATCGATCCCGCGCTGCTGCCGGCGGGCGAGTCGGCGATCCTCAATCTCCTGTCGATCTTCGAGCTCGAGAAGGCGATCTACGAGCTCCAGTACGAGCTCGAGAACCGTCCCGATTGGCTAGCAATCCCGGTCGCGGGTATAGCTCGGCTATTGGACTCCGAATGACGATCGCCGCCTCAGAGCTCGACGCGCTCGCCAAGCGCGAGCATTCCGACCCGCACGCGGTGCTCGGCGCGCACCCCGAAAACGGTGGCGTCGTGATCCGGGCGCTGCGCCCAGCGGCCAAGAAGGTCGCCGCCAAGCCGGCGAAGGGCAAGTCCGTGCCGCTCGAGCAGGTCCACCCGGCCGGCATCTTCGAGGGCACGATCGAGGGCGCGGAGCTCCCACTGCGCTACAAGCTCAAGGTCGACTATGGGGAGGCGGGCAAGTTCACGCTCGAGGACCCGTACGCGTTTGAGCCGACGCTCGGCGAGCTGGACCTGCACCTGATCGGCGAGGGGCGCCACGAGGAGCTCTACGACAAGCTCGGTGCGCACGTCCGCAAGCACCAAGGGGTGATGGGCACGGCGTTTGCGGTCTGGGCGCCGTCGGCACGCGCGGTGAGCGTCGTCGGCGACTTCAACTCCTGGGACGGGCGCCTGCACGCGATGCGCTCGATGGGCTCAGGCGGGATCTGGGAGCTGTTCCTGCCCGGCGTCGGGCCTGGCGCGCGCTACAAGTACGAGATCCTGACCCCCGACGGCGACCTGGCCCTGAAAGCCGACCCGTTCGCGCAGGAAGCCGAGGTGCCCCCGAAGACCGCGTCGGTCGTGACCGAGTCACACCACAAGTGGAAGGACGCCAAGTACCTGGAGCGGCGGCGCTCGGACGTGCCGCTCGCGGAGCCGATCTCGATCTACGAGGTCCACATCGGGTCGTGGCGGCTGAACACGCTCGAGGACAACCGCCCGCTGACCTACCTCGAGCTCGCCGACGAGCTGTCGGCGTACGCGACCGACCTTGGGTTCACCCACGTCGAGCTGCTGCCGGTGATGGCGCACCCGTTCAGCGGCTCGTGGGGCTACCAGGTGACCGGCTACTTCGCGCCGATGCCGCGACCCGGCACGCCCGACGACCTGCGGCAGTTCATCGACCGGATGCACGACCGCGGGATCGGCGTGATCCTCGACTGGGTCCCGGCGCACTTCCCGCGCGACGAGTTCGCCCTCGCGCGGTTCGACGGCACGGCGCTCTTCGAGCACGCCGATCCGCGCCGCGGCGCGCACCCCGACTGGGGCACGCTGGTGTTCAACTTCGGCCGCCACGAGGTCCGCAACTTCCTGATCTCGAACGCGCTCTTCTGGCTGCGCGAGTACCACGTCGACGGGATCCGGGTCGACGCGGTCGCGTCGATGCTGTACCTCGACTACTCGCGCCGCGAGGGCGAGTGGGTGCCGAACGAGTTCGGCGGCCGCGAGGACCTCGACGCGGTCGAGTTCCTCAAGCAGCTCAACGAGGTGATCCACGCCCGCGAGCCCGGGATCATCTCGGCGGCCGAGGAATCGACCGCCTGGCCCGGCGTCTCGCGCCCGACGTATCTCGGCGGGCTCGGGTTCGGCTTCAAGTGGAACATGGGCTGGATGCACGACACGCTCGGCTACTTCGAGCAGGACCCGATCTACCGCCGCTACCACCACCACGAGTTGACGTTCAGCCTCATGTACGCGTTCTCGGAGAACTTCGTGCTGCCGCTGTCACACGACGAGGTCGTGCACGGCAAGGGCTCGCTCTACACCAAGATGGCCGGGTCCGACGAGTGGCAGAAGCTCGCCAACCTGCGGGCGCTGTACGCGTACATGTGGGCCCACCCAGGCAAGAAGCTCCTGTTCATGGGATCAGAGCTCGCCCAGCAGGCCGAGTGGAGCCACGAACGCTCGCTCGACTGGCACCTGCTCGAGCAGCCGGGGCACGCCGGCATCCAGTCGCTGGTCCGCGATCTCAACCGGCTCTACCGTGAGGAGCCGGCGCTCTGGGAGCTCGACTCGGACCCGGCCGGGTTCTGGTGGCTCGAGCCCAACGACGCCGACGCAAACGTGATCGCGTTCGCGCGCCAGTCGACAGGCTCCAGCGGCGAAACACGACTTGTCGTGTTCGTCGCGAATTTCTCCCCGGTGCCGCGTCCCAAGTACCGCCTCGGCCTGCCGCGCGCGACGCGCTGGCGCGAGGCGCTGAACACGGACTCGGCGTACTACGGGGGCAGCGACGTCGGCAACCTCGGGGGCGTGATCCCCGAGCCGATCCCGTGGAACGGCCAGCCGGTCTCGGCCGAGCTGACGCTGCCCCCGCTCGCGGCGGTCTGGCTCGTGCCGGATGAGTGAACCGCTCCCGTGGGAGCGGCCGCTCGGCTCCCGCGTGGTCGACGCCGAGCACACCGAATTCCGTGTCTGGGCACCGTCCGCAAGCACGATCAAACTCTGGGTGGCCGGGAGGGGAGTCTCGCTGCACGAGATCGGCCACGGGGTCCACGAGGCCGTCGCGCCCGCCCGGGCGGGCGACGACTACTGGTTTGAGATCGACGGCCGGCGGCTGCCGGACCCGTGCTCGCGCTGGCAGCCGGAGGGGCTGCGCGGGCCATCGCGCGTGCTGACGCCGGCACCGAGCGCACCATTCGAGCGCCCACGGCCCAGCGAGCTGATCATCTACGAGCTGCACGTCGGCACGTTCAGCCCCGAGGGCACGTTCGACGGCGCGATCGCGCACCTGGCCGGGCTCGCGGAGCTCGGCGTGACCGCGATCGAGCTGATGCCCCTGGCCGAGTTCCCGGGCGCGCGCGGCTGGGGCTACGACGGCGTCTACCTGAGCGCCGCGCAGTCCTCGTACGGCGGCCCGGGGGGCCTGCAGCGGCTGATCGAGGCGGCCCATGCGGCCGGTCTGGCGGTGATCCTCGACGTCGTCTACAACCACGTCGGCGCGTCGGGGAGCAAGGCGCTCGAGGCGTTCGGCCCCTACTTCACGTCCAAGTACGAGACGCCGTGGGGGAAGGCGATCAACTACGACGACCCTGACTGCGACCCGGTGCGCGAATGGGTCTGCCAGAGCGCCGAGGGCTGGGTCCGCGAGTTCGGCGTCGACGGCCTGCGGCTCGACGCGATCCACGCGATCTTCGACTCGAGCGCCGAGCACATCGTCGCCGCGATCGCGAGGCGCGTGCACGCGGCCGACCCGGGCGCCTACGTGATCGCCGAATCGGGGCTCAACGACCCGATCCTGATGCGCGGCCGCGAGCGGGGCGGTTACAACTGCGACGCGGCGTGGTCCGACGACTTTCACCACTCGCTGCGGGCGGTGCTGACCGGCGACCGCGACGGTTACTACGCCGACTTCGGACGGCTGTCACAGCTGGCCAAGGCGATCCACCGCCCGCACGTCGACGACGGCGGCTACTCCCCTTTTCGGCGCCGGCGCTTCGGCGCCCCGGCCGACGACGTCCCGGTGCAGAAGTTCGTCGTCTTCTGCCAGAACCACGATCAGGTCGGCAACCGCGCGTTCGGCGACCGGATGCCGGCGCAGGCGCGGCCGCTGGCCGCCTTCTGCACGCTCCTGTCGCCGTTTGTGCCGCTGCTGTTTATGGGCGAGGAGTACGGCGAGCTGGCGCCGTTTCAGTTCTTCTCAAACCACATCGACGAGGAGATCGCGGTCGCGACGCGTGAAGGCCGTCGGCGCGAGTTCGCGTCGTTCGCATCGTTTGAGCATGAGGTGCCCGATCCAGAGGACCCCGCGACGTTCGAGCGTTCGAAGCTGACGCGGCGGCGCGACACTGAGATCGCGCGGCTCTACGGGCGCCTGATCGAAGCGCGCAACAGGCTCGCGCCCGGCGACGCGACGGCGATCGCGTACGACGAGTCAGAGCGCTGGTTGCGCTTCCATCGCGGCGCGCGCGAGGTCGTCTGCAACTTCGGCACCGGATGGCTGCGGCTGGCGTGTACCGGCGCCGAGATCGAGCTCGCGACCGACGACTGGGCGATTCTCTCCGAGGGATACCTCAAACTGCCGCCGATGTCTGGAGCCTTGATCAGGTGACCGAGGTCTGGCCCGGGCGGCCGTTCCCGCTCGGCGCATTGTGGGACGGAGCCGGGACCAACTTCTCGCTGTTCTCTGAGCACGCCGAGGGGGTCGAGCTGTGCCTGTTCGACGACGCCGGCGAGGAGACCCGAATCGAGGTCGGCGCCCGCCGGGCGCTCAACTGGCATTGCTATCTGCCCGGGGTCGGGCCCGGGCAGCGCTATGGCTTCAGGGTGCACGGTCCCTACGCACCCGCCGACGGCCACCGCTTCAACCCCGACAAGCTGCTGCTCGACCCGTACGCGAAGGCGATCGACGGCGTCGTCGACTGGGCGCGCGACGTCAACGTGCTGCCGTACATCCCCAACGGCGGCGAGGACGACGACTACGAGCCCGACGACGAGGACGACGCCGGCGCGGTCCCGAAGTCGGTCGTGGTCGACCCGACCTTCGACTGGGAGGGGGACACGCCGCCGCGGGTGCCGTTCACAGACACGCTCATCTACGAGACCCACGTCAAGGGCTTCACGATGCGTCACCCCGAGGTTCGCGAGGACCTGCGCGGGACGTACGCGGGGTTGGCCTCCGAGCCGGCGATCGCCTACCTCAAGCAGCTCGGGATCACGGCGGTCGAGCTGCTCCCGGTGCATCACATCTCCGACGAGTCGTTCCTATTCGAGCGAGGGCTTCGCAACTACTGGGGCTACAGCACGATCGGCTACTTCGCGCCGCACTCCGAATACGCCGCCACCGGTCGCCGCGGGGAGCAGGTCCGGGAGTTCAAGGGGCTGGTCAAAGCGCTGCACCAGGCGGGGATCGAGGTGATCCTCGACGTCGTCTACAACCACACCGCCGAGGGCAACCACCTCGGGCCGATGCTGTCGTTCAAGGGGATCGACAACTCCGCCTACTACCGGCTGATGCCCGACGACCCCCGCCATTACATGGACTTCACCGGCACCGGCAACTCGCTCAACCCGGTCCATCCGAGCGTCCTGCGGCTGATCATGGACTCGCTGCGCTACTGGGTGGTCGAATGCCACGTCGACGGGTTCCGCTTCGACCTCGCGTCGGCGCTCGCGCGGGAGTTCTTCGACGTCGACCGCCTGTCGGCGTTCTTCGACACGATCCATCAGGATCCGGTCCTGTCGCAGGTGAAGCTGATCGCCGAGCCGTGGGACGTCGGGCCGGGCGGCTACCAGGTCGGCAACTTCCCGATCCTGTGGTCGGAATGGAATGGCGTCTACCGCGACACGATGCGCGACTTCTGGCGTGCCTCGGCGAGCGTCGGCGAGTTCGCGTCGCGGCTGGCGGGCTCGGCCGACCTATACGAATCCGACGGGCGCGACCCGTTCGCGTCGATCAACTTCATCACCGCCCACGACGGGTTCACGCTGCGCGACCTGGTCACCTACGAGGTCAAGCACAACGAGGCCAACCTCGAGGACAACCACGACGGTACCGACGACAACCGCTCCTGGAACTGCGGCGTCGAGGGCGAGAGTGACGACCCGGAGATCCGCGAGCTTCGCCGCCGTCAGCAGCGTAACTTCCTGACCACGCTGCTGATCTCGCAAGGCACGCCGATGTTGCTGGGCGGCGATGAGCGCAACCGGACCCAGGGCGGCAACAACAACGGCTGGTGCCACGACTCCGAGCTGTCGTGGTACGACTGGAACGAGGATCCCGAAGCGCAGGAGATGCACGCGTTCACCCGCCGGCTGATCAGGCTCCGCAGCGAGCACTGCAGCTTCCGGCGCGAGAGCTTCCTGCGCGGCCAGGTGATCAACGGCTTCGGGCTGCCCGACGTGTGGTGGTTTCGCGCCGACGGGCGCAAGATGACCAACCGCGATTGGCAACACGGTGAAGCGGTGCTGGGGATGTTTCTCAACGGCGACGCGATCCTCAATCCGGGCCCGCACGGCGAGGCGGTCTCGGACGACTCGTTCGTGCTGCTGTTCAACGCCCATGCCGAGGACCGGGAGTTCAAGCTTCCGCGCCGGCGGATGGGCACGCGCTGGGAGCTCGAGCTGTGCACCGCCGACCCCGGCGCGGAGGCGGGCAGCGCCGGCTATGACGCGCAGGCGCTGGTCAACGTGACCGCGCACTCGATCACGATCCTGAAGCGCGTCGCGTGAGCGGCTCCCGCGCGCCGCGGGCGACCTACCGCCTGCAACTCAACGCCTCGTTTGATTTCGCTGCCGCCCGTAACCTGATCCCGTACCTGCGCGACCTCGGGATCTCGCATCTGTACCTGTCGCCGTCGCTGCAGGCTCGCGCCGGCTCGAGCCACGGTTACGACGTCATCGATCCGACCCGCGTGTCGGACGAGCTCGGCGGCGAGGATGGGCTGCGGGCACTGGCCGCCGCCGCCCACGACGCCGGCCTCGGACTCGTCCTCGACCTGGTCCCCAACCACATGGCGATCGACGAGCACAACCGCTTCTGGAGCGATCCGCAGCTGCGCGCGCGGTTCTTCGACGTCGACCCGGCGACCGGCCGTCACCGTCGCTTCTTCGACATCGACGACCTCGCCGGCGTGCGCCAGGAGGATCCAGAGGTGTTCGCCGCGACCCACGAGCTGCCCCTCCGTCTGGTCCGCGAGGGCGTAATCGACGCGCTCCGGATCGACCATCCCGACGGACTCGCGGACCCGGCCGGGTACTTCCAGCGCCTGCGCGACGGTGGCGCGCTCCGGGTCTGGATCGAGAAGATCCTCGAGCCGTCCGAGCGGCTGCGCGACTGGCCGGTGCTCGGTACGGTCGGCTACGAGTTCCTCAACGACGTCTGCGCGCTGTTCGTCGACGGCGCCGCCGAACAGGCGTTCACGAACCTCTGGGTCCGGGTGTCGGGCGACCAGCGTGACTTTGACGCGGTCGCGTTCGACGCCAAGCTCGAGCAGGCACAGACGACGTTTGCCCCCGAGATCGAACGGCTCGCACAGGGAGTCGGAGGCTCACGGGCGATCGAGCTCGCGCTCGCGTCGATGCCGGTCTACCGGACCTACGTCGATCCGCAGACGGGCGCGGTAGCCGACGAGGACCGCGCGGCGATCGACCGCTCCCGGATGCCCGGCGGCATCGCCCGGCGGCTGCTGCTCGAACGCGAGGCGCCGGCTGAGTTCGTGACCCGCTTTCAGCAGACGAGCCCGCCGGTGGTCGCAAAGGGCGTCGAGGACACCGCCTTCTACCGCTACGGACGGCTGCTGGCTCTCAACGACGTCGGCGGCGACCCCGGCCGCTTCGGGATCACGGTCGACGCGTTTCACGCCGCCAACGCCGAGCGCGGCGCCCGCTTCCCGCACGCAATGCTGACGACCAACACCCACGACACGAAGCGCTCAGCCGACGTGCGGGCCCGGATCGCGGCGCTGACCTGGGTGCCGGCCGAGTGGGAGGAGCGCGTGCGGCGCTGGCTTTCGATCACCGCACCGCTCGTCGGCGACAGCGGCGCGCCGGACGAGCACGAGCGCTACTTCCTGTTCCAGACGCTCGTCGGGGCGTGGCCGATCGAGCTCGAGCGGACGCGCGAGTACATGCGCAAGGCGCTGCGCGAGGCCAAGCGCAACAGCAGCTGGGTCAGGCAGAACACCAGCTGGGAGGACGCGGTGCTCGGCTTCTGCGAGCGGCTGTACTCCCACGACGAGTTCCGGTCCAGCTTCGACCCGTTCGTCGAACGCGTGTCGGCGCTCGGCGAGCGGATCGGACTCGGGATGCTGGCGCTGAAGCTGACCGTGCCGGGCGTCCCCGACATCTACCGGGGCGACGAGCTCGCGTTCCGGGCGCTGGTCGACCCCGACAACCGGCGGCCGCTGGATTGGGGCTGGTACCGGGCGATGCTCGCGCGGCTGCTGGGCGGCGCGCGACCGGACCGGCACACCGCGAAGCTGTGGCTGACGATGCGGCTGTTGTCGCTGCGGATCCGGCGTCCGCGGGCGTTCACGGGGGCGTATCAGCCGCTCGGAGTCGGCGACGACGGTGTCGCCTTCCTGCGTGGCGGCGAGGTGCTGGTGATCGTCGCGACCCGTGCCGGGCCGCCGTCAGGCGAGCTGACCGGGGTCGAGGGGAGCTGGCGCGACGTGCTGCGCGGCGAGCTGCTGGAGCTGGACTCGAGCGTGTCACTGTCGGGGCTGCTGGGCCGGCGCGGGGCGGCGATCCTCGAGCGTCAGTAGGTTGGGTTACGTGGTGGGTGCCATAGCCCCCACGAGGTCACACACCCCCACGCGGCTGCCCGGTAGGGTCTGCCAGCGGTACATGCGCGTTCTGCTGATCTCATGGGAGTACCCGCCGATCATCGAGGGCGGCCTCGCGCGCCACGTCCGCAAGCTGTCTGAGCACCTCGTCGCCGAGGGCGTCGAGGTCCACGTGCTGACCCGCGGCGGCGACCGGCTGGCCGCAATCGAGGAACGCCACGGCGTCGTCGTTCACCGCCTGCGCGAGCCGCCGTTCCCCAAGGACGTGAAGGCGTTCGTGCGCTGGGTGGCGGCGATGAACGCCGACATGCGCGAGCTCGGCGGACAGCTCGCGGCGGAGCTGCGCGTTGACCTCATCCATTCGCACGACTGGCTCGTGGCCGGCGCCGCCGAACAGATCGCGCGCGAGGCCGGCACGCCTTGGCTCGTCACGGTGCACGCGACCGAGTACGGCCGCCACCAGGGTTGGGTCCAGAAGTACCCCCAGTCCCACATCCACGGCGCCGAGCGCACGATGGTCCGCAGCGCCGACCACGTGATCACCTGCTCGCGCTACATGCGCAGCCACGTGACGAGCGTGTTCGGCGTGCGCCCGTCGCGGATCACGGCGATCCAGAACGGGATTGACCCCTCAGACCTCGAACCGGTCGCCCCCGACCTCCACCGTCTGCGGGCGCGCTACGCCAAACCCGACGAGCGGCTGGTGCTGCTGGTCGGCCGTCTGGTCTACGAGAAGGGCTTCCACCTCGCGCTCGACGCGCTCGCGCCCCTGATCGCGAAGCTCGGCGGGGTGCGCTTCGTCGTCGCTGGCACGGGGACCGCCGAGGCCGAGCTTCGCCGGCAGGCGTGGCGCCTGGGCCTGCACCGCAAGGGCGTGTTCCTCGGCTGGGTCGGCGACGACATGCTCCATTCGCTGTACCGGGTCTCGGACCTCTGCATCGTCCCGTCGATCTACGAGCCGTTCGGGCTCGTCGCGCTCGAGGCGATGGCGTCCGGGTGCCTGTGCGTGGTCGCAGACACCGGCGGGCTGCGCGAGGTGATCCCCGGCGACGGCACGGTCGGACTCCGGTTCCCGTCGCGCGACTCGGCCGCGCTCGAGGCGATCCTCGAGCGCGTGCTGACCGACGACGCGGCCCGCGCCCAGCTCGTCGCCGAAGCTCGCGAGCACGTGCTGCACTTCGATTGGGCCGAGGTCGCGCGACAGACGCTGGCGGTCTACGGCTCGCTCGTCCGGCGCGGCGCTAGCTTGCGATCGTGAACTTCAGCGTCTCGGTGTTCGATCGCCCGCCGGCGGCGGACGCCTGGATCGAGACCTCGTAGCTCCCGTTCTTGAGCTTCGTCGAGCGCGACACCCGCCCGTCGAACGCGACCTTGTCTGAGCCCGCGGCGGCGGTGAGCGACATCGTTCTGGAGCGGCCGTAGCGCGTGCACTTGCTCGCGTGGAGGTTGTGGCTCGTCTGCGGCACGCACCTGCCCTTGACCTTGCGCGCGGGGAATAGCTGCTTGAAGGCGAAGCTGACCTGCGCGACCTGGTTGAGATCGAACTTGAACGTCGTCCCGACCGGCGGCGGCTTCTTGCTCGACGAGATAGTCGCCAGCTTCGTGCCCAGGCGCCAGGTCTTATGCGTCTGACTGACGTGGCTGAGCACCGGCGGGACGGGTGGCGTCGTTGTGGTGGTCGTCGTCGTCGTCGTCGAGATCGTCGTCGTCGTCGTCGGGTTCGGGAGGATCGTGGCGCTGACGAGCAGGCGGTAGCCGGGCTCCTGGGTGGTCGGCGCGCCGGTCGAGCCGTTGGCGAGCGCGGGACTGAAGTACCAGGCTGTGTCGGTGCTCGTCGTGGTGTCGAACAGAATCGCGCTGTCCCCGTCGTCGAGCGCAAGGACCTCGCCCGCTTTGACCGGCAACGAGACGCTGAAGCTCTGCGGACCGCCCGCAAGCGTTTCGGTCGGGCCGCTTGCGATAGCCGTGAACTGGTTCCCTCCCGCCGGCTGCAGCACGCGCAGCTCGACCATGTTGCCTGCGCTGCCAGAGTTGACTGCGAAGCTCGTCACGGTGCCGTCGAGCGGCACTTGGAGCTCAGGCGTATTCGGCCCCGTGTACGGCACATACGTGCACGGCGAACCGCAGAGGTTGCCGGTCGGGTTACCCGTCGTGCTGCCGATCGTCACCGGCGGCAGCTGCGGACCACCGCCAGCGGCCAGCGCGACGGCGACCGCCGGACCCGCGAGCGCGGCGACCGCGACAGCGAACGCCTTCCCCGGTGAAATGCTCACGTGCGCAGCCTATAACGACCGAGGGCCCGGCGCACAAGCACCGGGCCCTCGGAAAAGCAGCAGCCTGTTTGGCTTACATCATCCCCGACATGTCGGGCATGCCACCGCCGCCACCGCCGCCCCCATCCTTCTCAGGCACCTCGGCGACGATCGCCTCGGTGGTGAGGATGTTCTTGGCGATCGACGCGGCGTTCTGCAGCGCGGAGCGCGTGACCATCGCCGGGTCGATGATGCCCTCGGCGACGAGGTCCACGATCTCGCCATTGGCGGCGTTGAGACCGTAGCCCTTCTTGGACTTGCGGACGTCGTTGACGACGACCGATCCCTCGAGACCGGCGTTCTCGGCGATCTGCCGGAGCGGCTCCTCGAGCGCGCGGTGGACGATGGTCGCACCGGTCCGCTCGTCGGGGAGCTCGATCGCGTCGATGTTGAGCGCCTTCTGGGCGTTCAAGAGGGCGACGCCGCCGCCCGGGACGATGCCCTCCTCGAGGGCCGCACGGGTGGCCTGCAGCGCGTCCTCCACGCGGTGCTTCTTCTCCTTCATCTCGGTCTCGGTCGCAGCTCCGACCTTGACGACCGCGACGCCGCCCGACAGCTTGGCGAGGCGCTCCTGGAGCTTCTCGCGGTCGAAGTCGGAATCGGTGTTCTCGATCTCGGCCTTGATCTGGTTGATCCGGCCCTTGATCGCGTCGCTCTCGCCAGCACCATCGACGATCGTCGTCGTGTCCTTGGCGACGACCACGCGACGAGCACGCCCGAGCTGCGAGAGCTGGGTGTTCTCGAGCTTGAGGCCCATCTCCTCGGTGATCACCTCGCCGCCGACGAGGATCGCGATGTCCTCGAGCATCCGCTTGCGGCGATCGCCGAAGCCCGGTGCCTTGACCGCGACGCCGGTGAACGTGCCGCGGAGCTTGTTGACGACCAGCGTCGCCAGCGACTCGCCCTCGACGTCCTCGGCGACGATCAGCAGCGGGCGACCCGACTGGATCACCTGCTCGAGCACCGGCAGCACGTCGCGGACCGAGCCGATCTTCTGATTGGCGATCAGGATGTAGGGATCCTCGAGGGTTGCCTCCATCCGCTCCTGATCCGTGACCATGTAGGGCGAGATGTAGCCCTTGTCGAACTGCATGCCCTCGGTGAACTCGAGGTCCATGCCGAACGTCTGGCCCTCCTCGACGTTGACAACGCCGTCCTTGCCGACCTTGTCGATCGCGTCCGCGATCACGTCGCCGATCTCATCATCTCCTGCCGAGATCGTCGCCACGCGGGCGATCTGATCCTTGCCTGAGATCTCCTTCGACTGCGTCTCGATGTTCTTGACGACCTCGTCGACCGCGCGCTCGATGCCACGCTTCAGTGCCAACGGGTTAGCGCCGGCGGCGACGTTCTTCAGACCCTGACGGACGATCGCCTGAGCGAGCACCGTGGCCGTCGTCGTGCCGTCGCCAGCGACGTCATTGGTCGACGTGGCGACTTCGCGGACGAGCTGGGCGCCCTGGTTCTGGAAGACGTCCTCGACCTCGATCTCGCGAGCGATGGTGACACCGTCGTTGGTGATCGTCGGGGCGCCGAACTTCTTGTCGAGCACCACGTAGCGGCCGCGCGGGCCGAGCGTTACCTTAACCGCGTTTGCGACCGCGTCGACGCCCAACTCGAGCGCCTTGCGGGCATCCGCGTCGTACTTCAGTTCCTTGTGTGCCATTTGATTCTGGTTCTCCTGGGAGTGGTCTTACTGGACCTTCGCCAGCACGTCTGACTCGCGGAGGACGAGTAGCTCCTCGCCGTCCACCTTGATCTCGGTGCCGCCGTACTTGCTGTAGAGGACCTCGTCGCCTTCGGCGACGTCAAGCGGCGTGCGCTTGCCCGTGTCCTCGTTGACCCTGCCGTCGCCGACGGCAAGGACCTTGCCCTTCTGGGGCTTCTCCTTGGCGGTATCGGGCAGGACGATCCCACTCGCGGTGGTCTCCTCCTCCTCGATGGCCCGTACGATCAGGCGATCGCCGAGGGGCTTGAGCTTCATCTTGACCAGACCTCCGGTTGAAGTTTGCAACTTGCTGCTTGGCACTCCGACAGTCAGAGTGCCAACACGCTCAGGACTATAGCTCGCGCGGCCAGCTAATCAAGGCCATCTTGGCACTCTCGTGTTAAGAGTGCCAAGCAAACCGCGGCCGCCTGTAGGCTGCAAGCCATGCGCGCAGACCTCGAGCGACGGTTCGACGGCCTTCCGGTGACCGAGTATCCGGGCGGATTGCTGGTCGTCGAAGCCAAGACACGCAAGTCGCGCACGCTCGGGTTGTCGCGGCTTGATCGGCTCGACTCCGACCACGCGCTCCACATACCCAAGTGCTCCTCGATCCACATGTTCGGGATGCGGTTTGCGCTCGATCTGATCTGGCTGAGCGCGGACGGCACCATGATCCGGATCGACCGCCAGGTCGGGCGCTGGCAGATCCGGGTCTGCCTGAAGGCGAAGTCGGTGATCGAGACGGTCGCCGGGCGCGCGGACGCGTTCGTCGCCGCCGGCGTCGGCGCCGAAACCGCCTAGTTGCTAGTTGCGCGCCCCGCCGAGCCCGTGGATCCGGTCGCGGAGCTGCTCCGGCGGGCTCTCGATGATCTGCGAGAACCGGACGACCGTGACCGTGTCGTCGCGCGAGACCTTGCGCCCGTAGATCTGCTCGAGGAAGTGGATCATCTCGTCGACGCGCCGGAACTCCGGGTTGTCGTGCTCAATGTCGCGCGGCGAGAGGTCACGCACGCGCTTGACCTCGACCTGGTCGATCACGGCGTGGAAGATCTTCTCGCGCGGAGAGTGCTGGTAGCCGATCGTGACCAGCACGCACTCGTTCTTGTGGTACTTGTGGGACTTGTCGCCGAGCCGGATCGTGGCCGTCTTGCGCCCCCGCCGCAGCTGATCCCCGAACACCGACGAGTAGAAGTTGAGCACGCGCACGATCAGTTGTTCCGCGACGGGGCCATGGCTCCGCCAGCCTACCGGTCCGACGTCGCTCGCGACATGGCGCGACGGACCATCTCGCGCTCGCCCTCATAGGTCAGCTCGCGCAGCGCGGCATCGAAATCCACCCAGCGCGCGTCCTCGATCTCGTGGTCGTGGTCGGCGACGTCGCCGGAGCGGTACTCGTACAGATAGAACCTCACCCGCTTGGCGACCGTGCGACCCCGGCGCTCGTAGCGGTACTCGACGTCGCCGAGCTCCCCGACCAGCTCGCCGCTGACGCCGGCCTCCTCGGCCACCTCGCGCCGCGCCGCCTGCTCCGGCGTCTCGTCGCCGTCGAGATGCCCCTTCGGCAGACCCAGTACGCGTGACCCGTCCGCGGCGCGCTTGACGGGAGTGATCACGACCACTCGGTCGCCATCGACCACCACCCCGCCGGCCGAGAGCTCTTCATGTTGCTGCTCAGTAGACATAGCGTTCGAGCGCCCCCGGTTCGTGCACGGTCAGCTTGCCGCGGCCCTGCGTGATGATCCCTGCCCGTTCGAGCACGGCCAGAAACCGGCTCGCCGATTCGCGCGACGAGCCCGCGAGCTGTGCGAGGTCGCTCTGCGTCGCGGTGATCAGGATGTCGGCCTCGCCGGCACCCTCCTGCGAGCGCTCCGCGGCGACGAGCTCGGCCAGCACCGCCGCGACGCGGCTCTGAACCGTCTGAAACGACTGTCTGGTGAGACGCTCGTTGGTCTCCCGCAGGCGGCGGCTGAGCGCCCCCAGCAGCTTCACCGCGATGTCGGGATGCTCGCTCAGCATCCGGCGCATGTCGCCGGCCAGGATCGCGATCAGCTCGGTCTGCTCGAGCGTCTCGATGGTCGCCGAGCGGTGCTCGTCGTCGAAGATCGCGAGCTCACCGAAGATCTCCCCCGGTCCGAAGGTCGCGAGCGTGATCGAGCGTCCATCGGTGTGCTCGCGCACGGCGCGCACGCGGCCCGAGCGAACGACGTAACAGGTGTCGCTCTGATCGCCCTCGCGGAACACGGACGCGCCGGCCTGAAAGGTGCGCGGAACCGTGACCTCCGCGACGCGCGCGAGATCGTCGTCGCCGAGCGTCGAGAACGCCGGCACGCCGTGGAGCAGGAAGATCGTCTCCTGGCTGGTCGCGGCCATCGCGCCGAGGGATATCACACGCGACCCGCGTCACGACCGTGCCCGGGGCCGTCAGACGAGGTCGAGCGCCTGCTCGCGCCGCCGGCGACGGATCGCGTACGCGATCCACAGCACGACCGCCACCACCATCGCGATCGGGACCAGCACCGCGAGCGTGATCAGCGCCACGCCGGCCGCGACGACCAGGACGCGGCCCGCGTCGTGGGCCGCCTTGCCGAGCGTGAACGAGTCACCGCTCGCGACCGGATGCACCGGCGGCACGGACGCCGCGTTGATCGTCAGCGAGATCTGACTGAAGTCGACCTGGTGGTGAAGCTTGCTGAGCGTCGCGAGGTCGCTCGAGATCGAGGCTTCGGCATCGCGGATCTGGGTCCTGAGGCTGTCGATCGCGTTCGTCGTGGTCGCGTTCTGGAGCTGGCGCAGGAGCGCCGTGCGCAGCGCGCGGGCATCGGCGAGCGCGCGGCCGGCGGCGCCGACCTGGCCGGTGATGTCCTGGGTCGCGTCGGTCCGCGACGCGACCGACGCGCCGTGCAGCCGCGACAGGTCGCCCATCGTCTGGCTCAGGTTGGCGCTCGGGACGCTGAGCTGGAACTGCGCGTAGCCGCTGGCGCTGTTGGTCGCGGTCACCTGCGAGTTCTCGACCACCCCGTTCTGGGCGGCGATCACGTCGAACACCTGCTGCGCGACGGCGTCGACGTTACGCGGCCGCGTCGACAGCGACAGCTGCGCCGATTGGATCACCTGGCGGCCGGCGGTCGACGGAGCCGGGATCCCGGGCGCGGGCGACAGCACGGGCGCCGCAGACGAGGACGCGGCTCCCGCGGAGCCCGAAGCGGCTCCCGCGGAGCCCGAAGCGGCTCCCGCGGAGCCCGAAGCGGCTCCCGCGGAGCCCGAAGCGGTCGACTGGGCACCAAACGCCGACGGGGCCGCCTTCGCCGCGCTGTTGGCTGCGGCGCGGGTAGGGCGCGCCGGCGCGCCGGCGGCCGAGCTCGACGAGCTGGCGGTAACTGGACCCGGGTTCCCGTTAATTTGCGCCGGCTGGCCACCGCCGCTGATCACAACCGCGACCGCGGCGGCCGCCGCGACCGCGATCGCGGCGCCGGGCGCGAACACCCACCAGCGCCGCGCGTGCTTCGTGCCCGCCACCGGGGCGGGCGCGAAGCGGCGCGCGACTCGTTCGTCGAGCTCTGAGGCGAACTCGGCGCTCGGGAGGGGGCGCTGGCCGGCGAGGATCAACGTCAACTCCGCGAGCTCCGCGTACTCGGGCTCGACCGCCTCACCGGCCAGGGTCGCGTCGATGACCTCGAGCGACACCGTCTCGTTGTCATCAAACGGTTGCATCACAGGCCTTTCTCAGCTTCTCCATGGTTCGGTACAGCAGCGTGCCGGCAGCCGACTCGCTGATCCCCAGCACGCGCGCGAGCTCAGCGTTCGCCAGCCCGGCGTGGAACTTGAGCGCGACGATCTCCCGCTCTCGCGCCGGTAGCTGCGCGAGCGCGTTCTTGACCACGGTCCGTCGCAGCGCGACATCGGCGCCGTCCTCGACCGTCGCCGCGGCCGCATCCTCGGGATCGGTCACGAGCGTCGCGACCCGCTTGCGGCGGCGAAGCTCGTCGAGCGCTGCGTTGCGGGCGATCCCGAACAGCCACCCGCGCTCCTCGCCCCGACGGCGGTCGAACGTGCGCCGGCGGCGGTAGGCGCGCTCGAACGCGAGCGCGGTGATGTCCTCGGCAGCCGCGCGATCGCACAGCAGCGTCGTCACGTAGGCGAACACGTCGTCGCGGCTGGACCGGTAGAGCGCCTCGAAGCGCTCCCATGAACTCTGGGCTTCGGGCGACGACTGAAGCGTCTGGGAGTCGATCACACCCTCACTACGAACCGGCGAGCAATCCGTCACAGGGTCGTTATCGTCAGATAGATGCGTCTTGCTCGAATAGCAACGGTACTGCCGCTCGCAATCGCCGCGACGACGTTCGCGGCCGCCGCGAGCGCGGCGAGCAGCGGAAACCCGACCCCGGCCCAGATCAGGAAGGCGCTCGCGCAGGCCGAGCGCTCGGATTCGCTCTGGGCGACGGTCAACATCTGCAACAGCAAGCGCTACCCCGACACGATCGGCATCCGCGGACAGATGCCGTCGCTTGGGTTCGCGGCCTGGCTGTCGATGAAGATCCAGCTCAACTACTACTCGGTCAACGACAAGCGGTTCGTTCCGCTTCCGACCGGCGGCAGCCACACAACAAGGCTCGGGCGCTCGGCGGTCAAGCTCCAGCAGGGCGGCGCGACCTGGACCTTCAACAAGCCCGTGCTGCTCAACGCGAGCGTGGAGTTCGTCTACAGACGCGCCGGGAAGCTGCTGGGTGAGACGACGCAGACGACCACCGCCGGCCACCCGAGCGCCCAATTCGCCAGCCCGGCGCATTTGAGCGTCAAGCAGTGCCAGATCCCGTGAGGCTCAGGCGCCGGCCGGCTCAGTGAACAGCCGCGGGTCGTTGCTGATCACGCCCGTCACCCCCATCGCCTCCAGCGACCTGATCCGCGGCCGCTCATCGACCGTCCACGCGTAGAGCTCGCCGCCGGCGGCGCGCACGCGTCGCACGAGCCGGGGCGTGATCAGCCGCCAGTGGGCCATCAGCGCGTCGCACTCGCCGGCGCGGAGCGCGCGCGCCGCGATCAGCGGCAGCGCTTCTCGCCAGGCGAGCACGACGACGGTCGCCGGGCCCCGCATCAGCCTGCTGCGAAACGGGTCCTGGCGCAGCTTCGGCACCGACCAACCCAGCCGCACGCGGGGCTCAGCCGCCCGGATCAGCGCCAGGCTCTCGCGGTACTGACTCGAGATCAGGGCCCGCTCGAGCAGGCTCCGTGCGCGAAGCCCGTCGACCACCTCGAGCTCGTAACCGGGCAGCTTCAGGTCGACGTCAAACTCGACTTCGGCGAACGCCGCCGACGCCAGGTGGTCGAGACCCTCGTCCAGCGTCAACGGCGGTCGTTCGGTGATCGATTCGTAGTCGTGCGCGAGCACCAAGCGGCCGTCACCCGGCGCGACCAGCACGTCGAACTCGATCATGTCGACGCCAGCCGCGAGCGCCGCGTCGAAGCTCGCGCGCGTGTTCCCCGGCGCGATCATGTCGGCGCCCTTGTGGCCGACGCGCTTGACGGTTCTCAGTGCTGACATCCCGGACACCAGAAGGTAGTGCGGTTGTCATCGCCCTGGCTCTTCGCGCGGATCGGCGCCCCGCAGCGCGGGCAAGGCCTCCCCTCCCGCCTGAACACGGCCGGCTCCCGTTTCCGGCGGCCGTCGCGCGCCGACTCCTGCATCCCCGGTCGCAGCCCGTCGATGACCGCCAGCGCCTCCGCATCTGAGACGTCCGCGACCGGGCGCCACGGGCTGACCGCAGCCGCCCAGCACCCCTCGCACTTCCAGATGTTCCCGATCCCGGCCACGTTTCGCTGGTCGAGCAGCGTGTCGCCGATCCCGCGCGTTTGGTCGTCTGACCGCAGCCGCGCGAGGAACCGGTCGCGATCGAACTCGGCCGCCAGCACATCCGGGCCGAGGGACGCGAGGCGCTGGTCAGACCGGGCCCGACCGGCGGTCATCAGCTCGAGCACAGGCCCGTCGAACTGCACCACCTCGTGGCCGCGGCCGTGGAGCACCAGCCACGCCCGCCGCGGCGCGCGGTGCCAGCGACCGCCGGCAGCGTAGACGCCCCAAGAGCCCGTCATCCGCAGGTGCGAGTGGATCAGCAGATCGCCCTCGAACACGATGAACAGGTGCTTGCCGTGAGTCCGGACCTCGCTCACGGCACGGCCGTCGAGTCTTTCCGGCCAGCGGTCGTAGAGGTGACGCGCCTGCGGCGTCAGGATCCGGTCGGGCACCGCGCCCTCGAGCACGGGGCGCATCCGCGCCGCTGCGTACGCGATCGTGTCGCCTTCGGGCATCGCGCCCGATCGTAGAGGCGTTCAACGAGGCGATCACGGTTACAGCGTCAAGCGCTGAGGGTCAGACGGCGCGGCCCTTCCTGGAACCCAAGCGCCGTCAGCGCCGGCGCCAGGGGCGAGCCCATCGCCCCCTCGCCGTCGACCTTCTCGAGCGCGAGCCGCTTGATCGCGCCCGAGCGGACCTGCGCGACAAGCGCCGCCAGGGCCGGCTCGAGGCGGGCGTCGGTGCGCTCGACGAGGGTCTGCAGCGCGCGGCCGCCGCGCTCCAGGTAAAGCACCGGTTCGCCGCCCACCAGGACGACGTAGGCCCCCGCCGTCCGCGCCAGCCGGCGGGTGGGTGGGCCCTCAGTTTTTGGCCACGGCAGCGCCGCGCCGTACGGCTGTGCCGGGTCGACTGCGGCAAGCACGAGCGGCTGCTCGTCGGCGCTTCGAGCCCGCAAACGCTCGACCGCACCGGGCAGGGCGAACTGCGCTCCGCCGAGGCCCTCGAGGAAGTAACCCCGGCGCGCGACCCCGAGCGTTTCGAGCTGCGACAGCTCGGCGTAGATCGCCGAGAAACCGCCCTGGATCCCCTCCGCCAGCACCTGTTCACGGGTCACGATCCCGTAGCGCTCGAGCAGCAGCTCGCTGAGCGCCCGCCGGCGCGCGACCGGGTCGACGGCGGCCCGTAGCAGTGGCGCCGTCAGCGACCAGCGCCCCTGGACCTGAGCCGCCGCGCCGCTGCGGCGGCGTCCGGCGCCAAACCGGCGCGTCGCCCGGCGGGTGTGCTCACGCTGCGCGCGGGCGAGCGTCAGGCGCGGCGCGCGCAATGGCGCGAACGCATCGTTCGTCGCGACGCCCGCCCAAGCGAGATCCCACAACGCTTCCTGGATCTCCTCGCCGGTCAGCGCGACGTCGACCAGCAGGTCGGTGAAGAAGCACGCCCCGGTCGCCAGGCGTTCACGCACCGCCTCGTGCTGCTCGGATGCAGGCAGCTCACCGCGGTACGGCGGCGGCCCCAGCAGTTCTAGATCCTCGCGGAAGTACAGCGCCACGCGACCCGAGTTGCGTCCGAGCGCGCCGGCGCCGATCCAGACCAGCTCGCCGCTCGCGCATAGCTGGTCCATCCACACCGGCGAGTAGGCGCCGACCCGTCGCGGCAGGACGTCGCGCTCCCACACCTCGGCCGGCAACGCGAGACCCTGCAGCGGCACGAGCGTCTCGCGCAGACGGTCGAGCCCGGCACCCGACGGCGGGTGGCGGTCGATCCCCTGCCAGGCCGGCAGGAAGCGAGCCAGCTCACGCTGCTCGGCCGGCTCGATCTCCTTGCGCAGCACCGCCAGCGACGCGCGCCGCAGCCGCCGCAGCACGTCGGGGTCACACCACTCGCGCTCCGACCCGCCCGGCCGCAGCTCGCCGCGGACGAGCACCCCGTCGCGTTCGAGCTCGCGCAGCACCGCCGACGCGTCGATGCCATAGCGAGTCCGGATCTCGGCGGTCGTGAACGGCCCGTGGGTGGCGGCGAAGCGCCGCACCAGACGGGCGAGCGCGTCGGGCACATCGTCGAGAAACGCCGCAGGGAGCCCGCCCGGGGGCGCCGCACCCAGCGCATCGCGGTACAGGGCGGCGTCGGCGGCATCGATCCACCTTTCCTCGCCGTTGAGCCGCACGCGGGCGACGCGGCGCTCGCCGGTCAGTTCCTCGATCATCCGTTCGGGAACCAGACCATCTAGTACGCGGGCTTCGAGCTCGGCCGCGGTCAAGTCGCCGACGCGCCGCAGGACGTCGAGCAACCCGTCGCGAGAGGTCGCGCGAGCCGCCTCGCTGAGGCACTGCAGATCGGCCTCGACCGCCTCCAACGCCGCCGGGTCGATCAGATCGCGCAACTCCTCCTGACCGAGCAACTCCCGCAGCAGATCCCGATCCAGAGACAGCGCCGCCGCCCGCCGCTCGGCGTTCGGCGTGTCGCCCTCGTACATGTAGGTCGCGACGTAGTCGAACAGCAGCGCTGAGGCGAACGGCGACGCGGTCGCGGTCTCGACCTCGACGAGCGTCAGCTCGCGCCGGTGCAGCTGCGTCAGCAGCGCCACCAGCCCGGGGACGTCGAGCACGTCGCGCAGGCACTCCCGATACGTCTCGAGGATGATCGGAAAGTCTCCGTACTGTTTGGCGACCTCGAGCAGCGACTGCGACTTCAAACGCTGCTGCCAGAGCGGCGTTCGCTTGCCGGGCCGTGCGCGCGGGATCAGCAGCGCGCGGGCGGCGTTCTCGCGGAAGCGCGCGCCGAACAGCGCGCTCGACCCGAGCTCGGCGACGACCAGGTCCTCGATCTCGTCGGGCTCCAGCATCACCAGCTCGGCGCCCGGCGGCTCCTCGGCGTCGGGTAGGTGGACGATGATCCCGTCGTCGGAGTAGATCGCGTCGGACTCGAGCCCGAACTGGTCGCGGATCCGGGCGCTGAGCGCGAGCGACCAGGCGGCGTGCACGCGACCGCCGTACGGGCTCAGCACGCACAGCCGCCAGTCGCCGATCTCATCGCGGAAGCGCTCGACGACGATCGTGCGGTCAGAGGGGACAACGCGGGTGGCCTGTTGCTGCTCGGTCAGGAACTCGACCAGGTTCTTGGCGGCGCGGCGGTCGAGGTCGTAGTCGCGCTCGAGCTCTTCGGCCGACTGGTCCACGGCCCACCGCGCGAACGCGCCGATCGCCTCGCCGAGCTCACGTGGCCGGCCGATCCCGTCGCCCTTCCAGAACGGGACCGCGCCCGGGAGCCCGGGAGCGGGCGTCACGATCACGCGGTCGCGGCCGATTTCCTCGATCCGCCAGGTGGTCGCCCCGAGCAGGAACGTCTGTCCCGGCCGGGCCTCGTAGACCATCTCCTCGTCGAGCTCGCCGACACGGCGCCCGTCGGGCAGCGTCACTGAGTAGAGGCCGCGGTCGGGGATCGTGCCGGCGTTGGTGACCGCCAGCTGGCGCGCGCCCGGGCGCGCGCGGATCGTGCCCGCGACCCGGTCCCAGACGATCCGCGGTCGCAGCTCCGAGAACTCGCTCGACGGATAACGGCCGTCGAGCATGTCGAGTACGTTCTCGAGCTGGCCGCGGCTGAGCTCGGCGTACGAGTAGGTCCGGGTCGCGAGCGCAAACAGCTCGTCGACGACGACTGGGTCCTCCGAGGCGGCGGCGATCGCGACGATCTGCTGCGCGAGCACGTCGAGCGCGTTGCGCGGCACGACGGTCGTCTCGATCGCGCCCTCGCGCATCCGCCGCGCGACCACCGCGCACTCCAGCAGGTCGCCGCGGAACTTGGGAAAGATCCGCCCGCGGCTGACGTCGCCCACCGAGTGGCCGGCGCGCCCGATCCGCTGCAATCCGCGCGCGACCGACTTCGGCGACTCGACCTGGATCACGAGGTCGACAGCGCCCATGTCGATCCCGAGCTCGAGGCTCGAGGTCGCTACGAGGCACGGCAGCTCGCCCGCCTTGAGCAGTTCCTCGACCACCGTTCGCTCCTCGCGCGCCAGCGAGCCGTGGTGGCTGCGTGCGATCTCTTTCTCCGCGAGGTCGTTGAGGCGCAGTGCGATCCGCTCGGCTGCCCGGCGGTTGTTGACGAACAGGATCGTCGATTTGTGATCGTTGATCAGATCCAGCAGCTCGGGGTAGATCGCCGGCCAGATCGAGCGGCGGGTCGCCTCGGTGCCGCCCTCGAGGGGGTCGAGCTGCGGTGCGGGAGTCGCGTCCGGCTCGACCATCGACTCGACCGGGACGTGGATCTGGAGGTCGAGCTCCTTGCGAACTCCGGTGTCGACCACGCGGCAGTTCCGGTGCGGGCCGACCATGAAGCGGCCGACCTCCTCGAGCGGGTTCTGGGTCGCCGACAGACCGATCCGCTGGACGTCGTTGCCGGCCGCCTGCGACAGGCGCTCGAGCGTCAGCGCCAGGTGCGCGCCGCGCTTGGTCGAGGCGACCGCGTGGATCTCGTCGACGATGCACCAGCGGACGCCCTCGAAGATCTGCTGCGCGCGCCCGGTCAGCATCAGGTACAGCGACTCGGGGGTCGTGATCAAGATGTCGGGCGGCTCACGGAGCATCCGCTGGCGCTCGACCTGCGGAGTGTCGCCGGTCCGGACCGCGACCGTCAGCTCGGCGCCGATCCCGCGCAGCGGCGTACGGAGGTTGCGGTCGATGTCGTAGGAGAGCGCCTTCAATGGGGACACGTAGACGAGGCTGGTTCGTCTGTCGCGCGCGTTCTCGGGGGCCGGCTGGCCGGCCAGCTGATCGATCGCGTAGAGGAACGCCGCCAGCGTCTTTCCCGAGCCGGTCGGCGCCGAGATCAGCACGTGCTCGCCGGAGGCGATCGCCGGCCAGGCCTGCTCCTGGGCTGCGGTTGGGCCGGCGAACGCGCCGCTGAACCATTCGCGCGTCCGCTCGCTGAAAGCTTCGAGCGACATCCTCTGTCGAGGCTACTCCGGGTCCATGAAGGCCACCCGCGGCGTGAGCCCGGCACTGCCGTCGAGCGTCGCGATCCGGCGACCCTCCTGGACCGCGGGACGCAATTCGTGGAGGTGTGGGTCCAGGCGTGAGTGGAGTCCCTCGAGATCCTCGACGACCACGACCAGGCCCCAGAAGCGCGCCGCGCCGTCGAGGTCGGGCACCTCGACGATCTCCATGATCGCCGGGCCGAGGCGGCGGAAGCCCTGCCGGTGACGGTCGCCGTCGCTCTCGCGCACGAGCCGCAGCGGCATGCCACCGGCCGCGAGCGCCTTCGACGTCCGTTCGAAGTCGCCCGTCACGATCACGACGTGGTCGATCCCGAGCGCGCCGTTAACGTGCTGCGCGGGGGCGGCTGATGGCTGTGAGGTCACCGCCGTCGGCAGACCGTCGATGTCGCCGGCAGCGTCGACTCCGGCGAGCGTCCAGCCGGTGATGCCCTCGCCCTTGACGCCGAGCTGGAGCACGACCCCGCCGAGCGCGACCTGGCCGTCTGCGTCGACGCTGAAGCCGACGGCGCGCCAGCGCTCCGGCGGATCGGCGATCTCGAGGCCGGCGAGCTGCGCGCCTGTCATTGATCGACGAGCACGACGAGCTTGCCGCGCACGTGCCCGCCCTCGCTGACCCTGTGCGCCTCGCCGGTCTGGTCGAGTCCGAACGTCTGCTGGAGCGGGAGCGAGAAGCGCCCTGACTCGATCAACGCGCCGACATCGCGCAGCGCGTGCACCGCGCGCTCGGTGCCCGGGCCGCCGGTCATCGGCACGCCGGTGGCCTGCGAGCCGGGGTAATCGGCGATCGTGATCACGTGCTCCGGGCCGCCCGCGAGCTCGACGAGGTCGGGCAGCGAGCCACCGCCAGCGACGTCGAACGCGGCGTCGACGCCGTCGGGCGCAAGCGCGCGGACGCGGTCGACCAGGCCGGGACCGTAGGTCGTGGGCTCGGCCCCCAGCGAGCGCAGGTATTCGTTGTTACGCTCGCTCGCGGTCCCGATCACGCGCGCGCCGCGCGCGACCGCGAACTGCACGGCCGCGCTGCCGACGCCGCCGGCCGCGCCATCGATCAGCACGGTTGTCCCGTCGCCGACGCCCAGCAGGTCAAGCCCACGCACCGCCGTCTCGATTGCAACCGGCAGCGCCGCCGCCTGCGCGAAGTCAAGCGACGGCGGGATCGGCGCGTAGTCGGACATCAAGACCAGCCCGGCGACGCCACCGCCGCCGGCCGCAAACCCGAACACCCGGTCGCCGACCGCGACGTCATCGACGCCCTCGCCGAGCTCGTCCACGGTCCCGGCCGCCTCGCGCCCGGTCCGCTGCGGCAACTCGCCGGCCATCGGCCCGCCGCGCCGCATCTTCCAGTCGATCGGGTTGATGCCGGCCGCATGGGCCTTGACGCGTATCTGCCCCGGCGCCGGCTCGGGGTCCGGGACCTCCACGACCTCCAGCACCTCCGGTCCGCCAAATTCACTGAACTGGACCGCTTTCATCTCGCCCTCCCTTGTATCCCATGCTGAAGCTCGGCCACCCGCGCGAAGATCGCATCGAGCATCGGCTCGGTCAGCTTGCCGGTGAAAGTGTTCTGCTGACTAACGTGGTAGCAGCCGAGCAGCACGTAGCCGCCGACCTGGGCCTCGGCCCCGTGACCGAAGCGCGGCCGTGGCCGCACCGGTCCGAGCGTCCGCAGCGCCGCGTCCCAGGCGAATGCGCCGAGGCAGACGATCACGCGCACATTGGCCAGCAACTCGAGTTCGCGCGCGAAGTACGGCAGGCAGGTGTCGCGCTCGACCGGCGTCGGCTTGTTGGCGGGCGGCGCGCAGCGGACGGCGGCCGCGATCCAGCAGCCGGTCAGCCGCAGACCGTCGTCGATCGCCACCGACAGCCGCTGGTTTGCGTACCCGGCCCGCCACAAAGCGGCGAACAGCCAGTCGCCGGAGCGGTCGCCCGTGAACACGCGCCCGGTCCGGTTGCCGCCGTGCGCGGCCGGCGCCAGCCCCAGCACGACCACGCTCGCCGCCGGGTCGCCGAAGCCGGGCACCGGCTTGCCCCAGTAATCCTGATCGGCGAACGACGCCCGCTTGACGCGCGCGACCTCCTCGCGCCAGGCGACCAGCCGCGGGCAGCGCCGACACGAGACGATCTCGCGCTCGAGCGCGGCGAGTCGCGACGGCTTCACTTGGCGGGCAGCAGCCCGAAGATCATCCTGTCGATCACGGGCGCCAGATCGAGCACGTTCGGCGGTTCGCCCAGCCGGACCTGGCGCGAGACCAGCTCGACCGCGGCCCCGATCACCGCGAACGCATCATCGGGAGAAGCGAAGCGGCCGATAAGCCCGCGCCGGGCCGCGGCCGCGTTCTCGGCATCGAGCAGGTCGGCGAACGTCTGCAGGATCCGATCGCGCTGCTGCGCCGCCCGCGGGCCGGCGCCGATGATCTCCACCAGCAGCGTCTGGGCGAACTCGGGGTGGTCGGCGAGCGCGGTCAGGAATGCGCGCGTGCCGGCCTTGATCCGCTCGCGCGCGTCGCTGGGCGCGCTGCTCGCGGCCGCGGCCATCGACTGCTGGAGCACGCCCGCGGCGAGGTCGAACAGAGCCATCATGCACTCCTCCTTGTTGGCGAAGTGCTCGTAGAAGGTCGCTTTCGACATCCCGGCCCGGCGGCTGATCGACTCAGAGCTGGTACCGGCGTAGCCGCTGCCTGCGAACTCGATCGCCGCGGCCCGTAGCAGTCGCTCGCGCTGAAGCGGCAGCCTGACCTCGAGCGGCGGCGCGTGCCGGCCTCTTGCCGTCGTCATCTCAAGTCTTCAGCGCGCGCCCGTAGTGGCGCTCGTAGTACTCGCGGTAGGCGCCCGAACGGACCGGCTCCCACCACGACCGGTTGTCGCGATACCAGTGGACGGTCCGCTCGAGGCCGTCGTCGAACCGCGTCCGCGCGCGCCAGCCGAGCGCCTGCAGCTTGTCCGACGACAGCGAGTAGCGCCGGTCGTGACCGGGGCGGTCGGTGACGAACTCGATCAGCGACTGGTCGGCGCCGGTCAGCGCGAGGACCCGCCTGACGACCTCGAGGTTCTCGCATTCGTCCGGGCCGCCGCAGTTGTAGACCTCGCCCGGGCGGCCGTGCTCGAGCACGTGACCGATGCCGCGTCCGAAGTCCTCGACGAACAGCCAGTTCCGCACGTTGCGGCCGTCGCCGTAGACCGGCAGGTGGTCGCCCGCGAGCGCATTGAGGATCATCAGCGGGATCAGCTTCTCCGGGTACTGCCGCGGCCCGTAGTTGTTGGAGCCCCGGCAGACGAGCGTCTCGAGCCCGTAAGTGTGAAAGTAACTGCAGACGAGCAGGTCGGCGCCGGTCTTGGTCGCGCTGTACGGGCTCGACGGTGCCAGCGGCGACGTCTCCGTGAATGAGCCCGACTCGATCGACCCGTAGACCTCGTCGGTCGATACCTGGACGTAGCGCAGCGCGAGCTCGCGCGCCGCTTCGAGCAGCACATGGGTGCCCTGGCCGTTGGTGACGCTGAACGCGAACGGCTCGGCGATCGAGCGGTCGACGTGGGTCTCGGCGGCAAAGTTGACGATCGCCTCGGCACCGGCGACGGCCCCGGCGACCGCCTCCGGATCCTCGATCGCGCCCTGCGCGAAGCGGATCTCGTCCTTGACCGCCTCGAGGTTCTCGAGCCGCCCCGCGTAGGTCAGCTTGTCGAGCACGGTGACCTCGTCGCCGTGCTCACGGACGCGGAGCTCGACGAACGTCGAGCCGATGAACCCGGCGCCGCCGCATACGAGCAGCTTCACGCGGTGACCCCCGCGGTCTGGGCCATGAACTCCCGGAGGCCGTCGGTCCAGCTAGGGAGCGCCGGTGCGCCGCGCTCTGACTCGAGCGCGCTGTACGGAGGGCGGGGCGCGGGGAGCGGATACTCGGCGGTCGTGATCGGCCGGACCTCACACGCGGCGCCGGCCACGGCGACGATCTCCCGCGCGAACTCAAACCACGAACAGTGTCCGGTGCAGGCGACGTGCAGCAGCCCGAGCGGTGGCGAGCCGGCGATCCGGACGAGCGCCTGCGCGAGGTGTCCGGTGTACGTCGGCGTCCCGATCTGATCGTCGACGATCCCGATCTGATCGCGCTCAGCCGCGAGCCGCAGGATCGTCTTCGGGAAGCAGCGGCCACCGGCGCCGAACAGCCACGAGGAGCGGACGATTGTGTGCCTGTCGGGCGCCGCGCTCGCGACCGCGAGCTCACCCTCGAGCTTCGACGCGCCGTAGGCGGAGAGCGGGTCCGGCGCGTCTGATTCGACGTACGGCGTTTGCTTGGCGCCGTTGAACACGTAGTCGCTCGAGATCTGGATCGTCCACGCCCCGGCGGCGGCCGCGGCGCGCGCGACGCCACCGGCCGCGCGGCCGTTGATCGCGACGGCGGCGGACCGGTCGGACTCCGCTCCGTCGACGTTCGTCCACGCGGCGCAATTGATCACGAGCTCGGGCTCTAGGCGTGCGACGGCAGCGTCGACGGCTGCCGCGTCGGCGATGTCGAGCTCGGCCCGCGGCACCGCGACCGGCTCGTGTCCCGCCGCCTCGCAGGCGGCGCGGACGTCCTGTCCGAGCATCCCCGCCGCCCCTGTGATCAACACGCGCATGCGCGTCAAGGGTAAACGGCGGCTTCTTATCTAGCGCTCGACGCGCTGACCGCCGAAGCCAAGCGGCACTGACATCGGCGGCTTCGCCGCTACCTTTTGACGATGACCGACGTGCAGGCGCGGCCGATCGCGAGCGGTTATCAGATCCCGAGCGGCAGCTGCGACGAGCTGCTGGCGCCCGACGGCACCGCGCTCCCGCACGCGGCGCCGCTGATGGCGGCGCTCGAGCGGCTGGGGCCCGAGGCGCTGAGCGCCGCCGGCAAGCGCCGCGACACGATCTTCATGCAGCAAGGGATCACGTTCGAGGTGGCCGGTAGCGACGGCGAGCGGCGTGACCGCGCCTGGCCGCTGGACTTGGTGCCGCGGGTCCTGACGGCGGCCGAGTGGACGACGATCAAGCGCGGGCTGGCGCAGCGGATCCGGGCGCTGAACGCATTCGTCGACGACGTTTATCACGCGCACGAGATCGTCCGGGCGGGAATCGTCCCGTGGTCGCTGATCGTCAGCCGCTCCAGCTTCGCGCGGCCGGTGCACGGCGTCCGCGCGCCCGGCGGCGTCTACTGCCACGTGTGCGGCTGCGATCTGGTCCGCGACGGCGACGGCAGCTGGCGCGTGCTCGAGGACAATGTCCGGACGCCGTCGGGGATCTCGTACGTGCTCGAGAACCGCGTCGCGATGACGCGGCTGGTGCCCGAGCTGTTCGCCGGCCACCGCGTACGCGCGGTCGACAACTACCCGTCGTTGCTGCTCGACGCGCTACGGGCGGTCGCGCCGGCGACGGAGAGCCATCCGACGGTCGTCCTGTGGACGCCGGGGCCGCTCAACCCGGCCTACTTCGAGCACGCGTTCCTGGCGCGTCAGATGGGCGTCGAGCTGGTCGAGCCTGGCGACCTGGTGGTCCGCGACGCGGTCTGTTACATGCGCACGACGGCCGGGCTGCAGCGTGTGCACACGATCTACCGCCGGCTCGACGATGATTTCATCGACCCGCTCGAGTTCCGGCCCAACTCGATGCTCGGTGTCCCGGGCCTGGTGCGCGCCTACCGCGCGGGGACGGTCGCGATCGCCAACGCGATCGGCACCGGGGTCGCCGACGACAAGGCGATCTACTACCACGTGCCCGAGATGATCCGCTTCTACCTCGGCGAGGAGCCGATCCTCGAGAACGTTCCCACCTACCTGCTCAGCGACGAGCGCCAGCGCAAGGAGGTGCTGCGCCGGCTGCACGAGCTGGTCATCAAGCCGACCTCGGAGTCGGGCGGCAAGGGCGTATTCATCGGCCCCCACGCGAGCGCCGCCGAGCGCGAGCACCAGGCCCGCCTGATCAACGACCAGCCGAGCAGGTTCATAGCCCAGGAACTGGTCCACCTCTCGACCGTCCCGACCGAGTGCGGTGACGGTCGGCTCGCGCCGCGCCACGTCGACCTGCGGCCGTTCGCCGTGTTCGGCGACGAGATCCGGATCGTGCCCGGCGGGCTGACCCGCGTGGCGCTGCAGGAGGGATCGATGATCGTCAACTCATCCCAGGGCGGTGGTTCGAAGGACACCTGGGTACTCGACGACGACAGCCAGGCAGACCTCGCGCCGGGTACGCTGCCGGCTCGCAGGCCGCCGCGGCTGCCCGATGTGCGCTACGGCGGCTGGCACAACCAGGCCCAGCAGCAGCAACAGACGCGGACGCTTCGAGATCGCCCTGAGGGCGATCTCACCACCGAATCGGCGTCAGCCGACCCTCGAGATCGCCCCCAGGGCGATCTCGGCACCGAATCGGCGACAGCCGTGAAATCGGCTGACGCCGATTCCATTGCGAGATCGCCCGGCGGGCGATCTCGCGATTAGCCATGCTGGCGCGGATCGCGCAGGAGCTGTTCTGGCTGGGGCGCGATCTGACGCGCGCCGAGCACACGGCCCGGATCCTCGACGGCGCCTTCCACGCCGACGTCGCCGGCGACCCGGGCGAGCGGGGGATCGCGCTCAGCTGGGAGGGAGTACTGGCGACGATCGGCGCCAAGCCGCCGGCTCCGGGCGAGGAGGACGCGGTCGTCTCCGAGCAGCGGCTGCCGATGTCGGGCGGCATCGAAGTCGCGCGGCTGCTGACGCTCGACACCGACAGCCCCGCCTCGGTCGTCTCGTGCGTCGCCCGCGCCCGCGAGCGCGGGCGGACGATGCGCGACGTGATCTCGACCGAGATGTGGGAGGCGCTGAACTCGTTCTATCTGCTGCTGGGTCGCTACGACCTGCAGGCCGCCCTGCGGACCGGGCCGTACTCCGTCTACCAGGAGGTCAAGGAGCACTGCGCGCTGTTCTGGGGACTCTTCGACCGGACGATGCTCCGCGACGAGGGCCGCGCGTTCCTCGAGGCCGGCGGGCGGATCGAGGAGGCCGACATGGTCCTGCGGATGCTGCGCGTCGCGATCCCGCCGGGCGGGCTCGACGACGGCTATGAGACCGAGGGCCTGGCGCTGCTGCAGGCGGTCGGCGGCTTCCAGGCCTACCGGCGCGCCTACCGCCACGCGCCGACGGTCGGGCCGGTGATCCGGTTTCTGCTGTTCGACTCGGCCTACCCCGGCTCAGTCGCGTTCTCGGTCGCGGCCCTGACCGCCGCGCTTTCGGCGGCCGACGCGCAGCCGCGATCGTCGCCGCCGGTGCTGCGGCTCGAACGGCTGATCGCCGAGCTCGAGCTCCAGCGGCGCTCCCCGGAGGCGGGCGGCGTGCTTGCTCAGACGTTGGAACGGGTACAGGGTGAGTTGGCGCACGTGGATCGCGACATCGACGGCCGCTATTTTGCGATCGCCGCGCTGGCCGCCGTGCACCTCTAAATGAACTTCGCGATCCGCTACCTGACCCACTACGAGTACGACGCCGACGTCGTCGACAACCTCAACGCGCTGCGTGTCAAGCCGCACGGCAACGGCCGTCAGCGCTGCGACGAGTTCAGCGTCAGGCTGACGCCGGAGGTCCGCCTGCACCGCCACACGGACTACTTCGGAACCGAAGTGGTCGAGTTCGAGGTCTCGCGGCCGCACCGCGAGCTGACGATCGACGTCCGCGCGCGCGCCAGCACCAAGGCCGCCGACGAGCCGCCCCAGGCGACCTGGGACGCGCTGCTCGAGCCCGGCTACCGCGAAGCGGGCGGCGAGTTCCTGCTCCAGACGGATGCCGCTCCCATCCATCCCGGACTCGACGAGCTGCTGGCGACGACGCGCTCGGCGTCGACGCCGCTGGCGACCGTGCTGCTGACCTCGGAGCTGATCCCGGACCGGTTCGAGTACCGCAAGGGCGCGACCTACGTCGACTCGGAGATCGCCGACCTGCTCGAGGCGGGCGCCGGCGTCTGCCAGGACTTCGTGCACCTCGGATTGTTCCTGCTCCGCCATCACGGGATCGCGGCACGCTACGTCTCCGGATACCTGTTCGCGGCCGGCGACGACGACGGCGGCGAGTCAGTCGAGGTCGACACCCACGCCTGGCTCGAGGCGCTGCTCCCCGGGCCCGGCGGCGGCGAGCCGATCTGGGTCGGCGCCGATCCGACCAACCGGGTGCTTGCCGGCGAGACCCACGTCAAGATCGGGCACGGGCGCCACTACTCCGACGTGCCGCCGATCAAGGGCGTCTACCGCGGCGCGGCCAGCGCCCGTCTCGATGCGAGCGTGACGATGACGAGGCTCGAGGGCACGGATCCGGCGTCGATCGCGCGCGCCTGACGGCTCAGGCGGCCCCGGCGTCCGCGGTCAGTCCGCCCAGAAATCCTCGACCATCACGCCGTCGCCGCCCTCGGGCCGGTCGTTGCCGACCGCGATCAGCGCCATGCCGTCAGGCCCGCCCTCGAAGCCACGGATAACGTCCGGCGCGACGCGCACGACGTCCCACTGCCTGAGCTCGACGATCTCGTCACCTAGCCGTAACCGGCCCGAGCCCTCGACGACCACGTACGCCTCCTCCTGCTCACGATGGTGGTGGCCGAACTGCGTTTTGAAGTTGGGCGGATAGCGGAAGAAGCTGATCCCGAGATGCTCTGAATCGAGGTGCTTGCGGGCGAACCGGGCTTCGAACCCGGGGGCGCGGTCGGCGCCGACGTTGTCGACGTCCTTGAAGTTCTTCTGGGTGTAATCGGACATATGAACAGTCTACGTGTGGGGTGGTCCGCGGCGGCTGTCGGTGGTAGCGTCGCCGCATGGGCGAACGAACGAAGTACACACCTGGGACCTTCAGCTGGACTGATCTGAACACGACCGATCAGGATGCGGCCAAGAGCTTCTACACCGGCCTGTTCGGTTGGGAGATCACCGACATGCCCGCCGGTGAGGGCGTCGTCTACTCGATGGCCGCGATCGACGGCAAGTGGGTGGCGGCGATCTCTCCGCAGCCGGAGATGCAGCGTGAAGCCGGCGCGCCGCCGGCCTGGAACTCCTACATAACGGTCGAGAGCGCCGACGATGCGCTAGCGCGCGCCAAGGAGCTCGGCGCCACCGTCCACGCCGACGCGTTCGACGTAATGGAGGCGGGCCGGATGGGGGTCGTGCAGGACCCGCAGGGAGCGTGGTTCCTGGTCTGGGAGCCCAAGCAGCACATCGGCGCGCAGCTGGTCAATGCGCCCGGGGCACTGTCCTGGAACGAGCTTGGCTCGCCGGACCTCGACGGGTCGGCGAAGTTCTACGGTGACCTGTTCGGCTGGAAGACGACCCCAATGGAGGGCGCCGACCCGACCTATCTCGTGGTCAGCAACGCCGACGGCCACACCAACGGCGGCATCAGGCCGCCGGCGCCGCCCGGCACGCCGCCGTTCTGGCTCGTCTACTTCGCGACCGACGACATCGATGCGACGCTCGCCAAGGTCACGGAGCTGGGCGGCAACGTGTTCGTCCCCGCGACCGATATCGGGATCGCGAAGATCGCGGTCGTCCAGGACCCGCAGGGCGCGGTGTTCGCGCTCTACTCGGGCGATTTAGAGGACTGACGCGGAACCACCGCACCGGCACGGATCGCGCGCGATACTCGGCGCATGCGACGTTTGACGATCGCGGTTGTGTGTGCGGGCGCGGTGGGCTTGGGCGGCTGCGGCCAGCAGGCCGGCGGCCCGCCCGTCCCCACCGGGTCGTCGGCGTCGGGAGCGCCGGTGCTGCACGCGCACCCGCAGGTGATCGAGCCCGTCGCCGGCGCCGCCGCGGCCCCGAGCCAGCCGGCGGGCGACACGGCCGGCGTCAGCGTCGGGCCGGTGTCGAACTCGCTCCCGCAGCCGATGAGCGAGTCGGCGATCCGCCAGCAGCTCACCGAGAGCGGAATGACCGCCAGCCCAAACCAGGCGACGCTGACGCCGAGCGGACTGGCGATCGCCCCGATCGACGCGCCGGCCGCGGTCCAGGAGGTGATCGCCGCCGGCAACGAGATCGCCAAGCTGCCATACCGATACGGCGGCGGTCACTTGACGTATGAGGACACCGCGTACGACTGCTCGGGCTCGATCAGCTACGTGTTCGCGGCCGCCCACCTGCTCGACCGCACGGTCGTATCCGGGCAGCTGATGAACTGGGGCGACCCGGGCCCGGGCAAGTGGATCACGATCTTCGCCAACGCCGGCCACGTGTTCATGTACGTCGCCGGGCTGCGGTTCGACACGGTCGCGCTGGCGGAGACCGGCGACCGCTGGTCGACGCGGCCCGCCAACGAGCCGGACCTCAGCACGTTCGCGGTCCGGCACCCGCCGGGGCTCTAGGCCCGCTCGTTGGGCCGCGCCCCCGGAGCTGCGTTCGATCCCTGACGATATGCGTCAGAGATCGCACTCGGTTGCACGCAGCCGCCGGGCCGTCTACGCGCGACCGTAGACCGGGATCAGCGCGCCGCTGGTCGGCGACGAGTCGTCTGACAGCAGAAACGCGATCACGCCCGCGATCTCCGCCGGCGCGACCCAACGGTCGTGGTCGGCGTTCGGCATCGCCGCGCGGTTGGCGGGCGTGTCGATCACGCTCGGGAGGATCGCGTTGCAGCGCACGCGATCGTCGCGGTACTCGACGGCGACGGCGCGCGCGAACGCGAGCACCGCGGCCTTTGACGATACGTAGCCGGCGGCGCCCGAGAACGGTTCCAGCGCCGCGCGCGTTCCCACGCACACGACTGAACCCCCGCCGGCTGAGGTCAGCGCCGGCAGGCTCGCCTGGGTGACCAGATAGGTCGCCCGCAGGTTGAGGCGGAACTGCTTTTCGAAGTCGTCGATCGGGGTCTCGTGCACGCGCTTGCCCGCCTGAAAGCCGCCGACCAGGTTGACGACGCCGCGCAGCGGGGCGTCGCCGTCGGAGGCGGCGAGCGAGACGGCGTCGGCGACGCCGGCAGGATCGAACAGGTCGGCCTTGACGAGCTCGAGGCGGTCGCGCTGCTGGACACGCTCGAGCTCGGCCTCGACGATCCACGGCACCACCACGCGCCATCCGCCGTCGAGCAGACGATCCGTGACCGCGACGCCAAGCCCGCCAGTTCCCCCCGTAATGAGCGCAGTTTTGCCCATTCGTGCCGTCCGAACGCCACTCTATCTTCGCTGCCATGCAGGTGCGGGAGTTTCAAGACGGTTGCCTCGTTGACGAGTGCGTGGTGGTGCGAAGCGCCGACCTGCGCCGCCGCCACAACGGCGACGAGCTGCTCAAGCTGACAGTCGCCGACCGGACCGGAACCGTTACTGCGATCCTCACCACCGGCGCCGCACACGCGCGTGACATGTGCGCGGCCGGCACGCCGATCCGGGTGACCGGGCGCTTCTCGATCCACGACCGTTACGGCCCGCAGCTGACGCTCGACTCGCTGCGACGCGCCGAGCAGCACGAATACGACATCGCGGAGCTGCGCGACGGCCCGGCACGGTCAGCCGCGCAGATGGAAGCCGACTTGCGCGAGCTGCTGGCGACGATCCACAACCCGTACCTCTGCGGCCTGCTTGAGCTGGTGTTCGGCGAGGACTCGCCGATCTGGGCCGAGTACCGGGACGCGCCGGCGGCGAAGCACTATCACCAGGCCTACCGCCACGGCCTGCTAGAGCACTCGTTGTCGGTCGCGCAGTCGGTCAGCGCGATCTCGGCCACGTTCGGCGGCATCGATCGCGAGATCGCCGTCACCGGGGCGCTGCTGCACGACATCGGCAAGCTCGAGGCCTACGAGACGCACGGCGACGCGATCTCGATGTCAGACGACGGGCGGCTGTACGGGGAGATCCCGCTCGGTTACTACCGCGTCCGGCGTGCGATCGAGGAGCTCGACGGCTTTCCGGCCGCGACCGCGCAGGCCGTGCTGCACATCATCCTCAGCCATCACGGCGCGCTCGTGCACGGCAGTCCAGTGGTCCCGTGCACGCGCGAGGCGACGCTGGTGCACATGATCGACAACCTCGGCGGCAGGCTCGGTAGCTTCGATCGCGTCGAGAAAAGCCTCGCATCGGGCGAGCAGTGGTCCGGCTATGACAAGGGGATCGGGGGCGGGGCGTTCTTCGCCGGGCGCGCGGACCAGGAGCGCCGGGCGGCTTAGCCGGCGTCGCCGGCGCTCGTTCACGGCGCCGTTCGAGCCGCTCAGCCCGCGTCGCCGGCGCGCGTCGCGGCCATCCTTGATGGTCGCGTGACGGGCCGCTCCAAAAGTCCGCAAATTGCGGCGGCTGGGATGCGGGCGCGTTCGCCGGACTCGGCGCCCGACTAGAGTGCAAATCGGGATGGCAAAGGACACTGAGAAGCTGATCCGTCAGCTGTCGTTGATCTCTTACCTGATGGCCGAGCGCCGGCCGGTGACGGCCCCGGAGATCCGGCGCGACGTCGAGGGCTACAGCGTCATGAACGAGGATGCGTTCGCCCGCCGCTTCTACGCTGACCGCTCCGAGCTCGAGGCGCTCGGGATTGTGCTGGCGGTCGAGAAGCCCGTCGACGGGCTCGTCGAGCAGGAGAACTACTCGCTGCCGCCGGAGAACTTCCACCTGCCGCCGATCGCGTTCACCGACAAGGAGCTGGCGGCGCTGCGAACGGCGCTGCAGCTGCTGGACGGAGAGTTTGCGTACGCGGAGCCGCTGCGCCTCGCGCTGCAGCAGATCTCGTGGGGACGACCCAGCCCGCTCGCCGCGCCGGAGCAGAGCACGGTCGCGCTCGGGATCACCGGGTCCGCGGGCGGTCACGACGTCTCGCAGCGGCTGGCGAAGATCGAGACCGCGATCTTCCGCCGCAAGACGGTCGTGTTCGACTACCACACGATGGAGCGCGACGAGCTCGGGACGCGGCGCGTCGACCCCTACCAGCTGCTCTACCAGGGGGGTCAGTTCTATGTCGTCGGGCGCTCGCACGAGCGCAGCGCGATCAGGGTCTTCCGGCTGTCGCGGATCCGCGGCAAGGTCGGCTACGCGACCAAGGCCGAGCACGACTTTCAGCGGCCGGCGAACTTCGACCCGCGCGCGTACGCGAACCGGATCGACTGGCAGTTCGGCGAGCCGGTCGGGACCGCCGAGATCTGGATCGGTCAGCGGATCGCGTGGCAGATCGAACGCCACTTCGGGCGCTACGGCGAGATCCGCCCCGCGGGCGGTCACGCCGAGCCCGGCGACCGCCTGTTCATCACCCAGTACTCCAACGCTCGCCAGCTGATCGCCTGGGCGCTCGGGCTCGGCGACAACGCGCGGATCGTGGGCCCGCCGGAGCTCGTCGCCGAGCTGCGAGAGCGGCTCGCGCTGCTGGTCGAGCGCCATACCGGCGAAGCCCAGATCGCCGACCCGGTGATCGCGGGCACTGCGCCGGCGGCAAACGGGCACGACCCCGACCGCCACGAGCTCGACGACGCCAACGGCAGCCGGCCCGATGCGGCGATCCGGCCGGAACGGTTCGCGCGGCTGGTCACGCTCGCGAGCATCCTGATCGAGGCCGGCAGGGCCGGCAGGCTGCTGAGCTCGACTGAGATCTGCGCGGCGCTGAAGGTTTCCGAGCAGGAGCTGCGCGAGGACATCTCGGTGTTGAACGTCGTCAACTTCGGCGCAGGCACGTACGTGCTGTACGCCGAGATCCACGCGGACGGCACGATCGAGGTCGACCCCGAGCCGTACGGCGACTCGTTCGCGCGTCCCGCACGCCTGCTGCCGGTCGAGGCCAAGGCGCTGGTCGCGGCGATCGACCTGATCGGGGAGCACATCCCCGAGGGCTCGCTGGCGTCGGTGCGTGACAAGGTCGTCGCCGCGCTGGGCGAGGACCCGGTCCACGAGGGACTCCAGTTCGCTTCTGTGGTCGGCGACGACGCCGAGATCGCGGCCGACGTTTCGCGCGCGATCGCGGGCCGGCGGCTGCTGTCGTTCGAGTACTACAAGGAGAACGAGGACGAGTTCACGACCCGGCTGGTCGAGCCCTACGCGCTAATCAACGGCCGCGAGGGCTGGTATCTGGCGAGCTTCGACCCCGCACGCCAGAGCGTGCGCCACTTCCGTCTCGACCGGATCAAGTCGGCCACGGTGACCGACGAGCGATTTGAGCCGCGGCCAGACGTCGATCCAGCGGCGGACGTCGACGGTTGGCCGCGCACCGGCGAGGTCCCGGCGTCGCGCCGCGCGCGCGTCTGGGTCTCACCTGAGCGGGCGCGCTGGGCGCGCGAGGAGCGCGGCGCGATCGCCGAGCTCGAGGATGGGGCGGTGATCGTCGAGCTCGGATTCGCCGGCGTCGACTGGCTCGTCCGTGAGACGCTCAAGGAGGCCGGCGACGCGGTCGTGCTCGAGCCCGAGGACACCCGGGACTCGGTGCGCGCCGCGGCCGAGTCGATCGTCGCCGGCGCTGCGCTGATCTCACGCTGAGGCGTGAGCCGCCGTGATCAGATCAAGCTGAACGCCGGCGAGCTGGCGGACATTCTCGCCCAGCAGCGGGTCGTCATCTGCGCCACCAACGGCGTCCGCGGCTGGCCGCACCTGATGCCGCTGTGGTACGTGGTCCGCGAGGGCGAGATCTGGGCGTGGACGTACGCCAAGTCCCAGAAGGTGCGAAACCTCGAGCGCGACCCGCGTGCGACGCTGCAGATCGAGGACGGTGCCAGCTACGACGAGCTCCGCGGAGTGATGATCGAAACGCGCGTCGAGCTGCATCGGGACCACGGCGCGGTCGCGAAGCTGGGCGCGGAGCTGCTCGCCCGCTACGGGGGCGGCGGCGTGACGCCGGAGATCGAAGCGGCGGTCGCCGCGCAGGCCGGCAAGCGGGTCGCGCTCCAGTTCGTGGCGCAGCGGACGACCAGCTGGGATCACCGCAAGCTCGCTGGCAGCTACTAGTTTTCGGGCCTGCCGCTACGCTCCCGCCCGTCATGCGAGAGCTGAAGGGGCTGATCCTGTCCGGCGGTAAGGGCACGAGGCTGCGGCCGATCACGCACACGAGCGCCAAGCAGCTCGTGCCGGTCGCCAACAAGCCGGTCCTGTTCTACGGGATCGAGGCGATGGCGCAGGCGGGGATCGAGGAGGTCGGAATCATCATCGCCCCCGAGACCGGCGCCGAGATCCGCGCCGCCGCCGGCGACGGTGAGCGCTTCGGCGTCAAGCTCACCTACATAGTCCAGGACCAGCCGGCCGGCCTCGCGCACGCGGTGCTGACCGCGGAGAAGTTCCTCGCCGATTCGCCGTTCGTCATGTATCTCGGCGACAACCTGCTGCAGGGCGGGATCGAGGACCTGGTGGTCGCGTTCAAGGCGGGGGCGCCCGATGCGCTGATCCTGCTGACGCCGGTCCCCAACCCTGAGCAGTATGGGGTCGCCGAGCTGCGCGACGGAGCCGTCGTGCGGCTGGTCGAGAAGCCCGCCGAGCCGCAGACCAACCTCGCGCTCGTCGGCGTCTACATGTTCACCTCGGCCGTGCACGCGGCCGCCCGCGCGATCGAGCCCTCGGCGCGCGGCGAGCTCGAGATCACCGACGCGATCCAGCACCTCGTCGACCAGGGCCTGCGGGTCGAGCCGCACATCGTCAACGGCTGGTGGAAGGACACGGGCAGACTCGAGGACATGCTCGCTGCCAACCGGCTCGTGCTCGAGACCGTGCAGCGGCGGGTCGAGGGCGAGCTGATCGACTCGCAGGTTGACGGGCGGGTGGTGATCGAGCGCGGAGCGAAGCTCGAGCGCTCGGCGGTCCGCGGACCGGCGGTCATCGGGGCCGGCGCGCACCTGATCGACAGCTACGTGGGTCCGTACACCGCGATCGGCGAGGGCTGCGTGATCGAGAACGCCGAGGTCGAGCACTCGATCCTGCTCAGCTGCAGCGAAGTACGGAACCTGGCCGGCAGGATGGAGTCCTCGCTGCTCGGTCGAAACGTCAAGATCGGGCGCGACGAGCGCCAGCCGCGCGCCTACCGGTTCCTGGTCGGCGACAACTCCGAGATCGGGATCCTCTAGCCGAGCGGCTTCTCGCCCCAGAACACCGCGACCGGATTGCGGTTGAAGTCCGGGAACTCGCGGTAGCCCTCCGACTCGTACAGCCCGCGCGCCCCGCCCTGCTTGGGGCCGGTGTCGACCGCGCGAACTCGTACCCGAGCCTCCGCGCGCGGTGCTCGAGCTCGTGCAGCAAGCGGCGCGCGACGCCCCGGCCGCGCAGCCCGATCTCGTCACGCATCGCCTGCGCCAGCTCGCCGCCGACTCCCCGATCGACCCGTGCGTCCGCGAACGAGATCTCGAGCATCGACTGACAACGCTCGCGCCCACCGGTACCCTGCTGCGCAGATGAGCGACGCCGAGGTTCGCGAGCGACTGCTCACTGCCTGGCACGGCGAGATCCTCGCCGCTGCGGTCTACGAGTTGATCGCCCGCCGCCTCGACGAGCGTGAGGCCGACATCCTGCGCCGGATGGCGGATGCCGAGAGCGGGCATCGCACCCGCCTCGAGCAGCGGATGACCGAGCTCGGGATCCCGATCCCCGACGCAAGCGCCGTCAGCGTGCCGCTGCTGCTCCGGCTGCAGTCACGGGTCGCGCCGGTGGACCGCCTGCTGGCCGCGCGTGAGGCGGCCGAGGACGAGGAGGTCGACGATCTCTACAAGCGCTCGACCGGCGACCCGCAGACGGACCACCTGTTGCGCGAGATCCGCAAGGACGAGCGCTCCCACTCGCTGGCCGTCGCGGAGCTGCGGTCGGGCTCCCCCAGCGAGCTCGACAGCGACGGACCCCCGATCGCCGTTCCGGGCGCCCGCGCGCGGCTCGACCGGATCCTCGGCCGCGAGAAGTCGCACCGGACCGGCACGAGCTGGGTGTCGGGCGCGATCTATGGAGCCAACGACGGGCTCGCGGCGGTGTTCGGGATCGTCGCCGGCGTCTCGGGCGCGACCGGTGGCTCGAGCGCGGTCCTGACCGCGGGCCTCGCGGGCGCGGTCGCGTCGGCGCTCTCGATGGCGACCGGCGCGTTCCTCGCCGACCGCTCAGAGTCAGAGATGGCCGAAGCCAACGTCGAGCGCGAGCGCCAGGAGATCGCCGAGCACCCCGAGGAGGAGAAGGAGGAGCTGTCGCTCTTCTACCAGCTGAAGGGAATCGACGCCGCGACCGCCGACCAGCTCGCTGAGCAGCTCGCATTGCGGCCAGACGCACTGCTCCAGGCGCTCGCGACTGAGGAGTTCGGAATCACCGGCCACACCGAGGGCAAACCTGGCCAGGCGGCGGCCGCGGCCGGTATCTCGACTGGGCTCGGCGCGATCATCCCCGTGATCCCGTTCATGATCACGACCGGGACCGCGGCGATCGTCGCGGCCGCGGTCATCTCGCTGATCGCCCACTTCCTGGTCGGAGCGGCCAAGTCGCTCGTCACGCTGCGCAGCTGGTGGGCGGCCGGGCTCGAGATGACGCTCGCCGGCGTGATCGTCGGCGGCGCGACCTACCTGGTCGGGCTCGCGCTTCCGACCTGAGGCCGCAGCTCGGCCAGCTCGGTGCGCAGCCGCGCGACCTCGGCCTCGAGCGAGGCGACGCGCGCCTCGAGGCTGTCGGACGGCTCGTGATCGTCGCTGTCGCTGTCGCTGTAAGCGTCGGCGAAACCCGCCCCGCCGCCCAGCAGGTGCTCAAAGCGGTCCTCCTTCTGGCCGGGCCTCCGCTCGAGGCGCCGCGCGTAGCCGCGCTCGGCCAGCTCGGTCAGCGCATCGTCGACGGCGGTCAGCGAGTCGAACGGGGCCAGCCGCTCGGTCCGCTGTTTGAGCTCCCCCGGGGTCTGGGGTCCGCGCAGCAGCAGCACCGCGAGCAGCGCCAGCTGCTCGCGACCGAGACTGAGCGCCTCCTCGGCCAGGTGCCGGTACTTGATCGCGCGCGAGCCGTGACCGCTGGCCAGCCGCACGAGACCGTAACGCGAGAGCCGCTGAGCCGCGTCGCGGACCGTCGCCTCGTCGTAGTGCGTGACCGGGTCGCGGTTGGTCGACTGGTTACACGCGAGGCGCAATGCGTTGAGCGACAGCGGGTACTGATCGGGCGTCGTCCAGCGCTTCTCGATCAGGCAACCGAGCACACGCTGCTCGGGCGCTGTCAACTCGCCGAAATGCACGACGCGAGAATAGACGTCTCAGAGCGGCGGCCGCGAGTCGCGCGAGCCGCGAATGATCGCGTTCAGCGAGAACGTGAATTGCTCGTCAGCGTCCGGACCGTCGGCGCCGTCGTCATCCGTGTCCGCGTCGGCGAGATCCGCGGAGGGCTGCGAGTCTGCCGCGACCGGCGACACAGCTCGCGCCCGGTGGCTCGACGGCGGTCGCTGCAGGGTCGCGTTCTGAACCGCGGTCGCGACCGTGAACAGGACCAGCGCATCGCGAGCCCAGACCGCGGACTGCTCATCGAGGCCACCTTCACGCAGCAGGCCGAGCGCGTTGTCGCCGATCGTCGTCGCCGCGGGCAGCGACAGCGGCGAACCGAGCGCCGCCTGCGCGATGCCGGGGTAGCGATCGAACGCTCCGAGCATCTCCGTGAACAGCTCGATCAGCCGCCGGCGCCAGCGCTTGTGCTTGACGGGCACCTGTGGGACTTCCGACAGAGCCCGGTCGAGCATTCGCTCCAGCAGTTCGTCGCGATTCTCGATGTACACGTACAGCGAGGCCGGTCCAGTGTCGAGACGGTCTGCCACCTTTCGCAGCGTGACCGAGTCGAGCCCCAGCTCGGCGACAAGCTCGAGCGCCGTCTCTATGATCACGACGCGGCTGAGCAACGCCTTCGCCGGGCGGTCGCGACGGCTCTGAGGTTCAATCACTTCGGACACGCTCAGAGAGCGTACAGGATTCAAGAAGTGATCGTCACGAATTAGGTTCGTGACGCTCAGCGAGTGATTGAGCAGCTTTAATACTCGAACGGAGATCGGCTGACACCAATTTTCGGGGCTCGAACGCCGGTCCTCGCTGGGTGTCTGAGAGCGAACGGCGTCCCGTGGGCTCGTGAAGCCGTCAGGCCCCTATCAAGGCGGTCCGCGGGGGTGCCGACAAACGGTGCGGAATGCGAGTTCGCCTGACGTTGATCGCGCTTGCAAGCCTGATTGCCGCCGCCCTCTGCATCGCAGGATGCGGAGGATCGACGGCACCGGGCAAGCGAGCAGTTTCATTGTCGATCGTCGCCCCGACGAGCGGGGCGACAATCGGCGTGCGCGACATCGTCGTTGCCGGCACCGTGACGCCGGCGAGTGCCGCCGTGACGGTTGGCGGCGAGCCGGTCAAGGTGACCAACGGCAGCTACCAGTTGCCGATGCAACTCGCCGAGCCGAGCGAGACGATCACGATCACCGGCCAGGCGAATGGCTACACGCCCACCACCGCCAGCACGACCGTTCAATACAGCGGCGCGATCGCCTCGGAGATCGCTGCCTACCAGTCGATGTCGAATCCGCACCGGGCGGTGACCAAGGCTCGGCACGACGGCGCGCACTCCAGCGCCCGATCCCACGGCAGGCACGCGCCGAAGTCGTCCGGGTCGACCAACCACACGTCGACGCCGGCCGTGTCGAGGTCCAGCTCCTCGAGCTCGCACTCGTCGAGGAGCTCCTCGTCATCGAGCAAGGCGTCGTCCTCGAAGCGATCGTCGGGCTCAAAGTCGTCACACAAGTCGGGGCGTACGCACAAGTCGTCGAGCCATCACAAGTCCAGCTCGCACAAGGCGGGCGGCACGCACAAGTGGTCGAGCCATCACAAGTCCAGCTCGCACAAGGCGGGCGGTACGCACAAGTGGTCGAGCCACCACAAGTCCAGCTCGCACAAGGCGGGCAAGCGCAGCCACAAGTCGCACGGCTCGAGCCAGTCAGGCCGCGTGCCCGAACAGCGATCGACGTTGACCGTCAGGGACATCAAGCGCCTGTGGATCAGCGGCTGCGCGAAGCCCGGCACCGGCGGCAGCTACAGGACCTACTGCCGCTGCACGTACGCCCACCTCGCGAAGGCGGGCGCGCTCCGCTCTCGCAAGCGGCTCAAGGAGCTGATGCGCAAGCTCAAGCCGTATGAGCGGACGCACAACATCGCCAAGCTGCCGCGGTTCGTCCGCCGCGCGATCAAGGTCTGCGCCAGCAAGCTGCCGCCACTCGATCCGATGGCCGGTAAGCCCGTGATCAACCAACTGTCTGATAGCAGCCATCCCTCACAGCCAACCGGCAGCCCGTCTTCGAGCGGCACCTCAACCACACCTGCTTCGCCGACGACGCCGACGGGGACCGCCCCGACGGGCACGACAACCGGAACCTCGAACGGCACGTCGACCCAGAGTACCGGTGGCACGCCGGCCCCTTGGGCCTCACTTGTGCGCGAACTCGATCGCGTGGTCACCGCCATCGCCCATCACCATCCAGCGACCGGCGCGCCAACCGATCACCGTTCCGTCCGCCAGTCGCACCGCCGTGCGGCCAAGTGGTGGGGATCCCCAGAGCGTAGCCACAAGTGGTCGCCCTGACGGCCGCACGTCGCCGAGACCGGAGGCTACGTGAGCCGGCGGGTGGGTAACGACGATTGAGCCGCGCCAGATCACTGCCCGATCTCGACCCGTAGCGGCCCGCGCGCGACCACGAGCTCGTCGGCGATCGTGTTCGGCGGCACCCTGCAATGGTTCTGCACCCCCGGTTACGAACATCCGTCCGTTCACTGAATGGTCACAGGACGAAGGCTCGTTCTTCACGGCTCCGCAGACGGTCGCACGAATCCTGTAGCCATGAACGAACATAGCCGCGCAGACATGCATGTCCACTCGACGGCCTCGGAGCTGTCGAAGCTCGGCATCCAGCGCTCGTTGCACCTCCCGGAGTGCGCCACGCCCCCCGAAGAGGTGTACGAACTCGCCAAGCGCCGCGGAATGGACTTCGTGACGATCACCGACCACGACACGATCGCGGGCGCGCTGACGATCGCCGATCGCGGCGACACCTTCATATCCGAGGAGCTGACGGCCTCCTTCAAGGGGGAGCCCCAGGCTGTCCACGTCCTCTGTTACGGGGTCACTCCCGCCGACCACGAGTGGCTGCAGGCCCACAGCGACGACGTCGAGACCTGCGCTGCGTATCTCAGTGAGCACGAGATCACGGCCGCGCTCGCTCACCCCTTCTTCGCGGTCGGCGCGCCGCTGACACCGCGCCACCGCCGCCGCCTCGCGCAGCTGTTCCCGATCTGGGAGACCCGCAACGGGTCGCGCGCGAAGGAGCTCAACCTGCCGGCGTTCGTGTACATCGAGACCCACGGTAAAACCGCGATCGGTGGCTCCGATGACCACGCCGGAATCGATGTCGGCCGGACGTTCACGGAGACCCCGCGCGCGGACACCCCGGCCCAGTTCCTGGCCCAGATCCGTGCCGGCCGCGCCGCTGCGCACGGCGCCCAGGGCAGCGCCGCGAAGTGGACCCACGCCGCAATGGCGCTCGCGATCCGCAGCCTCGGTCGCGGCGACAGTGCCGAGCGCCCAGACCCGGGCGCCGTCCTGGCGATCGTCGAGCGCGTGATGCGCGAAGGCGAGGTCCGCCACGGCCAGGTCGCCGCCGACCTCGGGCCCGAGGACGCCCGGGCGCTGCTGCGCTCCTGGCTGGCCGGCATGGAGCTCGGGTTCGACGAGCAGCGGCTGCTGCGGGCACTCCAGGATGGCGACCTCGGCCACCCCGACCTGTATCGCCGCGCACGCCGGATCCACGAACGAAAACTCGCGCGCGCCGTCGACGACACAGTCGTGTCGCTGATGAGCGGCAGCCCAGACCTGCCACGGATCTCAAACGCGCTGTTCGACGCCTGCCTGCCGGCGATCCCGTACGCCGCCGCGTCTGCCTTCCTCGGCCGCGAAAAGCTCAAGCTGACGCGCAGCGACGGCGACCGTCCACGGGTCGCGCTGGTCGCCGATGGGCTCGGCTCGATGCACGGGGTCACGCACACGATTCAGCAGATCCGTGACCGCGGCGTCCCGGGCTATGAGGTCGAGGTGATCGGCACCGACGCCGACGTCGACCGGCGCCTGAGCGCTGTCGCCGAGATCGATGTGCCGTTCTACCGCGGCATGCAGATCGGCGTGCCGACCGTCCCGGCGCTGGTCGAGGCGCTGGCCGAGGGCCGCTATGACCTCGTCCACCTCTGCTCGCCCGGCCCGGCGGGGGTCGGTGCCTGGCTGCTGGCGCGGATACTCGAGCTGCCGGTAATCGGCAGCTACCACACTGAGCTGGCCGCCTACGCGGGCCTGCGCACCGGCCTGACCCACTTCGAGACGATCGCCAACATCGCGCTGGCGAAGTTCTACGGCGCCTGCGATCTGGTTCTGTCGCCGAGCCCGGCGAGCGACGAGCGGCTGCGCGAGCTGGGGATCGCCGAGCGGCGGATCGGACGCTGGGGCCGCGGCGTCGACCTCGAGCGCTTTGATCCTGCCCTGCGCACGCCGGGGCTGCTCCCCGCCGGCACGATCAACGTCCTCTACGCCGGCCGCCTGACCCGGGAGAAGGGAGTCGAGCTGCTCGCCGGCGCGTTCGAAGCGGCTCACCGGCTCCAACCGCGTTTGCACCTCGTCCTGGCCGGCGGCGGGCCCGAGGAGGAGGCGCTGCGCGGCCGCCTCGGTGAGCACGCGACGTTCCTCGGCTGGCTCGGCGGCGAGGACCTCGCCCGTGTCTACGCGAGCGCCGATGCGTTTCTGTTCGCCAGCCGGACCGACACGTTCGGTCAGGTGATCCTCGAGGCACAGGCGAGCGGCCTGCCGGTGGTAGCGGTCGACGAGGGAGGGCCCGCGTCGCTGATCGTCGACGGCGAGACCGGGCTGCTGGCACCCCCCGAGCCCGAGGCGCTGGCCGAGCCGCTGCTGACGCTCGCCCAGTCGCCGCTGGTCCGAGAGCGGCTGCGCAAGAGTGCGCTGGCGGTCGTCCGCGAGCGCACCTGGGAGGCGTCACTCGAGCGGCTCGCGGCCGGCTACCGGGGGACACTGCTGCGCTCGCCGGCGCCCGGCACGGCGCGCAACGTCGCCTAGCCGCAGCAGGCCTGGTGCCACTACGATCACCGGCCGTGCCGGTAACGCACGCCGTCATCCCGGTCGCGGGCCTCGGCACGCGGCTGCTCCCCGCCACCCGGTCTGCGCCCAAGGAGATGCTGCCGGTGGTCGACAAGCCGGTCGTCCAGTACGTCGTCGAGGAGCTCGCGCAGGCCGGAATCGAGCGGGTGTTGTTCGTGACCGGCAGGCGCAAGCGAGCGATCGAGGACCATTTCGATTACGACCCTGAGCTCGGCGCCGCCGCGGTCCCGGGCGACGCGCTGCGGATCTCGTACACGCGCCAGCCGCGGCCGCTGGGGCTCGGCGACGCGCTGCGCTACGCCGAGGGGTTCGCCGGCGGCGAGGGCGTGGTCGTGGCGCTCGGGGATGCGATCATCGAGCCGCCGGCTTCGGGCACGCACGGGATCGTCTCGCGGCTGATCGAGGCATACGAGCGGACCGGCGCGAGCGCGGCGTTGGCCGTCACCGCGGTCGCAGCCGACGACGTGCAGCACTATGGAATCGTCGCCACGGGCGACGCCGGCGAGGTCATCGACGTCGTCGAGAAGCCGCGGCCGGGCGAGGTCCCGAGCCGGCTCGCGGTCGCTGCCCGCTACGTGCTCGGGCCGCCGGTGTTCGCAGCGCTGCACGACGTCGAGCCCGACGTGAGCGGCGAGCTGCAGCTCGCCCCGGCACTTCAAAAAGTGATCCAAACCGGCGGGCGGGTGGTCGCGGTCGAGCTCGCACCGGGCGAGCGCCGGCACGACATCGGCACCGTCGAGGGCTACTGCTCGACGTTCATCGCTCACGCGCTCGCGCATCCGACGCTCGGCGCGGCGCTCCGCGCCCGGGCCTCGGCGCTGTTGGCGCGCGATGACTGAGCCAGCGGTCGGCGAGGCCCACGCCCGGGCGGCGCTCGCCGGCAACCCATCGGACGGATACGGAGGCGCGGTGCTGGCGGTGACGCTTGGCGAACAGCGGGCCGCGGTGACGGCGCGCCGCGCACCACGGCTCGAGATCTGGCCCCCGAGCGAGGTCGTCGCCGCCACCGTGGCGCGATTCGCGCGCGAGCACCGGAGCTCGGCGTCGGCGACCGCGATCGAGTGGTCGACGTCGATCCCGCGCGGAGTCGGGCTGGGCGGCTCGAGCGCGATCGTGATTTCGACCCTGCGGGCGCTGTCTGCCCTGGACGATGTCGAGCTCGAAGCGACTGAGCTCGCCGAGCTGGCGCTCGCGATCGAGCTCGATGAGCTCGGGATCGCCGCTGGGCTGCAGGATCGCGTCGCGCAGGCGTTCGGAGGCCTGATGTTCATGGAGTTCGATCCGGCGGCCGGACCCGACCGTTATCGCCGCCTGGACTCCGCTCTGCTGCCGCCACTCGTGGTCGCGTGGCGCTCGGATGCCGCCGGCGACTCGGGCGCGGTTCACGCGCCGCTGCGCGACCGGCACGGACGCGGTGAGCCCGAGGTGGTGGCCGCGATGGCTGCGCTGGCTGGACTCGCGCGGAGTGCCCGCGACGCGCTGCTCGCCGGCGACCACGCCGAGTTCGCGCGCTGCGTCGATCACAGCTTCGACGCGCGGCAGCGGATCCTGTCGCTCGATCGACGCCACGTCGAGATGATCGACTGCGCCCGGGCGTGCGGCGCGAGCGCCAACTACGCCGGTTCCGGGGGCGCGATCGTCGCGGTCTGCGCGCCCGACGGTCGCGAGCCCGTCGCGCGCGAGCTGCAGGAGCTCGGCTGCGACACGCTGCTGATCTGACGTGTGACGGCAGCGGCTCGCCACGAGGATCGCGGCCACGCTCGGCGAACCCAACCTCAGATGGGGACCAACCGGCTCGAGTCGTTCTCCGATGGGGTGATGGCGGTCGCGATCACGCTGCTGGTGCTCGGGATCACGGTCCCCAACCCGAACGTGCATCCGCATCGCAGCCTGCTCTACGAGTTAGGGACGCACTGGCCCGACTACGCCGCGTACGCGGTCTCGTTCGTGACGATCGGGATCATCTGGATCAACCACCACGCGATGATCAACCGCCTGCGTGACGCCGACTACACGATCCTGATCCTCAACCTGCTACTGCTGATGAGCATCGGCATCCTGCCGTTCGCGACCGACCTGATGGCCACCTACCTCCGTGACGCGAGCGGGCGCACGCTGGCCGCGGCTATCTACGCCGGCGCGCTTCTGCTGATGTCGCTGATGTTCGCCTCGCTGAACAGGACGATCCTGATCAAGCGGGCGCACATGATCGCCGAGGAGGTGCCGATCGCGCAACGGCGCCAGATCCTGCGGCGCTCCGTCTTAGGTCTGCTGCCGTACGCGGTCGCGGTCGTGATCGCGCCGCTGTCGGCATATGCGACGCTGGCGATCTGCGCCGCCGTCGCGGTCTACTACGCGCGCCCGTTCGCGAGCGGCATTTAGCTTCCCCACGAGCGAGAGACTAAAGAAGACGTGCGTCAGCTGCTGCGCAGGATGGTCGAGTGGTGACAGTCGAGCGCGAGCTCGCGGCGCTGCTCGGCCCCGACGGTGTGCTCGGCGGCGACACGCGCGAATACCTGACCGATGCGACTGAGACCAGGCGGCTCGTCGGCCACGCCGACGCGATCGCCTTGCCGAACGACGCACAGCAGGTCGCGAGCGTGATGCGATGGTGCTACGAGCACGACGTGCCGCTGGTCCCGCGCGGCGGCGGCACCGGGCTGGCCGGCGGGGCGGTCCCCACGCAGGGTGGGGTGGTGCTCAGCCTCGGGCGGCTGCAAACCGTCCGCGCACTCGAACCCGAGCTGTGGCGGGCGCACGTCGAAGCCGGTGTGACGACCGCCACGCTGCACCGCCGCGCGCGCGAATCGGGGCTGCTGTACGCGCCCGACCCAGGCGCCTCCGAGCAGTCCCAGCTCGGCGGCAACATCGCCACCAACGCCGGCGGCCCGCACACGTTCAAGTACGGCGTCACCGGCAGCTGGGTCACCGGGCTCGAGCTGGTGCTCGCGCCAGGGGAGCTGGTCGCGGTTGGCGGCCCGATCCGCAAGGACGTTTCCGGCTACGACACCAAGGCGCTGATGATCGGCTCCGAGGGGACGCTCGGCGTGGTCACCGCGGCGTGGCTGAAGCTGATCCCGGCGCCCGAGCTGCAGCTGCCCGTCATCGCGACCTACGCCGACGCGCGCGCCGGCTGCGACGCGCTGTTGGCCGTGCTCGCCAACGGCATCGTCCCGGCCGCGCTCGAATTTCTCGACGAAGGCGCGCTCGAAGCCGCCAAGCAAGACGGCGCGTTCATGCTGATCGCCGAGGCCGACGGCTCGACCACAGAGGCACACCGTGTCCGCGCCGAGCTGACCGAGGTGCTCGCCGAAGGCGCGCAGACCGTCCACGCCCCCGAGGACAACGCCGCGATCCGCGAGCTGTGGCGCTGGCGCGCCGGCGTCTCGCACGCGGTCGCTGCACAGCGCGGCGGCAAGGTCTCAGAGGACATCGTCGTCCCGGTCGAGCGCTTGCGGGAGGCGATCGATGCGACCCGTGAGATCGGCGCCCATCACGGGCTGGATGCCTGCAGTTGGGGCCACGCCGGCGACGGCAACCTGCACTCGACGTTCATGATCGACCGTGACCGCCCCGATGAGCTCGAGCGGGCCGAGCACGCAGCACAGGATCTGTTCGCGCTCGCGCGGCGGCTGGGTGGCTCAGTGTCGGGCGAGCACGGGCTCGGCGTGACCAAGCGCGGCGCCGCGCCGGCATCCGCGCTCGATCAGTCGATCAAGCGGCTGTTCGACCCCAAGGGGCTGCTGAACACGGGGAAGAAGTTCTAAGCGGCCGCGCGGGCCCGCGCACGCTCGCGCCCGGCCGGCAACACGCGCGTGCGGACGTCGTGCTCGTAGACGTAGAAGTCGAGCTCGATCGTGTGCCGCGGGCGATCGGACCAGTGGCCGTGGCGGCGGACGTCGCGCTTGATCTCGGCCTCCATCTCGGCGACCGACGGCAGCGCCCAGGCGCCGGCCAGCCATTGCGCCGCGAGCTTCGCCTGGGACTCGGCGAACGGGAACACAGTCGGGATCGCTTGACCCAGCCCGATGAACGCCAGGTCGTCGATCCCGGGCTTGAACATCCGCTTGTAGAGCGGCAGCACGTTACCCGGCGCCGAGATCAAGCCCGGGTCAAGGAACGGAAACGAGATCTTGTAGCCGGTCGCGTAGATGATCGCGTCGGCCTGTTCGACGCTGCCGTCCGCGAACCTCACCCGGTCGCCCAGCAGCTCGTCGATGTCGGGCTTGGCGACCGCATCGCCCGACCCCAGGCGCAACAGCAGCTCGCTCGAGACCGTCGGGTGCGCCTCGAGGAACCGGTGGTTCGGTTTCGGCAGCCCGAAGTCCTCCATCCGCCCCGACACGATCCGCGGCAGCAGCCCGGCGATCCGGTGCTGGAGGTTCAATGACAGCCTCGGGTTGGTCTTGAAGACCTGATCGACCGGACGCCCGAACGCGTACTTGGGGACCACCCACGCGCCGCTCCGGGTCGACAGGAAGACCTCCTCGGCGACCCCCTTGCGAGACAGCTCGGAGACGATGTCGACACCGCTGTTTCCGATCCCGATGACGACCACGTGCTTGCCGTACAGGTCGAGCGGCTCACTCGGATCGATGTAGTGGTGCGAGTGCAGCGTGGCGCCGTCGAACGCGCCCCGGAAGTCCGGATACGACGGGTCCCAGTGGTGGCCATTGCACACCAGGAGTGCGTCGAACTCGTGCTCGCGGCCGTCCTCGGTCCGGACCTCCCAGCCGCCGCCTTCGCGCCGCCGCGCCTCCGCGACGACGGTCTCGAACTCGATCCGTTCCCGCAGCGCGAAGCGATCGGCGTACTCGCGCAGGAACTGGTGGATCTGAGTGTGGTGCGGGAAGTCGGGATAGCGCTCGTCCATCGGGAAGTCGGCGAAGCTGATCGCCTGCTTGGAGGTGTCGATGTGCAGCGAGCGGTAGGCCGACGAGCGCCCGTTGGGGTTGCGGAAATACCAGTTGCCACCGACGTCGTCGCTGGCATCGAAGCACGTGTACGGAACTCCCCAGTCGCGCAGCGACTTGCCGGCCACCAAGCCGCTGACGCCGGCTCCGATCACGCACGTGCGCGGCGCCATCAGCGCTGGGTCAGGAGCCCATAGGCGTCGGGCCGGCGCGTGGTCAAGAACGGAAACAGCTCGAGCCAGTCGCGGCGCTGATCGAGGTCGAGGTCTGCGACCAGCACAGCCGGCTCGTCGCGCGGCGCCTGCACCAGCACGCGGCCGTACGGATCCGAGATGAAGCTCGATCCGTAGAAGGTCAGTGGCGGCTCCTCGCCGATCCGGTTGATCGCGACCATGAAGGTCCCGTTTGCGACCCCGTTGCCGACGATCACCTGCTGCCACAACGGCTGGGTATCGAAGTCGGGGTGGTCCGGCTCGGAGCCGATCGCGGTCGGGTAGATCAGCACCTCGGCGCCCTCGATCGAGTACGCGCGCGCGAGCTCCGGAAACCACTGATCCCAGCACGTCGGCAACCCCAGCTGGGCCTCGCCGTCGCCGGTCGGCAGCGGCACGAGATGGAACGCGTCGCCGCCGGCCGGGCCGGGGCGGAAGTAGCGGTCCTCGTAGTAGCCGGCGGTGATCGGGATGTGCATCTTGCGCGTGCGCGACACCAGCCGCCCGTCGGGCGCCACCAGCACCGCCGTGTTGAAGCCCAGCCCATCGGGCTCGTCGGCGCGTTCGTACAGCGACGCGTGCACGTAGACGCCGGTCTCGGCGGCGAGCTCGCGTGCGAACGCGACCGTCGGTCCAGTCTCGAGCTCTTCGGGAGCGGCACCAGCCGCCGTCGGCCCGTCGGGCGTGATCGCGAAGTAGGGAGACAGCGTCAGCTCCTGTAGGCAGACGACCCGGGCGCCCTCGGCGGCCGCCGTCCGGATTCCGCGCCCGAGCGCCTCGCGGTGCTCGTCGGCCGAAGCGTGCCAGCGCTCTTGCACCAGCCCGAGCCGCAGCGGCTCGCGCTCGGCCGGCCGGGTGCGCGCCGGCGAAGGCGGCGGCGGGTAGGCGGTCACCAGGCGCTGGCGTTCAGCCATGGCGCACCGGAACCTGCTGGGTGATGCAGTGCGGGCCGCCGCCGCCGAACGCGAGCACCAGGCCCGGCACCGCGACGAGTTCGCGATCGGGGTAGCAGGCGGCGATCGCCTCGAGCGCCTGCCCGTCTGTGTCTGCGCCCGCGACCGGCACGATCAGACCACGATTGCAGATGTAGAAGTTGAGGTAGCTGGCCGCGATCTGCTCGCCCGCGACCTCGGCGTACGGGAGCACCGGCAGCTCGGTCACCTCGATCCCGGGCGCCCGTAGCCGTGACGCGTTCTCCTGGCAGTTCTCGTAGTTGGGGTTCTCTGGCCCGACCGTCTGCAGCAGCACCCGCCCCGGCTCAATGAAGGCGGCGATCAGATCGACGTGCCCGTCGGTGTCGCGATCCTCGAGCAGCCCCATCCCGAGCCACACGATCCGCTCCACCCCGAGCCGCAGGCGCAGCTCGGCCTCGATCTGCTCACGCGACAGCAACGGGTTGCGGTTGGGGTTGAGCAGGCATTGCTCGGTCGTCAGCAACGTCCCCTCGCCGTCGGTCAGGATCGACCCACCCTCGAGCACCAGCGTCGAGTCGCGGACCTCATCGCCGAGCTGCTCGGCGATCAGCCGTCCGACGGCGGCGTCGCGGTCCCAGGGCGGGAACTTCTGGCCCCAGGCGTTGAAGCGGAAGTGGATCGCGACCCGGTCGCCGTCATCGCGGTACGCGTAGATCGGGCCGCAATCACGCAGCCAGGAGTCGTCGAGCGGCAGCTCGACGATCTCGACTCCGTCCGAGCAGGCCGCGCGAGCCAGAGCCGCGTCCGCGCCCGCGTTGGCGATCATCGTCACCGGCTCGAACGCAGCGACCGCGTTCGCGACCGCGGCGTAGTCGGCCCGCGCCTGGTCAATCGTCTCGCCCCACAGCTCGAGGCGGCACGGCCAGCCCATCAGCGTTCTGTCGTGGGGCTCCCATTCGGCTGGCGTTCGCACGCCGAGAGAGTAACGCTCCGGGCCCTTAATCGAGGTGTTGGCGGTGCGCGATCGCCGCCGCCTGCGTGCGCCCCTGAACGCCGAGCTTGGCGAGGATCCGCGACACGTGGACGCTCGCGGTCTTCTCGGCCATGAACAGCGCCGCGCCGATCTGGCGGTTGGTCGCGCCTTGGGCGACGAGTGCCAGTACCTGGCGCTCACGCGGGGTGAGCCCGAACGGGTCCTCGTCGTGCGAAGCCGCGGTCCCATCCGAGGACTGTTCGACACCGAGGTCGAGCCGGGCGCGTTCGGCGAGCGCGGTCGCCTCGGCGGCCAGCCACTCCGACCCGAGCTCGTTCGCGCTCTCGAGCGCCGCGCGCGCGAGCGGCACCGCGGCCGCGCGATCGCCCGCCGTCACGTGCGCCTCCGCCTCGCGCCAGCGCGAGATCGCGACCGGGTAAGGACGCTCGACCTGCTCCCAGGCCGTCACCGCCTTGGCCCACTCGCGCGCCCCGCGCCCCCGGGCGCGAGCCAGCTCCGCCTTGCCCTCCGCGAGATAGGCCCGCTCGATCGGTCCCCCCTCCTGGGCCGCGGCCTCGAGCCGACTGACGTGCAGCCGGCAGCGGATCAGCGCGTCACGCAGCTCGCCCTTCTCGCCCAGGTCACGCGCGCGCTGCGCGCGGTCGGCCTCGATCCGCGTCCCGGCGGCGGCGACGCGGGCGATCCGATTGACATCGTCGGTGCAGAGCTCGATTCGCCCAAGCGCATTCTCGACCGCTGCGCGAGCCGCGTCGTAGTCGTGCTGGCGGCGGCGAAGCTCGCCCATCAACAACCCGTACAGCGCGATCCACTGCGGCTCCGATGACTCGCAGACGAGGTCGTCGACCGACGCCAGGCAGGCCTCGGCGGCGTCCTCGTCGCCGACGCCGAGCGCGAGTTCTGCCTCGCGAAGCTGACGGAACATCAACATGTTCCCCGCCACGCGCGACGCCGGCGGGACGAGGCTGTCGCGAGCGAGCGACCAATCGCCGACCCTGAAAGCGGCTTCTGAAATCGTCAACGTGATCCAGTCATGGCTGCGCATGAAGCTCCGCGGCGTCAGCGCCACGCCTTCCTGGGCGGTCTCGAGTGCCTCCTGCGTGCGGCCGGAGAGGATCAGCATGTCGGCGAGATTCGAGTAGGCGGTCGAGATGCTGTCGACATCTTCGTTCTGTCGCGCGATCTCGATTGCCCGCCGCAGGCTGGCCACGCCCTCGTCCACGCGCCCGAGCATCGCCTGAGCCATCCCGAGCGTGTTGTTCACCTCGCACTCGGCGAGCGAGTCGCCGGCCTCGATCGCGGCCGTGAGCGCCACCTCGCCGTCGCCAATCGCATCGCGGTAGCGCCCGCGCAGGACGCGCATTCGCGCAAGCCAAGCCAACAACAGCGCCCGTTCGCGGCCCCCCTCCTCGGGGGCCAGCAGCGCGAGCGCTCGCTCTGCCGTCTCGATCGCAAACTGCCCCCGGTTCAGCGACCACTGGACCCGCGACAGGCGCCCGAGCAGCGCGGCGTAGCGCTGCGTCTCGCGCTCGGGATCCAGCGCTTCGAGCGCGCGATTGAGCAGGACCTCCGCGCGCGACCGGTCACCGGAGATCCCGTATGCCCTCGCCGCCCGAGCCAGCAGGTCGACATGATCGATCTCCTGCGGTCGCGCGTCCTCGGTGACGCGCGGCCATAGCTCGAGCGCCCGTTCGAGCAGCTCGCTCACCTCGGCGTAGGCGTGCGCGCGCCCGGCGAGCGTGGCAGCGTGGACGCTCGCTCGCAGAGCCGCCGGCTGGTCGCCCGCGGCCGCATAGTGGCTGGCGATCATCGTCGCGCGATCGAGCTCGCGCTCCTCGCCGCCCAGCTCCCCCGCCTCGAGCGCCTTCGCCAGCGCGAGATGCCATTCGCCGCGCTCACCGGGGAGCAGGTCGTCGTACAGCGCCTCGCGCAGGAGCGCGTGACGGAAACAGAAGCGCTCGTCCTCGTCGGCGATCAGCACCTGCTCGGCGAGCGCCTCGCGCAGTGTCGCCTGGACCTGTTCGCGATCGGCGCCCATCACCGCGGACAGTGTCGACTCGTCGAGCGCGCGCCCCACGGCTACCGCTCTCGTTGCGCGCTGCGTCTCTTCTGACAGGCGCTCGATCCGACCCAGGAAGGCGTCGCGCAGGCTCTGCGGTGGCGCGCCGCGCCCATCCAGCCCGGCCGCGAGTAGCTCCTCCGTGTAGAGCGGGTTGCCTTCGCTGCGCATGTACAGACGCTTGACCAGCATCGCGTCGGGCGCCGCTCCGAGGATGTCGGCGAGCGCTTCGCTGAGCTCGTCGCGATCGAACGGCTCCAGGTCAATCCGACGCGCCCGCTCGAGCCGATCGAGCTCGGCCAGCAGCGGGCGCAGCGCGTGGCGGCGGTGGAGCTCGTCAGAGCGGTAGGTCAGCAGCAGCAGCAGCCGCTCCTGGCGCATGCTCCGCGCCAGAAACGCGACAAATGTGCGGGTTGAGCTGTCGGCCCAGTGCATGTCCTCGAGGATCAGCACCACCGGGGCCGGCTCTGCGAGCAGGTCGAGCAGCTCGAGCACCGCCTCGAACAGACGGACCTGACCGCTGGGGTCGGGACGGTCGTCGCGCGGGCGGCCATCGTCTAGTCCGGGAAGAATCGTCCCCAACTGGCCGCGGCTTCCGGAGCTGAGCGCGTCGAGCACCGGGTTGTGCTCGCGGACCAGCGGTCGCAGGGCGCTCAGCAACGGCGCGTAGGGCAACTCGCCGTCGGACTGCTCGACGCCCTCGCCGCGCAGGATCAGCGCAGGCGGCTCGTCGCCGTTCGCCAGCCGCTGCTCGAGCTCGGTGACCAGCCGCGTCTTCCCGACTCCCGAATCACCGCCGAGCAGGACGAGGCCGGGTCGGCCGCAGCTGGCCTCCCGGACGGCGAGCATCAGTTCGGCCAGCTCTCCCACCCGTCCCACGAAGCGCGTGCTCGTCAGCCTCGACCTCATGAGTGAAGTATCGCCTGATGCGCGCCACGACCCGGGTACGCGGCTCCGCGTGCCCGATCCGGTTGCGCTGGCCGCTGCGGATGAGTTCGTCCGCGCGGCTTGACGCCATGTATGCGCTGAACTGGGGATGCATTCTGCGTTCCTCTCGATCGCTTGCAACGTGATCTGAGAATGAACTGCGACCCGGTGGCCGACATCGGGCAAACGGAGCGAGTTTGCGAGCACGACCCCTTACGCGGGCCGCGCGATGCCTTACTGGGCGTCGTGAGTCGCTGCCGGAGCCTGCGACGCGCTCGCATCGCCGTTCGCGCGCCACAGATCGGGCACGTCGGTTCCGGCGCTCGCCGAGCTCGCGTCCGAACGCGTGGCGCGCGAGATCTCCTCGGCGGTCACGCTCTGCGGGTGGTGACAGGCCGCGAGGTGTCCGCCCGCATATTCGGTCAGCGGCGGTTCGGCGGTCCGGCAGATCTCGCTCGCCCGCGGGCAGCGGGTGTGGAAGCGACAGCCGCTCGGCGGCCGGATTGGGTTGGGCGGCTCACCCGAGACGACCGTGCGCGTGCGGGCCCGGTTCTCCTTCGGATCGGGAATCGGGATCGCGCTCAGCAGCGCCGACGTATACGGGTGGATCGGCTTGTCGTAGAGCTCCTCGGCGGGCGACAGCTCCATCAGCTTGCCCAGGTACATGACCGCGATCCGGTCCGAGACGTGGCGGACGACCGACAGGTCGTGGGCGACGAAGATGAAGCTGAGATGGAATTCCTCCTGCAGATCGTCGAGCAGGTTGATGACCTGCGCCTGGATCGAGACGTCGAGCGCCGACACGGGCTCGTCCAGCAGGATCAGCCGGGGATCGACGGCCAGCGCACGCGCGATCCCGATCCGCTGCCGCTGACCGCCCGAGAACTCGTGCGGGAAGCGGTTGATGTGCTCGCCGGACAGGCCCACGCGGTCGAGCAACAGGCGGGTCTCGTCGACCATCTTCGCCTTCTGGACGCCACGCATCTTGAGCGGCGTGGCGAGGATCTGCGAAACGCGCTTGCGCGGGTTCAGCGACGCCTGCGGATCCTGGAAGACCATCTGCATCTCTCGCCGTACGGGCTCGAGCTCGCTGCGGCCCCATTTCGTGATGTCCTGGCCGCGGAACTTGATCGTCCCCGAGGTCGCCTCGATCAGCCGCACGAGGACCCGGATCAGGGTCGTCTTGCCACACCCCGATTCGCCGACGATCCCGAGCGTCTCGCCCTCGTGGAGCTGGAACGAGACGTCGTCGACCGCGTGAACCTGCCCGACCTTGCGGTCGATGATCACGCCGCTCTTGATCGGGAACAGAACCCGCAGGTGGTCGACGTCGAGCAGCGGTCCGCCGGTCTGCTGCCATTGCGGCTCCGACGTGGTGGGCGTTTCGTCGGTCATGAGCTCACCGTTTCAGCGGCGGCGAGCCCGATCTGGTCGCCCACCTGGCGCAGCCGGCGCTTCTGGTCGACCGTGAGGAAGCAGCGGTCGAGACTCTCGGGACGATCGGGAATGTGATTCTTCAGCTCCGGGACCTCCATGCAGGCGTTGAAGGCGTGCGGGCAGCGGGGGCGGAAATGGCACCCCTTCGGCGGGCGCAGGAGCGACGGCGGCATCCCCGGGATCGCGGGAAGGCGCAGGCTGCGGTCGGCGTCGATGCGCGTGATCGACCCCAGCAGCCCCCACGTGTAGGGGTGCTGCGGGTCGTAGAAGATGTCGTCGAGCGTTCCCTGCTCGACCACCCGGCCCGAGTACATGACGATCACCCGGTCGGCGATGTCGGCGACGACGCCGAGGTCGTGGGTGACGAGGATCACTCCGGCGCCGGTCTCGTCGCGCAGCTGGCGCAGCTCGTCGAGGATCTGAGCCTGGATCGTCACGTCGAGCGCGGTCGTCGGCTCGTCGGCGATCAGCAGCTTCGGCGAGCACGACAGCGCCATCGCGATCATCACGCGCTGTCGCATGCCGCCGGAGAACTCGTGCGGATAGGACCGCAGGCGATCCGCGGCGCGCGGAATCCCGACCCGCTCCATCAGCTCGACCGCGCGGTCGTATGCCTGCGCCTTGGATACCTTGCGGTCGTGGACGCGGATCTGCTCGACGATCTGGTGGCCGACCCGGTGGACCGGATCGAGCGAGCTCATCGGGTCCTGGAAGACCATCGCGATGCCGGCGCCACGGATCCGCTGCAGCTGCTGCGGGGTGGCGTTGACGAGCTCCGTGCCGTCGAAGGTCGCAGTGCCCTCGAAGCGCGCGTTGGGACCGCGCGTCAGCCCCATCAGCGTCATCGCGGTGACCGACTTGCCGGATCCGGACTCGCCGACGATCGCGACGACCTCGCGCGGCCCGACTGAGAAGGTGACCCCGTCGACCGCACTCACGGTCCCATCCTCGGTCGCGAATGAGACCTTCAGATCGTTCACCTCGAGCAGCTCGACTGCGCCGTCGGTCGTCATACCGAGAGGCGAATCCGCGGGTCGAGGAACGCGTAGAGGATGTCGATGACCGCCGCCAGGATCACGACCGCGAACGCGGTCAGCATCACGATCACGAGGATCGGGATGATGTCCAGGCGGCTGATCGATTCGGCCGCCAGCTGCCCGATGCCGTGCAGGTTGTAGACCGATTCGGTCAGGATCGCGCCACCGCCGATCACCTGCGCCATGTCCAGGCCCCAAAGCGAGATGATCGGGATCAGGCTGTTGCGCAGCGTGTGACGCAGCAGCACCTGGCGGTCGGAGAGGCCCTTGGCGTGGGCCGTGCGGACGTAATCCTCGTTGATCGTGTCGAGGATCGTCGAGCGCAGGACGCGCGAATAGAAGCCGATGAACAGGACACTGAGTGTGAACCACGGCAGGATCATGTGCACCAGCCACTGGTAGGGGTCCTGTGTCAGCGGCACGTAGCCACCGATCGGGAAGATGGGGTGCTGGTAGGCGAGGTAGTAGATCAATATCGCCCCGAGGAAGAACGGCGGGAACGAGACTCCGAACATCGCGACGATCGTCAAAAACCGATCCGTGTATTTGCCCGCCTTGATCGCAGCCACCGTTCCGAACACGATCGACACGAACAGCCAGATGAAGCCCGCTCCGAGCGCGAGCGAGATCGTCGCCGGCGCCCCGGCCTTGATCTCCGACAGGACGTTGAAGCCCTGCGTGTAGGAGTAAGCCTGGTTGGTGAAGATGTTCTTCATCGTCCGCAGGTACTGGATCCAGATTGGCTGGTTGAACCCGTACTTGACCTCGATCTGATGGATCTCGAATGGGGTCGCGGTGCGGCCCGCGAGCCGGAACGCAGGATTGCCGTTCGGGATCGCCTCGAACAGCAGGAACGTGAGCAGCGAGATCACGAACAGCACGAACACCATCGCCAACAACCGGCGGATGATGAAGCGCGTCATCCGCGGCTACCGATCAATGCGCGATCCGGACCTTGGCGCGAGGGTCGAGCGCGTCGCGCAGGCCGTCGCCGAAGATGTTGATCGACATCACGCACAGGACGAGCATGATCCCCGGCACGAGCACGTTGTGGAACGCGGCCGGGATCGTCGCGATCCCGTCGGAGATCATGTTGCCCCACGACGGAGCGGGGGGCTCGACGCCGACGCCGAGGTAGGAGAGCGCCGCCTCGAGGAGGATCGCGTTCGCGAGGATCAGCGGGATGAAGACGATGATCGTCGACGCCAGGTTCGGCATGATCTCGGAGAACATGATCCGCGTGTGGCTGAGTCCCTGTTGCCGCGCGGCGTCGATGAACTCCCGCTCGCGCATCTGCAGGACCTGCCCGCGGATCGGTTTGGCGACATAGGGGATGTAGACGATCCCGATGATGAATGCCGGCACCCACAGGTTGTTGCCGTGGATCGGGCCGATACCACCGACCGCGAGCACGGTGCCGAGCGTGATCCCCAGCAGCACGGCCGGGTACGCCCAGATCACGTCCAGCATACGGCTGACAACCCCGTCTATCGCCCCGCGGTAGTAGCCGGCCATCAGCCCCAGGACCAGCGCGAAGACCATTGTGATGAGGGTCGCCACGGCGCCGATCTGGAGCGAGTTGCGCCCCCCGTAGAGCAGGCGCACGGCGACGTCTCTGCCGAGGCCGTCAGCGCCGAGGAAGTACTGGCTGTGCCACGTCGGGCCGACCGGGATATCGGTGGGGCTGACGATGTCGACCGCCTTGCCGCCGACCTTGATCGTCCCGGTGATGTTCTGGGCCTGGGGCGTCGTGTGGGCGACCTGGGCTGCATAGACAGGCGCCAACAGGCAGAGCAGCACGATCAGCAGAAACAGGCCGCCGAAGAACAGCGCGACCTTGTTGCGGCGCAAACGGCGCCAAGCGAGCTTCCAGGGGCCTATCCCTGGGGGTAGCTCCTCTTCACCTTCGCCGCCGAAGCCCGAGAACTCATCGGAGAACTCAAGCCCGGTGCCGAGACGTTCTGCTGAGGTTGCCATTTAAGGACGAGTGCGCGGGAGGCCGGGACAGCCTACTACTGCCCCGGCCCGCCGCTGCGCAATCACTTCAGCTGGAACGAGGTCCAGTCCCAGCCGTAGATCGGGTTCAGTTGGGAGGCGCCGTAGTCGATCCGGTCAGACGCGAACTTCGGGAACGTCTGATAGCCGAACACCGCGATGTACGCCTTCTTGGCGAGGTACTGATCAAGCGCCTGCCACTGGCTGGTGACGCTCGACAGCTGCGTCGTCGGCACCGAGCTCAGCTTCGCGATCTGGCCATTGATGTACGAGTCGTTGATCTCGCCGGGGTTCTCGTTGTTGGTCGGGAGGATCGCCTTGCCGCTGACCAGCAGGTAGAAGTCGATTGGGTTCGGGAAGTCCTGGTTCCAGTCCGTGAAGCCGGTCTGGGGATGGAGCTTCAGCTCACCGATCGTCGTGAAGTAGGTCGCGTCCGCGATCACCTTCTGGGTGGCCTTGAACCCGATCTGGTTCAGGAACTGCGTGTAGTACGTCATCCACTGCTGTCGTGGCGTGCGGCCCTGGCTCCAGACCGTGACCGGCGTGCCGGCCATCCCGGACTGCTGGACGAGCTGCTTGGCCTTGGCCAGGTTCCCCGTGCCTGGCGTCCCATACGGGCACGACGACGAGGTCGACGCCTGATAGCCGGGGACGTCGGGCGGCAGGAAGAAGCAGGTCGGATCGAGCGTGCCCGAACCGAGCCGATTCATCGCCGTCTGGTTGAGGCCGGTCACAACCGCCTCGCGTGCGAGCTGATTGTTGAACGGCTTCGAGGTCATGTTCATGAAGATGTAGTACGTCGAGCCGCCCATGTTGATCTGCGAGAAGCGGTCTCCCGCCTTCGCCTTGATCTGCGGCAACAGGCTGCCCGGAACCACATCGGCCCAGTCGAACACGTCGGCGGTGTTGTTGAGCACACTGAGCGCGTTGGACGGGACGTCCGTCGACAGCTTCACCTGGACGTTGACCTTCGCGGCCGGAATGCCCGGGATGTTCATCTTCGACCAGTACGGATTGATCTTCGACTCCCAACCCTGGTTGGGGACGATGTTGGTGGTCATGAAGGGCCCGACGCCCGGCGGCGGGTTGGTCGGCTCGTTCTTCAATCGGCGTTCCCGCCGGGACCAGCCCCAGCGCCGGGAACGCGAGCACGTTGTCAAACGGGCCGTAGGGCGACGTCAGATGGATCACGATCTTGCCGGTCGCGTTGTCGGTCTGAACCCCGGAGATCGTCTTTGCCTTGCCGTTGGCGTACGCGGTGCCGCCGACGACAACCGGCGTCATGAACTGACCCGAGCCGCCCCACGGGACCTTGATCGCCCGCTCGAGGGCTACGGTGAAGTCGCTCGCCACGACAGGCTTGCCGTTTGAGAAGACGAGCCCCTTGCGGAGTGTGGCCGTGTAGGTCTTGCCGCCGTCCGAGATCACCGGCAGTGCGGTCGCCAGACCGGGGATCAGCTTCGCCCCGTTGGGGCCCTGCGCGTGCGTGTAGGTCGTCAGGCCGGTGTAGGTGACCCACAGCGTCTCAGCGCCCTGGGTCGTGTAGTCCATGGCCGGATCGAGCGACTGCGGCGCGCCGCCCATCAGCAGCGTGATCGTGCCGCCTGTTTTCGCCGCGCCACTCGAGCTCGCGGCTGCCGAGGACGACGAGCTCGAGCTTGAACCGCAAGCCGCGAGCGCGACTGTCGCGATAACCGAAAGCAGCGTCGCTGCAAACGGTCTGGTGTGTCTCTTCACAGATCCTCCTCCTCAGAGGTTGAGTTCCCAGGCACCACAATCTATTGCCAAGTCCCGCTGGATGCGAGCAGGATTTAATCGCACGGCGCGCTCCTAATCTTTCCTCAACACAGAGGGCGCGCGCGGCGTCAGGGCTAGTCGACCGTCAACACGGCCTTGCCCGCGACCCGGCGACCGAGCAGCGCCTCGATCGCCTCGCCGGCCTCGTGCCAGGAGCGCGCGATGTCGATCTGCGGATCCAGCCGCCCCGCCGCGACAAGCTCTGCCAGCCGGCGCAGGTCCGCGCTCGCGCTCCGCGTGTGCTGGAGCTCGGCGAAGATGTACAGGCCGTAGAGCCGGGCTCCGGGGGCGCGCGCGAACAGCTCCCGGGTCGGGAAGCTGACCGGTTCGGTGATCGTCGACGCGAAGCTGACGACGGTTCCCCGCGGCCCGACACTTTCCAGCGCGAGTCCCAGCATCGGGCCACCGACCGCGTCGAGGATCACGTCAAACGTCTCGCCGCCCGGCTCGAGGTCCTCGAGCACCGCATCGGCTCCGAGCTCGCATAGCCCCTCAGTCCGCCTCGCCACGGCCGTCACATGCGCCCCCGCGAGCTTGGCGAGCTGGATCGCGAACCTGCCGACGCCGCCGCTGGCGCCCGTCACCAGCACCCGCTTGCCGAGCACGAAGCCGCCGATCTCGAGCGCCCTGAGCGCCGTCAGGCCGGCGACCGGGAGCGTCGAGGCGTGCTCGAATGAGACCGCGTCCGGCAGCTCGGCCAGGTGCTCGGTTGCGACCGCGGCGCGCTCGGCCCAGGCGCCGGATCCGACCATCCCGACGACTCGAGCCCCGGCGCCCGGGCCGCTCCCGTCGGCAGCCGCCGCCGACACGACGCCGGCGAGATCCCAGCCGGTCACGGACCCCTGCGGCATCGACGCCAGGCGCCGCGACTCGCCCCGGTTGAGGCTGAACGCCTCGACGTCGACGAGCGCCTGGTCGGCGCGTGGAGTCGGATCCGGCGCTTCTCCGAGTACCGCAAAGGGGGGATTTGGATCTGAGAGCAGCGCACGCATCAGCAACCGCGGCAATACTAGGGAGCGATGTTCCGCCGCCGCCCGGCACTCCTGATGGCAGCGATCGCTGTCGCGTTGCTGGCGTTCGCGGGGTCCGCGAACGCCGCGCCGAGAGTCACGTGGATGCAGGGGTTCAAAGCTCCGGGCACGCCGGCCAAGTACGACAAGGTGGGAGTGCTCAAGATCGGGCCGCCCGCGGCGAAGAACGTACTCGTGCTGGAGCCGGGGACCTCCGCCGGCAGCGCGTACTTCGTCCCGCTCGCGCAGTGGCTGGTGTCGACCGTCAAAGGCTGGCAGGTGTGGTCCGTCGAGCGCCGGGAGAACCTGCTCGAGGACCAGTCGGAGCTGAACCTCGGCAAGGAGGGCAAGGCGACGCCCCAGCAGGTGTTCGACTACTACCTCGGCTACCTGATCAACAAGAGCATCGGGCATCACTTCAACCCCGTACCGGACTCGAAGGTCGAGTTCGCCAAGCAGTGGGGCCTCGCGGCCGCCGTCGGGGATCTAAACGACGTGATCGCGGCGGCACGCAAGCTGGGCGGCAAGGTGGTGCTCGGTGGGCACTCGCTCGGCGGCGCCGTCGTGACCGGCTACGCGACCTGGGACTTCAACGGGCGCGCCGGCGCCGACCAGCTCGCCGGGCTCGTCTACGACGACGGCGGGAGCTTCGGTGCGGCGCCCACCGCCCAGGCGGCGCGGCAGACGCTCGACGGCTTCTTGAGCCCGGGCGTCAGCCCGTGGCTTCCGTTCGTCTCCGGCATTCCTCCATACGACTCAGGCATCTACGGCGCCACCGGCGGCCTCGCGGCGATTCTGGCGCCCAACGAGCCGTTGCCGGTCGGCGCGGCCGAGCTTCTGCCGCCTCCACTGAAGCCCCCGGTGCCGGTGACCAACCTCGCCCAGTTCGGGTGGGGCACGAGCGTCGCCACGTCGCAGCTGGTGTTCGCGATCCAGGCTCACGACGGGGCCGGGCTCGACGCCACGCCGATGGCCAACGGGCTCTACGGCTGGGACAGCACCGGCTCGCTGACACCGATCAAACGCTACGCGCGCATGCTGTCCGGCTACCCGCTGATCGGCGTCGACGGCACCGAGTGGTATTTCCCGCAGCGCCTGGCCGACGACAGCGCCGCGATCGACAACGGAAAGCCGAACCCGGCGCAGGGCGTGTTCGGCATCAAGACCACGATGGGCCATCGCCTGCCGCGAAGCTTGCGGATCTACGCGTTCGGCGCCTACGGCGGCACGTCGATCACCGCCGCCGCCGCCGCGCTCGCCGCCCAGTCACGGATCCCGAAGCGCAACCTGACGCTGATCAGCCGCCACGGCACCTACGCCCACAACGACCCCGCCGGCGCTTACCCCCACAACGTCTTCTTCGATCACCTGGTCGCGTTCCTGAACGCGATCGCCCCGCCGTCACGCCCCGTCGGGCGGGGATGATTCAGTGGGTCAGGTCTACGAGCGGATCGAGCCATTCCTGGCCGCCTGGATCGAGCGCCAGCGGATGTTCTTCGTCGCCACCGCGCCGAGCGGCTGCGACGGCCACGTCAACGTCTCGCCGAAGGGCCCGATCGGGACGCTGCGGCTGCTCGACGACCGCACGCTCGCGTATCTCGACCTGGTCGGCAGCGGCGCCGAGACGATCGCCCACCTGCGCGACAACGGGCGGATCGTCGTGATGCTGTGCGCGTTCGAGGGCGCGCCGCGAATCCTGCGACTGCACGGCCATGGCGAGGTGCTGCCGGCCGACGCGCTCGAGTTCCCCGACGCCGACGTGCTGCCTGAGCAAAGACGATCGGTGGTCAGGGTCGACGTGCAGCGGGTCGCTGACTCGTGCGGCTACGGCGTGCCGCTGATGACCTACGAGCGCGAGCGGCCAAACTCGCGCGCCTGGGCTGAGGGCAAGCTGCGCAAGGGAGGTCCGGACGCGATCGAGGAGTACAAGGCACAGCGCAACGCCGAGAGCATCGACGGGCTCCCCGCGCTCGAGCCCCAAAACGTTTAGCCGTCGGCTCGAGCCCCAGTACGTGTAGCCGTCGGCTCGAGCCCCAGTACCTGTAGCCGTCGGCTCGATCCGGCCGCGCGCGGCAGCTATTTTGCGTGGATCGCGCACACGCATTCAACGACGCCCGAGGCGGGGACCAGCCGCAGCCTGGTCCTGCTGCTGGCTGTGGCGTGCGGCGCCGCGGTCGCGAACCTCTACTACGCGCAGCCGCTGCTGCACACGATCGCCGGCGCGTTCGATGTCTCCGAGGCGACCGCGGGGCTGCTGATGACCGTGAGCCAGGTCGGTTACGTGCTCGGGCTCGCGTTCGTCGTCCCACTCGGCGATCTGCGCGAGCGGCGCGCTCTGATCAGCGGCACGATGCTCGTCAGCGCCGCTGGTCTCGCCCTCGCGGCCGCGGCACCGACGTTCGTCGTCTTCGGGGCGGCGCTTGCGATCGTCGGCGTGACGTCCTGTGTCGCGCAGGTGATCGTGCCGATGAGCTCTTCGCTGGCGGCCGAGCACGAGCGCGGCAGGGTCGTCGGCATGGTGATGAGCGGGCTGCTGATCGGGATCCTGTTCGCCCGCACCGCGAGCGGGTTGATCGCGAGCGCGTTTGGATGGCGGACCGTATTCGTGTTCGGAGCGGCGGCGATGCTGGTGCTGGCGGCCGTGCTCAGCCGCCGGCTCCCACGCGTACCGCCGACGACTGAGCTCGGCTACGGCGGCGTCCTGCGCTCGGTCCTGGTGCTGATCCGCGAGGAGCCGATCCTGCGCCAGCGGATGCTGCTCGGTGCGCTTGACTTCGGGTGCTTCAGCGCGCTCTGGACGACGCTCGCGTTCCTGCTCTCGGCGCCGCCGTACGGGTACGGCAATGCGGTCATCGGCCTGTTCGGGCTGGCGGGGGTTGCCGGCGCCCTGGCGGCGTCGCTGGCCGGCCGGCTCTCCGACCGCGGGCTCGGTTCGCAGACGACGCTGGCGTCGATCGTGATCCTGCTCGCGAGCTGGGGGCTGGTCGCCGCCGGCAAGACATCCGTGCTGGCGCTGATCATCGGCATCGCCGTGCTGGACTTCGGCGCCCAGGCGCTCCACATCTCAAACCAGAGCGCGATCTACGCGCTGCACCCGGACTCGCGCAGCCGACTGACCACCGCCTACATGGTCAGCTGCTTCATCGGCGCCTCGCTGCTGTCGGCGCTCGGCTCGATCGTCTACGCGAGCAGCGGCTGGCGCGGCGTCTGCGTGCTGGGTGCCGCGACCGCCGGGCTCGCGCTCGTGGTCTGGACGCTCACCGCGCTGGCGCAACGGTCTGCCGAGCGCCGACTCGAGCCGGCCGGGGGCGAATTCGAATGACAGCCGCCGCGGCAGCAAAACCGGTCCCCGAGCGCAGCGCCAGCGTCTGGGTCGTCTTCACCGGGCTGATGCTCGTGCTGCTGATGGCGTCGCTGGACCAGACGATCGTCTCGACCGCGCTGCCGACGATCGTCGGCGACCTCGGCGGCCTCAGCCACATCTCCTGGGTCGTGACCGCGTACCTGCTCGCGCAGACGGCGGTCACGCCGGTGTACGGCAAGCTCGGCGACCTCTACGGGCGCAAGATCGTGCTCCAGGTCGCGCTGGTGATCTTCCTCGCCGGCTCGGCGCTCTGCGGCCTGTCGCAGAGCCTCACCGAACTGATCGTGTTCCGGGGCGTGCAGGGGCTCGGCGGTGGCGGCCTGATGGTCGGGACGATGGCGGCGATCGGCGACGTCGTCTCGCCGCGCGAGCGCGGCCGTTACCAGGGGCTGTTCGGCGCGGTGTTCGGACTCTCGAGCATTATCGGCCCGCTGCTCGGCGGCTTCTTGACGACCAACCTCTCGTGGCGCTGGATCTTCTACGTCAACCTGCCGATCGGCGTCGTCGCGTTCGTCGTGCTCGCGGCGACGCTGCCCTCGCGCAAGGAGGAGGCGCACTACCAGATCGACTACCTCGGCGCGGTACTGCTGGCGGCGGCATTGAGCGCGATCGTTCTCACGTGCACGCTCGGCGGCACCGACTACGCGTGGGGATCGCCGCAGGTGATCGGCCTCGCAGTGCTCGCGATCGCGCTGACGGTCGCGTTCGTGTGGGCCGAGCGCCGGGCTGCCGAGCCCGTGCTGCCGCCGCGGCTGTTCGGCAACCGCGTGTTCACGGTCACGAGCGCGATCGGGCTGGTGGTCGGCTTCGCTCTGTTTGGGTCAGTCACCTACCTGCCGCTGTTCCTGCAGGTCGTCAACGGCGCCACCCCGACCGGCTCAGGGCTGCAGATCCTGCCGCTGATGCTCGGTCTGCTGATCACCTCGATCGGGTCCGGTCAGCTGATCACGCGGACGGGACGCTACAAGCCGTTTCCGATCATCGGCACGGCGCTGATGGTCGCCGGGCTGCTGCTGCTGTCGACGATGGACGCATCGACCACGCGCCTCGAGGCGTCGGCGTTCATGTTCGTGCTCGGACTCGGCCTCGGTTCCGTGATGCAGGTACTGGTGCTGGCGGTCCAGAACGCGGTCGACTACTCAGACCTCGGCGTCGCGACCTCAGGCGCGACGCTGTTCAGGTCGATCGGCGGCTCGGTCGGCACGGCGGTGCTGGGTTCGATCTTCAGCAATCGGCTCAGCTCGGAGCTGACCGCGTCGCTTCCCGCCGCCGCCAAGCACGCGCTCGGAAGCGGCGGCAGCGTGACGCTCAACACCGCCAAGCTCGCCAAGCTCCCGCCCGCGATCCACACCGTCTACATCACCGCGTTCACGAACGCACTCAACACCGTGTTCGTGGTCGCCGCGGCGATCGCCGCGGCCGCGTTCGTGCTCAGCCTGTTCCTCGAGCAGCGCCCGTTGCGCGACAGCGTCGCCGGCGGGAGCGGGATCGGCGAGAGCTTCGCGGTCCCCAAGCACACCGATTCGCTCGCCGAGGCGGCCCGCTCCCTAACCGCCCTGATCGGCCGCGACGAGCGTCGGCGCCTGGTCGAGCGGCTCGCCGAGCGCGCCGGAGTCGACCTGTCGGCCGCCGCCTGCTGGCTGATCGTGCGCCTGCGGGAGGATCCGAACGCCGACATCCCGGCCCTCTGTGCTGAATTCGACATCCCGGCCGAGGTCGGCGAGCGTGCGCTGGGCGAGCTCGAGGAGCGGGGGCTGATCGCCGTTACGGACGGCGCCCAGCCGGGCCGGATCGTGACTGCTGCCGGCGAAGACATCGCCCAACGCCTGATCGCCGAGCGGCGCGCGAGCCTCGCCCGCCGCTGCGAGGGATGGTCGCCGGAGCAGAACGCCGAGCTCGACACGCTCCTGACCGAGCTCGCGCAAGAGCTCGTGCGCGAGCCCTCACCCGAGGTCGCCGTCCCCGCCTGAGCGCCTCAGCGCGACGCGGAGGTGCGCGGCATCGGCCGGGCCCCGCGCAGGTCGGCCTCGATCGCGGCCGCCGTGTTCAACGTCAGCGGCAGGAAGTCGCGGCGCAGCGCGGTCATCGTTCCGCGGCTCGCGTGGACCGAGACGTTGAGCGCCGCGATCACCTCGCCGGTCGCGTCGCGGATCGGGACCGCGAGCGAGCGCAGCCCCTCCTCGAGCTCCTGATCAGTCGCCGCGTAGCCCTGCTTTCGGACCTTCTTGAGCACCGCCCGCAGCGCGTCGATGTCCTTGACCGTGTGCGGCGACAGCGGCTCGAACTCGATCTGCGCGAGCCGTCGCTCGAGCTCTTCGTCGGGCAGACTCGCCAGCAGTACCCGACCCATCGAAGTCGCGTACGCCGGCAGCCTGGTGCCGACCGACAGCGTGATGCTCATGATCCGGCGGGTCGGCACGCGGACGACGTAGACGATCTCGGTCCCGTCGAGCACGGAGATCGAAGAGGACTCGTTGACGCTCGCCACGAGCTCCTCCATGTGGGGCTCGGCGACCTCGGTCAGCGTCAGGCCAGACAGGTAGGCGTACCCGAGCTCGAGCACCCGAGGGGTCAGCCGGAACTTGCCGTCGGCGGAGCTGACGTAACCGAGCTCGACGAGCGTCAACAGAAAGCGCCGCGCCGCGGCCCGCGTCAGGCCGGCAGCCCGCGCGACCTCGCTCAGACCGAGGTCGCGGTGCTCGGCGTCGAATGCACGGATTACCGATAGGCCTCGCTGCAGCGACTGTACGAAATTAGCGTTGCGCGGCCGATCCCCGCTCGATCCGCTCGTGGTCCGCTCCTCCCCGTTCGACATGCGCACAGTACCTGAGCGCCAGCGACCGAGCCTGAGCCGGGTCTCAATCCTCCCGCGAGATGATTCTCGAGCCCTGAGCCCGCCCGCTCGTCAGGAAGCTGATCGACCAGCGCAGCAGCACGACGAGCCGGTTCTGGAAGCCGATCAGGTACCAGATGTGGACCACCAGCCAGATGATCCAGGCCGGCAGGCCGCTGAGCCGGAGGAGTGGCAGGTCGGCGACCGCGCGCCCGCGGCCGATCGTCGCCAGGTTGCCCTTGTCGAAGTATTTGAACGGCCGCGTCTCCTTGCCGTTGAGACGGTCGGTGATCACGCGTGCCGCGTACACGCCCTGCTGGATCGCGACCGGCGCGACGCCGGGCAGCGCGACGACGCCGCCCGCGCCATCGCTGACGCGCACCATGTCGCCTAGCACGAGCACCTCGGGGCGGCCGGGCAGCGTCAGGTCGCGACCGACGGTCACGCGTCCGGCCTTGTCGACGTCGGCGTGGGCGAGGCTCACCGAGCTGCCCGGCGAGCCGCGACGCGCGGACCCCGGCGGCCCAGATCACGGTCCGTGCCGGCACGCGCTGGGTCTCGCCGCCGGGCCCCTTCAGCGACACGCCGTCGCGGTCGATGTCGACGACGGTCTGTCTGAGCGTGGGCGTCACGCCGAGCTTCTCGAGCGCTCGGGTCGCCTTCGCCGATAGCGACGGCGGAAACGTCGTCAGGATCCGGTCGGACGTCTCGACCAGGAGGATCCGCGCTTCGCCCGGATCGATCCGCTTGAAGTAGTGGTGCAGCGTGTCGCGCGCGAGCTCGGCGATCTGGCCCGCGATCTCGACCCCGGTCGGGCCGGCGCCGACGACCACGAACGTCAGCTCTGCTCTGCGGTCGGCGTCGTCGGTTGAGACCTCGGCGCGCTCGAACGCATCAAGCACCCGCGAGCGCACGGCGATCGCGCTCTCGAGCGACTTGACCTCGCCGGCGATCTCGCGCCACTCGTCGTGGCCGAAGTACGAGTAGCTCGAGCCGGCCGCGACGACCAGCGTGTCGTATTCGATCTCAGATGGGGACGCGTGACGGTCGTCGGTCACCAGCAGCACCTTGCGCGCTTCGAGGTCGAAGCCCGACACCTCCTCCAGCAGCACCATCACGTTCGCGTATGAGCCGAATACCGCGCGCAGCGGATAGGTGACGTCGCTCGGCGACAGCGCTCCGGTCGCGACCTGGTAGGTGAGCGGCTGGAATAGGTGGAAGTTGCGCCGGTCGATCAGCGTCACGCTGACCGGCGCGCGCTTCAGGTGCTTGGCGACCTGCATGCCACCGAAACCGCCCCCGATCACGACCACCCGATGTTCTGCGCCTGCCTGCATCTCGGTCACGGTAGATGCCCGCGGCCGCCGGCGCACTAACGGGCACTGTCAAGATGACGCGATGATCGGATCGACGCCGTGCTCGTGACCCGCCGCGGCGGGCGCCTGGCGCTCGTCACCCAGCCCGACCACGCGGCGATCGCCGGGACGCTCGCCCGGCACTGGGGCAACCAGGAGTTCGCGACGCCGCTTGCCAGCGAGGCGCTGATCTGTGCCGCCGAGCATCACGACGACGGCTGGCTCGAGCTTGATGGCCGGCCGATGTTCAACCATCTCAAGCGGCGGCCGGCCCACTTCGTCGAGCTGGCGCTGACCGACACCGCTGCCCCCTATGCGCGCGGCGTCGAGTCCGTCTACGCGCGTGACCAGCACGCCGGAGTGCTGGTCTCGATGCACTTCAGCGGCTTCTACACAAGCCGCTGGGGCGTCGACGGCGGGGCGCCGTCTGAGAACCCGCTCGCGCTCGACGTGGTCGCGACGCAGGAGGCGCGCTGGGTCCCAGCGCTGCGAGAGGCGTGGGGCTACCGGGGGCGGCGCAGCGAGTTCGACGCTCACAACTGGCACGCGTACGAGATCCTCCAGGCGGTCGACCTGCTTTCGCTCGCGCTGTGCCTGATGGACGTCGAGCAGACCCCACCCAGCGCGCCGATCGACGTGGCGAACTCGCTATCAACCATCGACCAGGTCCCCGGGCCGCGGCTGATCACCGGCGTGCCGGCGGCGCCCGGTGGTCCCTACGCGACGCTCGACGTCAGGGTCGCTGAGCCCGGCGCCGTCCAGGTCGAGCCGTATCCGTTCTCCGAGCCCGAGTTCGAGCTGCTGATCGTCGTCCATGAGCTGGAAGACCGCGAGTACGAGGGTCCCGAGGACGCCTCGAGCGCGTACCGCGAGGGCGCCGTGCGCGAGCTCCCGGTCACGGTCACGCCGCCGCGTTGAGCAGCAGCGCGCTTACGCGGCCGCCTGGCGCGCGGCGATCCGGTCGTAGTTGAGCCGCATCAGCGCGATCACGTCATCGACGTCGGATTGATCGTCGATCCGGCGCGCGGCCGGACCGACGCGACCCGGGAACACCGGGTGGTCGGTGATCCGGCCCGCTTCCGACAACTCGGCCCAGACGTCCTTCGGAAACATGAAGTGAGCAGCGCGGTCGCCGTGCAGGTGGCCGATCTCGCGGCGCCCGACGGTGAGCGCCCACTCGCCACGCCGGCCAAAGCCGGCCTCGACTCCTGGCCACGAGGTCACTTCATCGGTGATCTGTTGACTTGCCGATCTCATCTCAAGCTCCAATCGCTCGTACGACCACGATCCTCAAGGTAGGTCGAGCGCCGCCCGATTGCCATCGGCAATTGGTCTTAGGCCCGAAGATGGCCGGGTGTGATCCAATCCAGGTGTGGAGATCGACGAGGCACGGAAGTTGTGGGAGCCGGAGGGCGTCTACATCAACACCGCCAGCTTCGGCCTCCCGCCGCGACCGGCGTGGGATGCGCTGCAGGCGGCGCTCGCCGAGTGGCGCGGCGGCAGCACGAGCTGGGAGCACTGGGGTGAGAGCACTGAGCGAGCCCGCGAGGCCTTCGCCCGTCTGGTCGGAGTGCAGCCCACCCGTGTGGCTGTCGGCTCGACCGTCTCGGAGCTCGTCGGCTCCGTCGTGACGGCGCTGCCCGACGGCGCGCGGGTCGTCGTCCCGGAGGTCGAGTTCACCTCGACGCTTTTTCCGCTGCTCGTGCAGCAGCGCTTCGACGTCCGCCTGGTGCCGCAGTCAGAGCTCGCCGACGCCGTCGCCGACGGCGCCGATGCGATCGCCTTCAGCGCCGTGCAGATGAGCAGCGGCGAGGTCGCCGACCTCGACGCGATCGTCGCCGCCGCCGACAGCAGAGACGCGCTCAAGATCTGCGACGCCACGCAGGCGGTCGGCTGGCTGCCGATCGACGCCACGCGCTTTGACGCGGTCGTCTGCACCGCCTACAAGTGGCTCGCGTCGCCGCGCGGGAGCACGTTCCTGGCGGTCTCGGACCGGATGATCGAGCGGGCGGTGCCGCACAACGCCGGCTGGTATGCCGGCGCCGATGTGCACAAGAGCTACTTCGGGCCACCGCTGCGGCTCGCGTCCGACGCGCGCCGGTTCGATCTCTCCCCGGCCTGGTTCTCCTGGGTCGCGACGCAACCCGCGCTGGAGCTGATCGAGCAGATCGGGGTCGACCGGATCCACGCTCACGATCTCGCGCTCGCGAACCGGTTCCGCGCCGGGATCGGGCTCGAGCCGGGCGACAGCGCGATCGTCTGCGCCGAGTTGCAGGGCGCCGACGAGCGCCTGCGGGAGGCGAACATCATCGCCGCGGTGCGCGGCGGGCGGCTGCGCACCTCATGGCACGTGTACAACACCGAGGCCGACGTCGACCGCGTCCTGGACGTCGTCACCGACGAGGCCGCCGGCTCTCGGATCAACGTTGGGACGAATCGATGAAGCTATCGACCGACGCGATTCTCACCACCCACACCGGCAGCCTGCCGCGACCGCCCGCGCTGCTCGAGGCGCTCCAGGCCCGCGATCGCGGCCAGAGCAACGGCGCTGACCTCGACGAACAGGTCCGCGAGGCCGTCATCGACGTCGTCCAGCGCCAGGCGAGCGCCGGCGTGACGGTCGTCAACGACGGTGAGGCGAGCAAGATCGGTTACTCGACCTATGTCAAGGAGCGGCTCGACGGTTTCGGGGGCGAGGCCGGCATGGAAGCGCTGCCGGCCGACCTGGGCGAGTTTCCGGACTACATGGCGCGGGTGATGGGCGCGCTCGACTTCGCGCTGCCCGCGTGCGCCGGGCCCGTCTCGTATCGCGACCTCGACGCGGTGCGCACCGACATCGCCAACCTCAAGGCGGCGGTCGCCGGGGCCGACGTCGAGGACGTGTTCATGACCGCCGCCTCGCCGGGCGTGATCTCGGTCTTCCTCTCCAATCAGCACTACCCAAGCCACGAGGAGTACATCGCCGCGCTGGCGGACGTGATGAAGGCCGAGTACGACGAGATCCACGCGGCCGGGATCGTGCTCCAGCTCGATTGCCCCGACCTCGCGATGACGCGGCACATGAACGCCGACCAGACCCTCGCGGAGTTCCGCCGCCGCGCGAAGCTGCACGTCGAGGCGATCAACCACGCGACCCGCGACATCCCGCCCGAGGAGATGCGGATGCACCTCTGCTGGGGCAACTACGAGGGCCCGCACCACTACGACGTGCCGCTGCGCGAGATCATCGACATCGTCTTCGAGGCACGTCCAGCGGCGATCTCGTTCGAGGCGGCAAACCCGCGCCACGAGCACGAGTACACGCTGTTCGACGACATTGAGCTGCCTGACGACAAGACGCTGATCCCGGGCGTGATCGACTCGACGACGAACTACATCGAGCACCCGGAGCTGGTCTCGCAGCGGATCGTCCGGTACGCCGAGCGCGTCGGCCGCGAGAACGTGATCGCCGGCAGCGACTGCGGCTTTGCCACCTTCGCCAGCTTCCTGGCGATCGACCCCGGGATCACGTGGGCCAAGCTGCGGGCGATGTCCGACGGCGCCAAGCTCGCCTCCCAGCAGCTGTGGTAGCGCCATCGATGGACGAACTGCTGACGCTGATCCCGTTCGCGGCGACGGTCGGGATCGAGCTCGACAGCGCCACCCCGGACGAGGTGCGCGGCCGGCTGGCGTGGTCGCCGGAGCGCTGCACCGCCGCCGGGATCATGCACGGCGGGGCGTTGATGACGCTCGCCGACACGCTCGGTGGAGCGTGCGCGTACCTGAACCTGCCGCCCGGCGCCCAGACCGCCACGATCTCGTCGACGACCTCGTTCCTGCGCGCCGTGCGCGAGGGCGAGGTGACCGGCACCTCGCGCCCGCTGCATACCGGCCGCAGCGTGATCGTCGTGCAGACCGACCTGGCCGACGGCAGCGGCCGGCGAGTCGCACAGGTGACCCAGGCTCAGGCGGTGATCGAGCGATGACCGTCCGCCGGCTCCGTGAGCACGACGTCGACCGCTGGCGCGATCTGTGGAACGGCTACCTGTCGTTCTACCGCGAGGAGCTGGCCGAGGAGGTGACGGCGCGGACGTTCGAGCGCCTGTGCGGCGGCGAGGACGGGATGCTGGGACTCGTGGCGGTCGATGCCGACGACCAGCCGGTCGGGCTCGCGCACCTCGTCTTTCATCCGACCACCTGGAGCACCGCTCCGTCGTGCTACCTCGAGGACCTGTTCGTCGCGCGCGGCCAGCGCGGTGGCGATGTGGCGCGCATGCTGTTCGATGCGATCTACGCGACCGCGCGGGAGCACGGTTGCGATCGCGTCTACTGGCATACGCAGCAGTTCAACGGGCCCGCCCGCTCGCTGTACGACACGGTCGGCCAGTTGCGGTCGTTCGTCGTCTACGAGCACGATCTGACTTCGTAATACGCTACGCGCCGCCGATGATCGGGGACGTTCTCTGGACACCGCCCGCGGACCTGGGCCAGACGACGGAGATCGGCCGCTTCATGACCTGGCTGGAGGAACGACGCCGGCTGACCATCAAGTCCTATGACGAGCTGTGGCGCTGGTCGGTCGCCGACCTCGAGGGGTTCTGGAGCGCGGTCTGGGAGTTCTATTCGATCCGCGCGCACACGCCCTACACGCGGGTGCTCGCCGACGCGCAGATGCCCGGCGCGGAGTGGTTCGCCGGCTCGCGGCTCAACTACGCCGAGCACCTGGTCGGCCTCGACGAGGATCGCGACCGCACCGCGGTCGTGGCGCAGTCGCAGACCCGGCCGCAGCTGGAGCTGACGTTCGGGGAACTTCGGGAGCTCGCCGGGCGGGTCCGCGCCGGACTGCAGCGGCTCGGGGTTGCGCCCGGCGATCGGGTCGTCGCCTACCTGCCAAACATCCCCGAGACGCTGGCGGCGTTCATCGCCACGGCGAGCCTCGGCGCGATCTGGGCGACGTGCGCGCCGGAGTTCGGGCCCCGCAGCGTCGTCGACCGGTTCGCTCAGATCGAGCCGAAGCTGATGTTCGCGGTCGGCGGCTACGGCTACCGCGATCGATACGTCGACCGGCGCGAAGAGGCCGCCGCGATCCGCGCCGCGCTGCCGTCGCTCGAGCACGTGGTGTCGGTCCCGTATGGCGACGCGGAACTGCCCGATGCCGTCGGCTGGGGCGAGCTGCTCAGCGAACCGGCGCCGCTGCGGTTTGAGCCGGTCGCGTTCGACCACCCGCTGTACGTCCTCTTCTCCTCGGGCACGACCGGACTGCCGAAGGCGATCGTCCACGGCCACGGCGGCCAGCTGATCGAGCACCACAAGAACCAGGGGCTGGGCTGGGACCTGAAGCCCGGCGGCCGCCTGCAGTGGTTCTCGACCACCGCGTGGATGATGTGGAACGCGCTCGTGTCGGCGCTGCTGCTGCGCTCGTCGATCGTGATGCTCGACGGCGACCCGGCATGGCCGGACCTGATGCAGCAGTGGCGGCTGGCCGAACGCAACCGTCCGACGGTGATGGGCGTCGCGCCTCCGTACCTGATGGCGTGCCGCAAGGCCGGCCTGCAGATCGGGCGCGACTGCGACCTGAGCTCGATCCGGGCGCTGTGCACCGCGGGCTCGCCGCTGCCGCCGGAGGGTTACCAGTACGTCTACGAGCAGTTCGGCGACAACGTCGTGCTGATCAACGGGTCCGGCGGCACCGACGTCTGCACCGGGATCGTGTCCGGGTCGTTCGCGCAGCCGGTCTACGAGGGCGAGATCTCCGGACGCTGCCTCGGCGTCGACGCGCACGCGTTCGATTCGTCCGGGGCCGATGTCGTCGACCAGCTCGGCGAGCTGGTGATCACCAAGCCGATGCCTTCGATGCCGGTCGCGCTGTGGGGGGACGCGGACGGAGCGCGCTACCGCTCGTCGTACTTCGACCTCTACCCCGGCATCTGGCGCCAGGGCGATTGGATCCGATTCACCCGGCGCGGCACCTGTGTGCTGACCGGTCGCTCGGACGCGACGCTCAACCGTGGCGGCGTGCGGCTCGGCACGGGTGAGTTCTATGCCCTGGTCGAGGAGTTCGAAGACGTGGCGGATTCGCTCGTCGTGCACCTCGAGGACCCGGGCGGCGGCGCCGGCGAGCTGCTCCTGTTCCTGGTCGCCGCGCCCGATGCGGCGATCGACGACGAGCTCATGCAGCGGATCGCGGCGGCGTTGCGGCGCGAGCTCTCGCCGCGTCACGTCCCCGACAAGATCGTCGTCGTCCCGGCGATCCCGCGGACGCTGACCGGAAAGAAGCTCGAGGCCCCGGTGAAGCGGATCCTGCGCGGCGAAAGCGTCGACGAGGTAGCCAGCCGCGGCTCGCTGGCCGACCCCGCGGCGCTCGACGCGTTTGTCGTGCTAGGACGCGAGCGATCCGCCGCAAGTGCTCGATTAGGATGACGAGATGGCTCTAGCCGATGCGCCCGTCTCGCAGCCGCGGCCTGGGCGCGAGGTATGGCGGATCCGGGGAGGGGACGCCGCCACGCGGATGCGCTCCTGGTCGGAGATCCTGGCGGCCACGCACCTCGCGTTCGACGTTCGCGCGACGCCGCGCACGCCGGCGCGCTTCCAGGGAGCCGTGACGCGCCGCGTGATCGGCGATCTGATGCTCGTCGACTGCGCCGCCTCACCATTTCTTGGCAACCGTGGCCAGGCGGTGATCGCCGGCTCCGCAGCGGCGACCAACGAGGAGGTGTTCGGCTTCCAGTTCGTCTGCAAGGGGGTCGAGCTGGTCCGCGAGGGTGACCGCGAGCTCGCGCTCAACGCCGGCGACGTTGTGCTGTGGGACGGCATGCTGCCAACCGAGGTCGAGATCGTCGAGTCGTTCTACAAGCGCACGCTGCTGTTCCCGCGTGACCAGGTGCTGGCGCTGTGCCCGCGGCTGGCCGATGTGACCGCGCTGCCGTCGCTCCGCGGCAGCGTGCCGGCGCGGCTGCTGGTGCGCTACATGAGCGCGCTCGCACTCGAGTCTCCGCAGCTCGACCCGGCCGGCGCCGCCGCGGCCGCCAACGCCGCGCTCGAGCTGCTGCGGGCCGCGATTGAGCCCCATCTGCCGACCGGACGCGCATCCGTCCGGGCGGCGATGCGAGCCGAGATCGCGCGCTACGTACGCACCCATCTGCAGGACCCCGCGCTCGGGCCGGCGTCGATCGCCCGCGCCTATGCGATGTCGGTCCGGGCGCTCCACGCGCTGTTCGAGGATGTCGACGCGTCGGTCGCCGGGCTGGTCCGCAGTGAGCGGCTCGGTCGCTGCCTCGAGGATCTGCAGCGGGCCAATGGCGGCTCGGTCACAGACATCGCGTTCCGATGGGGGTTCTGCGACGCCGCCCACTTCTCGCGCGTGTTCAAGCGCGAATACGGTGCGACCCCAAGCGACGTACGCCAAGCCGCTGTGGCGGCCGGCTCAGCGGACGACTGACCGGCGGTCGACGACCCGCACGGCCTTGCCCTCGCTGCGGGGGACGGTCCCCGGCTTGAGCATCGTCACCGCGATCCGCAGGCCCGTGTGCTCGCGCAGCAGCGCCTCGATCTGCGCGCGCAGGAGCTCCGGATCGGCGCCATCGAGTGGCTCGCACTCGAGCAGCAGCTCGTCCATCGGACCGCTGCGCTCGACGATCAGCTGGTAGTGCGGAGCGGCGCCCTCGACGCTCAGCAGCGCGAACTCGACCTGTGACGGATAGAGGTTGACGCCGCGGACGATCAGCATGTCGTCGTGGCGTCCGCGCAGCCCGGCGATCCGGACGCTCGTCCGCCCGCACGCGCACGGCTCCGGGATCAGGCACCCGACGTCGCCGGTGCGGTAGCGGATCAAAGGCAGCGCCTCCTTCGTCAAGGTCGTGAACACCAGCTCGCCCTCGCTGCCGGGCGCCAGCAGCCGGCCGTGCTCAGGGTCGACGACCTCGACCAGGAAGTGATCCTCCTGTACGTGGAGCCCATCGCGGACCGCCAGGCACTCGGCCGCGACGCCCGGTCCGCACATCTCCGACAGGCCGTAGAAATTGACAGCCGACAGCCCCAGCTCGCGCTCGATCTCGGCCCGCATCGGCTCACTCCACGGCTCGCCACCAAACAGTCCCAGCGCCAACGGCAGCGCCGCCGGCTCGATTCCGGACTCACGCAGCGCCTGGGCGATCACGAGCGCGTACGACGGCGTCGCGACCAGCACCTGGGCGTGCAGATCCGCCAGCAGCATCGCCTGCCGGGCCGTGAAGCCCCCCGACACCGGCACGACGGTCGCGCCGAGTCGCTCGCCGCCCTGATGGAAGCCGAGCCCGCCCGTGAACAGCCCGTAGCCGTTGGCGTTATGGATCGTCATCCCGGGTCGCACGCCGGCCATCGTCATGCAGCGCGCCATCAGCTCCGTCCAGATGTCGAGGTCGGCTCGGGTGTACGCGACGACGGTCGGCTTGCCGTGCGTGCCGCTCGACGCGTGCACGCGCACCAGCTCCGAGCGCGGCACGGCCAGCAGCCCGAACGGATACGCGGCGCGCAGGTCGGCCTTCGTCATGAACGGCACGCCGCCGAGCTCGGCGAGTGAGTGCAGATCCTCGGGCGCCGCGACGCCAGCCTGCGCCAGCCGCGCAGCGCCGACCGGCTGGCAGCCCAGCACGCGGGCGACCGTCGCTCGCAGGCGCTCGAGTTGCAGGTCGCGCAGCCGCTCACGCGGCAGCGTCTCGACCGGGTCGCGAATCGGGCCGTCAGACGCGTCGACGGGCCGCATCCCAGTGATGCTCGAGGTTTGCGACCAGCGCCGGACTCAGGTGACAGTAGGCCTGCTCGCGGGCGTAGGTCGCCATGTACTCGCGGAACACGTCGATGGGCTCCTGCCCGACGCGCAGCGCCCGCCGGTTGGCGGCTGCGTTGATCAGACCCGAGCTCGTCAGCGCCTCGATCCGAGCCTCGAGCGCTGAGTCCATCTCACCCGGCTCGACAACTTGATCAACAATCAAGTCGGCGTCGGCTTCGCCGGCGGTCCACTCCCGCCCGGACAGGATCGCCTGACGCGCGGCGCGGTCGCCGACCGCCCGCGGCAGCCGCAGGTTTGAGGCCCCCGGGATGATCCCCTCCTTGCGCGCCGGCAGGTACAGGCGCGAGCCACGGACCGCGATCACATGGTCGACGACGTGGAGCAGCTGGCAGGCGCCGCCGATCGCGTAGCGCTCGACCGCCGCCACCCACAGCTTCTCAGTCGTCCCGTCGTCGGTCTCGAGCCCGCGGTAGATCTTGCTCACGTAGCCGAGATCGCGGATCAGGTAGAAGAGAAAGTCGATCTTGCCCTGGTACAGGAGCGTGAGGTTGATCCCCGAACCGAAGACCCGTTCGCCCGCGTACCGCGGGTGATCGACGACCGCCCCGCGCAGGATCCCCACCTCGACCGCCGGATCCAGCAGCGCCAGGTCGACGGCCGCCTCGGTCGGCCCGAGCGTCGCGTCGTCCTCGGCGTTGAGGTGGCGCTGGTTACGTAGTTCGACGACCGCCGCGGGCCCTTCCCTTGTGACGAGCGCGTAGCCGAGGTCCGCGACGCCGGTGGCCTGGAAGTCCGCCAGGAGCTCGAGCGCGCGTGGCGTCGGCGCGAGCATCGACGCGATCAGGTGCCGGCCGGCGCGCGGCAGCGCGAGTACGTGACCCACGAGCAGCCCCTGCGCGAGCTCGAGCCCGTGCTTGTCGGCGAGTGGGCGAGCGCGCTCGGTATCCATCTCGGATCTGCTCGGGACCAGGCCTGGGATCAGCGCGGCGGCGTCGTAGACGAGCTGCTCGACGCGAATCGGCTTCGCGAAACCATCGGTCAGCTGGTCGTAGAGCGCCTCGGCGTGGACCGTCATGAACGAGTCGCGGGCGGCTGTCAGCGCCGCGGTCAGGTCGCGGTAGGCGGCGTGATCGCCGTCACGGTCCCTCAGCAGCTGCTCGCCGAGCGCCTGGCCGCGGACCAGGAAGCCGCTCAGCGCCGCGGCCGCGGCCTCGAACGAGTCCGGCGTCAGGCCGCCTGCCAGCGCCCACTCCTCGACTTCGCTCGTTGACAGCCCGGCGCGGGTGAGCACATCGGTTGGGAGCGCTCGCATGTTGGGAGAATAGGGTTGCCCTCCTGGCAGGTAGGTTTCCGCCTGAATATCCGCCTGAATAGATTCGCGCGCTCACGCGCGTTTTTTAGAAACAGCAATGGAGGTCCGGATCGCATGGCCAACGTAGTCGGACAGAGGGTTCGCCGCCGCGAGGACCCGCGCTTCTTGACCGGCAGGGGGAGCTACGTCGATGACCAGCGGACCGACGGCGCGCTGTACGTCCAGTTCGTCCGCTCCTACGAGGCCCACGCGCGGATCCTCGAGATCGACACCTCCGAGGCGCTCGCCGTGCCCGGCACGCAGGTGTTCACCGCGGCCGACTGCGACCTGACGGTCCACGGCCCGCCTCCGTTCATCCCGATCGACCCGCAGATGTTTCGCCCGTTCATCGCCTCGGAGAAGGTCAGGTTCGTCGGCGACATCGTCGCGGTCGTGCTAGGCGAGAGCCGCGGCAGCGCGGCCGATGCCGCCGAGCTGGTGGCGGTCGACTACGACTCGCTGCCGGTCGTGACCGATTCGCGCCAGGCCGTGCGCGACGAGGTGCTGCTGTTCGAGAGCTTCGGCTCGAACACGTGCGTCCACATCACCCCGCCGGAGCCAGATCCACAGCTGTTCGACGGCTGCGAGGTCGTGATCTCGGGCACGATGGAGAGCCAGCGGATCTCGGCCTTGCCGATTGAGCCACGCGCGACGGTCGCGCAGTTCGGCGCCGACGGCCGTCTTACGATCTGGCTCTCGACCCAGACGCCGCACACCGACAAGATGGTGCTCGGACTGGTGCTGGGGCTCGAGCCTGACCAGGTCCGGGTGATCGCCCCGGACGTCGGCGGCGGCTTCGGCGGCAAGGGGTTGGCCGTCGAGGACATCATCCTCGGCTGGCTGGCGCGTGCCACCAAGCGCACCGTGCGCTGGACCGAGACACGCAGCGAGAACCTGGTCGCGATGCACCAGGGCCGCGCGCAGTGGATCGACTTCGAGCTGGGCGCCAGCCGCGACGGCGTCGTGCAGGCGCTGCGCGTCAAGCTGCTCCAGGACGCCGGCGCCTACCCGGGCTTCGGCGCCTTCCTTCCTAGCCTGACGGCACTGATGGCCAGCGGCGTCTACTCGATCCCCAAGATCGAGACCGAGATCGTGTCGGTCGCGACCAACACGACGCCGACCGGGCCGGTGCGTGGCGCCGGGCGGCCGGAGGCGACACAGATGATCGAGCGCGCGATGGATCTGCTCGCAGCCGAGCTCGGGCTCGATCCGACCGAGGTGCGGCGGCGCAACTTCATCGCCCGTGACGCGTTCCCGGTCCAGACCGCGTCCGGCGCTCACTACGACGTCGGCGACTACGAGGGCGCGCTCGACCTCGTGCTCCAGCACTCCGCCTACGACGACCTGCGCCGTGAGCAGGCGCAGCGGCGCGAGGAGGGCTCGTCGCTGCTGCTCGGGCTGGGCGTCAGCACCTACGTCGAGATCACCAACGGGATCAGCGAGACCGAGTACGGAGCCGTCGCGGTCAACCCCGACGGCGAGGCGATCGTCCGCACCGGCTCCTTCTCTCAGGGCCAGGGCCACGAGACGACGTTCGCGCAGATCGTGTCCGACCGCCTTGGGATCCCGGTCGAGAAGATCACCGTGCTCAAGGGCGATACCGACACGGTCCCGCGCGGCACCGGTACCTATGGGTCGAAGTCGACCCAGATCGGCGGCGCGGCAGCGGGCAAGGCCTCCGAGGGACTGGTCGACAAGGCCAAGGAACTGGCGGCCAACGAGCTCGAGGCGAACCCCGAGGACATGGTCCTCGACCTCGACCGCGGGAGCTTCCACGTCGCAGGCGCCCCTGAGCCGGCGCTCGCCTGGGCCGAGCTCGCCGGCCGGCTCGAGCAGGACGGCCGGCTCGACGAGCTGAGCGTCGAGGCGGACTTCGAGCCCTCCCAGCCGACGTTCCCGTTCGGGGCTCACGTCGCGGTCGTCGAGGTGGACACCGAGACCGGCTCAGTCCACCTGCGGCGGCTGATTGCGGTCGACGACGCGGGAACGATCATCAATCCGCTGGTCGCGGAGGGACAGGTGCACGGTGGCGTCGCCGCCGGGATCGCACAGGCGCTGTTCGAGGAGCTGCGCTACGACGATCAGGGCAATCCTCAGAACGCCAACCTGGTCACCTACGCGATCCCCGCCCCACCCGAGCTGCCGATGTTCGAAGCCGTCGAGATGCAGACGCCGACGCCGATCAACCCGCTCGGCGCCAAGGGGATCGGCGAGTCGGGCACGATCGGCGCCACACCGGCCGTGCAGAGCGCTGTGATCGACGCGCTTTCCCACCTTGGGGTGCGCCACATCGACATGCCGTGCAACGGTCAGCGGGTCTGGCAGGCGATCCAGGACGCGCGAGCCGGGTAGCGGGAGACAATCCGGAGCGCGCGAGCCGGGTAGCGGGCGCCTCTTGGAACGTTAAGCACCGTATAGGTGTCAAGCGTTCCAAGACCCTGCCTCACAGCCAACGCAACAGATCCGATACGCGGTCGACCGCGGCATCCGGGCGGCGGCGCTCGGGCACCTGCGCGAGGTCGATCGCGCCGCTGATCCCGCTGCGGACGAGCACGGTCGTCGATCCCCCGAGCTTCCCAAGCGCGATGTCCATACCGAGGTCGTCGCCGATCACCGCCAGCTCGCGGGTCGGGACTCCGAGCCGCGCGCGCAAGGCCGCGACCGCCGCCCGCGACGGTTTTCCCAGGATCCGCGGACGCACCCCGCCGACCTTCGCGATCGCGGCCGTGATCATTGCGCCGCGGCTGAAGATCATCCCGTTGGCGCCCGCGTAGCCGGCCACGTAGCTGCTGGTGAACAGCGGCGCGCCCGTTCGCACGGCACGAGCGGCGCGCTCGATCTTGCCGAGCTCGACCTCGTCCTGGTGGGCGACGAAAACGACCTCGGCGTCGGCGTCGTCCGCGAGTGGCACGCCTGCGGCGGCCATGTGCTCGCTCACCGCGTTCGACGCGAACAGCAGCGCCGGCCGGCCGGGGTGATAACGGCGCAGGAACGTGACCGCGCTGTCGATCGGGAGCAGCACCTCCTCGTCCGAGACCGGCAGGCCGTCGGCGCGCAGCCCTGCGGCGACCGTCGCCGCCGGAACATGGCTGGCGTTGGTGAACAGCACCAGTTTGCGGTCGCTGGCGCGGATCCGGTCCAGAACCTCGACGGCACCCGGTTGGGGGACGCCGCGGCCGTCGGGCCCGCGATGGAGCAGCGTTCCGTCGACGTCGAACATGAACCCGCGGACCGCCTCAAGCACGGCGCCACACGACCCGGTCGGTCGCGGCTGCGACCTCGACGCTCGTCAGCTCCGGGCGGCGCTCGAGTTCGGCCAGGAGCGCCACGATCGGCGAGCGGGACCGACCGGCGTCCGCGGCGGGTGCCCCGCCGCGCTCGCGCGCGGCGACCATCGCGTCGACCTGCTCCTCGGGCATCGTCAGCCGCAGCAGCAGCTCCTCCTCGGAGATCCGCCGCCCGAACCGCTCACGGGCGCCGTCGAGGCTCAGCGGCTGCAGTCCGGTCAGGCTCTTGGCCTGCGACCGCGCGAGCACCCGGTCGGCGACATCGGGGTCGACCGGTGCCGGGGGTTCGCCGTAGTGGCCGAGGAAGTAGCGCACTGTCTCGTCGGACACGTTCGCCCACCGCTCGCGGTCGATCACGTTGCGCGCCGCCTGGCTGGCGATGAACTGCGACACGGGCGTGACGATGATCGGATAGCCCATCTCGGCGCGGACGCGCGTGACCTCGTCGAGCACCGCGTCGAACAGCTCCGGCCGCCTCAGCTCCTCGAGCATTCTGCGCGTGGTGCTCACCATCCCTCCCGGCAGCTGGTGGCGGTAGTAGACGGCGTCGAACTCCTGGGCTACGCCCGCCGGCAGGTCCTTGTCTGTTGCGAGGCGGTCGAAGTAGGCCGAGACCAGCGCCTGCTGATCGAGATCGAGCGGATGCTCGTAGCCGGACGCCTCGAGGTTGCGGGCGGTCGCCAGCACGTCGGGTTGCGAGGTCCCGCGCGAGAGCGCGCCCGACGCCGTATGCAGAACCCCGAACCCGGCGCGCACGCCCTCGATGTACACGTACGGCGCCAGCCCGATCGTGCAGTGGCTGTGCAGCTCGACCGGGCGCTCGCCGGCCGCCGCCAGGAACGCCGGCGCGAGCTCACGCACCGCGTCGGGCGTCAACAGTCCCCCGGGGTCCTTCAGGTACAGCCGGTCCATGTCCTCACAGTCGCCGAGCGCCGCCGCGCGTTGCGCGTAGTAGTCGTGCGTGTGGACGGCGCTGATCGAATACGTGAGCCCGATCACGACCTCCTCGATCCCCTCGGCCCGCGCCATCGCCGCCAGCCGCTTCAGCCGGCCCGGGTGATTCGACGGGTCGGCGATCTGGAAGCGGCGGATCCCGTTGCGCGCCACGAGCCGGAACGAGAGCCGCATCAGCTCCTCGTCGGCCGGCACCCAGGAGATGAATCGCATCCCGGTCGTGATCATCCCCAGCGGCGTGTTCGGCATCGCCTCCGAGACGAGCCGAATCCGCTCCCACGGATCCTCGCGGTGAAAGCGGACTGAGACCGCCATGTGAGTGCTCGAGGTGAAGTCGAGCGCGTGGTAGCCGACGAGGTCGAGCGTCGGCGCGATCGTCAGCACGTCCGGCGTCGTCAGCCCGGTCGCGCTCCAGAGGCTCTGGTTCCCGTCGCGCAGGCTCGTGTCGACGAACTCGATCACCGCAGCGCGTGCTCCAGCCAGTCGGTCGTGATCGCGGCGGCGCGGAAGTCCGGATGACCGAGGACGCTGATCAGCAGCGTCCGGTTGGTCTCGACACCCTCGACGTCGAGTTCCTCGAGCGCCTCGAGCAGCACGTCGATCGCCTGCTCACGGTCGTCGCCGTGGCCGATCAGCTTCGCCAGCAGCGAGTCGTAGTAAGGCGGTACGACGGCGCCCGGCTCGCAATGCGTGTCGACCCGCAGGCGCCTGCGCTCGGGGACCGCGAACAGCGACAGCGTGCCGGGCGACGGCATGAAGCCCCGCGTCACGTCCTCCGCGTTGAGCCGGCACTCGATCGCGTGGCCGTCGATCGTGACGTCCTGCTGCGAGAAGCCGAGCGGCTCGCCGTCGGCGATCCGGAGCTGGAGCGCGACCAGGTCACGCCCGGCGACCGCCTCGGTGACCGGGTGCTCGACCTGAATCCGACAGTTGATCTCCAAGAAGAACCAGTCACCGGAGTCGGCATCCAGCACGAACTCGACCGTGCCGAGGTTGCGGTAGCCGATCGCGCGCGCCAGCGCGACAGCCGCCGCTTGAAGCCGGCCGCGGGCGGCGTCGTCGAGCGTCGGCGCCGGCGCCTCCTCGATCACCTTCTGAAAGCGCCGCTGGACGGTGCAGTCGCGTTCGCCGAGGTGCAGCGTCGCGCCGTGCTCGTCGGCAGCCACCTGGACCTCGACGTGTCGCGCGCGCGCCACCAGCCGCTCGAGGTACAGCCGCTCGTCGCCGAACGCCGCGCCGGCTTCGCCGCGCGCGAGACCGAGCAATGTCTTGAGCTGATCCTCGTCGCGAGCGTGCTTGATCCCACGGCCGCCGCCGCCACCGGCCGCCTTGATCAGCACCGGATAGCCGATCTCGGCGGCCAGCTCGACCGCCGCCTCGGTCGTCTGCACCTCGCCCCCGGGCAGTACCGGAACGCCGGCTGCCCGCGCCGCCGTGCGGGCTGCGAGCTTGTCGCCCGCGAGCGCGATCGCCTCGGTCGGCGGGCCCACGAACACGAGCCCGTGCTCACGCGCGCGCTGCGCGAGCCGGATGCTCTCCGACAGGAAGCCGTAGCCGGGGTGGATCGCGTCGCACCCGGTCCCGAGCGCCGCCTGCACGACGGCGTCGTCGCGGAGGTAGCTCTCGCGGGCCGGTCCCGGACCCAGGACCACGACCCGATCGGCGCGGCGGGCGGCGAGCCCGTCACGGTCGGGCGCCGACGCGGCGACGACGCACTCCAAGCCGAGTTCGTGGCAGGCGCGCACGATCCGCAGCGCGATCTCGCCCCGGTTGGGGATCAGGACGCGCTTCATCGTGCGCGCACCCGGAACAGCGGCGCCCCGTACTCGACGAGCTCGCCGTTTCGAGCCGCGATCTCGACGATCGTGCCGCTGACGCCGGCCGACACCGAGTTCATCATCTTCATCACCTCGATGATGCAGACGGTCGTGTCGGGCTCGACCTCGGCGCCGACTTCGACGAACGGCGCGGCGCCCGGAGCCTCGGCGCGGTAGAAGGTGCCGAGCATCGGCGACTCGATCGTCGCCAGTCCGTCGGCGGACGGCTCGACCGGGGCGGGCGTCTCGACCGCGTCGGCGCGCCCCTTTCGCACGTGCAGCGAGAACCCCTCGGTCTCGATCCGCAGTTCGGCGAGCTCGGACTCGTCGATGATCCGCAGAATCTCGCGCACGTCGTCGTGGCTGAGCCCCATCTACTTCTCCTCGGGTGGCCGCACGCCGAACGTGCCCATCACCATCGCAAGCGCCGACTGCGGCGCGCTGGTCGCCGGCTTGGCGACCCCGGTCACGGGGCGCGACTGAAGCACGTAGAGCTCCCCGGAGCGCGCGATTGCCCACTCGACGTCCTGGTGGCTGCCGAAGTGCGACTGGACCCGGGCGGCGAGCGCGACCAGCTCGGCCAGCCGCGCGGCGTCGAGGCAGCGCTGATCGCGCAGCCGCTCCGGCACGTCGACCAGCTCCGTGCCCTGCCCGGCCGGGTGCGGCACGCACTGGACGGACTTGTTCGCGATCCGTTCGCGGACGACTTCGCCGGTCACCTTGCTGACCAGGTAATCATCGGGCGTCACGTCCCCGCCGACGACCGCCGCGCCGAGCCCCCAGCTGGCGTTGATCGCGACCATACTCGGGTCGCCGGTGACCGGGTTGCAGCTGAACATCACTCCCGAAATCGTGGCGTCGACCATCAGCTGCACGACGACGCCCATCGCGGGCGCCGCGGTCTCGCCGAGCTTGGCGCGATAGGCGATTGCCCGCGCGCTGTACAGGCTCGCCCAGCAGCCGCGGACGGCGTCGACGACCGCGCCGGCGCCGCGTACCCACAGGTAGGTGTCCTGCTGGCCGGCGAACGTCGCCTCTTGGCTGTCCTCGCCGATGGCGCTCGACCGCACGGCCACAGGTGGCTGAGGTGTTTCGACGGTCCGGGCGAGCTCGTCATAACCGGCTCGGACCTGCTCCCGTACCGCGTCCGGCACCGTCGCGGCGGCGATCGCAGCAGCCGACGACTCGCCGGATTCGCTCACGGCGTCGGCGAGCGCCGTGGCCGCGATCGCGAACCCCGGCGGCACCGGCACGTCGGCCGCGAGCAGCTCACCGAGGCCGGCGCTCTTGCCGCCGAACAGCGGCTCGTCGGCACGGCGCAGTTGGTTCAGCGGTCGGGTGTACTGCGGGCTCGGCGTGCCGCTCATCGATCGTCGAGCAGCGTCACCACGCCGGCAGTGCCGTCGACGCGGATCATCTGACCGGTGCGGATCTGAGAGGTCGCGCGCCCGGTCCCGACGACCGCCGGCAACCCGTACTCACGGCACACGATCGCCGCGTGCGACATCACGCCGCCGACGTCGGTCACCGTCGCCCTGATCTTCGTGAAGATCGGCGCCCAGGCGGGCGAGGTGCTGCCGCAGACGAGGATCTCGCCGTCGCGCACGTCCGCGAGCTCGGCCGGCGAGCGCACGACCCGCGCGATGCCCTCGATCGTGCCGGGCGCCGCCGCCGCCCCGTTGAGCTCGCGACCGCCGTCCTGCTGTCGCGCCCACTCGCGCACGCGGTCGGTGGTGACGCCCCACAGCATGATCGTCATCGGATCGGTGATCACCTCGGGCGTGACGCCGAGCGCCGGCGGCGGCGTCCACTCGGCGAGTCGCTCGAGGATCTTTTTGCGGCGGGCGACGATCGGCGGCCAGTGATGGGGACCGAGCGCCACGCCGCCGGTCGCCCAGGTCAGTGTCAGCTCGTCGAGCGCCGAGGCGACCTCGTGGCGCGACAGCTGGAAGACGTCCTCGCCGTCCTCGAGGAAGCGATGCTTTGCCAGCAGCGCGCCGAACTCGCGAACCTTGTTCCACCACCTCGTCAAAAACCAGTAGTCGCAGAAGAACTTGTGCTCCTCGACGTACGGGAACACGGTCCGCGACAGGGCCAGGAGGTCGTTGAACGGCGCCCGCGTCTCCTCGGGCAGCAGCGAGCCGTACTCGTGCGCCAGACGCTCGCGCTCGGCCTCGATCTCCTCCGTCGGGCGGTCGATCTCCACGCCCGCGCGCAGCGCGTTGACGTGGCCGATCAGAGCCGCGTACGGAATGCTCGGGTCGTCGAACCAGCTGCGGTAGTAGTGGTACAGCCCGTCGCCGGTCGCCATGTTGAACCACGGGTCCTTGACTTGCGTGAGCTCGTCGAGCCAGCTGCGCCCTGCCTCGCTCGTAGATAGCTCGGCGTCGATCTCGTCCGGGGTCCGCCCCTCGACGAACGCGCCGTCGACGCCGGTCTCGAGCGCCAGCCGCGCCAACCGGCGCAGCTCGGCGTCGGGCTTGAACAGCAGCACGTCGATCCCGGCGACCATCTGCGCGATGTGCTGATCAGGGATGTCGGGAAGGTTCGTCTTGCAGAGCTCGGCGAACGTCGCGTAGGCGCCGTAACCCAGCAGCAGGAACTCGAAGTGGTGCTGCCACATCAGATCGCCCATCCGTAGGCAGCGACCGTAGGCGTTCAGCAGCTCGTAGAAGGCCGTGTTGCGGTCGTCGCCGAACGCGACCTCATCGGGCTCGTACTCGGGCAGCTCCGGAACGTGCAGCTGCCCGAGCTCGGCGATCAGCGCCTCCATCTTGGCGCGCCACTTTCCGTACAGCTCGTTCCAGTTCGCGTAGTAGTAGCCCGCTCGCTTCTGGAAGAAGCCGGCTCGCTCGGCGATCTTCTCGGGATCGGTGACCGGGTTGCCGGAGATGTAGATGTAGCCGTTGACCGCCCGGTAGTCGATGCCCATCGCCGGCGGCACCGCGAACACCCGGTTCTGCCAGGAGCCGACCGCCTGATACGGGGAGTCGATGCAGATCACGTCAAAGGCTGGCATCGGCAACGGGAAGTGCATCGAGTTCCAGAACCAGAACCGGTTCTCGTCCGTTTCGCGGCGGCGCTCGTCGAACAGCGCGTAGTAGGGGTACATCTCCTCCCACCCCTCACACCCCGGCGGGGTTTGCACCGAGTAGGGGCTTGGGAACGCGCTGAGCGCGGGCTCCGTGCTGCTCATTTGAAACCTCCCTCGCGACCGAGCGCCCTTATACGCCAGGCTCGCCAAGCAAGTCAATAGCTTTGCGCTTAAGCGCAGGTGTGCTTGAACGCCGGCGCTCGATCGGCCCAGGCGCCGAGCAGATCGACGTACGATCGCGTGCCGATGGCCTCGATCCGTGTCTGCGAAGTGACGGCCTTCGGGGGTCCCGAGGTGCTGCGGATCGGCCACCGCCCCCAGCCGTCGGCGGGCGCCGGCGAGGTCGTCGTCCGGATCGAGGCGACGGCTGTGAACCCGACCGACGTCGCTGCACGTGCCGGAGCCCACCGCCGCCGGATGCCGGAGCTGGCGCCCCCGTTCGTGCTCGGCTGGGATGTCGCCGGCGTGATCGACGATCCGGGCTCTTCGCGGTTCGAGACCGGCGCGGCCGTGGTCGGGATGATCCCGTGGGTGCAGGCCGGCGGTCGCGTCGGCGCCTACGCGCAGGCGGCAGCGCTCGACGCGGAGTGGCTCGTGCCGCGACCGGCCGGGCTCGACCCGGTGTCCGCGGCGACGGTGCCGCTGAACGCGCTCACCGCGCGCCAGGCGCTGGACCTGATCGCAGCGCCACCTGGCTCGACGCTGCTGATCACCGGCGCCAGCGGCGCCGTCGGCGGGTTCGCGACACAGCTCGCCGCGCGCGACGGGCTGCGGGTACTCGCGGTCGCGTCCGACGGCGACGAGGAGTGGGTCAGCAGCCTTGGCGCGACCGAGGTGCTCGCCCGTCGCGCGAGCATCGACCGCGAGGTCGATGCTTTGCTCGATGCGGTCCCGGTCGGCTCCGTCGATTGCGTCCGCGACGGCGGCGTCGCGCTGTTCACGCGGCGGATCGCCGACCTCGACCCCGAGCGCGGCCTGCGCTACGAGATGCCGCTCGTCCACCCCGACGCCGCGATGCTCGCCGACTTGACCCAGCAGGTGGCCACCGGTTGCCTGCGAACCCGCGTCGCGCTGACGCTCGACCTCGCGGACGCGGCCGAGGCGCACCGGCTGCTCGAACGGGGCGGGCTGCGCGGAAAGGTGGTGTTGACGATCTGATGACCAGGTTCCTGTTGATTCATGGCGCGTTTGGAGGCTCGTGGTGCTGGGCGCCCGTGATCGGAGGCCTCGAGGCCGCCGGCCACAGCGCCGAGGCGATCGACCTCCCCGGCGCGGGGTCGGACCCGACGCCGCTCGCCGACGTGACCCTCGATCTGTACGCACAGCGGATCTGCGCTGCGCTCGCCGACGGGCCGCCGGCGCTGCTGGTCGGACAGAGCATGGGCGGGATGGCGATCACGCAGGCGGCCGCACAGTGTCCGGACCGCGTCGCTGCGCTGGCCTACGTCTCGGCCTTCGTTCCGCAGGACGGGCAGAGCCTCGTCGACCTGACCGCCTTCCCTGAGGCCGCCGGCGACCAGGTGCAGGCCAACATCGTCGTCGATGGCGATCCACCGATCGCGCGGATGCCAGCCGAGGCGGCGCCCCAGGCGCTCTATCACTGCGCGCCGCCCGAGCGGGCAGCCTGGGCGGCGGCGCAACTTGGCCCGCAGCCGGTCGCCGCGTTCACGCAACCGGTCTCGCTCAGCGACGCAGATGCGCGGTTCGTCGCGCTGCCGCGGGCGTACGTCTCGTGTCTCCAGGACCGCGCGATCCCGCTCGCGATGCAGCGTCGGATGTACACCACCGTTGGTTGCGATCCGGTGATTGAGTTCGATACGGATCACTCACCGTGGTTGTCCCGGACATCCGAGCTGGTGTCGGCCCTAAACAGGATTGCTTCGGACCTGCGCGTTTAAGCGTCCCCACAGGACGCTTAACCGCGCAGGTCGGCAAGCACACACGCGCGGGATGGCTAGACGCTTCGCCCCGGCGGCGTTAGCTTCAACCCACCCATGACCGAGATCGAGCTTGTCGACCTCTACTGGACCTCGGCGGGTCCCGTCGACGTCCACTACGGGCGCGAATGGAGCACATTCGACTGGCACGACCGCTGTTCCCACGCCGCCCGGGTCGGGTTCCGCGGCCTCGGGCTGTGGCACGCCGACGTCACGCACCAGCTAGAGACAAGGTCACTGAGGGAGATCAAGCGGATCTTCGACGAGGCCGGGCTTGAGCACCTCGAGGTCGAATTCCTCCCCGACTTCTTCGTCAAGCCCGGCGAGCCGGCGCGCGAGCAGTCAGACCGTCTGCGCCGGCAGCTGTTCGAGACCGCGGCGGTGTTCGACGCCCACCACATCAAGGTCGGCAACATCCCCGGCACCCCATGCGAGCTCGGCCGGCTGATCGAGGAGTTCGCCGCCCTCTGCGAGGACGCGGCGAACAACACTGACGCGACGATCGCCTACGAGTTCATGCCGTTCGACGTCAACGTCAACACGCTCGATAAGGCGCTCCAGCTGGTCACCGAGGCCGACCCGTCCAACGGCGGCCTGGCGATCGACACCTGGCACATGTCGAAGCTGTCGATCGCGCCCGACGAGCTGCGCCGGATCCCGCCCCGCTACCTCGCGTGGGTCGAGCTGTCCGACGGCCAGTTCGAGGACATGGAGGACCCGATCGACGAGACGATCAACCACCGCGAGCTGCCCGGAGAGGGCGAGTTCCCGATTCCCACGTACGTCGAGGTGCTGCGCGAGATCGGCTACGAGGGGCCGTGGGGCGTCGAGGTGCTGTCGGCGGAGCTTCGCAAGTTGCCGATCGACGAGGAGTTCGAGCGCGCGTATGAGACGACCGCCGCGCAGTTCCGCGCGGGCGTTGCCTGAGAGGAGCCGTGATGACTGACGAGCTTGATGCCGAGCGCCTGATCTGGATGTTCGCCCAGATGCTGCGGATCCGCGAGTTCGAGGAGCGCGTGAAGCGCACGTTCGAGGAGCACCCGGGCGTGATCCGCGGCCACACGCACCTGGCCGACGGCGCCGAGGCGTCGATCGTCGGCTCGCTGGCGACGCTGCGCGACGGCGATCAGCTGCTGACCACCTACCGCTGTCACGGCTACCCGATCGTGCTCGGGACCAGCACGAAGGCGATGATGGCCGAGATCTATGGCCGCACGGACGGACTGTGCGGCGGCTACGGCGGCTCGATGCACCTGGCCGATCCCACGCGGGGATTTATGGGCACGAGCGGCATCGTCGGCCAGGGCATCCCGCAGGCGACCGGGGTCGCATTCGCGGCCCAGCTCAGGAGCCGGACCCACCCGCCCACGGTAGTCCTGTGCTTCTTCGGCGACGGGGCCTCCAAGCAGGGCGCGTTCCACGAGTCGCTCAATCTCGCCTCGCTGTGGAAGCTGCCGGTCGTCTACGTGATGGAGAACAACAGCTACAACGTGGGCACGCGCTCGGAGCAGGAGGACGCCAACGCCGCGGCCGGTGAGCCGCTGTCGGTCAAGGCCAAGGCGTACAGCATGCCGGGCGTGACCGTCGACGGAGGCGACCCGATCGCCGTCTACGAGACGGTCGGCGCGGCGGCCGAGCGCGCCCGCGCCGGCGACGGACCGACGCTGATCGAGTCCAAGGTCTACCGCCTGTCGGCCCACGGCAACCTGATCGCCCCGCCAGGGGTGCCGCTCCACTACCCCGAGCACGAGGCGATCACCGTGTTCGGCAACCGCGAGGAGTACGAGGCGGCGCTGCGCGGCGACCCGGTCCCCCGGTTCCGAGCGCGCCTGATCGAGCAGGGAACGCTGAGCCCTGAGCGCGCCGACGAACTCGCCCGCCAAGCCCGTGACGAGATGGAGGCGGCGGTGCAGTTCGGGCTCGAGAGCCCGTACCCCGAGCCGGAAGCGGCGCTGAACTACGTGTACGCCTAGGAGAAGCCATGGCACGAGAGATCCCCTACATCGCGGCCGTCAACGAGGCGATCGGACTCGAGATGGCCCGCGACGAGACTGTCGTCTTCTACGGCCAGGACGTCGCACCGAGCGACGAGGATCCGCTCGTCAAGGCGTTCGGGCGCGATCGCGTCCGCGTCTCGCCGATCTCCGAGACCGCAGAGATCGGAATGGCGACGGGCCTGGCGCTCGCCGGCTACCGCCCGATCGTCGAGCTGCTGATGGCCGAGTTCATGCTGGTGGCGATGGACCAGGTGGTCAATGAGGCGCCCCGCTTCCGCTACATGAGCGGCGGCCAGGTCAAGGTCCCGCTGGTGCTAAAGGCGGGCTATGGCTTCACCGCCGGCTGGGCCGGCCAGCACACCGGTTCGATCTACACGATGTTCGCCGGCATCCCAGGCCTCAAGGTCGTGCTGCCGTCGACGCCCGCCGACGCGAAGGGGCTGATGGCGAGCGCCGTCCGCGACGACAACCCGGTCGTCTACCTGATGCACTACCTGCTGGTGCTCGAGCACGGCGATGTGCCCGAGGGCGAGTACCTGGTCCCGATCGGCGAGGCGGCGGTCCGGCGCCCGGGCTCCGACGTGACGATCGTCGCCACCGGCTGGACGGTCGGCAAGGCGCTAGCGGCGGCCGAGACGCTGTCCGCCGAGGGAATCGAGGCCGAGGTGATCGACCCGCGGAGCCTGCAGCCGCTCGATATGCCGACGATCCTGGCGTCGGTCGAGAAGACCGGCCATGTCGTGCTCGCCGACCAGGCCACCCGGCACGCATCGGCCGCCTCGATCATCGCCGCCGAGATCGCCGAGCACGGCTTCTCTTCGCTCAGGGCACCAATCAAGCTCGTCACCGCGCGCGACGCGACGATCCCGTACAGCGAGCCGATGGAGGCGTACGTGCTGCCCAACGAGGCGCGGATCGCCGACGCGGCCCGACAGGCGCTGGGGACCGCGCCGGGCGCGGCCTGAGTGACCGCGCGTGCGTCTGGGCCGTGAGCAGACGCTCGAACTGCTGGCGACGATGTGGCGGATCCGCTGCTTCGAGGAGCGGGTCGCGAGGCTGCATCACAGCCTGCTGGTCCACGGTCTGATCCACCTCAGCATCGGCTCAGAGGGCGTCGCGGCCGGGGTCTGTGGGGCGCTGCGCGCTGGCGACAGCGTCTACAGCGGCCACCGCGCCCACGGCCACGCGCTCGCCAAGGGGGCGCCGATGGACCGCGTGATGGCCGAGCTGATGGGACGCGCCGACGGTCTCTGCCAGGGCCTCGGCGGCTCGATGCACCTCGTCGATCGCGCCCACGGCCTGATGGGGGCCACGGGCGTCGTTGGCGGCAACCTGCCGCTCGCCGCCGGCGACGCGCTGGCGGCCAGGCTGCGCGGGTCAGACCAGGTGACGGTCGCGTTCTTCGGCGATGGCGCCGTGCAGGCCGGGCACTTCAACGAGACCGTCAACCTCGCGGCGCTGTGGGAGCTGCCGCTGATCTTCGTGTGCGAGAACAACGGCTTCGCCGAGTTCACGCCGCGCTCGGCGCACACCAAGGTCCAGAGCGTGTGCGACGTGGTCGCGCCGTATGACTTCGCGCGCCAGACGGTCGACGGCGCCGACGTGCCGGCGCTCTGGAAGGCGACCGGCGAGTACGTCAAGACCGCACGCGCAGGCCGGGGCCCGATGCTGCTGGAGTGCATCACGCATCGCCGACGCGGTCACTACGAGGGCGACGCGCAGACCTACCGCGAGGCGCTCGCCGACGCCGAGTGGGCCGCGGTCGACCCGATCGCCCGGCTGCAGGCGAGCTGCGTCGAGCGAGGCTGGCTCGACGATTCCGGCGCCCAGGCGCTGCACGACAAGGCGCGCGCCGAGGTCGAACGCGCGGTCGAGTTCGCGCGGTCGAGCCCGCCGCTGACGCCGGAGCTCGCGGCGCGACTGGTCTACGCACGATGACGACCACGTTCGTGCGCGAGGTCAACGCGACCTTGGCACGCGCGATGCGCGCCGACGAGCGCGTGATCGTGATCGGCGAGGACGTCGCCGAGGGTGGCCCCTACGAGGCGACCGCCGGTCTCGCCGAGGAGTTCGGCACCGCGCGGGTCATCGACACGCCGATCAGCGAGGGCGCCGTTTGCGGCGTCGCGGTCGGAGCCGCACAGGCGGGGCTACGGCCGGTGGTCGAGATCATGTTCATCGACTTCATCACGCTGGCACTCGACCAGCTCGTCAACCAGGCCGCCAAGGCGCACTTCATGTCGGGCGGCCAGCTGACGGCGCCGATCGTGCTGCGCACCCAGGGCGGCGCCGGGGCGCGGGCGGGAGCCCAGCACTCGCAGAGCCTCGAGGCGTGGCTGACGCACATCCCGGGGCTGAAGGTCGTGATGCCGTCCAGCGCTGCCGACGCGGCGGGGCTGCTGGCGAGCGCGATCGCCGACCCCAACCCGGTCGTGTTCATCGAGAACAAGGCGCTGTACTTCCGGCGCGAGCCGCCCGCTGCGGACAGCGATCCGCTGCCGCTAGGTCGCGCCCACCAGCTACGCGCTGGCCGCGACCTGACGATCATCGCGCTCTCGCGGCTTGTCGGCGAGGCCATGGCCGCGGCCGAGCGGCTGGCCGCCGAGGGAGTCGAGGCCGACGTGTTCGATCCGCGAACGCTGCTGCCACTCGACATCGGGCCGCTTGCCGCGTCGGTCCGCCGCACCGGCCGCGCGGTCGTCGCCCACGAAGCGGTCCGTTTTGGCGGCTTCGGTGCCGAACTGGCCGCGCAGCTGCAGGCCGAGGCGTTCGACTGCCTGCACGCGCCGATCCAGCGCGTCGGCGCGCCGTTCATGCCGGTGCCGCTCAGCCCGACGCTCGAGGACGCCTACCGCCCCGGGAGCGATGATGTCTATGCCGCCGCCCGCGCGGCGCTCGACTGGGACAAGCCAGAATGAGCCCGCGCTCAGGACGAGTCCGGCTCGGCGGCCGGCTTCGCGAGGGCGATCAGGGACCCCCCTGGCACGCTGTCGAGTGCATCGCGATGCGCCATCACGATCTCGAGGTTGGTCAGCGCGAGCCGCGCGTGCTCACGGGCGATCGCCTCGGCCCGGGCGCTCTGGCGCCGTTCGATCGCCTCCACCAGCGCGCAGTGATGGCGGTGGGCGATGATCAGGATGTCGCGCGACGCCGGCAGCTGGGCCTCGGCCAGCACGAACGCGCTGGGCCCCGCGAACGGCAGCGCCACGATCCCCTCGAACGAGCGCTCGAGCACCGAGCTGCGGGCGAGCTTCAGCAGCCGCGCGTGAAACTGCTCGTTCAGATGCAGGTAGCGCTCGAAAGACTCGTAGTCCGCGAGGTGGACGAGCTTCTCGATCGTCTCGTTGATCGAGAGCAGTGCGCGCAGCTCTCTGGCGGGCACGCCGCGCTCGGCGGCGAACCGGGCTGCCGTGCCTTCCAGCACGCCTCGCAGTTCGACCGCGTCGCGAACGTCGGCCTGCGTGAACTCCCGCACGACGTAGCCGCCGCCCGGCAGACCGCGCAGCAGGCCCTCGTGCTCGAGCTCGGCGAGCGCGAGCCGCAGCGGAGTCCGCGAAACGCCGAGCCGCTGCACGAGCGGCAGCTCGGACATCCGCTCGCCGGGAACGAATTCACCGCCGAAGATCAGCTCCCGCAGCTGCAGCTGCGCGGTCGTGATCTGGGTTCGGTTGGCTGTCCTTGGCAAGTCGTTCCACGCGACCCGGGGCATCGCTCGCCAAGCCCGGTTGCGCGGCTTGCCGCCCTGAGCGCGGAGCAGTCTACTCCGGGCGAAAAGCTGCATGCAAACCACCCCAGGATAAGCGGCTGCAAACGTTTGATTGAGGCTGCGTTAACCGGTGGTTGCATGCAGCCGGACGTGCAATTAGTATCCGCCGACCTCGGGCGGTCCGGGGCCGGGTTCACACACTGAGGAGAGGAGAGGGTCCGTGAGCACCAAACACGTCGTGCCGCTGAGAGGGGTCTTGCTGGCCTTATTGGGGGCACTCGCGCTGATCGCACTGGCCGGGTGCGGAAGCAGCAGTAGCAGCAGTTCGAGCAGCTCGTCGACGACGGCGGCTGCCAGCTCGAGCTCAAGCACGCCGGTCTCGACCGGCACGTCCGCTTGCGGACCCAAGCCAGGCGTCGCGGCAACCGGCTCGCCGATCAACATCGGCACGATCGACACCCATCAGCCGGGCACCGACTTCACTGACGGCCCGAACATGATCAATGCGTACTTCAGCTGCGTGAACGCCAACGGCGGCGTCAACGGCCACCCGCTCAAGCTGTTCGTCGAGCTCGACCAGACCAACCCGGCGCAGATCACGGCGGCGGCTCACCAGCTGATCCAGAGCGATCACGTGGTCGCGATCGACGGCGTCTTCGACCTGCTCGAGTGCACGCTCGACGCGAGCTACTGGAAGTCGCTGGGAATCTATGAGATGGACGCGGGGATCTCGCCGGAGTGCTGGTCCACAGCCAACAGCGCCGCGGTCAACATGGGCCCGCGCTACAGCTCCGACGGCGCGGTGCAGTACGCGATCAACTCAGGTGCACGCCTCGAAGATCGTGTTCGTGCAGTCGAACGTCCCGGGTACCGGCTACATCGCCGCGGGCCCGGCGGCGATCGCGAAGGCCTCGAACGTCCCGATCACGGAGCTGACCGAGAACGTGCCGATCACGGACGCCAACTCGGTCGCGCTCAAGCTCGTCGATCTGGCGGGCTCGAACGGGTGCGGTGGTGCTCAACTTCACCCCGCCCGAGGCGCTGGTGATCCTCCAGGCCGCCCAGAAGCTCGGCGTCGAGGACCGGGTCAAGTCGTGGGGCTGCTCGACGCCGTGCAACACGGACTTCCTGGCCAAGTCGCTGGGACCGAAGTGGAACCACAAGCTGTTCGTCAACGCCGAGCTGACTGACCCCGACGATCACAACGGCCCGGAGATGCAGCTCTACAAGGCGATCCTCGCCCAGTACGGCAAGAGCGTCGCCGGCGGCATCGGCTCGTTCAGCCAGATGGGCTTCGTGCTCGCCAAGTTCCTCGTCGAGGCGCTCGACAAGGTCACCGGTTCGTACACGATGTCGTCCGTCAACAAGGCGATCGTCGGCATCAACCACTACACAACCGAGATGCTGTGCCAGCCGTGGGTGTACGGCAAGCTGGCGCTGCACATCCCCAACAACGTCGACTACACGACCACCCCGGACAACGGGAAGATGATCACCGCGCAGGGATGCACCGCGATCTCCAGCGCGGACCCGCAGATCGCCCAGTACCACAAGGCCGCGGCGGCTGCCGGGGTCGACTACAAGTAAAGCGAGACGAGTCAGTCGAAATCACAGACCAGGGCGTCTAAGGTAGGTCGACCATGCTTCTCGTGGGCGCGTTGTTCCCGAGCTGGCAGGACTTTCAGCCGTTCCTCATCACCGGGTTGGCGCTCGGTGGGGTGTACGCCCTCTCGGGCGTCGGGATGGTGGTCCTGTACCGGGCGACGGGAGTGCTGTACCTCGCGTTCGGAGCGGTCGGCGCCTTCAGCGCCCTGGTCGCGTGGCAGCTGACTCAGTCGGGCTGGAGCATCTGGCCGGCGTACGCGGTCGCGGTCGCGATCTCGGCGACCATCACGCTCACCTACGGGATGATCTTCGGCCCCGCCCTCGCCAGGCGCGAGCCGGTCGTCAAGGCGACGGCCACGCTCGGCCTGACCCTCGTGCTGCTGGGGGTGATGGACCTGCTGTGGACCTCGAGCGGCGGCGAGTCGCGTTCGATCGCGCTGCCGACCGACAACCACGGCTTCACGGTCGGGCAGATCAACGTGACCACGACTCAGGTCCTGTGCGTGGCCGCCGGGCTGGTGCTGACGATCGTGACCGGGGCGTTTCTGCGTTACACGAAGCTCGGCACCGCGATGCGGGCGATGGCCAACGACCGTGACATCACGGCAACACTCGGGGTCCCGATCCGGCGCGTCGAAGCGTCAGCCTGGCTGGGGTGCGGCGTGCTCGCGGGCCTCGCCGGAGTCGTGCTCGCGGATCTCGTCGCGCTCGACGCGACGACGCTCACGTTCCTCGTGATCTCGTCGCTGGCGGCGGCGCTGATCGCTCAGCTGCGCTCGATCACCGTCGCGTTCATAGCCGCGCTGGCGATCGGCGTCGTCGACGCGGCGATCGAAGCCAGCCCGAATCAAACGTTCTCTAACTTCCACGACATGGCGCCGTTCATCCTCGCGGCCGCGGCGCTGCTGATAGCCAACCGCAAGCGCGTGATCACGATCTCCCGGACGGGGATCTAGATCGATGGCGTCAGGGGTCGGGAGCGCCTCGCGGTCGTCGTTGCTGCCCAGCCAGTGGAGCGCGAGGACGCTGCGCAGGCCGGTGATCATCCTCGCGCTGCTGCTGCTGGTCTTGTTCGCCGTCCCGGCGCTGGTCAGCCTCTACTACGTCGACGCCGGCACGCAGGTGGCGATCTACGCGATCGTCGCGCTGGGTCTGAACGTGCTGGTCGGCCGCGTCGGGCTGGTGTCACTCGGCCAGGCTGCCGTGCTCGCGATCGGCGCCTGGGTCGCCGCCCGGCTGCTGTTCGCGACCTCGCTGCCGTTCGAGGTCGTGCTGCTGATGACCGGGCTGATCACGATGGTCCTGGGGGGGCTCGTCGGTCTGCCGGCGCTGCGGATGAGCGGCATGTACCTGGCGCTGATCACGCTGATGCTCGCGGGCGCGATCACGGTCGTGCTGGCGACGATCAACTTCCCCAACGGCGGCCATGGCTTCTCGGGATACAACGGCGGGCTGCTGCACCTGCCCGCGATCCGGCGGCCTGGGATCGCGACGACGGACGAGGGCTTCTATCGCTACTCGGTGGTCTTCGCCGCGCTCACCTTCCTACTGGTGCTCGCCCACATCCGAACGCGCCCAGGACGGGCGTGGGCCGCGATCCGTCAGAGCGAGTCAGCGGCGCTGGCGGCCGGGATCAACGTCACGCTTTACAAGATGTGGGCGTTCGCGCTCGCCTCGTTCATCACCGGCGTCGCCGGTGCGCTGCTGGCCGGCGCCGACCGGTTCCTGTACTCGATCGACTTCAACACCCAGGACTCGATCACGATCCTCGCGGTCGTCCTGATGGGCGGGATCTTCAGCGTCTGGGGCGCGATCATCGCCGCGCTGCTGATGCAGCTCCTGCCGGCGTTGCTCAACAGCTGGGGGGTTTCGCCCGATTGGCTGATCATCCTGTTCGGCATCGGCGTGCTCCAGGTCCTGACGACCGCGCCGGCAGGGCTGATCGACCAGGTACCGAGGGACCTCGCTCGGCTGGGGCGGCTGATCGGGAGGGCCGCCGGTGGCGGGCGGCCAAAACGCGCCGCGCCCCCAGCGCCGACCCAGACCGCGGCGGGCGCCGACGAGCCGGACGGCTCGAAGCCCGCGACGGTGACGGCAGATTCGGAAGCCGCCTCCGGGGACCCACGATGATCGAGGTCTCCGACCTGACGGTCAAGTTCGGGGGTGTGACGCCGCTCGACGGGATGACCGTCAGGTTCGAGAACGGCACCTGCGGCCTGATCGGGCCCAACGGGGCCGGCAAGACGACCTTCTTCAACGTCCTCAGCGGCTTCGTCAAGCCGGCCGGCGGGACCGTCACGGCGTTCGGCGAGGACCTGCTCAAGATGGCCCACTTCCGGCGCGCGCGCTGGGGGGTCAGACGCACGTTCCAGACCGAGCAGGCGATCGAGGAGCTGTCGGTCTACGACAACGTCGCGCTCGCCCACGAGCACTCGAAGGACGCTGCCTCCTCGCGCCGCAGCGACGTGCTCGAGGCGATCTCGTTCGTCGGGCTCGAAGTCGATCCCGATGCACGCGTCGGCACGTTGGGGGCGCGCGACCGCCGGCTGGTCGAGGTCGCGCGCGCGCTCGTCGGCCGTCCACGCGTCGTGTTGCTCGACGAACCCGCCGCGGGGCTTCCCGACGAGGAGACCACCCACCTCGGTGAGGTGATCAAGCGGATCCCGGAGAACAGCGACGCGCTCGTGATCCTCGTCGACCACGACATGAGCCTCGTCTCGTCGTGCTGCTCGGTCACCTCGGTGCTCGACTTCGGCAAGCTGATCGCGTCCGGCAAGACGGCCGACGTGCTGCGCGATGAGAACGTGGTTCGCGCCTATCTCGGAAGAGAGCTGAAGGAGTGAGCGACGCGCTGCACCTCAGCGAGCTTGTCGTGGCGCGAGGCAACCGCGACGTCGTACGCGGCGTCTCGATCGAGGTGCCGCCCGGGGAGGTGACGGCGCTGCTGGGCCCCAACGGAGCCGGCAAGTCGAGCATGGTGCTGGCGATCGGGGGAGTGCTGCCGCTGAAGTCCGGGTCCGTGAAGCTCGGCGAGCGGGAACTCGCCGGCCGGCGTCCGGAGCGGATCCGCGGTGCCGGTCTCGCGATCGTGCCCGAGGGGCGACGGTTGCTCGGAGACCTGACCGTCGAAGACAACATCCGCGTCGCCACCTACTCACTGTCCTCATCGAAGGCCAAAGCCGGCCGTGCGCGCGCGCTCGAGCTGTTCCCGGAGCTGCAGAAGCGGCTCGGGGCCCAGGCGCGGTCGCTGTCGGGCGGCGAGCAGCAGATGGTCGTACTGGCGCAGGCGCTCGTATCCGAGCCGCGGTCCGTGATCATCGATGAGCTGTCGCTGGGTCTCGCGCCGGTCATCGTGCAACGGCTGATCCCGACGATCCGCAGCATCGCCGAAGCGGGGGCGGGCGTGCTCCTGATCGAGCAGTTCGCGTCGCTCGCGCTCGGCCTCGCCAACCGCGCCTACGTGATGGAGGGCGGCCGGATCCAGTACTCGGGCGAGGCGCAGGAGCTGCGCGACCATCCAGAGCTGCTGCACTCGGCATACCTTCTGCGGGGACGCGAGAACGGCGCACCGGTCGCCGCCGAGCAGATCTCAGCCGGCGAATGAGCGTCACCGAGTTGGAGCACGTGCTGGTGCTCACCTCCGATCTCGAGCGGGCGCGCGAGTTCTACGAGCGCGGGCTCGGCCTGCGCGTCGGCGAGCGACCGCCGCTCGAGTTCACCGGCTACTGGCTGTACGCGGGCGACACGCCTTGCCTGCACATCGCCGACCGCGCCTCATATCGAGCCCACGCGCAGACGCTCGGGCTCGACGTTCCCGAGACGCCGCAACCGCCGGGCCCGGTCGATCACATCGCTTTCGCGGCCCGCGACTACGACGAGGTCGACGGCCGCCTCGCCGATCTTGGGATCGCGCCGATCCGCAACGACGTCCCCGGGGGCGGCCCGCGACAGCTGTTCTTCGACGACCCGGACGGGGTGCGGGTCGAGATCAACGTCAAGGCTCCCACGACCAAGGCAGGTACCGATGACTGAGGCTCAGACAGCCAACGCCGCGACGAGCGGCGGACGCCGCACGACACCACCGTTCCGGGCAGACCACGTCGGCAGCCTGCTGCGGCCGAAGCGGCTGCTGCAGGCGCGTGAGCAGTTCGCCGCCAGTGAGATCTCCGCCCAGGATCTGCGCGCGATCGAGGACGACGCGATCCGCGGGATCGTCAAGATGCAGCGCGACGTCGGGCTCCAGAGCGCGACCGACGGTGAGTTTCGCCGCGCGTCCTGGCACATGGACTTCATCTACCAGCTCGGCGGCGTGCAGAAGGTCGCCGGCGACATCAAGGTCCAGTTCCACAACGCCGACGGCGACGTCGAGTTCACGCCGGCCGCGATCGCCGTCACCGACAAGGTCCACCTCGACCACACGATCTTCGCCGACGACTTCATGTTCCTGAAGGGCGAGGTCGCCGGCGGCGTGACGCCGAAGCTGACGATCCCCTCCCCGAACATGGTCCACTACCGCGGCGGCCGGGCGGCGCTCGACCCGCGCGCGTACCCCGACGTCGATCAGTTCTGGAGCGATCTCGCGAGTGCCTACGCGGACCAGGTCCGCGCGGTCGCCGAGCTCGGTTGCACATACCTGCAATTCGACGACACGAGCCTCGCCTACCTCAACGACCCGAAGCAGCGCGAGGCGATGGACGCTCGCGGCGAGGACTCCGCGCACCTGCACGAGACCTACGTCCGCAACATCAACAACGCGCTCGCCGGGCGCCCCGCCGGCCTCTCGATCACTACGCACCTGTGCCGCGGCAACTTCCGCTCCTCGTGGGCGGCCGAAGGCGGCTACGACTTCGTCGCCGAGGCGCTGTTCGGAGGGCTGGATGTGGATGGTTTCTTCCTCGAGTACGACGACGCCCGGTCGGGCGGCTTTGAGCCGCTGCGGTTCGTCGCGCCGGGCAAGCTGGTGGTGCTCGGGCTCGTGACCACCAAGCGCGGCGAGCTCGAGTCAAAGGACGAGCTCAAGCGCCGGATCGAGGAGGCCTCGCACTACGTCCCGGTCGAGCAGCTGTGCCTCTCGCCCCAGTGCGGGTTCTCGTCGACGGTCGAGGGCAACGTCGTCACTTACGACGATCAGGTCGCCAAGCTCGAGCTGATCGTCGAGACCGCCGCCGAGGTCTGGGGCTGACGTGAACGCCGCCGTCACGGAGCGGGTCGGGTCGATGGTGATCGCCGATCGGCCCGACCCGCCGGAGCCCGGCCCCGGCGAGGTGATCGTGCGCCCGGAGGCGGTCGGCATCTGTGGTTCGGACTACCACTTCTTCGCCGGCGAGCTGTCTGACGCCGCCGGCGGTTCGCAGTTCCCCCGCGTCCAGGGGCACGAGGTCGGCGCGACGATCGTCGCCCTGGGACGCGATTGCAGGCCTGAGCTCGAGGTCGGTCGGCGGGTCGCGCTGTGGCCGCTGCGCGCGTGCGGCCGCTGCTACCCGTGCAGCGTCGAGCGCCCCAACACGTGCGACAACTTCGAGCTGATCGGGATCCACGTCGACGGTGGGCTACAGGAGCTGCTCCGTATCGGACAGGAACAGGTGTTCCCGATCGCCGTCTCCGACGGGGCGCTCGCGGCAATGACTGAGCCCGTGTCGATCGCCGTTCGCGCCGCGCGCCGAGGCCGGTTCGCCGCCGGCGAGCAGATCGTCGTGCTGGGTGCCGGACCGATCGGGCAGTGCGTGGCGCTGGTCGCGCTCGAGCGCGGCGCCGAGGTACTCGTGATCGACCCGCAGGAGCGCCGGCTCGAGCGCAGCCGCGCGCTCGGAGCGCAGACGCTGCGCTGGACCGATCATGAGGACGTCGTCAGCCGAGCGCGCAACTGGGGCGGTCCGGGCGGACCCCCGGTCGCCGTCGACGCGACCGGGGTGCCGGCCGCGGTGCGCGCGATGGTCGACATGGTCGCCTCCGCCGGGCGCGCGGTGCAGGTCGGGATGTCGACCGCCGAGGTGCCGCTGCGAGTCGGAAGCCTGACCGAGAAGGAGCTCGACCTGATGGGCGTCAGCTGCTGCGACGCCGGCGACTTCGCCGAGGCCGTGCGCGTCGTCGAACGAAACGGAGACGCGATCGAGCGCCTGATCAGCCATCAGTTCCCGCTCGCCCGCGCGCCCGAGGCGTTGCGCTTCGCGATGGCCAATCCGACCGAGGTGATGAAGGTGGTGATCCGAAGTGAGTGAGGTGTTCGATTACGTCGTCGTCGGTGCCGGCTCGGCCGGCTGCGTGCTGGCAGCCAGGCTCAGCGAGGACCCCGACCTCCGGGTCGCGCTCCTTGAAGCCGGCGAAGAGGACACGCAACCGGAGATCCACGTGCCGGCGGCATTCCCGGCGCTGTTCAAGTCGAGCCTCGACTGGGACCTGCTCGGCGAGCAGGAACCGGGGCTGGACAACCGCCGCCTCTACCTCCCGCGGGGCAAGATGCTGGGCGGTTGCAGCTCGATCAACGCGATGATCTACATCCGCGGCAACCGTGGCGACTACGACGCCTGGGCGGCGGCCGGGTGTGAAGGCTGGAGCTACGACGACGTGCTGCCGTACTTCAAGCGCTCGGAGGACAACGAGCGCGGAGATGACGCGTTTCACGGCGCCGGCGGCCCGATGGCGGTGTCCGAGAGCCGCTCGATGCACCCGCTCGTCGACACGATGCTCGAGGCCGCGCGCCACGCAGGACACGAGCACAACCCGGACTTCAACGGCGCTCGCCAGGAGGGGGTCGGCCGTTTCCAGCTCACGCAGCGCGACGGTCTGCGCTGCAGTACCGCGGACGCGTTCCTGGCTCCCGCGGCCGGTCGCCCCAACCTCGAGGTGGTCACGCGCGCGATGGCGCTGCGAATCGTGTTCGAAGGCGACCGTGCGGTCGCGGTCGAGATCTCCCGTAACGGCAAGGTGGAGCAGGTCCGCGCCGATCGCGAGGTACTGCTGGCGGCGGGCAGCTATCAGTCACCGGTCCTGCTGATGCTGTCCGGGATCGGCCCCGAGGACCAGCTCGCGCCGCTGGGGATCGAGATGCGCTCGGACCTGCCGGTCGGCCACGGGCTCCAAGACCACTGCATGGCGCAGGTCAACTACCTGACCGACGAGCAGTCGCTGTTCGGGGTCGCCACGCCGGAGAACTTCGCGCTCCTCGAGCATGGCCGCGGCCCGCTTACCTCGAACATCCCCGAGGCGGCCGGCTTCGTCCGCGCCCGCGACGGCGTCGACGCGCCCGACGTCGAGTTTCACTTCGCGCCGTCGATGTTCTTCGACGAAGGCCTGACCGCCCCACACGACCACGGCTACTGCTTCGGGCCGGTGGTGATCAAGCCCACCAGTCGCGGACGCGTGATGCTCCGCGCCCCGCTGCCGGACTCCAAGCCGCGCGTCCTGTGCAACTTCCTGACCACCGACGAGGACCGCGCGAGCATGCTCGCGGGGATGAAGCTGGCACTCGAGATCGCCCGTCAGGAGCCGCTGCGCGCGGTCGAGCGCGCGCCGTTCAGCGTCCCGGAGTCCGATTCGGACGGGGACCTGATGGCGTTCGCGCGCCGCGTCGGCCAGAGCGTCTATCACCCGACATCGACCTGCGCGATGGGCTCAGTGGTCGACTCGGAGCTGCGCGTCTACGGCTTCGATGGGCTGCGGGTCGTCGACGCGTCGGTAATGCCGGAGATCACGCGCGGCAATACCAACGCGCCCGTGATCATGATCGCCGAGCGCGCCGCGGACCTGATCAGGGGCTAGGGGCTTCGGCAAGCCACCGCGCTCCCCGCTCGTACAGCGATTCCACCTCGGGTCCCGTGAGGCCCGGCATATCGCGCTTGACGTCGTAACCGATCTCCGTCTGCACGTAGGCGAGGTGCCGATAGCCATCCGGAAATTGCGTGAGCCGTTCAGGGTCGAGCCAGAGCCGTGCGGACGGATCGACGGGGTCGAGCCGGTCGCGCTCGTAGATCGGCTGGCGCAGCACGATGCCCCAGCGCCCGTCGCGGCGCTCGAGGAAGTCGTAGAAGCGCCCGGTGCAGACGACGTCGACCTCGACCTCGTGCACGTCCGCGCGTTGCGTGATCGTCATCTTCGTCTGCGCGATCGCCCGGATGCCGTTCACGTCGACGGCGGTGCCGCCGAGGAAGTGCAGGATCCGAACGCCATGTTCGAAGCCCTCCCGGCTGACGCGGATGAAATCGGCGGCTCGGCCCTGAAACCAGGTCGCCATCATCACCCCGTCCTCGTGCCACACGGTCGCGAACCGCTCCCAGTCGCCGGCGTCGCGCCACACCGCCCAGTTCTGGACCAGCTCGCGTATCTCGTCGCCGTCGGTCACAGGACCGGGACCTGGCTCGTCGGCGGGATCGGCGGCCCGCTCGCCTCCCCGGTGACGTCGGGCGTCCCGTAAGTGTGGAAGGTCTCGATCGTCCGCACCCCCCACGCCTGCCCGCGGGCGCGTTCTGCCTCGGTCCAGACGATCGGCTCGTACTCAGGGTCGTAGATGAAATGGGTCCCGGTCGTGACCTCGACCCGGTTGCCGCCCGGCTCATAGACGTACAGGAACATCCCCTGTGCGATCGCGTGTTTGGACGGCGCCGCCTCGATCGGCACGTCGGAGTCGAGCATCAGGTCGGCGGCCCGCAGCACCTCCTCGCGGGTGTCGACGAAGAACGCGAAGTGGTGCAGCCGCCCGCGCAGGCCGGCGTTGTCGGCGACGTAGATCAACTCGTGGGCCGCGATCGTGAGGCTCATCCAGGCGCCCGACTCAGACCCGTCGTTGAGCACGATCTGCTCGTAGAGCCTGAAGCCAAGCTCCTCCTGGGCGAAGCGCCGGTTGGCGGCGACGTCCTGGGCAAGCACGTTGATGTGATCCAGCCGCTTGACCGCGGCGCCGCGACCAGGGTTGCGCTGCGGGACGTTCTTGAGTGCCGGGCGCAACTCCGGCGGCGGCTCGTAGCGGTCGCTCTCGTAGTAGATCTCGAACGCGTGACCGTCCGGATCGGTGAACCGGTAGGCGGGCCCGTGGCCGTGATCGCCCTCGATCCAGCCGACGCCGAGCCCGGTCTGCTCGATCGCTGCCACGCGCCGCGCCAGCGCCTCCGGGCTCCAGGCCCGGATCGCGATGTGCCCGAGCCCCGGCAGCTCTGACTCGGTCAGCTTGAGGCTGTAGCGCTGATAGTCACCCCAGCCGCGCAGGAACACGGAGCTGCCCTCGCGGCCCTCGACCTCCATCCCGAACAGCTCCACAAAGAAGCGCTCGCTTTCGGCGGCGAACGGCGTCAGCAGCTCGGCGTGGCCGATGTGGGCGAGATCGTGGATCGGTTCGCTCATCGATCGCCCACCAGCTTCGCGCGCAGGCCGTCGAGATCGAATGACAACTCCCCGTCCTGGAGCTTGATCCGCTTGGCGCGTTCCACGTCGGCTCGCGCGAGCGACGCTTTGAACACCGAATCGAGCCGTTCCTGTTCGATCACCGCGACACCGTCGGAGTCGAGCACCAGCACGTCGCCCTGCCGGATTGTCGCCCCACCGACGCGTACGGGCGTGCCGATCGTTCCGGGCGTCTCCTTGACCGCCCCGTGGACGCGCACCCAGCGGGCCCAGATCGGCAGCCCCAGCTCGACCAGCTCGTCGCGATCGCGCACCGACGCGTCGACCAGGATCGCCGCCGCCCGGCGCGCCCTGGCCTGAGTCGCGAGCAGATCCCCCACCAGCGCGACCGGTCGCGGTTCAGGCATCGTCAGCACCAGCACCTCGCCCGGCTCGAGCTCTGCCATCGCGGCGTGCACCATCAGGTTGTCGTCCTGGGCGCAGGCCACCGTCCGCGCCGGTCCCGCGGCCCGCGAGCCGGGCAACAACTGAATCAGGTCGGCCTCGACGTAACCGCGCCGGCCGCCCGCCTCGTAGACGGTCGCCGACCCGAGCTGCGCGAGGCGGGAGTAGATCTCGTTCACAGTGCACTCACCACCTGAGGGGTGACCCGCTGGAAGGCCTCTGCCTGGCGGATCTCGCTGTTGGCAGATGACCGCCGCGCGTGGTTGCCGCGCTGGTCGGCACGCTGCCCGTAGTACTCCTGCAGATATTGCTGCGCCTTCATCTCGGCCATCGCGGCGCGCTTTTGCTCGATCATCGGGGTGATGTCGACGAACACGGTCGGCGTGAAGTTGCAGAGCTCGGGCTGATGTGGCTCGAACAGGAACAGCTCTGGCGGCCGCACGATCTTAAACGCGCTCTGCACGCCGGCGCCGGCGGCCAGACTGCGGGCTCTGACGACCGCCGCATGGGCGACTGGATGGTCGGGGTTGAAGGGATCCGTGTCGGTGTGGGTGATCAGCACGTCGGGGGCGAACTCGCGGATCTGATCCGTGATCTGGGCCAGCCCATCGCGATCGATCTCGAGCGGATAGTCGCCGAGGTCCAGACACACGAACTCGGCACCGACGGCGCCCGCGGCCCGCTCGGCCTCGCCGTGCCGGATCTGCTTGACGCGCTCGATCGTCTGGCCCTCCTCCTTCCATAGCTCGCCCGACTCGCCTCGCTCGCCGTAGGACAGCGCGATCACGCGCGCCGGGCCCCCGGCGAAGGTGTTGACCGCGATCGCGCCACCGGCGCGCCACACGAAGTCAGCCGAGTGCGCCCCGATCACGAGCATCCGTCGTCCGTCTACCACGGCTCGGCCCCCGCGACGCGCCGCGTGTTGACAACCGCCATCTGATGCACCTCCTGCTCATCGAACTCGTCCTGCAGCAGCCGGTCGACCATCAATGCGAGACCGTTCTGGACCGGAGGGTTGAACACCTGTCCGAGATCGGTCGAAAGGACCGAGTGCTCGGCGCCGACGGCACGGATGTTGGCCAGCCATTGTTCCCAGCTGATCTTGCCCGTGTGCGGCGTCGTGAAGCAGCGCTCCAGCAGCGCCCCGCGCTCGGCGAGCGCGCGCTGGTCCTCGACCGTCAGGCTCTGGGCCGGAAACTCGGGATGGGTGATCACGATCTGCCGCACCCCGAGCTCGCGCGCCGCCTCGACGACCGCGAAGATCTCGTCGCGGCTGATGTGGCCGGTGGCCAGCAGCAGCTGGTGACGCGCGATCAGCTCCAGCACCGCCCGAGTCTGGTCGAGCACCGCGCCGCGCTCGTCGACGACCGGGACCGGGTCGATCTCCAGCCCCTGCTCGCGCAGGTCGAGTTGCAGCTTGACCCAGACGGGGACCCTCGCGCCGGGCTTGACGTGCTCACGCTCACCGGCCTCGTTGACCGCGTCGACGGTCGGCATCCAGACGGTCCGGGCGCCCTCGCGCGCGGCGATTTCGACCGCCAGCGGGTTGATGCCGCCGACCGCCCGGTTGAGCACGATCGCACCGAGGGCGTCGATGCCCGGGGATCGCTGCTCTGACGACGGTCGCGCGCTCGGCGGTCGACGTGTAGTGCGACTTCAGCACGAAGCCGGCCATCCCGTGTGCGGCGAACTGGCGCGCGAGTGAGACGTCATCGACCTCGCGCTCGACGACGTCCGGCGCGACATGGATGTGCGTGTCGTAGGCGCCCTGAAGCAGCTCGCGCGCCCGCCGTGACGGCTCGGCCATCGATCGCGATCCTATCTGCGAGCCGCGATCACGCGAAGTCGGCTGGACGCTTGTGCAGACCGACCCAGCCAAAAGTGCACGGACGCTTGTCGCGGTCACGCCGCCGGCGCTACGGTGGCGCTCGGAGACAGCGATGCACGTCCTCGATCAACGCGGCGCCGAACGGGTCCGGCTTGTGTGCGAGCTGATCGTGCCCGGTTGCGAGCGGGTCGGCGCCGAGGTGTACATCGACGCGCTGCTCGCGCGGATGCCGGACGAGCCGCGCGCCGGCGCGCTGGCGGCGTTCGAGGCGCTCGAGCAGCCGGCCGAGGGCGGCGCTCAGACGTTGGCCGAGCACAGCTCGACGCCGGAGTTTCAGTTCGTGCGGGCGCTGGCGTGCGAGGCGTTCTACAGCGACTTCGTCGCGCCAGGGGCACCCGGGCCCGGCGCCTGGCTCGAGATCGACTTCGCGCCCCCGCTCGCCGCGCGGCTCGACAAGGACTGGTCGTATCTCGGAGTCGCGGAATGAGTGAGCACTTCGACGTGGTCGTGGTCGGGTCGGGCGCCGGCGGCGGGGTCGTCGCGGGCGAGCTCGCCGACGCCGGCGCCGAAGTGCTGCTGCTCGAATCCGGGCCGTACAAGACGGCCGCCGACTTCATGCGCTGGGAGGCGCGCGCGAGCCATGAGCTCTGGTGGCCACCGGCGTTTGCCGAGCCGCAGCAGCCGGATGACTCGGGCGGCGCCCAGTTAGGCGAGGCCGGAAGCCGAGCGGGCGGCAAGCCCGGGCAACCGCCGCTGATCATGTTCCGCGGCCACTGCGTAGGTGGCACGACGTCGATCAACACCAAGGTCGCGCTGCGCCCGTCGGCCCAGGACTACGAGAAGTGGTACGCGGCCGCTGGCCTGCTGGGCGACGGCGGCGAGCCGTTTGCCGAGCCCGACCTGCTCGCGCACATCGAACGCGTCGAGGCGCGGCTCGGGGTCCGCGAGCGCACCGACTGGCAGCAGTGCGTGAACACCGTGGTCCCCGGCTTCGAGGCGCTGGGGGCCGAGCTCGAGCCGGTCATGTCGTACACGGACTACAACTGCATGCGCTGCGGATCCTGCCTGCAGGGCTGCCCGACGAACGCCGGCAAGTCGACGCTCAACACCTACATCCAGCCCGCGCTGGTGGCCGGCCGGCTCGAACTGCGCGCCGGCTGCACGGTCGGACGCGTAGCGATCGAGGAATCCGGCGACGGCCCGCAGGCGACCGGGGTCGAGTACGTCGGACCCGACGGACGGCAGCACGTCGTCGGCGCGAGCGCCGTCGTCGTCGCCGGCGGCGCGCTCGCGACGCCGCAGCTTCTGATCCGCTCCGGCGCGCGCGAGGCCGGCGGCGCGCCCGCGAGCGGCGAGTTGATCGGCCGTCATCTCGGCTTTCACCCGGCCCGCCTGGTCGAGGGCCTGTTCGACGAGCTCCAGGACGCACACATGGTCTATCCGATCAGCGCGCACTGCATGAAGTTCCAGCGCGACGAGGACGGCGGCTTCGTCGTGGAGGCGGCGACGATCCAGGACCCGATCGGCTTCGCGACCGCGCTCTGTGACGATCTGGGGATCCCGCTATGGGGCGAGGAGCTGTCAGAGGCGATGCGCTCCTACCGCTACTACACCGGGCTGCTGACGATGGTCAGCGACGCCAATCACGGCACCGCGTGGGTCGACGAACAGGGCCGCGACCGTTACTCATTCGAGTTCAGCGACCGTGAGCAGGAGCAGATCGACAGCTCGCTGCAGTTCGCGCGCGAGGTGCTGCTGGCGTCGGGCGCCAAGCGCGTCTATCAGACCGGCGTGCTGAGCACGCACATCCAGGGCGGCTGCCGGATGGGCAGCGATCCTCAGCGGTCGGTGGTCGACGCACGCGGCGAGTGCCATCACGTGCGGCGGCTGTTCGTCGGCGACGGGTCCGTCGTGCCGCGGACCCTGTCGGTCAACCCGTCGCTGACGATCATGTCGCTCGCCTCGCGGCTCGCCGAGTACCTGGCGGGCGGGACGCACGGCTACTTCTCCGGCGCCGCGGCCTAGCGCATGCGGGTCGTGATCGCCGGCGCCGGTGGGGGCGTCGGAGCCTCGGTGGCGTTCAACCTGCTGCTGTCGCCGCTCGACTGCGAGCTGGTGCTGCTCGACAGCCGCCACGAGATGATCGTCTCGCACGCGATGGACTACGAGCAGGTGCTCGAGCAGGGCGTGACCGGGAGTGTGCGCGAGGGCGACGAATCCGAGCTCGCCGGCGCCGACGTGCTGGTCGTCACGGCCTCGGCGCCGCTGACCGTCAACACCTCGCGGATGGTCTACCTCGAGGCGAACGCCGCGATCCTGGCGCCGCTGCTCGGGAGCCTGCCGGTGGGCTGGGGCGGTGTCGTGTTGATCGTGACCAATCCGGTCGATCCCTTGTGCACCTGGGCCGCGCTGCTTACCGGCCTCGATCGCCGCCGCGTGCTCGGCTACACGCTCAACGATTCTCTGCGGCTGCGGACGGCCGTCGGCCGGGCGCTCGGCGTCGGCGCCGGGCGAGTACAGGCGTGGACGATTGGCGAGCACGGCGATCTCGCGGTGCCGCTGCTCGACCGGCTCGAGCTCGACGGCCGGCCGGCGACGTTGAGCGAGCAGCAGCGCGCTCAGGTACGCGAGTTCGTCGATGGCTGGTATGTGCGCCACGTCGCGCTCGACTCGGGCCGCTCATCGACCTGGACCTCGGGGCTCGGCGTCGCGCGGATGGTCGCGGCGTGTGAGGGCACGGGCGACGGCGGGGTGTGGCCCTGCTCGGTGATGCTCGAGGGCGAGTACGGGCTCAGCGGCGTCAGCCTCAGCGTCCCCGTGACGCTGGGCGCCGGCGGCGTGCAGCGGATCCACGAGTGGAAGCTGTCCGCCGCCGAACTCGCGCAACTGCAGGCGGGAGCCGAGTTCGTGCGCGCGGCGGCGGATCGCCTGCTCGATGGCGGGTCAGCCGAGCGCGACTTCGACTAGCAGCGGCTCCTTGCGGGCGGCCAGCTCCGGGAGCACGGCGTCGAACGTCTCGACCAGTTCGGCGTGGGTACTGACGTTGACCGCCGGGCACCCAAGGCAGCGTGCGATCCCGGCGATGTCGATCGACCCGAATGCCGGCCACGGGCCCGGTGCGTTTCGGGTCCGGGCGAGCCCGTCCATCACCGCGTAGCGACCGTTCGCCATCACGATCAGCAGCACGCCGACCTCGTAGTGCGCGGCGCTCCACAGCGCCTGGATCGCGTACATCGCCGACCCGTCGCCGATCACGCCGACGACCGGCCGCTTGCAGTGGCCCATCCGCAGCCCGACTGAGCCGGCGACGCCGAAGCCGAGGCCGCCGTTCGCACATGCGATGAAGCCGCCGGGGTGACGAATCGCGATCCGCCGATACAGCTCAGGCTGGCTCGACGGCGTCTCCTCGACCAGCACCGCCTCGCGCGGCAGACGCTCGGCCAGCTCCGACAGCACGTGCTCAGCCGACAGCGGCTCGCCGAGCCCCGGCAGGGGCGGGGCCGGCGGGCGCTCGAACGGGTGTGGCGGCTCTGAATTGCGCTGCTGGACGCGCTCAGCGAGAGCCGAGCAGGCCGCGGGCACCGGCGCGACTAGCGCCAGCTCGCAGGGGCTGCGGTAGGCCTCCGACGGATCGTCGGTCAGCACCGCGACCCGCGTCCCCTCGACGACCATCGGGCCTGGATCGTCCAGCAGGTACAGACGGAAGGCGCTTGCCCCGATCGCGACCACGAGGTCGTGTGGCGACAGCGTCTCGCGCATCAGCTCCCGCCGCCACGGAAGGTGGCCCGCGAACAGCGGATGGTCCTGCGGGAAGCCGGCCCGGCGCGTGAACGATTCCTGGAAGACCGGACAGCGGAGCCGCTCCGCGAGCCCGACCATCGACGCCCAGCCGTCGCAGCTGTCGGTTCCGGTGCCGACCACGAGCGCCGGCGATTTCGCGCCGTCGATCATGTCGCCCAGCGGCCTCACGTCCGCGGGCGCGATCGACGCGGCGTGCGATGTCCGCTCGGGCCAGCCGGCGCCGAGGTCATCGGCTGGCTCGTCCCAGTCGCCCATCGGGACGACCACCAGCGCCGGACCGCGCGCCGCGCGCGCTTCGTTGTAGGCGCGCGCGATCGCACCCGGCACGTCCTGGGCACGCGCGGGCAGGCACGACCAGACTGGATAGTCGCCGGCCAGCCGTTCGAGCGATCGGCCGGTCAGGAACGGCTCGTACGCGAGCTGCCGGCGGTCCTGCTGGCCGATCACGACGACCAGCGGCGCCCTGCAGTCGCGGGCGTTGGCGATCGCGTTGATCGCGTTGCCGAGCCCCGGCGCGGTGTGCAGGTTGACGAACGCCGGCTCATCGCGCGCGATCGCGTAACCGGTCGCCATCCCGACAACCGAGCCTTCGTGAAGCCCGAGCACGAAGTGAATGTCGGACGGCAGCCCGACCAGGAACGGGATCTCAGTCGAGCCGGGGTTGCCAAAGATCGTCGTCATGCCGAACCGCCGCATGACATCGAAGACGGAGTCGCGTACTGTCTTCGTGTCGCGGGATGGCTCGTCTCGAACGGGCAGGGCAGAAATGGCTGCTGACTGCGCCTGGCCGCTCGTGCGTTCCTCCGCTCCGGAAGCGCTCAACTCATGGGCAAACCTATCACGTACGCTGTGAGAACAAGCGGTCACAATGCGTACGCACCGATGGCGGTGCAGTGGCGCTAGACGAACTTTCAGGAACCGACCCGGCCGAACTTGGGATCCTCGAAGCCGGCGCGCATTTGCGCGCCCGCCGGCTGTCGGCCTCCGAGCTCGCCGACGCATGCCTGACGCGGATCGAGGACCACAACGGTGGCCCGCCGACGTTCGACGGCGCCCCCGACGCGATCAACGCCTGGGTGCGCGTCTACGGAGAGCACGCCCGCCGCCAGGCGCGAGCCGCCGACGAGCGCCTGCGTGCCGACCCAGGCGCGGCGCCGCTGCTGTGCGGCATCCCGATCGCGCTCAAGGACCTCTACGGCGTCGCCGGCCTTCCGCTGACGGCGTCGAGCGCGGTCCTCGCGGGCAATGTCGCTGCGTTCGATGCGACCGCCTGGGCACGGTTGCGCGACCAGGGAATGGTCCTGCTCGGCCATACGCATGCGCACGAGTTCGCCGCCGGCGGCACGACTGATCAGGTCGGCAATCCCTGGGCGCTCGACCGCATCGCGGGCGGATCCAGCGGCGGCAGCGCGGCGGCCCTGGCCGCCCGGATGGCCCCCGCAGCGCTCGGAACCGACACCTGCGGCTCGCTCCGGATCCCGTCTGCCTGCTGTGGCACGAGCGCGATCAAGCCGACGCACGGCCGCCTGCCGCTGGACGGGATCATCGCGCTCGCGCCGACGCTCGATCACCCCGGGCCGATGGCCCGCACGATCGCGGACTGCTCGGCGCTGCTGGCGGGGATGGCGGAGGGCGGACCCGCGATCGACCCCCTCTCGCCCCCGTCGGCGCCGCTGGGGGAGCTGCCGCTGACCCCCCGCGGGGGCCCCGACCCGCTGGCCGGGACGACGATCGCGGTCATCAACCGGCCCGAGGCGCTCACGATCGATCCCGCGGTCGCGTCGTCGTTTGACGAGGCGGTCCGGGCCTGCGAGCGGCTCGGCGCTCGGATCGTGCGGGCGGACGTCCCATGGGCGCTCAACTGGGACGACCTCGGCACGATCCTGTCCACCGAGGCTTGGGCGCTCCACGCCCGCCACGCTGCCCGGCACGACCACTACCGGCCGGCGATCGCCGAGTTCATCGAGGCCTCCCGGAAGTTCACCGACGCCCGCGCATATCTCGGCGCCCAGAGCCGCAGGGCTCAGGGCACGGCGGCCTGGGAGGCGTGGTTCGCCTCGCAGGGTGTCGACCTGGTCATCGAGCCGACTCTCCCGATCGTCCCCTACGCCCGCGGTCCGGGCTATGAGCGCGGACACGCCGCCGGCCCCGGCGACCCGCTGATCGCGTTCACCGGCCTCTGGAACGTGACCGGGATGCCGGTCGCGGCGCTGCCGGTGACATGGGAGACGGGCGTCTCGCTGATCGCGCCGCGCGGCGCCGAGGCGCGGCTCACGCAGGCGGCGATCGATCTGCAGGAGCACGCGCTCGGCGTGCCCGTCTGGCAGCCCGATTTCCAGGAGAAACGCGCCTAAGTCGTCGCGCGCGCCAAGTAAGGCCTCCTAGCCCCGGACCGGCTGCGAATTGCCGATGTGGGACGAAGCCTCTTAGCCGAGACTGACTATCAAACCTGGAGATCGATAGGCACGAAGGAGGCACAAGATGAGGTCCAAGCTCTCTCGCACAGGCAAGGCCGTCAGTCGCGCACAGCAGATCTGGGCCGAGCTCGATTACGCGCAGCGCCGCCTGTTCGAGATTCGGACGGGCGTCCCATCGCTGCCGCGCGACAACCGCCGCGGCTCCAAGCACGCCGCGCTCTAGACCTGGTTGACCAAGCGTCGCGGGCTGGCCGGTTGCGGCCCGCGACGCTACGCTGGCGCAAGCGACGAGCGGAGGCTCGAAAAATGGCCGATAAACCGACTCTGTTTGTTTGCCATGGCGACGACGGCGGCGTCAAGGCGCACCCCTGTCGGCGGGTGCAGGAAGCGTTCCGCGCAACGGGGATCGATTACGACAAGGTGATCGCCGGCCACGGCAACCCAATTCCCTTCTTGCGCAAGGGCTCGCGCGACGAGCTGATCGCGGAGACGGGCTCGGACAAGCTGCCGGCCCTGAAGCTGCCAGATGGGACCGTGCTTATCCACGCCCGGGCGATCCTCACCTGGGTGGGCGAGCAACAGCATGGAGCGGACGCCGCGGAGACGTGATCTCGCGACGCGGACGGCGCGTGGTTCACAGCGGGACGGTGTGCCGGTCAGGGGACGTTGCGTCGGCCGCGGGCAAGCTCGGGCGGGTCAATCCCGAAGCTGATGATCCGTCGCGGGTGGATGCGGATGATCGCGCTCGGGAACGGGGCGGCAGAGTCGTCGGGGTCGAGGATCGCCTCGCCGTCGCCGCGGATCTCGAGGCAGCGCGGTTCTGATATCGTAATACGATATGAGGTCGCTTCCGACTGATACCGATTACGCGTACCTGCTCGAACTGCGCACCGGCTTGCGGCGCTTCTTGCACTGGAGCGAGGAGCAGGCCAAGGCCGTTGGGCTGACGGCCGTGCAGCACCAGCTGCTGCTCGCGATCAGAGGGCACCGCGGGCGGGACGGACCGGCGATTAGCGACATCGCCGATCAGTTGTTACTGCGCCACCACAGCGCGGTCGAGCTCGTGGACCGCGCCGAGGTCGCCGGTCTGGTGCGGCGCTGCGCTGATCCTGATCGCTACCGCGTCGTTCGGCTTACGCTCACGCCACGGGGCGCCGAGACGCTTGAGCGGCTCGCGGCGCAGCATCTGGAGGAGCTCGCGCACCTCGCCCCCGCGATGGAGCTCCTCTGGCGCGCCCTCGAGCAAGCCGACGACGACGACGCACGCCGCCACCCGGCCGCCAGACCAACCCCGCCCACCGAAGACCAGGCTGAGCAGCGGTCAATTGCAGCGGCACCATCGGAGTCAGGTGCATACGCCGTCAGTGAGTGAGCATGCTCGTTGGCTGCGCTGGTTTCTCGATCGCGCCGCATGGACCACGATTTCAAAGCACCACACGGCAAAACACACACGAGAAGGTGAGCGATGACCGATGTCACCGCCGGACGCTCCGCCGGCACCCCCCAAAACCCGCTGCGCGATCTGACCCGTGGCCGAGAGGACACTGCACCCCCAGAGGCCAGGCGCGACCCAACCAGCGCCCAGCCGGCGGTTGGCCAACCACCGCGATCCGTCCTCGAGCCCAGATCCCGGGAGCCCCGATGAATCGAGAATCCAACGACGCGTGGCCCGCTACACCGGCTCGGCGACGCGCGAGCCGTCACGACGACGCCGTCCTGTCCGCCGAGGTACGACGGTTGGTCCTGGTGCTGCGCTCCTACGGGCCGCTCCAGCGCGCGTCGCTCGCGCGGATCTCGAATGCCGAGCGCTGGCGCGAGGGATCTTTCGACCGCGCGGTCACAGAGGCGATCCGCGAAGGCCAGGTGCGCGTGCTCCCATTCGACTTCATCGCCCCAGAGCGCCCAGGCGCACCGCGGATTGGCCCGTCCCGATCGAACGAAGCGTAGAAAGGTGATCAGAGCCGTGGGCTCGCTCCACAACACACTCGAGCGGGTCCCGGCCGCCTCCGGCGCAATGGTGATGGCCACCGGTGTCGTGTCGCTGGCGCTGTCGCTCGACGGTCAGACGACGCTCGCTCACCTCCTGTTCGCTATCGCGGCCCTCGAGTGGGTCGCCCTCGGCCTGGTGGCCGCGATCCTCTTCGCGCGCCACCCCATCTTGGCGGTGCGCCGCGTGCGATCTCCCGCCGCGCTGAGTGCAGTGGCTACTACCGCCGTGCTTGCGACCGGCCTGGCTGCGGTCGGCCCAATCTGGGCATCGATCGTACTGCTGGCGCTCGCGCTCGCGTTGTGGTTCGTACTGATCACGGAAGTAGTCGCTCACCTGAGAGCACGTGTCACCGGCGCGGCGCTGATGGTCACGGTCGCGACGGAATCGCTCGCCGCGCTCGCGGCCACAATCGCGCTCCCGGCTCACGCGCCCTGGTTGGTCGGCGCGTCGCTCGTGCCACTCCTCATCGGCCTCGGGCTGTACTGCTTCGTGATCGCCAGGTTTGACGTCGCCGAGTTAACGGGAGCGCGTGGCGACCAATGGATCGCTGGCGGAGCGTTAGCGATCGCCACTCTAGCCGCCGCACGGGCCAGCACCGCCGCCCACCGACTGCACACGCTCGGCGCCATCGCGCATCCGCTCCGCACCGCATCGATCGTCCTCTGGCTGCTCGCGGTGCTGTGGCTCGCCCCGCTGCTCGCCGGCGAGCTCGCCCACCCACGCCTGCGCTATCACCTCGGGCGCTGGGCGACCATTTTCCCGCTCGGCATGTACGCAGCCTGCAGCTTCGCCGTCGGCGCCCTCACCCACGTATCGGCCATATCCACGTTCGCCGAAGTATGGGTCTGGGTAGCGCTATGCGCATGGGCGACCGTGTCAGTCGGCATCATTCGCCCTGGCGTGCGCCTCGCGGCCCGCCACGTTCACACCGCTACACGCGCCGATCTCACTCTTCACGACAGCCAGCAGACGATCTCGACGCCAGCCCCCCGACAGGGTCAATGATCGATTCAAGCGGCATTCTGCGACCGCCGCTCGTGACCTAAGCAGCGGTGGGCGGCGGGGATCTGTTCGCGATCGACGACCAGGAAGAGTCGCCCGACCGTGCGGTGTGCCGGGCGGACAGCCGCGGAACTCCGGCCATTAAGTAAGAGATGACGCGGCAGTCGACCGACGCATGCCCGGACCGAACTCGATCCGTCCGGACCGGTCACGGCACGGATGCCATCTGACCGGCACGAATGCCACCTGACCCGCTGATGGCGAGACCCGGACTCAAACGGTACACGGAGCGCCCCAACGACGCCGACAGGCCGATCCGAGTACTCCGGGGCATTTCTTATGGAGAGACCCGGAGATGGCGAGACCCGGACTCGAACCGGGGACACCACGATTTTCAGTCGTGTGCTCTACCAGCTGAGCTATCTCGCCCTGGCGCGGCGATGCTAGCGACTGCGTGCGAGCCGAGCGAGCACGCGAGCGGGCGGAAGGGCAAGGGGCAGACCCTTCGGCCCGCGGCGAGCTGCGTTTCGCTCAGTGAGCGAACCCGGCCTCGCTCTCAGCCCGCATCACTGCCTGCGTGAATGGCGCCGCGAGTGATCGTGGCTCCTCGGCGACGGCACTGCGGTGGATCCTCATCGCTGCGGGAACCTCTTTGGTGTGCGATGCCCTCAAGACCCGCTTGGCCGCGCAGGCGTCACGGCCGACCACGTAAGAACAACGTAGGACTTCAGTGCGCGGGAGACACCGCGAACGAGTCAAACAGCTCTGGGCGTCTGCGAACGACGGTGTTGTAGTCGACGCTCACACCTTCGCGCCGGCAGCTCACCGTCAAGAAGCCAAATGCGCGGTGCTGGTAGGCCTCGAGCGTCAGGTCGGGTAGGCCCGCGAACGAGGCCGGGAGGTCGGGAACGCCGTACCCGAGGCCGTGCAGTTCCGGGAACCCGCCGCTGCCGGCGACCACGTACGGAACCTGCCGACCGTCGTGGACGCGCGCATAGCGCTGGTAGTTGTGCGCGTGGGCGCTGAACACGGCGTCGGGTATTCGCCCCGCGCGCGCGAAGCTTTCGTCGAGTGTGTCTCGCAGCGCGAGATTCGAGCCGTGCATCGTGTCGGCGGAGAACACCGGATGGTGCATCGCGAGGATCAGCGTCACGCCTTGGCGCGCCTCCATGAGCTCGTTCGACAGCCAATCCAGCTGGCGTTGGTCGATCGTGCCGCCCTCTGGCACCCCCGTGTAGAGGCCGATGATCGTCACCCACTCGTGCTCGAGCGTCCAGTAGACGTTCGGTTGCTGCTGCGAGGCGCGGCCGGTGGACCACGGATGCCCGTCGGGCGAGCAGAACTGCTCGACGAACGCCTCCAGCGGCTCCGCGTCGCTCCCCGCCGGGAGGTCGCCATCGTGGTTACCGGCGACGGCGAGGATCGGCGCGCCGTATTCCCCGTACGGCTCGAAGAACTGCGCCCCGTAGTTGGCGCGCTCGCCGTTGAGATAGACGATGTCGCCGAGGTGGTAGAAGAAGCGCGCGGGTTCCTCGCCGGCCAGCTCGGTCGTCATCGCCGCCGCGACCGCGCGCTGCGGGATCGGATTGTGGAAACCGCCGGTGTCGCCGACGCAGTGAAAGCGCAGGACCCCCGCTCGATCGATTGCCTCGAGCGCGGCGGGCGCCAGGACGTCGTCGAGCCTCAGCCGGTATGGCGGCGACCCGTTAGGCGCCGGCAGCGGTTGCGCTGTCGTCGTCGCCGGGTGGCGTCGGGTCAGCTGCTCATGGGCGCTGGGTCCCCAGTGCAGGGGAGGTGTCGGATACGGCGTCCGCGCCAACGCCGCCGCGCGTGAGATCGGAGTCGGTGCGATGACTCATTGTTCGACGGGCTGGGCCCAGGGTCGTTTAGAAGTTGTGACGGTTTGACATCCGCCCCAGCAGCTCGAGCGCGCCCGTTTTGGACAGCGGCTCGTTGAGGTTCCCGCACTTTGGCGACTGGACGCACGAGGGGCAGCCGTCGCGACACTTGCACTCGCCGATCAACCGCTGTGCGTCTCGAACGAGCCGCGTGAACTCGTGGTAGCCCCTGCGCGTGATCCCCACCCCTCCCGCGTGGCCCTCGTAGATGAAGATCGTCGGGCCGCCGGTCTGCGGGTGGGCGTTCGTCGATAGGCCGCCGATGTCCCAGCGGTCGCACATCGCGATCAGCGGCAGGACCGCGATCTGCCCGTGCTCGAGGGCGTGGAGCGATCCGAGCAGCTTCGCGGGCGGGAATGGCTCGGCCGCGATCAAGTCGTCGAGCTCGTACCAGAGGGCCTTGGTCTGGAACTCGATCGTCGGCAGATCGAGCCCCTCGAAGTCGATCACCTCATGGTCCTGCAGCCGCTTGCGCTGATACCCGAGCACCTCCTCCGAGTACACGACGGACCCGTACGACAGCGTCACCCCGGCGACGTCGCGACGCTCGATCAGTCGCTCGATGTAGGTCATGCTCTCGCGCTTGGTCTGCGTGAAGTAGTCGCCGTCGAACTGCTCTAACAGCGCCCGGCGGCCGCCGAGATCGAGCTCGAGCACCAAGTACGAACGCCCGAGGTGAAGGTAGATCGCGCCCTCGTGCACGGTCGAGTAGGCGCGTCCCGCCTCGATCGTGCCGAGCACCTCGCCGGAGCCTGCGTCGATCAGCACGAAGCTGTCCGCCGATGCCGAACGCAGCCCGAAGCGTGCCGCCGGGTAGTCGTCGGCGCGCTTTAGCACGAATCCGGTTGCGCGCTCGCGCAGCAGTCCGGCGGCAGTGAGTTCCTTCGCGTGCTCGTGCCACTGCGGTCCGAGGAACGGCTCATCGGCCTCGCTGAGCGGCGCTTCGTGCGCTGCGCACAACAGGTGCTCGGCGTAGATCTCGCTGCTGCCCGGATCGAGGATCGCCGCCTCGACAGGGCGGGCGAGGAAGTCGTCGGGGTGGCGGCAGAAGAACTGATCGAGCGCGTCTTCGCCCGCGATGTAGACCGCCAGCCCGCGCCCCCGACGCCCCGCCCGCCCCCACATCTGTCGCAGGCTCGCGACCGTGCCGGGAAACGTGACGCAGATCGCGGCGTCGAGCTCGCCGATGTCGATCCCGAGCTCTAGCGCGTCGGTCGCGACAACCCCCAGCAACTCCCCCGTGGTCAGCCGGCGCTCGATCTCGTGACGCTGCGCGGGCGTGTAGCCGGCGCGGTAGGGCGCGATCCGTTCGGCCAGCTCCGGTTCGAGGCGGTCGGCGGCGTGGCGCATGATCAGCTCGACGCCCTTGCGTGACTTCATGAAGCAGATCGTCCGCGCGCCGTTGCTCACCAACTCCGAAAACACCTCGGCGGCCTCGTACAGCGCCGACCCGCGCACACCCAGCTGCTCGTCGAGCAGCGGCGGGTTCCACATCGCCACCCGTCGCGTCGCCTGCGGCGCCGTGTCGCGGTCGACGAGCCGAAAGTCGTCGAGTCCGGTGAGCCGCTCGGCGAGTTCAATCGGGTTGGCGATCGTGGCGCTGGTCAGCAGAAAGCGCGGCTCGGTGCCGTGGATCGCGGCGATTCGCCGCAGCCGCCGCAGCACGTTGCCAACGTGCGAGCCGAACACGCCGCGGTAGACGTGCGCTTCGTCGATGACCACGAACGCGAGGTTCGAGAACAGGTCGCCCCACGCGGGGTGGTTCGGAAGGATCCCGACGTGGAGCATGTCCGGGTTGGTGATCACCAGGTTGCTGCGCTTGCGGATCGCGGCCCGCTCGGCGCGCGGCGTGTCGCCGTCGTAGATCGCGGGGCGGACCGGCTTGTGCAGCCCGAACCGGTGCAGCGAGCGGGCCTGGTCCTGGGCGAGCGCCTTGGTCGGATACAGATAGAGCGCGCGCGCCCGCGAATCTGACGTCAGGACCTCGAGCGTCGGCAGCTGAAAGCAGAGCGACTTCCCGGACGCAGTCCCCGTCGTGACGATCGTCGGCCCGTCGAACGCCTGCTCGAGCGCTTCTAGCTGATGCTCGTACAGTCGCTCGATCCCGGCCTGACCCAGCGCCTCGATCACGCGCCAATTGAGGTGCTCCGGGATCGCGGTCGTCCGTGCCGACCGCTCGCCGTAGAGGTCGTCGTGCACGAGCCGCTCGTCCTCACGACCGCTTTGGAGCAGCGCCTCCCAGGGCTCGGTTTCACTTATGGCGGCCACCTCACGTCCCAGTATGGCGGTCGTCCCCAGAGGCAGTCCGATGCTACGGTCGCGCGCGATGAGATGCCTGTACGTAGACCTCGACGGCACGCTGCTGGGACCAAACGCCTCGCTGCTGACCGGCGCCGGCGGACAGTTCAGCCTGCTCGCGGCGCGCGCGCTCGAGGCCTGCGCGCGCGTCGGCGCCGAGGTCGTCATCTATTCGGGCCGCCGCCAGTCATCGGTCTTCGAGGCCGCAAGGCTGATCGGCTCGTCCGCATTCATCTTCGAACTCGGCTGCGGGCTGGTGCTCGACGGCGAGCTCGAGTGGCTGACCGACGGGGTCGTCCCGTCAGCCGAGGCCGGCACGATCTATGACCAGATCGAGGCGTCCGGGGCGCCGGCGCTGTTGCTCGAGCGCTACGCCGACCGGCTCGAATACCACTTGCCCTGGTCTCAGCACCGCGATGTCTCACACCTGTTTCGCGGCGAGCTCGATGTCGACGAGGCGAACGCTCTGCTTGCTGAGCACGGCTTCGAGTGGCTCCGCTTGGTCGACAACGGCGTCGTGCGCGCAGCCTCTGAGCAGATGCCGGGACTGCCCGTCATCCACGCCTATCACCTGATCCCGGCCGGGGCATCAAAGGCGCGGGGCGTGGCCGCGCACATGCGCGCGCGTGGATTTGCACGCGAGGACTGCATCGCCGTCGGCGACTCGCGCGAGGACATGGAGACCGAATCGGTGGTCGAGACGTTCTGGCTGGTCGCCAATGCGCTCGAGCGCGATCTCACGCTCGGGGCCGATGCGTCGCGGCGTCCCGGACTTCGGATCGCGTCCGAGAGCTACGGCGCCGGGGTCTACGAGGCGGTCGTCACGACCCTCGCCGAGGGACGCTGAGCGCCCGTCTAGCTCGAGCGCACGCGCACGCCAGGCGCCCTCACGGGCTCGTTCCCGTGTTGCTCGTCACCTAGCTCCAGTTCCTTCCGTTCCGCCCCGCCGGGCGGCTCGGGGTGATGCTGTTCGAGCTCATCAGCGTCACTCACCGCCCATCCCAGGCGTTCGACGAGCTGAGCCTGGAAGTGATCAGACTCGAAATCGCTGACGCTCACTCGCTCGGTGAACATCACGGCACGCTCGCCGTCGGTGCGTGGGTTGTCAGCCGTCACGATGATCTGGGGCATTTCCCTCCCTTCGAGATCGCCTTCCGCTGTTCGAGCGTGGCAGTCTCGCCTTCAGCCCCAGTAAACATCTCGTAGCCATCTGGGGCAGCGTTCTGTGAAGTGTGCAAACACCGTCTTTGGTCAGCCACGCGCCGGCGGATGCTCGGCCGGGTGTCTCGCGTACGTGAATATGGTGGCCGCATCGACCTTCACGTAAACAGGCTTTCCGCTCCAGTCGCGCGGGCTCTCTGCTCCGGACTCGACTTGTAGTTCGTCGACGGCGGCAAAGTCCGAGTGGCTTTCGTCGATCGTCCTCCCGCGCCCGTGGACGATCACGGCCAGCGACGTGCTCTCGAAATAGCTCAGGCTGACCGCCGGGCGGCGTACGATGTTCGTCGCGCGAGCGGACTCCGCGACGGTCGGCACATAGAACGACCCGCGAAAGAACAGCGCGTTGATCGGCGCCACGCGTGGCTCGCCCTGTTTGGTGACAGTCGCGAGCGCGACGGTCAGCGAACCTTGCAGGTGGACGGCGAGCTGCCGGGCCGACAGGGAGTGCTCAGGCATCTCGAACGACCGCCGTAGAAATGGGGTGGCGACCGCGACGCTCTCGTCAAGCAGCGCTTGGAGTTGACGGAGGTCAGCCGGCGTCTCGCGCATCGCCGCGGCTCAGGCGACGCCCCGCGCACGCGCGGGCGAGTCCTCGCGCGCGAGGACGTCAGCGAGCGCTCCAGCGGCCTCCGCCATCTCACCGAACGCATCCGCCACCACCGCCGCGTCCGAGCCGGTGATCGCGCGGTTCAGCCCTGCAACGGCGGCGTCGAAACGCTCCCACAGGTCTTCTGGCCCGCGCCTGCCGGTGTCAGGCCGGAGCTCATATGGCGGCGCCGCATTCTCGGCTCCGGGCACTGGCCGCCACAGCAGCCCGGCAGCGTGGGCGTGCTCCCACGCGACCTGCTCGGCGGCGGCGGCCTCCGACAGTCCGCGAAGGCGCCGTGCGAACCCCGCGTCCGGCGGCGCGAGCTTGTGAGCGCGCATCGCCTGCGCCCAGCCGTCGCTCGCGTGGCGAACCGCCCGCATGATCTGCGCACGCTGGCGATCCAGTTCGTCGCTGAAGCTCACGGGCGATCGGTCGGGGCGTCTTCGCTGGTTCTCACACCCGCCGGCTCAGCGAGCCCGACCGGCTGACCGCCCCAGAAGTCGTCGGCACTAGGTCCGCGCTGACGGGCCGTTGCGGCGGTGTTGCCGCTGTAGCTCTGCTCGAGGATTCGCTCGAAGTCCGAGCGCTTGATGCGGACGCGGCGGCCGACCCGCAATGCCGGGAGCGAACCCTGATCGATCCAGTTGCGGACCGTCTGCTGGTTGAGCTTCAGCGTCTCCGCGACCTCGGCGACGGTCAGATACGACTCATCTGGATCGGTATTTGCCACGCTCGCCGTTTCTAATTGAGTCAAACTGGAACTAATTCAGAGGTATAATAGCGCCCCCGGTAGACGCGTAAGCGTCCAGATGCAAGAAAAGGTCTGCAAACCCCGTGGATCCCGACGGACGCCAAACCGCAGACGGCAACACCCTCGACGACAACGTCGTTCGTCTGCCGCGTGATTGGCTCGGTCCGCGGGACGAATTAATCCCCGTTGGATCGTCAGCAAAGGGACAAGCGCACCGCGGCGAGGAGGGCTTGGAGCTGCCTCCGACGGCGAACGACTTCTGGGGCGAGGAGTCATCTTCGCTTCAGACCGCGCTCGAGGCACCACACCAGCGGACTGGACGCCTCGCGGCGCACACGAAGCTGCCGCGTTACGCCCGCCAGGTCAGTGCTCTCGCGGCGGGGGCGGCGGTTCTCGTCGCGGTCGCCGTGTTCGCCACCGGCGGGCATAGCCCCAACGTCGGCGTGGCGCGTTCATCGGGCACACCCGGCGCCGCTTCATATCTCGCGATGGCGACCCGGATGAGCCGTGCGCTGGAGTCGGTGGCGAGCAAGTCGGGCCGCGCGGTCGCCAATCGCGCAAGGCACGCCGGCAGCGCCCTGGCCGGTCACCGCTCGCGCCATCAGACGCGGCGCACCGTGATCGTCGAACAGGTCCGCTACGTGACGGCCCCCACGTCGTCTGCTGGCGCGTCGGGATCGACCGCAGCAAGCACGCCAGCGGCCCCCACTCCCCAGACTTCAAGCGAATCGAGCAGCCCCGCCACGGGTTCTGTGAACCAACCAGCCGTTGGAGCTAATGGAGCTCTCGGCCCCGGCACCTCCCCCGACGGATGACCCAGCGAAAGAGAGCCCGCATGACCAGAGTCCTCAACCACCTCCGCAGCAACGTCGTCGCCTACCTGGCGCTGTTCGTTGCTCTGGGTGGGACGAGCTACGCGGCCATCAGTTTGCCTGCGGGCAGCGTCGGCAATCGGCAGCTGAAGAACCACTCGATCAGCCCGATCAAGTTCGACCGTGGGTCGATCGCGGGGTACGTGCGGGATTGGGCTGAGATCGACCCCAGCGGTCAGTTGGTCGCGTCGCGGCCCAATGCGCATCTGGTCGGCTGGGGTGAGACGGGCGCATTCCCGGGAGGGATCGTCAACTGGGGCACAGGCGATTCCGCAAGGCGTGCATCGCCACAGCGAGCACCGGACGCGCCCCTCCGGTTGCGTCCGCTGGCGTGACGCTCATCCGCGGCGCAAAGCCTGCGCCCGTACGTGGGAGCGAAGGTTCTGCTTTCGGCGCCGACCGAGGTGAGTGTGGCCGTGATCTGTCCGCAGCCGTGACCGTGACGGCGCCGAGGCGATGACTGAGCGCGTTCGGCGCCTAGTCGGCGTTTGATCGTCGGCGCCGCCTGTCTGGCGCTGACGCTGACGTTTGTGGCGAGGGCAAGCGCCGACGAGAGCGTGACCGCCTGTGGCTCTTACCCGAACGGCGTGTTTCAGTTCAGCTCGGCCTACGCTTTTCAGGCGACGTCCACGTGCCCCGGCGGCAGCATCGAGGTGGACGCGCCCGCGCTGTACTCGCAAGGTCAGGGGGCGATCTGGCAGGCGACGGCTCCGGCTGGGCTCGAGATCGTCGGCGCCGCGATCCCAGCCCGGTGGCCTTAGTTCGGTATGGGGTCAACGCCGGCAACTACGGGCAGTACGGCGGGGACTTCTACTGGAACGGGGGCAGCTCACAGATACACTCCGAGCGAGACCAGCGTTTGGCTCGGTCCGATGGCCTCCAGCTACTTCGGTTTCCTGCTCGTGTGCGGCAAGCCAGGGTGTTCTGAGCTCGACGGGCTTGGTCGGCATCTCGGCCAGCCGAGATCGTGCTCGGGGTGCACGAGACGATCGGCCCATCGATGTCCGCCTCGGGCCTCTGGCAAGCCAGCGGCTGGGTCCGCGGCACCTGGCCGCTGGGGTTCTCGGGTGACTCGCCGTCGGGCCTGTGCGCGATGTACGCGACCCTCGGCGGCCAGTCGCTGCCCGGCAGCAGCTCGTCCCAGAGCCCGTGGATGTGGCACCAGTGCGATGCCCCGGCAGCCAGCGATTCTGTGGTGACCGACGGCTACGGCCAGGGTACGAAGACCCTGGCGCTCAGCGCCACCGACGCGGCCGGCAACAGCGTCAGCTACAGCCGGACGATCTACGTCGACAACCAGCAGCCGACGATCTCGCTGTCCGGACCCAGCCAGGCCGCCGCGACAGCTGGCACCCAGTATGTGACCGCCACGGCAGCCGCCGGGCCGTCCGGGGTCGACGGCATCTCGTGCACGGTCGACGGCGCGGCGGCTCATTGGTACCCCGGTGCGCGCGCCCAGGTGCCGGTCAGCGGCGTCGGCACGCACACGGTGCGCTGCTACTCCGAGAACAACGCGGTGGCGAGTGATGGGAGTCATGGCCTCTCCAGTCCAGCGTCGTTCACGATGCAGATCGGCGTGCCAACCGTGAGCGCGATCGCGTTCTTCAGGGTCGCCGATCAGCTGCGCTGCCATCGTGCGACTGAGCGCGTGATCGTGCCCGCTCACTGGGTCATCGTGCGCGGGCATCGCGTGCATCGGCGGGCGCACGCGAAGACAGAACGCGTGACCAAGTGCCACGCGCGAACCGTGCTCGAGCGGCGGCTCGTGTCAGTCAAGGTGCGGCGCCATGGGCGGATTGCGCGGGTCAAGCGGGTCGAGCTCGTGCGCGTGGTCGTGCTCCCTCACGTCATCGGCCAGACAATCCGCCGCGTCGGCCACGGCAAGACCACGACCGTCAGCGGCTGGCTGGGCACGTACAACGGCGTCGCGCTCGGCGGCCAGACCGTCGAGGTCCTGACCGCGCTCGACGACGGACAGAACGCCTTCACGCCGGCCACGACCGCGACAACTGCCTCAAACGGGAGTTGGACAGCCACGCTTCCGGCCGGTCCCTCGCGGCTGGTCGAAGCCGATTACGCCGGCGGCGGCGACGCGCAGGGATCGCTCTCAGGCACGGTCGCCGAGGTCGTCCCAGCCAAGGTCAAGCTGATCAAGATCTATCCACGCAAGGTCGCGTGGGGTCACATGATCCACATCGTCGGCCAGCTCGACGGTGGCTACCTGCCTCCCGGCGGGGCGCTCGTCCGGCTGCGAATCGGCCTGGGCTCCGCCTACACGACCTACGGCGTACACGAGCACGTCGGCGGCGACGGCCGCTTCACCACGACCTACACGTTCGGCGTCGGCGACGCATCCGTGCTGCGGTCCTACTGGTTCCAGATCGCCTCGCTGCCGATGGGCGACTACCCGTACGCGCCGGCAAACAGCCGCAAACTGTCGGTATTGGTCGGGGGTCACCCCGCCACCCCGCGGCGTCGCGCGCACTCGAGATGAGTTGGGGTTGGTCGATCGGTCGGTCTGCCAGTACCCTCAGCAGTAATGGTTGGCGACATTCTGCAGCCCACGCATCTGTTGTTGGTCCTGGTCGTCGCCCTGTTGGTGCTCGGACCGAAGCGCCTGCCCGAGGTAGCGCGCCATCTCGGCAGTGGCATTCGCGACTTCCGGGACGCGATCAGCGGAGAGCAGAGTGAGCGGACGACGTCAGAGCCCAGCCGTCAGGTCGAGCCGGACACCGCGGCCGCCGAGACGATGCAAACCCAGGCGCCCGCCGACGCAATGCAAACCCAGGCGCCCGCCGAGACGATGCAAACCCAGGCGCCCGCCGACGCAATGCAAACCCAGGCGCCCGCCGACGCAATGCAAACCCAGGCGCCCGCCGACGCAATGCAAACCCACGCGCCCGCCGAGGCAATGCAGACCCAGGCAGTGGTCGCCGAGCCGCAGCCGGCGCACACAGCGGCTGTCCAAGAGCCGGAGACCCAGCAGGCGGACGCTGTCGTCGCGGAGCCCAACCACGAGCCGGACACCACCCCCGCCGACGCCGTCGTCGAGCCCGACCACACCGAAGCGGCCGCGCCGGTGCCGCTGGCCGCACCCGAGCACGCGCCTGCACCCGCGCCTGACTCAGCCGACCCGGCAACGACGGAGCTCTCATCAGAGCGCCCGACCTGAGCCGCACTCCCACCTAGGCTCACCACCAATGGCCGAGCCCGAGACTGTTGCGCTAGTCGCGCTCCTCAGAATCGGGCGACGGCCCTGGCCGATCTACGCAGAGTTCGTCGAGAGCAACGGAAGCGTGCAGGACGTGCTCGAGCGGGTGCTGAGCGAACGCGACAGCGGCCAGAGCAGCCTCCTGCCGGTAACCGACCCCGAGCAACTCCTCGCCGCAGCCGCCGCCGACATCGACGCATGGCAGACCACGGGCATCCGCCTGCTGACGGTCCTCGACGATGAGTACCCCGCCAACCTGCGTACGGTCCACGACCGCCCGCCCCTGTTGTTCGTCGCCGGATCGATCGCGCCGGCCGACACCAACTCGCTCGCCGTGATCGGCAGCCGGACGCCATCAGCGGCTGGCGTCGAGCGCGCGCAGCAAATCGCCGGCCACCTCGCAGACAACGGCTACACGGTCATCTCGGGACTCGCGGCCGGGATCGATACGGCCGCTCATACAACCGCTCTCGCCCGCAACACACGGACGATCGCCGTGATCGGTACTGGGCTGAATCACAGCTACCCGCGCGAGAACGCCGCGCTCCAGGACGAGATCGCCGCCGCCGGGGCGGTCGTATCCCAGTTCTGGCCCGACGCCGAACCGACCCGAATGAGCTTTCCGATGCGCAACGCGGTCATGTCCGGCCTCGCGCTCGGTACGGTCGTCGTCGAGGCGACGCACACGAGTGGCGCTCGCGTCCAGGCGCGGCTCGCGCTGGCCCACGGACGCCCGGTATTCGTCGCCAAGCAACTGCTCGAGCAAGACTGGGCACGCGCGCTAGTGGCCCGTCCGGGGACAAAGGTCTTCAGCGCGCCCGACGAAATCACTCACCTGATCGAGCGCCTGGCCCAGCCCGGGGTGCTCGAGGCCTGAAGGTCCGCGATGCCAAGCGTTACTGAGCTGTCTGCCCCGTACGGCAACTTCATGCTCGGTCCGCGGGCAGGCCCCGCCGTGTGCGAGGTCTGCTTTGACCTCACCGACGGATACGAGCGCTGCTACGGGTGCGCCAATACGCAGCAGTGGCTCGATGCCGTCGTCCCGATCTCCTACAGCATCGGCCACGAGCAGTTGCACCACGCGCTCGCGTGCTACAAGCGCCAGCCCCCCGAGATCGCGCGTCGATTCGAGCTCGAGCTGGCAGCGGTGCTGTGGCGGTACCTGGCCGCGCACGAGGCGTGCCTGGCGCGAGCGGCCGGAACCGCGGGCTTCGAGATCGTCACGGCGGTCCCATCGAGCTCTGAGGCGCGCGACGAGATTCATCCGCTGCAGCGCATCGTCGGCGAGCTGGTCGGCCCGACACGTGACCGCTACGAGCGCCTGTTGCGACGCTCAAGCGCGCCCGCCACACCTCGCACGGTGAGCATGGAGAAGTTCAAGACGGCCCGCAACCTGCACCATCAATCGGTGCTGTTGATCGATGACACGTGGACCACCGGCGCCAACGCGCAGAGCGCGGCGGCGGCGTTGAAGCTCTCGGGGTCCGGGACCGTCGCGGTGGCGGTGATAGGTCGACATTTGAACCGCAGCCACGGCGGTAACGATCGCCGGCTCAGAGGCCTGCCACGGCCGTTTGACTGGAGCCGCTGTGCCGTCCATCGCGTACCGGACAGCCGGACGCAAAACGGCGTCCCGACCCGGGGCGACAGACATGTGGTTTGAGCGGGAGTAGGCGCTCCTAGCCGGCCCACCAGTCGCCCAGCACCCGCCGCCAGTTGTCCCACGCCACCGCTCGCAACTCGTCCTGACCGAAGCCGACATCGGCGAGCGCCTCCAGCACCCGCGGAATGCCGGCCACGTCGCCGACTGCGTCGGGAATCGTCGCCCCGTCGAAGTCTGACCCGAGAGCCACGTGCTCGACCCCGATCCGCTCCGCCACGTAGGCGGCGTGCCGCGCGATCAGCTCGATCGGTGTGTCGGGATCATCGGCGAAGTCCGAGCGCAGGAACGGGCACGCGAACACGATCCCAACCAGCCCGCCCGACGCACCGATCGCGTCGAGCTGACGGTCGGTCAGGTTGCGTGAGCTCTGGCAGAGGGCGTGTGCGGCTGAGTGCGAAGCCACGAGCGGCCCGATGCCGAGTCCCTCCACGTCCCAGAAGCCTGCCTCGTTGAGGTGGCTGAGGTCGACGAGGATCCCCAGCTCGCCGCACCGTTTGACGAGCGCGCGCCCGGCGGGAGTCAGCCCGGGCCCAGTGTCGGGCGACGACGGCCACATGAACGGCACCCCGTGGGCGAACTGATTCGGCCGGCTCCAGACGGGACCCAGCGACCGCAGACCGGCGGCGTACCAGAGATCGAGCGCCTCGAGCTGCGGATCGATCGCCTCGGCGCCCTCTAGATGCAGGACGGCGACGGGCGGGCCACTGTCGGCTTGGGCCGCGTCGACGTCGGCGAGAGAGCGCGCGATCCGGACGTGACCGTCGTGCTCGAGCGCCGCCAGGCGGCCCGCTGCAGAGGCCGCGAACGCCGCCGCCTCGGGGTGCGGCACCGGCGCCGCGAGCTCAATCTCGAGTACGCCATCGTCGCGCTTGACCTGCTCCCAGTGATCGTCGCCCGGGGTCGGCGTGAAGACCGCGAAGATCGCCCCTCGGACTCCCCCTTCGCGCATCCGGGGCAGATCGAGGTGACCCTCGGCCCGGCCGTCGGCTAGCGCGGCGTGGCCCTCCTTGGTCAGCGCGTCATTGTGTCCGTCGAACACCGCCAGCACAGCGTCGAACCTACCGCAAAATAAAGCTACACCTGTGTAGCTCGCCTGGTAGCGTTGCGCCGCAGCGATGACGTCTCGACCATCGGACGCAGCCCCTTCGCAGCGTCGCCGGTACGCCCCGCGGATGCCGCCGCACGAGCGCCGTGAACAACTGCTCGACGCGGCGCTGAGCGTGATCGTCAGGGACGGATACGAGGGCGTCTCGATCGAGGCGATCGCCCGCACCGCCGGCGTCACGCGGCCGGTGATCTACGACCACTTCCCGAACCTGGGGCGGCTGCTGCAGGCGTTGATCGAGCGCGAAGAGCGCTACGCGCTGGAGCAGCTCGCGGCGGTGGTGCCCGACTCGCCCGGAGACGGCGCGCCTCCGGAGCTGTTCGCGACCGGCGTGAGACGGTTTCTCGACGCGGTCGCAAGCAGGCCGGCGACGTGGCGGATCATCCTGTTGCCGCCCGAGGGGACGCCGGCGATCGTGCGCGAGCACGTCGAGCGCAACCGGGCGCTGATGCTTGAGCGGATCGAGACGCTTGTCAGCTGGGCGCTGAGCCGAGCCGGGGTCGCAGCCAAGCTCGACGTCGAGCTCTGCGCGCGCGCGATCAGGAGCCTCAGCGAGGAGGCCGGACGGATGGTCCTCACCGACCCCGAGCACTATTCAGCAGAGCGTTACGAGCATTTCGCGCTCGCGGTAATGAGAATCATCTGGACACCATGACGGAGGCGATTACCGAGCGCTCGGCGGTCCAGCTCGCGACCGCGATCCGTCAGCGGGAGCTGACCGCGACCGAGGTCGTCGAGGCCCACATCGAGCGCCATCAGCAGGTCGGTCCGGCGATCAACGCGCTCGTCGCCGAGCGGTTTGAGCTCGCCCGCCGCGAGGCGGCGGCGGCGGATGACCTGGTCCGCGCCTCGACATCGCCCGACGAGCTGCCGCCGCTACTTGGCGTGCCGTTCACGGTAAAGGAGTCGATCGCGCTCGCTGGGATGCCGCAGTCGGCTGGGCTGGTGGCGCGCAAGCACATCCGGTCGGCCCGCAACACGGCGCCCGTCACGCGCCTGCTCGAGGCGGGCGCGATCCCGCTCGGGGTGACGAACACGTCCGAGCTGACGCTCTGGATCGAGTCGTGCAACCGCGTCTACGGGCGCACCAGCAACCCGTTCGATCCCACCCGAGTCGCGGGCGGATCGTCGGGCGGCGAGGGCGCCGCGGTGGGCTCGGGAGGGTCCCCGTTCGGGCTCGGCTCCGATATCGGCGGCTCGATCCGGATTCCGGCGATGTTCTGCGGCGTGTTCGGCCACAAGCCGTCCTCGGGCGTGGTGCCGACGACCGGCAACTACCCGCCGACGACGGGTGGGAACGCGCGCTTTTTGGGAATCGGTCCGATCGCGCGCCGCGCCGAGGACCTGATCACGGTGCTGAGGCTCATCGCCGGGCCAGACGGCCAGGATCGCTATGCCCGCAATGTCAGGCTCGGAGATCCGAATACCGTGTCGCTCGCTGGACTCCGGGTGATCCTGACTGACCACACGACGATCCGCCCGATCAGCCGCGACGTGCTCGACGCGCGTGAGCGGGCGGCGGGCGCACTCGTGGCGGCCGGAGCCAAGATCGAACGCGTGTCGCTGCGCTCGTGGCGCGGGGCCGTGATCCCGTTCCTGACGACGTTGAAGTGGCACTCCGAGCGCTCGACACTCGAGCTGGTCGCCGAGGCCGCGGAGGCCCCGCCGGCGATCATGAGTCTGCTGCGGCCCGGCGGTCCCCACATGCTGCCGACCAAGATCACGCTGCTATCCGACATCGTCCCGCGGAAGGCCGGCTCGCGGTCGGAACAGCGACAGCTGGCGCGCGCCCGGTCGCTCGCGGCCGAGCTGCTGGAGACAATCGGCGACGGCGTGCTGCTGCACCCGGTGCACCCGCGAGTCGCACCCCGCCACGGAAGCACGCTGGGGCGGCCGTGGCTGCTGAACTCCGCCGCGGTCTTCAACCTTGCAGGCGTACCGGTGACCCAGGTACCGCTCGGTCGTTCCCGCAGCGGGCTGCCGCTGGGGGTGCAAGTCGCCGCCGGGATCGACCGCGACCACGTCTCGATCGCGGTAGCGCTGTATCTCGAGCGCGCGTTCGGGGGCTGGCGCGCCCCAGTCGCCCGCCAGCGCGGTCGTTAACTGCGACGGGGACCCGCTTCCGAGGGTCCCCGCCGTCGATGCTCGCCGTTCCGCACCCACGGCCGGGTTGGGCGCGAGGACAGGAACATCGCTTGCGTTCGTCCAAACCCAGGCGGGGTCCAAAAGTTGCGACTTCCTGCCGTGACCTCACCTGGCTTGTCATACTGCAGTCCCCCTTCGGGGGCGTAGCTCAGTTGGTTAGAGCGCCGGCCTGTCACGCCGGAGGTCGCGGGTTCGAGTCCCGTCGCTCCCGCTTTAGAAATGCCTGGAAAGCGGCCGCTCCTCGTCGTTGACGATTCTTCTCGGCAGTAGCGGGCAACGGTCGCAGGCAACGTTGTCGCGCGTCGTGGCATTGCGAAAGCGCCGCCCGAGCAGGATCCGTGCCGGAGCGGGCGTTCGACGCCCCGATCGGGACCTGGGCCACCGAGAAGACCCATCCGCTGATCGTCGCGGTCGTATCAGCGCGATCGCGAACGCCTCCTGGTCGACTCCTCAACAAGATCGAAGTCGCCGACGTAGCCGACCAGGCTGGCCAGCACGCGCCGCGACCGCTCGCGAAAGACACGCCCGATCAAACGGCACCCTCCAAGCCGTGGGCATGCACCAACGGACGGACCTCTACCACCCCGCCGAGCCTAGCCGCCGGGCAGCGAGCAGCAATCTCGAGCACCGAGTCGAGACTCTCCGCCTCGAACAGGTAGAAGCCGCCAAAGACCTCCTTGGTATTCGCAAAGGGGCCGTCGGTGATCAACGTCTCGCCGCCCTCGACGCGCACCGCGCTCGCAGTCTCGATCGACTGCAGCTGAGCACCCCCAATGTAACCCGGGAGCTCCGCGATCGCGAAATACTCCGCCGTCATCTGCTCCCGCTCCGCAGCGCTCAGCGCCTCATAGGCACCTGGCTTCTCATAGACCAACACCGCGAACTGCATACGCCCTCCTTGAAGATCGTTATCAACCCTACGACGAACAGACGCCGCCGCAGGGGACAAACCTCCACGGCTACGCCTGCAGGACTGCGTTTCGATGGCAAGCTGGCGCGATCCAGCGGAACCCCGCACGCTGGAGTTGGACTTGATGCACAAGCACGCGACGGCGTCGAGCCGCTGCCGCAGTCCGGCCGAGCAGCGCAGTCCACACCGGGTCGTGACGCCGGTCGGCTGATTCTGCTCGATCAACGAAGCAGGACCAGGCGGCCCGTCGCCGCTGCGGCGCTCCTCGCCACGAGCGAGTCCGACGGCTGGCACGATGACGGCGATGGGCCTCGCCTGACGCGCTCTTCCGCACAAGCGCGCCGAGCACGATGCGTGACGTCGCCGGCGAGATGCGCGTCCGACCACGAAGGCAGGTCTGGGGCTGGTCGTAATGCGGCGGCCCGAGCGTGGCTGCTCCGCACCTGGCGGCGCCACGCAGGCGCCGTGGCCGCTTTGCTCTCGGAGGCCGTAGCGACGCGCCGCGCCGCGAGATCGCCGAGTTCGCTCCGAGCCAGCGGCGCCACCGGGGATCGGGTGGCGGTAGGGTCGGCGGGAGGCGCCTGGGCCGGACGGCGTACCCAACTGACCTGGTTTCCTCCCGTCGCCCGGGCTTGACGGAGGTTCGCGCATTTCCGGCTCGCATGAAAGCTGTCCCCTAAGCGTGCGCCCGTTCGTCGTTAGGGCGACAATCCACTCTCCTCCGTAGGAGGTTCCAGATGAAGTACGCCATGTTGATCCACGAAAAGCCCGGCTCCGTCGAGGCGCTGGCTGAGGACGAGCAAAAGGACGTGTTCGCCGAATACATGTCGCTGGCGGAGGACCCGCGCGCCCGGGGCGGTGCGCAGCTCCAGCCGATCGAGACCGCGACGACGGTGCGTGTGCAGGACGGCCAGACGCTGACCACCGACGGCCCGTACGCCGACACCAAGGAGGGGTTCGGCGGCTACTACGTGTTCGAGGCGGACAACCTCGACGAGGCGATCGAGCTGGCGGCGCGGATCCCGGCGGCCCGTCTCGGCGGCGCGATCGAGGTCCGGCCGTTGGTGGAGCGCTAGCGCTGCTGGACAAGGTTTTCCGGGACGAGTGGGGGCGGGTCCTGGCCTCGCTTGTCGGTTTCCTTCGCGATTTCGATCTCGCGGAGGAAGCCGCCCAGGAGGCGTTCGCGGTCGCCGCGGAGCGCTGGCCCCGCGACGGAGTCCCGGCCAACCCCGGCGCTT
>CAVWOQ010000038.1:0-97590 GCA_963756655.1 uncultured Solirubrobacterales bacterium
CCGCCGCCGCGCTCTTACTGCTGGATTCGCCCGGGCGCCTGCACGGACTGTGCCTTTGCGGTCAGAACCTCGACGGCACGAACGTCTGGCTGTCCATCGGCGGGCGGATGTAGCCGCCCTGCTCGGCGCGCGACGGGAGCTTGATCCGCGGCGGCAGGATGTCCTCGTAGGACACGCTCTGCAGGATGTGGCTGATGCAGTTGAGCCGTGCGCGCTTCTTGTCGTCGGCCTCGACCACATACCAGGGGCAGCGTTTGGTGTCCGTGAACTCGAACATCGCGTCCTTCGCGCGCGAGAACTCGACCCAGCGATCACGCGACTCGATGTCCATCGGACTGAGCTTCCAGCGCCGACTTGGATCCGAGGCGTGCCCCTGGAAAGCGGCGTTCCTGGTCTTCGTCGGTGACGCTGAACCAGTACTTCAGCAGGGCGATCCCCGACCGGGCGAGCATCGTCTCGAACTGCGGGCATGAGCGCAGGAACTCCTGGTACTCGTCGTCGGTGCAGAAGCCCATCACGTGCTCGGTCAGGGCGCGGGTGTACCAGCTGCGATCGAACAGCACCACTTCGCCGGCCGCCGGCAGCTGCGTAACCCAGCGCTCGAAGTACCACTGGCTCCGTTCACGCTCGGTTGGGATCCCGAGCGCGACGACGCGGATCACGCGCGGATTCGTGCGCTCGATGATCCGCTTGATCACCCCGCCCTTGCCGGCGGCGTCGCGGCCCTCAAACACGATTGCGATCTTGAGGCCCTTCTCCTTGACCGAGTACTGCAGCTTGACGAGCTCCTCCTGGAGCGAGGCCAGCTCCCGCATGTAGTGCTTCTTGCGGAGGTTCTTACGGTGGGCCTGCTCGTCGCGCGAGGTCGCGCGCATGTTGGCTTTGCGATCGCCAGAGCCATGATCACCTTCGGCCATCACCAACTCCTTCCACCCTTGGGTCGTAGCGGATTATTGACCTCCGCCGACGCAACGGTCAAGCGCCGCGCCCGCTCAGTCCGGTGGGCCACGGATCTCACTGTCCCTGAGGGACCGAAGCTCGCTCGCCGGCTGGACGTTTAAGCGTCCTGTCAGGACGTTTAAACGCCCAGGTCCGCAAGATCCGGTCGCTGATACCCCCGGGCGCGTCCACGACTTGCGACCCGTTCAGTTCGAGACCTGGTCGATCTCGACGTCCTTGAGCCCGCGCGTCGCCAACGCGAGCACGATCAGCGCGATCCCGTTGAGGACGAACCCGATGCCGACCAGGATCGCGAGTGTCGCGATCCTGATGTTAGAGCTCGAGATGATCACGATCCCGGCAATCAGCTCGACCGCGCCGACGAGGATCCGCCCCAGGCGGGCGCCGTGCATCTCGAACGCCACGATCAATCGCAGGACGCCCGCAGCCGCCAGCCAGATGCCGATCAGCAGCGCGACCGCGGTCACGCCGGCGATCGGGTGACGGATCAGGATGATGCCGATCACCAGGTCCACGACACCCACCAGCGCGACCATCGTGCTGTTCTCCACCCGGTGGCGCAGCCCGACGTAGACCTGCATGATCCCGTCGAGCAGGATGAAGACGCCGATCACGATCGTGATCACGTTGAGGCTGTTCGATGGCTTGATCAGCACGATCACGCCGGCAACGAGGCTGAGCAGCCCGAGCAGCAGCGGCACCCACCAGACGCTCGCGAAGGCCTGCGCGTCCTCAGGTGTGAGTGATTCATCCAGCGTCACGCGTCAGCTCCTTTCGCAAGCTCCCCGGTCGCGGCGGTCACGAACCCGTTCGCGATCGAGTCTCCGATCCCACCTAGCGGCAAGAACCGCGGCGCGTCGATGTTCGCGTGCAGCTCGAGGTCGATGCGGGTGTCGCCGTTGTCGCGCAGCCGCCAGGTGACGTCGAACTGCTGCTCTGATCCGCTGTCGCTGACCCGGGTCAGCTTCACGGTGTCCGGCTGCTGGACTACGACGGCCATCACGAGGTCGAAATCCCGCGCGACCGGCCCCGCCATCACGTGCAGCTTCGTTCGCGCCCGTGTCGGTCGTCCGTCGGGGTCGCGGTCGAGGACGTCGACCTGCTGGACCACATCTGGATACCAATCCGGGTAGCGGTCGACCGCCGCCAGGAACTCCATGCACTTCTCGCGAGGTACCGCGACCCCCGACATTGCAGTTCCCGTCAGCTCCCGCATCGCCGGGTAGCAGACACGGAACTGCCGGAACTGTCAACCGCCGGATCGGATATTGCCGGCGAGGTTTGCGCCCGAACCTTCGCGGTTACACAATACTCGCGGAGGAGCTCATGTACGACCCAGTCCTGTTTCGCGACCGGCCGCTACCGACGCAGATCCTGCTCGGTGGGGTGATTCCAGCCTCCCTTGGCGCGCTCGAAGGCGTGTTGATCGGCGTCTCGGTGATCGCCTACTGGCTCGTCGCGATCGTCGCTGCCGCGGGTGCGTTCGTGGCCGGGTTCGAGCACCGCGATGGCTGGGGAGGCGCCGACCGCGGGATGGTGGGCGGCCTGATCTACGGGATCGCGCTGCTGGTGCTCCATGGGCTGATCGGCACCGAGGCGAAGGTCTCGCTGGGGAGCTTCCCGCCGTTTCTGGCGGTGATCACCGCGGTGATCGGCGCGCTGCTCGGCGCCGGCGGTGGCAGGATCGCCCGCCTTGGGCGCGAGGGCGCGGCGACACAGCAGTAGCGCCGGCCTGCATGAGCTGCGCGCCGCGGGGTACAGACGCGCGTCATTCCCCGGACGGCCGCCCAGGCGATCAGCTCGGGTCACTGATCCTCCTGGCGCTACTGCCCAACCGGCGCCTGAAGCGGCGCCGTAGGGACCGCAGAATCGAGCTGTTCGTCGCCGCGTGGACGGATCGCGAGTAGCGGAATGAAGAAGTGCGCCAGCGGACCGATCCCGAGCGCGTACAGGACTGTCCCGATACCGACCGTGCCCCCCAACAGCCACCCGGTCCCGAGCACGCCCAACTCGATCCCCGTCCGGACGACGCGGATTGAATGGCCGCGCGCCGCGAGTCCGGTCATCAACCCGTCGCGCGGGCCGGGTCCCAGCCCGGCGCCGATGTAGGCGCCGGTCGCGACGCCGTTGAGCACCACGCCGGCGATCAGGAGCACGATTCGGAGCCAGAGCGCGTGCGGGACCGGCGACAGCGCCATCACGAGATCGATCGTCAGGCCGACGACGAGCACGTTGCTGACCGTCCCGAATCCCGGCCGCTGCCGGAGCGGGATCCAGAACAGCAGCACGCAGACGCCGACGATGATCGCCCACGTACCGACGCCGAGTCCGAAGCGGCGCGACAGCCCCTGGTGAAAGACGTCCCACGGGTCGAGGCCGAGGGCTGCGAGCAGCAGCATCGAGTCGCTGATCCCGTACAGGATCAGGCCCGCGTAGAGCTGCGTGAGACGACGCGCGCGCGGCGGCGGGATCAGCGAACCGAGCATGCGGACCATTGCCTAAACAATGCCGAAGTTGCGGTTCTGACCCCGCCCGACTGAACGCCGCTTCGGTATGATCGGGCGAGCACGGGGGGGAAGGGCACCGAAGGGAGGCTGTCTTGACCACTGAGTCCGAGCGAACTGCGTGGCGAAGGCGTCATACGGACGCCGTTATCTCGGCCGAGGTACGTCAGCTGGCCCGCGTGATGGGCGCGCTGCGACCGAAGCCCGGAATGTCGCTGGCGAACGTGACCCGCGTCGGCTGGCGCCGCGATGGACCGCTGGAGGCGGCGAGGTCAGCGCTCAGAGCTCGGTCAGGCGGGCCAGCAGCGAAACCGCGCGGTTGAGGACCTCGCGCTCGTCGGCGGAGAAGCCGTCGTCGATCGCCATGGCCAGCCAGCCCTCGCGTCGACTGCGATCGTCGGCCAGCACTTGCCGACCCTGATCGGTCAGCTCGAGCAGCGTACGGCGCTTGTCGGTCTCGTCCGCTCGGCGGCTGATCAGGCCCTGGCTCTCGAGCTCTGACAGCGTCTGACCCATCGACTGGGGCCGGACGCGCTCCGCCGTCGCGAGCTCGACCGTGCTCTGCGGGCCCTCGCGGTCCAGCCGACCGAGGACCGCGCCCTGGCTGAGCGAGAAGCTGTGCTCTGCACGCAGGCGGCGCAACAGCCGGCCCAGCACGACGCGGAGATCACTGGCCAGAAGGCCCGAATCAACGGCGGTTGGCACGCTCTCACTATACCCGAGAAGCGAAGGCAGACTGCAAAGTTTACCTGTGTATTATGAACGTCCGTGACGACCTCCGCGAGCATCCGGACCAGCAACGGGAGCGGAGCGAACGGGAGTCAGGCGGTTTCCGATCGCTACAAGTGGATCGCGCTGTCGAATACGACCCTCGCGGTACTGCTGGCGACGCTCGACGCGTCGATCACGATCATCGCGATGCCCGACATCTTCCGTGGCATCAAGCTCGATCCATTGGTCCCGGGCAACAGCGTCTACCTGCTCTGGATGGTGCTCGGGTACCTGGTCGTCTCGAGCGTGCTGATCGTCAGCCTCGGCCGGCTCGGCGACATGTTCGGGCGTGTTCGGATCTACAACCTCGGGTTTGTGGTCTACACGGCGGCGTCGCTGGCGCTCACGGTCGACTGGATGACCGGGCGAGCAGGAACGCGCCACCTACCTGATCGGCTTCCGGCTGGTCCAGGGGGTCGGCGGCGCGTTCCTGCTCGCCAACTCGGCGGCGATCCTGACCGATGCGTTCCCGGCCAACCAGCGCGGGATGGCGCTCGGGATCAACAACATCGTCGGCGTCAGTGGGCTGTTCGTCGGGCTGGTGCTGGGCGGGATCCTGGCGCCGATCAACTGGCGGCTGGTGTTCCTGATCTCAGTTCCCGTGGGCCTGTTCGGCACCGTCTGGGCCTACCTCAAGCTGCGCGAGCTCTCAAAGCCCAAGCGCGCGCGGGTGGACTTGCCCGGCAACATCACGTTCGCGCTGGGACTGGTGCTGATCATGGTCTCGATCACCTACGGCATCAGGCCTTATGGCGGTCACGCGACCGGCTGGCTGAGCCCCCGCGTATTGATCCTGCTGGGCTCAGGCTTGGCGTGCCTGGTCGCGTTCGTGTTCATCGAGCGCCGGGCGCCAGACCCGATGTTCCGGCTGCCGCTGCTGCGGATCAGGGCGTTCACGTTCGGCACGCTGTCGACCTTCCTCGCGGCCGTCGCGCGAGGCGGGCTGATGTTCATGCTGATCATCTGGCTACAGGGCATCTGGCTGCCGCTGCACGGCTACGACTTCACCGACACGCCGCTGTGGGCCGGCATCTACATGCTGCCGCTGACGATCGGGATGCTGATCGCCGGACCGACGTCCGGATACCTGTCCGATCGTTTCGGCGCGCGCGGGTTCGCGACCGCCGGGATGGTGGGGGCAGCACTGAGTTTCGCCGCGTTATGGATGCTCCCGACCGACTTCTCTTACCCGGTGTTCGCGGCGATCCTGGTGGTGAACGGGATCTCGATGGGGATGTTCGCGTCCCCGAACCGCGCCGCGGTGATGAACAGCCTGCCTCCGGGGGACCGCGGCGCCGGTGGGGGCATGAACCAGACCTTCCAGAACTCGGCCCAGGTCCTGTCGGTCGGAATCTTCTTCTCGCTGATGATCCTGGGGCTCGCGGCCTCGCTGCCGCACGCGATGTCGAGCGGGCTGGAGGCGCACGGGGTCAGCGCGCAGAGCGCGACGGCGATCTCGCACGCGCCGCCGGTCTCGATCCTGTTCGCGGCGTTCCTGGGCTATGACCCGATCGCGAAGCTGGCCGGACCGCACGTGCTGCACTCGATCTCGGCCCACGCCCAGGCGGTCGTCACCGGCTGGGCGTTCTTCCCGGCGCTGATCTCCGAGCCGTTTCGCTCAGGGCTGCACGCCACGTTCGCGTTCGCGATCGCGGCCTGCCTGATTGCGGCGGTGGCGTCGCTGCTGCGGGGCGGCAAGTACCACCACGAGGACGCCCCGCAGGCGACCGAGTCCGGGCGCGAATCGCTGCCGGCGCCCGCGCCTGTCGCCTAGCCCGGCCGGAAGGGAGAGCCCGGCGGCCCAGCGGCTCGGACCGCGCGTGTCAGTTGTTTTTAGTCGACCTACCGCGGGTAGCGCAGCAATAACACCGGGGCCGTCCGAGCATCAGCTAGAGCTAGGGAGACCGTTCATGTCGCAGTCCGTCGGAGCATTCATGCTCGAACGCCTCAAGCAGTGGGGCGTCAAGCGCATCTATGGATATCCAGGGGACGGGATCAATGGCCTGCTGGGGGCGTTTCGCGGGGTAGAGGACGAGATCGAGTTCGTCCAGACCCGCCACGAGGAGATCGCCGCGTTCGCGGCCTGCGCTCACGCCAAGCTCACCGGCGAGGTGGGCGTCTGCATGGCGACGTCCGGTCCGGGTGCGATCCATCTCATGAACGGTCTCTACGACGCGAAGCTCGATCACGCCCCGGTGGTCGCTATCGTCGGCCAGCAGGCACGGATGGCCCTCGGTTCCAACTTCCAGCAGGAAGTAGATCTCACAACACTGTTCAAGGACGTGGCCAGCGAATACGTCCAGGTCTGCATGGCGCCCGAGCAGGCCGCGCATCTGATCGATCGCGCAATCCGGATCGCGAAGGCGACACGGTCGGTCACGTGCGTGATCGTTCCAAACGACATCCAGGAGGCCGAGTACTCGGAGCCGCCGCGCGCGCACGGCGCGGTCCCCTCCTCGGTCGGCTTCCTGGAGCCGGTCATCAGACCACGCGACGAGGACCTGCGCCGGGCGGCTGACCTGCTCAACGAGGGCGAGAAGGTCGCGATGCTCGTCGGGCAGGGCGCGCTCGACGCCGAGCGCGAGGTGATCGAGGTCGCCGATTTGCTCGGCGCCGGGGTGGCAAAGGCCCTCAACGGCCGCGCGGCCGTGCCCGACGACCTGCCGTTCGTGACCGGACCGATCGGGCTGCTCGGCTCCAAACCGACCTACGACATGATGGAGGGCTGCGACACGCTGCTGATGGTCGGCACGAGCTTCCCGTACTCGGAGTGGCTGCCGAAGTTCGACAAGGCCCGCGCGGTGCAGATCGACATCGATCCGCGAATGGTCGGGATGCGGTACCCGATGGAGCTCAACCTGGTCGGCGATAGCGCGGAAACGTTGCGCGCGCTGATCCCGCTGCTGCGCCACCGGGAAGACCGGTCGTGGCGAGACAAGATCGAAGACGACGTGCGCCGCTGGTGGGAGATCCTCGACGCGGAGGCCCACGAGTCGGCTGAGCCGCTCAACCCGCAGCTGCTGTTCCACGAGCTGAGCAAGCGGCTGCCCGACCAGGCGATCCTGACCAGCGACTCGGGATCATCGACCGACTGGTGGGCGCGCCACATGCGGCTGCGGAGCGGGATGAAGACCGCGCTATCGGGAACCCTGGCGACGATGTGCCCAGCCATTCCGTACGCGCTCGCGGCTAAGTTCGCGTATCCCGATCGTCCGGTGATCGCGGCGATCGGCGACGGCGCGTTCCAGATGCTCGGCATCAACGCGATGATCGACATCGCGCGCTACCACGATCGTTGGGCAAACCAGCAGCTGGTCGTGCTCGTGCTCCACAACGACGATCTCAACCAGGTGACCTGGGAGCAGCGGGTTATGTCCGGCGACCCGAAACTGGAGGTCTCACAGACGCTGCCAGACTTTCCCTATGCGCGCTACGCAGAGCTGATCGGCCTCAAGGGGATCCGGGTCGACACGCCGGACGCGGTTGGGCCAGCGTGGGACGAAGCCCTGAGCGCCGGGCAACCGGTGCTGATCGAGGCGATCACCGATCCCGAGGTGCCGCCGCTGCCGCCGCACATCCGCTTCGAGCAGGCGAAGGAACTCGCTCATGCGCTGCCCGGCGACCCCGCCCGTGCCGGGATCGTGAAGCAGTCACTGAAGGGCATCGTCGACGAGTTCGTGAACCGCTGATCGTGAAACGTCTTCGTCGCAAGCGCCCGTTGGCTCCCAGCGACGGCCCCGCCCGGTGGCTGTGGAACCTCCGCGCCGGGCGGATCCAGAAGACGCTCGCCGTGACCGTCGCCGCGAGCGGCCTGCCGCTCGGGTTCGAGATGTACCTCGAGCATTACAAGGGGTCTTTCGGGGACATCTGGATGTGGAGCCCGATCGTCACCAGCCCGCTGGTCAGCGCCGCCGGTCTCGCCGGGGCGCGCTCCAGCACGGCGGCACGGACCGTTCTGCCGGCGGTCGGCGCCCTGTACGCGGCCAACGGCGTGATCGGCACGTACACGCATCTGCGCGGCGTCTACCGCAAACCCGGCGGGTTCTCGGAGCCCACCTACAACCTCGTCACGGGGCCGCCCCTGCTCGCGCCGGGCTCGCTGGTCCTGGTCGGCGCGATCGCGATGCTGGCCGCAGTTGTCGGGCGGGAGCGCTGAGCGTGCCGCCGGACTTCAGCCGCGCCGACCACCTGCCAAAGCGCCGCGACGGAGGCGCGCTCACCGATCCATATCAGCTGCCGCGCCAGCGGCGCGGTCGCACGCCCCAGATGCACGGTCGGTACCCGGACTACGACGTGCTAGCGCAGGCCGATCACTGGGACGAGATCACCCGGAAGATGGTGCTCGGCCGGGTAGAGAACGTTCCTCCGTTGCGTTTCTTCACAGCTCGAGAAGTCGCCACCTTGAGCACGCTCTGCGATCTGCTGACCGCCCAGGACTCCGAGCCCCGGATCCCGGTGATCAACTTCGTCGACGAGAAGTACTACAACTCCGAGCTCGACGGCTACCAGTACGAGGACATGCCCGATGATCGCGATGTCTGGCGGCTGGTGGCCCAGGGTCTCGACGAGCAGGCTTCGACCCGGGCGGGCGCTGCCTCGTTCCCAGACGCCGACCACGACACGCAACTGGCGATCGTGGATGACTTCGCGAACGGGCTGCTCGACGCGGGCGTATGGATGCAGCTGAACGTCAAGCGCGCCTTCAGCCTCGTCGTGCGCGTCGTGCTCGCGTGCTTCTACTCGCATCCCTGGGCGTGGAACGAGATCGGCTTCGGCGGCCCCGCGTATCCCCGCGGCTACAGCCGCTTCGGCAGCCCCCAGCTGCAGCATGCCGAGCGCGAGACATGGGAGGGGAGAGAGGTCTTCGACCGCGACCCCGTGTCGGGTCAGACCGAGTCCCCGCCGAACAGATGAGACTCGCGGGGAGTCTCGTCAAGGGTGCCGTCAGGATGCCCAAGGACAACGACTCGGCGTGGCTGCTCGATCGGCACAAGCGCGGGCTGCAGAACCTCGATCGGATGCGTCGCTACGGGGCCAGCGAACCCGTCGACATGGTCGTCGTCGGGGCGGGCGCGGGCGGGATCACGCTCGCGCAGCGACTGGCGCGGGCGGGCTGGCGGATCGTGATCTTGGAGAAGGGACCGTTCTGGGATCCAGACCGGGACTGGGTGTCAGACGAGAAAGGCGCCGGCCCGATCTACTGGACCGACAAGCGGATCATCTCGGGCGACGACCCGGTCGAGATGGGCAAGAACAACTGTGGCGTCGGAGTGGGAGGGTCGATGACCCACTTCGCCGGCTACGTGCCGCGCTTTCACCCGTCTGATTTCGAGGTCCGGACGCGTGACGGTGTCGCGGTCGACTGGCCGATCTCGTACTGGGATCTGAAGCCCGCCTTCGAGCGCGTCGAGCGTGAGCTGCCGGTCGCCGGCCAAGACTGGCCGTGGGGGGACCCGCACACCTATCCCCACGCCCCGCACCCGATCTCGGGCGCTGCCGCCGTTGCGTGGCGCGGGGCGGAGGACCTCGGAATCGAGATGCGGGTCGGTCCGGTTTCGATCACCAACGGAGCGTTCGGTAACCGGCCGCACTGCATCTATCGCGGCTTCTGCCTGCAGGGCTGCAAGGTCAACGCGAAGGCAAGCCCGCTGATCACCCACCTGCCCGACGCGATCGAGCACGGAGTCGAGGTGCGTGCGAACGCGATGGCCGTTCGCGTCGAGATCGACGGGTCAAGTGGACGTTGCACGGGCGTCACTTACGTCAAGGACGACAAGGAGTGCTTCGTTGCAGCCGATGCGGTGGCCGTCTGCGGCTACGCGATCGAGACGCCGAGGCTGCTGCTGCACTCGACCAGCGCCCGCCACCCCAACGGGATCGGCAACCAGTCAGATCAGCTCGGCCGCTACGTGATGGTGCAGGGCGCGACGCAGGTAGCGGGACGTTTTCCGGACGATCTGCGGATGTACAAGGCGCCCCCGCCCGAGGTCTCGAGCGAGCAGTTCTACGAGACCGACCCGAGCCGTGATTTCGCCCGCGGTTTCTCGATCCAGACGGTCGCGCCGCTGCCGATCGGGTGGGCCGAACACGTGCACGGCGACGGCCATTGGGGCGCGGCGCTGCGCGAGTATATGCGCGACTACAACCACTGGACGATTCTTGGGCTCTTGTGCGAGCTGCTGCCGCAGCCCGACAACCGTGTGACGCTCGCCGACGAGCGCGACCAGTATGGGATGCCGATCGCCAACTTCTCGCACTCGCTGTGCGAGAACGACAAGCGCAACATCGCTTTTGCGACCAAGACGATCGAGCAGATCTGGGAGCACGCCGGAGCCCAGGATCAACTCAAGATCGACCGCTTCGCGCACCTGGTCGGCGGCGCGCGGATGGGCTTTGACCCCGACGACAGCGTGGTCGACGCCAACCACCGTGTCTGGGAGGTGCCGAACCTGTTCATCGTTGACGGCAGCGTGTTCCCGACCCAGGGAGCCGCGAACCCCGCGCTGGTGATCATGGCGCTCGCAGATCGTTGCGCGCAGCTGCTAAAGCACAAGCGGGTCGTCGCGTGACGGAGCCCGCGCCGATCAGCGACGTAGAGGCCTCCGCGTACACGATCCCGACCGACGCCCCCGAGGCCGATGGGACGCTCGCCTGGGACTCGACCACGCTCGTGGTCGCCACGGCGCGAGCGGCCGGCACGACGGGCCTCGGCTGGACCTACGGTCACTCGGCGATCGCCCAGCTGATCGACACCGAGCTAGCGAAGGCCGTCCACGGCCGCGACGCGATCGACGTGCAGGCGTGCTGGGCCGCGATGGTGAGAGCGATCCGCAACGAGGGACGCCCGGGGCTGAGCTCGATGGCGATCGCGGCGGTCGATGTTGCGCTCTGGGACCTGAAGGCGAAGCTGCTAGGTGTGCCGCTGAGCGTGCTGCTCGGCCGCCATCACCGGACAGTGCCGATCTACGGCAGCGGCGGCTTCATCTCCTACTCCGATGAACGGCTCGGCGAGCAGCTCCGGGGCTGGGCACAGGCAGGCATCCCGAGGGTGAAGATGAAGATCGGACCCAATCCGGAACGGGAGCGGGTCCGCGTCCGGGTCGCGCGGGAGGCGATCGGCAACGACGTGCAGCTGTTCGTGGACGCCAACGGCGCGTACCGGCCAAAGGAGGCGATCGACCTCGCGCAGGAGTTAGCCGAACAACGGGTGAGCTGGTTCGAGGAGCCCGTTTCGTCGGATGATCTGGCCGGTCTGCACCAGGTTCGTGAGCACGTCCCGGCGGGAATCGCGATCGCCGCCGGCGAGTACGGCTACGACCTGACCTATTTCGAGCGGATGCTCGCGGCTGACGCCGTCGACGTGTTGCAAGCCGACGTCACCCGATGCGGCGGGATAACTGAGCTGTTGCGGATCGACGGCCTGTGCCGCGCTCGCTCCCGGCCACTGTCGCTGCACTGCTCGCCGACGTTGCACGCAAATGCGGGCCCCGCCCTTGAGACCGTGGTGCACATGGAGTACTTCCATGACCACGTGCGGATCGAGGAGCTGCTGTTCGATGGCGTCCCGCGGCCGAGCGATGGCGTACTGGCGCCGAACGAGTCACGACCGGGTCTCGGCGTCGAGTTTCGCTGGTCGGACGCGCAGCGCTACGCCGCGTGAGCGGGCTCTGATTCCTCGGCGAGGTCCTTGCCGATAAACAGGAGCGCGCCGGAGATGACGCCCGTGTCGTAACCGAACAGAAAGCCGCCGAGCGCGGCGATGATCGCGAGGGGCACAACGAACCGTGACCGGCCGCTGAACACCTCGCGCCGGAACTCGATGGTTCGGCACTACCCGGATTCGAGTCCGTTCTGCAGGGAAGTGTCCGCGCGGACACTTCCGTGGCGCGCGAGTCTGGGGTCTAGAGGTCGCTAAACGCTGGCGTGGAGCGCGAACACGCCGACGAGGAAGACGAACAGCAGCAGATAGAGACCGTACTTGCCCCACGCCGGCCACTGGGCGTCGGGGTCACGCGACATCAAGTAGCGCTCTTCCTCTCGAATTGTGTTGTTGCAGTGAGGACAGATCATTTCGTAGTCAACTCCGGTCCTGGACGGCGGCGGGCTTATTAGCTCATCGGCTACCCGGAGATGAAACGTGAGCAACATGAAGGCTTTTAAAGAATCTGATCAGGCTTATGTTGGGGTGGCGCCGCCGGGCGGCTCGCGGTCGTCGTCGACTGACTCGATACCGGCCACGGTCGCGAGGCCGTTGGTTGCGTCGACGATCTCGTCCAGCTCGGACATCAGCGCCGCGCGCTGGTGGTCGTCGCTCGGCTTCTGCACGCGTTCGAAGCTCGTGTAGCTCGAGCGCAGATCAGGGACCGCGGTCGATTCGTCCGTGGCTGAATCGACAACCGCCGTGCCGACCAGCTCAAGCATCCGGGTGACGCCCCCGGCCAGCGGCGCAAGCGCCGGCAGCGGCGTCCGATCGCGGTCCTCCTGCGCCTCGAGCCGCAGGACCTGGACCGCCTGGACGAGCCGTCTGGTCGCGTCTAGCGCCGCCTGCGTGCGCCTTGGGTCGATCCTGTGAGCCGCGGGCTCTGCCAGCGATCGAGCGACCGTGGCCTCGGCGTTGGTGCGCGCCAGCCGCGCCTGTCGCGCCACGGGCCGGATCTCCTGCTCGCCGAGCCGGCGCCCATCGACCAATGCGTCGAGCACCGCGGCGGCGTAGGCGCGCAGCGCATCGAGCAGCTCTGCCAGCGCCTGGCGCGCGGGAATTCTCGACCAGGTCGGCCACAGCGCGTAGGCCAGCAGCCCGATCGAGGCCCCGACCAAGGTGTCGAGCAGCCGTGCGTACGCCCATCGTCACGCCCGCCACCGGCTGGCCGATCGCGAGTCCGCCACCTAGCACTGAGACCACCGGGATCGCCGCCAGCAGACCGCCCGAGACCGATACCAGCGAGCGATCGAAGTGGGCCGCGTCGCGGACGGCGACGGTCAGCGCCGCCGGTCGCGGGGAGTCTGGGCTCTGCTGCTCGTTGCTCCGCGACGACACGGGTGCGACAGTAGCCCGCCGAGCGTGCATGGGGGATCGCCCGGGTAAGGACGGTCTAGAGCCCGTCAGCCAGAGCAGGCGCGGATCGAGAACTTGAGCGCGACCTATCTGACGAGCGCGGCCTCCGCGGCGACGTAACGAGTCAGCATTCGGACAGGAGCCGGATTCCGCAACGTTTGTGTCCGACGGTACGGGTTGAACGCGGCCGCTCGCGGGCTAATAGTAAGAGTGACTTGCCCGCCGCGGGACGGGTGACGAATTGGTGTCGGGGTGTGTTGGCCGTCGCGGTAGGGCGCGGCGAACGACTGCTCGGTGGTACTCGAAAGGACTGGTGATGAATCCCGAACTTGCGGAGCGTGGGAGGGAACTCCACCACGGCGGCTCGCCGGGAACGGATTCGGCAGTGCTGCTCAGACGCTTGCGCGAGACCGGCGACCCGCGGGCGCGCGAGGAGCTCGTCGGGCGATTTCTGCCGCTGGCGCGCAAGCTGGCAGCTCGCTACATGAATCCGCTACGAACCGTTCGACGATCTGCTTCAGGTTGCAAGCATCGGGCTGCTCGGAGCGATTGACCGCTTTGATCCCGAGCGTGGCGTCGACTTCAAGTCGTTCGCGGTCCCGACAATCCTTGGCGAGCTGAAGCGGTACTTTCGGGGGACCGGCTGGTCGGCGCACGTGCCCAGACGAGCCCAGGAGCTCGCGCTGAAAGTCGACAAGGGAGTTCGCGAGATCTCGGCGACACTGGCGAGACGCCGAGTGTCGAGGAGCTCGCGTGTTATCTCGAGCTGACCACCGACGAGGTGCTGACCGGCCTCGATGCCGGCCTCGCCCACTACTCGGTGTCGCTCGATGCGCCCGCGATTGGGTCGGCCGGCGACGCGGAACCCGAGCCGTTGGTCAATGGACTCGGGCGCGAAGACGAGGGTTTCGGTCTGATGGAGAGCGCGGTCTCGCTCAACGCGGCGCTTGAGCAGCTCCCGCAGCTTGAGGCCGAAGCGCTCAACCTGAGGCTGAACCGCGATCTGAAGCAGACCGAGATCGCCGAGCTGCTGGGCTGCTCTCAGATGCAGGTCTCACGCCTGTTGCGGCGCGCTGCCGCGCGTGTCCGGGAGCTGATGGAAGGCAAACAGACATACGGGACGTAAGGCCGGTGCAGGCGGCGCGCAAAGCAAGCAGACGCTGAAGAACCTGCCCACGAGGGGCCAAAAGGGCTAGGTGACCCCCGCGCGAGTTTCAAAGCGCGGCAGGACGTGCTCTGCATACGCGGCGAAGAACGCGTCCTGCTCGGGTCCGATCTGATTGACGTAGAGCTCATCAAACCCGGCGTCTTCATACGCCTGGATCGCGCGCAGATGGCGGTCGACCGCGGGCCCGCAAGGCACATCGGCGGTGGCCTGATCGGTGCTCACGAGCTCAGAGGCCTGCTCGAAGTGCGCCGGGGTCGGCAGGATCTGCGCCAGTTCACCCGGGAGCCCCTCGTTGGCCCACAGTCGATGGACGAGCTCTCGGGCCTGATCCTCGTCTTTACCCCAGCACACCTTCAGGCCGCCCTGGATGAGCTTGCCGGCGCCACCGGCGGAGCGAAAGCGAGCAACCGACTCAGCGTCGGGCCCGACCGTGCAGTAGCCGTCGCCGACACGGGCCGCAAGATCGACCGCGCGCGGTCCGAAGCCGGAGACGATCACCTTCGGTGGCGCCTCGTGGAGGTCGTAGAGGCGGCAATGCTCGATCCGGTAGTGAGCGCCGCGATATTCCTGAACGCCTCCGCGCCATAGCCGGCGGATGAGTTCGATCGCTTCTTCAAGCATCTCCAGGCGTTCGGCGGCACCCGGCCAACGGTCACCGAAGATGTGCTCGTTGAGCGCCTCGCCGCTGCCGACGCCGAGGTTGAAGCGACCATCGAGCAGAACGGCCGAGGTGGCCGCGGCCTGCGCGATGATCGCCGGGTGGATCCGCATCGTCGGGCAGGTGACGGCGGTTGTCACGGTCATTGCGTCGGTGGCCGACGCGATCGCGCCGATCGTCGACCAGACGAATGGGCTGTGTCCCTGCGCGTCGTTCCAAGGATGAAAGTGGTCTGAGATCCAGAGGCGATCAAAGCCTGCCTGCTCAGCCTTGATCGCCTGCGCGACAAGGTCTTTGGGCCCCCACTCTTCGCTGGACAAGAAGTAGCCGAGTTTCATGGTCACTGGAATGCCCGCGCGGGGGCGCGCGCTAACAGCGAGGCTCCGGATCTGCGGCGCAGGCTCCAGATCTGCGGCCGGATCTTCCGTGCCTTGCTGCGTCGGGTTGCCGCCGGCGGCCGGTGTCGTGGGTTGCCGTCGTCGGGTTGCCGCCGGCGGCCGGTGGGTAGGTTCAGTTAGTGGCGTCTACGGTGAGCTCCACCAGAACCGATGACCGTGACGAGACGGCCGCCGAACGGCTCGATCGCAACACGATGGAGCTCCTCAACGAGCTGCGCGTCGCCGGAACCGGAATCCAGGTGATGTTCGCGTTCCTGTTGGTCGTACCGTTCAACACCGGGTGGCGGCACGTCTCGACGTTCGGACGCGCGATCTACTTCGCGTCGCTGCTGTGCGTGGCAGCCGCGGCGGTGCTGCTGATTGCGCCCTCGATCCAGCACCGGATCCTGTTCCGTCACAGGGAAAAGCGCTATCTGGTCGACACGGCGAACCGGATCGCGATCGTCGCGATGGTGTTCCTCGCCGCAGGCCTCACGGGGATCCTGATCCTGATCTCCGACGTCGTCGTCGGGGGGGCGGCTCCGTGGATCGTCGGCGCCTTGGCGGGGTTGGGGATCGCGGCGTTGTGGTTCGGCGTGCCAGTGAGCCGGATCGCGGAAGAACGACGCGTTGCCTCGCGCGACAGCGGCGTAGACTCGATCAGTGGAGGCCGGTAGCCAGACGGCGCCCGGGCAGTGGCCTCCAACGAAAGCGACCCTGGAGGTCATCTGATGACGACTCCCCTGAAAGCCCTCGCCGAGCACGGTCAAAGCCCGTGGATCGACTACCTGTCACGACCGTTCGTGCGCGACGGCGACCTCGCCGGACTGATCGACGACGGGATCGTCGGCGTGACCTCGAACCCGACGATCTTCCAGGGCGCGATCGCCCAGGGGGACGCGTACGACGATCAGATGCGCGAGGTGCTCGCCGATCAGAGCGACCCCAAGGAGGTCTTCCTGGCGCTCGCACGCGACGACATCCGCGGCGCCTGCGACCTGCTGGCTCCGGTCTTCGATCGCGGTGACAAGACCCGCGACGGGTGGGTGTCGCTCGAGGTCGATCCAAATCTCGCCCATGATGCGCAGGGGACTGCCAAGGAGGCGCGCCGCCTGCACGAGATGGTCGACCGGCCCAACCTATTTGTGAAGATCCCCGGGACGCTCGAGGGGCTGGAGGCCATCGAGGAGACGATCGCGGCCGGGATCCCGGTCAACGTAACGCTGCTGTTCTCGCTCGATCGCCATCGCGCCGCCGCTGAGGCGTATCTGCGTGGGCTCCGGCGGCTCCGTGAGTCCGGCGGCGATCCGACGCGCGTCGCGTCGGTCGCGTCGTTCTTCGTCTCCCGGGTCGATACCGAGGCCGACAAGCGACTCGATCAGATTGGCGGCCACGACGACCTCAAGGGCACGCTCGCGATCGCCAATGCAAAGCTCGCCTACCAGACCTATGAGCAGCTGTTCAGCGGCGACGACTGGGACGAGCTGAAGGCCGCCGGTGCCTCGCCGCAGCGGTGCCTGTGGGCGTCGACCTCGACCAAGAACCCCGCCTACCGCGACGTCCTGTACGTCGAGGAGCTGATCGGCCCGGCGACCGTCAACACAATGCCGCGCGAGACCGTCGAGGCGGTCCAGGACCACGGCCGGATCGAGCGGACGCTCGACCGCGACGTCGACGAGGCGCACCGCACACTCGAGCGCTTCGCCGAAGCGGGTATCGATTACGACGACGTGGTCGCGGTGCTCGAGCGCGAGGGCGTCGAGAAGTTCGCCGCCTCGTTCAAAGAGCTGTTCGACGGCGTCGCGTCCAAGCGTGAGCAGCTGGTGGCCGCATAGCGCCTCGGTCCGCCCCTAGCTCCTAGGCGGCAACCACCACCCGGGTGAGAACACGGGTCTGCGGGTAGCACACCCCTGTCCGCCGACCCGGTTAGCTCGTCGCGCGGTCAGAACGCAAACGAGACAAGGAGCGAACGGTGAGGGACGGCCAGCAGCCGGAGGTTGTGGTTGTGACGGGGGCTTCAGGTGGCGTCGGGCGCGCGATCGCGCACGCGTTCGCCAAGCGCGGTGCCCACATCGGGCTGGTGGCGCGCGGTGAGCAGGGCCTCGACGAAGCCCGCCGCGAGGTTGAGCAACTCGGCGGCCAGGCGCTCGTCGTGCCCACCGACGTGGCGCTCGCCGATCAGGTCGAGGCCGCCGCCGAGGCGGTCGAAGACCGCTTCGGGCCGCTGGACACATGGGTAAACGATGCGATGGCGACCGTGTTCGCGCGGGTCGTCGACATGAACGCCGACGAGTTCAAACGCGCGACCGAGGTCACGTATCTGGGGACCGTGTACGGGACGATGGCGGCGCTGAAGCGGATGACCGCGCGCGACCGCGGAACGATTGTCCAGGTCGGATCCGCCCTGTCTTACCGAGCGATCCCGCTACAGGCGGCCTACTGCGGTTCGAAGTTCGCGATCCGCGGCTTCACGGACTCGATCCGCTCCGAGCTGCTGCACGACAAGAGCAGCGTTCACATCACGATGGTGCAGCTCCCGGGCGTCAACACGACCCAGTTCAACTGGTGCCGTTCGAAGCTGCCGGATCATCCGCAGCCGGTGCCGCCGATCTACCAGCCAGAGATCCCGGCCGAAGCGGCCTACTGGGCCGCGCATCACCGCCGTCGCGAGCTGTGGGTCGGTTACAGCGCGGTCGAGGCGATCGTCGGCAACAAGATCGCGCCCGGGTTCGCGGACCGCTATCTGGCACACAAAGCATTCTCGGGGCAGCAGGTGAAGAACATGCCGGTGTCGCCAGACCGCCCGGACAACCTGTTCGAGCCCGTCCCGGAGCTCGCCGCGACGCACGGGATCTTCGACGACCGCGCCAAGCGCCGCAGCCCGCAGCTGTGGGCCAACACGCACCGTGCGCTGCTGGCCGGAGCGGCTGCCGTTGGCGCGGTCGCCGGCGCGGCCGGGTTCGCCGCTGCCCGCGCTCGATGAATACCGCCGGTCCGGCCGCGAACGTCAGCGTGCCGCACATCCTGCGCGAGTACGCGCTGATCGCAGACGGCGAGCGCGGGGCACTGGTTGGTCCGCGCGGCGACTACACCTGGATGTGCTTTCCGCGCTGGGACTCCGACGCGTGCTTCGCGACGCTGATCGGCGGCGCCGGGACATACGCGGTGACGCCCGACGCGCGCTTCGTCTGGGGCGGCTACTACGAGCACGGGCTGATCTGGTGCAGCAGGTGGGTGACAGACGGCGGGCTGATCGAGTGCCGCGAGGCGCTGGCGCTGCCCGGTCACCCGCAGCGGGCCGTGCTCCTGCGCCAGATCCGCGCCGTGACGGGGGCGGCACGCGTCAACGTCGTATTGGATCTGCGGACCGAGTTCGGTGCCAAGCGCGTCACACATCTGCGGCTCGACGACGGCGGGGTCTGGCACGGTCGGCTCGCCGGCGCGCAGGTCAGTTGGAGCGGGGGCGAGCGCGCAAAGCCGGTCGACGAAAATGGCGGCCGCCCGTTGGCGATGACCGTCGCGCTCGAGCAGGGGGAGGTTCACGACCTGGTGCTGGTGCTCGATGCGGGCGCCGATCCCGAGCCGGTCCCCGAACGCCGCGCGCGCGTGGTCTGCGACCGAGGCGGCGTGGCGCGACTGCGTCCCCGAGCTCGAGTGCGCGGTCGGGCAGCGCGACGCGCGGCACTCGTATGCGGTGCTGAAAGGGCTGACCAGCGCCGGCGGCGGGATGGTCGCGGCGGCCACGATGTCGCTGCCTGAGCGCGCGCGGGAGGGCCGCAACTACGACTACCGCTACGTCTGGGTGCGCGACCAGTGTCTGACCGGGCAGGCGGTGGCGAAGGCCGGCCCGCATCCACTGCTGGACGACGCGGTCCGGTTCGTGTCCGAGCGGCTGCTCGACGACGGGCCAGACCTAGTCCCCGCCTACACGACCGACGGCGGCAGCGTCCCCAACCAGCGGAGCCTCGGCCTCCCCGGCTACCCCGGGGGCACCGACGTCGTCGGCAACTGGGTCAACCGCCAGTTCCAGCTCGACGCGTTCGGCGAGTCGTTGCTGCTGTTCGCGGCGGCCGCCGGCCACGACCACCTCGACGCGGACGGGTGGCGCGCGGTCGAGGCGGCGGTCGCGGCAATCGAGCAGCGCTGGCGCGAGCCCGATGCGGGGATCTGGGAGATCGAGCCCGACAACTGGACCCACAGCCGGCTGATCTGCGCCGCTGGGCTGCGAGCGATCGCTTCGCACCAGCCGTCTGAACGGGCGGCAGCGTGGTCGTCGCTGGCGGACGTGATCGTCGCCGAGACCTCGGCGACCGCGATGCACCCGGAGGGCCGCTGGCAGCGCTCGCCGAGCGACGATCGAGTCGACGCGGCGCTGCTGCTGCCCGCGATCAACGGCGCGATCGCGTCCGACGATCCCCGTTCGCTGGCGACCTTGCACGCGGTCGAGCGAGAGCTCGCCGATGACGGTTACTGCTACCGGTTCCGCCCCGACGCCCGCCCGCTGGGCGAGGCGGAGGGCGCGTTCGTGCTGTGCGGCTTCCTGGTCGCGCTGGCCTGGGATCAGCAGGGCGACCAGGTTCGCGCTGGGCACTGGTTCGAGCGCAACCGTGCGGCATGCGGGCCGGCTGGCTTGATCTCGGAGGAGTTCGATGTCGCCCAACGCCAGCTCCGTGGCAACCTCCCGCAGGCGTTCGTGCACGCCGCGCTACTCCAATGCGCGATGACGCTGCACGGAGACGGCCGCTCATGAACGGCGCGCTTTTCGGGCTGCGCTGCATCTACGGCGCCATGCTGCTGCTCGCGCCCCGGCGGGCGCTGGCGGAGCTTGCCGGCGCGCCGGTCGACACGCCAGCCACGATCGTGGCCCGGGTGCTGGGCGCCCGTGAGTTGGCGCAGGCCGAGCTTGTCAGGCGGCATCCCGGCCGCGCGGCGCAGCTGACGAGCGCAGGCGTCGATGGAATCCACGCGGCGACGATGTTCGCGCTCGCGAGCGGCTGACCGTGGCCGGCGACGGCTCGCGCTGCACAACGGCGCGACCGCCACCGCGCTCGCGCTCGCATCGGTCTTGGCCGCACGCCGCGGCTAGCGATGTCAGGCAACGGACCGGATCGTTAGTCGTCGATCGCAGCGGGTAACGGCGAAAAGCCCAGCCCATTCCGGCCCGTCGCGTGTGTCAATCCCTGTTCGTCAACGCCGCCACCGCAACCGGCGACTAGCCGTCGCAGGCGCGACGGCGGCCGCCGGCGCGCTGCTCGCCGGCTGCGGCAAGCAGTCGATCCTCTCGACCCACAGCCCGCAGGCGCACAACATCATGCTGCTGTGGTGGTGGATGTTGGGAGCCGCGGTGATCGTGTTCACCGGGGCGGTGGTGATGCTGGTGATCGCGTACTTGCGCCGGGGAACGGCGGGACTGCCGATCTTCGGCCAGCGCGAGAGCGTCGCCGAAGGGATGGTGCTGGTGTTCGGTCTCGCGATCCCGGTGGTCGCACTGGTGGCGCTGTTCGGGGTCGCGAACGTGTACCTGATCCGCCAGACGTCGCCGCCAGCACCGGCGAGCACGGCGATGACGATCGACGTGATCGGCCATCAGTGGTGGTGGGAGGTCCGCTACCCGGGGACCGACGCCGTCACCGCGAATGAGATCCACATCCCGGTCGACACGCGTGTCAACGTCGTGGCGACGACCGCCGACGTGATCCACAGCTTCTGGGTACCGGCGCTGAACCGCAAGATCGACATGATCCCCGGGCGCCGCAATCGGATTCTGCTATACGCCTCGAGCCCGGGCGTCTACCGCGGGCAGTGTTCGCAGTTCTGTGGTCTGCAGCACGCGCACATGGCACTGTACGTGTTCGCGCAGCGACCGCCGCGATATCGAGCGTGGCTGGCCAACATGGCGTCCGCGGCGAGGGTCCCGATGACTGCCGCGGCGCGGGCCGGCGAGCGGCTGTTCATGGGCAGCCAGTGCGCGAGTTGCCACCGGATCGCGGGCACCCCGGCGCAGGGCGACGTCGGCCCCGACCTGACGCACGTCGCGACCCGCACGACCCTGGCCGCGCTGACGATCCCCAACACGCCGAATTGGCTGGCGGCGTGGATCCGCAACCCGCAGGCGATCAAACCCGGCGACCTGATGCCCGACCTGGGGCTGTCGGCGAGCCAGGTCTCATCGCTGGTCGCGTACGTGGAGACCTTGAAGTAGATGGCGACGACCATCACCCCGGACGGGCAACGGCACATGGAGCGCCTGGACAGGATCTGGGCCGAGCGCAGGGGACTGGTCGGCTGGCTGACGACGACTGATCACAAGCGGATCGGGATCCTCTACTTCTTCACCGCGCTGGCGTTCTTCGGCGCCGGCGGCGTCGAGGCGCTGCTGATTCGCACCCAGCTGATCGGCCCGAACGGACACCTGCTGTCCCCCCAGGCCTACGACGAGGTGTTCACGATGCACGGGATCACGATGATCTTCCTGTTCGTGATCCCGATGACCACGGGCGCGTTCGGCAATTATCTGATTCCGCTGATGATCGGGGCGCGGGACATGGCCTTCCCGCGCATGAACGCGCTCTCCTACTGGATCTATCTGGCCTCGGGGATCTTCATGTATGTCGCGCTCGCCCAGGGCCACGCGCCGAACGCGGGTTGGTTTGACTACGTGCCGCTCGCGTCCAAGCAGTTCGATCCGGGCAACAACATCGACTTCTACGGCTGGGGGCTGATCTTCAACGGCATCGCGAGCACGGCGGCGGCGATCAACTTCATCGTCACGATCTTCAAGCTGCGGGCGCCGGGCATGTCCATCAACCGCATGCCGCTGTTCTGCTTCGCGTTCCTCGCCGTCGCGTTCGCGCTGTTGTTTGCGTTGCCTTCACTGAGCGTCGCGGCTCTTTTTCTCGAGCTCGACAGGCAGCTCGGTTTTCACTTCTACGACGTCTCGCACGGCGGCGATCCGCTGCTGTGGCAGAACCTGTTCTGGATCTTCGGACACCCCGAGGTCTACATCATCATCCTGCCGGCGTTCGGGATCGCTACCTCGATCATCCCGGCGTTCGTGCACCGTCGGATGGTGCTGTTCCCGCTGGTCGCACTGTCGGAGATCCTGGTCGCGTTCCTCGGCTTCGGCGTCTGGCTGCACCACATGTTCACGGTCGGGTTCTCGAGCCTGACGACCGTCTACTTCGCCGCCGCCAGCCTGATCATCGTGATCCCGTCGGCGATCCAGCTGTTCGCCTGGATCACGACGATCCTGACCGGCACGCCTGACTTTCAGACGCCGCTGCTGTTCATCGTCGGCTTCATTGTCTACTTCATCATCGGCGGCCTGTCGGGGATCACGCTGGCGGCGATCCCGTTCGACCAGCAGGTCCATGACAGCTACTACGTCGTGGCCCACTTCCACTTCGTGATCTTCGGCGCCGCGGTGTTCCCGATCCTCGCCGGGATGTACTTCTGGTTCCCGAAGTTGACGGGACGCATGTATCACGAGGGCGTCGGCAAAGTGAGCTTCTGGCTCACGTTCGTCGGTACGTTCGTGACCTTCTTTCCGATGCACATCGTCGGCATCCTCGGGATGCCGCGGCGCAACTACACCTATCCGCCCGGCCTGGGCTGGGCGCTGCTGAACTTCATCGAATCGATCGGCTCCTACCTCCTCGCCGCCGGGCTGGTGTTGATCGTCCTCAACCTGTTCGTCAGTCGGTTCCGCGGGCCGGCGGCCGGGAACGACCCGTTCGGCGGTGACACGCTCGAATGGTCGGTTAGCTCGCCGCCGCCGCCATACAACTACGCGGTCATCCCGACGGTCACCAGCGCCTATCCGATGTGGGACGAGGAGGACCGCAAGGCCGACAGCCGCAGGCTGGATCGCGGCGAAGGGCTGCTGGAGCGAGGTCACGAAACGCCGGCGACGACGGTCCAGGACGCGCAACTCGACGAGATCCTCGAGATGCCGCCTTATTCGGCCTGGCCGCCTATGACGGCGCTGATGCTGTCAGGCATCTTCGCGATGCTGCTAATGCGCCACTACTGGATCGCCGTCGGCTTCGCGGTCGCCGGCGGGTTGGCGCTGCTGGGATGGCACCGCAAGGGGGTGGCAGTCTGATGGAGGCCTCGCCGCGGAGCGCCGTCGCCCGCACCAGCCGCAGCGCGGCCGCGGTCGCGCGCGGGAGAGTCGCGCAGCCGAGCGGCTGGTGGGGAATGGCGCTGTTCCTGTGCGCCGAGGCGTCCCTGTTCGGGATCCTGATCGCGACCTACTTCTACCTCGACTTCGACGCGCGCTCGTGGCCGCCGGACGGGATCAAGCCGCCAAGCGTGGCACTGCCGCTGGTCGCGACCGCGGTCCTGATTTCGACCACGATCCCACTGCTGCTCGCGGTGCGGGCGTCCCGTGCCGACCGGCGCTGGCGGGTCGTGGTGCTGGTGATGGTCGCCGTCGTGGTGCAGTGCTGCTACCTGGCGGTCCAGATCCTTCTGTTTCGTCACGACCTGCGCCAGTTCTCGCCCAAGGCGACCGCCTACGGGTCGATCTACTTCACGCTGCTGGCCGCCCACCACGCGCACGTCGCGCTCGGGATCCTGCTCGAACTGGCGGTGCTGTGGCAGGTCGTGCGCAAGGGGCTGACCAACTACTGGCTGACCGGGGTCCGGATCGTGGCTCTGTACTGGTACGTGGTCTGTGGGCTGGCCGTGTTCGTCGTCCTCACTCAACTGAGCCCGACGCTATGACCCATAAGCTGCTGCCCTCCAACACGCTGCTGTGGTTCGGGGTGCTCGGCGGCGCCGCCGCGTGGGCGACGCAGTTCCTGGCCAACCTGTTCTTCACCTTCGCCCAGTGCGACCAGCCGGTCCAGCGGTGGATGCTGCCGGTCCACAGCTGGGAGATCGGCCTCTCCGTGCTCGCGCTCGCCGTCGGCCTGAGCGCGACCGCGGTCTCGCTGACGATCTTCGTCCGTACCGGCCGCGTCGACGATGTCTCGGCCAAGGAACGCGAGGGCAGGGGCACGCAGCCACCGCTAGGCCGGGTCCACTTCCTGGCGATGGTCGGCCTGCTGGTGAATTTCCTCGCGCTGGCGATCATCGCCATGACCGGCGTCGGCGCGCCCCTGCTCCCGGTCTGCCAGCAGTCATGAGCCGGGTGCGGGTCGCAGCGTTGACGGTCGCGGTGATGCTGCTCGGGTCGGTCCCGATCGCCGAAGCACAGCCACAATCCGGGATCGTCCGCCCGACGACGGAGCCGCCGACGCCGAGCGTCGCGCTCGGCGCCGAGCTGTTCGCCGGAAACTGCGCGAGCTGTCACGGGATCGCCGGCTCGGGCATCTCGACGCCGCGGCCGGGCGGCGGAAACATCGTCGGCGCCGGACCGTCGCTGCACGGCGTCGGCGCGCTGGCCGCGGACTTCTACCTGCGACGCGGCTACATGCCGCTGTCGAGCATCCACGATCAGCCGTGGGACGACGCCGTTCAGTTCTCCAACAAGGAGATCAGCTCACTGACCGAGTATGTCGCCTCGCTGGGGAAGGGCCCGGCGATCCCGCGACCCAGAATCCGGGCGCCGGCAAGATCTCCGACGGACAGCAGCTGTTCAGCATGCACTGCGCCGGCTGTCATCAGATCGATGCCCGTGGCGGCTTTGTCACCGGTGCGCGGGTTCCGCCGCTGCAGAGCGTGCCGGCAACGCAGATAGCCGAGGCGGTGCGGATCGGGCCGTATCTGATGCCGCGCTTCTCGACCACGCAGATCTCGAACTCGCAGTTGAACTCAATCGTCAAGTACGTGCTGAGCACGAATCACGTCGACAACGCCGGCGGTTGGGGGATTGGAAACATCGGCCCGATTCCGGAGGGTCTGGTCGCGTGGTGGATCGCGGCGCCGCTGCTGATCTTGTCGTGTCGGATGGTGGGGCGGAGGAGGCATAGATGAAGGGCTGGCAATGGTTTGTGGCACTCCTGGCCGCCTGGTGGGAGCGGCTCCGGGGAAAGGATCCGGAGCTCGCCTCGACGGTTGACGGAGAGCAAGGCCAGCGGAGGATCGTTCCGGCCGGAACGCCGCAACGGGCGGCCGAGAACGTGGTTCTCGCACTGTTCGCGATCGCGGCCCTGCTCGCGCTCGGCTTCGTGGTCGTGTACGCCGAGTTCAGCGCCACCGCGGTGCCGAACGAGCTGCTGGGGCTGTGCCTCGGCCTATCGCTCGTGTTCATCGGCGCGGCGCTGACGGTGGTCGCAAAGCGGCTCGTGGTGACCGAGGAGCTCGAGGATGACTATCCCGAGGAGCATCCGCAGCAGCAGCAGGAGATCGCCGAGATCGTGCACGAGAGCGGCAGCCGGATCACGCGCAAGCGGCTGCTGCTCGGAGCCGGCGCGGCGACCGGCGGCGCGCTCGGGCTGGCAGCGCTGACTCCTGTGCTGTCGCTGGGTCCTGTCTGGGACACGCGGCCGCTGGACGAAACTCCGTGGCGCCGAGGGGTCCGGGTCGTCGACGTCGACGGCGTGCCGCTGAAGGCCGCCGAGATCGAGCAGCAGACCTTTTACACGGGCTTCCCGGAGGGAGCGAACTTCGAAGACATCGCTTCACCGCTGGTGATCATCCGGCTCGACCCCAGCAAGCTCGAGCTGCCCGCCGGGCGTGCCGACTGGGCGCCAAACGGGATCCTCGCCTACTCGAAGATCTGCACACACGCCGGCTGCGCGATCGCGCTTTATCGCAAGCCGACGTTCCCGGTGCTCGAGCCCAACAACGCGCTCGTCTGCCCGTGCCATTACTCGACCTTCGATCCGTACACGGGCGGAACGGTTACCTACGGTCCGGCCGGTCGCCCGCTGCCGCAGCTGCCGCTGATGATCGATGCCGATGGCTACCTGCGGGCGGCGGGGAACTTCTCGGCCCGGGTGGGGCCGAGCTGGTGGGCCGTGAGAGAGCGACCGGAGTGAGCAACGAGTCGGCAGACCGTGTGCTCGATCCGGTCCGGTTCATCGACGAGCGGACCGCCGCCGCGCCGCAGATGCGTAAGTTCATGCGCTACCTGTTCCCTGACCACTGGTCGTTCCTGCTCGGCGAGGTGGCGCTGTATGCGTTCCTGGTCCTGATTGCGACCGGGATCTACTTGGCGCTGTTCTACGACCCGAGCACCGCACAGACCGTCTACCACGGCCCGTACGCGCCACTCGACGGACAGTCGATGAGCATGGCGTACGAGTCCGTGCTGGATCTTTCGCTGGCGACCAAGGCCGGGCTTCTGATCCGGCAGACGCATCACTGGGCCGCCGACGTGTTCATGGTCGCGATCGTCTTGCACCTGATGCGCGTGTTCTTCACGGGCGCGTTTCGCAAGCCCCGTGAATTGACCTGGCTGGTCGGGCTGCTGCTGCTGTTCACCGCGCTGTTGGAGGGCTTTCTCGGCTATTCGCTGGTCGACGATCTGCTCTCTGGCATGGGGCTCGCGATCGGCTACGGCGTCGGTCTATCAATTCCGGTGATCGGTGGCCCGATGACGCTCGCGATCTTCGGGGCGCCGTTTCCGGGCAAGCCCGACTTCTTCTCGCGGATGTACATCGCACACGTGTTCCTGCTCCCGGCTCTGCTCGCGACGTTGATCGGGATCCATCTGGCGCTGATCATGGCCCGCCACCACACGCAGTTTCGGGAGAGCAAGCGGACGACCGAGCGACGGATCGTCGGTGTGCCGTTGTTTCCAGGCCAGGCGCCACGCTCGCTGGCGCTGATGTTCTTCACCGCCGGCCTGTTGTTCCTGCTTGGTGGGCTGGTGCAGATCAACCCGATCTGGCAGTGGGGGCCGTTCCACACGTATCTAGGGACTAACGGGGCACAGCCCGACTGGTATCTGGGATGGCTGATCGGCGCGCTACGACTGATGCCGAGCTTCGACGTCACGATCGGCCACTTCACGCTGGTGCCTAACCCGTTCTGGGGCGGCGCCCTATTCCCGCTGTTCGTGCTCGCCGTGCTGGCGAGTTTTCCGTGGGTCGAGCGCCGTCTGAGCGGCGACCGCGGGGTCCACAACATCGCCGATCGCCCGCGCGATGCGCCGCTCCGGACCGCGTTCGGGGTCGCGTTCCTGAGCTGGGTGTTTCTGGTGTTCGTGTTCGGCGCCGCAGATCGCATGTTCGTGCTGTTCGGGCTCAGCTACAACACGCAGTTGTACGTCTTCCGGATCGGCATCTGGGTCGTGCCGTTCGTCCTGTTCTTCCTCACCCGCCGGATCTGTCGTGAGCTGCTCGCGGCCGAAGCGGTCGACGCGGTCCGTCGACAGGCCGAGCTCGAAGGAGCGGCGCACGAGCGCTCGCTGGCGGCGCACGGCAGATGACCCACCTGGCCGAGTTCATACCGCCGCTTGGCGCAACGTTCCTTTACCTGCTTCTGTACCGCCGGCGGATGGCGACGCTCGCCGCCGAAGGCCGACCGGTCGCGCCCTGGCGAGTGGCCTCGTTCGTATGTGGCGTCGTGATGGTCGCTGCGGTACAGGTGGGGCCGTTGGACGGGCTGGCCGACACGCTGCTCGTCGCCCACATGATCCAGCACATCGTGATCGGCGACCTGGCGTCGCTGCTGATCGTGCTGGGGCTGACCGGTCCGGTGCTCGCGCCGCTCATGCACACGAAGGCTTCGCGAGCGATGCGACGTCTGTCGCACCCGCTGGTCGCACTCACGCTGTGGGCGATTGATCTATATGCCTGGCATCTGCCGCTCTTCTACCAGCTGGCGATCGAGCACGACCTAGTGCACGCCCTTGAGCACGCGTGCCTGCTGTGGTTCGGCTGCCTGCTGTGGCTGGCGCTAGTCGGCCCCCTCCCGAAACCCAGCTGGTTTTTGGGCTGGTGGAGCCTGGGTTATGTGATCCTGGTCCGGTTCGTCGGCGCCGTGCTCGCGAACGCACTGATCTGGGCCCAGACCGTCTTCTATCCGGTCTACCGCGCGAGCGACGCCGCGCGGGGACTGAGTCCGCTGTCGGACCAGAATCTGGCCGGCGGGGTGATGATGGTCGAGCAGGTGCTGCTGACGACGGCGCTGCTGGTCTGGCTGCTGGCCCGTCTGCTGCGCCAGGACGAGGACCGCCAGGGGCTGCTGGATCTCGCAGCGAGTCGTGGCTTGCAACTCGACGAGGAACGCGCCGCCCGAGCCGCGCGGGCCGGTGCGACGGCCCGGATGCGCGAGCGGCTGCAGAGCGGTCCGACCGGACGTCTGTGACAGAGGTCACAGTGTGACGTTTAGCGCTGACCGGGTACGCCGTAGTACATGAACTACAACGAACGAACTTCCGGCGGAGTCATAGGGAAAGTCGTAGGGAAGGCCAAACGGGTGCTCGGGGTCGCAGCGGACCGCGACCGACTCGCCTGCGAGGGCAGGCTGCAGGAAGCGAAGTCCGAGGCTGAGCTCGGTGCCCGGCACAGCGCGGAGCGCGCCCGCGAGCGCGAGCGGCGGGCAGCGCTGGACGCGCGGGCGGTGCAGCGCGAAGCGGATCGCACGCGCCTCGAGAACCGGGTCCTCGCCGATCAACGCGCGGCGGACATCGAGGCGATGTGGCGCCAGGAGAACGCTGACGCAGCTTTGCAGGCAGACCGGCAGCGCGCCGCCGCCGAATCCGAAGAGCGCGATCAGCACGCGGGCGCCGAGCGGTCGGTCCAGGCGGCGGAGCGGGCGAACGTGGCAGCCGCCGAAGACGCCAACCAGCTCGAGCGTGAGGCGACCGCGGCCGAGGATCGAGCGCGACGACTCGAGGAGGGCCGATGAGCTCACGGACACTCACCACTGCGATGGTTGACCGCTACCTGAGGCTGGCCCGCTGGCCCGTCGATCTGGTGACCACGGTGCTTCCCGGCACGCGTACCGGGCCGGGGACGACCGCACGATTGGTCGTCGACCGCGTCGACGCGAGCATCCGTGCGACGCTCGCGGCCGTGCTGGGCGACGACTCACTGCGGGCAGACGCGGCACGACGCGACGCGGCCGTAGAGGAGCGAGAGCGCGCGCTCGACCTGCGCCGTGAGGCCCGTCGCCGCGCCGAGCAGAGCGAGGCTGAGCTTCGCAAACGTCACCAAGAGGCCGGTCGCCGCCGCGAGCGCGCCACCGCGAAGGCGACGCAGCAGCGGCGAGCCGCGAGTACGAGCCAGGAGCGACGCAAGAGCAACGCATCTCAGGCAGCGCGGCAGCGCGCCAAGATCAGCCAGGCGCAGCGGACGGCCAACGAGCAGCGAACTCATGAGCAACAAGCGGCGGCGGAGCTGCCGGCCGTAAAGGAGCGGGGAACGGCAGTCCGCGATCGTGAGCTCGCGGTGCACAAGCGCGACGAGGCCCAGCGTCTGGGCGAGGCGGCCGCGCGTGTGAAGGAGCAGCGCAGGCACGACGACGCTCCCTAGGTCCGGCAGTGGCCTGCCGCCGGGCCAAGTGGCGGTATCTTTGGCGCTGATGATGTCCAGCGCTGACCGTCGGCCGGTGGTGTGGAGATGGTCCGGAGCAGCGCTGCTGCCGCCGGCGGCGTTCGCGGTCCACCAGCTGCGCTTCGTGCTCGCATTCGGCAGTGGCGCGAGCGCTGAGCTGCAGCGCACGGGTCACTCGTATCTGCACTCGGTGATCCCGTGGCTGGTCGTGCTCGTGGCGCTGGTCGTCGGCATCTTTCTGCTTGCGCTTGGGCGGGCGCTCGCGGGCCAGACTTCGGCCGCCAGGTTCACGGTCTCGTTCGCCGGCCTTTGGCTTGCGTGCGCGGCAGCGCTGGTCCTGATCTATTGCGTGCAGGAGTTCCTCGAGGGAGTCTTGGTCGTCGGCCACCCGGCCGGCCTGGTGGGAATCTTCGGCTACGGAGGCTGGTGGGCGATCCCCGTCGCCGCCTGCATAGGCCTGGTGCTGGCGGCCGTCTTCCACGGCGCCCGCTGGTTGCTCGACGAGACCGCCGCGCGGCGCCGGGTCGTGGTCGTGCGGCGCACGCCGGTCGCGCAACCTTGCTGGGAAGGCTTCTTCGCACCCGTGCCGGCCCCGCTGGCGGGCGGCTGGTCGGGACGCGGACCTCCGTGTTCAGGGAGTGGCATCGGCCTGAGTCCCGCGCCGGGACGCGCCGCTGCCAGAACCGGCACACCCAGGGCACACCAAGCCGCTATCGACGGCGTCCTGCCGCGTGTGCATCTCCCGCCGTGAGTGAAGGAGTTCCATCCAGATGACAACGAGTGCCGCCGACCAACGCCGGCGCACGCTCGGGAGCCGTGCAGACGCCTCACTGATCCCGAGGGCGCGCACATACTTCGCATCCGACAGTCGCGGATCGTGCAAACGGTCCTGGGAGTGATCTGGCTGCTCGACGGTGCCCTGCAGTTTCAGTCGTTCATGTACGGCAAGGGCTTCATCCATGCTTCTGACGAGCCTGACTGCTGGTCAGCCCGGCTGGATATCGAGCAGCGTCCACTGGGGCGCCAGAGCCATGCAGAGCGACCAGTTGGTCTTCAACACGCTGGCCGGTTTGACCCAGATCGCGATCGGCATCGGGTTCCTCTATCGCCCGACCGTGAAGGTGGCGCTCGCGGTCTCGTTCGCCTGGGCGCTCGTCGTCTGGTGGTTCGGGGAGGCGTTCGGGATGCTGTTCATGAACATGGCGCAGCCGCTCACAGGCGCACCGGGTGCGGTGCTCCTGTACGCGCTCGCCGGGCTGGTCGTGTGGCCGAACGGACGTCCGGGAGGTCTGCTGGGCGTCCGCGGCGCGCGCGCCATGTGGCTGGCGCTGTGGCTGGTGATGGCGTGGCTCTGGCTGCTGGCTCCGAGCAGCAGCGCGAACGCGACGTACACATCGATCTACGCCGCTCCATCGGGCATGAGCTGGCTGAGCACGTTGCAGGTCTGGGCCGCCGACGCGGCCAAGGGCAACGGACTGCTGATCGCGATCGTGCTGGCGTTCGCGTCGGCGGCGATCGGGATCGCGGTCTACCGCAACTGGCACCCGCGGCCGTTCCTGCTGCTCGCCGTCGTTCTGAGTCTCGCGTACTGGGTCCTCGGCCAGGGCTTCGGCGGCATCTTCATGGGCGGCGCGACGGATCCGAATGCCGGACCGCTGTTCGTCGTGCTCGCGTACGCGATGTACGCGTTGATCCCATTCGATAGCCGGGCGGACTCGCCGGGCGTACTGACAGCGAGGTCACAAAGTGCTTGACAGAACTCAACTTCGCGCCGCGCTGCTGGCCGCGGCGACGGTCATGTTGCTCGCGGGTTGCGCGAGTGCCAACAAGACCACTTCGAGCTCGTCGGCCGCCGCCGCGGCCGGATCCGGAAGCATGGCGGGCATGAGCAGCGGCTCGGGCGCGAGCTCGAACGCCGCGATGGAGGTCGACGGGATCAAACCGATCCCGATCCAGCCGCTCGCCGTCGCGAGCTGGCAGGGGATGAAGATCGAGGCGCGGGCGATGACCGCCGTGCCGTTCGTGGTCTTCAACGGGACCAAGGAGCAGATGGTCAAGCCCGGCCCGAAGACGAGCTTTCACCTGATGGTGATGCTCAACGACGCCCACACCGGGGTCGCGATCCCGTACGCGAGCGTCTGGGCGACGATCACCCGCGACGGCAAGGTCGTCTACGACGAGCGCCAGTGGCCGATGCTGTCCGAGTACATGGGCCCTCACTACGGCAACAACGTCGCGCTCCCGGGAGCAGGAACCTACAAGCTCAGCCTGCTGATCAGCCCTCCGGTGTCGGCCCGGCACCTCGAGTACCAGCACGTGTGGCTGACGCCGCATCGCGTCAGCTCGAGCTTCAACTGGAAGCCGGTCTCGTGACGCCGGAGGGCCCACGGCGAGGGCTGACCCGCCGCAAGCTGCTGATTGGCGCCGCGTCGGTGGCGGCCGGCGGCGCGGCGGTCGGCGTCGGCCTCGAACAGGCGTCGGGCGGCGCGAGCGAGCCCGAGATCCCGCGCGTTGCGCTTGGGAGCCAGCCCGCCGGGCTGCCGGCGCGCCAGCACGCCTGGACTGCGACGCTGGCGGTCGACTCTGACGGCGACTCGATCCCGCCGCGCTTTGACCGGCTCCTGTTGTTCGATGTCAACGGAACACCCACGCCCGCGCACGCGAGGCTGTTGGAAGCGTCACTGAGAACGCTCGAGCGCCGGTACAAGTGGGGTCCGTCGGGCCTGTTGTTCACGGCCGGCTGGGGGCCGAGCTACTTCGAACGCTTGCTGCGCGTACGGTCCCCGATCCCGCAGGCCAAGGGCCTGTCGGACTTCGAACTGCCGTCGATCGACGACTACCACCTGTGCCTGCACTTCGCGTGCAACGACGAGCAGCGCCTCGCGGCGATCGAAGCCGCACTACTGCACGGCGAGCCGCTCCCGGGAGCCGACGGCCCGCTCTCGATCGCCAGCGCGCTGACGTGGCGCGAAACGCGGACCGGCTTCGTCGGCGTCGGCCTACCGGCCGCGCATCAGCACACCGGCGGGATCCCGGCCGGCGATCCCGTCGCCCCGAGCGCGCCGCTGTTCATGGGCTTCAAGTCGGGCCTGCGCAAGAACCAGGCGACCGAGGACTTCGTGACGATCCCGGACGGACCGTTCGCCGGCGGCACGACGATGCAGGTCAGCTACATGCGCCTGCGACTCGACAGCTGGTACGACGGGCTGAGCTACCGCGAGCGAGTTGCGCGGATGTACGCGCCGCAGGTCACCCCTCAGCAGGTCAAGCACTTCAAGACCGACGCCGAGAGCGACCCCAAACTGCTCGGCCAGGCGATCAACCACTACGGCGTGATCGGCCACTCGCAGACGTCGGCCCGCGCACGCCGCCACGGCAAGCCGCTGATCATCCGCCGCGACTTCAACACCGTCGACGGCGGCCAGGCGGGGCTGCACTTCGTCTCGGTCCAGCGCACGATCGAGGACTTCGTGACGAGCCGCAACGCGATGAACGCCTCGAACGCGCAGCTCCAGAACCCTGGGATCACCAACACCGTCAACAACGGGATCAACGAATTCATCTTCGTCCTCAAGCGCGCCAACTACATCCTGCCGCGGCGCGCCGACCGTTCGTTCCCGCTGCTGCGGGCGTGATCAGTTCCAGCTCCCGCGGCGGTCTATGGATATCGACTGCGCAACGCTGGTCCCGCTGTTGACCGACTACTTCGCCTGGCTCGCGCAGCTCTCGCAGAGCCCGACGATCGCGAAATGCGTGAAGCGGGCCGTGTGGCCGAAGTTGTCCTTGATGTGTTCGCGGACCGGCGCCAGCTGATCGGGGTCGAGCACCGTGACCTTGCCGCAGCGTTCGCAATAGAGGTACTCGCCGTCGTCGCGTCCGACGAGCGCGTACAGGCCCGGCCCGTGCCCGAGGTGGACGTGGCGGATCAGACCATGGCGTTCGAGCACCTCGAGGTTGCGGTAGACAGACGACTCGTCGAGCGTCAGCGTTCGCGCCAGGTCAGGGGCCGAGACCGGGCCGTCGGTCGCGAACAGCGCCTCGATCACCAGTCGGCGTGGGGTCGACAGGCGCAGCCCAGAGGTGCGCAGCGCGTCGATCGCCTGATCGGGACTCGAGACCGCCAGCCGCGGCACGTCGGGCGCGATCGTCACGGCCCGACGCCGGGCTGTTCGAGGTGTGCACTCCAGCGCTCCTCGATCCGGCCGAGCCTCCACACCGACAGCGCGATCGCCCACGTCGCGACGAACATCCCGACGATCACGAAGCCGAGGACGTTGATGTCGATGTTCTCGAACCAGTTCCAGAACGAGCCCGACAGGTTGAGCTCCGACGCGAACAGGCCCCCGACCTCGATCGTCCCGATCACGAGCGCGACGGCGACCGATAGGCCCGTGATCGTGATGTTGTAGAAGACCTTGCGGACCGGCTTCGAAAAGGCCCAGCCGTAGGCGAAGTTCATGAACGAGCCATCGATCGAGTCCATCAGCGACATCCCGGCGGCGAACAGGACCGGCAGGCACAGAATCGCGTACCAGGGGAGCCCGGCAGCGCCGGCGCTCCCAGCGATCACGAGCAATGCGACCTCGGTCGCGGTGTCGAACCCGAGCCCGAATAGGACTCCGATCGGGTACATCTGCTGGGGCTTGGTCACGGTCTTGGTGAGCCGGCCGAAGAAGCGGTTCATCAGCCCGCGACTGTCGAGCTGGCGCTCGAGCGCCGCCTCGTCGTAGCGGCCGGTCTTCATCTCGCGAAAGACGCGGATGATCCCGAACAGGATCACGATGTTGAGCGCGGCGATCAGGTAGAGAAACCCGCCGGAGACGCCGGTGCCGATCGAGTTGGTCGTCTGGTGAAGCGTCGAGGTGTCGTTCTTGACCGGGCCGTCGAGCGCGCGCACGCCGAGCGAGATCAGCAGCGCGAGCGCGAACACGATCGTCGAGTGCCCGAGGGAAAACCAGAACCCGACGCTCATCGGTCGCTTCCCCTCGGCCATCAGCTTGCGGGTGGTGTTGTCGATCGCCGAGATGTGGTCGGCGTCAAACGCGTGCCGCAAACCGAGCGTGTACGCCGTGACACCGATCCCGATCGTGAACGCGCCGGTTCTGCCGAGGTGGTAGTGGCTCGGAGCGACGACCGCGACCAGAACTACGAAGCCCGCGACGTGCAAAGCGACGACGACGAACGCCATCATCATCATGGTCCGGCGCTGGCCGGAGTCGAGCGATCCCCAGAAGGACCTGGTCCTGCTGGCCAGCGAAGCGACCGACAATCGATCTCCTTGACCCGAGCGATGTCCCGGGTCGCGAAGCTAAACCGAGCGGGACGTAATTGCAAGGTGCTCTGAATTACAAGTCGCTCGTTGCAGACGACGGGTGCTAGTGTGCGAGCCAGCTTGCGGTTGCGCCTAGGGTTCCGCCGGCGCCCACCCGAAAAAGGGCGTTCCGGGCCTGGACCGAGCGGCGCCAGCCGGTCTGTCGACCGGCCACACCTGACGGGATAAAAGCCCCGAGGGCCTCCTCTCTCCCTACCCGGAGGTCCGTTTGCCAATCGCACCCGTCGTTCTGTTTGCCGCCGCGCTCCACGCGACCTGGAACGCGGTCGTCAAGTCCGTGACCGACCGGCTCGCGCTGATGGCGGTCATGGGCCTGTCGACGGTCGCGATCTGTGTGCCGATGGCGCTGCTTGTCAAGGCCCCGAGCAGCGCGGCGTGGCCGGAGATCGCAGGCTCGGTGCTGCTGCATACGGTCTACAACCTGTTGCTGATCGAGACCTACCGCGACGGGGACTACAACCAGGTCTACCCCGTCGCGCGCGGGATCGCACCGCCGACTGTCGCGATCGCGTCGGTGCTGATCGTCGGTGAGACGCTCAGCGCGGTGCAGGCCGCGGGGGTGTTGATCGTCAGCGGCGGGCTGATGGTGCTGGCCCACGGCAGCCGCCACGAGCCCAAGCGTGCGCTCGCGTTCGCCGCCCTGACGGGCCTGCTGATCGCCTCGTACACGGTCGTCGACGGCGTCGGCGTGCGCCGGTCTGACTCGGTGCTCGGCTACACGAGCTGGCTGTTCACCGCCGAAGGGTTGATGATGGTTGGCGCGCTGGTCGTCGGCACCAGGCTCAGCGCCCGGCGGCCGACGTTCGACCGCGAGCTCGTGCAGCGCGGTGCGGTCGCCGGGGTACTGTCGCTGATCGCCTACGGCCTCGTCCTCTGGGCGCAGACCCGCGGGGCGCTGGCGGTCGTCGCCGCGCTGCGTGAGACGAGCGTCGTGTTCGCCGCGATGATCGGCGCGGTCGTGTTCCACGAGCAAATGCCGAGCCGGCGGATCCTTGCCAGCGTCCTGATCGCGGCCGGCGCCGCCGCGCTGGCGCTGGGCTGACGGCCGACGTTACCGGGGGCGCGCAGTCGGGTAGCTGCTGTTCGTGCTCCGGCGCGTGTTCGCGTTCTCTGTCTGCTGGCTGCTGGCGGCCGGGGTGTACCTGCTGCTGATCGACATCACCGATCTGCCGGAGCTGATCGTCGGCGCCGGCGCGGCGCTGCTGGCCGCCGTTGGCTTCGAGTTGACGCGCGAGCGGGAGATCGCGGATCTGAGCACGAGGTGGCGCTGGCTGGGACGGCTCTACAGGCCGGTGCTCAAGGTTCCGTCCGATGTGCTTGCGGTGTCGCTCGTCGCCTTGCGCCAGCTCCGTCACGCGCGGGCGGTCAACGGCGAGTTTCGCGCAGTCCGCTTCCGCTGTGGCGAGGACGAGCGACTCGAGACCGGGAAGTGGGCGCTGGCGGAGTCGTTCGGGTCGTTCGCCCCGAACACGATCATCGTCGGAGTAGACCCCGAGCGCGAGCTGATCCTCGGCCATCAGCTTCGCCGCTCCGGTGCGGCTGATGCGATCGACGTGCTGGGGCTCGGATGAACGAGTGGCAGATCGCAGCGGCGGTGTTGGGCGCGGCATTCATCCCGTGCGTTGCAATCGCGCTGCTGGCGTCGCCGACGCATGGCCTCGCGGCCGCCGAGGTCGCCGCGGTGCTGTTGAGCACGATCCTGATGCTGCTGTCGGAGGGGTTTCACCGCCAGCCGTTCATCGATCTCGCTGTCGTGTTCGCCCCGATGTCGCTCGTCGGCTCACTGATGTTCGCGCGGCTGATGGAGCGCCACCTATGAGCTGGCGCGCGATCGTCGCGCTGCTCCTGCTGATCACCGGCGGCGCTCTGGAGCTGCTGGCGGTGATCGGCATGTGTGCGATGCGAGATGTCTACGACCGTCTGCACTACGTCGGGCTAGCCGGCTTCGGCGCCTTTCTGATCTCGGCGGCGATCGTCTTTCGCGAGTCGTTTTCGCTGATCGGCGACAAGGCGCTGCTGGTGGGCGTGGTGCTGATCGTGACCGGTCCGATCCTCGTGCAGACGACGGTGCGTAGCTTCCTAATCCGCGAGCACGGCGACTGGAGGGCGAAGATCGCCGACGCCGAGCCGGAGGAGGGGCGGTGACCGTGCTGCAGATCGCGGCGCTGGCGGCGGTGGCGGTCGGCGGCACCGCGGCGGTCGCGGCACGAGATCCACTGCGTCAGACGCTGGTGATCGCGATCTACGGGATGGCGCTGACGATGCTGTTCTTCGTCTTCCAAGCGCCGGACGTAGCGCTGTCCGAGATCGTCGTGTCGAGCGTCGGTTTGCCTGTCATGGTCCTGCTCGCGCTGCGCAAGGTGCGTGAGCAGGAGCAGGAACAAGGGCGCCAGCCGCAGGACGAGCGCGAGCAAGAATGAGCCGGCGGGCCCGCCTGACGCTGTTCGCGGTCGCCGGCGCCGGATTCGGAGCGGTGCTCGTGATCGGCTTCGCGAAACTGCCGGCGTTCGGCCACTACCACGGCGTCTACGGACGGGTGCTCGATGGAGTCGGGGTCAGCCTGCGTCATGCCACTGACCTCGTGACCGGCCTCAACTTCGACTTTCGTGGCTTCGACACCCTGGGGGAGGAATTTATCCTGTTCGGATCTGTGCTTGGGGTGATCCTGATCCTGCGCGACATGCGCGAGGAGAGCGGCCCTCCCAACCGGCGCGAGGCGGACGAGCACGCTTTTGGAGGAGCGAGCGAGGCGCTGCGAGCGCTCTCGCTCGTGCTCGTCGCGGCGCTTATCGCGCTCGGGATATACATCGTCGTGCACGGGCAGCTGACGCCAGGTGGTGGCTTTCAGGGCGGGCTGATCCTCGCCACGGCCCCGCTGGCGGTGTTCGTCGGCGGCCGCTACATCCGGATGAGGTTCGTCGCGCCGCACCTGCTGGTCGAGCTCGGCGACGCGATCGGCGCGGTCGGCTACGCGCTCGTCGGGCTCGCCGGGCTGGTGTTCGTCGGTGTGTTCTTCAAGAACTTCCTGCCGTTGGGAATACCAGGGCATCTGCTGTCGGCCGGGCAGATGGACATCGCCAGCACGGCGGTCGGGCTCGAGGTGAGCGGGGCTTTCCTGGTCGCCTGGAGCGAGTTTCTCGATCAGGCGATCCTCGTCGAGGAGGGAGAAGAGGCGTGAGCTTCGCGCCGTTCGCGGTCGCCGCTTGGCTGTTCGTCGCCGGCCTGTACGGGGTCGTCTCGAGCCGCAACCTGATTCGGACGATCCTGTCGCTGACGGTCGTCCAGTCGGCGACCTACCTGCTGCTGCTGGGCATCGGCTACCGCAACGGCGGGCAGGCGCCCATCTTCGCCGACATCCCGGCCGTCAGCAAAGCGGTCGATCCGGTGGTCCAGGTCCTGGTGCTGACTGACATCGTGATCGAGGCGACCGTCACGGGACTCCTGCTGGCCCTCGCGATCCAGGCGCACAAACGGTTCGGCAGCCTCGACCCGAACGACCTGCGCGCGCTGCGCGACTAGCGCATGCACATCACGGCGCTTCCTGTCTTGATTCCGATGATCGGCGCTGCGATGCTGGTGGCGGTCAGACACTGGGCGCCGCGATGGTTCAACGACCTCGCCGCGACGGCGGTGGCGATGAGCGTCGTCGTGCTGTGCGCGATCCTGCTTGTCCACGCCGGGCATAACCCGTTCGCGTACTGGATGGGCGGCTGGCGGCCCAGCCACCAAGTGACGATCGGGATCTCTTTCAGTGTCGACTCGGTCGGCGCCGGAATGGCGACCTTCTCGGCGCTGCTGGTGAGCGCGGCGTTGATCTACTCATGGCGCTACTTCGACTCCGCCGACGGGCTGTTCCACGCCCTGATGCTCGTGTTCCTGGCGGCGGTCGTTGGCTTCTCGCTGACCGGGGATCTGTTCAACCTGGTCGTTTTCTTTGAGCTGATGGGGGCGGTCGCCTACGCTCTGACCGCTTACAAGATCGAGGAACGGGGCCCGATTCAGGGCGCGATCAACTTCGCGATCTCCAACAGCATCGGCGCGTACGCGATCTTCATCGGCGTCGGCCTCCTGTATGCCCGGACCGGGGCGCTCAACATGGCCCAGATCGGCAAGACGCTCGATGGCCACCCGGCCGACCCGCTGGTCGTGCTCGCGCTGACGCTCCTGTTCGCGGGCTTTTTGACCAAAGCGGCTGTCGTCCCAATGCACTTCTGGCTCGCCGACGCGCACGCCGTCGCCCCAACGCCCGTCTGTGTCCTGTTCTCGGGAGTGATGGTCGAGCTCGGGATCTACGCGATCGCCCGCCTCTACTGGGCGATCTTCGCGGGCGCGATCGGCCCGCACGAGTTCCAGCTGCGCGCGATCCTGATCGCGTTCGGGACCGTCACTGCGCTCTGGGGGGCCGTGATGTGCTTTTCGCAACGCCACATCAAGAGGCTGCTGGCGTTCTCGACCATCAGCCACGTCGGAATGTTCGTCTGCGGGCTCGGGCTGCTGAGCGCTAAGGGGCTCGCGGGTGTCGCCACCTACGTGGTCGGGCATGGCTTGACCAAGGCCGCGCTGTTCATGCTCACAGGGGTCCTGCTGCACCGTTTCGGGACGGTCGACGAGTTCGACCTGCATGGCCGCGGCCGGGAGCTGCGCGTCGTCGGCGTGCTGTTCGCGCTCGGCGGACTGATGCTCGCGGCGCTGCCGGTGGTGACTGAGTTCTTCGGCAAGTCGCTGCTCGACGGCGCAGCTATTGACGCCAACTACGGGTGGCTGCTGGCCGTGTTCGTGATCGCGTCGATGCTCACCGGAGGGGCAGTGCTGCGCGTGGCCGGTCGCGTCTTCTGGGGCTGGGGTCCGGCTGTCGGCGGTGACGACGGACAGCAGGAGCGCGTCGCGAGGGTGCAGGACGAGGAGCGCGGCGCGGCTGGGTGGACACCGCCGTTGATGGTGATCGTGCCCGCGACGCTGCTATTGGCCGCGATCGTGGTCGGCCTGATTCCGGGCGCCGTGCCCGCGATCGAGCGCGCGGCTGACCAGTTCCACGATCATCGCGCCTACGTGGGTTGGGTGCTAACCGGGCGGCGGCCGCACTTCGGCAACGTCGCGACGAGCCACGTCGAGGCGTACGACTACCTCTACGCGGCCGGGGCGAGCCTCGGGGCGGTAGCGCTGGCAGCTCTGGGACTGTTCGGACGGCCGTTGCGCGATCGCCTGCCGGGCGTCCTCATCCGGCCGGTTGTCGCAAGCGTCGATCGGCTGCGGTCACTGCACAGCGGCCACATCGGCGACTACATCGCCTGGTGGACGACCGGTGCCGCGTTGCTCGGCGGCGCCTCGATGCTGCTGCTGACATGAGGCGGTGCCCCTGGCTGGCGCTGTTCGCTGTCGGTCTCTGCGGCTGTGGTCCGCCGCCGCCGCAGGCGCCGCTGATCGACGCCAAGAAACTCGACGCCTCGACCGGCGCGATCTCGACCACCTGTGGGGAGAGCTACCAGCTACTGGCGTTCGCGGCTGGCGCTCGGCAGGACCTGCAGTCGCTCGAGGCAACCGCGACCGCCGCCGCGCGCAAGCTCGCGGCCGTCTACGCACGGAATCCGGCGTGGATCTACCAGGGCGAGACAGTCACCGAGATCGTGCACGACAGCGCCTCAATGTTGCGCTCCTGCCGACTGGAGGCGGCGGCTGCTGCACTCGTCTCGGCCACGCGCCCGTTTAGCCGTTCACACAACGGGAAGCCATGAGGCAAGGTGGACGCAACCAAGCCTCACGACTCGCAGGTCTCGCAAGCGTCGCTGCCTGAGCTCGTGCAGCAGCTGTCGGAGCAGACGAGTCGCCTCGCCCGCAAGGAGGTCGAGCTCGCAAAAGCGGAGCTGACCGCGAAGGGCAAGCGGGGCGGGATCGGCGCCGGCATGTTCGGCGGCGCCGGCGTGTTCGGCCTCTACGGCGTCGGGGCTCTGATTGCGTCGGCAATCCTCGCGCTTGCGACGGCCGTTGCGGCTTGGCTTGCGGCGTTGATTGTCGCTGTCGTGCTGGGTGCAATCGCCGGGGCGCTGGCGCTAGGGGGACGCAGGCGGGTCCGCGAGGCAACCCCGCCGGTGCCCGAGCAGGCGACCGAGAGCGTCAAGGAGGACGTCGAAGTCGTCAAGACGCGAGTCCAGGAGGCAAGACAATGAGCGCCGCGAGCGATCCTAAGCAGATCCAGGAGGAGATCGACCGGACGCGAGCCGAGCTCGGCGACACGGTCGAAGCCTTGGCGCAGAAGGCTGACGTCAAGCGTCAGGCCAAGCGCAAGATCCAGGAGACAAAGGCGTCAGTCGCCGACAAGCGGGACGACATCCTGAGCAAGGCCAAGGAGGTGTCGCCCGACGGCCCGGCATCAGCCGCCGCGCAGGTCTCGGAGAAGGCGCGCGCGAACCCGCTGCCGCTGGCGACCGTCGGTGCGTTCGCAGTCGGGTTTCTTATCGGCCGAGCGAGCGGGCGGTAGGCGAGTCGATGAGCGGGGAGGTACTGAACACGCGGGACGCGAAGCTCGTCAAGTGGCTGCAGGAGGCGCACGCCAAGGAGGCGGAGCTGGAAGCGGACCTCACGGCTCATATCGCGCTGACTGAAAAGCAGTCCTACAAGAAGCGACTCCGCCGGCATCTGACGGAGACCCGTGATCACAAGAAGCGGGTCGCTCGGCGGATCAAGCAACTCGGCGGCTCGGCGGGCGGAGAGCCACCGCTGGGTGCGGTCGCTGAGTTGACCGGAAAGACCGTTGCAACGATCAAGGGACAGGCCGGGGTGATCCGCGCCGCGCTGACCGAGCAGGCTGAGACCCACCTGAGAAACGCGCACGAGGAGCTGCGTGAAGAGCACGTCGAGATCGCGCTCTATAGCCGGATCGAGACGTTTGCGAGCGAGGTCGGCGATCGCGAGACCGCAAAACTGGCGGCCGCGATTCGGCGCGACGAGGAACGGATGGCGAAGTACCTCTCGGCAGAGCTCGAGCGCCTCGTCAAGGCACTCGTGCGGGCGGAAATCCCGCGGGAGCAGCGGGCAGCGGGCCAACGCTCGACGCGGACACGCCGCGCGACCGCGCGCGCGGGTGCTGCAAGCCGGACCTAGCGGTCAGCGCATCCCGGCGCCGCGAGCGGCCGCGCTGGAACCGCCGCGCGCGGCCGCCTGCTGAAACCGTGTCGCGAGATCCTGGACGCGGGCGATCAGCTCTGGCGGTTCGACGACCTCGAACTCAACTCCGATGTTGGCGATGTAGATCGCCAGTCCGTCGAGCCAATCAGAGCCCGTGTGGAGCAGGCATCGGCGCTCGTCGATCGGCTCCAGCGTCCCGCTCGCGGGCGGCACCCGGGCCGCGACGGCATCGAGCGGGGCGTGCAGGATCACGCGCGCGTGGTAGCTGTCGCGCGCCGTCGACACCCCGCGCGCGACCCACGCGGCGAGGTCGTCGGCAGGGGGCTCGCGCGGCGCAAAGCGCCGGTCGGCGCGCGGCTTGGCTTCGATCCTGTCGACCCGGAACGTCCGCCAGTCGGCCCGGTCCGTGTCCCACGCGACGAGATACCAGCGTCGGCCGGTGTGGACGAGGCCCTGAGGCTCCACGACACGACTGCCGGCGTCGCCGTCGTGGGTGCGGTAGCGGAAGCGCAGCCGCTCGTGATCCCGGCAGGCGGTCGCGATCGCCAACAGCGTCTCGGGGTCGACGACCGGACCGCCGGCCGGGTACGGCACGGTCGCCACGCCGACCGCGTGGACGCGGCGACGTACATGCTCGGGCAGTAGCGCCTCGAGCTTCGACAGCGCTCTGACCGACGTCTCGCCAATCCCGGCGACGCCACCGCGGACCGCCGTCCGCAACCCGACGGCGATCGCGACCGCCTCCTCGTCGTCGAGCAACAGCGGCGGCAGCGATGCCCCGGCGCGCAGCCGGTAGCCGCCCGCGACGCCCGGTCGCGCCTGCACCGGGTAACCGAGCCGTCGCAAACGCTCGACATCGCGCCTTACCGTTCGCGGCGTGATCTCGAGGCGCTCGGACAGCTCCGGACCGGACCAGTCGCGGCGCGACTGAAGTAGGCCGAGCAGTTTCAGGAGGCGGGTGGACGTCTCGAGCACGAGCTCAAGTAATCGTAGATCGAGGACCGTAACGGTCCGCAATTGACCGTACCTTCGAACGTACGTCAAACGAGGAAAGGACAAGCACGATGGATTACAAGCTCGAGCTGGTGGCGGTCCCGGTTTCGGACGTCGATCGCGCGAAGGCGTTCTACGAGCGGGCTGGCTTCAACGCCGACCACGACCATGCGGTCAGCGACGAGATCCGCTTCGTCCAGCTGACGCCGCCGGGATCGGCGTGCTCGATCGCGATCGGCAAGGGCCTCACGCAGGCTCAGCCCGGGTCGGTCGAGGGCATGCAGATGACGGTCGCGGATGCCGACGCGGCGCGCACCGAGCTGCAGCAACGGGGCGTCGAGGTATCAGATATCGAGGAGTTCCCGTGGGGCCGGTTCGTGTTCTTCAGTGATCCCGACGGAAACAAGTGGGCGCTGCAGGAGCTGCCGACGCGAGGCTGAGCGCGTGTGCGCCGCGCCGCGCGGCGCCGCGGTCCGACAGTCGAGGTCAGACGCTCAAGCAGGCCCGGTCAAGTCCCGCCCGCTTGGCGTCGTAGAGCGCGCGGTCGGCGCGGGCGATGACCGAGTCCGATGACTCGTTCCGGACCCATGCCAGCAGGGCCACCGCCGCGAACGGCAGCAGGCCGGCCGTGATCCGTCGAATTGCGCGATCGACGCTCATGCCCGGGCCTATCGGCGCGCTGCGCTGGAAACCTGAGCTTTCAGCGCCTAGGTCGGCGCTGGCGTTGGCGCGTTGGCCCGGCGGCCGCCGAGGCCGAGCGGCACCAGCGCCAGCAGGCTCAGCAGCGCGCACAGCAGCAATGGCTCGCGGAAGCAGCGCGTGACGGCGCGGACAACGATCTCCTCGACCTGCGTCTCGAGCGCTGCCAGCGTCAGTCGGGTCGACGCGCTGGCTCCGGCGGCGGCGCGTGCGAACGGCGGTCCGAGGTCTGGCAGCTGGCTCTGGGGCGCCTTTGCGCTGGCGGACACGAGCCCGGCCCCGAGCTCGAACTTGGTCGCAAGCGAAACGGGCGCCTCGACCACCGCTTTGGTGATCGGCGGGGTCGCGCGCCCCTGAGCCCCGCCGAGCTGGTTGACGAAAATCGGCGTCAGCAAGACCAGCCCCAGCACCAGGCCGCCCTCGCGCGCAGCGACCGTCCGTGCGGCGCGCGCGACGAGCGGACCATGCGTCTCGAGCGCGGCCGTCGTCAGCGATGGGAACGCCAGCCCGAGCCCCGCGCCGCAGAGCCCGAGGGCGATCAGAGCCGGTACGAGCTCGCGGTGCGAGATCAGCGCCAACAGCGCGAGCCCGGCCGAGAGCACGATCGCACCCGCTGCCGCGGTCGCGCGTTCGGGGCGGGTCTCGGCAAGCTGCCCGGTCACGGCGGTCATGATCGGGATCGCGGCCAGTGCCGCAGCGGCGCCGAGCGGGCTCAGCTGCCAGACGTTGATCAGCAGCACGGTCGCGAGGAACAGCGCCCCGATCAGCGCCGCCGACAGAAGCGCCAACGACACGTTCGCGAGCACCGGGGAGAGCTCACGGCGCTCGCTCAGCGGTGGCTCGGGGTCGCTCGCCGCGTCTGGCTGCACGCCGGCGACGATCGCCATCACCGCCGCTACGGCGGCGACCGGCGCCTGGGCGAAGAAGATCGCGCGCCAGTCGAACAACTGCGTCAGGATCCCGCCGGCTGCCGGACCGAGGGCGGCTCCGATCGCCGCAGTCGCCGCCCAGCGGTGCAACGAGTTGCCACTGCCGGTGAACAGCGGCAGCGAGGCACATACGAGCAGCGCCGCGCCGGCCCCCTGGACGCACCGGAACACGATCAACACCGTCAGGTCGCCGGCGGCGCCAGAGCCCAACGACGCTAGCCCGAAGATCGCCAGCCCGGTGACAAGGGCCGCACGGGATGCGAGCCGGGTGGCAAACGGAACGATCAGGAGCGTGCAGGCGATGAACGACAGGTTGTAGGCGGTGATCACCCACGTCACATGCGAGATCGAGGTGTGCAACCGGATCACTATCTGCGGCAGCGCCAGCACCACGACCGACGCGTCGGCAAACGCGAGCGCGATCGACAGGCTGATCGAGGCGCGCGCCCACCGCTGTGAGGGGCTGGCCGGCATCGGTTAGGGCGCAGCCTATGGAAAGGCGGCCGGGTCGGGTTAACCCCACCGCGAAAGCCGGGGGCCAGCGCGAGTGCGAACTCCCGCGCGCTCCAGCGACGCGGAGCTTCGCGGGCGCGAGGCTGCGGTCATGTCAATCAAAGCTCCACACACCCCACCGTCCGGCCGGCACGCCGACGCCGGACTGCTCGCGCGAGTCGTGCGAGTCGCGGCCAGCGCTTCGGCGCGCCGCCCGAAGACGACGGTCGCATTCTGGTTCGCGCTGATCACGGCGTGCGTCGCGCTCGGCACCCTGAGCGGGATGCGCACGCTGAGCAACTCGGGCTCCGGGACGGGCGAGTCGGCCCGTGCCGACGCCAGGCTGGCGGCCTCGGGCCTCACGGGGCCGACGACCGAAGACGTGCTGGTCCGCTCGCCGAGCGCGGCGCGGACGGCGGCCGCCGTCGCGACCTTGGAGGCCGGAGCGCGGCGACTGCCCGACACGCTCAGGGTTCAGGGACCTCAGAGCTCGCCCGAGCTGTCACGCGACGGTGGCCGCACGGCGCTGGTGGTCGCCTCGTTGCGTGGCGACACCTCGCAATCGGACGCCGGCGCGGCACGGCTCGAGCGATTGGTTTCATCGCTGTCGAGCCGCGACCGCGGCGTCAGCATGGTCGAGGCGGGGGCCGGCTCGGGCGACAACGCGATCAACCAGCTGGTCTCGAGCAGCCTGCACCGCGCGGAGCTGATCTCGATCCCGATCACGCTGCTGATCCTCGTGCTCGCGTTCGGTGCGTTGGTCGCCGCGTCGGTGCCGCTGCTGCTGGGCCTGACTTCGGTCGGTGCGGCGCTGGGCGCGCTCGGGCTGGTGTCCCAGATCGCACCCGACGGCTCCTCGACGGCGCCGGTCGTCGTCCTGATCGGCCTCGCGGTCGGGGTTGACTACTCGCTGTTCTACATCCGGCGTGAGCGCGCCGAGCGCCGCGCAGGCGCGAGCGTCGAGGCGGCGCTGGCGGCCACGTCGGCGACCGTCGGGCGCGCGATCCTGGTCGCCGGTGCGACCGTCGTGATCGGGCTCGCCGGGCTCCTGTTCACCGGCGTCGGCGTGTTCACGTCGATGGCGTTGGGGGCGATCCTGGTGGTCGCGATCGCGGTCGTAGGCTCGCTGACGGTGCTGCCGGCGATGCTGACGCTGCTGGGCGACCGGGTCGACCGAGGCCGGCTCTGGGCCCGCCGCCCGCGCCGCCGTCGCACGGTCTGGCAGCTCCTGGCGACGGCTGTGACCGGACGACCCCGGGTCGCGCTGGTCGGCTCGCTGCTGCTGCTCGCGGTGCTCGCCATCCCGGTGCTCTCGATCCAGACCGCCGAGCCGGGCGAGAACGACGTCCCGGCCAACACGCCGATCCGCGTCGCCGAGCGCGCGATCAATCACGCCTTCCCGGGCTCTGGGGACACAGCCGATCTGGTCGTCAGCGGCCGGCGGCTCGGACGGCCACGGGCGCTCGCGCAGTTGCGGGCGATCGGCGAGCGAGGGCTCGCGATCACCGGCGGCCGCGGGACCGTGGCGCTCGAGGTCTCACGCGACGGCGGGACCGCGCAGCTCCAGATCCCGATCCCCGACAGCAGCCTCAGCGTCGCCAACGATCGAGTGCTGGCGTTGCGCCGGCAGCTCGAGCCGGCCGTCGCGAGCGCGATCCCGGGGGCTCGGGCAGCGCTGACCGGTGACTACGCCGGCAACCTCGACTTCTCGAGCCGTCTGTCGAGCGTCACGCCGATCGTGATCGCGTTCGTCCTTGGCCTGGCGTTCATCCTGCTGGTGGCGACCTTCGGCTCGCCGCTGCTGGCGCTGTCGGTGATCGGCCTGAACCTGATGTCGGTCGGAGCCGCGTTCGGCGTGCTGGTCGCGGTCTTCCAATACGGCTGGGGCCAGTCGCTGCTCGGTTTCCAGTCAGACGGCGCGGTCGTCGAGTGGCTCCCACTGTTCGCGTTCGTCGTGCTGTTCGGCCTCTCGATGGACTACACGGTGCTGGTGCTGGAGCGGGCTCGCGAGGCGCGACGCGCGGGCGCCGGCGCCAGGCAGGCGGCGGCCGAGGCGCTGAGCTCGACGGGTGGCACGGTGACGAGCGCCGCGGTCGTGATGATCGCCGTGTTCTCCGTGTTCGCGACGCTACCGCTGCTCGAGTTCAAGCAGCTCGGCGTCGGTCTGGCCGCGGCGATCGCGCTTGACGCGACGCTCGTGCGGGGTGTCGCGCTGCCGGCCGTGGTCACGTTGCTCGGCGATCGCGGCCTGGCGCCGAGCCGGGCGCGCGGTGCGCGCGTGCCGGACTGGGATCATGGTGTCCATGTCGCAGCGCTCGGGTCGAGCCATGACTAACAGCTCCGAGCAGCGGTCGGCGCTGCAGCGGGCGGTGGTGACGCCGCCCGCTGTCCTGTGCGTGTCGCTCGTGATCATCTGGCTGTTCACCGGCGCGGGTTACTTCTGGCCGATGTGGGCCGTGCTGGGGATCGCGATCCCGACCGGGCTGTGGGTGGCTTGGCGGTGGGCGAAGACGCAGCCGGGTGGCACGAGCCGCCGCTACGCGATCCACGCGGGCGTCTCCTGCGTCCTCGCCGCGACGGTGATCGCGGTCTGGGCGATGGCGGGTGCCGGCAACTTCTGGCCGATCTACCCGCTCGTCGGGTTAGGCGCCCTGCTCGCGCTGCACCGCGCGTTCCTGGGTCCTGGCCAGCGCTCGCTGCAGATCCGGGTTGACGAACTGACCCGGACCCGCAGCGGGGCGCTCGACGTGCAGGCATCGGAGCTGCGGCGGATCGAGCGCGACCTGCACGACGGGGCGCAGGCACGGCTGGTGGCGCTCAGCATGCAGCTCGGTCGCGCCGAAGAGCGGCTCGCCGACCACCCGGAGAGCGCCGCGCTGGTCCGCAGCGCTCGGGAGGAGGCGACTGCCGCGATCGCCGAACTGCGCGATCTGGCGCGCGGGATCGCCCCGCCGGTCCTGGCCGACCGCGGGCTCGTCGCCGCCGTGCAGTCGCTCGCCAACCGCTCGAGCGCGGTCGTCGAGGTCAAGGGCGAGCTCGCACGCCGGCCGCCGCCGGTGGTCGAGGCGGCCGCCTACTTCGTGGTCGCCGAGTCGCTCACCAACGTCGTCAAGCACGCCCCGGGAGCGGCCGCCCGGGTGACCGTCAGCCAGGACGGCGCGATGCTCGTCGTCGAGGTCGCCGACAACGGCCCCGGGGGCGCCGTTCCGTCCGGCGGCGGACTGACCGGGCTGCGCCAGCGTGTCGAGGCGCTCGACGGCCGGCTCGACGTCCACAGCGTCAAGGGCGAAGGGACCGTCGTCTGGGCCGTGCTGCCGTGCGAGTAGTCATCGTCGAGGATCAGGCGCTGCTGCGTGAAGGGATCGTGGCGCTGCTCGCCGAGAACGGGATCGAGGTCGTCGCGCAGGCAGACGACGGCCCCGGACTGCTGCGGATCGTCGACGGCCACAAGCCGGACCTGGCGATCTGCGACGTGCGGCTGCCGCCGACCTTCACCGACGAGGGGATCCGCGCGGCGCTCGAAGCCCGCCGGCGCCACCCAGAGCTCGCCGTGCTCGTGCTCTCGCAGTACGTCGAGCCGGTCTACACCGGCGAGCTGCTGGCGGCCGGCGAGAGCGGCGTCGGCTACCTGCTCAAGGAGCGGGTGGCCGAGGTGAGGACGTTCATCGAATCGGTCAAGCGGGTCGCGGCCGGCGGCACCGCGCTCGATCGCGAGGTCGTCAGCGCGCTGATCGCCGACCGCGACCGGTCCGGCGGCGGCGAGCTCGACGCGCTGACGCCGCGCGAGCGCGAGACGCTCGAGCTGATCGCCCAAGGGCGGACCAACGCGGCGATCGCGCGCGAGATGGTGGTCACGCTCGGCGCGGTCGAAAAACACGTGTCAAACATCTTCGCCAAGCTCGACCTGCCGGCCGGCGACGATGACCACCGGCGGGTGCTGGCGGTGCTCGCCTACCTGCGCGCGACCGGGGGCTGAGCTTTGCCGCGCCGGGGTGGACTTGCCGTCAGATGCGCGGACTGAATTCGACCCGAGTTCGATCCCTCGCCATATACGTCAGAGATCGAACGCGGCTCATCCGGCGCCGGCGAGCTCGTGCGCCCGGGGGCCGTACCCGTGGCGCGTGAACCACCTCGCGAGCGGGTAGAGCGACACATATGACCGTAGTCGACCTGTTCACGCGGCTCGAAGTTCCGCAGCCGACCGAGCCACCGACGCCGGTGGTCCCCGACGCCCCGGTGACCCCGATCGATCCCGACCCTGGCACCCCGGCCGACCCCGCGGAGCCGCTGATCGTGCCGGTGCCGCAGGAGGAGCCGACGCCGGTCGATCCGGAGACGAACCCGCAGCCCGAGCCTGAACCCGAGCCGGACGCCGCAGCCTAGTAGCGCGTGAGCATCGAGCGTCCTCGGCCAAGGCGGAGCGAGGCGAGCGGAGGGCGCTCTGAAACCGGGATCGAGGCTATCGCGCCGTCCGCCCACGGCCGTCGATAGGTGCCGCCGATCACAGCGTGGTGGTCGCGTCGGCACTCGACGGCCGCCAGCACCGCGTAGGCCATCTCACCCAGCGCGCGCAGTGGCTGGTGGCGATTCTGGCGGCTGCCGAGGTCGCACTCCGCGAGCGCATCGAGGCCGTCGCGACGCAGTGCGTCGATCAGGACCGCGATCTCGACCCCGTACCCGCTCGGGAACGGGATCGCCTCCAGCAGCGATCGGCGGGCGGACAGCTCGCCGGCCAGCGGCTGCGCAAACCCGGCCAGCCGCGGCTGATGCATGTTGAGCAGCGGGCGCGCCATCAGCTCGGTGACGCGGCCGCCCTCGTTGGGGAGGCTGGCGCCGCCTGCCTGCCGTGGCCGCTCAAACGCCCCCTTGACGAGTTGCACGCCGTCGTCGCTGAGGATTGGCCCGAGCAACCCCTGCAGGTGAAGCGGGTCCGGATCCTGCGTGTCGCCGTCGAGAAAGCAGACGACATCGCCAGCGGTGATGCTCAGCGCGCGCCACATAGCGTCGCCCTTGCCGAGTGCCGGACCCCAATCGTCCATGATCTCGTCCTGATCAACCGTCGTCGCGCCCGCCGCGGCGGCGACGGCGGCGGTCCCATCGACCGAGCCGGCGTCGACGACGATCAGCTCGTCGACGAGCCCATGCTCCGACAGCGGGCCGACCGTATGGCGCAAGATCGCCTCGATCGTGTCGGCGCACTCCTTGGTCGGGATCACGACGCTGACCGATGTCGCCCCCTTGTGGGCAGCGAGCGATGAGAGGCTGAACTCGGCGGCGCGATAACGCCGGTGCTCGGCCCATAGCGAGACCTCGAGATCGACGGACAGGCCGTGGGCGACCCGGCCCTGCGACCGTGCCGAAGTACGGACCCTGACGTCGCGCACGCGCCGGATCCGCACCCGGTGCTCTCCGAGGCGCCTGGCGAATGCAGCGTCCTCGAGCGCCGCCAGCGGCTCGAGGCCGCCGACTGCACGGTAGGTGGCGGCGGTGACCGCGAGCGAGGCGCCGGCGAAATGGTGATGCTCGGCTGCTGGGTCCAGACGCCGCACGCGCGCGAGCCGCTGTGCGGCGTCGCGTTCGCGGCGGGCGAGGACCGCGGCCGGCAGGTCCGCTTGCTGCGCCGGTTCGAGCTCGATCAAGCCGGCGATCGCGGTCGCGCCATCGCGGGCGTGGGCCAGCTGGCGCTCGAGCCAGTCGGGCGCCGGCCGCGAGTCGGCGTCGGTGCAGGCGATCAGCCCGTCGTTCGCGCCGAGCGCGAGCAGGCGCGCTGCGGCGGCGTCCATTCCCAGGCGCCGCGCGGCGCCCGAGCCCCCGCCCGGGCCATCGAGCATCGTGATCGGCAGCTCGTTGCGCGTCGCGAAGCCGGCGACGACCTCGCGGGTGGCGTCCCGGCAGGCATCGATCACGACGATTGTCTCAAAGCTCTGGCGGCCGATCGTCTGGGAGGCCAGTGCCTGCAAACAGCTCGCGATCGTGTGTTCCTCGTCGCGCGCCGGGATCACGACGATGCATTTCAGCTCCATGATGCCCCGCCTGCGATCAGCTTCTGGCCGCGCTCGTATGCGTCGTCGAGTTCGTGGCTGAGGACCCCGACGAGCCGGGATTCGCGTCCATACCAGGCGCTGAATGACCCGTCTGACCCGCGCTCGAACCGGACCTCGTCATAGCCGTCGCCCCACGCGGCGTACTTGAGCGTCCGGCGCCCGATCGTCGACCAGAAGCCGGGCACGTCGTCCCAGCTGGCGTCAACCCCGGCAGCCGTCCGCCCAGCCACGCGGCCCTGCCCCAGGGCGTCGCCCCAGTGCTCGACGCGAAGCCTCCTTCCGGCCGCGACGTTCTCCGCCAGCGCGACGTCGCCAGCCGCCAGCACCCCGGCGGCCGACGTGCGCATGCCGGCGTCAGTGGGCACGGCACCGTCTTCGATGTCCAAGCCCGCCGCGATCGCGAGATCGGATCGAGGCGAGACACCGGTCGCCATCACGACCAGATCACCGCCCGCCTGGCCGTCGCCGGTGTAGACCTCGAGCCGGCCGCCGGCTTGGGCGATCTTCGTGACCTCGGCCCCGAGCGCGAGCTCGACACCCAGGTCGTCGAGCCAGCCGGTGATCTCCGCCGCAGCCTGCGCGCCGAGGCGGCGCTCGTTGGGCGCTGGTTCGTCGGATACGAGCACCACCGGGTGACCGAGCAGGCGCAGCGAGGCCGCGATCTCGCAGCCGATGAATCCAGAGCCGACGACCACGACCGCGAGCCCCTTCTCGAGCTCGCTTCGCAGGTCGCGCAGATCGTCGAGCGAGCGCAGCACGCGAACGCGCGGGTCGTCGTTGCCCGGCACCGGGAGTCGCTTCGGCTCGGCGCCCGGTGCGAGTAGGCAGCTGGTGTAGCTCAGCGGCCGGCCTCCGGACAGCGTGACTTCGCGCTTGGTCGGGTCAAGCGCCACCGCACGGGCGCCGACGAGCCCGATCCTCTGCTCTACGAACCACCGTTCCTCCTCGAGCGCGAGCTCGCTCTCGCTGATCTCACCGCGGAGCAGGTCCTTGCTCAGCGGCGGCCGGTTGTACGGGATCCGTCGCTCCTCGCTGACCAGGGCGACCGGCCCCTTCCCGCCCGCCTGGCGGTAGGCGCGCGCGGCCGCCAGCCCGGCCGGGCCGCCGCCGATGACCAGCAGCTCGTAGTCGCTGCTCACGTCCGCTCCAATGCGTCGAGCAGGTAGTCGTCGGTCGTCGTGGAGGCGCGCGGCGCGAGCCATGGCTGGGCTCTGAGCGCCGAGTGGACCTGCGCGGCGGTGAACGGACGGTCGCGACCCGCCGGGCGCCAGTGCACGGCGACGAGCCGGCCGCCCGGCCCCAGCACCCGCGCCAGCAGCGCGAGCGTCGCTTCAAGACTCTCGGGGCCGAGGTAATAAAGGATCTCCGAGGCAACGACGAGGTCGTAGCGCCGGCGCGGAACATCGTCGGGGATCGTGCCCACGATCACGTTGACCAGATCGGAGCCGCCGAGCCGCGATCGTGCCGCCGCCACCGCCGTCGGAGCGCCGTCGATCGTCGTCAAGCGCCGGCAGCGCGGTGCGAGCTGCTGACTGAACACGCCAATCGAGCCGCCCAGCTCGAGCGCACTCGAAAACGGCCCCGGTCCGCACGCCGCGAGCGTCGCCGTGTATTTGTCGCGCTCGTACGAGGAGCTCTGATAGCCCCACGGATCGGGGTCGGCGCGGTAGCGCGCCTCGAATTCTGCCGGCGTCATCGCAGTCATCGCGCCGGCGGCTCGGTTCGACCTGCTGCCTGCTCGAGGGCGGCGGCGCCGGCCTGGGCCAGCAGCGGATCGAGCCGGTGCTGGAGCAGGAAGACCTCGAGGTCGCGCCGCGCGCGGTCCAAGCTGCCGCCGCGCGCAAATGGCCGCGAGCCGCATGCGCGCGCGGCTTCGTCGAGCAGCGCCCGGCAGGCGTCCGAAATGCAAGCGCGTGCGTGCAGGGCGACCGCCGCGAGATCCGGGCCCGACTCGTCCATCTTCCGGGCGGCCACATCGAGCCACGCGGAGATCGTCTGCTGTGCGGTCAGCATCCGCCCGGCAGCCAGTTCTTCCAGCGCTCCGCGGCTCGGCCGCGCGGCGAGCTCGTCGATCGCCGCACCGACGGCGGTATCCGCCATCCCGGCCCATGAGGCAGCCGTTCGCAGCGCGTCGCGGCCGAACCACGGTTGCGCTGAGATGCCGCCGGGTGGGCCGAGGCGGGCGAGCACCGGCGCGTCCTCGAACACGACCCGGTGCGAGACTGACGCCCGCAAGCCATGGGACTGATACCAGCTCGGGTCGATCCCGACCCGGCGCGAGTCGCTGACGTCGACCCAGGCCGAGACCGGCGGGCCGCCGTCCTCGGGTCGCCCGAGAACCAGCGCGCGGTGAATGCCGCCGGCGCCCGAGCAGAAGGTCTTGACGCCCCGCAGGAACTGCTTGCCGCCACGTGCGATGACGGTTGCCGGCGGACCCTCGCCCGCGACCGGGTCACCGCCCCAGACGCCGGCGCGCAACTCGCAGCGACTGATCGCTGCGAGCTCACGCTCGGCGAGCTCCGGCGGGCCCTGGACGATCAGTCGTTCGATCGCGTTAAGGTGGCCGTCGAAGATCCTGCCGACCGCCCCATCGGCACGAGCGACCTCGCGGACCAGGCGCAGTTCGTCGGCGGCGGGCGGGCGTCCCCGCCCGGGTACGGCGTTGAAGGTGGTCGCCCCGGCGCGCTCGAGCTCGATGAAAGCGGCCTCGGGAAACGCCGGGCTGGGCTCGGCGTCACGCTCATGCGCTGTCTTGCGGATCCGGTGCAGCGCCGCCTCCAGGGTCATCTCCGAAGGCGCTTTGGCATGCGCGAGCCGGGTCACGCCAATGCCTTCAGCGAGATCCCCGACCGCTGCGCGTGGTCGATGACCAGCTTCGCGTACGCGACCGTCTCCTCGGCGCCCCTGCGGAGCGCGCCCGGACCGATGCCGTCGTGCGCGAGCACGACCGCGCCGGGCTCGAGCGACTGCCGTGTCGAGGCGAACATGTCGTCGGCGCGATCGCCGCGCCAATCGTTGGTGTCGACACTCCAGCCGACCAGCCGGAGCCTGCGCTCGTGCGCGATCTGGCACGTCCATGGAGCTATGTCGCCCCAGGGCGTTCGCCACAGAACCGGGTCGACGCCGAGGTCCGCGAGACGCTGCAAGGCTCGATCAGCGTCGCGTGCGCACCACGCCTTGTCGCGGCTGCTGTGTCGCACATGCTGGTCGCAATGCAAGCCGACGGCGTGCCCTTCGCGAACCATCCGCTCGATCAGTGCCGGGTGCGCTGGGGCGCGCGGAGCGATCACGAAGAACGTCGCCGTGGCCGCGGCCTCACCCAGGAGGTCGAGCAGCATCGGCGTATAGCGGCAATCGGGGCCGTCGTCGAAGGTCAGCGCAAGCGCCCGCACCCGGAACAAATACCCGCTCGACGCCGCTTCATCACGCGCGCAGCTCTAGGATCGTGATGGATGCCGACCGCCGTCCTCGACATCGACGGGACGCTCGTCGACACCAACTACCACCATGCGCTGGCCTGGTTCAGGGCCCTTTGCGAGTTCGAGCTCGTGCTCCCGATCTGGCGCATCCACCGCCATCTCGGGATGGGCGGCGACCAGATGGTCGTCGCCCTGTGCGGCGATCGGGTCGAACGTGACAACGGGGATGCGATCCGCGAGGCCGAGGGAAGCCGCTACGGGGAGCTGATCGGAGAGGTGCGGACGATGGTTGGGTCGCGAGAGCTGATCCTTGCGCTCAAGGAGCGTGGACACACGGTCGTGCTCGCCAGCTCGGCCAAGGCCGACGAGGTTGAGCACTACGTCGAGCTGCTCGACGCCCGCGATCTGGTCGATGGGTGGACCACGTCGGCCGACGTCGAGTCGACCAAGCCCGCGCCTGATCTCGTCCACGCCGCGCTCGAGCGAGTAGGCGGCGGCGCCGATCAAGCGGTGATGGTCGGCGACACCCCGTGGGATGTGAAAGCCGCCGCCGCGGCGGGGGTGCAGACGCTCACGGTGGTGACCGGTGGCTTCAGCGAGCAGGAGCTGCGCGATGCGGGCGCGGCGGCGGTGTTCGAGTCGGTCGCCGAACTCTGCGACCGACTCGACGAGACGCCGTTGCACTGAGTGTTCTGCTAGGCGGGCCTTGGGCTCCGTTTGGTGGTCACCGTCGCTGCGTGCTGCACGCCGCTGCGCGCCGCGCTCGTTACTGCGGTGAGCGGTGCGGCGATGCTCTCGAGCCCTCGGCGCTCTGCCTTGACCCCGTAGACGATCTCGACCAGGCCGCCGACGATCATCAGGATCGCACCGATGGAGAGGGCAAAGAACACGTCAGAGGTGTTGCCCGTCGGCACCAGCCGACCGAACAGCTGCGGCCCGATGATGCCGCCGATCCCCGTGCCGACCGCGTAGAACAGGGCGATCGCCAACGCGCGGGTCTCCAGCGGGAAGATCTCACTGACGGTCAGGTACGCGGCGCTCACACCTGCGGAGGCGAAGAAGAACACCACGCTCCAAGCGATCGTGAGCGTCGTCGCGTTCAGCTGATGCTGATCGAACATGTAGCCGGTGATCAGCAACAGCACGCCCGAGAGAATGTAGGTTCCCGCGATCATCGGCTTGCGGCCGACACTGTCGAACAGGGGACCGAGGATGATCGGCCCGAGCAGGTTGCCGACCGCGAACGCGACCAGGTAGTACGGCGCATCGGCGGTGGCGACGCCGAAGAAAGTGCTGAGCAGGGTCGCGTAGCCGAACAGAATCGCGTTGTAGAGGAACGCCTGGCCGATGAACAGGGCAAGGCCAAGCACGGTCCGCTTCGGGTAGGTCTTCACGATCGCGCGCGAGATCTCCCACAGGCCGATCGACTTTCGCTGCTTGATGGTGATCGTCTCGTCGGGGTCGTCGAGCTGCGCGCCGGTGCTCTCCGCCACCTGGTGTTCGATGTCCTGCGTCACCTCCTCAGCCTCGTCTTCGCGGCCGTGGATGAACAGCCAGCGAGGGCTCTCAGGGACGCTCCGGCGGACGATCAGGATCGCGGTTCCGAGGATCGCGCCGAGCCCGAAGCAGACCCTCCAGCTGAGCAACGGAGAGAAGATGTGCAGCGCCGCCACCGACAGCAGCGCGCCCGCTGCCGCCCCGAGCCAATAGGTCCCGTTGATCAGAATGTCGATCCGGCCGCGGTGTTGGGCCGGGATCAGCTCGTCGATCGCGGAGTTGATCGCCGAGTACTCGCCGCCGATACCCATTCCGGTCACGAACCGGCAGGCAAAGAAGAACAGCGGCGTCCATGCGAAGGCGGTCGCGATGGTCGCTGCCAGATAGACGCCGAGCGTGACCATGAACAGGCGCTTTCGTCCGAACATGTCGGTCAGGCGGCCGAATAACAGCGCTCCCACGCACGCGCCCGCCACGTACATCGATGCCGCCCAGCCAGCGATGTCGGCGGCAGAGATGTTGATGCCACTGCCCTTGGCGGAGATTGCCCCCGCGATCGAGCCGACGACCGTCACCTCAAGACCATCGAGAATCCAGACCGTTCCCAGCCCGATGAGGATCTTCCAATGCCAGCTCGACCACGGCAACCTGTCCAGCCGTGCCGGGATATTGGTCTCAATGGTCCCTAGTTCGTGGCCCGTGCCCGTGCGTGTGGCTGTAGCTGTCGCCATTGTCGACCTCCTTGGTGTTGCCCCGACAACGGGGTGCTACCCGAGTCCCGCGGCAGACATGCGGCGGCGCTGTGTCACAGATCGGACCGATTGACAGCGCTCCGACTAAGGGTCACTTGAGGGCGCGGGCGTGTACGGGCGGCCAGTACGGGTAGTGCCAGGGCGTAGCGATCACCGCGCAGCACAGCGAGCCGCACGAACACGATTGGAGCCCAATGGCCGACTCACTGACGGACAAGAAGATCGCGATCATCGCGACCGACGGCGTCGAGCAGGTCGATCTCGTCAAGCCGCGCGAGGCGGTCGAGCAGGCCGGGGCCGACACCGAGCTGCTGTCGCTCAACAAGGGCGAGATCCAGGCGATGAACCACGACCTCGAGCCGGCCGACAAGCTTCCCGTCGACAAGCGGGTCGCCGATGCCTCGGCGGCCGACTACGACGGCCTGATCCTCCCGGGCGGCAGCCGTCAACGCCGACAAGCTGCGGCTCGACGGCGACGTGATCTCGTTCGTGACCGACTACTTCAAGTCCGGCAAGCCCGTCGGGGTGATCTGTCACGGACCGTGGACGCTCGTCGAGGCCGACCTCATACGCGGACGGATGCTGACCTCGTATGCGAGCCTTCGCACCGACATCCGCAACGCCGGTGGCGAGCCGGTCGACGAGGAGGTCGTCGTCGATCAGGGACTCGTGTCATCGCGCGACCCGGAGGACCTGCCGGCGTTCTGCGCGAGGATCGTCGACGAGTTCGCCGCGGGCACGCACGACGTCGCGAGCGCCGGGGCGACGGCCAGCTCGTGACTCAACCGCGCTCGCGGAGGCGCCGCTGTGACGCGTCGATCTCCGCCAGCGCCTCCTCCCGCGAGTGCCAGCCGCCGACCTCGACGAACTTGCGCGGCTCGAGCTCCTTGTAGATCGAGAAGAACTGCTCGATCTCGGCGCGCAGCAGAGCGGGCAGGTCCTCGATGCGGTCGTAGCCGTTCCAGTACGGGTCGTGGTACGGCACGCACAGGATCTTGTCGTCGGGGCCCTTCTCGTCGGCCATCGCGAACATGCCGATCGCCTTGACCGGGATCAGGCAGCCCGGAAAAGTCGGCTCGGTCAGGCACACGAGGGCGTCGAGCGGATCGCCGTCCTCGGCGAGCGTGCCGCGCAGGTAGCCGTAGTCGGTCGGATAGGTGGCGGCGCTCATCAGGAGGCGATCGAACTTGATCCCACCGAGCTCAGGGTCGAACTCGTACTTGTTGCGGCTCCCCTTCGGGATCTCGACGACACACACGAGCTGGGAATGAGCGGCGTCCACCGGCTCGTGATCCTACGGCTTAGCTGCGCGCGGAGCGGGTAGAGCTGATCGCCTGGGCCGAACGGGAGTTGCTGCCCGCGCTCCGCTCGCTCTGATTCAAGCGGGGACGCCCTCGTCGTAGCGAGGCACCCCGTCGTCGGGGAGCGTGTCCCACGGCGGCATCGAACTGACCCAGATGTGCCAGCGCGGCTCGATCTGAGGCATCGGGTCGAGCGTCCCGGGACGGATGCCGATCGGGCCGTCGCCGTCGAGCTCGCCCGCGAACAAATGCGTCCCACACAGGCCGCAGAACCACTTCGGGTTGCCGGTCTCAGGGCGCCACACCCGCAGTTCGTCGGCGCCGCCGGAGATCGTCACCGCCGCGCGCGGCACGCGACCCAGAAGGCTCGACGTCTGGCCGGTTCTGGTCTGACAGCGCTCTGCAGTGGCAGCGGCCGGCGTCCATGAACGGGGGCTGGACCGTGAATTGGATCGCGCCGCAGAGGCAGCGCCCGCTGTACGCATCTTGCGACGCGGCCATCATCCCAGCGGCTTCTCGGCGTGTCCGCCGAAGCCCTTGCGCATCGCCGACAGCAGCTTGTCGGCGAACTCCTCGAGCCCGCGCGACGCAAAGCGCGAATAGAGCGCGGTCGTCAGCACCGGGGCGGGCACGCCGACATCGATCGCCGCGATCGACGTCCAGCGGCCCTCGCCGGAGTCCGACACGCGGCCCGTGAACTCATCGAGCGTCGGCGACGCGTACAGCGCCTCGGCGGTCAGATCCAAAAGCCACGACGAGATGACGCTGCCGCGACGCCAGAGCTCGGCGACCTCGGTCGTATCGATCGTGTACTGGTAGTACTCGGGCGACTCCATCGGCGTGGTCTCGGCGTCCATCTCCTGCTGGCGCTTGCCGGCGTCGGCGTTCTTGATGATGTTCATGCCTTCGGCGTAGGCGGCCATCAGGCCGTACTCGATGCCGTTGTGGACCATCTTCACGAAGTGGCCCGCGCCGTTAGGCCCGCAGTGGTAGTACCCGTGCTCGGCGGGCGTCGGATCTCCCTCGCGGCCGGGCGTCCGGGGAGCAGCGTCGACGCCGGGAGCGATCGACGCGAAGATCGGGTCGAGGCGCTCGACCGGCTCGTCCTCGCCACCGATCATCAGGCAGAAGCCGCGCTCGAAGCCCCAGATGCCGCCGCTCGTGCCGACGTCGATGTGATGGATGCCCTTCTCCCTCAACGCCGCCGCGTGACGCATGTCGTCGTGGTAGTAGGTGTTGCCGCCGTCGATGATCGTGTCGCCCGGCTCGAGCACTTCGGCCAGCTCGGCGATCGTCTCGTCGGTGATCTCGCCTGCGGGGACCATCACCCACGCCGCGCGCGGCTTCTCGAGCTTGGCGGCGAAGTCCTTCAGCGACCCGGCGCCGACGGCGCCGTTTGCCTCGACCGCCTTGACGGCGTCGGGAGAGACGTCGTAGGCGACACAGCGGTGTCCATCGGCCATCAGGCGCCGGACGAGGCCGGCTCCCATCCGGCCGAGGCCCACCATTCCGAGTTGCATCGGTGTCTCCGTGGCCACTGTCAGCTCCTTTGAGCGCGCTTTGTCATTGAGTTCGCAGCTTGCGGTAGCGCCGAATCAGCGCGTTAGTCGAACTGTCGTGCTGCAGGTCCGGATCGTCGACGGATTCGAGCTCCGGGATGATCCGCTTCGCCAGCACCTTGCCCAGCTCGACGCCCCACTGGTCAAACGAGTTGATGTTCCAGATCGTGCCCTGGGTGAAGACGCTGTGCTCGTAGAGCGCCACCAGCGCCCCGAGCGTGCGCGGCGTCAACCGCTCGGCAAGGATCACGTTCGTCGGCCGGTTGCCCTCGAACACCCGGTGCGGAACGACCGCCTCGGGCGTGCCCTCCGCGCGGACCTCCTGGGCTGTCTTGCCGAACGCGAGCGCCTCGGCCTGCGCGAACACGTTTGACATCAGCAGGTCCTGATGGTCGCGGATCGGGTTGAGGTTCTTGCCGAACCCGATCAGGTCGACCGGGATCAGCTTCGTGCCCTGGTGGATCAGCTGGTAGAAGCTGTGCTGGCCGTTGGTGCCCGGCTCGCCCCAGTAGACGGCCCCGGTCTGGTAGTTGACCTCGGTCCCGTCGAGCCTCACGTACTTGCCGTTGGACTCCATCGTCAGCTGCTGCAGGTATGCGGGAAACCTCTTCAGATACTGGCTGTAGGGCATCACGCCGACCGTCTGGGCGAGGAAGAAGTCGCCGTACCAGACCGCCAGCAACCCCATCAGGACCGGGAGGTTGCGCTCGAACGGCGTCGTCCGGAAGTGGACGTCGATCTCGTGGAAGCCGGCCAGCAGCTCGCGGAAGCCGTCGGGCCCGACCGCCAGCATCGTCGACAGGCCGATCGCCGAGTCCATCGAGTAGCGGCCCCCGACCCAGTCCCAGAAACCGAACATGTTCTGGGTATCGATCCCGAAGCTCGCCACCTCGCGCTCGTTGGTCGAGACCGCGACGAAGTGCCTGGCGACCGCCGACTCGTCGCCCAGCGCCGCCAGCGCCCAGTCGCGGGCCGTGTGCGCGTTGGTCATCGTCTCGAGCGTCGTGAACGTCTTCGAGGAGACGATGAACAGCGTCTCCTCGGCGTCGAGGTCGCGGGTCGCCTCGGCGAAGTCGGTCGAGTCGACGTTCGAGACGAAGCGGAAGGTCAGGTCGCGCCGCGTGTAGTGGCGCAGCGCCTCATAGGCCATCACCGGTCCGAGGTCGGAGCCACCGATACCGATGTTGACGACGTTGCGGATCGGCTTGCCGGTGTGGCCCTTCCAGTCGCCCGACCGGACGCGGTCGGCGAACGCGGACATCCGATCCAGAACCTCGTGCACCTCGGCGACCACGTCGACGCCGTCGACCACCAGCGACTCGCCCTTCGGCATCCGCAGCGCGACGTGCAGGACGGAGCGGTTCTCGGTCGTGTTGATCCTGTCGCCGCGGAACATCGCGTCGATCCGCTCGCGCAGCGCCGACTCCTCGGCCAGCTTGAGCAGCAGCGCGACCGTCTCGTCGGTGATCCGGTTCTTCGAATAATCGAGGTACAGCCCGGCCGCCTCCGCCGTCAGACGCTTGCCCCTGGCCGGGTCGTCGGCGAACAGTTCGCGCAGGTGAACGGGCTCGAGTTCGGCGTGGTGCTTCTTCAGCGCCTGCCAGGCCGCCCGATCGCGGAGGGGGGTCATGGTCGTTTCGCTCGTGCTCATCGAGACACCTCCGGTCGACTGGTCAGTGCGGGCGCCGCGACGATCTCGGTTGCGACCGCTCGAGCGCCGTGACGACCAAACGCGATCGTATAGTGGTTGCAGTCCGGGACCTGGCTCGCGCGGCGCCGGTCGGGATCCGCCGCCGCCCACTCCTCGACGAGCGCCAAAGGCTGCATCGGGTGGGGGTCATCGACCATCCCGCGCGGAGCGCACAGCAGCATCGCGGGGAGCGCGAGGGAGTGCGCGTCGTCGACCGCGAACAGATCGATTCCATCGACGCGGACCGATTCCGGATTGACCGACGAATGAAGCTCGGGCGGCTCGCCCTCGAGATCGTGGTCGGCGTATTCGGCGAGCTCGTCGGGATCGACGTCGGAGTGGGCGAACGCCGGGTGCTGAGCCCACCACGCCCGGTAGTCCTCCCAGTCTGGGAACGTCATCTGCAGGCGCGCGAGCGCCGGTCCCAGAAACGCCTCGAGGAACCGCTCAGGGTCGGCACCGTCGCTCGCGGGGATCGTCAGCCCGCCGTCGACCAGGACCAGGCTGGCGACGCGATCCGGTTGCGCGGTGGCGAGCGCGGCCGCGATGTAGGCCCCGAGTGAGTGGCCGACGACCACGGCGCTTCGAAGGCCGAAGTGATCGAGCACGGCGGCCATGTCGCGCACGTGCGCGGGGATTCCGAACGGCCCGGGGAGCCGGCTGCTGCGCCCGCGCCCGCGCAGATCGACCGCGATCAGCGCCGCCGAGTCGCCCAGCGCCTTGCCGATCGCGAGCCACGAGCGACTGCTCGAGGTGATGCCGTGGATCGCGAGCGCGACAGGCGCCTCGGGACGCAGACTGCCGAGCCTGAAGGTCGCGAGCGTCCCGCCCTCGACCGGCACATCGACCCGCGCGGCGAGGTCAGTCACGGGCGAGCGCTTCATCGGGCGCGGGCTCGGCGAGCTCCTCGGGTTCGACGTGCTCGGCGGTCGCCGCGAACGGACGCGCGTACACCAGCCAAGCGACCGCGCCCGCGAGCAGCATTGCGCACAGGATCCAGCCGAGCGCCGTGGTCCCGACGCCGACGTACTTGAGGCCCGAGGCGAAGATCACGAACGCGATCCCCGGGCGGATGTAGCGGTCTGGGACGGTCGAAGACAGCAGCGACCCGACAAGCACCCCGGGCACACTGCCGAGGATCAGCGAGCCGGTCACCGACAACTCGACGTGGCCGAACGCCAGCGCGCCGAGCGCCGCGGCGAGCGTCAGCGGAACGGCCTGCGTGAGGTCGGTTCCGACGAGCTGGTTGGCGCCGAGCATCGGGTAGACGAACAGCAGTCCGACGATCATCAGCGAGCCTGATCCGACCGAGGTCATGCCGACGATCAGCCCGCCGATGATCCCGATCGCGAGCGTCGGCAGCGGACGGGTGTGGACATCGGCGACGAATGCCGTCCGGGCGTGGCCACGGTGGCGGTCGAGCGCGAATCGCAGCGCCATCGCCCCGGCGCCGATCAGCAATGCGGCTCCGAGGAACACCTCGATCGTGCTCTCGGCCGACTTGGCGTCGCCCATCAGATGGAGCAGGTATGCGCCGAGGAACGCGGCCGGCACAGAGCCGAGCACCATCCACCGCACGAGCTTGAGGTTGACCGTCCCAGCCCGCATGTGCACGGCGGCTCCGATCGGCCGCATCACGACCGCGGCGACGAGGTCGCTCGAGATCGCCGTCGACGGCGTGATCCCGAACAGCAGGATCAGCATCGGCGTCATCAGCGCGCCCCCACCGGCGCCGGTCATGCCAACGAGCAGGCCGACGACCGCGCTGCCGAGGACGATGTAGGGGTCAATGTGCATGTCGTCAGCGGGCGGCGGCCGTCCCGACCACGGGCGCGGCTTCGACGGCCAGCTTGTGGAGCGCGTCGGCGACCTCGGCCGGGCGCTCGATCGGCGACATGTGGCCGGTCCGTTCGAGCTCGATCAGCCCCGCCGGACGGGGCAGCGTGTCGGCGATCCGCCTCGCGTGCGCCGGCGGCGTCAGGCGATCGTCGCTGCCGGCGATCACGAGCGTCGGCACCGTGATCCGCGCCACCGCCCGCCACAGATCCATGTGCGAGATCGCGATCCCGGTCGCGGCCCGCACCTTGGGCGGGCACTCGATCAGCATCCGCTCGTAGAACGCCACCTGACCGGCGGTGGCATCCGGTCCGAACGCGATGTGACGGATCAGCGTGTGCGCGAGCGGGGACGAGAACGAGGGCAGAGGAGCGCGCGACCCCATCATCAGGCGACCGACGAACGGGCTGCTGAAGCGTGCCGTGAGGCCACCGAGCAGCAGCTGGCCGCTGACGAGGTCGCCGAGGCCTGTGTTGAGCATCGCGGCGGCCCGCGCGCGGCGCTCGACCTCGTGGCGCTCCGCCCAGGCGGCGATCGACATCGCGCCGAGCGAATGGCCGGCGATCACCGCGCGCTGTCCGTCGCCGACGACGGCGGCCAGCACCGCTTCGAGGTCATCGCCGTAGCGAGCGAGCGAATAGTCGCCGCCGGCGGCGGGCCCGCTGCGGCCGTGACCGCGCAGGTCGTAGGCCACAAGACGGCATCCCCGCCCGCGCAGGAGCCTGATCACCGGCCGCCAGAACGACAGCTGCTCAGTCCAGCCGTGGACGAGAAGCACTACGGCCTGGTCGTCGGCGCCGAACGACTCAACGTGCAGATCGGTGCCGTCGCTTGACCGGACCGGCAGCACGTCGCCGTCGAGCGGGGCGGTCAGACGCACGTACTCGGGATCGCGCGCGATCGAATGCGCGTGCCGGCGCTGGAGCGCGATTCCGGCGCCCGCCCCGACGGCGGCCGCCGAGAGCGTCAGCGCGCGTCCGGTCAGCCTGCGCCTGCGCTCAGGGGTCTCGGAAGCCATCGCGCAAGAACCGTACATGCCCCCCGGGTGGGGGTGATCCCGGGGCCGCGTCGATCGGGGGCTACGCTGCCACGTAGGATTGCCGCCAGTGCGGCTCGGATTGCTTACCGGAGGCGGCGATTGCCCTGGACTGAACGCGGTCATCCGGGCGGTCGTACGCAAGGGAATCGACGTCCACGGCGACGAGTTCGTCGGCTTTCGCGACGGCTGGCGCGGGGTGCTCGACGACGTCTGGGATGAGCTGACGATCGAGTCGACGCGCGGGATCCTCCCTCGCGGCGGGACGATCCTCGGCAGCTCGAGAACCAATCCGGACAAGCGCGAGGGCGGCACTGAGCTGGTCCGGCAGACGCTCGAGCGCCACGGCCTCGACGGCATGATCGCGATCGGCGGCGAGGACACACTCGGCGCCGCGAACCGGCTCGGTCAGGCGGGGATCAAGGTGATCGGGGTCCCGAAGACGATCGACAACGACCTCGGCGCGACCGACGTGACGTTCGGGTTCGACACGGCGCTGCACGTCGCGAGCGAAGCGATCGACCGGCTCCACACGACCGCCGAGAGCCACCATCGCAACCTGGTGGTCGAGGTGATGGGGCGCAACGCGGGCTGGATCGCGCTGCATTCCGGGATCGCCGGCGGCGCCGACGTGATCCTGATTCCGGAGATCCCGTTCGACATCAGCGAGGTCTGCCGGCTGATCGAGCGCCGGCACGCGCGCGGGCGGTATTTCGCGATCGTCGTCGTCGCCGAGGGTGCGCAGCCGATCGAGGGGACGATGAGCGTAACTACCGGCGAACTGGATGAGTTCGGTCACCCGCGGCTGGGCGGCATCGGCCAGCGGCTCGAGAAGGAGATCGAACGGCGGACCGGGTTCGAGACGCGCGCCACGGTGCTCGGTCACGTCCAGCGCGGCGGCACCCCGACGGCCTTTGATCGAGTGCTCGCGACCCGCCTCGGGCTGGCCGCGATCGACGCCGCCCACGAGGGCCGCTGGGGATCGATGACCGCCCTGCGTTCGACCCAGATCGAGCTCGTCGCGCTCGCCGACGCGGTCGCCGAGGTTCGCCGGGTGCCGGTCGAGGAGTACGAGCGCTATGGGGTGTTGTTCGGTTGAGGCCGGTAGGTTCACGGCAACGACTGTTTTGAAACGAGCCGTTATGACTATGCTGCTTTTCGTTGCAGTGCCAACCACCACAGCTCTCACGCCGTGACAGCGATTTCTGAGACCACTGATCTCGACCAGCTGTGCGTGGACACGATCCGCACGCTGTCGATGGACGCCGTCCAGAAGGCGAACTCGGGCCACCCGGGAGCGCCGATGGGGCTGGCGCCGCTCGCCTATGTCCTCTACACGCGGGTGATGCGTCACAACCCGTCCGACCCTGACTGGCTGGACCGCGACCGCTTCATCCTGTCGGCCGGGCACGCCTCGATGCTGCTGTATTCGATGCTGTACCTGACGGGTTATCCGATGACGCTCGAGGACATCAAGCACTTCCGTCAGGTCGGCTGGCCGACGGCCGGGCATCCCGAACGCAAGTACAGCCCCGGCATCGAGGCGACCACCGGACCGCTGGGCCAGGGGATCTCGATGTCGGTCGGGATCGCGCTCGCCGAACACATGCTCGCGGCCCGCTTCAACCGCGACGGGCACGACATCATGGACCACTACACGTTCGTGATCGCATCCGACGGCGACATGCAGGAGGGCGTCGCCTCCGAGGCGTCGTCGCTGGCCGGGCACCTCGGCCTCGGCCGCCTGATCGTCTTCTACGACGACAACAAGGTGCAGCTCGCGGGTCCGACGTCGCAGTCATTCTCCGAAGACGTCGCCGAGCGCTATGACGCCTACCACTGGCACGTCGAGAACGTCGGCGACGACATGTCGCTCGACCGGCTCGAGCAGGCAGCGCGGACGGCGATGGAGATCGAGGATCGGCCGTCGCTGATCCTTGTGCGCTCGCACATCGGCTACGGGAGCCCGCACAAGCAGGACACATCGGCCGCGCACGGCTCGCCGCTGGGCGAGGAGGAGGTGCGCCTCACCAAAGAGGCCTACGGCTGGGACCCCGACAAGCACTTTTACGTGCCCGACGAAGCGCTCGCCCACTTCCGGCGCTGCTGCGAGCGTGGGCGCGAGCTCGAATCCGAGTGGGACGCACGCTTCGATGCCTATCGCGAGGAGTTCCCCGAGGAGGCCGCGAAGCTCGAGTTGATCGACGCCGGCGAGCTGCCCGCCGGCTGGGATGCGGGCCTGCCGCGCTTCTCGCCCGACGACGACCCAGTCGCGACCCGCAAGGCGTCGGGCGAGGTGATCCAGTGGGCCGCCAGGGCGATCCCGTACCTGATCGGCGGCTCCGCCGACCTCGCCACCTCGACCAACACCGACATCGAGGGCGGCGGCGACGTCGAGAAGGGCCAGTACGCGGGTCGCAATCTTCGCTTCGGCGTGCGCGAACACGCGATGGGCGCGATCGTCAACGGCCTCGGGCTGCACGGCTTCCGGGCCTTCGGCGCGACCTTCCTGACCTTCTCTGACTACATGCGCGGAGCAATCCGTCTGTCAGCGCTGCAGAAGCTGCCGTCGATCTGGATCTACACGCACGACTCGATCGGGCTGGGCGAGGATGGGCCGACCCATCAGCCGATCGAGCAGCTCGCAGGGCTGCGCGCGATCCCGCGGCTGAACGTGGTCCGTCCCGCCGACGCAAACGAGACGGCGCTCGGCTGGCGCTTTGCGCTGCGCAGCAGCGAGGCCCCGACTGCGTTCGCGCTGTCGCGCCAGAATCTCCCGATCCTCGACCCCGACGCGGTGCCCGACGACGCGATCGAGCGCGGCGCGTACGTCCTGCGCGATGCGGAGGGGGGCGATCCGGAGCTGATCCTGATCGGCACCGGGTCCGAGGTGTCGCTCTGCGTGCAGGCGGCCGACTTGCTTGACGGGATCCGCGTGCGGGTCGTCAGCATGCCGTGCATGGACACCTTCACGGTCGCCGACGAGGCCTACCGGGAGCAGGTGCTTCCGTCTTCGTGCGCCGCGAGGGTCGCGGTCGAGGCCGCCAGCCCGTTCGGCTGGGACAAGTGGATCGGGCCTGGGGGAGCCTTCCTGGGGATGACGACGTTCGGCGAATCGGGCCCGGCCAAGGATGTCTATGAGCACTTCGGCATCACCGCCGAGCACGCCGCGGAGCTGGGGCGCGAGGCCGTGGAGCGAGCGCGGCGAGCCGGCCCGTGAGTACCGCCCAGGACCTGGGAACGCTTTCTGACGAGAATCCGCTCGTCGCGGGACTGGAGCGCCAACCGGTCCGCCCGACGTCACTGGTGATCTTCGGCGCGACCGGCGACCTCGCGCATCGCAAACTGCTGCCGGCGCTCTACAACCTCGCGCACGAGGGACAGCTGCCCGAGCGTTTCGAGATGATCGGGGTCGGGCGGCGCGATCAGGAGCACGACGACTTCCGGCATGCCGTGACCGACTCGATCGAGCGCTACTCGCGTCGCGAGCCAGATCGCAACGTGCTCGAGGGCCTACTCGACGATATGCGCTACGTGCAGGGGCAGTTCGACGACGACGCGGCCTACGCGGAGCTGGAGCGGACGCTGACCGAGTTCGACGAGCAGGCCGGCGGCACGCTCGATCGCATCTTCTACCTGTCGACGGCGCCGGAGTTCTTTCCGCTGATCGCCGGCAAGCTCGGCGCCGCCGGGCTCGAAAAGGCCGCCGGCGCGAACGTCCGGATCGTGATCGAGAAGCCGTTCGGCTACGACCTCGCCTCCGCCCGCAAGCTCAACGCGGAGCTGCTCGAGGTGTTCGAGGAGGCGCAGATCTTCAGGATCGACCACTACCTGGGCAAGGAGACGGTCCAGAACCTGATGGCGCTGCGGTTCGCCAACTCGCTGTTCGAGCCGGTCTGGAACCGCAACTACATAGACCACGTTCAGATCACTGCCGCCGAGGACATCGGGATCGAGGGGCGTGCCGGCTACTACGAGCGCGCCGGCGCGCTCCGCGATCTCGTCCAGAACCACATGATGCAACTGCTGGCGCTGCTGGCGATGGAGCCGCCGACCGCGTTCGACGCCGACCGCGTGCGCGACGAGAAGCTGAAGGTGCTCGAGGCGATCGTGCCGCCCGAAGTCGATCAGGTCGCCTCGATGGCGGTCCGCGCGCAGTACGGACCAGGCGTCGTCGGCGGCGTGCACGTGCCCGGCTATCGCGAGGAGAAAGGCGTCGCGCCCGACTCGCGGACGCCGACCTACGCCGCGCTGAGGCTGCACGTCTCCAACTGGCGCTGGGCCGGGGTCCCGTTCTACCTGCGGACCGGCAAGCGTCTGGCGCGCAAGCTGACCGAGATCGCCGTGATCCTCAAGCCGGTCCCGCACATCGCATTTCAGAGCTCGGGCTCGGTCGGGATCCAGGCCAACCAGATCGTGTTCACGCTCCAGCCCGATGAGGGCGTGTCGGTCTCGATCGGCGCCAAGATCCCTGGCCCGCGGATGCGGATCCGCCCGGTCAACATGGAGTTCCGCTACGGAACCTCGTTCCTGTCGCAGTCGCCCGAGGCCTATGAGCGGCTGATCCTCGACGCGATGCGCGGCGACGCGACGCTGTTCACGCGCAACGACGAGATCGAGGCGCTGTGGGGCGTGATCGACCCGATCCTGGTCGCCTGGGAAGAGGACCAGACATCGCCGATCCCACAGTACGAGTCCGGCTCATCAGGCCCCGAAGAGGCCGACCGGCTGACCGAGGACGGGCGGGTCTGGCGGCGGCTGTGACCGAGGATGTCTGGTTCGAGCAGGACACCAACCCGGACGCGATCGAGGCGGCGCTGCGGCGGTTGCTGTTCCGCCGCCACGCCGAGAACGAGGCGCTCGTCCCCGCCCGGGTCCTGAACCTGGTGGTGATCGTCGACCGCGACTGGAAGGGGGAGATCACCAACCGGCTCGAGCGCGTCGGCCGCTACCAGGCGTCGAGGACCGTGCTGTGCGCCGTCGAGGAGGGCCGCACGCAACTCGATGCGGTCGCGACCGTGAGCTACGAGGAGCCGGGTGCCGGCACCATCGGGGTTGTCCGCGAGCACGTCGAGATCGACCTCGGTCCCGAGCACCTCGCAGCGCTCGAGACGGTCATCGACCCGGTGCTCGCAGCGGGCATGCCCACGATCGCGTGGTCGCCGCACGGCCACGACGACGCGATCCGCCGGATCCTGCCGCTGATCGACGTGATCCTGCTCGACTCCGACGATCTGCCGAACCCGGGCGATGCGTTTGCGCGCGCCGGCGACCTCTCTGGACACGCCTACATCGTCGATCTCGCGTGGCTGCGCACGACGCCGTGGCGCGAACGGCTGGCGGCGGGCTTTGACCTACCGGTCCGCAAGCCCTCCCTGCGCCGCGTCGGGGCGGTCGACATCTGCTACCGGGAGCACTCGACGGCCAGCGGGCTGCTGTTGACGGGATGGTTGGCGTCGCGTCTTGGCTGGGATGGCTCGCCACTCGCGGACGAGGGCGGCGGGCGGCTGCACGGGTCGCTGCGTCGTGAGGGCGGCGAGGTGGCGGTCTCGATGCGAACGCTCGAGCAGGCGGCGCCGGGACTCGGCGGCGTCACCGTTGGCTCGGACCGCGGTGCGTCGCTGTCGCTGCAGCGCGGCGAGGGCGGACTCAACGCGACCGAGCGGCTGATCGACGGCACGACCCGGGAGTGGAAGATCCTGGGCGCGTCGCGGGGCGAAGGCGGGATCCTCGGCGAGGGCGTCCGGCAGGCGCTGCTGCGCGACCCGACCTACCGGCCGGCGCTCGATGCCGCGCGGGAGCTGTGCCCGGCGTGACGCTGTCGCTGGAGGTCGTCGAGGACCCGGCGCGCGCGGCCGCAGCGATGATGATCAGCGCGGCGCTCGGCGGCGGGCAGATCGTGCTGGCCGGCGGCACGACGCCGCGGGCGGCCAACGAACAGTTCGTCGACGCGGTGCGCGCGGTCGGCCTCGACGTGTCTTCGACCACGTTCTGGATCGGCGATGAGCGGTGCGTCGGTCCCGACGACGAGCTCGCCAACTTCAAGATGATCAGCGAGTCGCTGATCGAGCCGCTGGCTGGATTGGCAGCGCTCGACGTGCGCCGGATCAAGGGCGAGCTCGGGCCCGAGGCCGCCGCCGACGACTACGAGCAGCAGCTGCACGCCGCCGGGGCGCCCGAGTTCGATCTGGTGATGCTGGGTCTAGGGGCCGACGGGCATACGGCGTCGCTGTTCCCGGACCAGCCCTCGCTCGCCGAGCGCGAGCGGCTGGTGGTCGGCGTGCCCGAGGCGGGGCTGCAGCCGTTCGTACCGCGCGTGACGCTGACGATTCCGGCGCTGACCGCCTGCAAGCAGATCGTTTTTCTCGCCGAGGGCGACTCGAAGGCCGATGCGATCGCGGCGGCGTTCGGGCCCGACGCGAAGCCCAACCCGCACGTGCCAGCGTCGCTGCTCGTCCCCGATGCCGAGGAGCTGATCGTGCTGATGGACCGCGCCGCCGCCGCCAAGGTGACGCCGGGGGACGGGTCGTGACCGAGGTAATCGGCGTCGACCTGGGTGGCACCAAGGTCGCGTTGGCCCGCCTGCGTGACCGGGAACTGGGCGACTCCGTGCTCGAGCCGACTGAGCGCTCGGGACCCGAGCCACTGATCGAACAGCTCGTGTCGATGATCCAGTCGGCCCGCGGAGACGAGCTGAAGGGGGTGGGGATCGGCGTGCCGTCGATCGTCGAATTCGACACCGGGCGCGTGGTTTCGTCGGTCAACGTCCCGCTTGCCGATGTGCCCTTGCGAGAGGTGCTGGGCAAGCGCCTCGGGGTGCCGGTGTTCGTCGACAACGACGCGACGGTCGCGGCGCTCGCCGAAGCGCACGACGAGCAGCTGCAGATGGTCGCAAGGGACCTGGTGATGATCACGATCGGCACCGGCGTCGGAGGTGGCATGGTGCTCGGCGGCCGGATCTATCGCGGCGCTACCGGCGGCGCGGGCGAGCTCGGTCACACGCTGATCGCGGCCGACATGTCGGGGCATGTGCCGGCGCCGGGTCGGTTCCCGCAAGCGGGTTCGTTTGAATACGAGGCCGCCGGCGTCGCGCTCGACAGGCTCGTGACAGCTCACGCCGCCGAGTACCCCGAATCGGCGCTCGGAAAGCTGCGAGCCGCCGGTCAGACGCCGACGGGTGTAGACGCCGTGGATGCCGCGCATGCGGGGGACGAGGAGGCGGTGGCGATGGTGGCGTTGTGGGCGCAGCGGCTCGGAATCGGGATCGCCAACGCGATCAACACGTTTGATCCGGACGAGGTCGTGATCGGGGGCGGCGCCGCGCGCGCCGGCGATCTGCTGCTCGAGCCGGCGCGCCGGGTCGCCGAGGGGTACGTCGTGCCGGGACTCGGGGGCGCGACGAAGATCCGGCTCGCGCGCCACGGGGTGCGCGCCGGTGTGCTCGGGGCGGCACTGCTAGCGGTCCATGAGCTGACCGACGACCGGTCGCCGTCGCCGGCCGAATTGGCCGCGTGACTGATTCAGTGATTGGATTGCGCGCGTGCCATACCCGATCCTGATCGTCCGCCACGGCGAGACCGAGTGGAGTCTCAGCGGCCAGCACACGAGCCGCACCGACCTGCCGCTACTCCCGGAGGGGCGACGTCGCGCCTCCGAGATCGGCACTGAGCTCGCCGGGCGCGAGTTCGCGCTGGTGCTGTGCAGCCCACTGCTGCGGGCGCGCGAGACGTGCGAGCTGGCCGGCCTCGGCGACCAGGCGGAGCTGACCGACGACCTGCGCGAGTGGGACTACGGCGAGTACGAGGGTCTGACCACGCCCCAGATCCATGAACGGAACCCGAACTGGAACCTGTGGGGCGACGGCTGCCCTGGAGGCGAGCGGCCCGACCAGGTCGGGCAGCGCGCTGATCGGGTGATCGCGCGGCTGCTGAGCGTCGACGGCGACACGGTCGCGTTCGCGCATGGTCACATCCTGCGGGTGCTCACCGCTCGCTGGCTGGAGATGGAGCCGGCAGCCGGGGCGCGGTGGGTGCTCGGCGCGGGGTCGACAGGCCTGCTCGGCTACGAGCGCGATACGCGCGTGATCCAGCGCTGGAACGCCGGCTCGGGCTGACGCGGTGTGCGGGGTCACCGACCCCAGCGGTGACAGATGTCATGGCCGATTTCGGCTGCGCGGCACTTACGCGACGTCCGTGCCGCGACCTACTCTGGCTGCCATGAGTTCATTGCAAACACACTCGGACGCGCCGGTGATCGAGGTGGCGGGTCTGCGACGGACCTACGGCGAGCTCGAGGCCGTCCGAGGCGTCAGCTTCGAGGTGGCCCGCGGCGAGGTCTTCTGCCTGCTCGGTCCCAACGGCGCTGGTAAGACGACGATCGTCGAGATCCTCGAGGGCTACCGGACCCGCACCGCGGGTGATGTGCGCGTGCTCGGCATCGATCCGGCTACCGGATCGCGTGATCTGCGCGAGCGCGTCGGGATCGTGCTCCAGCAGTGCGGCGTCCAGAACGACCTCTCGGTCACCGAGCTGGTCGAGATGTACGGGCGCTATTACGTCACTCGGCTACCGGTCGATGATGTGATCGAGCTGGTCGAACTGACCGACAAGCGCGACACGCGGTTCAAGCAGCTGTCCGGCGGACAGCGACGGAGACTCGACCTGGCGCTGGCGCTGGTGGGGGATCCCGAGCTGATCTTCCTCGATGAGCCGACGACCGGCTTTGACCCGGCCGCACGGCGCCAGGCGTGGTCGACGATCCGCTCGCTGTGCCAGCTGGGCAAGACCGTGTTCTTGACGACCCATTTCATGGATGAGGCTCAGTACCTCGCCGACCGGGTCGCGGTCATGAACGCCGGCGAGATAGTGGCCGCGGGCGAACCGGACGAGCTGGGCGGGCGCGACGTGCGCCCGGCCGAGGTGCGCTTCTCGCTGCCGGCCGACTGGTCGCTCGGCGACGTGCCGGAGCTGCCGGCCGAGGAGCGCTCGATCGAGGGCGACCGGGTGCTCGTCGTGACCCGCGAGCCGATCCGCGCGGTCAACATCATCACCGGCTGGGCGCTCGAGCACGACGTCAAGCTGGGCCACTTCGCCGTCTCGCAGCCGACGCTCGAGGACATCTACCTCGAGTTGACCGGCGCGACGGAGAACAATCCAGAGACCCAGGAGGCGACCATATGAGCACCGCTTCACCGCTCAGAGAATCGACGCACGGGCGCGATCTCGGCCTCGTCGGCTGGCAGATCCGCTACGAGCAGCGCGCCTACTGGCGCAACCGCAGCCGGGGCGTGTTCACGTTCGTGTTCCCGGTCATGCTGCTGGTGATCTTCGCCAGCCTCAACAAGGGAGCGCGGCTGTCAAGCCTGGGCGGGATCCCGTACGACGATTTCTTCGTCCCGGGAATCCTCGCCTACGGCGTGATCGCGACGACGTTCGTCAACCTCTCGATCGGCACCGCGATCCTCCGTGACGAGGGGGTGCTGAAGCGAATGCAGGGAACGCCGCTGCCGCGCTGGGCGTACGTAACGGCGCGGATAGGTTCGACGTCGCTGATCACGCTGACGATGACCGTCGTGGTGCTCGGGCTCGGGATCGGGGTCTACGGGCTCGACTTCCACGCCAGCCAGCTGCCGGCGCTGATCGTCACGCTTCTGCTGGGGACGGCAGCGTTCACGTCGCTGGGGATCGGGATCACGCGCTTCATCCCGAACGCGGAAGCGGGTCCGGTGCTGGTCAACCTCGTGATCTGGCCGCTGAGCTTCATCTCCAACATCTGGTTCCCGACCAATTCGCTGCCCGGGGTTCTGAAGTCGATCGCCGAGCTGTTCCCGATCCGGGCGCTGGCGAGCGGCCTCCAGTACGTGTTCGATCCGCTGCACCACGGCAGCCTGTTCGACGCATCGAGCCTGCGGACGCTCGCGATCTGGACCGTGATCGGGATCTACCTGATGGTCAAGTTCCTGCGTCAGCCGCAGGGTGAGGTCGCGTGAGACGTTTGCGCGACTTCGCCCTGGACGCTCGCAAGCGCTTCCCCTTGAGCATGGGCTTCCGGGGTGGCGGGTTCGCCGCCTCGATCTGGATCGCGTTCATCCTGTTCCCGCTCGCGGATGCATTCGCGAGTCATGGCTCGACCGTCGGCCGCGCGTTGACGATCGCGGCGGCCGGGCTGTTCGTCGCCGCGTACATAACGCTGGTGGTGTCGTGGCGCCGTCGATCGTGGAATCGGCAGATCGGACTGGCCGCGGTGATGGTCGCGGTGGCGATCGCGCTCACCCTGGGCTCGGGCCAGGGCTGGGGTTTTCTGTTCACCTACTGCGCCGCGGTGGTCGCGATGGTGTTCTCCCGCGACATCGCGTGGCTGGGCGTGATGGGGTGTGCAGCGCTCGCGGCGGTTTGCTGCGCGATCGCGGGGGCGTCCGGAGGCACGGTCGTCAGCTACACAGTGACCGCGCTCGGCATCGGTTTGCTCATGGTCCTGATGCGCGACCTCCGCGTGCGCAACGAGGAACTGACCGCCGCGCGCGCGGAGCTGGCGCAAGTAGCGGTGGCGCAGGAGCGCGAGCGGTTCGCCCGTGATCTGCACGACCTGCTGGGACACAGCCTGTCGGTGATCGCAATCAAGGCAGAACTGGCACGTCGACTGCTTCCGGGCGAGCCCGATCGTGCGGCGAACGAGGTCCAGGAGGTCGAGCAGGTGGCTCGCCAGGCGTTGAGCGAGGTCCGCGACGCGGTCAGCGGCTACCGCCAGCCGACGCTCGACCGCGAGCTCGCGGGCGCGCTGATGGCTCTGTCGGCGGCCGGGATCGAGGCCGAGATACGGCCCAGCGACGCGACGCTCGCGCCGGGCATCGAGGCGGTGCTCGCCTGGGCCGTGCGCGAGGGGGCGACGAACGTGATTCGCCACAGCGGCGCCCATCGCTGCACCGTCAGCGTCACCGCCGGACTCACCGAGGCGTCCGTCGAGGTGATCGACACCGGCACTGTCGCCTCCGAGAACGCGACCGCGGGCAACGGGCTCACGGGTCTGGGTGAGCGGGCCGAGGTGCTCGGTGGCCGCGTCGAGGCCGGGCCGCTGCCGGCGGGCGGGTTCAGGCTGCTGGTCGTGGTCCCGGTGGCGCCAGCGAAGCGGATGCCGCCCGTCGCGAGTGCGCCCGCGTCGCCAGCGGGCGCGCCTGCGTCGCCCGTGATCCGATGATCCGGGTCCTGATCGCCGAGGACCAGGGGATGGTCCGCGGCGCGCTGGCCAGCCTGCTGTCGCTCGAGCCCGACATCGAGGTCGTCGCCCAGGTGCCGCGCGGAGACGAGGTTGTCGAGGCCGCTCAGGCGGCTGAGCCCGACGTGGCGCTGCTCGACATCGAGATGCCGGGCGCCACGGGCCTGGAGGCGTCCGAGCGGCTGCGGGCCGAGGTTCCCGGCTGCCGCGTGCTGATCCTGACCACGTTCGGGCGTCCCGGCTACCTGCGCCGGGCGATGGAGGGCGGGGCCGCCGGCTTTCTTTTGAAGGACGCGCCCGCCAGCGAGCTCGCGGCGGCGATCAGGCGCGCGGTCGCAGGCGAACGGGTCGTCGACCCCGGCTTGGCTGCTGCCGCCCTATCCCAGGGCGATTCGCCGCTGACCCCGCGCGAGCACGAGGTGCTGGCGGCATCGCGCGAGCACGCGACGATCGCCGAGCTCGCTGGCGCGCTCTACCTGTCTCCCGGGACGGTCCGCAACCACCTCTCGTCGGTGATGCAGAAGCTCGATGCGCGCAACCGCGCGGAGGCCGCGCGAGTGGCGGAAGAGCGCGGCTGGCTGTGAGCGAGTGCGCCGGGCTTGTCAGCCGGCGCTGACCGATCTCGACTCCAGGCAGTCGCCGCGCAGACGGCCTGGGTCGGCTAGTGCGGCTGAGAGGACTCGAACCTCCAAGCCCGTAAGGGCACGGCGACCTGAACGCCGCGTGTTTGCCAATTTCACCACAGCCGCTGGAAGGCCTGGAACTTAGCAAGGGTCCAACTGCGTGGCTACCGCGCGAGCGCGGGCGCGCGCGTCCACGCTAACCTGATGGCCGCCGACGGCACGAGTCGGCAAACGTCCCGCCGCTATCGTCTAGGGGACTAGGACGCCGCCCTCTCACGGCGGAAACCCGGGTTCGAATCCCGGTAGCGGTACTTCAGAAGGGGCCCAAATGCAGGGATTTTGCTGAGGCGGGGTTTCCGCCGGGTTGGGACGGAGATCCGGGTCGGGGTGTCCGGGGAGTTCCAAATCCCCTGCATCTAGGGCACTTCTGGGATCGTGCCGGAACGATCCCGCTCGTGTGCTCTGCATGTCCATTTCTTGCGGACGATTTGAGAAAAGTCCTGCTATTGAGGCGGTGCGTGACCGAGGTGGCGCCGACGCACGCCGGTTTGCCGAACATGTACCGAACATCCCGCAGCGTCCGCCAGGGTCCGTTTGACGCCCAGCGAGTCGGCGCTTGACATTTGGGAGAGGTACTGCCATTGTGAGTACATGAGCAGTTTGAAGGCAGACAGGCTTCAGATCCGGGTAGATCCGGCTGACAAGGCGTTGCTGGAACGGGCCGCGGCTGCGGCGCATCTGAACGTGTCGGCGTTCGTTGTTCAGGCCGCGGCGGCAAGAGCCGAGGAGGTGCTTGCCGAACGTCCGAGCATTCGGCTCTCGCCGGAGGCGGCGGCTGTGTTCAGCCAGGCGCTCGAGCAGCCGGCGCGGGTCAACGAGCGGCTGGCTCGGGCGCTGCGCCGGCGGCGCACGTTCGAATGGATTGACTGAGTTTCGTCGCCCGCAGCTGCTCGACGTTCGTCGTCACGACCGGACCGGGTTTGAGAGCGGCGAGGCGATATTGGACGACTGGCTTCGGCGTTACGCCGGACAGAGTCGCCGTCGAGACACCGCTGCGACCTGGGCGATCGTCGATGCCGAGGATGTGGTGATCGCGTATGCGAGCGTGGCGATGACCGCGCTCGATCGCTCCGCGGCTCCCGGCGAGCTCGCAAGACAGGCGCCCGATCCAGTTCCAGCGTTGTTGCTCGGCCGGCTTGCCGTGGATCGCAACTACGCGAACCTCGGGCTCGGGACCTCGATGGTCGCGCACGTGCTCGCCACCGCGGTCGAACTGAATCAGAAGGCTGCGTGCCGCGCGGTGGTGGTGACCGCTCTCAACCCGGCCGCACGAGCCTGGTGGGAACGGCTTGGATTCCACTCGTTCGATCCGGAGGATCCACAGCAGCTCGACATGTACCTGATGACCTCGGAGATCGAGGCTACGCTCGGCCGCCGTCGCCAACGGTGACGAGGCAGGCGCTGGTAAGCCAGCTGTTTGGACTTGGAACGTGCGTCGCTGCGGTCTCTCGGCCAGAGCGTGGCGCGGACCCGGTTTTGGCGAATGGGAGACGCAACCCACGCGCGGGTCGAGACCCGCTTTCGTTCTTCTCGCGCGGGCATCAGACCCACGACGTGGTGGCCGGTTGTGTCCGACACCGGTAGCGCGAGGCGGGCTGTCGGCGTGAAACCCGGTGGCTGCTCTGCGCTCAGAGCGGCAGAGCTGCCGCCGACCCCGACAGTTGAGCTGCCGTGCTTGCAGCGATTCGAGTTCTGGCTAACGCCGGCCTCTGCGCTTCCTCGGTGCCAACCAGCCGCGCGCATGCTCGGCGAGCTGGTCAGCTACTAACGGATCCCGCACTTGTTTTCCGACCAGTACAGGATCGCGCTGCAGTACTCCGGGTTCGCCACCGGGTGGGACGAGGTCGCATTTCGCGGCGAACGCGGAAGTGGATCGTTCGTCGCGTTCTGGCTGGCGGCGGTCGCCTCGTGGCCGGCATGAACGTCAACATTTGGGACGTCAACGAGCACGTCCAGGTGCTGATACGCTCGCGCAGCCCCGTCGACCGCGCCGCGCTGACGGATCTGGACACGCCGCTTGATTCGCTGGTCGGTGAACCGACGGTTGGCGGTTGAGAAAGGATCGAGCACGGCACCCAACGCCCATCTCACCCGGCTCCACGAGGCCGGCGTTTCGATTTGGCTCGACACGCTCTCGCGCGAGCTGTTGCGCAGCGGCGAGTTCGCAGCACTGATCCGCGACTACAGCGTGACCGGCGCGACGTCCAATCCGACGATCTTTGCCAAGGCGGTCACCGGCTCCGATCTGTACGACGGGCAGTTGCGCGAGCTGGCAGCGGCTGGCGGAGATGAGGCACAAGAGCTGTTCTTCTCGTTGGCGCTCGACGACGTGCTTGAGGCCGCGCGCCTGCTGCTCGCTAGCTACGAGCGCAGCGACGGCCGCGACGGGTTCATCTCGTTCGAATGCACGCCGGACCTCGCCGATGACGCCGGCGCGACGATCGAGCAGGCAACCGACCTCTGGCAACGGCTCGATCGGCCAAACGTGATGATCAAGGTTCCCGGCACCGAGGCGGGCCTGCCCGCGATTGAGGAGCTAACGCGCCAGGGCGTGAACGTCAACGTCACGCTGTTGTTCTCGGTCGAGCGCTACGAGGAGGTGATCGACGCCTACCTACGCGGTCTTGCCGCCAGGGCGCGACGCCGGCGAACCGCTCGATCGGATCACCTCGGTCGCGTCGTTTTTCCTCTCGCGGATCGACACCAAGGTCGACGCGCAGCTGCCGGAGGGCTCGCCGCTTCGCGGCGCGGTGGCGATCGCCTCTGCCCGCGTTGCCTATCAGCGCTACCTGGCGAAGTTTGCCGGCGCCGGATGGGAGCGCCTCGAGCGCCTTGGCGCCAGTCGACAGCGGCCTCTGTGGGCGAGCACCGGCACCAAGAACCCCGACTACTCCGACGTGCGCTACGTAGCGGACTTGATCGGACCCGACGTGATCAACACGATGCCCGACCAGACGCTGCACGCCTTCGCCGACCACGGGCACGTGACGCGAACGCTCGACGCGGACCCGGCGGGTGCCGCCCGGACGCTCCTCGGCGCGGCGGAGGCCGGGCTCGACCTCGGGGCGGTTACCTTCGAGCTCGAGCGCGAGGGCGTCCAGTCCTTCTGCGACTCCTACCACCAACTCCTCGACTGCATCAGGGACAAGCTCGGGACGTTCGCTGGCTGCGGCGGCTGATCAGCGACGTTGCCCGGCTCAGACCCGCTGGATCAGGCTTCCCGGAGCTGGACAGAGCGCGCGTACCCCAACTTGATCTACTTCAACGAGGTCGAATCGAGGCGGGCACTTCGCGGCCTGGCGGGAGCCGCAACTGTTCTCCGAGGAGGTCCGCGCGGCGTTCCGGTCGCTGCGGTAGCAGGCCTCATCACACGAAGCCCGATCGAGGTCTTTCCTAGGCAACCAGGAGGTAGCCATGACCGGCACCGAAGCACACGAGCCTGCGCCATTCATCGACTACGAGAACCTGCCCGCCCCGAGGGAGGGCATTCTCGTCACCCAGTTCATCACCGTACGAAGCGTTGCTCGGTCCCGCGCGTTCTACTCCGAGGTCCTCGGCGGCGAGGTGGTGCTGGAGGAGAACCCGTGCATCGTCAAGCTCGCCAACTCATGGGTGCTGATGAACCCGGGCGGTCCCCCGACCCCCGACAAGCCCGACATCTCGGTCGTGAACTATGAGTCCGGGAACACGGTTTCGAGCTTCATGAACCTGCGCGTCGCCGACATCCAGGCGTGTTATGAGCAGTGGAGCGCAAAGGGGGCCGAGTTCGTCACGCCGCCGATCGATCGCGGTGCTGAGATCCGCTGCTACATGCGAGACCCCGACGGCTACATGATCGAAGTGGGCCAGGCCACCGGAGTGCTCCGAGGGGAGCTCGCCGAGAAGCGACCGGAAGACTTGCCCGGCTGAGGGCGACGGGATCACGAGGCGTGCCGACGGCGAGCGCGGCCGTCGCTACGGCCAACCCACAGGAGGAGCAGATGACCGCTATCGGAGTTGGACCCACGGCGAGCGGCGACAGTGCGGCGATTCGCCCGTTCCGCGTGAACGTTTCGGAACCGGACCTCACCGAATTACGCCGGCGCATCACCGCCACACAGTGGCCCGAACGAGAACCGGTGATGGACGACTCGCAGGGCGTCCGGTTGGCGATGGCTCAGGAACTTGCACGCTACTGGGCCACCCAGTACGACTGGCGCACGTGCGAGACGAAACTGAACGCCCTGCCTCAGTTCATCACCGAGATCGATGGGCTTGACATCCATTTCATCCATGTTCGTTCGCGGCATGACGATGCGCTGCCGCTGATCGTGACGCACGGATGGCCCGGGTCGATCGTGGAGCAGCTAAAGATCATCGACCCGCTGACCAATCCGACCGCACATGGCGCCAGCGGGTCGGACGCGTTCCACCTCGTGATTCCGTCGATTCCGGGATATGGGTTCTCCGGGAAGCCGACGACTGCCGGGTGGCACCCCGGGCACGTCGCGCATGCCTGGGTCGAGCTGATGAAGCGCCTGGGGTACAGGCGGTTCGTGGCCCAGGGCGGGGACGTGGGCGCGTTTGTTCGGCGGGGCACCGCTGAGTTTGGGCGAAAGGGAGCGCGGGGCGCGACCACGCCGGGCCGGCAGCCGTCACGCGATGGGCGAACTCCTACGACACTTCTTATGCTCCTCTTAACTGTTTGTGGTCCAGTTCTGCTCACGAGATGCCGGTCTATCTCGGGGGCTATTCAATTGCTGAGTCATAGTTGTCCTCGTCTCTAAAGCGCAAGCTCACGGTCGCGATTGTCGCGTTCGCCGCGGTGGCGCTCGCGGGCGGCGCGTATGCGGCCACGCAGGACTCGGGGGTTACGTCGCGTCAGGCGTTTCTCAACGACGTAGCCAAGCGCCTCAACATCACGCCGCAGCAGCTCAGGAGCGCGGTGCAGGGCGCGTACCTCGACCGGCTCGCCGCGGAAGTCGCCGCCGGTAGGCTGACGCAAGCTCAAGCCAGCGCGATCAAGAAGCGCGTGCTGCAGAGCGGAGTCTTGCCGCTGGGCCTCGGCCTGGAGGGTTTCCTCCCCGCGTATCCGTTTGGTGGCCGCCTCGGCCCAGACCGCCTCGGCACCCACGGTTTCGGCGTCTTCGGTGGCGTCGGGGGTGAGCTTAGGGCGGCGGCGACCTACCTCGGCACTACGACCTCGAAGCTGTTATCAGAAATGCGCTCGGGCAAGACGCTCGTACAGATCGCCGCGACTGAGGGCAAGACGACCGGCGGGCTCGAGAGCGCGATGACCGCGACGATCAAGGCGCGCCTCGACAAGGCGGTCGCGTCGAAGATGATCAACAGGGCGCAGGAGCGGAAGCTGCTGTCGCGCCTATCGTCGACGCTGATCGCGATCGTCAGCCGCCCGGCGCTCCCGTGGGGGCAGGCTAAGCCTGGCTTCCGCGGCGCCTTCCGGTTCTTCCATCGCCCGCCAGCAGGTCCCTGGAACCGCGGTGGCGCTAGTGGCGGCAAAGCCCACGGTGGCTCATTCGTTCCGCTCTACCGTGGCGGACCCTCGCCCGCCGGCATATCGGGTGCCGCGCCACCCGCGGGCGCGTGACCAGTCGGCGAGCTCGACGAAGCCGCCCATACACGCAGGATCCCGCGGCCAAGCGGCATCGCCACGGCGCGCGCACAACCTCCGTCGGCAGCTGACGCTCCCGGAGGAGATCCGCCTCCGCGTGGCCGAGCGGCGCGTCGGCGAGCAACTCTCCGCGACGATGGCCAACCGGCTCGCGGACATGTACGAGATCGCTCCGCAGCTCACGGCGGCCGTCGCCAAGCGAATCAACTCGGGCGGGCTGCATGCCAAGGCGCTTCAGGACCTCGGCGCATTCGTGCACCGTACCGTCGTGGAGGACGAGCACACCTACGCCGTCCGGATCGCCGACGGCGCCATGCTCGACGCCACCGAGCAGATCGGGCACGCCCGCGTCCACCTCAGCACCGAGGGCCGGCGACAGATCGCGGGAGTCCTCGGCTGCGAGCCCGAGCGACTCGACTCAGAGCTCGATTGGGGCGGGCGACACAGCTCCGGCCCGCGACGATTCTTACTTCGCCGGCCCCCGCCTTGACGACGGCGAGCTCCGCGACGCCGCCGCCGAGGACGAAAAGCGCAGGGCACAGGCGCGGGCCCGGCGCGCAGCGGCAACGCGTAGCAACCTCGGGCTCGGACACGACATCCGCGCCGGGCTCATCCAGCCAACCGACGCCCAGCTGAACGCGCTCCGGCCAGATCGTCTGCCGACTGCTCGTCCGTCACTACGGCGATCTGATCGCCTTCGGCGCCGGCTGGACCGACCCCGAGCGCCAGCAGCCCGTCGGCGATACCAGCCGGCTCGAGCCGCGCCACCCCGATCTGATCATCGGAGCCGAGCTCGAGCGCGGTCGCCGACCCCGACCCGCTGCGCGGCATCGCCCAGCTCGCCGCGCGTGGGCAGCCGCATTCGTGCTCGACTCCGCCAGCGTCACCCGCACCAAGGGACTCGGCTCTGAGCGGATCGAACGCAAGCTCCGAGATGCGCTGTCCGGCGGTGACGGAGCACTGAGCGCCGCGGTGTGGGAGTTTATGCGGCCGATGCCCTCGCCCGCGCTCGTCGCGCTGAACCGCGACGCGTTCGTCGTCACCGAGGGCGCAGAGCCGACCGTCGATCTCGACGGCCATCGGGCCGCCTCCGATCTCGAAGAGCTCGCCCTCGACGACGAGCCAGATAGCGAGGCCGCGTAGTCCCCGCCCTCCGTCTGCCGTCCTCCCGCCCCGGCCATCAGGCTCGGGTGGGAGGACCGCGGTACGCGACACCTCGCCGCTACCCCTTTTTCGCGTGCAGGTCGATCCGGCACGTGAGGTAGCCACGCGAGCCACGCCATCGACCGCCTCCGCAACCCAACGGGGGACATCGCTACGGCCGGGGACCGGGCATCCCGCTCGCGCGCCGTGGCGCGGACGAGGTCTTGCGTTGGGTTTGGTGCCGGACCCTGCACTGGTAGTTGAGGCGCGGTACCGCGGCGGCTTCCGTTCGTCGCGCGTTCGTATGGCCCGGGTGAGTGCAAGAGGATTGCGCACACCTCTAGTGCGACGATGGCGAACCAACCAGTGCCGTCAATAGGCGCCGGCCTGCCCGCGGCCGTGGTTGTGCGGTGGCGGATCCCCTTCGTGCGCTCGCTGTCGCAATTAGCCATTGCGAAAGTAGCGCCCTGGAGAGACCAAGAAGTCTCCAAAGGGCAGTTCTGGGAGGGTAGGGTTGCGGCGGGTATCAACACGCGATCGGGACGCGCTCGACCGACCGGAGTGCCGGGGACCGGGAAAGGAAGTGAGATGCAAGCCAGGGAATCGATCGTCGTCGGGACAGACGGCTCCGACACAGCCGAGCTCGCGGTGGACCGAGCTGGTGCGATCGCACGCGCCTTCGGCGCAACCGTCCACGTGGTCAGCGCCTACAGCGACGACAGGACGCCGCTGGTGGGCGCCGGGAGACAAGGTGACCGAGCCCACGCCCAGCAGCACATAGACCGAGCGCAAGAGCGACTGGCGAAGCAAGGTGTCGAGAGCGAGGCACACCTGTCGAACCGAGAGGCCGGGCGAGCACTAGTGGCGATTGCGGACGAGCAACGCGCCCAAATGATCGTCGTGGGCAACCACGGCATGGCTGGCGCCAAGCGCGTACTAGGCTCGGTGCCAAATTATGTCTCGCATCATGCGGATTGCGACGTGGTGATCGTCCGCACTACGTAGTCCCCCCAAGCGAGGCGCTTCCGTCGGGATAATGCGCAGCGCGAGCGCTGGCTAGCAGATCTTGACCAGGAGTCCTCGCTTGCGGTTTGATCGAAACAGCAGTCTGCGGCGTGATCCACTCTGCGACCGATCGTGCGCTGCTGCAAATAGACCCCCTGTGTCAACCTTCGGCTGCGATGAGGCGTTGGAGGGCGGTGTGTTGGTTGGGGTCGTAGGTGTCGTGGTCGTGCCAGAGGCGCCAGATGATCTGTGACCAGGCGCGGCCGAGGATGCGTGTGGCGTGGGTGTGGCCGGCGCCGCGATCTCGGGCGCGCTGGTAGATGTCCGCTGCCCAGGGGTTGTGGCGGCGGCTTGAGTCGGCGGAGGGTGCAGAACGCTGCGCGGAGGCGGTGGTCGCAGGCCCAGCGGAATTGGGCGTGTTTGGCTTTCCCGGACTCGACCGCGACGGGCGCTTGGCCGGCGTCGGCGGCCAATGCCCTGTAGGTGGGGTAGCGCTCGCGGCAGTCGCCGATCTCTGAGAGCATCGTCGCGGCGCATAGCCACGAGTCCGGGGCGATGAACAGCGAGCGGAACGTTTGCGCGTCGGGGTGCTGATCGAGTGCGTGGCGGATCTCGATCGTCAGCTCGCTGATCGGGGCGACGATCGGTTCCAGGGCGGCCACGAGCGCGAGCACGATCTCGCGGCGAGCTGCCGTCTCGAGCTCGCCGGCGCGTCCCTCGGCACCATTGCGCAGCCGGGCGAGCAGCTCGCGCGCTGGTTTGCGACCGGTGTAGCTGTGGCGCTTGAGAAACGAAGCGAGCCGTTGCTCACCGAGACCACGCGCGTCGACCGGGGTCGGGTAGCGCCTGAGGAATGCCAACGCGATCGGCGAGTCGACCGCGCAGAACACCTTGCCAGCGCCGGGCCAGAAGGTGGCGAGCTGGTCGCGCAGCTGGTTCGCTAACCCAACGCGCGTGCGGACGAGCCCGTCGCGCGCGCGGGTCATCGCTCGCAACGCCGTGGTCTGATCGCTGTCGGGTTCGAGCACCCGGAAGCGGTGACTGTCGGTCCGCGCGAGCTCGGCGAGCACGAAGCTGTCAAAGCCGTCACTCTTGCCGCCGGCGACGCTATAGCGTGGCCGCATCGCCTTGACCAGGTTGGGGTGCACCGCGATCACCGCCAGGCCCGCGTCCAAGAGCCGCTCGATCAACAAGCCATCGGGTCGCTCGAGCGCGACCAGCGCCACCCGCAGCCGCAAAAGCCGTGCGCACAGCGCCCGGATCCCAGGCTCGTTATGCGAGTAGCGGCGCCCCTCGATGATCCGCCCTTGCTCGTCGACCACGCACACCGCGTGCTCCTCGCTGGCCCAATCCACTCCGGCATACCGACCATCAGACATGACCACCGCTCCCTCCAACCTCGATTGACCGAGCGTCGGCGCGAGGTACCCTGGCGGTTGCTTACTGACGGCGCTCTATGGGCGCGACCTCCTGTCGCCGCTCTACGGGCACCTCGACGGAACGTCGGGAAGGCGCTGGTCTAAAAGCGGCCCTCTACACGGGCAAGCCCAAAGCGGCGCTCTTCCCGACATCCGCCGACCAGCAAAGCTTGACCAGTAAGCCCAAAGCGAAAGCGGATTCAGCTCGCGCCAGAAGCCACGAGCTGAATCACTTTATGGCCGCGCTCGCGTCACCCGGTCGTGGACGCCGGAGCGCAGACAGCCCAGACCGTTTCGGTAATTGCTGCCCCTGTCTCGTTTTCGACGGTGGCCTGCCAGCCGGCTTTGTTGCTGGTCGGATACGTGTCGATTAGGTAGTCACTGAGGTAGGTGGTCTCGTCCGGACTCGCGATTCCGCCGCCTGTCGCGAACGTCCCCGCGCTGCACGCAACGGACCCCGTTGCGCGTGAGTCGGCGGGTACCGTCAACGACGCGGTGCGGTAGTCCAAGCTCCCGATCTTGGCCGCGGTCGTCGCGTTGGTGGCGTTCGTCGCGTTGGTGGCGTTGGTGGCGTTGGTGGCGTTGGTGGCGTTGGTGGCGTTCGCCGCGTTGGTGGCGTTGTCCGCGTTCTTGGCGCTCGGCACCTTCCCGAGCTTGTTGAGGTTGACCTGCGTACCGGTGATGGTGTGGTTACGCAGGGCGGTTGCCCGACAACGAGTTCTTCGCGATCAGCTTGTCTCCCTTGACCAGCTTCGAGGCGGCGATTGCCGTGCCCGATGCGGCGACGAACAGCGCAATCAACGCAACTACCATCGACGCGGATGGCTTGCGGCGCAATACCTTCTTCCTGGGACCCCCTAAGGTTCCTGACGCCCGATGACGTCAAGTGGTGAGGCCGAGCCTAGACGAACCATCGATGCCGCGAGGTGCCGACGACGCAAGGCCGCCTGCCGGCGCAGCACGGTGGAGTGCGTAGCGACGGCACGGCACGGTCGCTGCCGCGTAACGACTGTCGCAACGATCGATTTGCGACACTGTTGCCCGGCTCGGCCGGCGTCCGCTCAGCGTTCGTTCCGGACACGAATCGCCGACGATGCGCGGGCTCCGGGGCGCCGTCCCGGCGAACTCGTCGAGTTCGAGCTCGTGATTGAATCCCGATGTCCATGCGCACCTGGCGAACATTCATGGCCAACGCGATCGCCGCCGTTTCGTTTTCTGTGCTCGCCCTCCCGCCGTTGGCGGCGGCCGCCTCGCCGCCGGCCGCGATCCGCGCCGTCTACCGGACAGTGCTCACCGCCGAGTACTTCGGGCCGGCCGGCGCGGTTTGCGGGAACCTCACCGCCGTTGGGATACGGGCGTTTACCGCGGCGGCACCTGGGCAGAGCTGCACGGCGGCGTACGACCAGCTCCACCACACTCTCCACCACAAGCAGCCCGACAACGACAACTCGGGGTACACGGCCAAGGCGTACCGAAGCACGGTGGCGACGTTTATGGCGAATCTGAAGATCAGCGTCCGCGGAACGCGCGCGTCCGTTCACGGACCTTCGGGGCTAGGCCCCTCAAAGCTCGTCGAGGTGGGCGGTCACTGGCGCTTCAGCGCCTACCCACCGACGGTCGAATCCTGAGATCGAGGTTTAGCGCCACGCCGCGACGGCGGCGGGTGGGCGGAGAATGCACTGCTTCGCAGGAAATGCCGGAGCGGGGCCGGACCAGCGACTCACTGTTGCAGACACCGTTCCTCTGCTGAAGCGCTGATGTCGCTGGCGCCGGAGGCTGTCAGCGGCCGCTCGGAGCGTCCGCTGGTCGATCGCCATCTGCGGCGAACCCGGCCATCCGCGCGCGAACAGGGCGATGGTGGCTCTCGGCGCCGCCGTGCTCGTCGGCGGATCAGAGGAGGTCTAGGCTCGCGGCCGATTGCAATCGTGGCGTTGCGATCGTCCCGCCGCGAACGCCGGCAGGACGAAAGGAGGCGTCCGGCTCCGCGCGGCGGCGGACTTGCCGGCACTGCTGGATCGCACCACGACCGACAGCGAGCCGATCTCGGGGCTGCTGAGCGCACCGGTGCGTCTCCACCGGGCCTTGGACAACGCGCCACTACGGGCGTAGTGTCGTGGGAAGGACTGTTTCTTTACTTGGGGCATCTGCGGCCGCTTCCTTAGAGCGACCGAAGCAATCGCGTACCGGGGCTCGCTTGGTTCGGACCTCGAGGGAGGAGGCGCTGATGAGCGCCGTCCGCATCGTGATGGACCTGGGCGGACGGGCTGGATGAGCACCTCAGAGAACTTGACGTCTGACGCCGCGCACTGGAGCGCCACTCACGATAAGCGGGTGGTGCGCGGCTGGCTGGCGTTTGTGCTCGTCGCAGCCTGATCCCCGCGGTGGTTGACACGTCAGGCCGCCCTGCTCCCCGGTGGGAGCTGTGCGCGTGTGCTGGGTTTGCTAGCCAGCGTCGGCGCGGGTGCGAGCGCGCAGGCCCGTTCGCGGGCTTTCTGCGGTCTGCGTCGCCTCCGTGGCTTGTGCGGCTTGGCGCCGCTTGCCTGTGGCGTGCTGTTGTTGTTGGCTGCGTTGCCGCCGGAGGCGTTGGCATCAGCGAACTGGGCGACCGGCGTCGAGGCGCCGCTGCCCGCAAACGCCGGCGAAAACCCGGACGCCCACCTCTCGTCGGTGTCGTGCGCCTCGGCGGGGAACTGCACCGCCGCCGGCTTCTACGTGGACAGCTCGGGCCACGGTCAGGGGCTGCTGTTGACCGAGACATCGGGCACGTGGGCGACCGGCGTCGAGCCCTCGCTGCCCGTAAACGCCCGCACAAACCCGAACGCCAGCCTCGCTCGGTGTCGTGCGCCTCGGCGGGGAACTGCACCGCCGTCGGTTATTACGAGGACAGCTCGGGCCACGTCCAGTAGCGGCCCATGTATCGGTCGTAGGCGTCAGCCGAGACGGTGAAGCTCATCGTCGCGAAGGGAAAGAGACCAGTCGTGTCACACCCGCGCCGGGCGGGGGGAGATCTCTCCGTCAAACCCAGGACGGCTCAATTCGCCACAACGGCCAGCGCCCGGTTGCGCTCCCCCATCGCTGCTCGAGAGTGCTCGCCGCCGGATCGAAGGCCCGGCGCTGACACGCAGGAAGCACCTCCTGGTCCAAAGTGCTCGCGCTAGTCGTGCACTCGCATCCGATACGTGTAGCGGGCATCGGTCGGACCGAACGGGTCCGCTTTGATCCGGGTACCGTCCGATCGGCGGCCGTTCAGACGTCGTTGGGCGTCGATTGCCCGCGAGAGCCGCGATCCGCGATCGCGCGCCAGCTCGCCTCGCCTGCGCGCGGGCCGGTTGTGTTCCGCATGCGTCATGGTGTTCAATCCTTCTCGTCCGTCTGTTGGGTCTGCGCGGGAGGAAGAGGGCGAGAACCCCACGCTGTCAATCAACCGGGGACGCGGCCTCCAAAGCGGTGGCGTAACGCCCATGGAACTCCGGTTCACCGTTGTCGACTCTGCCGGGCGAAAACATCTTCGTCGATGGGTGCGAGACCCCATTTTCGGTCGGGCCTCGAGCGATGCGACGCGGCAGGCGTCTCACGGCTTCTCCGACTCGAAGCCAATGACGTGATTTCGCGGCCTCGCTCGCCGAGAGGAGCACGGCACCGCACTCGCTCGCGCGGCTGGATTTGACGTCATCGCGATGAACGTGGAAAGACGCGGAAGAGATCTGGACGGTTGCCGACGAGGTCGATGCCGAGCCGATCGTGATCGGCTCCGGTCGGCTCTAACCGTGCACAGTCTCTCCGCGGTAGCGTGCTCATGTGCCATCGTCGCGCACGCGAAGCGTGCCGCACGTGTTGGACCGCGCACGTGATCACCCGCGCCGGGACACCCGCGCAACGAGGACTTTGACACGACGATCGTGCTGGCAGAGCGTCGGCTCGGCCGATGCCTGGCGGCGGCCGACCGGTCGCGGCCAGCAGCCGGCTGCTCAGAGAAGGCTTGCGATCCCGTTGATGGCGGCGCTGCCTAGCACGATCTCCAGTGCGACGCCTGCGAGACCGACGCCAAGTGCGATCACGACGACGAGCATGTCGGTCAGCAGTACGCCGAGCGATAGGAGCACGACACCAAGCGCTGGGAGAGTGTCGAGGCCGGTGAACGGCGGGGCGAGAAACGCGCCGAGCGATCCGAGGATCACGAGCAGCCCGAAGATGTTGTTGCTGACACGGCGATCGAAGGCGACACTCAACCGTGGCCGCGAGATACGCTCGAGGCGACGTATTAGCCTCATCAGCGTGGCGATGAATCGCTGCTGCCGGTTCCCGGCGAGTTCGAGTCCCTGCCAGCGCCGCGGCAGCCAGATCTCGTCTCGTCCTGCGACGAGCTCAAGAGCGAGCAGCATCGCGAGCAGCTCGAATACGTGTGTTGCGCCGCCGGTGGGCAGCGGCAGCGCCGGCACGCCGAGCAGCAGCACGAACACGATCGCGAAGCTCTTCTCCCCGAAAAGTTCGATCAGGGTCCCGAGCGTCTTCTCGCGGTCCGTCCCGAGCCAGGCTTCGAGCTGATCGCTGACCTTGTGCGTGTCGCTGCTCGACGCATCGCGGCAGTCTGGTCCTGCTGGCTGCGGAGGCTGTGGCGTGGCCATCTGCGGGGTGACCATAGACGGCCCGCCGGGTCCGCCACGTGAGCTTGGCGGACGCGAGAGCGTCTCGCCCTGCGTTCGCCTTTACAGGCACCGAACCGCTGTGGTGTCGCCGCGTGAGTACGGATTTGCAGCGTTGCTTCGCAGCGGGCCGAGCCGGAAACTGGAGCCGTGAGACTGACTCGAATCGTAGGTGGTCTGGCTGCTGGATTGGGCGTATACGGGTTGTCGCGCCGCACGGTCTTGACTTGGGGGGCGTCCGCTGGCGAGGCGTCCTCACGTCTGCCAGGGGATGAGCTGCTCGAGGACGCCGACGCGGTTTCGACCCGGGTAGAGCGCGACGGCCGTGCCGATGCGGGCGATCAGGGTGATGACCTCGAACAGTGCCCCCAACTCCACGCGTAGGTCGCTGCCGCCGCCGACGATGAAGTGCGTGTGATTGAGCACCTGGGTCATACAGCGGCAACGCCGGATCGAGATGAACGTGATGACGAAGAAGATGCCTGCGATGCGCGCGGTTCTTCTCTCGGAGCCTGTCGGTCGGTCGGGCGTCGCTGACGCGGACCCGTTCAGTGATAACGACATGTTCGGCTCCTCTTGCTGAAACGTTGGGGGGCCGATCTGGCGGGTGGTTCCTGTGAATCGCGGGATCGATGTCCCATGGGGCTGGTCTATGAGGAGGAGGGTGTGTCTCGGCCATTGCGATTTGCAGATGGGGGCTCACCTGTATTCCGTCGGCGGATGTGGTGAGGGATCGTGGTCTGGCCAACCACTGAAGGAGATGTTTCGATGCGCACCGTTCATTCACATCCCGAGTCGATGCCGATGGGTTCTCCGCTCGGCGGTGAGGCCGCTGATCGTGAGTTGCGCGTGCTGGTCGTCGATGACCATCCGGCGGTGCGTACCGGGGTGCTTCAGCTGCTGGAGGAGCGGCCTGATCTGTCGGTGGTCGATGCGGTCGGGTCCGCGGAGGCGGCGATGGTTTTGGCCGAGCGCGAGCCGATCGATGTGGCGGTGGTCGACTATCAGCTGGGGTCGCACAGCGGTCTGTGGCTGAGCCGGATGTTGAAGCGCTTGGACCCGGCGCCTCGTGTGGTGATGTATTCGGCGTATTGCGACGGTCCGCTATCGGCGGCGTGCGTGGTGGCTGAGGCTGATGCGTTGGTGAGTAAGGGCGGGGTCGGGGACGAGTTGTGTGATGCGGTGCGTGTCGTGGCGAATGGTCGGACGCAGTTGCCGCCGGTTCCGCCTCGGTTGGCCGAGGCGATGCGCCGGCTTCTGGAGCCCAAGGATCAGGCGATCTTCGGGATGTTGCTGGCAGGCATCGCGAAGCCTGAGGTGGCAGCGACGCTTCGGATGTCGCAGGCGGGTTTGGACTCGCGGATGTGGGCGATGCTCCACAGGCTCGAGGGGCTGGGTTCAGATCCAGTCGGTCCGAGACCGTTCGGCGCGCCTTCGCTGCGGCGGCGAAGATGACCGTCCTGGCGGGTTGCTGGTTCACTGAACGAGAGCTTCGATGAGCGACGAGAACTCTGTGCCTGCCACGCCGCGGCGTCGGTATGTTCCGCTGCTACGCCGGGTGGCGGGCCTGAACGCGATCTTGCTGGTGTTCGCGGTAGGTGTCACGATCGCGGTGCTCGACCCGACCCGCGTCTCATTGGTCCGCGTGGATGAGGAGGGGCTGCTGTTGGTCGCCGTGCTGGTATCGGCGGTCGCTCTCAACGTGTATCTCGTGCGCCGGATCGTCACTCCGGTGCAGACGTTGACGGCGCTGGCCCGGCGGGTCGATCTGACTGGCGAGGGGGAACGGATGCCCGGCGCCGCGCTGCGGTCGGAAGCGGGTGAGCTGGCGCTGACGTTTAACGAGATGCTCGACCGGCTGGCGGCCGAGCGTCGCGACGCGACCGGCCGAGTCCTAGCAGGGCAGGAGGCCGAGCGGTTGCGGATCGCGCAGGAGCTTCACGACCAGATCGGGCAGGAGTTGACCGCCGTGCTGCTCCGCCTGGCGCGGGTCGAGACGCGTGCTCCCGAGGAGCTGCATGCGGACGTCGTCGAGGTGCAGGAGGCGGTGCGCAGCAGCTTGGAGGATGTGCGCCACATCGCGATCGAGCTGCGGCCGGAGGCGCTGGATGATCTTGGCCTGGAGAGTGCCCTGGCGGTATTGTGCGAGCGGTTCGCAGAACGTACGGGGCTGCGGATCAGGCAGGCGATCGATCCGGAGTTGCCGGCGCTCTCGCCCGAGATCGAGCTGGTTGTCTACCGGGTGGCGCAGGAGGCCTTGACCAATGTCGCCCGGCACTCCGGTGCCGATGAGGCGGGGCTCGATCTCGAGTACGGCTGCGGATTGCTGACTCTGACCGTTAGTGACCGTGGGCGCGGGCTGCCCGCGGATTATGTGACCGGGACCGGGATGCGCGGGATGCGGGAGCGCGCGACGTTGGTCGGCGCCCAATTGACGATCAGGCCGGAGTCTGCGGCCGGTGGTTGCTGGGTCAGGCTCGCTCTCGCGTTGGGAGACCGCGGATGACGCCCCTGAAGACGGGGGTGCTGTTGGCTGACGATCACGCGCTGGTGAGGCGCGGGCTGCGGCTGGTGCTCGACGCTCAGCCCGACCTGGCCGTCGTCGCCGAGGTGGGGGACGGCGCGGAGGCGATCGAGCGAGGCCTCGCGCCTGAGGTTGATCTGGCGGTCTTGGACATCACGATGCCGCGGATGACCGGTCTGCAGGCCGCTCGTGAGCTTCACCGCCGCCGCCCGGAGCTGCGGATCCTGATGCTCTCCATGCACCAGAACGAGCGCTACCTCTACGAGTCGCTGAAGGCTGGCGCGTCGGGGTACGTGCTGAAGTCCGTCGTCGACCGTGATCTGGTCGAAGCGTGCCGTGCGGCGATGCGCGGCGAGAAGTACCTATACCCGGGCGCGATGTCCCCGCTGATCCGCGACCTGTTGGAGGGTGCGCGTGATGATCTTCCGTCGCTGCGGGAGGATCCGCTGACCCCGCGCGAGACCGAGATCGTCAAGCTGATCGCCGAGAGCCAGAGCACCAAGCAGATCGCGCAGGCGCTGGTGATCAGCGAGAAGACCGTCGATCGCCACCGCACCAACATCCTCGAGAAGCTCGGGATGCACGACCGCGTCGAGCTGGTGCGCTACGCGATCCGCCGCGGGCTCGTCGAGCCCTGACCCGCGCTGAGTGTCGCCGCGCGGCCGCCTGGGTACCAACCGGATCCGCCTCGAGCGTCTGGAACGCGACCGGTACCCGCGATGGTGGTTTGAATGGAACAGGGAGCTGCGGCGGTTGACGGCGCGAAGGTACGCGAAACTGATTCCTGTTCAGCGCCGTTCTGCGTCGTGCGGATTCAATCTCCCTTCGCCACCCTGATCGACCGGATCGATTTGCTCCTCGCGGCGGCCACTGGCCGCCGTCGGACGGGCGTACTACCGTCCGACGGCTTGGCCAGGTGCCCCCTCGGGCAGAGTCGAGGAACCGACCCGCCACGCTTTCGCCAGCGATTGCGCGCGCGGTCTCGGCTTCCGCAGCGTCCAGCACCGCTTAGCCGATGCGCTCCGACAGCAGCTGGTTAGTGCGCCGACTCCCAGTCGGCTCGCGTCACCCGCTCGCAGAGGGTGCGTTCGCCGCTGTCTGCCAAGACGACGGCCTGATCCGTCGATCCTTTGTAGCTGCTCGAGCGTCTCGAGCGCCAGGCGCCGTTGGAGGGGATCCCTACACGCCGGGGCAGTCAGACCGCTCATGACATCTTTCGTTTCGGGAACGCTGACTTGTGAGGCGTGGTCAGCTCGCGGCCGAGCGGGCGGCCTCAGCGTCTGTGATCCGCGTCTGAACCACTTCGTAGACGCCACTCGCGATGACCTCGTGGATCAGCGGCTCTACGGCAGCCCGGCGCTCCTGATAGCCCATGTCGCGCTGGCTGGCCTCCAATTGCTCGAGGCTGCCCTCTAAGAACCCGAACGTGATCACCTCGTCGGGGTTGGATATCGCTCGGAGCACGTGGAAGCGCACCCAGCCAGCGGCGCCGGCCTCCTCGGGCGGTCCGAACGCCTCAGCGAATTGATCGAATGTGCCAGGCTTGAGCTGGCGGATTGTGTGTGCGCACAGCAATCGAATCCCTCCTTACGACGGGCGGATGTTGTTGTTGATGTGGAAGAAGTTGTCCGGGTCGTAGATCGACTTGATGTGCGCCAGGCGGTCGAGCTGACGACGACCGAAGGCGTCGGCGACCCCGTCCCCGGGCGCCCCGTCGGTCAGCCCGGTGAAGTTCAGGTAGACATGGCCGTTGCCGTGCCGGCGTAGGGCCTCCCATGCAGAGCGCACCCACGCGATGTTCTCCCGGTCATCCGCCGCATCGCTCCACATCCCGTCGACCGAGACCATGAACGGCGAGTGCCGCTCGGCGAACGCCGTCGCGTCTGGATCGACCCGTGCGATCGCGCCGCCCAGGTGCAGCACATTGACGAGCGTAAGCGGCGCCGGGCGCTCCCGCGCGCATTCGGCGATCTCGTCGATCGCTGCGTCCGACAGTTCGTTCAGATACGTCGACTTCCAGTACGCACGCAGCGTGTTACGGGGGAAGAACGGATCGAAGCCCGACTGCACCGCGGTGAACGGCGTCGGGCCCGACATGTCGAACAGCGGCGTGCCGAGCTCTCGCAGCGGCGCCATGACCCGCAGCCCCTCCTCTGCATCCCCGACGTACACCCCGCCGACCACGATCACCGCCCGGTCATGGACCGCCTCGGGCATCGCCGGGTTGGCCGGCATGGTGATCGCGATCACCTCCGAGGTCACCTCATCCGGCATCTCGGTCACGCAGTCCCGCCACCCGCGGAGCACGCTGACGGCTTCCTCGACGGAATACAAGGTCGCGGAGAACCCGACGATCGGTCCGAGCGGCTGCAGCGAGAAGGTAAACGACGTCACGACGCCGAAGTTCCCGCCGCCCCCGCGCAGCGCCCAGAACAGGTCCGGATTGGACTCCGCCGAGGCGGTGCGTGGCTGCCCGTCTTGGCACACGACCTGGGCCTCAACGAGTGCGTCGACCGACAGGCCGAATCTGCGCCGAACCCAGCCGTAGCCGCCCCCGAGCGTCAGACCGGCAACACCAGTATCGGACACGACACCTCCGGGGGCGACCAACCCGAACACCTGCGTCTCCCGGTCGACATCCCCCCACAAAGCGCCACCTCCCACGACGACTCGGCGCCGTTCGGGATCCACCTGAACCCCTCTCATCGGCGACAGGTCGAGAAGCACGCCGCCGCTGACCGCGGAAAGGCCCGCGACCGAGTGCCCGCCACCGCGCACAGCGAGCGACAGACGCCGTTCACGCGCGAAGTTCACGCCGGCAATGACGTCCGCACTCCCCGAGCAGGAGATCGTCACCGCGGGATCGCCGCGATGCATCGCGTTGAATACGTCCCGCGCCCCCTGCCCGCGGACCCGTGAGGGCCCGAACACGCGTCCGCGTATCTGCGCCTGTAGGTCATCCAGCATCCTCGGCGACACTGTCGTTGCCGCCCCATCAACCGTGGTACTCGTGGTGGTCATCTCTGTCCTTTCGTGTGAGCAGCTGGCGCTACCCGGGTAAACCGCGTTGCGGCCCCGGAAGCCGACAGCCGCGATCTGGCGGACGCCTCCCGCTTTGCCCTCTTCCCCGAAAGCAACCAAGACCGTATGAAGCATCTCCGAGGCAGGCAATGGGGTCAGGCCCCCATGCCGAATCGGCGACGGGCCCCTCCGCCGACGGCGCCCGCGCGGCCACAGACGCCTCGATTGCCTCACGCGCCACGAGTTGCACCGGCGCGCGATCCGATCGGCGGCTTATGGCGCTAAGGACACGCCGCGGAACACGGTCCCGCGACGGCTCAGCGGTCACCGAAGCGCGCGTCCAGCTCGAAGGGAGTGACGACGCCCGCGACCGCCGGCCGGCCACGAGCGACCTCGCGGCGCGCGTGTCATAGCCCACGGCAGGGAGCTAGCAGCGCGCCCCGGCGGACGATTGCGACGGAGCACTGCGCCGTATGGGAGGCGAACCGGGGCAACGTCGCGCTGCAGATGACGGCCCAGGTCGCCGCCGCGTGAACGCGGATGCGGGAGTATCGGCGCGATGAGCGATCCCCGCACCGCACCGTACGGTTCCGTCCGTCTGGCCGACGTGGACACCCTGGCCCAAGTCGACCCCGGGAACCCGGACATCAACGACTGCGCGTTCCATCTCGTCCGTCGCCATTTCGACGTCCAGGCGTGCGGCGTTAACGCCGCGACCGCAAACGCCGGCGACGAGATGATCGAAGAGCATCACGAGGCCGACGACGAGGAGAACCAAACCAACGGCCACGAGGAGCTCTACGCCGTGATGACCGGACACGCGGTCTTCACGGTCGACGGGGAGGAGATCGACGCGCCGGCCGGCACGATCGTCTTCGTGCGCGATCCGGCGTTGCTCCGCCACGCCGAGGCAACCACCGACGGCACGGCGATCTTGATGGTCGGAGGACCCGTCGGCACGCCTTTCACCGTCTCGCGCTGGGAAGTAGCGCTCCCGTAACCGGGCAACTTCAACCTGCGTCGTCCGCCTCCTTACGGTGGTCGGCGCGCTGGTGATGAACGCGCGTCGCAAACGTAGTACGGGCGAGGTGTGGAGGTGTTTGGTGTTGCCGCTTTCCGCGTGCTCATAGTTGCTCTGGTGCCGGCCGTCGCTTCGGCCGCCGGGACAAGAGTCGGCAAACGTCGAGTCGTGCTCAGCGCACGCTTTGCAGACCGTCGCGACTGGTCGCGGCTTTACCCGGGCACCACTCGTGCGGCGCCTCGCGCCAATCAAGCTGAGCCGCTTGTGGCGCGAGACTCCGACGCGGACCCGGAGGAGGTGCAGCGGGGGTTGAACGCCGGTGTCCTGGTCGGCTACGCGCGCTGCTCGACCGATAAACAGGATCTCGCGGCGCAACGTCACACGCTGTGCGGCCTGGGCGTCGGCGACGACCGGGTCTATCTCGATCACGGTATGACCGGCCGCAACCGAAAACGACCGGGTCTCGAGCAGGCTCTCGCCGCCGTACGTACTGGTGACACGCTGGTGGTCCCAAAGCTCGACCGGCTCGCGCGATCAGTGCCCGACGCGCGCGCGATCGGCGATTCGCTGACCGCTGCCGGAGTGCGGCTGTCGATCGGAGGAACCGTCTATGACCCCACCGACCCGATGGGCAAGATGTTCTTCAACATCCTCGCCACGTTCGCCGAGTTCGAGCTTGACCTGCTGCGGATGCGCACGCGGGAAGGGATGGCGATCGCCCGC
>CAVWOQ010000039.1:0-112544 GCA_963756655.1 uncultured Solirubrobacterales bacterium
CAGGACGGGGCCATCGCTCCCAGTCCCGCAGCCGCCATGGACCGATTCAGCTCGGGGTCGCACGCCTGTCGCGCGGCGTAGTACGCCGGCGAACCGATGTTGAATTGGCCGTGCATGATCCGGCGACCGTCGGAGGTGATCGTCGGGTCACCGAAGTGCGGGAGCCCGTGGCTGCGGATGCACTTTGCCCACGTCACCATCAGCGCACGAACCTTCGCGAGCTGGAAGGTCGTCGGCGCTGGTGGCTCGGGCAGATACCGGCCGCACTTTGCCATCGCTGTACGGAACGCGGGGGCGCTGACCGGCACGCCGTTGATCGACATCGTTCTGCCGTTCGACTGCTCGGCGAAGGACTTGACCCCGTAGCTGCCGTTACCGGGAGGGTCGGGGAAGCTCGGAACGCCGTTGGCGCGCACGCACCGGGCGAACCGGAGCGACTCGCCGTGGATCTGGCTCTGGTTGGTCTGGCTCGAGTTGGAGTAGGCGCTGCCCGAGGAACTCGAGCTCTTGGGTGAGCTCGAGCCGCAGGCGGCGAGCGTTATGACAAGGGCAAGCGCGGCTGCTGCGGCTGGAAGGCCAGCGGCTGTTCGGAGCATGACGGGAGTGATATCTAGCCGCCCATAACGTGGCCGTAACAGCCGCTACACGAACCCGCGCAGCTTGCGCCGATCTCGACTGCCCTGCTGAGCGCGGACAGCAGGAGCGCTGGGCAGGCCCTCGGAACCTGCTCTGTCGCCCCTGGGGAACCCAGCCGCGGCCTGCCGCTCCGGCGGGCTGGAGATCCAAAGCAGAAGTCCGGAGGGACCAACGTCGACCCGGCGAGGTGGGTGAGCCTTCGTGGATGCAGCAGCGAGTGGCGGTGTGTCTCACGCCTGGTGTCGCATCGGGCGAAATGCGTCGCGCAGCGTGCGCGCCAGCAGCTCGGGTTCGGCGACGGCGGGGAAGTGGCCGCCGGTGGGGTGTTCGGCCCAGGACGTCACGTTGTAGTAGCGCTCGGCGAGCTGCCGAGGTGGTTTGGGAAACGGGACGCGTTCGCCGGCGAAGATGCTGATCGCGGTCGGGACCGGCGACACATCTCCATCTGGGAGCGCTCCGCCGCCGAGGTGGCGGTGGGCCCAGTAAGGCAGCAGCGAGGTCGTGATCGTGTCGGTGGTCCAGTACAGCGTGAGGGTGGCCAGCAGCAGCTCGCGATCAAACGCCGGGCTGCCATCCGGGCGGATGCTGCTCCACGCGACGACCTTCTCGCCGATCCAGGCTGCCAGTCCGGCGGGACTGTCTGACAGGCCCGCGCCGAGAGTGGCCGGCTTGGTGGCGTGCTCATGCATATAGCCGCCCTCCTCCGCGGCCCAGTCCCGCACGGCGCACGCGAAGTCCTCCTCCAGCTCTGTCCGCGGCCCAGGCGGAACGGCCAGGCCGGGAGTCGCAAGATGGATCGCCGCGACGACCTCTGGCTGGTCGCGGGCGAGCCAAGCGGTCACGCCGGCCCCGAGGTCGCTGCCATGCGCGACGAAACGGTCATATCCGAGGCCTGAGGCCATCAGCTCATGCCAGAGTCGCGCGACCTGGCGTCCCGTCATCCCCGTGGGCCGGGGTGGTCCGCTGAACGCGTAACCGGGCAGCGACGGAACGACGACCGAAAACGCGTCGGCGGGGTCTGCGCCGTGCGCGCCCGGGTCAGAAAGGAGAGGAAGGACTTGCAGGTACTCAAGGAACGACCCGGGCCACCCATGGGTAAGCAGCAACGGCAGGGGGCTCGGACCGCGACCTTCAGCGTGCACCACATGCAGCGGTTGTCCCGCGACCTCGGCGCGCTGCTGGCGCAGGGCGTCGAGCCGGAGTTGAAGCCCGTCGGTATCAAAGACACGCCAGTCCGCCAAGAGGGAGTCCAGCCAGTCGCCCGGGACGCCTCGCTCCCAGCCCTCCCCGAGGTCTGCGGACTTTCGATAGCCGTCCAGCCGGCGGCTGAGCACGCGCAGCGCATCGGTGGCCAACAGACAACGCTCCTCAACGACTCGCGGTCCCCGATCGTCCTCCACGCGACCCATCCTGACATGCCCGGAAGTGAGATCGCGCTTGCGGGTCGACCACACGCCGGTTCGCCCCACGCCCAGCGCCCGCCTCCGGGCACAGGACCATTCGGGGTGTTGCTCTCGTCCGCCGCCCTTGCTCCCGCCTCCAGCCACCCTTGTTCGCTAATCGTTCCGCGGCTGCGACGCGCTCGTTAAGGCGCCTCACGCGCGGCTGCTGTGCCGGATCGTCAACCTTGCCAGCTGCGGCCGACCGGCTGTTCCTGCGAAGGTCTCGCGCGGCGGCACAATACCTACGTGTCGACGACGAGTCGTTTCGCTGAGCTTGCCGTAGACCCGGACGCGACTCTGGACGTGCTGGCGCTTGCTCTCGCAGCCGAGTTCCGCGACGTCAACGCGGCCGGGGCGATGGCGAGGCTCGACAGCCTCGGTGCGGAGCTGTTACGCGCGGCTGAGCAGATGAACGCGACGCCAGAGGCGCACGCGCTCGCATGCGGACAGACGATCGGCGCCGCTCATGGGTTTGTGGGAGATCGAGAGCATTACGACGATCCCGCCAACTCGATGCTCGACCTGGTGCTCACGCGCCGTCGTGGTCTACCGATATTGCTGTCCGTGGTGTACGTCGAAGTCGCTCGCAGAGCCGGGATCCCGCTCGCCGGCGTCGGCTTGCCGGGCCACTTCGTGGTCGGTCACTTTGGCACAGATCCGCCAGTGCTGTTGGATCCGTTCGCCGGGGGCGGGCGAGTCGAGACTGGTGGCGCGCAGGACCTGGTGAGACCCTGGCGAGCGCATGAAGTCGCGATGCGGATGCTCAACAACCTCGTGATGGCCTACCAGCGGCGGGGCGAGATCGGCGCCGCGATCCACGCCGCCGGGTTGCGTCTGGCGCTCCCGGACGAAGCGTCGAATCGCGACATCCTGCATGCTGAGCTCCGAGCCATGCAGGCGCGACTCAACTGACCCGCACCCGGCCTCAGACGAGCCGCTCCCCGTTGCAGATGATGTCGCCTCAGCGGGCATTCAATTGGGGGGTTCTGTGACGACGTGCGCGAGGCCTTACCTGGGCTCCCGGGCCGCCCGGGGGGACGTCGCAAGAGTGGACGTGCCCGTCGAGGAGGAAGTCGCCCCCCGCCGTCCTGCTCGTACGTGTGCGCTTCTCTCACCAGCTGGCTAACCGGTCTGCGGCAACGGCTCGAGCGCCGCCGCGTCCTTCCCCGGCTGCCGCCTCCGGTACCGCCACGGCGCCAGCGCGGCAACGGGTGCGCGCGGCTCGCGGCTATCTCCCGCCGGGATGAAGGGCACCTACTGTTCTCCACCTCCGGGCACACGGCCAGCTACAAGCTCGGGAAGATGATCCGTCCGGAGCTGGAGCACGGAACGCACGGCGTCGAGGTCGTCGGAATGTTGTTCTTTTGACGACAACACCTACCTGCTGCGAGCGGGGGATCCCGTGGGCGAGCGCCTCGGGCGGGTGGCCGCCGAGCGCGGAATGCTGCTGATTCTCTGTGACCGGTGCGCGTTCGAGTGCTCCCTGGCCGAGGGGGAGGCCGGCGCGGCGCTGCCGACGGGAACGTGGGCGTGCGTGTCGGCTGCTTTCCCGCCCTCGACGCGGCGCTGGCGTGCGACCCACCGGACCACGTCATCACGCTGTGAGAGGACCGAACTGGTCCTCGGTGGGCTCTGCTCAACAGAACCACGGCTCGGTGAGTCGTGGCCTCCCCTCGGTTGATCCCATGGCGATGGCCTCCGGCTCCGGACCGTCCACCTCGCCGGTCGCCGCGCGCACCGCCGCGCGGATACGCGCGAACGTCAGGCCCGTTGCTTCCTGCGCGGCGGCGCTCTGCTGGACTAGCGCGCTGAGGCGGCCCTGTAGACGGTCGGCTGCTGGGTCCGCCGACCGCCACGGGTAGCTGAGGCGCTCGGCCTCATAGGGGCCGAGGTGCTCGCGCAGGTCCTTGCGCTCCAGCAGCAGCGAGCCCTCCGGCACGAGCAGCCGGATCGTGTACTGCACCGGGTCGACGTTGGCCACGAGATCGTGCGCGACGACGAAGTCGACGATCGCTAGCACGTCACGCGGGGTCGTCCACGGGGTGAAGGGCATAAACGACGGCCGCGTCTCGATTCCGTGCTCGCGCAGCAGGTCGAGGGCGAGCACCGCGTCGGCGGTCGTGTGACCCTTGTCGAGGCGGGCGAGGATCTCGTCGTTGACGCTCTCCAGCGCGCAGACGACGAACAGGCAGCCCGAGGCGGCCATCTCCTGCCAGACCCCGGCGTGCTCGAGCACGTGCTCGACCTTCGTCGTGCAGTCGAAGGTCAGCTCCGGTCGGCGCTCGTGCAGCGCCCGCACGATCGCCAGAGAGTGCCGCCAGCCGTTAAGGAAGTCGGGGTCGCCGAACGTGATATGGCGCGCGCCCATGCCAGCCAGGCGCTCGACGTCGCGCAGGACGGTCTCGGCCTGCACGACGCGGATGCGCCCGTCGTAGACGGCGGGAACCGGGCAATGCCGGCAGCGATGCACGCACCCATGGCTGGCCTCCACGTACCCGACCAGCCGCTCCTCCCCACCCACCGCCAGGCGGGCGTAGCGATCCAGTCCCGGCAGCAGCTCGCGCGCCGGCGGGTCGAATCTGCCGCGCTGCAGGTGGATGCTCGGCCGTTCGGCGGCCGGGACGGTCGCGCACGGGGCCGCGAGCTCGTCCACCCAGGCCGTGAGCGCCGGCTCGTACTCGCCGGCGATCACGCGCGCCGCGAGCTCACGCTCTACCAGCTCGCGGCTGACCGTGGCATAGAGCCCGTAGAAGCAGATCGGCAGCCGGGGGTGCTCGCGGCGCACTCGGCGGCCGGCGCTGAGCGCGAGGCGCATAGCGGTGTGCATCGGCACCGAGAAGCCGACCGCCTGCGCCCACTCCAGGGCGCCGGGGTCCCAGGGCTGCACGCTGAGATCCAGGCAGCGGACCTCGTGCCCGGCGCCGCGCAGCGCAGCCGCCGGCGACGCGACGTGCAACGGCTGATGGCCCAGCTCGTAGGTCGAGATCAGCAGGACCCGCACGGGTGACCCACGCTAGCGCGCGCCAGCCGGCTCACGCGCGCCCGGGTCGATCCGGATCCGCAGGCGGCCGTGCGCGGCGCGCAGCGAGCGCTCGACCGCGTCGGCGCTCGCCGCGCGCGCGAACATGAACCCCAGGTAGCGGTCACCGTCGGGCAGCGGCACCACGGGGCGGCCGCGGGCGATCGTGATCTCAAGCCCGCCGATGCCCTCCACCGCCCGCGCCTCCTCCTGCCCCTCGACCGCGCGCAGCACGCCAGCGCCGGGGATCGGGATCATCATCACGCCAGCCGCCGTCGACTCCCGCGCCAGGTCCTCGAGCCCGAGGCCCAGCGCGTGGCGCAGGATCACCTGCTCCAGGCTGACGCCGGCACCGAAGCGCAGCGCCCGCGAGCACAAGCCGCCGATCGACCGGGCCGCTAGCTCCAAGACACTCACCCGCTCGCCGTCCACGCGCAGCTCGGCGTGGATCGGTCCCTCCCGCAGCCCCAGCGCCCGCGCCGCCCGCGCAGTAACCGCCTCCACCTCGGCCAGGACACCGATCGCCAGCCGCGACGGCGTCACGTACAGCGTCTCCTCGAAGTACGGGCCCTCCAGCGGGTCGGGCTTGTCGAAGACCGCCAGCACCTCCAGACGGCCTCCCCGCAGCAGCCCCTCGATCGCCACCTCCGCCCCGGGCAGGTAGCTCTCCAGCAGCAGTGGCGCCCCGGCCGGCTCCCGAGCGGCGGCCAGAATCCCCCAGACGCGCTCGGCGGTCAACCGCGCCTGCTCGGCGTCATCCGCCCGGATCACCCCGCGGCTGCCCGACAACCCCAGCGGCTTGACGACGCACGGAAGACCCACGTCACGTGCGACGGCCGCGGCGTCGCCTCCAACGGGCAGCAAAGCGAAGCGCGGCTGCGGAACGCCGGCCTCCGCCAGCGCCCGGCGCATCGCCGCCTTGTCGCGCGTGCGAGCCACGGCTCCCGGCGGGTTGTGTGCCAGCCCGAGGCGCTCGGCGCCCAACGCGGCGGCCATCACGCCCTGATCGTCGACCCCGACGACCGCGGCGAACGGGGTCTCCCGCGCACGCTCGGCGATCTGCTCAGCCGCCACTGCCGGTTCCGACACGCACAGCGTGAGCGCACGCTCACCCATCGCCGCCGACATCGCCGCCCGGCGATCGGACGCCACCGTCACCGCGACGCCGAGCTCCCGCGCCGCCGCCAGGAAGTCCGGCGCCCGGTAGGTGGCCGACGGCAGGATCAATAGAAGACGGTCCACGGCGCTATCGTAGATCGGTGGCCGACCCGGCCCCCGCACTCATCGCGATCACGGCATCGGCCCTCGAGCGCGTGCGCGACTTCCGCGCCGCCGCGCCCGACCCGAGTGACCGCGTGCTGTTCGTCCGGGTCAGCGGCGAGGCCGACGGCGCCTACGTCTGCGCGCTATCGCTCGAGCCGCAGGCTCAGATCCGCGCCAGCGACACCGTGCAGCAGCAGGGGGATCTCACCATCGTGGTCGCCAACGACAGCGTCGCGAAGCTGCGCGGCGCCACGGTCGACTGGAGCGAGAACCAGCTGGGCGGCGGGTTCGTGCTCGTCAACCCGAACAAGCCGGCGCCCCCACCGCTCGCCCTTCCCACCCTGCCCATGAGCCCGGGAGCCGGTCCCGACGTCCGCCCTCCCGGTCCGCCTACGATCCCTGGGGGTGGCCTCAACACCGACCTCGCCCGTCGCGTCACGGCCGTGCTCGACCGCGATGTCAACCCGAGCATCGCCAGCCACGGCGGACACGCCGAGCTCGCGGGCATCGAAGGCGCCACCGCCTACCTACGCCTAGGCGGCGGATGCCAGGGCTGCGGCATGGCCACAGTCACCCTCAGCCAGGGCATCGAAGTAGCGATCACCCAGGCCGTCTCCGAGATCGACCGCGTCGTCGACGTCACCGACCACGCCACCGGCACCAACCCCTACTTCGAGCCGGCCAAGAAGTAGCCCGTCGCGCACCTCGGCCGACGAGCCGTCGCGCGGTCGTGCGCTCCTGATCATCTCCGCGACCGTGACCACCGCCGGCGCCCACAACCAACAGCTCGTCCTCTACTACGCCGCCTCGATGTTCACGAGCTTCCTCAACGTCTGCTGGCGATGGCCCGCCGGTCGTCAGCGTTTTTCGTGTAGCGCGGGACGAGGCCAGCGTGGGTCCTCTGACCCACGCTCCAAACGGTTTATCGGGACTGGCGCAGTAGCTCAGCCACCACCCGATGTCTCGCACGCCAGACACCTAGTGGATGCGGAAGTGGTTGGTGACGGCGTGCACGTGCAGCAGCCCGAGGACCAGCAACGCGATCGCGACGACGCCGATGACGGCGAGCACAATCAGAATGAAGCGAGCGATCAGGTAGGGCGCGAAGTGTCGGCGAGGTGCCAGCCGACCGGGCATCGTGTAGCCCGGAAGCGGTTTGATAGCCATCCCGAGCTGATGGTACGCAGTAAGCGGTGGAGGGCCCGCCATGTTGTAGACGAACCCTCCAAGAACTCGCCCCCCGTCCGTGCCCTACCAGCATCAACGTTTTCAACGCGTTGCAGTTGCGGTGCTTCTACAGAAGCTCGTCGCTGCACGGCTGGACCGGTCCACTCGACGGCTGTGATCGTCCGGGGTTCGAGGGGCCCGGCGCCGCTAAGCCGTGCGACGTTCTGACCGCAGGGCCAGGTTGTAAACAAAAATAACTCCTAGAGCCCGGGCCGCACATCCGCAGTTATGCGCTCGGTCGCGGGCGGAGAAACACGGAACTCGCGTACGTTTCCTGGAGTGCGACAAGCCCGTGCCCGGGGCCCCGCGCCGCAGACCAGCGGCCGGCGGCAGGCCTCAGAAGGCGAGCAGAACGATGAGCACATCGCGATGTGCGTTGGCGTGAGCAGGGTCGCGGCCATTGGGCCTCCTCAGCGGTAGATCCCGGGCTGAACGACCCCGGCGTAGTAGAGGAAGTGCGCACGGGTGTAGGTCCGGTTCCCGGTGATGTTGGGATCCAGGTTTGACCCGAGCTGGAGGTCGGTGCCGAGGAACGGTCGGAAGCCGGGGTGGACGCTCAGGTAGCTGGTGGGGTCTGCGCGCAGCAGGCCGATCAGCGTTTCGGTGACGATGCGTCCGCCGACAGGCCCGAGGTTCAGTCCGTCCTCGATTGCCTTGGCTTCGGCGAGGACGTAGTACCACAGCGGCGTGCTGGTACCGAACGGAGCGTAGGTCGCGGCGATGTTGGAGAGATCGCTCGGGCCGAGTGCCGGCGCCCCCATTACCCTCGCGACGGCCTGACCCGAAGGCAGTCCCCAGGTCAGCTGGCGCAACAGGTTTCGCTGGGGCAGCACGGTCGGGCTGGTCTGGGTGTGCGGTGCGATCGCGGGCACCGGGAGCGTGAACAGAACGCTTGAGATCGTGGTGTCGACCTTCTTGTTGTTTTTGACCTGCCCGTCTCCGAGGTCGAAGAACGTTTGCCAGCCGATGTAGCGCCGGGGGCGGGGTAGCCGCCCAGCAGGTCGTCGCGGTCATAGCTGACCGGGGCGCTGAAGTTTGGCTCGGTCGCGTCGAACACCAGCGCGAAAAACGGGTCGGCAGTCGGGCTGGTGCTATCGCCGGTGCCCGAGGTGAAGTTTGCCCGGTAGGAGGGCCGGACCATGCTGTGACCGAAGCGGTAGCAGGCGGCACCGAACTCGATCGGCATGAACGCGTCCCCCCGCGGCGGCTTATAGAAGCGGTTGCCGTTCTGGAGCACGTCGTTGACGACCGCCTGGCCGGCGATCTGCGGCAAGTGCTCGTTGACCAAGAGCCACTGGTAGTGCCACAGCGTCACCTGGCGGGCGATCAAGAACGCCACGTAGCCGTTTGACAGCTCCCCCGCCCGCGCCGCGGGGAACCGGGACAGATCGAACTGCGCAAGCTCGTCCAGGACGCGGTTGTAGAACAGGATGTGGGCGCAATGAAGCCCGGCGATGATCACGTTCTCGTCATTTCGAGGGTCGCCTAACAGCGCCGTGTAAGTGCCGTCCCCATTGAGGACGCGCGGAACGTCCTCGTGAACGCCCCCCGATCCGATCTTCAGCTTCGGCCCGACCGACCCGTCCGCGTTCTCCACGTAAAGATCCGGGCGCAGCCCCGGCCCGCCCCCGAACACCGAGTCGAGATCGAGCGCGGGAGTGCGCGTGTTCGGCGAGGTCAACGGATTCTGCGGGACTCCCAGCTGTGAGGTCTGATCGAACGTGATGTCGTGATCCGTGAACTGACCCACGAACGTGGACCCCGCCGTCATCGTCGGGTTATCCGGATTGGTCCCATACGCGTTCGAGGATGTCGGGTTGCCGTTCACCGTCGGGTCGACGATTAGCGCCTTCGGCCCAGCGGTGAGGTCATCGCCGGCGTCGAGGATCCCTCCCGGCTGCCCCACCTCGAGTAGCGCCGTGCGCACCGTCTCGGTCGTGTCGGCAAACGGCGGCAGATCGGGAAAGATCCGGCCGAAATCGACGCTGGTCGCAGGGGCACCCTCACTACCGTGCGCATAGCCGCCCGGCGACAGCGGCGACGGTGCTGCCACCGCAGCCGGGGCCACAGCCGCACCAACCGAGCCAGCCACCAAACCCGCGCCAGCCGCGCTGACCCCCTTCAAGAACTCCCGGCGCGATGAACCTCTTGCTCGGCTGCTAGTACCCATACAACACGCTCCTCCCGCCACGCCCAACCCACAACCGGGGGCGACACTACGGCGCGAGCGGCGCGGTCGCTTCCGGGGGGCACCTAATCTTTTGGGTCCCCGTGCTACCTAGTAACTGCTGCGACCCCAGGTTGACAGCCACACTCCCATCGCGGTAGCCATCCTAGGTGTGGAAACACCCACCCCTGAGCGTGACCTCGTGGGCCGCGCAAACCAGCGCCGTCATCGTCAAGCTCGTGCTTCCGCTGCTCCTCAGGGGGCCTCGCGTCTCGACTGCTGGTTTGAAACGCGACACTCTCGCGTCGGCAAGAAGCGGTCCGGCCAGAATGCTGGATCTCGATCAACTCATGCGGCCGCGCGAATCGCCGCCCGGAGTGCTATTCCGAATCAGGTCCTTCCCGGCCTACGCGATGCCAGCTAACGACCCTGACCGAGGGAGGCCAGCGGCCTGGCCCGCTGCGTCCACGCCTTTGCCGACAGGGATGGCTCTGGGGCCTCGTAGGGTCGAGACCTCCTTCGGTTACGGCCCGGTGATCTCGATGGTGCCCGAGCGGGGACTATTTCGCGCCCTGTCAGCGGGTGGTATTGATCAACCGCTTCGTACAAAGACTGGGTGTCCCCCTGATGCGGTGGCGGCCGGCTCATCGTAAGCTCGGCTACGCCCGGTTGCTCGTAGCGATTGGATGCCGAGGTAATTCGCTTGAGAGGCGAGGTGTGAACGCGATTACGGAGCCGCTTCCCGGATGGGAGAGGGGGTCTTTCGCTGGCTGCGGGGGACAGCAGAGCCGAGGTCGTTATCCGGATGGGGAGGGCGTTGTCGAGCGCGACGGTCAGCGGCTGTTCTATGAGCTCTATGGCGAGGGCGATGAGACTGTCTTCCTGATTCCGACGTGGTCGCTGGTCCATTCGCGCCATTGGAAGATGCAGATCCCGTATTTCGCGCGGCATTTCCGAGTGCTGACGATGGATGGCCTCGGCAATGGCCGCTCGGATCGCTGCCGGGACCCAGAGCGTTACGGGCCGCTCGAGTTCGCCCGCGATTGCCTGGCGGTCATGGATGCGAGCGGCACTGAGCGCGCCGCTGTTGTCTGCCTCTCGCGTGGCGCCCAGTTCCTGCTCGAGCTTGCGCGGGTCGCGCCTGAGCGCGTGGCCGGTGCGGCGTTCATCGGTCCGATGTTTCCGTACACGCTTTCGCAATGGTCGGTCCTGCTGGATCCGCGCTTCGCGCCGTTGTTCGAGAAGCCCGGCGTCTACCGCTGGTGGGGGCGGATGAACGCCGTGCACTGGAGGCAGGACTACTCGGGGTTCGCTGAGTGGTTCATCTCGCGCTGCCTTCCTGAGCCGCACTCGACCAAGGCGGTCGAGGACGGCGTCGGGTGGGCACTGGACACCGATCCCGAAACGCTGATCGCGACCGCGCGGGGCGAGTGGCTACGCGATCGCCGTGGCCTCCGTGCGCTCGCGGAGAGCCTCGATCTTCCGGTGCTGGTGATCCACGGTGACCGCGACCGGATAACCCCGTTGCGCGACGGCCGCGCGCTGGCGCGCCTCGGGAGAGGGAAGTTGGAGCTGGTCAGCGGCGCAGGACACTTCCCGCACGCTCGCAAGCCGGTGCAGGTCAACCTCGCGCTGCGCGACTTCTGCGAGGAGACCTTCGGGCGACCTCGGACCCCGCGAGACCCCACCGTCTACCGGCCCGACGGTCGCCCCCGGGTTCTGTACATCTCCTCCCCGATCGGGCTCGGCCACGCGCAGCGTGACGTGGCGATCGCGCGCGAGCTGCGCCGCCTGCATCCCGACCTCCAAATCGACTGGCTCGCGCAGGACCCGGTGACCCGAGTGCTTGAAGCCGAGGGCGAGCGCATCCATCCCGCCAGCGCGCATCTGGCCAACGAGTCGCGCCACATCGAGTCCGAGTCCGCCGAGCACGACCTGCACTGCTTTCAGGCCCTGCGACGGATGGACGAGATCCTCGCCGCCAACTTCATGCTGTTCCACGACGTCGTCCGCGACCAACGCTACGACCTCTGGATCGGAGACGAGGCATGGGAGCTCGACTACTACCTGCACGAGAACCCACGCGAGAAGCGTGCCCCGTTTGTGTGGCTGACCGACTTCGTCGGCTTCCTGCCGATGGACGACGGCGGCGAGCGCGAGCGGTTCCTAACCGCCGACTACAACGCGGACATGGTCGACCACATCGCCCAACACCCCGAGGTCCGCGACCGCGCCCTGTTTGTTGGCAACCCCGAGGACATCATCCCGGAACGGCTCGGGCCCCAGCTACCCATGATTCGCGACTGGACCGAGCGACACTTCGACTTCACCGGCTACGTCACCGGGTTCGACCCCGCCGACCTGAGCCAGCGCACCAAGCTGCGCGCCGAGCTCGGATACGGCGACGAGGAGCGCGTCTGCATAGTCACCGTCGGAGGCTCGGGCGTCGGCGGCGACCTCCTCCAGCGCGTGATCGCAGCCTTTCCCCAAGCCAAGGAGCGGCTGCCGGCATTGCGCATGATCGTCGTCGCGGGACCGCGCATCGACCCCGCCTTACTCCCATCTCATGCAGGGCTTGAGGTGGTGCCCTACGTGCATAACCTCTACCGCCACCTCGCCGCCTGCGACCTGGCGGTGGTGCAAGGCGGCCTGACCACCGCAATGGAGCTGACCGCGCACAAACGGCCGTTCATCTACTTCCCGCTGCGCCACCACTTCGAGCAGAACCTCCATGTCACCCACCGGCTCCAACGCTACGGCGCCGGCCGGCGCATGGACTTCCACGACTCCACGCCGGAGGACATCGCCGCGGCGATCGCCGAGGAGACCGGCCGCGCAGTCACATACCGCGACGTCGAGACCGACGGCGCCACCACGGCGGCTAAACACATCGCCGACCTGCTCTAACCGGCGACGCGCACCGTGAGGGCTGCGTGGCCCCCCGTTGCGCGGATGGGAGGGTGGCGGGCCTCCGCCGAACGCAACTCCGCGTGCTCCCCTCTGCGTATGCACCGACGCCGTGATCGAGCTCGAGCAGAGCCAGGCGGCGCGCTCGCTACCGCGTGAATCCGAGCGCCAACAACGACCTGGACGACAGCTCCTCGCTTCTGCAAAGTCGCTGACACGGGGCCTTGCGAACTGTGTCGCCACCGCAGTCCTGCCGGGAGGCAGCCTCACGGGACAAGGCGTCGTTGAGATCAGCTCGGCAGGCACGCCACACCCCACCGACCTCGCGATCACCGGCGGCACCGGCAGGTACGCGGGAGCCCGAGGGACGCTGCACGTGAAGAACACGACCGGATACGAGATCTTCAAGTTCATGTTGCAGCCGGGCACGTCTTGAGCGGGGCCGCGCCGCTGACTGCACTGCTCACACCGGCCATTGGACACCACGAAGAGCGAGACCATGATCAGTGCGGTGACAGCCCCACTCGATGCGGCCGGCCGGCACTGGCCGCAGCTAGGGGTGCAGGCGATCGAGGATCTGGTGCAGCGCGGCCTGCAGGATCGCCGACTGAAGGGCGGAGTTGAGCCGGCTCGGATCGTTGAGCTCGTGGAGGAGTCGGTTGATGTCGAGCTCATCGATGGTCCGGCGCAGCAGCGGTGCGGTGGGGAGCAGGTTGTCTACGACCGGGTCCGGAATCGCTCCAATGATCGTCTTGATGATCCCGGGGAGATTGGCGTGATTCAGCGCTTGTGGAAGCAGCTGGGACACCTTGGGCAGGCGGCCCTGACGGTCGAGCAGGGCGACCGCGTCGACGAGACCCGTCTTGAGCGCGGCGGACTCGCGGGGGTCCAGTGAGCGGGTCTCCGCGAGTGCGAGGACGAGGCGCTCGCGGGACATGCCGAGCCGACATGCGGCGCTGTCGAGGCCGAGCAGGACGATCTGTCCTGCGAGCGGTTCGAGCTGCGCCGGGACGGGGGAAACCGGGCGCGGCGTGCACGGATTGGCCGGGCGGAGAGGCACATAGTGGCCGCCGCCGGCGGCGACCTGGACGCCGAGGACGGCGACCACGAGCACCACGGCGATCAGCGGAAGCGCGAGTCGCCTCATGACCGACTCCGGTCGCGCAGTGCCAGCGCGGGTCCGAGCGCCAGCAGCGCCAGTCCCGCGGCGACGAGGAACGACGTGCGGAACGCGCGGGTGGCGGCGCGCTTGAGCTGATCCTGGAGGCCACGCTCGAGGGCAGCGACAGCGGGCGCTTGTGTCGCCGGCACTCGCAAGGCCTTGAACGCGGGCCGCAGGTCGGGCACCCGGCCGCGTTCGGCTGACAGCCGGCGTCCCAGCTGTTCGGCGAGGTCGAGCTTTGTGGAGGCGGGGAGCGGCGCGTCGAGGACGAGGCGCGCGATCGCCTCCTCAGCCGGGGTCTGGGCGTAGCGCAGGTCGGCGGTGAAGATCGGGGTGAGGATCGCGAGGCCGACGACCACGCCGGCGTGCCGCGCGGCGATCGTCCAGCCCCCGTGAAGCGCGCGCGGGAGCCGGTCGCGGAGCGCGGCCGCGGTCAGCGAGTCGACCGAGAGCCCCAGGCCGAGGCCGATGAGCACCTGCGGCGCGAGCGTCCAGACGAGCTCTGCACCCGGCAGGAGCGCGAGCCCGGTCAGACCGCCGGCGATCAGGATCGATCCAGCGACCGCCTCTGACCGTGTCCCGGCGCGCGCACCTCGGAATACGCGACCGGCGGCCAGGGCCGCCACCGGCACCGCGGTGACAGCGACCGCGGCCACGGCGGGCGAGCGACTCCAGCCGTCCACGAGCAGCAGCACCAGAAGGAACAACGCCGCCGTGAGCGCCGCCGACAGCAGCGCAAGCGCCAGGTCGGCCAGCAGATGCGGGCGGTCCGGCGACGTGTCGAGCGTAGGCCGACGCCGCTCCACGACCCGGCCACGCAGCGCGATCGCGGCAGGGAACACGAGCAGCACGAGCGGGATCTGCACCACGAAGATAGCCCGCCACGAGAACGCCGAGGTCAGGAGCCCTCCGATCACCGGGCCGAGCGCCGCCCCGGCGACACCGGCCGCGGCCCACCGCCGCACGCCCGCGCGCTCGACCCCCGTGGCCGCAACGAGCAGCTCGAGGCTTCCCACGATCACCAGCGCGCCGCCCACCGCCTGCGCTGCCCGCGCCGCGATCAGCACGCCCAGCGACGGTGCCACGGCACACACCGTCGTCGCTGCCGCGAAGGCAACGACGCCACTCGCGGTCGCCAGAGCCGGATCCCCGCGCACACACAGACGCGCCCCCGGGACCGCCACCAGCGCAAGCACGAGGTTGAACGCGATCAGAACCCACGCGACCCCCCAAACCTGAGCCCCGAAATCCCGCAGGATCTCCGGCAGCGCCAGAATCACCACGCCCGCGTCGCCGAGCACCACGCCCACACCGAGCGACAGCACCACGACGGTGGCGGTGCGTGCCGTCACGGGACTCGCCGGCTGGTCGCTGCGATCCGTGCCCATCAGATCAGAACCCTGCCCCATCTTGACATTGGCCTCGGGTCACAGCCTTGGACACGAGACATCTTGCTTTCTTGCGAGCGGCAGCCCAGCTCGTCGGGTACTTGCTCGGCTCCAGGCTAGGGCCTGCCGCCGATCGGGACGAGGACAAGCCTCTCAGGGCGTGGCGAAACTCTTGCTCACCTCTAGAACTCGGAAGCAGGGTCGGCTGGCACCGTCCCCGAGCTTGGCGGCCACGAGCACGGGCCACGAGCACCGAGTTCCTCATCGCCGAGGAAGTCGCCGTCGGATGACCGAGTCGACGATCGCCCCCGTGGCGGAGCACTCGCCGGGCGCCGGCGATCGGCAGATCGAGGCGTCGCCAGAGCGCTCGCAAGCCGTGCCCCAACTGAAGCGCAGAAGCGATCGTGCGGACGGCAGTCGGCTGATCGTCCGAGATCGCATTCCTCGCCCTACCGGCGTCCGAGCGAGCACCCGCTGGTTCGCGATCACCGACGAGGACAAGATCCAGGCTCGAGCCGCCGAGCTCGCTCGCCGCACCAAGCGAGCGACCGGAAGGAAGCCCAGCCCGCCAAGGACGCATAGCGTCCGCGGCGGTGAGCCGGCCATGGCGGCCGACGCAACTGGTCGGCTGTGCGGGGTCCGTTGGGTTCAATCCGGGAGACCCGACCAGCGAGCCTCGGAGGCAGGCCATCCGGATGCGCGAGCACCGCAGGTCGCCGGCCCTCACTCATCGTGCGAAGCAAGCGAGTGGTGGGCCCTGGTCCTACCCCTCGACCGGCAGCGGCTCCGAGGGAGCGTCGTACAGCTTCGTCCATCTCGTCGCGCCGAACGTGTCGTTGGTCGAGATCTTGATCAGCTCAGTCGCCCGTGGGTTGCCACAGAAGATCATGAGGTTGCCAGTCCCGAGGACCCCGCCGACTCCCATCGGGACGTCGACCCACGAGCCCTCGAGGATTCCCTCACTCAGTGTGCCCCGAAAGACGTTGGCGAACGAACGACCCTGATCCCGGCTCAGCCCGAGCCACCAGACCTGGTCGCCCATTTGCCGGACGTAGTAGGTCCCGACGTCGTTGCCGTGCCACGCTCCGCTGAGGTTGGGTCCAACGACCGGGTCTCCACGGGTGCGCTGGAAGTCCTGGATGACGTCGATCGAGTAGAGCGGATGGATCTCCGGAGGCACCTGGTCCTCGTGCCCGGCGTCGTCTGCAACTACGCCGGTGACCCGAGCGAGTGCCCCGGGCTCGAGCGTGACCACCCGGTTGCCGTCAGGGCCAAGACCGAACGAGAGGATCGAGAACGGCGGATCGCTCCCCTCGTTGAGGTTGCCGTTTATCGGGTATCCGTTGACGAGGACGCTGTGGCCGCCGTGTTCGTACCAGCCCGGGAGCAGGTACTCGGGCGGGTCGTCGCAGTGGTCGCCGTCGTTTGCTCGTGCGTACATTGGCGCTTCGCAGTGGAAGCGCTTGAAGTAGTCATACAGCGTGAGGATGTGCTCCTGCGCGAGCAGAATCGTCCCACCGGGCTCGGTGAACTCCTGGTCAACCCAGCCAACGGTCCAGAATGTTGACTCGACCATTCCCCAGTCGATGTCGAGGTCGAACGAGAAGTCCCCATCCCCGTTCCAGGTGGGTTGACCGATCCAATCCTTGCTGACAAAAGAGCAATAGTTGCCGGGGACCGGCGGCCAGGTGGGGCCCGTACTGGTCCCGATCCATCCCCACATGACGCTGAAGTCGCGGCACGGGGGATTGTTCTGCGCCAGCGGAACGTCGTAGCGCTGCACCTTGCTCTCCACCTCGGAGATGTTCTGAGGCGATAGCTCATAGCTCCCGATCGTCCACGTCGAACCACCAAACGGACCGGTGGACCCGGCGTCGATCTTGTTGAGCTGGACGGGTAGCTCGAAGCCGAACTCGTCACCCGGGATGATCTCGAACGTGAGCGTGCCGCCGTTGAGGCTGCCGCCACGTGGGACGTCGACCCAGTCGCCCACCACGGTCAGCCCATCGGACTGCAGGTGACCCTGAAACACGTTGGTGAACATGAGACCGTTGTGGAACCCGTCCTGATGAAGTCCGGCCCACGTCACAGACCCATCGTCCAGCTGCCGGATGAAGTAGATGCCCCCGTCGTCGGCCGAGTAGGTTCCGGTCAGATCAAAAGGGGTTGCCACCGCAGATCACCGCTGGGCAGTGGTCGGACGCGCTTTTAGCTGCCACTGCGTCCGCGCAACCGACCCCACGCTCACGCCGCCACCAGAGGACGCCGACGATCACCCACCGACTGAGCCGTTGTGGTGATCGGGGTCGTATCCGAGCACCGCCTTGAACCGGTCCCGCGAATCCCCGGGTCCACGGCAAAGCTTGTCGAGCTGGCGGTCATCCCTCTGGGCGTTGCTGACAGAAACCGGTCTGATGCGCTCGCGGGGACGGTCGCGGTTATTCCACCTTCCTGAAGCCGAGCGGCCGTGGCCGCGACACTGACGCGTTGTGCCACTCGCGACGGGCGAGCGCTACGAACAGAATCGTCACAAGGCAGCAGACGATCACGAACTCCCACTCGAAGGAACCGTTGTGGTGGTCAGGGTCGAACCCGAAAATCCCCTCAATCCAATCGTGCCACACAGCAGTAAGCACTACTAAGAAGGCGCTGAACGAACCCAGCGCAACCTCGACCCAGAATGCAGGACGAACCCGCCGCTTCACTGATCCACCTTCTTCCACACACCAGCCGTCCGGTGGCATCCGCTTGAACGGACCCCGAACCAGGTCCGCAGTCCTCGAACGTCAGTCTTAGCTGATCGGAGTCCGTCAGTCAAGGACAGGTGAACGCTGCCCTGGCAACTGCCGCGCACGCTGCGCCGACGCGACGTCAGCGGCGCTTGCCGATCCCGACCGCAGTATGCCCACCTCCACGACACCACGGCCCGAGCCGGAGGCCGATGTCGACCTGCTATCGCCGCGGCCGCCCGGCTGCGCGCTGAGGCCGGCTCGAACACTGAGCCCTACAACGAGTTGCACGTTGTGTGCAGCACGGACCTGAAGCACGATCCGTCACCCGACACTGGTGGCTCATGCAGCAAACGTCCCTTCCTGGGCGTTGGTGGCGTTGTGCACGGTGATCAGGTCCCCCGACCACGTCGCTTCCCGGTCAGTCGTCCGGCGGACGTGGAAGCTTTGCGCGACCCCCAACGAGCGACCGGCGGCGAAGGCTACGTATGCAACATCGTTGTCGCGCGGGTCCACCGCTATCGACAGGCTCGCCCCCACCCGCTGGTAGCAGCGTTGGCGTCGACGTGGTGGCCGCTTCGCACCCGGAGGATCGCGCCCTGGTCGTTTGTCGCGCGCGGCCGCCTGTGGATCATTGCGGCGGTGGGGAGCGTCAACGGATCGGCGTTGGTAGGCAGATCCGCTGGGCTTGGCCCTAGCCTGTGACGGTGGGTGGTGGAGGCTTGATGGCCGGCCCGATCGTGGTCTTGGCGAGCGCGAGGTTGTTTTTGACGGCGGGGTCCCAGCTGCCGCTGGTGGCGGCTGCGGCGTTGACCTGGTTGCCGGGGGTCTGCGCGATTGCTTTGATCGTGATCGTCGTGTGCGCGTGGCTGGCGAGCGTTCCGAGGCGGCAGTGGATCGGCCGTCCGGTGGTGCAGCTGCCCTGCTCGGGGTGGATCGAGAGCACCTTCAGCGGCCGTTTTGACGCGTCGAACACTTGGACGTCGTGCGCGGCGTTGGGGCCGGTGTTGGTGACCTTGATCGTATAGGTCAACCTTTGTCTCACCAGCGCGGTGGCGTGGTTGACGTGCTTGGTGACGACCAGGTTGGCGATCGGTTGTGGCCCCGGGTCGAGCGGCGCGACTGGGAGCGGGGTGATCGTGATCGCGCTGCGGGCGATGTTGTTGGCGGGGTCGGGGTCGGGCTGGTCGCCGAACACGTCGGCCTCGTTGACCAGCGTCCCGCTCGCGTCGGCCGCGACCGTGTAGGTCACCGACACCAGCGCCTGGCCGCCGCTGACCAGCGATCCGAGCCCGCATACCACCTGTTCGACCGTGAGCGTGCACGTCCCCTGGCTCGGCTGCGCCGACTGCACGAACAACCCCGACGGGATCGGATCCTGGACCGTCACCCCGGTCGCCTCGCGCGGGCCCTGGTTGCGGACCGCGAGCACGAAGGTCACCTGGCCCCCGGGGTGCGCGGTCGCGCTCGAAGCGGTCTTGGTCAAAGCCAGATCCGCGCCGGGCGCCGGCGGGCGGACGATCGGCGTGTCGGTGACACACGGCAGCTCCGGCGCCAAGGGCGACGCGCAGCTCGACCCGGGCGGGCCATCGACCTCATTGGACACCAGACCCGCCGCGGAATCGTGGACCTTCACCGAGTAGGTGATCGTCGCGTGCTCCCCCGGGCCGAGCGTGCCCGTCCACACCAACTGCTTCGCGGCGGCGTCGAACATCACCGCTCCCGTCGATGCGTGGGCGTCGTTCTCGAAGCTGGCCTTGTCCAGCACCCCGCTCAGATCATCGATCACCTCGCCGCTTCCCCCAGCAGTGCCAGTCGGCCCCAGCGTGATCGTGTACGACAACACCTTCCCCGGAGCGATCTCGCTGTGATCGGCGACCTTCCCGATCACAAACCCTCCCGTCGGCGCGAACATCGACACCGAATTGCTGGTGAAGTTGGCGGTCGCGAGCAGCCCGCCGGAAGGGCTGAACGCCACCGAGATCGGGTTGCTGCCGGTCGTAAACGGGGAGCCCGTGACCGCGGTCAGCGCGCCGTCGTCGGCGACCGAGAACACCGACACATTGTTGACGTTCTTGTTGGCGGTCGCGAGCAGCCCGCCGGACGGGCTGAACGCCACCGACATCGTGCCGCTTCCGGGGCCGGGGCCGGTTAAAGTCGTGCCCACCGGGGTCAGCACGCCGCCAGGCGCGACCGAGAACACCGACACCGACCCGGGGCCGGAGTTGGCCGTCGCGAGCAGCCCGCCGGAAGGGCTGAACGCCACCGAGACCGGCAGTCGGGCATGGGTCGGAACCGGCGTGCCCACCGCGGTCAACGCGCCGTCAGCGGCAACCGAGAACACCGACACCGTGCCGTCGGTGGAGTTGGCGGTCGCGAGCAGCCCGCCGGAAGGGCTGAACGCCACCGAGGCCGGGCCGACTCCGGTCGCAAACGGGGAGCCCGCGACCGGGGTAAGCGCGCCGCCGGCGGCGACCGAGAACACAGACACATTGTTGGCGTTGAAGTTGGCGGTCGCGAGCAGCCCGCCGGACGGGCTGAACGCCACCGACATCGTGCCGCTTCCGGGGCCGGGGCCGGTTAGAGTCGTGCCCACCGGGGTCAGCACGCCGCCAGGCGCGACCGAGAACACCGACACCGACCCGGGGCCGGAGTTGGCCGTCGCGAGCAGCCCGCCGGAAGGGCTGAACGCCACCGAGACCGGCAGTCGGGCATGGGTCGGAACCGGCGTGCCCACCGCGGTCAGCGCGCCGTCAGCGGCAACCGAGAACACCGACACCGTGCCGTCGGTGGAGTTGGCGGTCGCGAGCAGCCCGCCGGACGGGCTGAACGCCACCGAGGCCGGGCCGACGGCCGGTCGCAAACGGGGAGCCCCCAACCGCTGTGAACGCGGGCTGTGCCAGCGCCCCCGCAGCGCCCGCCAGCAGACCCGCCCACGCCAACCCAACCACGAGGACCGCACGCCGCACCCCCACGCCGACCATCACCACAAGCTCAGCCAGCCGACCGGACCTCGGGGACACCAGTCGCACCCGACACTCACACGAACGCTGCCGGATCATCACCGCTCACGATCGCACAGACGGCTGGTCTTGAATCACCCGTTTCGGGTGACGCTACCGTGGGCTACCGCAGCGGACGTAAGGAGTGTCTCTCGCGGACGATCGCTTTGACCGACCACCCACGCGCGCAGCGGCGACTGCCTTGGCGACCAGGGGATCGAGACGGTCGGCGCGCGGCGCGCGATCGGATTCGCCCAATAAGAGGCACGACAAGCCGGACATCGACGCGCTCGCTCGTAGTGCGAAGCAGCCACGATTTCGACGTCACCAGCACTCCTGTGCACTGCTGCTGTCGGACATCATGGGTCACTACAGGACAAGCTCCAGCTTGAGCTCATCCCGGATCGGGACCCCCTCAGCACAAGCTCCGGGATCTGCGGCTTGAGCCGCCGCGCACGGTCTACCGCGCCGGCGTGAAGAGCTACCAGCCAGCAAGCGTCGGCGCTGATAGAAGCGCAACGCTCGCAAGTTGTCGTGCGTCGTGATGAGCCACGACCGCACGACCGATCAGGCTGGCTTGGGCGAGACGTCGAGCAGCCCTAGCAGCTGAGCCCGGGCCGGGCCGGGCAGGGGGGCATGCTCGGTGGCGCGGGCGAGCGCAGTGATGCGCTCGACGAAGCCTCGGTTGGCGAACATCTCCCCTAGGCTGGTGAGGCAGCAGCGCGAGGCAAGAAAGGCGCGGAAGGCATCGCCATCCTGCGGGGCGGCGGCCATCAGCGCTTGCCGGAGCCGGGCCACACCGCTCGGCGATTCGGGCGGGCGTCCCCGGCGGAGCGCGTCGATCTCGGCGACCCGGGCACGATCCTCCTCGACGGTCTCTCGGTACCACGGCGTCAGCTCGGCCTCCATCACGGCATCCAAGGCCTCGACGAGCCGACGCGGATCGTCCACATGTTCCCGGATCGCGTTACGCAGCCGCTGGACGCCGAGCAGGCCCAGCGTCATGCCGCGACCGCCCGAGGGGTTGGTGCAGGCCCATGCATCACCGACCGGCGCAACGCCAGTCGCGACCGGCCGCCCGCCGACAACCAAGCGCCGGAAGCGGTCGAGGATGCCACCCATCGGGAGTACGCCGGTGATTGGATCACCGTTGAGCCACTGCACGTGTCGCGGGCACGCCGCCACAACCTCGGTCCAGAGTTCGGGATCCCGCAGCCGCTTGAGCGGCTGGTCGCCGGAGGAGGTGCACAGCGTGATCGACCACGTGTCGTTGTCCGCGGGCAGCGTGAGGACGGAGAACGTCCCGATCTCGGTGAGTAACGGAGCGCGGAACGCCGGCATTCCTCCGCTTCGAGCGCGAAAGCACCGCGTGTAGTAGATGAACCCCGATTCCTCGACCTCTTCGTGGATCGGCCTAGCGCCCGCCGCCCTCAGCCAGCCCGCCAGCTGCGAGCCCCGCCCCATTGCGTCGACCACCAACTCGGCGCCGAGCTCCTCGCCCGAATCGGTTCGCACACCGCTCACGTGCGGCGTGCCGTTGTAGGCGCGCACCACGAGTTCCCGGACGCTGGTGCCGTGGCGTATCTCCAGCCCTGGCTCGCCGTCGGCCGCCCGACGCAGCACGTGCTCGAACACGGGACGGCGGGCCGTGAGCGTGCGAAACTGATCGTCTCCGTCGCGTGATGCCCGGTCGGTCACCGACGGCGGCATCAGAGTTAGAAGGTCGAAGCGCAGTCCGCCTGCCGTCTCAAGCACCGCAGCGACCTCGGGCAACGTGTCCTCGAGGACCATCCGGCCGCGCGGGAGCAGGAAGTGGGGCTGGCGGAACTGCGTGACGCCGTCCCGGCCCCAGTGCTCCCACGCCTCGATCGGTGAGCGCGGCACCGGCGCGCCGTCGCGCTCCAACACGGTCACGTCGTGGCCATCCCGACGGAGGAGCATGGCCGTAGCCAGCCCGCATATCCCAGCCCCCAACACAATGATCTTCGACATCGCATTCGCCCCTCTCTTGCTACCGGCCCGGATCTGACGCGTTTACTGCGCCGCCCTCGGCACCGAGACTCTGCGCGTGGGCTGTCAACAGCAGGTTGAGCTCATCGCGCATCTGCTGCTCTTGCTCGGGGGAGACACAGGTAAGGCTCGCGTACTCACCGCAGCGCGGGCAGACGCCTATGTCACCCGCGAATCGGTAGTAGCGGCCACAGAAACAGACGACATCAGGCATCGGCGGCACCCGTGCTCGTCACCGGTCGTACCACGCAGTTGGTCAACATGTGAGTCTTTTGTCATCTAACGAAGTGGTTTGGTACGTCTGTAGAGCAGTACGCGCGGTCGGCCCGTCCGGTTCTCGGCGTGCGCACCTGCGTCGGACGAGGCGCCAGGCGGGCGGATACGGGATCGGCGAGGTAACTCGAGTTCACCCACCCCGCGGCATCTCGAGGTTTGACTCTCTCAGGCGGCGAAAGTTGAGTCGGTTCGAGCGCGCCGCGGCCCCTCCCGCCCGCGCGGGGCGGGCGCGAGAGACGATCCGGGGCGGATGAGCCGCCGGGTCCCAACCGTGATGGCTGCAGGCAGCGTCTTGTCGATCACGTGCTTATGGGCGTGCAGTGCCCGCAGCGTGATCAGGTAACGGCCATTGGCGAGCTTGCGCCCGTCGACCTTGAGGTCCCAGCGCAGGACGAGCTGGCCCTCGGGATCGTGACCGAGCGGCACGCGGCCGACCGTCACCCGCTTGTCGTCTCCGATCCGCCGAACGAGGAAGCCGATATTTGACCGCAGACGGAGCGAGGAGGAGAGCGGTTCTTCGCCGATCGCATGTGACTCGGTGAACCACAAGTTCCCGTCTGGGCCTTTGGCGATATACACCCGGACCGCTGTTCGGCGTGATCCCCCGCGAGAACTCCGTCACCACACCGTGCGGAGTGATCCTTCCGATCTTGCCCGCGACTTCCTCAGTGAACAGAGGTTGCCGTCCGGTCCCGTCGTAATGCCCTCGAGGCCGCCGGGATTCGTCGAGCCACGACCGACGCCCCGAACCGAACAACAATGTCGGCCGTACCCCTTTGCGACGACGCCAATCCTGCAGCAACGGCACGTGACCCGTCGACTGGCGACAAACGATATTGATCGGAGGAAGGCTCGCGATGGCTGGCCCGATTGACAGCACGCTGGACGAACTCGAGGCCGATCTTCGTGAACTCAAAGCGCGAGGTGTCGACGCTCGAGGCGTTTCGCCGCCAACTCGAACTCGCGGCCGACGACGAGGCGGCCGCTGCAAATGAACGCCTAGTTCGAGATCGTCGATGCCGCTGAGCGACTGAAGGCGGGCGTTGCCTGACGCTGATGGCGAGAGCGAGCCGGGGAGCCACGGGAGCGCATCCCCGTTGGTTCGCTCGATGGTCGGCGACGGTCGGATGCCGCGTCCACGACGGCGCGCGGAGCGGATTGCCGTGTCGGTCGGCTTGGCGCCGGCCCTGAGCTCGCCTCGCCGCCGATCAGGCCCCGTCCGGGATACTTGCCACGTCAGTGCCGTCGGTGTGACCGACATCGCCAGGGTGGGTCAACCGCGGATGCCTGCGGTCATCTGACCGGTGTCTCGCTGTCGGGGGTGGCCGGCGGCAGGGGGGACTGGTCCGCGGATTCGCCCCCGATCGAGGCCTTGAACTCCCTCAGGCCCTGACCCAGGGCGCGGCCGGCGTCGGGTAGGCGCTTCGGCCCCAGGAAAATGAGCGCGATCGCCAGCAGGATGATGAGGTGGGTGGGCTGCAGTATTCCGGTGAGCATCGGTGGTGGTGTCCTTTGATGGTTGCGGTGATCAGAGCGCGGCCGCAACCCGGTGACGGGTTGCGGCCGGCAGTGAGGTGCTGGTGAGCTACGCGACTTGGCGTAGCGCGGCCCCCGCCGCGGTGGCCGGCCCCGGGAGGGCGACGTGAACCGCGGCGGGAGTCCGCTGGCGATGTCGTTCAGACCCGGCGCACCGCCGCGTCAGCGGCCTTGGCGAGCGCTGTCGCCGCGGCGAAGAACGCGCTCGACTGGCCCTCGAACAGCCCGGTCGACGTGAGGAACTTGACCGCTGCCATCGCGCCTCCGTTCTTCGACAGTGTCGGGCGGATGACCGAGCAGTCGGGCAGGCTCGGGTCGATGAACTCGCACGGCTTCGGGAAGATGTTGTTCGCCCGAGTGGAGTCACGGCCGCTCGCGTCGAGATTGGGGAAGAACGTTCCCGTCTCGGGGTCCTTGATCCCCGCCAGCGGGGGCTCGACCGCATTGGCGGCGACGTCCTGCCAGACGCCGAAGTGATCGACCTCGGTTCCGCCGATGCTGACAACGATCCGCAGGACGTCGAGGCTGGTCACCTGTAGTGACAGCGTCGTGTACAGACTTGAGCCGCCCTGCTCGATCATCGCGAAGTGAAACGCCGCGCTGTTCGCGATCGCCTGCATCCGGGACTCCTGCCGGGTGGTCGGCGGTACCGGGGCCGCTAGGTGGGGTGGCGTGTCGGTGTCGTTCAATGGGATCACCGGCTGGTTGTTGATGGTCACCGGCTGTCCGAACGTCGCGCCGAAGTCAGGGTTCGCCATCGACCGGTAGCGCAGATACCAGCTCGTGTCGACGTTGTTGGCCTTGAGGTTCGTGATCCGCCGTCGTGATCGGTCGGCGCCGGTCGCCTGGCTTCCCTGGAGAGTCCGGAACCGCTCCAGGCTCACCGGCTGTGCGCCCTGGGAAACCAGGTAGGCATTGATGAAATCGGCGTGGCTGCGCTCGTCACGCGTATTGCCGGAGATGTAGGCCGGCGCGTCGGAATCGATGTTCGACAGCGCCGCCACGTATGCCGGGTTGCCGCCGTGAAGGCCCCCCAGCTCGTTGTACTGCTCCCACAGGTCCGTCTCCAAAATCTCAGCCGCGGCGAGGAAGCGCAGTATCGCGATGTCGCCATCGGTGACGCTGGTGGAACGGCCGAACGCCTCACCGGTGAACAGCGCGCTGGCGGGGAGCGCGGCCGCGCCGGCCACACCGACACCCTTCAGAAACGACCGGCGTCCAACGACCCGACTCCAGTGGGCGTGGAGGTCCTCGTCTACGGACGCCGGGGCTTGAACCTCAGACTGAGTGACCGAGGTGTTCTCCTGAGACATGATGCATCCTTCCCGTGTCGGGATCGGTTGTGAATTGACGTCCCTACCGGGCTGACATCGCGTGCTTGGCACAAGCTCGGTGCGGGGTCTGCCCGGCTCGTCGAATCGGGCTGTAGGTGCTAAGACACCCCGTCGACGGTTTCCTTCCCGGGCGGTGAACAAAATGCTGTTGCGAGAGGTGATCGCTCATCGGTGGGCGGTTCTCGCTCTGCTGAGCGTCGCGCAGCTGATGGTGGTGCTGGACGCGACGATCGTGACGGTCGCCTTGCCTTCGGCCCAGCGGGCTTTGCATTTCTCTACCGAGAATCGGCAGTGGGTGGTGACCGCCTACGCGTTGACGTTCGGCAGCCTGCTGCTGTTGGGCGGCAAGCTGGGCGATCTGTTCGGCTGCAAGTGGGCGTTGATCGCGGGACTGGTGGGGCTCGCCGGGGCGTCGGCCTTCAGTGGGCTGGCGCAGTCGTTCGACGTGCTAGTCGCGGCGCGGGCGCTGCAGGGGGTGTTCGCCGCGCTGCCGGCGCCCTTGGCACTGTCGCTTTTGACGGTCACGTTTCGCCGGGTCTGATGACCGGAACCGGGCGCTCGGGATCTACGGCGCGGTCGCGGGCGGCGGCGGTGCGATCGGGCTTCTGTTGGGTGGGGTGCTCACCAGTACTTGTCGTGGCGCTGGTGCCTGTACGTCAATCTCGTAATCGCCGTGCCGACCACGATCGTGGCCTTGGGCCTACTGGTCAACCACAGCGACCCCGACCGGCCCCGCATCGATATATCCGGCGTACTTACCTGGTCGTTGGGCCTGTTCGCGCTCGTGTTCGGCTTCTCTAACGCCGAGACCCACGGGTGGGGCGCCACGGCGACCGTTGTCGCGCTCGTCGCCAGCCCCCTGCTGTTGACGGCGTTCGTGCTTATCGAGCGCCGCGTCGAGCACCCGCTACTGCCCTTGCACATCGTGTGGGGCCGCGCCCGCGGCGGGGCGTACTCCTCGCTCCTGGTGACCTTCTGACCCGGTGACGAGGTCCCACGGCGACCAGGCGACCCCGTCGTTGCGTCCTGCTGCGATGGCCCAAGCAACCCGTGTCCGGCAACGTCGACACGCTTCCGCATTGTCGCCGAGGCAGCCACCGTCTGACCGCTCCTGCTTCGGCAGCCGCCGCGCTCGAAGGAGAAGCCCGACCGCTCGGGCGTGTCGCCCGCGGCGTGGCTCGTGTTTCGTGGATGTAGAAGCCCGCGCTCTCGGTCAACCTCTCGTCCCGGGCCGAGCGCATCTGGGCGAAAGGAGAAATCGCGCCGCCGGAGGGCGGACGCTCGCCATGCGCACAATCCATAGGTCATGGATAAGCCGCGGGACAACTCGGCCTGGGGAACTGTGATGCTGCGTCGCGCGGGGTCACTTGCAATTCGGGGGCGGGGGGTCGGGCCCTCGCGTCACGTACCCAAGCCCGGTGCGCGTGCTGGTCGCCACCGGCAGTCCGTCGCGCCAATCGATCTCGAGCGACTCTTTGGTGCTTCTGAGCGCGGGCAGGAAAGCGATCGGCCTGAAGCTCTTCGTGCTGAGCACGTCTCCCGAATCCCCGACGTAGACAAAGCATCCGCTGCGGCTTACCTGAATCCAACCGTCCCCTGTCAATGGGTGGGCAAGCCTGATGTCCGCGATTCGTCTCGGCCGGCGCAGCGGCACCTGGCTTACGTCGAAAACGTGCACATAGTCGTTCGGGGCGTCGAGCACCCACAACTGCCGCTCGTTCGGAGTGAGCGAGATCCCGTGACTCGGCGCCGAGAACGGTAAGGTCGCGGGGTGCAGCGGGAATCGAGGACCGAATCCGATGGTGAAGAGGACACGGGCGGTTCTGATGCTGCTCACCTGGAAGCCGAGCAAGCCAGTTGCGGTCGTGTACGCGATCGTTTCCCGCCCGTTGATCGTGAATGGCCTAACTCCCGACTTGAGCGGCCCGATACGCTTGAACACGCGATCCGTCGCGGTGCTCGCCACCTCAAGATACGGCCAGTTGCGACCCCCAAGGTACACACGCTTTCCACTCAGGTCGACGATCGTCTCGTGAGGCGACAAGCCTCCATTGATCGATCCGATCACGTTCCCTGACCGCGCGGCAATCACGCTCCAGACACCGTCGCGTGAGGACTCACCGTCCGGCATGTATATCCGATCCCCGGCTGGATCTATTGCCATGCTGTCAATGCCCCGTGAGTAGGACCGGTCGTACACCACCGAGCCAGCGAGGAGGTCGTACGCGAGCAACCGCCCAGTCGTGCCCGGCCCGCCAAACGCGCCATAGCTGATGTACAGCATGTGCGTGCGAGGACTCGCCGCGACCCCCCGAACGCCCTTGACTCCCGGCAGACGAACCCGCTGCACAAGCCGATGGCCGTGGTCGATGTCGTACACATACATCGCTCCATCCGGGAACACGTACTCGTAGTGGCGGACCATCCCCGAGGACAGCGACGCGGCCCGTGGATCCTGTGCCGTTAGCCCGTCCGCGGCGACCGGGACGTGCGTCGCTGCATGGAAGCCCCGCGGGCTGGCCGCGCATCCCGCGACCGCACAAACGACGCCGACGGCCACCGCGATCACGGCCGTACGACGCAGCTTCATTGTCCCGTAGCGTCCACTCCCGACCCTCGAGTCATCGTATCGAGATCCCGAGAACACACAAACACGCCGCAGCGTCAAGTGCGTCGGGACCGGCCTTGATTTGGCAGCCGAGCATTTCGTACTGGGTGCGAACTCGTCCGATGTCGAGCTCCTCGCCCAGGAGATGATCCCCAGTGTCTGGGCTCAGGGTGCCCACGTGCGATGAAGGGTCTGGCGACCCGCCGGGCTTCGAGTGGCGTTGGGCCTCTTGCGAGCGGCACATGTGGGGTCAGCGTTCGTGGCGTGGAATGAGCAGTCCGCGGTTGAAGGCCTCGGCGACGGCGGCGGCGCGGTCGTTGACTCCGAGCTTGTCGTAGATGTGCATCAGGTGGGTCTTGACGGTCGCTTCGCTGATGAACAGGCGCGCGGCGGCGCTGCGGTTGCTGGCGCCCTGGGCGATCAGCTCGAGGACCTCGAGCTCGCGCTGGCTGATCGGCTCCTGAGTCGGTCCCCGCATCTGCCCGACGACGCGCGTGGCGACCGTCGGGGAGAGCACGGTCTCGCCGCGGGCTGCGGCGCGGACCGCTCGGAAGAGGTCGTTGGGCGGCGTGTCCTTGAGCAGATAGCCGGTGGCGCCCGCTTCGATCGCGGCGAGCACTTCGCTGTCGGTGTCGTACGTGGTGAGCACGAGCACGCGTGCTGGGACGCCGGCGGCGGTGAGGGCAGCGATCGCGCGCACGCCGTCCATACCGGGCATCCGCAGGTCCATCAGGATTACATCGGGACTCAGCGCCCGAGCGCGACGGACCGCCTCGGAGCCATCAGCCGCCTCGGCGACGACGTCGAACTCCCGCTCGCCCGCGAACATGCCACTCAACCCATTGCGCACGACCGGGTGGTCATCGACGATCATCACCCGGATCGGGGCGCTCATTGCGTGTCTCCGATCGCCACCGCGGGAATCGCTGCGCTGATCGCGGTGCCGGCGTTGGGCTCGGATTCGACCTCGAGCGTGCCGGCAACGCCTGGACCCGCTGACGCATCGCGGCCAGCCCGAAACCGCCCTCGGCATCGCGCGGGCGGCTGGGACCGGTCCCGTTGACCGTTGCGAAGCCGACGCCGTCGTCGCGGACGTCGAGCGTGATCAGATCCTCCATGTAGGACAGGGTCAGGCCGACGCGGCCAGCGTGGGCGTGCTTGGCGACGTTGGCCAGAGCCTCTTGCGCGGTGCGCAGCAGCGCGACCTCGATCTCCGGTCGCAGCACGCGCGGCTTACCAGTCGTCGTGAACGACACGGTCACACCGTGCATGCCCTCCCAGCGACGGGCGATGTCTTGGATGGCCTCGGGCAGCCGTGCATCCGCCAGTGGCTGGGGAGCGAGCGCCTGCACTGACCGGCGAGCCTCGGTGAGACTGTCGCGCGCCAGGCCGATCGCCAGGTCGACGTTGTGGGCGGCGCCGGCGTCGTCACGAACGCCGGCCTCGCGTTCACTGTGGAATCCGCGCGGACATATCTAAGGGACACGAGGGACACCGCTCCTTGGTCGGGTGAGCCGCAGAGGCCACGGTGAGGTCTGATCGCGTCCGCCAGAATGCTCAAGCTAGTCTCTGTCCGTGGAGATCCAAGCGGCCCGACGGCGGGCCGCGCTTTTGCGTGTTCCGCCGATCGGCGTCCTCTGGCCGGTCATGGCCGTGCTGGTCGCACTTTACGCTGCCCACCAGGGCCTCGGGCTGGGAGGCCGAGGCGTGGACGGCCTCTTCGATGACTGGATCAACGATGGGCTGCTGTGGTGCGCTGCGGTCGCCTGCCTCGTGGGGGCGCTGCGCGCAAGCCGGAGCCGCGCGGCGTGGCTGCTGGTCGCCCTCGCGCTCGCGAGCTGGGCTGTCGGCGACACGATCTGGAGCATTCGCTTCGGGGCCGCCGCCGCAGCACCGTCGACGAGCATTTCAGACGTTTTCTGGCTCGCCTGGTATCCGCTGATCGTCGCGGCGCTAGCGCTGGTGGTCCGGGACCGGGTCCCTGGCTTTGAGCTCAACCGCTGGATCGACGGCGTCGCGGTGATGCTGCTCCTTGCGACGCCCTGGGTGGCACTGATCCTGCAGCCGGTCGCGGATCACTCGACCGCCACGGGGCTGGCCGTTGTGCTGGACTTTGCGTATCCGCTCGGCGACGCGGTGCTCGTCGGGGCGGTCCTCGGCGTGTTTGCCCTGATGGCCTGGCGCCCGGGTCGGATGTGGTTGGCGCTCGGTGTCGCGCTAACGGTGATGGGGGTTGCCGACGCGATCTATTCGGTGCAGGCTCTGGGGCACTCTCATGATCTGGGCGTCTACGATGCGGCATGGGCGGGCGCCGCCATTCTGGTCGCCTACGCGGCCTGGCAACCGGACCCCGGTCGACTCGAGCGGCGAGAGGTGACCGGGTGGTCGGCGATCGCCCTCGCGCTCGCGGCCCAAGCCTTAGCCGTGTCGATCCAGATCTACGCCTTCTTCCACGAGGTCCCACGGAGCGAGCGCATCCTGACCGTGATCGTGCTGGTGATCGGCACGATCCAGATCGTGATCAGTCGGCCTCGCCCGCGATCCGACTCCCGGGCGCAGCGGGACGCTCCAGGCTTGCCCGCATCGATGACCACCTCTGACCGGCGAGATACCTCGGCGGCGAAAACCGCGGCGCCCAAAGCCAACTGACCAAGCGAGCCGCGCAATCTTTCGAGCGACGGCACGGCGGCCGCTGGTTTCCGCCCCAGGACCTTGACCGAACAAGGTGCTGGATCCGCGTTGGGCGGCGCGCACAGGATCGCGACGGCGATCTCGAGCGGTCAGACACACCAAGCGATCGCGCACGTCCCGCCGCAGGCGCGAGGGATCGTCGGCGAAGTGGCGCGCGCCAGCTTCGTCGCGGGCCTCGATGAGATTTTGCTCGTCGCCGCGGTCCTCGCGCTCGCGGGCGCGATCGTGGCGCTCCTGTTGATTCGCTCCAGCGACTTCGTTGCGCAGACCGAGGGACAGCGTGACGGGCGACCCGCGGAAGCGCCCGAGCCGGCGCGAGCGTGAGCAGCGACGGTCGACATGGCTCGCTTGCTCCAGGCGGGGGTCCCACGTACAGCTAGGGCCTCTCCGATGCGAACACCGCCATAGCTCGCTGACACTGTCATCACATTTCAAGCACAGACGGAGACAGACATGACTGCTAGAAACGGCAGCGCCGAATGGCACGTTCAGCGTGGAGACCGGCCGCATCTGCACTCGCCGTCGACGCGGTCACCTGAACCCGACGCCTACTCTCCGGCCGACACCACCTCCCAGCCTGGCCGGCCGGGGAAGACGCCCCAGCCCGAGGAGAGGATCGAAACCATGGTCAAGCAAAGCATCGAGATCAACCGCTCGGCCGAGGAGGTGTTCGCCTACCTCGATCAGGTTGACCGACACAACGAGTGGCAAGGCCAGCTTGTGAGCACGGCTATCGAGACTGACGGGCCCGTGCGCGTAGGTACGCGAGTGGTAGAGCGCCGCAACGTTCCCGGAGGGGCGCGAGACTTCCCATACGACATCACAGAGCACGACCCCGCGCGCAAGATCTCGTTCCGCGGCACCGCCGGCCCGATTCGTCCCGCCGGCACATACACGGTCGATCCGACAGGCGAATCGAGCTCACGCATGAGCTCAGAGCTCGACCTCAAGGGTCACGGCATCGGCAAGCTCTTTGCACCCCTGGCGCTCCGGCAGGCTGCCAAGCAGGTGCCGGTAGACCTCAAGAGGTTCAAAGAGCTGCTCGAAAGCGGCGTCGCGCCGGCTTCGAGCTGACGCCATAGCGCACACCTTCCGGGCACTCGCAACCGACCTACGCCGACGCCGAGCCCGCTACGGCGTCCTCGGCGTCTGCGTCGGATCCGGCCAGGGCGTCGCCCCTTTGCTCGAGAACACTGCGAATTGAACGGAATCTCCTGACTGTCACGACCGTTGACCCGTCGAGCGGACCGACCAGTCGCACCGATGCTGACCAATCTGATCTTGGGTACTCGAGCGGCTGGGCTTGAACCAGATGTAGCCTGGCGTGAAGGCGATCGCGCGTGCCGGATGGCTCACCGCTTGCGCTCGGCCTCGTCTTCGGCGACCTTGAGCGCCTTTTCGGCCAGCGCGTATCCCTGGTCGCCGATCGCGCGGAGTTCCTCGGCGAGGGCGCGCATCGGGTAGGGGTTGTTGTCGCTGGCCATCTTTGCGCGCATCAGCGCGGCTTCGCGGACGAACTGCGAGACGCTTGAGCCTTGGCGTCTGGCGGCTTTTTGGATCAGCTTCATTCCCTCGCGGGTGAAGCTGATCGTGGTGCGTGTCATGGGCATGGCGAAGAGTTCCTCAACCTGTCGGCTGCTAGCATCAATGCTATCACCAGCGACAGCACGGATGCTACGCACCGCCGGCGAAGAACTTGCTAAGGAAATGGTTCTCGTGCTAGCTCCGCCACTAGCATACGCGCTAGCACGCGTGCTATCGGGGGCACTTGGCTGGGGCAACCCGATTGATGGCGGGCTGCCTCCCGCCAGCGATCCACGACAACAGGAATACACCCATGAAGAAGCTCGCAGTTCTAAGACAGAAACGCGATTTACAAGATTCGCCCGCTCAGTCATGACTACCGCGACACCGCCCCGGCGCGCGCAAGCAGGTCGACGTGCTGGCAGCCTGAGCATGACCGCCCACCGGCGCTTCCACCTGACCCACCGGCAAGATCGCACCGCCACGCGAGACGCGTGCTCGGCGTGCGGCCTTGAAGCGAACGTCGTCGTGATCGAGCGCGACGGCCGGCCCGGGCTGCGGATCGCACTGTGCGAATCGCACGGCGGCCCACTTCTCGCGACTCTGGTGACGAGCTGATGGCCAAATGACCGATCCAACCCTGGGACCAGCACCAAGCTGATCGAAGCCCAGTCAAAAGAAACCGACCGCAGCACTCGGGTCTAGTCGCATCGCTGCCGCACTGGCTATCCGCCAGGCCGGAGCGGAAGTCCTGATCGCCGGCACGATGAAGCTCAACACAGCCCAGGCTTCGTGATTGCAGCGGTGTTGGGAAGGCCTGGAACGGGACGACCCACCCGACCCTTCTTTGGTGCCGAGCGCCGGAAGCTACAGCGCCAATGACGCTCGCGCTTGTGGCGGCTCCACCCAGATGACCGGGATGTCGTCCACGGTCGCGGTCGAGGCGGATGTGAGGTCGGTCATTCGGGATCCAGGTCGACGCGGATCGTCAACGGGCTCGTGGCGACCGAGGCCGAGGCTTGCAAGCAGAGCCGGCGCCACCGGTTACCCCGGCCGAGGATCCGGGCGCGCTCCCTGGGGTCGTCGTCGAGGATCTCTGCCGTCCGGCCCGCCAGGCCGAGCTCGACAGGCTGCCCTTGACGCGAACGCGCGGGTTGGCCGCGATGTTCTTCACGTAGTCTGCATCGCGGCCGCGCTGCGCAACGATCCAGAAGCTGCTCCCCTCCAGGCAGTCGCAGACGGGCGTGACGCGGGGCTGCCCGCTGCGCCGCCCGGTCGTTTCGAGGAGCGCGTCGCCCGGAGGCGGAGTCCGCAGCGCGAACGCGAGCTTGTCCAACGGGTTGACGACGGACTTCTGCAGTCGGTCGATGACGCGGCTTCTCATCTCGGACCATCTCTGTCAGGAGACGCGGTGCTCACGCGCGCAAGGTTCGCGGCTCAGACGCCATCCGCATACCGATCTTACGGAAGCCGTCGACACCGCCTCTGGGAGGCTACGTCGGTCCCGGATCTGGCAGGGCTGCGGCTCGGCGCGGCGTTGCTTCAGATGCTCGCTGACGACGAAAGTGCTCGAGGATGAGCACGCTCACCAGCGCTACACATACGCACCACAGCGAAGTGAGCTCATCGACCCGCACGAGCGCGGCGGCGATCACGCCGACCAGGCTCACCACCCCGAACCAGCGCAGATGACGCCGGCTCGAGATCAGCGCCGGACCGCAGGTCACGACGACGTAGAGGACGCCGATGAGAAGGTCGTTCGGCGTGTGGGTGCTGTAGTCGATACAGCGGGCCTGCAGCTGGGCTCCGACCGGGTAGGCGGTGACCTGCCAGAGCAGGTAGCCGCCCAGGAGCAGGCCGAGGCCGACAAGGGGCCACATCCATCGCGCGCGCCGGCGGTCGGGCTCCAGCAGCGTGAAACCCAAGGGCACCAGGGCGGGGAGGATCGCGTGGGCGAACACGATGTACACCTGCTTGGCGGTATCACCCAATCCCGGGGAGACCTCGCCGCGGAGGCCCAGCCAGACGAACCCCTCCACGAGCTGGTGTATCCCGAACAGCAAAGGCAGAGCGCCGACGATCAATTCGCGCCGCACGCGCACGCGACGCAGCGTCGCGACTCCCACCCCGGCGACCACCGCGCCCGCGGTGAAGTCAGCTTGCGGTGAGAAGCACATGGATCTCCGACCCTAACGCGACCGTGTCCTGGTCTTGCCAGGGCCTCGCGCATCCGGGGTCGGAGCCCCTGAGCGCACTCGTTTGCACGGAAGCAGTCTCCGTGGCAGATGCCGAACGATGACTGCGACGGCGAAGCCGCCGTGCGCTGATAGGGCAGGTTCGTAGGGCGTTTGCCAATGCAGCGCTCGACTCTCTATGTAGATTGGCCCGTGGGTGTGATCGACGAACGGCTTGCGGAACTTGGGCCCCGAGGACGGCCTTCGCGGCAAAGCACGCGTCCGGCGGCGACACACACGGACGCCTCCTCGGGTCGCCAACGCGATCGTGTGCTTCGAAGTTGTCGGTCGTGTGGATCTCGTTGATGCGTGCGTTCGGGCCGAATACCGCAACCGCGTCGGCGTGCCCGGGCTAAGGCTTTCCGCTGGTCGCTGACGCTGGCAGTCGGCCCCGCAGCCGCGTGACTAGGATCGTTCTATGGCTAACAAGACATGGTTCATAACCGGTACTTCGCGCGGCTTCGGTCGCGAGTGGACGAAGGCGGCGCTGGAGCGCGGCGACCGCGTCGCCGCCACCGCGCGTGACCCAAGCACGCTCGACGACCTCGAGGCAGCGCACGGCGACGCGCTGCTGGCGCTGACTCTGGATGTCACCGACCGCGAGGCGGCGTTTGGCGCCGTCAAACGGGCCCACGAGCATTTCGGTCGGCTGGACATCGTCGTCAACAACGCGGGCTACGGCCACTTCGGGATGGTGGAGGAGATCTCCGAGCAGGAGGCTCGGGCCCAGATCGAGACCAACCTGTTCGGCGCGCTGTGGGTGACGCAAGCTGCGCTGCCGTTCCTGCGTGAGCAGGGTGGCGGCCACATCGTCCAGGTGTCGTCGATCGGGGGCATCTCGGCGTTCCCGAGCGTCGGTATCTATCACGCCTCGAAGTGGGGTCTGGAGGGGATCAGTCAGGCGCTCGCCCAGGAGGTCAAGGAGTTCGGGATCAACGTCACGCTGGTCGAGCCCGGCGGGTTTTCGACCGATTGGAGCGGGCCGTCGTCCAAGCGCTCGGAGCCCAACCCGGCCTACGACGGACTGCGCGAGCGCCAGCAGCAGTGGCGCGCCAGCAACGTGCCGGGTGACCCGACCGCTTCGGCCGCGGCGATCATGCGCGTCGTCGACGCCGATCCCCCGCCGCTACGGGTGTTCTTCGGCACCGCACCGCTGGGTATCGCCGAGAACGATTACGAGGGTCGCCTCGCGACATGGCGCGAGTGGCAGCCGGTGGCTGAGCTGGCTCAGGGTGACGCCCAGTAGCCGCGCTGCTGCGCAGATCCGACAGCGCACCGTGGTCCACGGGCCGCCGCGAGCCCGGCGATCGCTTGGCGACCACGGAGGCGTACAGAACCACCAGCGGCGCACGAGTGCCCTGTCCCAAGGGGGTAAATTGACGGGCGGCCCGACGCAGTCACACGACAGGCCCACCAGGAGTCGGAGTGTCGATCAGAGTGACCTCACGGCGAGCGTCTGTCAGCGAATCCCGGCCCAGTGCTGAATGGCTCGCGTTCAGTGGATCGGCAGGCCGCGGATGATGAGATACGTGCCGAGGGTCGCGAGGGTGATCTCGCCGATCTGGCGGCTGTGGGATCCGAGCCACGCTCTGGATCGGATCACGGTCGCCTGTGTCCAGTCGGGTGCGAGCAGGCAGGCGAGCAGCGGCAGTTCGAGCAGCATCTGTTGCATGATGCAGAAGTAGAGCACGAGCGCGAGGATCATCACCGAGGGGGCGCCGAGGTTGGCGATGTGGTGTAGGGCGTTGACGTAGGTGACGCCGGGGAAGCTGAGCGCGGCGCCGAGCAAGAACGTGATCGACGCCGAGCCTTTGTTCAGCATGCGCTCTTGGAACGGTGCTTTGGCTTGTGCGGGTCGGGGTTTGCGGTCCTTTCGGCGCTGCTGCCAGCTTCGTAGCGGCTCGTCGCGGTGGGTGATCAGCGCGAGCGCGATCGCGAGCGCGAGCGCGCCGAGTGCGAGCCGTTCGCCGGGACTGGCGGCGCGTTGTGAGCTCGTGATCACTCCTGACTGGTGCAAGGCGAAGATGATTGCGAGCCCGGCGATGATGCTGGTCGTGTACGCACCGAGCAGGTATCCGAGCATCAGCCGCTTCCGCTGCGGCAGCAGCAGCATGATGGTCACCGCGGCGAGCAGCGACGGGTTGAAGGTCGCCAGAAGCGAGGAGGCGAGCACGATAGCGAGATCTCGGCTCATGACTCGGGGTTCGCGAACATGGTCAGGGTTGCGGTCTGGGTGTTGGTTGGTTGGGTTGGATTCGCGCCCGGTGTTGGATTCCGGGGCCGGCGGCGGTGTCGTCGCCGGCCCCGGTGGGAGCCCTAGCGCCAGGCGATTTGGGCGGTGGCGCTAGGCGGTTTGGACCGCAGCGGGCTCGGGCTCGGGCTCGAGCGGGGCCTCGACCGCGGGTGGTCGGGGTCGGCGGGCGTGGCGCGGCCACCAGAACGCGTGTCCCTCGAGCGTGGAGAGCGCAGGGATCAGCACCGGCGCCATCACGAATCCGGCGATCAGAATCCCGGTCAGGACCCCGAACCCGAGCTCGGTGAGGTTGTCAAGCCCGGCGAGCATCAGCGACCCGAACGTGAGCGCGAGGATGATCGCGGCGGCGGCGACGGTAGGCGCGTCGTTGGCGATCGCGATCCGGGTCGCCTCCTTCGGTGTGTAGCCGTTGATGAACTCCTCGCGCAGCCGGGAGGCGATCAGGATGTTGTAGTCGGTCCCGATCGCGACGACGAACAGGTACAGCGTCATCGGCAGCGTGAAGTCGATCCCGTCGAAGCTCAGCAGGTGCAGGAACACGAGCACCGACGCGCCGAGCGTCGCTCCGAACGCGAGCGCGACCCCGACGAGCAGGTTCAACGGCGCCACCACTGCCTGGAGCAGGATCGCCAGGATCACGAGGATGATCGCGGCGGCGACGGGGAACACGAGCCGCGTGTCCGCGCGCAGCTGCGCGCGGATGTCGACGAACGTCGAGGTCTGCCCGCCGACGAGCACCTGGTCCCCGGCGGGAGCCGAGCTGTGCGCGGCGTCACGGACCGGACCCTCGACGTTATCCAGCGCCTGGTTTGAGTAGGGATCGTCCTTCAGGATCACGTTCACCAGCGCCGCCTTGCCGTCGGAGCTGAGCGTCGGTGGCGCGACCTGCGCCACCCCCGAAGCCTTGCCCAGGTTGGCGGTCAGGGTCTGCAGGTCGCTCTGCGCGATCGGCTTCGAGCTCGTCACGTAGACCTGGGTCGGGCTGAGCGTACCGGCGGGGAACGCGGAGGCGAGGGTGTTGTAGGCGACCTGCGACTCCGTGTTGGACGGCAGCTCCGACAGTGTGTTGTAGGTCGGGTTATAGCCGCCGGCCGCAACCGCCAGCGCGCCGAGCACGACCACCAGCCCCGCCGTCAGCAGCCCGGGGTGCCGTGCGACGAACTCGCCCTCACGTGCGAACACGCTCCTCTCCGGGCGCCGGCCGGGACCGAGCGGCCAGAACAGCCGCGACCCCAACAGGATGAACAGCGCCGGCACGAGCGTGAGCGCGGTGAGCAGCATCGTCGCGACGGCGACGATCAGCGCCGGCGCGAGCGTCTGCAGCGACCCGAGCTTCGCCAACAGGAGCGCCGCGAACGCGCCGATCACCGTCAGTGCCGAGGAGGCGATCACGACCCCAACCTTCGCGGTCGCGAACCCCAGCGCCTCGCGGTGCGACGCGCCACGCCGCAACCGCTCGCGATAGCGGAACAACAGGAACACGATGTAGTCGGTCCCTACCCCGAACAACACCACCACGAGGATCGACGCGACGCTGTTGCTGACCTGAAACCCGAACAACGACGCCAGATCGGCCGTGATCCCGACCGCCGCCGAGTGCACGATCCCGATCACCACGACCGGCAACAACGAAATCAACGGGCTGCGGAAAATCACCCCTAACAACCCGACGATCAGCACGATCGTGGCGATCGTGATGATCGTGTCGGCGTGATCGTACGCGCTCGTCGTATCGACCGAGATCGCCGCGTTGCCCGTCAACCCGCTCCGCAAACCACTCCCTGCCAGATACGCGGTCGTTTTGGTTCTGACCGTGTCGACGGCCGAGTTGACCTTGCTGTCCCCCGGCTGGCCCGCGAACACCACCTGCGCCGCGATCACCTTTCCGTTCGCCGACAGCGAGTTCGAACTCAACTTGACCGCCGAGACCCCCGGGATCTTGTCGTTGGTCAAGCTGCTGACGAGCCCCTGCACCTTCTGCTGATCGCTCGACGTCAGCTTGCCAGCGTCAGCGCGCGAGACGACCAGGCTCCCCGTCGCCCCCGCCTGCGCCGGGAAATACTTGTTGCCGACGTTCTGCGCCTTGACCGACTCAAACGACCCCGGCAAAAACGCCTGCTGGTTACTCGTCGTATACGACGACAAGCTCGGCGACAGCGCGATCGCCAACCCTGCACACACCACCCACACGGCGATCGTCCGCCACGGGTGCGCGATCACACTCCTCGACAGCACAGCAAACATCGTGATAACTCCTCCCGGCTAGATTGGATACTTGAACTCGCGCTACCGAGACGGCCCCGGGACACTCGTCGCCGGTGTCGAGCACGAGCCCGCGCTGACCGGGCGCGAAACTCGTGCAGTGCGTGTGCGTGTCGACTTGCTTGCCCGCCAACAGCCGGACGATCGAGATTCCCTCAAAGCACCGCACCCGACCGGTAGGGGAGCCAACGGCCCGCGACCCCGGCCGCGTCGCGATCGCGCACCACCGCGTCACCACACGGTCGTCCTCGGCAATCTCATCCTCGATCTTGACGTACAGATCCGGATACAGCCGCCGCTGGCTCGACACCAAGCGGCGCAACCCCGGCCGCCCGAAGACACACGCCTGGGCACACGCAATATGACCGATGAAGTCGACCGCGACCAGCTCGTCGATCAGCTCAAGGCGCCCCTCGTTCAAAACCGCCTCAACGAACACCCGCACCTTGTGCTTATTCGCCTCGCTCACGCCGTCCACGGCCCGCATCATGTTCGCCCCACGGACGGCTAACAAGGGAGGATCCCCCAAACTTTCCCCCCCAATTTCGCCTTCTGGTAACCCGCCTTCCGGCCGGTGTATCGTCACCCCGTGACGTCGAGCGGGGCGCCAACGCTAGTCGAGCGGGAGCGCGAACTGGAAGCGCTTGGCGACGCGCTCGACCGCGCCGCCGCCGGCGAGGGAACGCTGACGCTAATCGAAGGACCGGCCGGCGCCGGCAAAACCGAACTCGCCCACCAGGCGCGCGCCGACGCCGAGCGAAAGGGCATGCTCCCCCTCGCCGCACAAGGCTCGGAACTCGAACAGACATTCGCGTTCGGGGTCGTCCGTCAACTCCTCGAGCCCGCCGTCACCGGAGGGATCGGGCAGAGCGACCCGTTCGCCGGTGCGGCCGGTCCAGCGGCACGGCTCTTTGGCGCCGACGAGCAGCAGTCACCTACGGCTGACGCGGGCTTTGGGTCGCTGCACAGCCTGTACTGGCTGGTCGTGAATCTCGCCGACCAGGCGCCGGTGCTGGTCGCGGTCGACGACTGTCAGTGGGTGGATCGCGACTCCCTACGCTTCCTGGCCTATCTGGCGCAGCGCGTCGAGGGGATCGCGGTGGCGCTGTTGCTCGCCGGACGCCGCCCGGAGCCTGCGTCGCCGGAAGCGGAGTCGCTCTGGGGCCAGGTGCTCTCGCGGTCGTCGGCGGTGGCGCTGAGCCCGCACCCGCTGAGCGAGTCTGCCACGGTCGCGTTGGCGCGTGAGCGCCTGGGCGCGGACGCAGCCGATCAGTTCTGCCGCTCATGTCATGCCGCAACGGGAGGCAACCCGCTGTTCTTGCGGGAGCTGCTTAGAGCGCTCGTTGCGGCGGGAGTCGCGCCGTCGGCCGCCGCGGCGGACGAGGTCCAGGCCGTCGGCCCGGCCGCGGTGAGCCGGTTCGTGTTGCATCGACTTGCGGCCCTCGGCTCGGCGGCGAGCGAGCTGGCTAGAACGATCGCCGTGCTTGGAGATGGCAGCGAGCTGCAGCTGGCATCCCGGGTTTCGGGTGTACGCGAGGACGCCGCGCGGGCGGCGGCGGACGATCTCGTCCGGGCCGACATCTTCGTCCGGGCTGAGCGCTTGGGCTTTGTGCATCCAATCGTGCGCGCAGCGCTGTACGAGGATCTCGGGCCAGGTGAGCGCCAGGCGCGGCACGCGGCGGCGGCCGAGGCGCTCGCCCAGCAGGGCGCGACACCTGAGCGCATCACCGCTCATCTGCTGCTGAGCACCCCAACCGGAGATCAAGCCCGGGTGCAGACCCTCAGAGCGGCCGCTGCTGACGCGGCGCGGCGTGGCGCCCCGAGCCTGGCCGGCGCGAGATTGCGACGAGCGCTAGCCGAGTCGCCAGGGGAGCAGGAACGAGCGGAGATCTTGACCGAGCTCGGCCGCAACGAGATCGCCGCGCTGGAGTTCGAGGCCGCCGACGAGCACCTGCAGGCCTCCGTGAACTCGGGCGGGGACCTGACGACTCGAGCCGACGCCGCGTCGGCGCTAGGACGATGCGCGACCGTGTCAGGCGGTCGCTCCGCGGAGGCGGCGATACTGGCGCTGCAATCGCTGGCACAGGAGCTCGCGGACGTTGACCGCCAACGCTCACTGGAGCTGGGCTCTGAGTTGGTGTCGATCAGCATCGTCGTGCCACAGTTGGGCGCCGGGCTGACGGAGCGACTGCGGGACTTTCGGCAACAGGCGCGGGGTCACCCCGGCTTTGAGGCCGTCGCGGACGTCTATGGCGTCCGAGACACGCTCATGCAGGGCGGCTCGGCTCGGGCCGCCGCGGCGCAACTGCGGGCGGCGCTCGCTGCCGGCCTGCCGCCTTCCGCCATGCCGACCGCTGGCGGCATAGCCGTGTACATGCTGGGGATCGCGGAGGAATACGACCTGGCGCTTCGATTGCTCGATCTCGCGCTGGAAGGCGCCCGTCGCGAGGGTCACACGGCGAGACAGGGTCTGATCCACGGGCATCGCGCCGCGATCGCGCTCGCGCAGGGATCACTTCAGGACGCAGAGGTCGAGGCTGAGACGGGACTGCGGCTCGTAGAGCCGCCGCATTTCGCCGTCTTGCAGCTAGTCGCCGTGGCGATCGTTGCCGCGATCGAGCGGGGAGATCTAACGGCAGCCGCCGAACTGGCGCCACTCGGCGAAGCGCTCGAGATCATCGAGGATCGCACCTACGGAGCGGAGTTCCTCGTCGCTCGCGGGCGCCTGCGCATCGCCCAAGGTCACGTCCGCGAGGGGGTGGACGACCTGCTGTGGTGCGGCGAGCGACGAGAACGGCTGGGTTTGCACTGGCCGAGCGACTGGAGGGCGCATGCGGCCCCCGCGCTCGCCTCGCTGGGTGAGACGCAGATGGCGACCAGACTCGCCCGCGATCAGCTCGAGACGGCGCGGAGGGTCGGTACCGCCGGAGCGCTGGGACTGTCTCTGCGCGCCGCGGCGCTCGCGATCAGAGGCGATGAGCGGCTCGGGTTCTTGCAGGAAGCGGTCTCGATCCTCGAACCCAGTGCCGCGCGGCTGGAGCTCGCGCATGCCCTCGCTGACCTCGGCGCCGAACTGTCCCGGGTCGGGCGGCGGAAGGAGGGACGAGACGCCCAGCGCGGCGCGCTGGAACTCGCCCGGCGATGCGGCGCGATCGCCCTGGCCGACCGCGCGCTGGCCGAGCTGCAGGCCGGGCCCGGGCGTCGCGCGCGGGTCGAACTGACCGGCCCGAGCGCGCTCACCGCGGCCGAGTGGCGGGTCTGCCGGCAAGCGGCCGATGGGCGCACCAATCGCGAGATCGCCCAGGCGTTGTTCGTGACCGAGAAGACGATCGAGCGCCAGCTGACCAGCGCCTACCATAAGCTGGGGGTCCGGTCCCGTTTCCAGCTCGCCGCGGCGATCGCCGAGTAGTCACGCGATCTGGCCAGCCAGCTGCCTCCCCCGCCCCGCCGGGGCGGAAACGTTGAGGTGAACTGCATTGCCCAAATTGGCTCGCATTGGAGGTGTACCGGTCACCTGACGGAGGTTCCGGGGTCCGGGCCGACGTCCGCGGGCGTCATCGAGCGCTGGCGGTCGGCTTCGTCGCCATAGGCATCGCCGGCTCCAGGCGGCCGGCGCGCTCGAACGCTGGCTGCTCACTTCCGGATGCCGGGCCGCGGACCGTTCCGGACCCGGGGGTTCTGCCTGACCTCTTCGGGCCGGTACCCTCGCCCGGGCTCGGGCCTCACCCGCCGGGCGCGGCCACCGGCATTGTGAAGCCGCGGCCGGAGGCCGGGAACGGGAAGCCGCACATGGCCGCCGCCTGCTTGAAGGCTGGCGATTGGACCATCGACGCGGTCAGCGCGAAGGAGCCGTCGGGACCGCCGAGGAACACCGCGTTCCGCGCGGGGAGCGTCGACGGCGGCGAGGTGGTCGGATCGGGGAACGACCTCAGGCCGTGCGCGCGCATGCACTCGGCTAGCTTCACACCTTGTTCGATGCGTGTCGCTGAGCGACCCCCTGGCCCGGGGAGCCCTCCAGGCAACAGCTTCTGACACGCGCTCTGGGCCGACCCGAACGCGGGCGACTGCGTATTGATTCCGGAACCCGACAACTGGACTCCCTCGCCGGCCGAGCTCGGGTCAGGGAAGTTCGACACCCCATGCGCCCGCATGCAGTCCGCATACTTGATCCCCGCCGACGCAATCGCTGAACCCGACCCCCCGCCCGGCTTCCCGGAGGACCCACACGCGGCGAGGACCAGGGCGGAGCTGACGACCGCGACAGCGACGCGGAGGGCTGGTCGAGGTATGGCGCCGCGCATCTTGAACGGCTTGTAGCGAATCGCCCATAACAGCGACGTAACGCCACAAGCTCTAAAAGCGAGATCGCCTCCCGCCCGAGAGGCTCGCACGCTTCCGCCGCGCTGCTCGTGGCGGCCTGCCTGAACGGCGATCCTGCCTTCCCAGGGATCGACGACCTTTAGGCGCGGCGGTCCAGCCGTCCCGCGGGAAGTTCAAACGTCAGGGCCCGTCGCCTCTCTCGACGATGGTGGCCATCCCCGAGCGTCGTCATGGCCTCCGCTTTGGACGCAGGCACGCCACGAGGCGCACAGTTCTGCATCTCAGTGCCACACGGCGATGCCGGTCGCGGTGCTGGTCTTGGGCCCGGGGGGCTCAAAACAGAAGCCTCGTCGGGGCCGGGCTTGGAGGGTCAGATTGCCTCGTCGGATCACGTTTTGGTCGTCCATTTGTGAATGATGGCCCTGCGCTTGGAGGTCGTTCCGCCCGTGCTCTTGTCAGGCGGCGAGCTGTCGCCTACGGTCTACTGACGATGGCTGACCTGCCTGACCTCGGCGCGTTCGGCGCCGCGTTTGAGGAGTTCGTGCGTGCGATGTCGCTCGCCGCTGAGCACAAGGAGTCAGACGTGACCGTGCGTCTGCGCGAGCACCTCGGGGCAGAGCCAAAGGAGCTTCCGACGACCGGGGCGGAGTTTCCGCTCACCGAGCACCCGAATCTGCAGCTGGCGATCGAGGCGGTCCTAAGCGACGCCGAGATTGTTGGGTTTGCGGCTCGCCACCACGGCTTTGGCTCCGTCGGCTTGGCCGAGATCGTGGCCGGTCAGGGGATGACTGGGCCGATCTCGTTCGGGCCCGTGCAGTACACCGATGTCGAGGTCGGCGATGGCCGGGTCATCCAGTGCATCGCCAGCGCCATGCTGCTGACCGCATATCAGGGTGAGGCGGTCGCGTTGGTGCTCTCGCGGGGCGGAGATAACCCGATGGCGCCGTCGTCGCTAAAGCTCGAAGGCATCTCGCCCGAGCACGGGGTGGTCTCAGAGCTGCTGCGCGAAGTACGCGCCGCGATGCGCGAGCACAATGTGTTCCGCGGCCGCATCATCTCATTGCACCAGCGCGGTCGTCATCAGGAGACGGTCAGCGTGCAATTTCACTCGATGCCGACGGTGGAGCGCGACGGCGTGATCTTGCCCGATGGGACGCTTGAGCGCCTCGAGCGGCACACGCTCGAGATGACGCGCGTGGCGGGCCGGCTGCGGTCCGCGGGACAGCACCTCAAGCGCGGCGTGCTGCTACACGGGCCGCCGGGGACCGGCAAGACGCTGTCGGTGATGTACCTGTTGCACGCGATGGCCGGCCGGACCACAATCCTGTTGACCGGCAGAGGTCTGGGGCTGATCGAACAGGCGCTGGCGATCGGACGAGAGCTGGCGCCCGCCACGTTCGTGTTCGAGGACATCGACCTGGTCGCGGCCGAGCGCACGATGCCGTTCGACAGCGAGGGAGGACTGCTGTTTGAGCTGCTCAACCAGATGGAGGGCCTGGCCGAGGACGAGGACCTGCTGTTCTTGTTGACCACCAACCGACCCGATCTGCTCGAGCCCGCGCTTGCGGCCCGCCCGGGACGCATCGACCTGGCGCTGGAGATCCCACTGCCCGACGACGACGGGCGGCGGCGGCTGTTGGCTCTGTACGGCAAGGGCATCGCCATCGACCAGGCCACCCAGGACAACCTCGTCGAACGCTCGGCGGGAGTTAGCGGCGCGTTTATCAAGGAGCTGACACGCCAGGCCTGGCTGCGCGGCGCGCTCGAAGACCGTGAAGCGCCGACAGGCGAAAACGTCCTCAACGTCCTCGACGAACTGCTCGAGGAACGCTCGACACTGACGAGACGGCTACTCGGCCAGCCCGGCGACGGAGCCACTGCCACGCACGGCGAGAGCCCGTTTCCTGCGATGTTGCACGCCCTCACTGCGGCTGGGCTGCCGATCCCGCCCTCAGCCTCCATCGGTGGCAATCCGCCCTAGGCGAACAAGACGCGCCGAAGAGCGTCAAGCCGGTGAACGACGAAGGCACCCCGACAAGCCAAAGCGAGGCGGCCAGTCCTCGCCGCAGACGGTCGCGTCGTGACAGAAGATCGCGCGGACCTCTGAGGAAGCGGCCCCTGAGTCACGCTCTGAAGCGACGGCGGGTAGTTGTTGCCGACGACTCACAGCCTTCTTCTTCGTGACGCTGCGCGTTCACCGGGGCGTCCGATCGGGCTACTCGCGAGTCTGTTAGCCCGCGGGGCGATACCGGACGTCGGTGAACGGCCACTCCGTCGCGAGCCAGTTCGCCACGGCGTCGTGCAGCGGCAGATCTAGTTCCGCGCAGGTTGCGCTGACCCAGGACTGCACCTGCGCGACCCGAGTATCCGACCGCGACGGGTAGATGTACACGCATCCGATGACTCGGTCGCCATCATTGAGGACGGTGTACGTAAAACCCACGCGTCGTTCGAAGTCGTCCGCGTGGCGCTCCAGGTCCCGCAGGTTCTCGGCGAGCGAGAGTCCACCGACGGGCGGCCATCGACCATCCGGAAAGCCTGGAGTGGCGCGGATGTGGTCAATGCTCGACCTCCAGGCACTGTGATCGGCCTCGTTGTGCTGGGGTCCAAGTGGCTCCAAGCGGAAGCCCGGACCCACAAGGCCCTGCGGAACGACAAAGTCATTCGGGACGAACGACTGAGCCATACGGCGAGGTTACGCCCGACGCGCACCAGGCGGTCCCGGACTTGCTTCGGGGCCTTGGGGCGTCGCGTAGCGCGTGCCCGCATCTCCGTTGCATCGGGGCGGCAGTCTCGGCATCGTGGCTGGGCATCGATGCCACCAAAACCCCGATGCGGTGGGTGTACGCGGTTGGAGCCGCTACTCGGTGAATACGCGAGTGAGGCTCGCCACGAGGCGCACGAGCCGGTCTTCGCCGGAGGGATGGTTGCGCTGACGGGCGGCCCCTGATGCGACGACGAGCGCAGCGGTCCGCTCGAGCTCGTCGAGGCAGCCGAGCGCGGCAGCGTGTGGCCGAGCCGAGTCGAGGAGCTCCGCGAGGACGTCTTTGATCGGCCGAAGAGATTCCGCGGTCGTGTCGATCAGGCGCGCGTCGACGCCGTCGCGGGCGGCGAGGAACCGGTTCTCGGCGAGTACCTCCTCGGAGGCGAAGGCGTGCTCGGACACGTAGCCTTCCTCAAGCTCCAGCCGAGCGATCGACTGGACAAGCGCGACCAGCGTCGCTGTATCCGCGAGCCGGGACTGTGCATCCATGATCCGGATCTCGACGGTCCCGAACCGGGGCTGGGGACGAATGTCCCACCACAGGTAGGTCGCCTCGGGGAGCGCGCCGACGCGAAGCTGGAGGTCGACGGCCTCGACCCATTCGGCGTAGGACCCGTAGCGCCGGGGCATGCCCGTCCGCGGGAAGGCTTGGAACAGAATCGTCCGAGTGGAGGCGAATCCTGAGTCCCGACCACGCCAAAAGGGCGAGTTACCGGACAGAGCCAGTAGGAGCGGGAGATGGACGCGCAGCCTGTTGTAGAGATCGATCGCCCGCTCGGGATCCGGTACTCCGACGTGCACGTGTAAGGCGAACGTCGGCTCACGCGCTGTCAGGTCCCGCATGGTTCGCTGGATCAATCGGTAACGGCTCGCGGACGTGACCTCCGTCTCCGACCAGAGCGCCAGCGGGTGCATTCCAGCGCCCGCTGCGGCCAGTCCCATCCCTCCGAGCACATCAGCCAGCTCGGCACGCAGCGCCCCTAGTTGCGAGACGGCGGGGCCTAGTGATTCGTGCGGATCCGTCCTGAGCTCGATCGCGGCCTGATGCGTCTCGGCGCTGAAGTAGCCAGCCAGCGCAGCGGGGAGTTGCCGAAGCACATCGTCGATCCGCTGCGCCAGCGCCCACTGCCGCCGCGGGTCGAGCAACATCACCTCCTCCTCGATACCTATGCCGTAGGGAGGAATCTCGTTGTTCCACTCCGCCCACTGGGCTTGAGCGGGAATTTCGCGATGACTTACTGAGGTACCCACGGCGTGCTCCCAACATACGCCCGTCGAATGCGTCGTGCCCGGCCGTCTGTACGCAAACGATCAACGGATCTGAGAACACCCCGCAAATTGATCAGAGAAGCAGCCGGCATGATCAGCTGGTGCCGAACACGCCGGCGCTAAGCAGCGCGTCGCAGCGCGGTGCTTCCAGCTGCGACGTTGGCCAGCTCATCGAACAACGCCTGATGCATAGGAACGTCGCGCAGAGTCTCCGCGTGCCACTGAACAGCAAGGAGGAAAGGCTGCTCGGGGTCCTCGACCGCCTCGATCGTTCCGTCCGGTGCCCAGGCGCAAGCAGCCAACCCGGCGCCTAGGCGGTCGACGGCCTGGTGGTGGAACGAATTGACGTTCAGCTGTGTTGTTCCGAGCACGGCGGCCAGGGCGCTGCCCGGGGCAACGGCGACCGGGTGAGTCGGCAGCCGACCGTCTTCGATCTGGCGATGGGCGATCGTGTCGCCGACAACGTCCGGCAGATGCTGGTGCAGGGTGCCGCCGCGGGCGACATTCAGCGTTTGAGCACCGCGACAGATGCCCAGAGTCGGCAGTCCCAGCCGCGCGGCCTCGCGCGCCATCGCATACTCGAAGCGATCAAGGTGAGGCTCGGTAGGGCCGAGCTCGACATGAGGCTGGGCGCCATACGCCCGCGGTGCGAGGTCCGGTCCTCCGGAGAGGACGAGCCCGTCCAGACGTGCGAGCAGGCGCCGAGCGTCCCGGTTACAGACCGGAGGCACGACCACCGGAATCCCGCCAGCGGCCTCGACCGCCCGCACGTAGGTCATGCCGAGCGCCATCTCGGGGTTCGGCGGCTCGCCGTGCCGTTGAAGCGTGCTGAGCTCTCCTGGGCGTAACTCGGAGGTAGTTATGCCAATTAGCGGCTTCACGGCTGGGAGAATTCCCTCAAACTGCGGGAATGTCTATCTCCAGATGGACAAAGATCGGGCATCGGTCTACACAAGAACGGCCGCCCCCGCCGCGAACTGCCGAGCCGTCGCGCGCCTAACCCACCCGAAGGACGCAAAGCGGCGGTCAGGTGAGCTACGTACGCAAGTCGATCGACGAGCTCTCGACCCGCTACGGCAGGGCTCGAGGCGTGTATCGCCCCGTGACTTCGGCTGCTGGACGTGGCTCGGTCTGTGGCGATCCCGCGGCCGCTCTCGATGGGGGGATCGATGGCAGTCAGATCCCGAAGCGACCTATCGCATCCCCGATCTTGCGCGCCTCGGCTACGACGTCACGGCCTGCCTCCTCTATCGCCCGGACCGACCGCTTGACAGCGGGGCGGAATAAGTGCACCACCAATGCCACCGTGATCAGCGCGGCGGCCGGTGTCGCGTCCCGAGACGGATGTCCAGCGATGCTGTCGAGCGTCTCCTTTGCCGCGGCAGCCCCGATCACGGTGTCGCCAACGGCCGTCGGGCTAGACCGGACCTTGCGCACTTGTGTGCGTGGCGCAGCGGCAGCGCGTCGAACAGCAGCCCCGAACGCCGCGATCACGATCAGCGTCACGAGGTTCGAGTCAGCCCTAGAGATTCCGTATACCGCGGTCGTGATGCGGTGGCGAAACTCGTTCATCAGGCTCGACACGATGATCGCGTCGCCCCACAGCCGCCGGCGACGGCTGAGATGTTCCAGACGGACTGGCGGTGCGGATTGGCTAGCCGGCGTCGCGGACGCTCGATCGGATCAGGTTTGGGCTCACCTGGCCAGTATGGTCCCCGCCGTCGCTCTGGGCAACAACCTGCGTTCTCGTCGCGAGCGCGACACGGCTGGATCGCCCCGACGTTTCAGAAGTCGCCCGGAGCGGGCAGCCTGATCGCGCGCGACCGAGCGTCTGACCCAGAACGTCACTCCGCCAGGCCAAGCAGCGGTCGCGGTCAAGACGACCGTCTCGTCTGGCCGGCTGGGTCGCTCTCGATCTCGGCGAGGGGTGCGTGTGCTCGCGTTGCGCGTAGCGGTCGTGTCGCGGGCGAGGTCAGTGTCAGCCGCGCGCCGGTAGCTTCACCACGTCGAGCGCGAGTGGCGCGCAGACGAGCGCCGGCTGACTCGTGCGCATTAGCTTGCGTCGCAGCAGGACGAACGCTGGCGCGCCGAGCAGTGCGGGTATGAGCAGCTGGAAAAGGCGGTAGAGGAGCACTGCCGCTGTGGCCTCTGTGAGGTTCACGCCGTAGAGCGCGAAGACCCCGACCAGTGCCAGCTCCGTGCCTCCGATTCCGCCGGGAAGCGGCACAAGGTTGCCGAGCTGCCCGATCAGGTAGCCGAGCACCAGGACGCCGAACGCGGGCACCTGTCCAACGGCGGCGAAGCCGAACCCGAGCGCCGCGATGTCGAACGCCATGTACGCGAACGAGCCCACGATCACGCCCACGCTGTGCGAGCGCAGCAGGTCCAGCGCCTGATCCACGCCGTCGGCGACAGCCTCCAACCATCCGCGGACCGCGCGCTGTGCACGGCCGCGCAGGCCCTCTCGCTTGGTATCCGCGCTTTGCTCGCCAAGCGCGTGCAGGAGCCTTGGGCTGAGTACGACGAGGAGCACGCCGAGCGCCGTGATCAAAGCAGGTACGAGCGTCAGCACAGCCGAACCCCGGCCTGCCAGGATCCCGACGAACACCCCGATCCCCACGAGGATCAGCGCGAAGAAGTTCGCCGCGCTCGTGACGACGAAGAAAGCGACCGTGCGGCGCGCGATGTGGCTGGTGGGCATGCCGGCCTCACGCAGCGCCCACACGCCGAGCGCGAGGCCGCCGGCGCCCCCAGCCGGCAGCAGCGAGTTCGCGGCTAGCTCGGCCATCGCGATGTCGTAGCTCAGCCCCCAAGACATCTGCGAACAGAACGTCGCGCGGAAGACGAGCAGATACCCGACGCATGACCCGACCTCTGCGAGCGTCAGTGCGACGATCCAGACCGGCTCGACGCCCTGCAGCCGCGCGCGCACCTCGTCGAGTCCCGGTAGGGCGCTGATAGCGATCGCGCCGACGGCGATGACGGCGGCGATCTCGGCTACGCGGACGAGGAGGTGCCGGGGGTGCAACGCGTCCGGCATCGCGCCACCGCCCGGTATCGGAGCGACGGCGGCCGCCGCGACCGGGTCAGCAGGCTCCATCGTCCGCCCCGGCCTCGAGATCGGTCCGCATCACTGCAGCTTCAGGTTACGCTGCCAACTCGCCATGGACTGCGGATCTCCGCCGTCGCGAGCTCGCTACGGCCGTCACGGGAGTGCTGCTGGTGTGTGAATGGACAGGTCAGCCGAGCTGAGCCCAACGGCCCGAGGCTCTTGCGTCTCGGCCATCTCTCAGCCTGGAAGTGCGGTGTCAGGTGCTTGGCGGTCGCCATCGCCGAGGCTCGCGAATCTCACTCTGGTCGCTGTCCGGCTGTCTCCGCCGTCATCTACCGTCGAGCCATGCCGCGCCAACGCGACGCCCGCAGCTATGGAAGCGTCTTTGATGAGGTCGCCGAGGACTATGACCGGCATCGTCCGACCTACCCGGGTCTACTCGTCGACCAGGCGTGCGAGGGCGCCGGCATCGCCCCCGGCGCCGCGGTGCTGGAGATCGGCTGCGGCACGGGGCAGCTCACGCGCAGCCTGCTGGCCCGCGGGCTGCGGGTGACAGCAGTGGAGCCGGGCCAGCACCTGATCGCGCGGGCTCGCGATCAGTTGCACAGCGTCGGCGATGTGCAGTTCGTCAACGCGCGCCTGGAGGATGCCTCGCTGCCGCGCGCCCAGTACTCGGCTGTGTTCTCGGCGTCGGCGATCCATTGGATCGATCCGGATGTGAGCTGGCGCAAGGCGGCCGACGCGCTGGTGGACGGCGGGAGCCTTGCTTTGGTCTCGTACTTCGGGCTCGACGATCCCCGCAGCGCCGACGATCAGCAGGCGCTGCGTGCCGCCGTGGCGACGGTCGCGCCCGAACTTGCCGCCGATTGGCCTACCTACCGGGACCTCGCCCGCACCCTCGCCGGCGCCGCTGTCCGGCGCGCCAACGTCTCGGAGGTGTGGGCGTGGTTGGGGGGCTATGAGATCGCCTGCGGGTACGCGGCGGACCTGTTTGATGACGCGCAGCTCGCCGCGGTGCCGACGCTGCTGGAGCAATCGGCTGACGAGGTCAACGCTCTGCTGGGCACGATGTCGTTCTGGGCACGGATGTCGCCCCGACAGCGCGACGCTCTCGCCGCCGAAAACCAAACCCTCCACCAGCGGCTGGGCCGGCCGATCCGCTCTAGTGCAGTCGCCTGCCTGGTAGTGGCACGCCGCCAGCCCCGCCCCTGACCAGCCAGCCTGCTCCTCTGAGGAGTCATCCGCGGCCGCCGAGGCCGCACGGCCAGGTCGGGAGAGCAGCGCCACGCCGACGGGTTGGTCGTCGCAAAACGACTCGCCAAGAACGACCGAATCTCGAATGGGATCCTCGTACGGAGGTCGGGCAGGAAGTCGTCGGGCTTGCGCGCCGAGGACGGTGCCCCACAGTCGCCGCAACCCCGGCTCTGAGCTAGCGGCGAGTGTCGAGCTCGCTGATCCGGTCGAGGAGCTCGCATACGACCACGGCGCCGGCGTAGTTGAGCCCGAGGTCGCGGCGTAGCCGCTCCGCCCGCGCCACCCGCGCGGCGCTGCTCGGGGCGAAGCGTGGGGTTTCGGCCGCCGCGCCAGCGTGTGGCTCGAACAGCCCGAACTCCAGGTAGCGCCGCACATGAACGATCTTGACCCCCGCCTGCCTGGCGACGACGGTCAGCTCGACCGCCTGTTCCGCGGCGAGGTCGCGATCAGCAGCACCGGTGTGCCTGTCTGCGTTCATAGTCATGCCTCCCGCGGGTCAAGGCTCGAGCTTTCGGCGAGCTGCTCGTAGAGCTCGCGCTCACGGTCTGACAGCTCCTTCGGTACGACGATCTTGAGGATTGCGTGGAGATCACCGCTGCCGCCACCGCGTTTGGGCAATCCGCGTCCACGGAGCCGTAGCCGCCGACCGCTGGACGAGCCCGCCGGGACCCGGACCCGGGCCGCGCCGGTCGGGGTCTTCACCGCGACGGTCGCCCCCAGCGCCGCTTCGGAAGGAGTGATCGGAAGGTCGACATCGAGATCGTCATCGCCCCGCCGGCGAAAGCGCCGGTGCGGCTTCAGCACGACCCGCAGGAACAGGTCGCCGGGCGGACCGCCATCGCGCCCCTCGCCCCCTTGTCCCGCCAGACGGATCAGCTGGCCGTCACGGACGCCGGCAGGGAAATTGACATTGACCTCATGGCCGTCCAGCGTCAACCGCCGCCGGCCGCCGGCCAGTGCGTCCTCGAGCGACAGTTCGAGCAGCGCCTCGCGGTCGTGGCCGCGCAGGGGTCCTGCGGCGCGGCCGGCTCGCGTCCCGAAGAGCGCCTCGAACAGGTCATCGCCGAACTCCACACGGGTGCCATCGCCAAACCCCTGCTGGGCGAAGAAGTCCTCGAAGCTCTCGCTAGGCGCCTCGTGCTCCGCTTCACGCCAACGGGCTCCGAGGCGGTCGTAACGCTCCCGCTTGTCAGCGTCAGACAGAACCTCGTACGCCTCGCCGAGTTCCTTGAAGCGCTCCTCGGCATCGCCGTCGGAGTTCAGGTCCGGGTGGTACTTGCGCGCCAGCTTGCGGTAGGCGCGCCTGATCGTGTCGGGGTCCGCATCGCGCGGGACGCCCAGTACCTCGTAATAGTCCGTGTAGCTAAGCGGCATCCGTGATCGAATCCTCGCTCAAACGAGCCGGCGGCGACCCCGACAGCGATCCGGGTGGGCTACTAGCCGCGCCGCGGACCACAACGGCACGCACTATCGCATCCGGCGGGCCGACCGCGACGGCCTGACGATCGGATGAGGACGTGTGTTCTACGTCCGTTCGTGCGTCTCGGGCACGGGTCTTGAATGGTGTGTGGGCGGTGCGCCAGCTGTTTATGAGAGCCGTCGTGGCTTGCACGGAGCTGCCAAACGAGGGCGCGCGAGTTCCGCGCAGAGCAGCGCGAGCAGCGCCGCCGCGCTGACGGCGAACAGCAGCGGATACTCACGAAAGCCGTGGTAGCGGAACACGACGCGATGTGTTCCGGGTTGGACGGTCGTCGCGACCAGTGCGGGTGCGAGCATCTCTGTGGGCTGTGAGCGTCCGTCGACGGTTGCAGTCCAGCCGGGGTCAAACGAGGCGCTGAGGACGACGACGCCGCGCCGGCGCATCGCGACGGTCGCGGCGGCCCGGCCCGCGGTGAGATCGTCGGCTTGCGCGACCACGCTTCCGGCCGTCCGCCGGGCCGGCGGCACGGTCGACGATCGCGAGGATCGAGCAAGGACGCCTGAGCCGGACTGGTCAAAGCGCACCTGCTCGTAGCGCTCGTGCTGGGCCAGGTCGGAGCGGAGCACGGGGAGCGTCCGCTTGCCGATGTCGGTCCGGTTCGCGGTCAGGCGACCGACGATCGTGCCGGCGTGCAGGACGCCGCCGGCGCCTGGCAGCGTCCACAGCGAGTAGGGGCCGGCCCGGAGCGTGAGCCGAGCGGGGACGGGAGGTCTGGAGCCGGTGGGGATGATGAGGTAGTGGAGCCCGAACAGCCGGTAGTCGCCCGGGTTGCGCTGATCGAAGTAGTACTCCGGGTCGGTCATCAGCGAGGCGGTGCGCAGCGTGTAGCCGACCTCGTCGACGTCGCGGCCCTCGAGGTACTTGAAGACCGGGACGGCGCCGACGGTGAAGTCCTGGCCCCAGTCCGACGGCATCCCGGCGTACGTCCGGCCGCCGCCGTCGTGCTGGATCACTGCGACGAGACGATCGAGCTGGGCGCCCTTGGTGTCGTCCGCGTGGCGCTGGGCCGCGATCGCGGCGCTGTCGTGGCGGTCGTAGGCGCCGAGCTGAAGCCAGGCGGGCGCGAGCACGGCGATCGCCGCAACGAGCACGGCCGCCGGGGACAGGCCGAGCGGCCAACGCGGGACCCGGGTTTCGAGCAGCCGCACGCAGCGGGCCGCCAGCCACGCCGCCCCGCGACCGGCGAGCAGCAGCGCGGCGAGCTGCACGCCCATCGTGAAGCGGCGGAAGAAGAGGTCGGCGCTGCCCGGGATCAGACCGGCGAGCGACCCGAACGTCGTGCGACCGAACGCGAGCAGCAGGCACACCGCGAGCGCGACCAGCAGCGCGCGGGCGTCGGCGTCCGAGGACCACGCAAGCCACGCCAATCCGAACCCGAGCGCGGCGAACACGGTCACGACGGGCAGCCGGCCGTGGTCGAGCAGCTGCCCGGAGACCAGCCAGTCGAGCACGCGGCCAGCGCCGTAGCCGTTCTCCAGGGCCGTGCCGCGCAGGATCTCGTTGGTCGCAGCCCACTCGCGTTGGGCGAGCAGCGGGACGATCACCCACGCCGCGGCGAGCAGCGAACCGCCGAGCAGGACCGCGGCTCGCCGCAACCGGGCGACGAGCGGCCTGCCGGCGACGAGCGGCCAGACGAGCAGCACCGAGAGTGCCAGGTAGCCGGTCTCGAAGTGCAGCGCGACGGTGAGCGCGGTCAGCAGGACGGCGCGGAAGTAGCCGCGCCCGTCGCGGATCGCCCGCCAGCTGTAGCCCCACGCGAGCGGCAACGTCCACGAGGCCCACAGCTGCGTCCAGACGCCGAACCCCGTCCACACGTAGGCGTGCTGCTCGTAGCCCACCCCGGCGGCGCTCACCAGGAACGGAGCCATCGCGGCCGAAGCGGCCGAGGCCGGCCTGCCTGCCCCGAACGCGCGGGCCGACAAGTAGACGCTGATCGGCCACAGCGACAAAAGCAGGTACAGCGACCAGCGAAATGCCACGTCGGGGCCGACCGCCAGCCCCGCCAGTCCGGTCACGATCGCCGGCAGGCTCTGGTAGTGAAGAAACTGCGGCGACCCTTCCCCGAGGAACGGGAACCAGCTCGACAGCGGCAGATGTCCGGCGCGGAGCTGCGTCGTCGCGAAGCGCACCATCTGCTCGTGCAGCGAGCCGTCGTTCAGGTACGCGACCCCGAGCGTGAGCGCCCGCAGACTGACGAGGTTCCATCCGACCGCAGCGACGACGATCGACCACGGCCACCACGCAGCAGTCCGGCCCCCACCATCAGCCGGGGGCCGGACCGCAAACCGCGCCATCGCCGACGCCCGCGCCGGGCGGGCGTCGACGGTCGTCAGCGGATCAGCCGGTGCCCGTGTTGCCGGTATTGCCCGAGCCGGTGTCACCCGTGACGACGCAGTGGTCCAGGTGGAAGGTGCCCTCTCCAGTGTTGCCAGCTGACTGGCCCGTGCCGATGACCTCCGTGCCGTCCTTGCCCACGAGAACCTTCAGCTGAGGCCCCGAAAGGTTGGCACCGCGCGCCGGCGTGCAGGTCACCGGGCCACTGACGGCTGCCGCCCCGGACGCCATATAGATGGTGACCTGCTCGTGGATCCCCATCGCGGTGAGCTTGTGGTTCGCGGCGGGAAGCGACTGGAGCTGGTTGATGTTCACCAACACCGAGCCATCGCCGCTCCTCGTGATGGCAAACGCCGGCGGGGCCGCCGACCCGCTCAGAGCGAGCACGAGCGCCGCGCCGACGCCCACCAGCCCGAGCGAGCTGCCCGCCAGAACGCGCGGACGCGCACGTGTCCGCGGCCGCACGTTTCGACCAAGGAGCCGGGACGAGCGCTCGTGAGGAGCTTCGACCAAACGGGGGTCTCCCGGCTCGGCGACGATCCGTGCGAACAGTGCGGCGTGATTGTCAGGCTCGGCGGCCACTGGTTTGGCCGCGCGGAGACGGCGCATCAAACTGTCACCCTTCATGTCTGCCTCCAATTCGGTTGATGTGTTGAGACGGGGGTCACCGAGGCCCGCTCGGTCAGGAGATCGTTGAGCCGGCGCCGAGCGCGGTGTAGCCGCGCTCGGAATGCCGTCGGGGAGATCCCAAGGCTTGCCGCTGCCAGGGCCGGGGTCAGGTCGTCCCAGGCGATCAGCAGCAGCGCTTCACGATCGCTTTCCGGAAGCGCTCGTAGACCACGCGCGAGGTCGGGGTCGAGATCCAACGCGGACGGCAGTTGCTCAGCTGGCGCCTCAAGGTCGATGTCGCCAAGCGGCTGTCTCCCGGTCTCGGGCTCGCTCCGACGCTCAGCAAGGAGGAGGTTACGAGCGGTGACGATGAGCCACGGCCGGGCATCGGCGGTTGGGACATCCGCGAGCCGACGCCAAGCAATTGCCATCGCCTCGGCCGCGATGCCGTCCGGATCGCGTGCGCCCCGACGGCGCGCGTACGTGGATATGAAGTTCAGGTGCGCGAAAATCTCAGCGAACCGGGCCTCAACAGCGTTGCGATCGCTCTGGTGATCCCTCGTCATGACCCCTACTGTCGATTTCAGCCCAAGTCGTTACAACGGGCGCCAGAAAAACTCTCGGGCTCGACCGCAGACGCTGAGCTTTCTCGCTCAGCGAACCCCGCCTGACTCTGCGGGAGGCCGCCCGCAGTCAGGAGGCGGGTGGAACATGAGCCGCGCTCCATCTCGCCAAGACCGGGATTGCGCGGGGAGCAGCAGCCGCGCCGAGAGGACCGCCTCGGCGACGATGCAGCATTCTCAATGATCGTTCCTGGCCGGTCCCCGTCCCGCGTCCCGCGAAGCAAGGAGGAGTCGTGTGGGCGCGACCTGCGTCTAATGCCAATCGCGGACCGCTCGTCCGAGGGTCTGGCTGACCTCGGCTGTGAGAAGAGGCGCCAGTGACGCCGCGGTGGCCTCGCGGGCGTTGACGCGATCCCTTGAGTGAAAACAATCCCAGAAGCGAACCAGTCCGTCCTCACCGTCGACCTCGAACATCTTCGCCGCGAGCCGGTGCCACCGATACTGAAACCACACGTAGTTCAACGGGCTCATCGAATCATCAGAACCGGTGTAGTGCGCTTGCAGCTCCTCGAGCGTGCTGTAGCCCTCGGCGCGCATCCGAGCGGCAAGCTTTCGACTTCCCGCTCCCACGGTTGAGAGCACCTCGAGCGTCGGCAGACTCGCCGGCAGCTTAGTTGCGACGAACGCGTGCAACGCCAGGTTGACGAAGATCTCGCTGAGCCAGAAGGTCGGGAGCCGCAGATCTCCGAGCCCCTCAAATGCGTGACCGAGCTCATGAATCGTGATGAGGTCAAAGAACGGCTGCAAGTCCAAGCCACCTGCGCCGTCAGGGTATGCCGCGAGCAACTTCGCATACCCGCGGGGTGACGCGTCGCGGAGGTCCTGCGCGATCGCGATCCAGAAGTCTCCGCCCCCAGCTGGCATCACCACAACGCCGGGACGGATCTCGCCTGCATCATCTCTGAAGAACGGCAGCCCGTACGGGAGGCCCGTTATCCGGCCAGTCAGCTTCGTCGGCCACGACCACCGCGATGTCCGGCTCAACTGCTGAAAACAGGCGACCAAAGTAGACGTAGGCGTCCGCGGCGACATCCGCCGCGCCCGTCGCCCGCACCAGCGCTCCGGCGCTGTAGCGCACCTCGAACGGATAACCACCCAGGTGCAGGAGCTCCGATCCCACCGCCACCCGACGAGCCTAGCCTCAACCCGAGACCGGACACGCTGCGGCTATTCACAACGGCAGTCTCAGACCGGCTCGCTTGGCTTCGACCGAGGTAACGACCCAGAGTACGGCGCCGCGACCTCGCGCTCGGCTCGGTTGGCGACGAAGCGAAAGCGAGCGTCCGGAACCTTCGCGTTCACTCGCGTGAGGTGCCCGCTCAGGAGGCTGCAGCGCGCCGGGAACGACGTCGCTGCCGGTCATACATTCGCCAGATCTCGTCATAGACGTCTTGAGCGGCGAGGAATGGCGCAAGCTCTCGCCCATCGTTCCAGCCGTAGGCGTCGAGCATCTCGCGGACGCAGCGCGTGTCCGCTCCACGGATGCGGAGACTGCCGACGGCGCTCGCCACGTCCCAGTGGACCGGGCCGCGAAACGTGTCCTCGAAGTCGTTCCAGACGAGGCGGCACCGGGTGCGGAGCAGGTTGCGCAGCGAGACGTCCCCGTGCAGCGCCTGGGTCGGGAGGCTCGATTCAAAGACGGCCGTTCCCAGCGCGCTCAGCCGCTCGCCAAGCGAGGAGATCGCGACGCGCTGCTGGGCGTCGGCCGGTCGCAGCTGGCCGAGGAGACGCTCGATGTCGTCGCGCAGCTCACGCGAGCCGCCCAGCTCGCGATCATATGGCCGCAGCGCATCGTGCAGATACCTCAGCATCCGACCAAGCTCACGCGCGTCATCGATGGAGACCGCTGACTGGATCTCAGGGTCCGGTTCGACCTCGGAAACCCACTCCGTGAACGTCATCCACAGACCGTCGTGGTAGTGCGGCCCTGGCGCGATCAGCCGGCTTGGTGACACGGCCAAGCCCGAAGGCATCAGGAAGTCGAGCACGGAGACCTCGCGCTCAAGCCACGTCCGCGGATCATCGTGAAGCGCGACCGTTCCGGTCATCACGCGAGCGACGACCGGGGCGGGACGCAGATGCACCAGCACATTGCTTCCCGAGTAGATGACGACTGCCGCGTCCGGCTTCAGCCCCTGCGCGGAGGCAACCGTACTGGCCGCCGACAGAGCACGTTGTTCGGGAGCGCTGAGCATCTCGAGCAATCTGGCACACGCCAAAATCGATGCCGTCGAGGGCGTGATCGTCTCAGGTGATGGCGGTGCTGCTGGTCTCAGACCAGCAGCACCGTCGGCGTCGCCGACCCCAGGCTTCCTCAGCCGAAGTAGTGGCCCGTCTCCACGTCCTCGACCCAGCCGGGATGGGTCGGCTCCCAGTCCAGCACCTCGCGGGTCTTGTCGTTTGAGGTCGGGTTGTCAAGGCCGGCAAAGGCGGCGAGAAAGCCGAGGTACTGCGGCGCCTCCTCATCCGTGATGCTCTTGGTCTCGACCCCGAGCTTGCCAGCGATCGTCTCGGCGATCACCTTGCGTGAGATGCCCGTGTCACCGACGCCGTGGAAGGTCGAGCCGGCGGGGGCCTTCTCCAGCGCGAGGCGGTAGAGCACGCCGACGTCGTAGGTGTTCGCCGCCGGCCAGCGGTTGCTGCCGTCGCCGGTGTAGGCCGCAACGCCGTTCTCACGGGCGAAGCCGATCAGCGCGTGCGTGAAGCCGTGATGGTCGAGGTCGCTGTGGACCATCGGCGCGAGTCGGACGACGGAGGAGCGCACGCCCTGGCGCCCCAGACTGATCGTGTAGTTCGCCGCGTCGGTCCGGGGACCGCCCTCGGACTGGTCGTCCTCGGTGCCGACCCGCCCGCCCCGGCCGGTGATTCCGGCCATGGCGAGCATCAGCGTGCCCCCGGTTGACACGACGGGCTTGTCGGTGTCGACGAGGGTCTCGCCAATCGCTTGGGTAGCCGCCATATCGGCGGAGACCGCGCCTATGAAGTCGCCCGAGCGCATCGCCTCGTGCTTGAAGGCGAGGTGGATCACGCCGTCGGCCTCAGCGGCGGCGGCCCTCAGACCGTCGAGGTCGTCGAGATCGCCGCGGCGCACCTCCGCCCCGAGCGCGGCGACGGCCTCAGCGGATGCATCAGAGCGGGCAAGGCCGACGACCTGGTGGCCGTTGTTGAGAAGTTCGGGGATGACGGCGGAGGCGATGTGGCCTGAGGCACCGGTTACGAATACGCGCATTGGAATCTCCAGTCGTGGGTATGTCACCTGGTGTCATCACGATAGCACCTAGATGTCACTTGGTGTCATCAACTACGCTCTGCTCAGATGTCACGCTGGAAGCCAGACGCCGAGGGCCGCCTGATGAGCGCCGCGATCGAACTGTTCGACGAGCAGGGATATGAGGCGACGACGGTCGCTGAGATCGCTGGGCGCGCGGGGCTGACGAAGCGCACGTTCTTCCGCTACTTCTCGGACAAACGGGAGGTGCTTGTTCAGCGGCAGCCACGAGCTCCAGCGCCTCTGGCTCGAGGGGGTTGCCGCCGCCCCGGCGGATGCGACGCCGCTCGCGGTCGTGGTGGCCGGACTCGATCCGGTTGCGGAGATGTTCACGGAACGTCACGATTTCGCCCGGATCCGCGCGGGGATCATCGAGGCCAACCCGGAGCTGCAGGAGCGTGAGCTGATCAAGCTGCAGACCCTCGCTGGCGCCATCAAGGCCGCGCTGGTCGAGCGGGGCGTTTCAGCGAACGCGGCGATCCTCGCCGCTCAGGCGGGCGTGACCGTCTTTCACGTGGCCTTCGCCCACTGGGTGGAGCAGGATGACCCGACCGCCTTCCGGCGACTAATGGACGAGTCGCTGGAGGAGCTACGGTCGGTGACCGCGTCCTAGGTCGAACGCGAGGCGGTTGTACCCGCGGCAGTTGGCAGCCGCGCCCGCCGGGGAAGTAGGCCTCCTCGAGCACTGAGTCATCGCTGTTGAGGTAAATGAGTGCGCCCGAATGGTCGAGGGACAGACCGCGCGGATCGACGATCCGAGGATCGCTGCTGAAAGGTCCGATCGGTTCCCCTTCGGCATCGAAGCTGAGAATCGTGCCATAGCCTCCGCCGTTGGCGCTGCCCGCGCTGGTGACACGGAGTTGCCTGACCCCTGCTTCTACCGCACCATGAACAGCTCCCACGGTGCGCGGACGTGACCTGTAGCTGGGGCCGTGGTGTCGCTACCGTTGAGCGCATGACGATCCAACGCATGCACCACGTGGGCATCGTGGTCGACGACCTCGCGGCCGCGACAGCGTTCTTCGTCGAGCTCGGACTCAAGTTACAGGGCGAGGGGGCGGTCGAGGGCGGTCATGTGGACCGCGTGGTGGGGTTGGGGGGCGTCCGGGCGGAGCTTGCGATGGTGGAGACCCCGGACGGCCACGGACGGCTCGAGCTGACGAAGTTTCACTCCCCGCTGGGCCGGGGCGGCGACCGGCACGCGCCGGCGAACACCCCGGGCATCCGCCATATCGCGTTCGCGGTCGACGACATCGACGCCGTCGTCGCCGGCTTGCGAGCACGCGGCGCGGAGCTCGTTGGCGAGGTGGAGCGCTACGAAGACAGCTATCGGCTCTGCTACGTCCGTGGCCCGGAGGGGATCATCGTCGAGCTGGCGGAGCGGATCGGCTGAGGGCTCCGGCCGGCCGCTCTGGCCAGCGTGCCTGAGCGTCGTCACCGCGGAAGCCGAGCAGCGGCGATCGCCCACCCGTAGCCCGCCGACGACGAAGCGGCTGGTGGCAGGTTTGTCATGGCTTAGCCGCGCGGCGGGCGAGATAGACCGAGGTCGCGATCGGAGCCAGCACTAGGACCGCGACGACGACGATTCCGAGAATGGGTGGGGCGATGCTCGTTGCGGGCGCGGTGGTGCAGTGTTGTTCGACGCCGACGATCGTGCGGCAGAGTGTTTTGGTGGGCGTCCCGAGCAGGAGCCGTCCGATGAGAGCGCTGGTCGCGAGGCCGCCGGGGATGATGAGCGTTCCGATCCACTTGTCGCGTGTGGTCCAGGCGCGCGAGCTCCAGAGCAGGACCAGACCGACGAACCAGCCGACAGCGAAGATGAAGCCGCCGAGCAGGAGCAGGATGATCGCGGCCCATTCTTTGGTTCCGCGATGGGGCGGGAGCTCGTCGGGAGGCGGGGTTTCGGCGTCGATGATCGCCTCGGGCTCGCCGAGCTTGTCGAGTACCGTGAGTGCCTGGGCGTCCGACGCACCAGGGTCGATCGCCTCGGACAGGTGCCCTTCGATCTCGGCGAGCAGTTCCCGCCGCCGCCCGGGCGGGAGACCACGTCCGGCGCGGCGCAGGCGCTGCAGGTACTCGGCGGCGAGCGGGTGCAGGGTGTCGGTCGTCATCTGAGTGCTCCGTTTCTGAGCAGGGCGTCGACCGAGTCGCGGAATCGCGTCCACTCGATCGCGAAACCTCCGAGCGCGGCTTGGCCATCTGGGGTGAGGCGGTAGTAGCGGCGCGGTGGTCCTGACGGCGATTCGCGCCAGGTCGTATCCACCACGCCATCGCGACGCAGCCGGCCGAGCAGCGGGTAGAGCGTTCCCTCCGTCGTCACCAGGCCGTCGGCATCACCGAGAGCGCGGACCAGCTCGTAGCTGTAGCGCTCGCCGTCGCGCAGCAGCGCGAGCACACAGAATTCGAGCACGCCTCGCCGGAGTTGGGAGATCGCCGTTTCTGGGATCCTTGCTGCCATGCTACGCAAGGTAGCATGCTACGCCAGCTGCGTCAACCCGTCGCGGGGCGCTGCTCACCGTGACAGCGTCGATCGTCGAAGCTGATCGCGGTTGCGTCGGGTAGGCTGCTCCGCGTTTGGAGCTCGGCCGCGGCTGGTTGGCGTGTTGCGGTCGCCTCGGGTGGTCGTGGCGTTGTGAGCGTGTTGTCAGTGCGGGAGCTGTGTCCCTATCTATCTAACTTTGATCGGAACCGTGATTGATGACTGGATCCAATCGTCCGTCGTGGCATGAGGCACTGGCTGGGTATGCGCGGCCGTGTGTTTGGCGTGGCGTGTTTGAGGTCGCGACTTCGTTGGTGCCGTATCTGGCGTTGTGCGTGGTGATGTATTTCATGCTGGGTGTGTCGCCGGTGGTTACGGTGGCGTTGGCGATCCCGACGGCCGGGTTTCTGGTCCGGGTGTTCGTCGTGTTTCACGATTGTGCACATGGCTCTTTGTTTGCGTCTAAGCGCGCGAACGCTCGGGTTGGCACGGTTTTGGGTCTGTTGGTGCTGTCGCCTTTTCGTCGCTGGCGCCACGATCACGCGGTGCACCACGCGACGTCGGGTGATCTCGAGCGGCGGGGAGTGGGTGACATCGTCACGTTGACGGTCGCCGAGTATCAGGCTCGCTCGCGGCGGGGGCGCCTGGCCTACCGGGCGATCCGCCATCCGCTGGTGATGTTCGGGCTCGGGCCGGTCTTCGCGATGATCGTCGGGCCGCGGATCGTGGCGCGCGGCGCGCGGCCGCGGATGCGTAACAGCGTGCTCGCGACCGACGCTGTGCTGGTCGTGGTTGTCGGCGCGCTGTGCTGGCTTATCGGCTGGGAGGACTTTCTGGTCGTGTGGGCGCCCGCGGCGCTGCTGGCCGGGTCTGTTGGCATCTGGCTGTTCTACGTCCAACACCAGTTCGAGGATGCCTACTGGCAGAGCGGTGCGAAGTGGAGTTATGAGGACGCCGCCCTGCGCGGCAGCTCGTACCTCAAGCTGCCCAAGCTGCTGCAGTTCTTCACCGGCAACATCGGCTTGCACCACGTTCACCATCTCAACGCGCGGATCCCCAACTACAACCTGCAGCGCGCTCACGAGTCAAGCGCGATCTTCGCCGGTGTGCCGACGCTGACTCTGTGGGACGGGCTACGCGCGGTCACGCTCAAGCTCTGGGATGAGGAGGCGGGCAGGCTTGTGACATTCGCCCAAGCCCGCCGCCAGCCGCAGCAGGCGTTCGCGTGATCGCTGACCGGCTGGGGGTGGTCGTGCTGGCCTGGGCGCGCGCCCGCTAACCTATGGTGCTCGTGCCGGGCCGCGCGCCCGGCGATTTAGTGCCCGCGTTCGTAGTTGTTGCTCTTGCACCTCCCACGTTTCGCAGCACGCGACCCACAGGGAGACCCAGATGGCAACCGGAACCGTGAAGTGGTTCAACGACGACAAGGGCTACGGCTTCATCACCCCCGACGACGCCGGTAAAGACCTGTTCGTGCACCACAGCGCGATCCAGGGCAGCGGCTTCAAATCGCTGCCCGAAGGCGCAAAAGTAAGCTACGACACCGAGCAAGGCCCCAAAGGACCAGCCGCCGCCAACGTCCAAGTGGTCTAGCTCACGTAGCCAAACCACCGTCGCACCCCGACCCGCGGCTGACCTCAGCGGCTAACCGAGTCCAGCACCTGGCACCCGTCCGCCACTCTGATCAGCGACGAGTCGAGCTGTAGTCGATCCTCCTGGCGTCGTGACCGTCGCCGACGATCACGTCGCTGACCATCTCGGCGCCGAACAGGCCGTGCTCGACGACGCCGGGGGCGGCCGAGAGATGAGCGGCGAGCAGCTCCGGATCGTCGAACGCGCCCAGGTAGTCGGCGATCACGCCTCCGTCGGGGCTCAGCGGCACGTCTCGAAGCCGGACGTGCCCCAAGCGCTCGAGCGTACCCGCCAATCCGAACTGCGCCAGCTCTAGCGGGACCGGCGGCGAGAGGCGCTCGACGAGCTTGTTCGACGAGGCGATCACGACGAACCGGCTCGACGCCGCGGCGACCGCCTTCTCCCGTGTATGGGCGCCGCCGCCGCCTTTGATCAGCCAGCCCGATGGCGCGACCTCGTCGGCGCCGTCGATCGCCAGGTCCAATCGCGCGGGCGCGTCGGTGCCGGTGAAATCGACGATCTCCAGTCCCAGCCGGACCGCCTCGCTGGCAGTGGCGGGTGATGTCGCGACGCAGCGGATCGACAGTCTGCGCGACGCGAGCGGCGCGAGCAGGTAAGCGACCGTCGACCCGCTCCCGAGCCCGACCATCATGCCGTCCTCGGCCAGCTCCGCCGCGGCTTCCGCCGCCAGGCGTTTCTCACGCTCTATTTCGGCATCCGATCGCGACACGGATCGGTCGCGACTATAACCGCGCCACCGGGCCGCATGCTCGCCTGGTGCGCCGGCCGGCGCGGTCCGGACTTCAGCTCGCGAGCCCGTGCGTGTACGCGTAGTGCACGGCCTGCGCGCGGTTGCGCGCGCCGATCTTCGAGAACACGTGGTTGATGTGCGTCTTGACTGTTGCGTCGCTGACGACCAGCGTCGAGGCGATCTCGCCGTTCGAGAGCCCGGCCGCGATCAGCTTCAGGACCTCCGCTTCGCGTGGCGTCAGGTCATCGGGGAGTCTGGTCGGACCCGGTGCCGGGCGCGGGCGGGCCCCCGCGGCGGCGATCAGGCGGCTCTGGACCAGCGGGTCGAGCAATGCCTGGTGGTCGGCCGCTGCGTGGACCGCACGGGAGATCTCAGTGATGCCGGCGTCCTTGGTCAGGTAGCCGCGGGCGCCGGCATTGAGGGCATCGAGGATCGACTCCTCGTCGGCGTGGGTGGTGAGCACGACGACCTCAGTGTCGGGTTGCGCGGCGCGGATCCGGCGCGTCGCCTCGACGCCGTCGAGCTTCGGCATCCGCAGGTCCATTAGCACGACATCCGGCCGGTGGCGCGCGCACAGCGCCACGGCCTGCTCGCCATCGGCGGCTGCGGCCACGGGTTCGATTCCTGGCGCGACTGCGAGCAGCGTCATGAGTCCCTCGCGCACCAGCGCCTGGTCGTCGACCACCAGCACCCGGACGGGACCGGTCACTGATCGAAGACCTCGCGCTCGGAGGGGGCCGGCAGTCGCAGCTCCACGCGCCAGCCGCCGTCCGCCTGACCTGCGTTCAGCGTGCCACCCAGCAGCTGCGCCCGCTCGCGCATCCCCTGCAAGCCGTAACCGCCGCCGGTCGTGGCCAGCGCAGGCGCCGGCTGAGCTCCGGACCGATGGTCGTCAACCAGCACGACGACATCGTCGCCGGCGTCGGCGCCGGCGTGGACGGCGACCGACACGCCGGCGCCCGGGGCGTGCTTTCGCACGTTCGTCAGCGCCTCCTGCACGGCCCGCAGCACGGCTTGTCCGGTCTGTCCCGTCAGGCGCGACTGGTCACCATCGATTGTCAGCTCGGCGGTCGCGACGGCGGTCGTGCGGTACTCGGCGACCAGCGCCTCGATGCCGGCCGGGACCGAGACCACGTCATCGCCGCGCAACGCCCCGACCGCGTGGCGTGTCTCCTGTAATCCCACCCGCGCCAGCTCGTGGGCGCGCACCACCCGAGCCAGCACGACTTCGCGGTCGGCCCCGTGCTCGAGCAGCGAAGCGGTCGCCTCGAGCTGAAGCGTCAGGCCGGCGAGCGCGTGCGCGAGGACGTCGTGGATCTCGCGCGCGATTCGAGTCGACTCCTCCAGCCGGGCGACGCGCAGCTGCTCCTCGTGCGATCGCTGCGTCTGAGCGAGCAGCAGCTCCGCCTGCTCGGCGCGCACGACCGACTGGCGGGCGTTGGACGCAGCCAGCATGGCGGCGGCGTAACCGAGCGAGTAGGCCAACGCGCCGAGCCCGCTTCCGTCGTAGATCAGCACCGATAGGCAGACCGCGAGGACGCCCAACGCCAGGATCGGGAGCGCGCGCGCGATCTCGACCCGGAAGCCGGCAGCTGCGATCCCGACGAACGCGAACGCGCTGGAGGCGCTATTCGGCGCCGCGCCGACCAGCAACCCGCCCGCGACCGCCAGAACGTACAGGTCGAGCGTCACCCCGCGTTCGCGGTTCGGCCTCGCCGTCCAACTGAGCCACGCGACCACCGCGGCCGCCGACAGCACCGCGATGAGGGCCCCGCGTCCGGAGCTCTTCGGATGAGAAATGGAGCCGAGCAGCGACCAGACGATCAGCGCCAGGCCGACCAGCCGGATCGCGGTGGCGAAGCGGTTGAAGCGGGAGAGCAGCATGGTCAGGACGGTACGGACTCGCGCCGTGTCAATCCAACCGGTACGACGAAGCGGGACCCGCTGATCGCGAGTCCCGCTGTCCCCGGTCGGCGACTTTGCTCAGGCCAGCTCCGGAACCACGGCGCCCTGGAGCTGATAGCGGCGGGTCGCCTGGATCAGCGTCCGGCCGCAGACCTCGAACACCGCCATCGCCAGCAGCGCTACCGTCCACGCCTCCTGGCTGGTGATCGAATGCTGGGCGCCGAAGCTGGCGATCGTCGAAACGCCGCCGTGCGTGGCCCAGACGAGGAACGCGAAACGCGAGCCCATCCCGAGCACCCAGAAGAAGCCCGAGGCCCAGCCACTGCGAGCCAGAACCTCGCCGCCGGGACCGCGCCGCATGAAGACGGTCAGACCGCTCGCGACGCCGATCAGTCCGCCCATCAGGGCGAACACCGCGACCAGGATGAGGTCGTTGCCGCCGGTGGGGATTCCATGCAGGTAAGTGAAGACCGCGATGCTCAGGATCACCAGCGGGCGGATCAGGGAGCGGGTCGTGAGCTCGCGCTCCTTGATCTGAAACAGGACCAGGAGCACCAGAGTTGCATCGATGAGGTAATCAGTAGTTGTCATGGGAGGCATGGTCGCCCCGATGCCTCATTTGCACATCGGCGCCAGGTTCGATTTGCGGGTGGAGATCGCACGAGTTCTCAACCCACGGGTTGACGGCCCGGTCTTCTTCAGAAGATCTCACCAAGGTCCCATAGCTTCGGGCGACGTATGAGCGCACCGCGTCATCTGTGGTCGGGTGACTGGGAGCTCGAGTCCGCGGCCGCGGCCGACGAGCTCGCGAGGCGTCGTTCGCAGACCGACGAGACTCCCCACACCGAGGACACCGCCCCGCCGAGGGCGTCGCTGGCCGCACGGACGATCGCCTGGCTACGCCGGCTGCGCCGCGAGATGCGGCGCTGGCTGGCGACGAGGCGCACCCGCCGACTTCGACTCGCAGCGCTGATCGCCGTAACTCTGCTGGTCATCGCCGGCGCCGCCTACGGGGTGTCGTCGCTGCCCGGCGGTTCCAGCCATCCACCGGCCGCCGCGGCCGGACATCCGTGGCTAGGAATCGAGACCACGAGCTCGCCGTTCGCGGCGGTCGGCATCCAGACGATCGCTGGCGGCCCGTTTGCCAGCGGTGCGATCGTCACCAGCGTGATACCGGGCAGTCCGGCGGCCGCCGCGGGGCTGGCGCCGGGAGACCTGATCACGGCGATCAACAACCACCAGGTGACCGCGCCGGCCGACGTCGAATCGGCGATCGCCGGCCTGCACGTCGGCGATCACGTGACGATCCAGTACGCGCAGGGGCTGATGACCTACACGACGAGCGCCACGCTCGCCGCTCGCCCCCCGGGCTATCCATGACGTTCGTCCACCCCCTGGTGCTCCTCGCGCTGCTGGGAATCCCGCTGCTTGCCTGGTGGTACGCGAGCCAGCAGCGCCACCGCGAACGGGCCGCGTCGGCGTTCGTCGCTCCCGCGCTCAGCCCGTCGGTCGCACCGCGACGGCCGCGCTGGCGCCGCCACGTCCCGATGCTGTTGTTCGCGATTGCACTGGCGGTCCTGATCGTCGCGGCAGCACGCCCGCAGCGAAGCGTCGCGGAGCCGGTGACCGACGGCGCGATCATGCTCGCTGACGACTCGTCGAGCTCGATGCAATCGACCGACGTCGCGCCGTCGCGTGAAGGGGCGGCCCACCGCGCCGCGAGCCACTTCGTGGCGAATGTTCCGAGCGCGGTCCAAGTCGGGCTGCTCGAGTTCGCCCGGACGCCGACCGTGCTGCAGTCGCCGACGACTGATCACGCGCTCACACAGGCGGGGCTCGCGCGACGCGTGCGGACGAGCGGCGGGACCGCGGTCGGAGTCGCGATCACGACCGCGATCAACGAGCTGCGCAGCGTTCCGCGGGTCGCGGGCAAGCGCCCGCCGGGCGCGATCGTGCTGATCTCGGATGGCGCCTCGAACGTCGGCCCGAGCCCGCTGATCGCGGCCCGCGAGGCGGCCACGGTTCACATCCCGATCTACACGATCTCAGTCGGGACCGCACACGGCACGATCCCGATCACGCGCGGCGGCAAGACCGTGACCGTGCCGGTACCGGTCAGCCGCCAGCAGCTCGCGGAGATCGCGACGGCCTCGCACGGGCGCGCATTTGAAGCTTCCGACACCGCGGGCGTGAGCGCCGCCTATCAGCGCCTCGCCGCCCGGCTAGGGCATAAACAAGTCAAACAGGAGATCACCGCGGGGTTCGCCGGTGGCGGCCTGGTGTTGCTGCTGCTCGGCAGCGCCATGTCGCTGTTCTGGTTCGGCCGCCTCGTCTAGGTGCGATTGGATCCGGAGGACAGATGAACGAGATTGAGCGAACCGACGAGCTTCGAACGCAGGCGCGCGACGACCTACAGGAGGCGCTGTACGAGATTAAACGCGTGATCGTCGGCCAGGACGCGATGCTCGAGCGGCTGCTGGTCAGCCTCCTGACGGGCGGTCATGTGCTGCTCGAGGGCGTTCCCGGGCTCGCCAAGACGCTGACGGTCAAGACCTTGGCGGCGGTGCTCGGCGGCTCCTACAACCGGATCCAGTTCACGCCTGACCTGGTCCCCGCCGACCTCGTCGGGACGCGCGTCTATCGGCCCAACAGCGGCAGCTTCGACACCGAGCTCGGGCCGGTGCTGTGCAACTTCCTGCTCGCCGACGAGATCAACCGTGCTCCCGCCAAGGTCCAGTCGGCGCTGCTCGAGGTGATGCAGGAGCAACAGGTGACGATCGGCGGCAGGACATACCCGGTGCCGCTGCCGTTCATCGTGATGGCGACTCAGAACCCGATCGAGTCCGAGGGCACCTACCCACTGCCCGAGGCGCAGGTCGACCGCTTCCTGATGAAGATCCTGGTCGACTACCCGACCGTCGGCGAGGAGGCAGCGGTCGTCGGACGCAGCCTTCAGGATCCGGCGGTCGTGCAGGAGCGGCTGTCGATCGACGATCTGCGCCGCCACGCCCGGGTGGCGCAGACGGTGCTCGTCGACCGGGAGGTGATCGGATACGCGGTCGCGCTCGCCGACGCGACCCGTCGCCCGGCAGAGCACGGGCTGGCCGAGATCGCACCGCTGATCGAGTTCGGCGCCAGCCCCCGCGGGCCGATCGGTCTCGTCCAGAGCGCGCGCGTGCTGGCCCTTCTGCGCGGCCGCGGGCACGTCGTCACGGACGACATCCGGGACCTCGCGGCGGACGTGCTGCGCCACCGGCTCGTGCTGTCCTACGACGCGCTGAGCGACAACGTGACCGCCGACCAGCTGCTCGAGCGCGTGCTCGCGGCGGTGCCGGAGCCCGGGAGCGATCGCCTCATGCAGGAGCCGACGACGGTGCGGGTGCGGTGAGCGCGGAGGTCCTCCAAGCACCGGCCGCCCGACAGGGGCCCGGCCCGATCGCGCAGTCGATGATCGATGCGCTCGACGTTACGATCAGCCGGCTCGTGGCGCGGATGCTGCCTGGTGACCGCCGTGCGGCGGGGGTCGGAGTCGGCACGGAGCTGGCGCAGCTGAGCCCGTACGAGTTCGGCGACGACGTGCGCCACATCGACGCGGCCGCGACGGCGCGTACCGGCCAGGTGCACGTCCGCCGGCACGTGCCCGAGCGCGCGTTGACAACCTGGATCCTGCTCGATCTGTCGCCGTCGATGGCGTTCGGGACTGAGCGCCGGCTGAAGGCCGACGTCGCCGAGGGCGTGGTGCTCGCGTTCGGGCGGCTCGGGGTGCGGCGCGCCGGCAGCGTCGGTTTGGTCGGCTTCGGCGCGAGCACGCCGCGGGTGCTGCCGCCGCGCGGGTCAAAGCCCGCGATCGTCGCGCTGCGAAGACTGCTCGCCGAGGGCGTCGCGCCTGACGGTCAGCACGACCCGGACGGACTCGCGGGCGCGGCGCGCCGGGTGGGACGCCTCGCGCGCCAGCCAGGGTTGGTGGTCGTCGTATCGGACTTTCGCGGTCAGCAGTCGTGGGAGCGGCCACTCGGCTCGCTTCGCGTCCGGCACTCGGTGCTGGCGATCGAGATCGTCGATCCGCGCGAGCTCGAGCTGCCGCGCGTTGGACACCTGGCGCTGGTCGACCCCGAGAGCGGGGAGCGGATCGAGATCGACACCTCACGCCGGCGCGTCCGCGAGCGATTCGCCGAGCTCGAGCAGGAGCGGCGCAGCGCCGTGTCGCGCGAGCTGCGGGCGCTACGGATCGACCAGGTGACGCTCTCGACCGGCGAGGACTGGCTGCTATCGCTTGGGCGTCAGCTGCGATGACGTTCAGCTCGCCACTGTGGCTCGCCGGGCTGGCGCTGATCCCCGTCGCGGTCGCCGTCGCGGTCGCGGCTCGGCGGCGCGCCAGGCGCTACGCGGTCCGCTACCCGGCGGTCTCGACGGTGCGGCTCGCCGCCGGCGCGGCCACGGGACGGAGGCGTCACCTGCCAGCGGCGCTGGCGCTGGCGGCGATCGCGGCACTGGCGGTGGCGCTGGCACGGCCCCACGTCAGCTACAGCGCTCCGGTCAGGGCGGCTTCAGTGGTGATCGTCAGCGACGAATCGGGGTCGATGGCCGCGACCGACGTGCTGCCGACCAGGTTGGCGGCCGCGGAGCGCGCCGCCAACACGTTCATCGATCAGCTTCCGAGCGACGCACGCGTCGGCGCGATCGCGTTCTCCAGCGCCCCCAACGCCGTGCAGGCTCCGAGCGTCAACCACGGTGCTGCGCGGGCGCTGATCGACGGCCAGACGGCCGACGGCGGGACGGCCACCGGCAACGCGCTCGAACTCGCCCTCGAGCTGTTGCACGGCAGCCAGGTCAAGCACCCGGGGTCGGCGATCGTGCTGGTGTCCGACGGCGCAGCGAACGCCGGGATCAATGTGATCACGGTCGCGCGCCAGGCGGCGGCCGAACATATTCCGATCTACACGGTCGCGCTCGGGACGCCGAGCGGGACGCTGCCAAACCCCGAGCCGTTCGAGCCGCCGCTTCCCGTCCCGCCCGACCCGCAGCTGATGGAGCAGATCGCGCAGGCGTCACACGGACGCTCGTTCGACGCGCAGACCGCCGATCAGCTCGCCTCGATCTACGCGCATCTCGGCACCCGCCTGGGCAGCACGACCCGCAAACGCGAGGTGACGGCGGCGTTCGCGATCGGAGGGGCCGCTCTGCTGCTTGTTGCGGCCGTGACCTCGAGCCGCTGGTCGCCTCGACTCCCGTAACTCACGAACCCCAGGTGAGCGCCGACAGCGCCGCGACCACTCCCAGCTTCTCGCGCTTGGAGACGCTCACCGCCGCCGGCTCGGCTTTCGGCGGGATGGCGACAACGTGAGTGACGATCGCCCCCGTGTGGCGCTCGATCCGGCGCGGAAGGTCGGCACCGAGCCACTTCGAAACGCTCGCCGGCAACGTGGAGACGATGATCTCGTCGTAGCGATTGGGATCCCACGTGTCGGTCACCGCGACCATCGGGTCGTAGTTCCCGAGGTGCCCATCGGCATTCAGGCCTGCTGCGCGCAGTAGCTCGAGCGCTTCGCGCAATCGCCCCCCGGCGGCGTTGCGCCCCTCGCCGAACGGCGTCGCCGGGACGACCAGCGTCACCGACGTCGCGCTCGATTGGCTCCGTCGCTGGAGCGCCTGCAGCAGCTCAGTCGATGTCGCCGTGACGCTGGCTACGACCAGCACGTTGCTCGTCCAAACCATCGGCTCGTGCCTCCTGGGACGTGTGGCGGGTACCGCAACGAAGCTACGTGGGCACAGGGGCGGGCTCAATGGCCCGATGGAGCATCTGCGCTCACCACCGGGCCAGTGGTTATTCGCGCGCGATCATCGCGGCGGCCGCCCGCTCGAGGTCGACGTACGGCTCGCCGCTGACGCCGTTGTGACCGATCGTCCTCGCTGAGCGCTCGCGACATCACCCCGTTCGGATGATTCTCAGCCTGAACGCTTGAGCTTCCCGTGGCGCTTTGCGTACCGCTCCCCGGCGCGGAAGATCGCCAGCCCAGCCGGGATCGTGACCACGGCGAGCACGAGCAGCGGCCAGATGTCACCCCAGACCGCTCCGAGACTGGCGCCGTCGAGGATCGCGGCGCGGATCCCTCGGAGCGCGTACGTAGCGGGCGAGATCGTCGAGATCCACTGCATCCACTGCGGCAGGACGGACACCGGGTAGTAGACCCCTGACACCACCAGCAGCAGACCCTGGGCGACGAAGCCGAACTGCGCCCCGCGTTCGGGCGAGATCAGCGGCAGCACTGCCGTGATCATCCCGACGCCGACGAACGACAGCGAGGCGATCGCCAGCAACACGAGCGCGGTGGCGAAGTTCGCGTCGTTCATGTGCAGGCCGAAGAACAGCGCGATCACCAGGAACAGCAGGGCGGTGCGGATCAGGCCATAGATGACCGCGAACAGCCCCATCCCGCCGAGGTGCACCGCCCGCGACAGCGGCGCCATGAACGTGTATTCGATCGTGCCCTCCCAACGCTCCCAGGCGACCGTCTCGGTCAGGATCTCGAAGATCATCCCGAGGTAGGACCAGATCACGGCCCCGATCAGCAGCGTCGTCGTCGTACGGTTGACGTTCAGGTGACCGCCCGACGCCTCGATGCCCTTGGCGATGAACACGATCGTCAGCGTGTTGGCGATCGTCCAGACGAAGAACGCCAGCTCCCACCACGCGTAGCGCTTGACCAGGTACGTATTGCGCTCGACCACGCCGCCGAGCCCGATCAGCTGCCGGCGCAGCCGCGCGCGAGCGTCGAGACCCGAGACCGGCGTCGTCAGAGCGGCGGGCGGGGGTGTCATGCGATTACCTCCTCCTCTTCGTCTTCGTCGAATGCGATCCCGGTCGCGGTGAAGAACGCGTCTTCGAGCGTCGAAGCGCGGTAGCGATCGATCAGGTTGCCCGTCGGCTCGAGCGCGAGCAGCCTGCCCGCGTGCAGAATCCCGACACGCTCGGCGAGCGTCTCGGCCTCCGCCAGGTCGTGCGTACACAGCAGGATCGTCGTGTCGTGGGTCGCGCGGACCTCGCGGATGAACTCCTGTACCTCGCGCTTGGAGCGCGGGTCCAGCCCGGTCGTCGGCTCGTCGAGCAGCAGCAGCACCGGAGACGTGAGCAGCGCCCGCGCGAGCGCCACCTTCTGCTGCATTCCGCGTGACAGGTCCTGCATCGGGTCGCCGCTTCTCGCGAGCGAGAACCCGACCCGCTCGAGGATCTCGGGTATCCGCTCGCGCGTCGTGGCGGGCGTGAAGCCGTAGAAACGCGCCGCGTAGGCGAGGTTCTCGGACGCCGACATGCGTTTGAAGAACGACGCTTCGACCGACACGCGGTTGACGAGTGGGCGGACCGCGTTCGCGTCGCGGACCACGTCATGGCCGAACACGCGCGCGCTGCCACCATCGGGCAGCAGCAGCGTCGAGAGGATCCGCACCAGCGTCGACTTCCCAGATCCGTTCTGACCGAGGATCGCGACGCATTCGCCGCGGGCGATCGTGAACGACACGTCCGTCAGCGCCAGCCTCTCGCCACGCCGTCCGTGACGACGATGGTGAAAACGCTTATCGAGATTGACTACATCAACGGCGAACACGATGCTCCTTGCGACGACGAGGTGACCAGGGGCCATCGACCGAGGCGGTGCTCGGCCAAGGCACATTGGGGGTCACGGTCGGAGCATCAGAGGCCAGCGTATCACTGCCAAACGGTCCCGAGGGCATACGCTCGATCAGCCTGCGGACCTGGGCGTAAAAGCGTCCTGTGGGTTCGCTCAGACGCCCAGCTTGCTACGACATTCGGCGGTGTCGGGCTCGCCAGGAACGTGTCGGCGACGACGTCCCCGACTGCCCGGGACCGATCACGCGACCGTCAGCTCTCGCTCTGCCTGGAGCCAGTTGGCGAGCTGATCGCTTTCGCCGGCGTCGAGGTGGATGAAGTACGCGCGCTGGGCGATTTCGCCGTGGTTCGGCGTCGGGAGCGCCGTCTTGCGCTTCGTGGGGCGGGTGCGCTTGGCGGCGGGCTTGGCCGGCTTGGCGGTGGCGTTCTTGGGCTTGGGGGTGGTCATCGATTCCTCCTGGTCTAGTTCGGGGTGGCCCAGAGGTCCATCGCGGGTGTTCGACGCGCGCATGACCAGCCCTCCCATCCGCGGTTGTGTCACCGTTCAGGGGTGCGGTTCGCGATTTCGATTCCGCAGTACGTCGACGCCGACGGGTTCGACGAGCGCGGGTTCCGCGCTCATCTGACGCGCGCCGAGGAGCTGGGCTTTCAGCAGCGCCTGGACGCAGGAGCAGGTCCTGGGGGCCGCGTCGACGCTCAGTCCGTTGGAAGCGATGACCTTTGCGGCAGCGACGACGACGCGCCTGCGGCTCGGCTGCGCCGTGTTCGTCAGCCCGTTGCACAACCCGGTTCATCTGGCGAAGGGAATCGCCACGGTCGACCAGCTCAGCCACGGACGGATCGAGGTTGGCTTTGGGACCGGAGGCCGGGGGCGGCCGTTCGCGGCGTTCGGCGTCGATCCAGATCGTCTCGTGGCTCGCTTCAACGAGGGGATCGCGCTGATGAAGGCGTGCTGGACCGAGCCGGAGATCAACTTCGACGGTGACTTCTGGCAGCTCGACGGAGCCCGGATGACGCCGAAGCCGGCGCAGAAGCCGTACCCGCCGGTCTGGATCGGCGGCAACCACCCGGCGGCGCTGCGACGCGCGGTGCGGCTGGGCACGGGCTTCTTCGGTGCCGGTTCGCAGTCGACCGCGCAGTTCTCGGAGCAGGCTCAGGCCGTTCGCCAGGAGCTCGAACGGAGTCGGCGGGACCCGGCGACGTTTGGGCTCGCCAAGCGCGTCTACATCCACGTCGATGACGACGCTGACCGGGCGCAGGAGCAGATCGAAGCCGCGCTCGCCCGCCACTATGGCCGCGGCGGGTGGTCGGAGGTCTGGGTCGCCGGACCGCCCGCCGCCTGCATAGCCGGGCTGCGCGAGGTCGCAGACGCCGGCGCCGAGCTGATCCTGCTCAACCCGTTGGTCGACGACGCCGAGCAGATGGAGCGGCTGGCGGCCGAGGTGATGCCGGCGTTCGGGTCGTCGTGACGGCGTCGCTACCGTCGAAGCGGACAACTCTTAGCTGCGGAGGCGAGCACGCGTGACCACCGATGATCAGCGCCAGCGAGCTGGCGGACGGCAATCTGATCCCTACCCTCGGGCTGGGCGTCTGGCAGGTTCCCAACGGGGCTGAGTGCGAGCGGGCGGTCCGCTGGGCGCTTGAGGCCGGCTACCGTCACATCGACACGGCGCAGGCTTATGGCAACGAGCAGAGCGTCGGACAGGCACTGCGTGACAGCGGCGTCCCGCGTGCGGACGTCTTCATCACGACCAAGTTCTACCCCGGGAACCGCGACCCGGCGGCGGAGGCGGAGAAGAGCTTGCGACGCCTCGGCGTCGATCAGATCGACCTCTACATCATCCACTGGCCGCAGCGGGGCGCGACCTGGGCGTGGCCCGGGATGGAGGCGGCCCGAGAGCGCGGCTACGCGCGCTCGATCGGCGTCTCGAACTTCAGCGTCGAGGAGCTCGATCAGGTGACGTCGATCGCGACCACGCAGCCCGTGATCAATCAGGTCCAGTTCAGCCCGTTCGAATACCGCCGCGCTCTGCTCGACGCGTGCAACGAACATCGAGTCGCGGTCGAGGCCTACAGCCCGCTCGGCACGGGCAGGCATCTCTCGGATCCGCTCGTCGCCCAGGTCTCCGAGCGTGTCGGCCGCACGCCGGCGCAGGTCCTCCTGCGCTGGGGCATCCAGCGGGGCACGATCGTGCTGCCGAAGTCGACGCACGAGGAACGGATCCGCGAGAACGCGCAGATTTTCGACTTCGCGCTGTCCGACGACGATATGGCGCTGCTCGATGGGCTGGACCAGACCGGCGGCACCGCCGAGGCACGCGAGCGCAAATGGTGGTGACCTGCGCGTTTAGGCGAACCCACAGGACGCTAAAACGCGCAGGTCCGCCCGCCGACGGGGCTGAAGGGCTCGTCCCGTGATCGCGTAGCGCGGGCGTTACAGCTGCTCGAGCGCCTGTTTCGCACGTTTGTGCGCCGCCGCTGCGGCCTGTGCGTGTTCGCGCGCCGCGGCGAGTGCCTGCTCGGCTTCGTCGCGGCGGGTCTGCGCCTTCTGCAGCTCGCGCTCCGTGCGCTCGGCCGCCCGGCGGGCGTCGGCCTCGGCCTTGCGCGCCGCCGCCGATCGCTCGGCGCGCTCACGCTGTTCGCGTTTCGCATCCACGCTCTCGCGCTTGTCGGGGACCCGGCGCGGCGGCGCGAGCTCCCCGCCGGCGCCCAGCCCGACATGACGAAGCTCGCGCTCGAGGCAGCCGTCCTTGACCTGCGAGCGAGCCTGTTCGTCGAGCGCCGCCGCGTGAAGTGTCTCGGACACCCGCTCGAGCGTCGCCGGCGTCAGCTCGTGACCGTCGGCGCTCAGCAGGCCGCGCGCCATCTCGACCAGCTTGTCGACGGCGGCGCGCTCGCGCTCGACGGCCTCGCGGAGAGCCCGGCCGTCAGCGCGTCCCGCGAGCAGCTGAGCCTGCGCTTTTTGGAGCTTGTCGCCGGCGTCGAACAGTGCCTTTATGTCGCGGCGTTGGGTGCGCACGAGTTGGTTGACGGACCATGCGCCGATCGATGGCTTGCGCAGCGAGCCGACGGCGGCGGCCTCGTCACGATCTCCATGCTTGCGGAGCTCCTTGACCAGCGCGCCGCGCTCGGGGATGAAACGATCGAGCGGCAGCCCGTACAGCTTTTCGCGATCGGTCACGACGGCCGTCGATCTTACGGCTCGTCGAGTGTCGTAGTGTCACGCGTGTGAGCGTCAAGACAGTCGAGACCGCTGACGGCCGGACGCTCGCATACGAGGAGGTGGGCGATCCCGACGGAGCGGCGCTGTTCATGCTGCATGGGACGCCCGGCTGCCGGCTCAGCGGTCGCCATCCGGACGTCTCCCGCGTGGTCGCCGCGGGTCTGCGGATCGTCTCTTATGACCGCCCCGGCTACGGCCGCTCCAGCCGCCGGCACGGCCGCCGGGTGGTGGACTGTGTCGGCGACGTTGCCGCGATCGCCGATCAGCTCGGGATCGATCAGTTCGCGGTCACGGGCGGCTCTGGCGGGGGCCCGCACGCGCTGGCGGTCGGAGCGCGCCTGCCCGAGCGCGTGACACAGGTGGCCTGCGACGTAGGCGGTGCGCCATACGACGTGCCCGATTTCGACTGGTTCGCAGGGATGGACCAGGTCAATATCCGGGAGTTCGGCTGGGCGCTGGCCGGCGAGGAAACGCTCGCCTCCGAGCTCGAACGCGAGACGCGCGAGATCCTCGACAGGCTCGCGCACGATCCGACGGCGGCGCTCGCCGGGATCGAGCTGTCTGCGGCCGATCGCGCGGTGCTCGCCGATCCCGCGGTCCGCGAGTCATTCGGGAGGTCGACGCGCGAGATGTTCGCTCAGGGCGCTGCGGGCTGGATCGATGACGACCTCGCGTTCATCACGCCGTGGGGGTTCGATGTCGAAGAGCTACAGCTGCCGGTCGAGATTCGCTATGGCGCGACGGACGTGCTGGTGCCGCCGTCGCACGGAGAATGGCTGGCGGCCCACATCAAACATGCGACCGTGGTCGTCGACGAGCGCGGCGGTCATCTGTCGACGCCCGACCAACGCCTGGACAGGCTCAGCGCATTCGTCGTCGGCTGAGGCTCGCACGCGTGGGCGGACGTTGCTCGTGGTCAAGGCCGTGACCTGGCGAGGCTGAACTGGCTCAGGTCAAGGTCGCTGACGCCGGCCGTGATCCGCTGCGCGATTGCCTCGCCGATCGCGGGCGAGTGCTTGAACCCATGACCCGAGCATGGGGACACGACCCAGACCGCGTCGTGCGCGGGGTGGCGGTCGATCACGAACCGGCTCGCGCGCGTGCTCGTGTACAGGCAGGGCGCGGCACGAACCAGCTCCGGGCTCAGCCACGGAAGCCCTCGAGCGACGTAGCGCCGGTACACATCGGCGGCCTCCTGCGCGGTCGCGGGCTGCTGGCCTTCCTCGGCTGTGGTCGTGTGCTCGTAGGACTCGGTCCCCACCTTCACGCCGCCCGCGCGCCCGTCGATCGCTGGGAACCCGTAGAAGCCGTTGAAGTGAACGAAGGCGTCCTTGGGGCCGCCAAAGTCCCAGACGAATACCGGCATGTCTCGCAGCTGCTCATATCCGTCGCGGATCGCAAACCAGTGCATCACCTGCCGGTGGACCGCGAATGTCTCGCGGCCCTGTTCAAACAGTTGCGCGATCCAGGCGCCGACGCACAGCACCAGCGCTCCCGCCGCGTAACTTCCGGCGCCGGTCGTCACCGATACCCCCGTCGGCGACGCCGTCCAGCTCTCGGCCCGTTCACCGAGCCGCAGTCGAGCGCCGTGGCGTTGAGCGAGCTCGAGCTGCAGCTTGACGGCGGCCTCCGCCCTTAGGTAGCCGGCGCTCGGCTCGTAATAGGCCTCGGTCCGTTGATCGACGGCGAACATCGGAAAGCGCTGCGCGAGCTCAGCCGGCGACAGATCCTCGTGCGCGATCCCGTACAGCTCCGCGCAGGCGCGCGTCTGCTCGACGAACTCGTTCCCCTTGTCTCCGAGGATCAGCCCGCCTGTGCGGGTCAGCAGCTGGATCCCGCTCCGCTGCTCGAGCTCGCTCCACAGTTCGTGCGATCGGCTGACGAACGGCACGTACTCGGGACCCTCGCCGATCGCGAGCCGCGTGATCCGGGTGTCCCCGTGCGTGCTCCCGTACGGATGGGGCGGATGGTGCTGGTCGATCCCGATCACCGACGCGCCTCGCTCGGCCAGCCGCAAACACGTCGCGCTGCCCATCGCGCCCAGCCCGAGGACGATCACGTCAGCGGTCGCGAGCGGGGTCACCACGCCACCGTACCGATGAGCAGTGATTAGTCTTCACGTATGGACGCTGACCACGCCCGCGAACTGCTCGCACGCGAGCGGACACGAATCGAACAGGCGCTCGCCTCGGTTGAGGGAGAGAGCCCGCTGGAGGGAGACGACCGGATCGAGCCGGGCGATTCCGACTCCGAGGACCTCTACCAGGACGAATACAACCAGGGCCGGGCAGCCGATCTGCGCCGCGAGCTCGGCGCGCTCGAGCGTGCCGAGGCGCGGCTCGCCGCTGGGACATACGGGCTGTCGGTCGAGAGCGGCGATCCGATCCCGGACGGACGGCTGGAGGCGCGGCCGCTGGCCGAGCGGACCGTGGAGGAGGAGCGCCGGCTATAGGCGCGGGGTAGGGCCCAGCTCGCTGTCGGTACCGATCTCGATCACCGGATGCTCCGCAGGCCGCAGCCAGCGCAGGAGCTGCAGCAGCGCGCCCGTGTGCAACGCCACGCAACCGGCGGTCGGACCGTCGACCCAGCTATGCAGAAAGATTCCCGATCCGGGCGCCTCCGGACCCCGTCTGATCGGGTCCGTGTTGAAGTCGATGACGGCGAAGTAGGGATATGCGACCGTCTCGGTCCACAACGCCTCAGACCACGACGCGAACGACGGCGTCGACCCACACCGGAGCTCGACGAGCTGGTTGTAGCGCGACGAGTACGGGTCCTCATCCCACCAATCGCCGCAGGCAAGCCGGTGGTAGGCGTAGTGGAGACCGGTCGGCTCCGGCCGGTTGCCGTAGATCGTCGCGCCGATCCCGAACACTCCGGTCGGCGTCGACCCGTCGCCTTCGTGCCGGTCGCCGCGCAGATGGCCGTAGCCGGTCTCGGCTGGCAACGGTCCGAGCAACGGATGCCAACGCCCGGACGGGGTTGTTCGCTCGAACGCGCGCAGAGTCGCGAGGTAGTCCGGCGGCGCCGAGGTTGGGCTCGAGACCGCGATCAGCTGTTCGGCGCGAGCGGGGATCTCAAACCTGGTGCGGGCGGATGCCGGCGCCGGACCGGCGAGCGCGACCACGCACACCGCACAAGCTGCGATCGCGGCGCGCATCGTGTCAGCCGACGCTCTCTCCCTGGTCGCCGACGACCTGCAACGCCTCGCCGGGCGCCGGCTCTGAGCCCTGAACCGACGCCGACGCGTTCGCCACGTCCTGGGGATATGTGGTGCGCGCTCGCAGCAGGACGATGCCGGCCGCCGCGAGCGTGGCCAGCATCAGGATGAAGCTGATTTCGAGCCCCCGCGCGGCGCCGGGCGAGATCACGCCCGGATGGGTTCCGATCGGCGCCTGCTCAGGTGCGATGCCGGCGACCAAATCAGCCAGTCCGCCGAATACGAGCGGCGCGAGCGCCTGTGCCAGCGAGCGCAGCAGCGTGCGCGTGCTCTCGGCGCGACCCCACAGTCCGGCAGGCATGATGTCGAGCTTGGCGGCATTGAGCGGCGGGTTGGCGGCCGACAGCAGGGCGGCTCCGGCGACGTCAAACCAGATGGCCGGCGTCAGGCTGCTGCTGAGGAAGCCCGGCAGCAGCAGCGCCGCCGCGCCGAGGTAGCAGATCGCCGGGACCCACACACGCACCTGCAGGGATCCGCGGCGCAACATCACGTCTGTCAGCCGCCCGCTGGCGAGCGTCCCGATCATTGCGCCGGCGACGAGCAGCCCCAGGACGAGCTCGGCGGTCGCCTGGCTCGCGTGGTAGTGACCGCGCACGAACAGGAGCGCGAAGGTGGTCAGCCCGGAGAAGAAGAAGTAGCCCAGCGACGAGCTGACGATCATCAGGATGTTGGTCGGGATCGACAGGATGTAGCGCACGGCATCGACGATGCCGAGTTCGCGCGGGTCCGTTGTGAGCACGAGCTTCGGGTCCGGGGACACGCCGAGCTTGCGCACAGCCTCCTGTACGTAGTCGTCGTCTTGGGTCGGCTCGGACTCGTCGCCGGCGCCCGGCTGCGGCTTCGCCCGCGCCGCGGCGGCGGCCTCGTGCAAGTCGACGACGCCGGGCTCGAGGCGGCTCTGTCCGCCGCGGAGCGGCTCGGGCACCGTGCGATAGAGCTCGCGGGCGAGGAAGAAGCCCGGCAGCGACAGCAGCAGGAATGCCGCGCGCCACGAGATCAGGCTCGCGATGCTCCCGCAGACGATGAACCCGACCGCGGTGCCCGCGATCTCGCCGCCGAGGATGTAGGCGTATACGCGACCCCGCTCGCGCGCGGGGAAGTAGTCACCCGTCAGCGATGCGATCGCAGGGCCGGCGGTCGCGATCACCGCGCCCAGCAGGACGCGCGTCAGCAGCAGGCCGGAGTAGCTGCTGGCGAACGCGCTCGTCAGCGACGCGATGCTCCACAGCACGATGCTGAGCGCCAGGATCGGCATCCGCTTGAAGCGGTCGACGAGCAGCCCGACCGGGAGCGTGAAGATCGCGCCTACCAGCAGCGACACGGAGCTCAGCAGCCCGATCTTGGTGTTGCCGATGTGGAGCGCGTGCTCGAGCTGTGGCGCGACCGCGCCGATCGTCGCCGTGTCGGCGCCGCTAAGCGCCAGCACCCCCGCGAACAGGACGATCACGCGGGCGCGCGCCGGTCCGCCGACGCGCTTGACGACCTCGCCGCGGACGAACCGGGCGCTCCATCGCGTGGCGCTGACCGTGGCGCGGCCCGCGCGTCCGGCGTAATCCCTGGCAGCCGCCATATCACTTAGGTTGCCAGCTGTGACGCTCCTGTTATGTCCGACGGCGTACAACTGCTGCGATCCATTCGAATGCGTGCTCGTAAGCGTTCAACTTCATTTGGGGCGGCGATCGTGATCGCTGTGCTCGCCGCCGGCTGCGGATCCTCGCACCAGACGAGCTCGAACTCGGCGGGGCCGCACGACATCGCCAACAAGGCGTTCGAGTTCGCCGCCTGCATGCGCAACCACGGCGTCGCGAACTTCCCCGATCCGAAGGTGTCCTCGAGTACCCCCGGGCAGACGCAGGTCGCCATGGTCGTCCCGAATCAGTTCGCCCGGTCGCCGCAGTTCAAGTCCGCAAGCCAGGCTTGCCGCTCGATCCTCCCCGTGGTGGGCAACATCAGCCCTGCCCAGGTGGCGCAGCAGCAACAGCAGCACAAGCGGGATCTGCTCGCGTTCGCCAGTTGCCTGCGCGCTCACGGTTTGACCAAGTTCCCGGACCCGACGAGCCAGGGCCAGCTGACGCTCGCGATGATCCAGCAGGCCGGCGTCGACCTGCACGCTCCGGACGTGCTGCCGGCCGCCAGGGCGTGCATCGGCGTGACCCACGGGGCGGTCACCTGGGCCAACGTCGAGCGCGCGGTCAACGGCACCAGCTAGCCGCTTTACGACGCGAGCGTGATCAGCGTCGTGCGCGGACGGCCGGCGCCGTGGACGTTGGTGGGCGCGACGGTCAACAGGTAGGCACCGGGGCGCAGCGCGCGGCGGCCGGTCAGTGGCGGTGAGAAATGCGCGACGTAGTGCTTCGGGTGCGGGCGCCGGCTTGTCTGCACGTGCCCGGTGGCCGTCGACCGGCTCCCAACGGCGGCTGTCGTGTTGCAGCGCGGACCGGGGACGGTGTGTGCGGGAGCGAGCCGCCAGTCGAGCGTCGACCGCTGGCTGGTCAGGACCTGGATCTCGCCGTGCGAGCCAGGCCGCAGGCAGCCGGCAGCAGTCACGCTGGTGACGGCTGGTAACGCAAACGCGGTTGCCCTCAGTGCTGTCACGAGCGGCGCTCCGTCGCCGCTCAGAGTCAGCACGGCACTCGCGGTCCCGGCCCAGCCGGGCGTGAACAGAACGGTCATTGCGCACCTCGCACGCGGAGCCAGATCGGTGCGAGAGCAGCTGTTGGCCTCGATCGTGAAGCGCCGCGGATCAGGCCCGGTGATCTTCGATCTGCTGATCTGGACGGCGATGCTGAGCGGGTTTGAGAGCGTCAAGACCAGGCGTTGAGGGTGGCCGATGCCGTCGGCCCCGGCGATCGGTGCAAACGGCGACAGCGCTGAGGCGAGGCTCGACACGGACGGCGCGACGGCCACCACCGGAATGCTGACCGTACCGTTGTCGGACGGGATCTCGAGCGTTACAGCGACCGCCCCGCCGGCAACCGGCGCGAACCGCACGGCGATGGAGCAGGTCTCGTTCGGCTCGAGGATCTGGTTCGAGCAGCTGTCACTCCGGACCGAGACAGGGTCCGGCGCGGTGCCGGCGAGCGTGACCTGGCCGAGCTGCAGAGGCTCCTGTCCAGGGTCGCTGACCGTTACTGAGCCGCCCGTCGCGGAACCGAGGCGCGCCGGTGGGAGCGTCAGCGACGATGGGTTCGCCACCGGCGCCGGCCCAGCGCAGTCACGGCCGAGATTCACGTAGCACTGCGCGAGCGCGCCTACCGCTCCATACGCCGGTTTCTCGATCACTTGCGGATCGGCCACCGGTGGATCGGAGACATCGCCGCCCAGCACGCCCTCGGACGCGAACTGCCCGTTGAGGTTGTCGCGCTCGGTGACGAACACCTCGCTCGCGCCGGCGTCGATCAGGGTCGGGATCGACGCCGTCAGAAACGCCGCTTGAGAGCGCTGTCCGAGCGCGAACGAAGGGTCGTATTGGTATGCCGGGTCCGACGGGTAGCCGTGCTCAGTCACCCATAGGGGACCGTTGAATCCGTAGCCGGCGAAGAACCGCTTCCACACGGCGACGTCACCCGCGAGCCCATCGAGCCAGCCCCGCTCGTGGATGTTGGCGATGTCAAACGCACCCGCGGCGTCGGCCCCCGGCGTCGCGAACACCTGCGTCAGCCAGTTCATCGCGGCGGTGCTCGACACGCCGCCCAGCAGCACGTTCGCGCGCGAATCGATCGCCTTGATCGCGTCGTGGGCGGTCCTCAGCATCTGCGCGTATTGCTGCGGCGTGCCGGTGAAGTACTGGCTGTCGTCGGGCTCGTTCCAGATCTCCCAGTATCTGATCACCGGGTCGGCGTGGGACACGATCTGTGAGATGATCGACCCGTAGTCGCTGAGGTCGTCGGTGCCGCACAGGGTCATTCCCGACAGGTCGGTGGGGGATTGGCAGTTGGAGATCCACCACGGGATCGTGTAGAGGTCGCCGACGACCCGGAGGTTGTACTGCTGGGCGAGCGCCATCACCTCGTCCAGCCCCGAGAAATCTGCTGGCGCGCCCGGGCTCGAGAAGACCAGCGAAGGCGCGATGTCGAGGCGGATCGACGAGGCGTGCATCGCCGCGGCCTGGGCGAACATCGACTGCATGAACGAATCTGGGTCGTTGAGCTGCAGCATCGAGTGCGCCCCGACCGGGTTCGGCGCCGCGACCGCGACGGCGCCCCACGTGGCGGAGCCCGCCACGGCGAACGCCGCTGCAACCGCCAGAGCACGGAGGCGTTGCGCTACACCGGGAACCGGAGCGCCCCTCACGCGACCATCATCGACCCGTCCACGCGGATCGTCAAGCCCGAAGGTAGGCTGCGCTCCGTGGACGGGCGTGAACCTTTCTCGGCCGATTCTCAGGGCGACGCACTGGCTGGCTGGATCGCCGGCGACGGCATCCCGGTGCTCCTGCTGCATGGCGGGCCCGGGCTCAGCTACGAATACCTCGACGAGCTCGGGACCGAGCTCGGACCCGGCTTTCGGGTCGCGGCGTTTCAGCAGCGCGGCCTGGCACCGTCGACGCTCGAGGGTCCGTTCACGATCCCGCAGGCGGTCGCCGACACTGCCGCGGTGCTCGACGCCCTCGATTGGCAGCGGGCGCTGATCGTCGGGCACTCGTGGGGCGGGCATCTCGCGTTCCGGGTCGCGGCCGCCCATCCTGAGCGGCTGCTCGGCGTTCTGGGCGTCGATCCGCTCGGGATCGCGGGCGATGGCGGCATGGCTGCGTTCGGCGACGAGATCATGGCGCGGACGCCGCGCGGCGACCGCGAACGCGCAAAAGAGCTCGACGACCGCGCGATGGCCAGCGAAGGCAGTGCTGAGGATGCGCTCGACTCGCTGCGCCTGATCTGGCCGTCGTACTTCGCCGATCCCGACGGCGCCGCGCCGATGCCGCCGCTCCGGATGTCGGTCGAGGCCTACTACGGAGTGATCAACGACGTCACCTCGGGCACCGACGAGGTCGCCGCCGCGCTGGCGACCGGTGACGTGCCGTACGGGGTGGTCGCCGGCGCCGGAAGCCCGATGCCTTGGGGCCTCGCGGCGCGGGCGACCGTTGAGCTCTCGCCGCGGGCCTTCCTGCGGGTCGTCCCCGGGGCCGGCCATTTCCCCTGGCTCGAGGTTCCCGGCTCGGTCCGCGCGGCGCTGCTCGAGCTTCGCGATGGCCACGCCTGAACTACAGGCGTTGCTCGACGAGCTGGCCGGCTGGGCAGCTGCTCGAGGTCACGCGCCGACCGTGCATCGTTACGGCGAGGGACCCGATCAGGAGGCAGACCTGCTGCTGCCCGACGCCGACGGGCCGCATCGCCTCGCCGTGCTGCTGCACGGCGGCTTTTGGCGGGCGCCTTTCAAGCGCGAGATCATGGCCGCGCTGGCGGTCGACCTGGCGGCACGTGGATGGGCGACGTGGAACGTCGAGTACCGGCGGGTCGGGGCCGGCGGCGGCGTTCCGCAAACGATCGAGGACGTGCGCGCGGCACTCGACGCGCTCCCCGAGGGTTTTGAGCGCGTGGTACTGATCGGTCATTCGGCCGGTGGCCAGCTCGCGCTGTCCGTCGCGGGTGTGCCGCGCGTCGCGGCGGTCGTCTCGCTGGCCGGCGTCTGCGACCTCGAAACCGGCGCACGGCAGCGGATCGGCGAAGGCGCGGTGCTCGAGTTCCTCGGCGGGACGCCCGAGCAGCTGCCGGTGCAGTACGCGATCGCCGATCCGATGGCGCTGTTGCCGGCCGAGGCCGAGGTGCTGCTCGTGCATGGCGACGCCGACGACCGCGTGCCCGTCGAGCAGAGCCGCGACTACCTGCGCGCCGCCCGGTCGGCGGGCGGGCGCTGCGAGCTGCTTGAGCTCGCGGGGGTCGGCCACTTCGCGCTGATCGATCCGCGGTCGCCCGCGTGGTCAGCGGCGGCCGCGCGGCTAGAACGACTACTGCCCACTACGTAAGCTGACCGAGTGCGGACGAGCGTTCTCGTTGTCGGTGGGGGAATCGGAGGACTCGCAACCGCCCTGACGCTCGATCGCCGTGGGATCGAGTGCCGCGTGTTCGAGCAGTCGCCGGAGATCCGCGAACTCGGCGTCGGGATCAACACGCTGCCGCACGCGATCGGCGAGCTCGCCGAGCTCGGCTTGCTCGAGCGGTTGGACGCGGTCGGACTGCGCACCTACGAGCTGATCTACATGAACCGCTTCGGGCAGGAGATCTGGCGCGAGCTGAGAGGGCTCGACGCGGGGTATCAGGTGCCGCAGTTCTCGATCCACCGCGGCGCGTTGCAGGGCGTTCTCAAGGACGCGGTGATCGAGCGGCGGGGCGCGGAGGCGATCGTGACCGGCCACCGCCTGGCGGGGTTTGACCAGGACCATGAGCACGTCACGGCGCGGTTCGTCGACGCCTCCGGAGCGCCGCTGCAGACGGTCGTGGCGGACGTGCTCGTCGGCGCGGATGGGATCCACTCGACCGTGCGCGAGTCGTTGATACCCGGCGAGGGGCCGCCCCGCTGGAACGGGACGATGCTGTGGCGCGGCGCGACCGACTGGCCGACGTTCCTGACCGGCCGCTCGATGATCATCGCCGGCGGGATGGAGGCGAAGGTCGTGCTGTATCCGATCGGCGGCGGCAGCGGCCCGGACCGGCGGCTGACGAACTGGGCGGTGATGGCGCGGATCGGCGTCGAAGGCGACCTGCCGCCGCGCCGCGAGGACTGGTCGCGCCCGGGCCGGCTGGTCGAGGTCCTCCCGCACGTGCGGCGCTTTGCGATCGGCGAGGTCGACGTGCCACAGCTGATCGAGTCGACGACCCCGTTCTACGAATACCCGGTCTGCGACCGCGATCCGATCGCGCGGTGGTCGTTCGGGCGGGTCACGCTGCTGGGGGACGCGGCGCATCCGATGTATCCGGTCGGCTCAAACGGCGCCAGCCAGGCGATCCTCGATGCCTGCGCGCTGGCCGACCTGCTCGCAGACGGCGGTGACATTCCCGAGGCGCTCGCGCGGTACGAGCAGGCGCGCCTGGGCCCGACATCGGAGATCGTGACATCCAACCGCAGCGGCGGACCCGAGGGCGTGATCGACGCCGTCGAGGCGCTCGCGCCGGACGGGTTCGACGACGTCGAGGCGATCCTGCCGCACGCCGACCGCGAGGCGATCGTCCGCGGCTACGCCCGCAAGGCGGGCTTTGCAGTGCCCAACTCATCAACGACGAACGGGAGGACAGCCATGGAGGACTCAGCCGCAGCAGATTTGATCAGCTCCGACGCGTCGATCGACGGCATCGTGTGGAACATCCTCGGTCAGACTTACCGGCCCAAGCAGCTGACCGAGCGGTCGTTCGCGTGGCACGCGACGTTGCCTGCCGACACGTTCGTTCCGCCGCACATCCATCCCACGCAGGACGAATACGTGTATGTGCTCGACGGCGAGCTGACGCTGGCCGTCGGCGCCGCTGACCGCCTCGCCGGTCCCGGCGATCTCCTGCGCCTGCCGATGGGCCGGCCGCACGGGCTGTTCAACCGCTCGGGCGCCACGGTGGTCTGCCTGTTCTGGGTCACGCCGACCGCCCGGCTGTATGACCTGTTCGTCGCGATCGACGCGCTCGCGGACCAGACCCCGGAGGCGGTCGTCGCGCTCGCCGCTGAGCACGAGGTTCAGTTCCTGCCGCCGCCGGAGGCGTGACCGATGACCGAAGGCCTCCACGCCGCGATGCAGCTGCTGGCCGATCCGCTCAACAATCGCGGGACCGCGTTCAGCGACGCGGAGCGTACGCAATTGGGGCTACGCGGGCTCCTGCCGGCCGCCGTCGAGACGCTCGACCAGCAGGTCGCGCGCGCCTACGGTGCTTTCGCTGAGCAGCCGACCGACATCGCGAAGCACATCAACCTCCGAGCGCTGCAGGACAACAACGAGATCCTGTTCTACGAGCTGCTGAGCAACCACATCGAGGAGATGCTGCCGATCGTTTACACGCCGACGGTCGGCCTCGCGTCGCAGCGCTTCAGCGAGATCTACCGCAGGCCGCGAGGGCTGTTCATCTCCTACCCCGACTGCGACCGGATACCCGAGGTGCTGCGCAACCGCCCCAACCGCGACGTCGACATCATCGTCGTCACCGACGGGCAGCGGGTCCTGGGGCTCGGCGACCAGGGCTCCGGCGGGATGGGGATCCCGATCGGCAAGCTGTCGCTTTACACGGCGCTCGGGGGGATAGATCCCGCGCGGACGCTGCCGGTGATGCTCGATGTCGGGACCGACAACGCCGAACTGCTCGACGATCCGATGTATCTCGGCTGGCGCCACCGCCGGGTCGACGACGAGGACTACTACGAGTTCATCGACCACTTCGTCGACGCCGTCCACGGCGAGCTGCCGGACGTCCTGCTGCACTGGGAGGACTTCGCGACCCCGCACGCGCTGCCGATCCTCGAGCGCTACCGCGACCGCCTGCTGACATTCAACGACGACATCCAGGGCACGGCAGCCGTGGCGCTCGGCGCGCTGTCGGCGGCAGCGCTGGCCGCCGGTTCGCGGATGCGAGACCAGACGGTCGTGATGCTGGGTGCCGGCTCGGCGGGGATCGGGGTCTCGGAGCAGATCGTCCGCGCGATGGTCGCCGACGGTCTCAGCGACTCCGATGCGCGCGCGCACGTGTACGTGGTCGACGTCAACGGCTTGCTGACGAGCGACCGGCGCGATCTTGACGGCGCGCAGCGGCGGCTCGCCCAACCCCCGGACGCGGTGCCGACGCCCGGCGACACCGCGCCGGAACTGCAGGATGTCGTCGACGCCGCCCACCCGACGGCGCTCGTCGGTCTCTCGAGCGCGACCGGCGCTTTCACGGAGGATGTCGTGCGCAGCATGGCGGCCCACGCCGGGCGCCCGATCATCATGCCGCTCTCGAATCCGACCAGCCGCAGCGAGGCGCGCCCCCAGGATCTCGCCGACTGGACCGACGGGCGGGTGCTGATCGCGACCGGGTCGCCGTTTCCGCCAATGCGGGTCGGCGACCGCGCGATCCCGGTCGCCCAGTGCAACAACGTGTATGCGTTCCCAGGGATCGGGCTGGCGGCGATCGCGGTTGGCGCAACCAGGATCACCGACGAGATGCTCACGGCGGCCGCGACAGCCGTCGGGGCGGCGGCGCCGGTCCATCGCGATCCAGACGCGCCGCTGCTGCCGGCGCGCGCTGAGCTGGTGCAGACGGCGACCACGGTCGCGAGTGCCGTCGCGGCGGCTGCCGTCGACGGCGGCGTCGCGCGTCCGATAAGCGGCGACGAGATCGACGGTGCGATCAAGCGGGTGCGGTGGGTGCCGGGCTACCCGTCCGCCTGAGCGGCACGTACGGCGGCGGCCTGAACACTGTCCATCCAGATCTCCCAGCGCCCGGAGTCCGAGCACCGAGAGTCGTGAAAGCGATACGGCCGGCGGCCGCCGAACTCGCTCTGGCGCAGGTGGAAGACGCCGCCGAGGACAGACGCGATCCGGCGGCGCGGCCATCCGATCGCATCCTCGATCTCTCCGAACGGGCGCGGGTGGTCAGGCGCCGCGGCGAGACCGTCGAGCAGTTCGCGCATCAGGTCGCTGCACCGGTCGTGGAAGCGTGCGATCTCCTCCGGCTCGTCCATCGCGTTCTGAGGAGCGTGTTCGGCGCGCAACACGGGTGAGTCCCGACGATAGCCAGCGTTCGCGGTTCAGCTCGAACTGCACGGATCGCGCCGCTCATCGCACGTTGTCGGGCAGGAGCCAAGCGACCGCTCATCGCTCTGTAGAGTCCGCGCCGCACCACCACGAGGTCCCGATTTGCAAGCAGTGACGGTCATCCCGGGTAGTCCAGGTTCGGCACGGCTCGACGAAGTTCCGGAGCCGGGGGCTGAGCTTGGCTCGGTGCTCGTCGAGGCGATCGCGGTCGGGGTGTGCGGAACCGATGTCGAGATCGCGGCCGGCGACTACGGGTGGCCACCGCCCGGCCGAGAGCGTCTGATCCTCGGTCACGAATCGCTCGGCCGGGTCATCGACCCTGGCACGAGTGGTCTGCAGGCAGGCGATCACGTCGTCGGCATCGTCCGCAGGCCGGATCCGGTGCCGTGCCCTAACTGTGCGGTCGGCGAGTGGGACATGTGCACCAACGGCCGCTACACCGAGCGCGGCATCAAGCAGGTCGATGGGTTCATGTCCGAGCGCTGGCGGATCGAGCCGGACTATGCGGTCAAGGTCGACAAGAGCCTCGGCGTGCTCGGCGTTCTGCTGGAGCCGACCACCGTTGTCGCGAAGGCGTGGGAGCACGTCGCGGCGATCGGCCGGCGGGCGTTTTGGGAGCCCAGCACCGTGCTCGTGCTCGGCGCGGGCCCGATTGGACTACTCGCCGCGTTGATCGGGGTCCAACACGGTGGCGACGTCCACGTGCTCGATCGCGTGACGGGCGGGCGCAAACCGGAGTTGGTCGAGGCGCTCGGGGCGACCTACCACAGCGCGCCTGTCGGCGAGCTCGGGCTGAGCCCGGACGTCGTCATCGAGTGCACCGGCGTGATGGCACTGATACGCGCGGCCGCGGAGACCGCCGCGCCCGGGGGGATCATCTGCATGACCGGCGTCGGGCCGCCCGCGGCGCCCGTGTTGAGGGAGCCGACGAGCCTCGCGAGCGACGCCGTGCTCAAGAACCTGGTGCTGTTCGGGTCGGTCAACGCCAACCGCCGCCACTACTACCGCGCGGCGCAGGCGCTTGCCCAGGCGGACAGATCGTGGCTCGAGCAGCTCGTGACCCGAACGATCGGCCCGGATGAGTTCGCATCCGCACTCGAGCGCCAGCCGGACGACATCAAGGTCGTGATCGAGTTCACCAACCCTTAGGGGTTGATCGTGTGCAGCTCACCATGAGTCCCCGCGTTCCGATCCCGTGCTCGAGTGTCGCAGGGCTGCGCAGCGAGGGACCGCGGTGGGACGCGTGAGCGCGATCAGCTCCACCGCCGAGGACGTCGACGTGCTCGTGATCGGTGGCGGGCCGGCCGGCGTGCTCGCTTCGCTTCGGGCAGCGCGTCTTGGAGCCCGGACGGCGCTCGTCACCTGCGATGCGTTCGGAGGCATGGCGGCCAACGACGGTCCAGTGCCGGTCCGCACGCTCGCGCACGCCGCGCGGCTGATGCGCGAGGCCCGGCAGCTGCCGCGGTACGGGATCGCAGGCGGCGAACCCTCGCTCGACTACCTCCGACTTCTGGAGCGCGTCCGTGAGGTCACCGCTGAGGTGGGAACCCATTCGCTGCTGCGTGCCGATCTCGAGCACTCAGGCGTCGCGATCCACGAACACGCGGGCAATGCGCAGTTCGTCGACCCACACCGGGTTGCGAGCGAGCGCGGACCATTGTTCCGTGCGGACAAGATCATCATCTGCACCGGCGGGATCGCGCGAAGACTCGAGCTGCCCGGGTTCGACCTGACGCACACGCACAGCGACGCCTGGGGCCTGCGATCGACGCCGAGGTCGATGCTCGTCGTTGGCGCGGGCGCGACCGGCGTGCAGGTCGCCTCGATCTTCAACGCGTTCGGATCCGAGGTGACGCTGTTCGAGGCAGCGCCGCGGATCCTGATGAGCGAGGACGAGGAGGTCTCCGCCGCGGTCGGCGCAGCGCTGCGCGAGTCTGGGATTGAGGTCCTCGAGGAGGCCGGGACGATCGAGCGTTTCGAGCGCTGTCAGGCCGGCGTGCGCATGGTGCACGCGCGGGGCGAGGCCGAGAGCGTGATCGAAGCGAGCCTTGCGGTTGTCGCGATCGGCTGGGTCGCCAACACAGCTGAGCTCGACCTCAGCGCCGCCGGCGTCGCGCTCGACGAGCGCGGCTATGTACGGGCAGACGACGAGCTCCGAACGACCGCGCCGCACATCTTCGCCGCCGGCGACGTCACCGGACGTCTGATGGTCGTCCACGAAGCGACTCGCGAGGCGTATCTGGCGGCCACCAACGCCGTGCTCGGAAAGGCCAGCGCCCTGCCGCCGGAGGTGAGCCCGCTCGGTAGCTTTACCGATCCGGAGTACGCCTCGGTCGGGTTGACCGAGGCGGCGGCGCGCAAGACCCGCGAGATCATTGTCGCGACGCAGCGGTTCGATTCGCTACCACGGCCGATCATCGACGGTCGCCCGACCGGGTTCTGCAAGCTGATCGCCGACCGGCAACTGCACACGATCCTCGGCTGTCACATCGTCGGAGAGCGCGCGGTCGAGTTGGCGCAGCTCGCCGCAATCGCGATCGCCGCGGGGGTGAAGGTCGAGCAGCTGGCGCTCGTGCCGTTCTCATTTCCCACGTACGCCAGCGCGCTTGGGCGCGCTGCGATCAGGGCGGCGCAGATGCTCGACCTACCTGCCGGATCGATAGACGGTCCGGTCATCGGGGAGGTCGGCCTGGCCCAACCCGGAGCCGGATAGCTACGGGCGGCGTGGGGCTTCGAGTCAGCCGAACCTGAAAGTGACCCGCTAACCGCCGAGCGTGACCCCCGCCAGTTTCTCCGGATCGGCGACGACGTCGAAGCGGACGATCCGGCCGTTGGCAGTCGTCACGCCGACGACGCCGATCACGCGGCCGCCGGGCGCGATCACGAGCCCGGTGGCGCCGTTGACCTCGGCGACGACGCCGAACCGTGCGGTCGCAGGGCCGAATGTCAGCGCCCGTCGGGCGACGGCCTCCGCGCCGCGGATTGGCTCCTGTGGCGGCCGCCCCGGTCCGACGTCCGCATAGAGCTCGACGTCGGGATCCAGTAGCGCCAGCAGCGTGTCGAAGTCTCCCGCGCGCGAGGCGGCGAGGAACGCGCTCACGATCTCCTGGTGGCGCCGCGGGTTGGTATCGGCCTCCGGCGTCGCGCCCTGAACGCGCCGCCGGCCGCGGCTGGCGAGCTGGCGGGTCGCCGCCGGTGAGCGACCGACGATCGGCGCGATCTCGTCGAACGGCACGGCGAACATGTCATGCAGCACGAACGCGACCCGCTCGGCCGGGGCCAGCATCTCGAGCACGACCAGCATCGCGAGCCCGACCGCGTCGGCGAGCAGAGCCTCGTGCTCGGGGTCGGTCTCCGTGTCGGGAAGCGAGACCACCGGCTCGGGCAGCCAGGTGCCGACGTAGTCCTCGCGCCGCGCCCGTCGCGCGCGCAGCATGTCGAGTGACACGCGCGCGACGACCGTCGTCAGCCAGCCGCCGAGGTTGGAGATCTCGTCGTCGTCAGTGCGGTTCAGTCGTACCCACGACTCCTGAACGGCGTCCTCGGCCTCGCTGACGGACCCGAGCATCCGGTAGGCGATCGCTCGCAGGTGGGGGCGCTCGCGCTCGAACTCCTCTGTCAGTAGGTCGGTTTCAGTCATCGTCACATCCTCTCGCTCGGATCCGTCATCTGTATGACGAATGCGCTGCGGACGGTGTGACCGCCGTCCGCTACGCGCTGACAAGGAGAACCACATGAACACTCACGAACTACACGCGATCGCGGGCGATCTGTCTGAGCCGTCGATCGAGGTTGCGGACCTTCAGAAGACGTACGCGGGTGGCGTCCGAGCGCTGGACGGGATCGGCTTTGAAGTCGCCGCCGGCGAGGTGTTCGGCCTGCTCGGCCCGAACGGGGCTGGCAAGTCGACGACCGTCGGGATCCTGACGACGACGATCGCTCCGACCGCGGGGCGGGCGCGGCTGGCGGGCTTCGACGTCGTTCGCCAGCCGCTCCAAGCGCGCGGCGTCTCGAGCGTCGTCTTCCAGGAGGCGGTCGTCGACCGCAGCCTGAGCGGCCGCGCCCACCTCGACCTGCACGCCCGTCTGTGGGGTGTCGGTCCCGCGCAGGCGCGCGTGCGGATCGACGACCTGGTCGAGGTGCTGAATCTGACTGAGCTCGCCGACCGCGAGGTCGGCACCTACAGCGGCGGTGAGCGGCGCCGGCTCGAGATCGCACGCGCGCTGGTGTCGCGCCCGCGGGTGCTGTTCCTCGACGAGCCGACGGTCGGACTCGACCCGCGGATCCGCCACGAGCTGCTGGACCTGATCGCGACCGCTCGCGAGCGCGACGAGATGACCGTGCTGTTGACGACCCACTACCTCGACGAGGCACAGCGGCTGTGCGATCGCGTTGGGATCATCAACAGCGGCCGGATCGTGGCGCTCGACACGCCCGACGGCCTGCTGGCCGGCCTCGGCGACGAGGTGCTGGAGTTGCGCTTTGACGGCGACCCATCCGACGCGCTGAGCGCGCTGCGCGTCCGGGGCGTCGCACCGGGGTCGGCGTTCGCGGTCGGCTCGACGCTGACCGTGCCACTCGTGCGGGTCACGACGGGCGAGATCGTCACCGCGCTCGGCGACGCCGGCATTGCGACGAGCTCGATCTCGAGCCGTCAGCCGACGCTCGACGACGTCTACCTGCAGCAGACGGGCGATCGCCTGGCTGAGGCTGCGTGAACCACTGAAAGTAAGGAGCATCCGAGATGTCAACTACTACAACCGCTGCCGGACTCCCGGCGCTCGCGCCCCGCGTGGCGTGGCGCGGTCCGCGACCGGGGGCGCTGGTCACGCTCGCGCGTCGTCGCGCCGCGATCACCGCTCGTACCCCGCGTCAGATCGCTGTCCCGCTGCTGGGACCGATGCTGCTGGCGCTGATCGCAGGGCCGGCTCTGAAGAAGGCGACCGGCGGCCTGCACTCCGGCATCGATTACGCCGCATTTATCGACGTCGGCACGGTCGGCTTGCTGATCCCGCTGAGCTGCGTGTTCGCGGGGCTGAGCGTGCTGGTTGACCGCAACGAGGGCGCGCAACGAGAGCTGCTCGCGGCGCCGCTGCCGCGTGGCTACCTGGTGCTCGGCAACCTGATCGTCGCGCTCGGCCTGGCGGCGCTGCAGGTGACCGTGCTGCTGTCGCTGGCCGCGTTGCGCGGCGCACACTTCGACATCTCCGTGTCGGGGATGGCCTGGTTCGTGGCGGCCGCGGTTCTTTTCACGGTCTTCATGTATGGGCTCGCTGAGACGCTCGCAAGCCGGATCCACAAGCAGGAGGACTTCGTCGGCGCGACGCCCGCGGTGGCGATCCTGCCGTTCTTCTTCGCGGGTGCGTTGTTCCCGATCGCTGCGATGCCGAGCGTGCTGGAGACGATCGCGAAGTTCATGCCACTCACGCACGCGCTGGCGTTGATGCGTTATGGGCTGATCGATCCGCGTGGCGTCGGCCTGCACGAGATCTGGGGGATGGGCAATGTCCACACCGAGGCGTTGCTGAGCCTGGGCGTCGTGATCCTGTTCGCCGCCGCGCTGACCGTGATCTCGATCAGGGTCTTCACGCGCTCGGCCGTGAAGTGAAGGGCCGCTAGGGCGCTCGCATCGCGAACGTGAACATCCGGGCGGCGTCGATCCGCGCGTAGACCGGGCCCGAGTCGAGGAACTGTTCCCACTCGGGCCCGTAGCGCGGCACGTAGACCTCGAGCAGCGTCCGTCTGAGGCCCGCCTTGATCTCGACCGCGGTCGCACGCCCATGCACGGTCACCGCGAACTCCTCGCTCGGCACGTGTGTGGCGCTCACCTCCGGGCGCCGGCGGATGTGCCGGAAGCGGACCGAATCGGGGCTCGAGCCGAAGTGAAACGCGCCTCGGTAGAAGATCCCGTCGACCGGGCCGGCGAGCGGTCTGCAGTCGGCAGTGACGGTCGTGAGCGACAGCAAGCACATCCCCTGAAGTCGCTCGACCAGCTGCGTCGCTGTCAGCCGCCGCTCGGGTGAGTGGATGCTGAGCAGATGCGAACCGGCTTGTGCGTAGCTCGAGTCGATCAGCGTCTGCAGCGCGGCGATGTCCTCGGCGGTCTCGTACACGCTCAGGCGCCCGCGACCATCTCGGAGTGCCCGACCCAGTGCGGGTCGCGCAACTCGCGCTTGAGCACCTTGCCGGCGCCCGACTTCGGCAGCGGCTCGCTGCGGAGCTCGATCCGCTTGGGCACCTTGTAGTCGGCCAGCATCGTCCGGCAGTGGCGGATCAGCTCCCGCTCGTCGACGGTCGCCCTCGGGACGACGACCGCGTGGACGGCTTCGCCCCAGCGCGCGTCGGGGACCGCGAAGACCGCCGCCTCGAGCACGGCCTCGTGGCGGTAGAGCGCGTCCTCGACCTCTGTGCTGTAGACGTTCTCGCCGCCGGACACGATCATGTCCTTGGCGCGGTCGACGAGATACACGTAGCCCTCGTCATCCATGTAGCCGAGGTCGCCGCTGCGGTACCACCCCTCCCTGAGGACGGCCGCAGTCGCGTCGGGCTTGCGCCAGTAGCCGGCCATCACGTTCTCGCCTCGGATCGCCACCTCGCCGACTTCGCCGCTTCGCATCTCCGTGCCGCTGAGCTGGTCGACTACGGTCACCTCGACGCCAACCGCCGGCTGGCCGCACGAGCGGATCTGGGGTGCGTCGAGGAACCGCTCCTCGTGTGGCAGGACCGTCGCGATCGGCGCCGTCTCAGTCGCCCCGTACAGGTGCATCAGCTCCGCGCCCGGGAACGCGGCGTGTGCGCGCCGCACGGTCTCAGTCGCGATCGGCGAACCGCCGTGGCTCATAAGCTTCAGGCTCGAGACGTCGCGCGGCCGTGCCAGCTGCTCGTCGCTGAGGGCCGCGAGCATCGTCGGGACGACGAGCGTCGCCGTGATCCGCTCGCGCTCGATCAGCTCGAGGCCGGCCTTTGGATCGAACACCGGCAGCACCACGTGGCGGCCGGCCTGCCAGACGGTCGCCAGCACCGCGATCGAGCCCGCGGCGTGAAACAGCGGCGCCGCCAGCAGCCAGGCCGTGTCGGTGCGAAACGCGTTCGAGGCCAGGAAGTGATGGGTGTTGGCGATCAGGTTGCGGTGCGTGAGCATCACCCCCTTGGCGGCGCCGGTCGTGCCGCCGGTGTAGAACAGCCCTGCCACCGTGTCCGGGGCGAGCTGATCCGGGAACTCGGCGGGCTCAGCGTTCGCGAGCAGCGCTTCGTAGCCGTCGTCGAGGTCGAACACCTGGTCGACCACGCTGGTGGGGTAGTTGACGCCTGAGCTCACAAACAGCACCTTGGCCCCCGAGTCCTCGAGCGCGTAGCGGAGCTCGGCCTCGGTGTGGCGCTGGTTGAGCGGCACGATCACCATCCCGGCGCCCGGCACCGCCTGATAGAGCTCGAGGTAGCGGTGGCAGTTGCGGCTGATGACCGCGACGCGGTCGCCGTCGCCGACGTTCAGCTGGCTCAGCGCGCCTGCCAGACGGCGGGCGCGCTCCCACGTCTCCGCGTAGGTGAGCTCGTGGTCGCCACAGCGGACCGCCGTGCTCCCGGAGGCGATCCTCACCGCCCGGCACAGCGGGCCGATCATCGTCGTCATCGCTCAGCTCCCCTTTCCGCGCCCAGCGTAACGGCCTCCGAGCGCGTAGAAAAGCCGCCACCCGACCTCGCTTCTCCGGACTTGAACGCGACTCGTCTTGTGCCAGAGTCCGGGGCCGATGAACGAGGCCCGCCGCCGTTTTGCCGACGAGCTGTACGCCGTCAGCCGCGCCCACGACGAGAACCTTCCGCGGCTTGAACGCTTCCGCAACGTCGAGCCGCCGACCGCCGAGCTGCTCGGTGTCCTGATCCGGGCGACCCGCGCCCGGCGCGTCCTGGAGCTGGGCACTTCCAATGGCTACTCGACGATCTGGCTCGCGGATGCGGTTGAGGCGACCGGCGGCAGCGTGGTCAGCGTCGACGCGGACCCGAGCCGGACGACGCTCGCCCGCGAGAACCTCCAGCGTGCCGGGCTCGCGTCGCTGGTCAAGCTGCGCACCGAGGATGCGGCGGCGACGCTCGCCGCCGCGCGCGACGGCGAGCTGGAGTTCGTGTTCCTCGACGCCGAGCGCCCGGCGTACCCGGGCTACCTCGGCGAACTGCAGCGGGCGCTGGCGGCGGGTGGGGTGCTGGCGGTCGACAACGTGATCTCGCACGCGCACGAGCTGGAGGAGTTCACCTCGCTGATCGAGGCGATCCCGCAGTTCACGCAGACGGTCGTGGCGATCGGCGCCGGGCTGAGGCTCGCGGTACGCGATGTGGAGTAGGCGTATTGCTCCGTGGCTGCTCGGGCTGAGCATCCTCGCGGGCGGCTGCGGTTCGAGCGCCGAGACCAAGCAGGACAACATCGCGCGGGCGAACGCGGTCTGCGCCAGCACGACCCGGCGATCCGGAACGTCGCGCCCGCCGGCGCTTCGGGTGGTGTCTCGCTGCCCGCGCTCGGGCGCTACCTCGACACGGTGACCCGATCGTCGATTCCGAGGTCAAGCAGCTGCGCGCGCTGCCACGCCCAGCGGCCGACCGCAAGCTGCTGGAGCGCTATCTCGCCGCGGCTGCCGCCGAGGCGGCCGAGTACCGCGGGCTCGCGGCCGCGGCGCGCCGCAGCGACCACGCGGCGGTGACCGGGGCGACCGCCGAGTTGCAGGCGAGCTCGGCGACCACGCTCGCCGGGGAGTACGGGCTGAGCGCATGCGTCGGGGGTGCCGGCACTGTCTCGCCGCCCTGATCCGTCGTCCCCCAATCCGCCACCGTTTGGTGTTTGCTCTTGGAGCACTTCACGCCTTCTGAGCAAGATCATTGTTATCGCGCACCGGCATGCCCGCCGAGAAGTGTGTAGGTTCGGCAGATGACCCAAGACCTCTCACTCGGCGAGGCGGCGTCCGCGCTCGGCGTCAGCGTTGACACGTTGCGGCGTTGGGATCGCAAGGGACAGCTGGAAACCAAGCGCGATGAACGCAACCGGCGCTTGGTCCCCGCATCCGAGGTGCGCCGGCTCAGCTCGCGCCCGCAGCGACATCAGACCGGCACGCCTCGTTCGGCCCGCAACCGCTTCGCGGGCGTCGTGCGTTCGGTCGAGGCTGATGGCGTGATGGCGCTGGTCGAAGTCGAGGCTGGGCCGTTTCTCGTCACCGCCGCGATCACGCGGGACTCGATCGACGAGCTCGGCCTCGCGCCGGGCGTCTCGGCGACCGCGGTCGTCAAGGCGACCTCGGTGATGATCGAGCGCACCGGCCGTCCGCGAATGCCCGAGGCTTAGCGCGCTCGCGTCAGACTGCGGCGGCGATCGCGTCGATTGCCCGGCGTACGCCCGCCTTGTCGACGTCCATGTGCGTGACGGCGCGGATGTGCTGGGCGTCGACGAGGTTGAGCTCGACCTGGTCGCCGACCGCGGCCAGCAGCCGGCGGGCGTCCGGCACGCCGAACACGATGATGTTTGTCTCCACGGTCGCTGGGTCGAGCTGCACCGCCGGCAGCTGCGCCAGCCCGTCGGCCAGCAGGCGCGCATTGCGGTGGTCGTCCGCTAGACGTTCGACGTGATGGTCGAGTGAGTACAGGCAGGCCGCCGCGATGATCCCCGACTGCCGCATCGCGCCGCCCATCATCTGTTTCCAACGCCAGGCCTCGGCGATCAACTCGTGCGAGCCCGCGAGTGCAGCTCCGACGGGGGCTCCGAGGCCCTTGGTGAAGTCGATCCATGCGGTGTCGAAGAGGGACGCGTAGTCGGCCGCCGGGACGCCGGAGGCGACGACCGCGTTCAGCAGCCGGGCGCCGTCCAGATGCGCCCGCAGCCCGTGCCGGCGCGCCACCTCGAGCACGCCCTCGATCGCGGTCAGCGGCCACACCCGGCCGCCGCCGAGGTTGGTCGTCTGCTCGACTGACACGAGCCGCGAACGGGGCATGTGGCGGGTGGGGTCGATGCGGATCGCGGCCTCGAACTGCTCCGGCGTGAACATCCCGCCGTCGCCCTCGAGCGCGCGGATCATCGCGCCGGCCTGCACCGCCGGGCCGCCGGCCTCGAAGTTGACCGGATGCGCGGTGCGATCGAGGATCAGCTCGTCGCCACCGGGTCGGATGTGGAGCCGCAGCGCGATCTGGTTGCACATCGTTCCGCTCGGCAGGAACAGCGCCGCCTCGTGACCGAGCAGCTCGGCGACCCGCTCTTCGAGGACCCGCGTGGTCGGGTCAAGCCCGCGCTGCTCGTCGCCGACCTCAGCGCGTGCCATCGTTTCACGCATCGCCTGCGTGGGCCGGGTCTGCGTGTCGCTGTAGAGGTTTACGGGCGCGGTCATGGCTGGGTCAGCTCGGGTTCATATCAGGGACCGCACAGGTGCCCGGCTCTCAGCCGTCTGGATGGGTCTCTTCCCAGCGCAGCGCGGCGGCGGCTGCGCTCGCCGACGGCGGTCGATCCCAATGCCAGGTCGACTTGGTCGGCGCCGGCCGCTCCAAGTGCGCGTCCTCGGGGATATCGATCTCGATCCGCTCCTGCTCAATCGGATCGAGCGACTCCGCGATGTATCGCCCCCGGGTCGGGTGGCTGAGGTAGGAGGCCAGCGCGTCGTCGTCGAGCTTGACGATCAGCGCATGCGTATACCCGTGATCCGAGTCGCCGCGATTGCGCCCGAGCGTCACCCGCTCGACGCCGTCGATCTCATCGACCAGCTGCTGGGCCTGCCCGAACGCCTCGTCGATCTGCGCGTCCGTCGTGCCCGGCTTCCATTTGAGCAACACGATGTGCTGGATCACGTCGCTGCCTCCTCTCGGCTGATGAGCTTCCCTCGCCCGACATGCTATTCGCGGCGCTCGCTCGGGGCCCAGGACGCGCACCGAGCGGGACCTACAATTGCTCACTTCGCCCCCATGGTCTAGCGGTCAGGACGCCTGCCTTTCACGCAGGAGATCGCCGGTTCGAATCCGGCTGGGGGTACTGATGTTTTAGGCGTTGCTTTCCTGCGTGGGTACCAGACATGGGTACCAAACGCACGAGACACCGATTGCGAGGCAACCCGTCGAACACTGCGCGCCTTGTAAGTGTGGGCGATAGGAGAGGCGAGCCGATCACAAGCGTGCCGTTGCTGATGGCCTGCGGCAGCTAACTCTCGGTCCATTCGTCGAGAATCATCAGCGTCTTGGTGCCGGTGACGCGACCGCAGCGACGGAGCTGGTCGATCACGTGGGCGAGGTGGCGGACGTCGCGGACGCGGAGCGACGCCAGCGCATCCGGGTCCCCGGCGATCGTGTAGACGGCATCGACCTCGGGGAGCCCCTCCGCGACCCCGGCGATGTCGGCGACCTTAGTGGTCCCTGCGAACCGCAACTCGGTGAACGCCCGCAGCGGCCGGCCGAGCTTTGCGTGGTCGATGACGACAGTGTAGCCGCGGATCACGCCGCAGCGATTCCAAGCGTTCGATCCGGCGCTTTACCGCCGGCGCCGACAAGCTGACCCGCTGCGGCGATGTCCGAGACCGTTCGCCGCGCGTCAACGCGCAACAGTTCGAGGATCTCGCGGTCGGTCCCGTCGAGTTCGACGTCGTTGCTCATTGCGAAGAAAGATACGGGATTCGCGCATCACCTTCGAAACTGAGGTCTTAGGCCGCATGGCAGATGTCCTGGTGGCCTCGGTCCGCCGCATCGGTTTATCTACCGACTGTAACGTTTGACGCGCCTGCCACTAGCACGCCGCCGGCGGAAGTCAATCTCGACGTGCTCGAGTCGGTGCAGCGCCGGGTGCTCTGGCTCGCGACGAGCATCATTCATCACGCGAACGGTCCGGTGGACCCCGTCAGGGGTGAAGGTCGGCGGCCATCAGGCGTCGTCGGCGTCGCATGGTGTCGGTGATGACCGCGTTGTGGTTCGAGCACATGCGGGCGCCTGACCGCGTGTCGGTCAAGCCACACGCTTCGCCGGTGCTCCACGCGATCAACTATCTCCTCGGGCGGCTGGACGAGCGGTATTTACCGGAAATGCGGGCGTTCGGCGGCCTGCAGGCTTCCCCGTCGCGCGCCAAGGATCCCGATCCGGTCGACTTCTCGACTGGATCGGTTGGGATCGGGGCGACGGCGACATTTGGTGGGCGCTCGCCCACCGGTACGTCGCCGGGCATTTCGACGTGCCGCAGGGCGGCCGTCAGATCGCGCTAGTCGGGGACGCGGAGCTAGACGAGGGGGCGATGTGGGAGGCGCTCGTCGACCCGACGGTGCCGCACTTAGGTGAGGTCCTGTGGATCGTCGACCTCAACCGTCAGTCGCTCGACCGAGTGGTTCCGGATATCGCTGCGGGCCGGATCGGAGAGATGTTCGAAGCGGCCGGATGGCAGACGATCATGGTCAAGTACGGGCGCCGGCTGAGCGACTGTTTGCCGAGCCGGGTGGCGACGCGCTCCGCGCGCGGATCGATGAGATGCCCAACGAGGAGTACCAGCGGCTGCTGCGCGCGCGAGCGCGGCCGAGCTGCGTGACCGGCTGCCGGGCAGCGGCCGGCGGCGGCGCGAGCTGCGACGCGTTGCTGACGGATCTCGATGACGCCGAGGTGCTGGCGGCGCATCCGCGACCTCGGCGGCCACGACCTCGCGCGATATACTCGAGCGCTGCGGCTGGCGGACGCCGAGCGCGATCGCCCGTCAGTGCTGTTCGCATACACGATCAAGGCATGGCGGCTTCCGACGCAGGGCCATCCGGCGAACCACTCCGCGCTGCTCTCAATCGCGCAGTGGGAGCAGCTCGCTGGCGAGCTCGGGGTCGACGCCGGCACGACCCGTGGGCAGCGGTTCCCCGACGGCTCGCCGGAGGCGGACGCTGTGTGCGCGCGCGGCGCGAGCGCGCTATCAACGGAGCTGGTGGCGCATCGCGCGCCCCCAGCGGTGCCCGCCGAGATCGGCGCGCAGGCACGGCCGTCGCGTCGACGCAGCAGGGCTTCGGGCGGTTCCTCGTCGAGCTCGCTCACGCGGCGCCGGAGGTCGCCAAGCACGTCGTGACGGTCTCCCCCGACGTCGCCTCGTCGACGAATCTGGGCGGGTGGATCAACCGCGCCGGGGTGTGGAGTCCCGGTGACCGGATCGACTGGTTCGCCGACGACACCGACACGCTGGTCCGCTGGCGCGAGTCCGAGCACGGCCAGCACATCGAACTGGGGATCGCCGAGGTCAACCTCGTCGGGCTCCTTGGCGAGCTCGGGCTGCACGTGGTCGCGCGACGGTCAGCCGTTGCTGCCGATCGGGACGCTGTATGACCCGTTCGTCGGTCGGGCGCTCGAGCCGTGGTCGTTTGGGATCTATGCCGGTGGCCAGTCGATCCTCGTCGGGACGCCGTCCGGGATTACCCTCGCGCCCGAGGGGGCGCCCATCAATCGATCATGACGCCGTCGATCGGCCTCGAGCAGCCGCGGTGCGTTGCGTGGGAGCCAGCGTTCGTGCAGGACCTCGAGTGGATCCTGCTGCACTCGCTCGGCCGGCTCGGCCGCCCGGATGGCGAGTCGGCGTACGTCCGCCTGAGCACGCGTCCGGTCGACCAGGCGCTCGCCGCCGTCCCAAAGACCGACGAGGCGCGCGACCGCGGCGCCGAGCGTGCTCGCGGGCGGATACCGGCTGCGCGAGTGCGACGGGACCACAGGTAACGCTGGTCGGCATGGGCGCCGTGATGCCGCAGGTGCTCGCGGCCGCCGACAAGCTCACCGCCGCGGGCATCGCGACCGACGTCGATCTGCCTGACCTCGCCGGATCTCGTCTATCGAGCACTGCAGGCTCGCATCGGCCTGCGCAGCGGCGACGACGACGTCTTCGTGACCTGTTCCCGACGATGCGCAGCAGCGCCGATCGTCACCGTGCTCGACGGCCACCCTCACACGCTCTCGTTCCTCGGGGCCGTGACCTGCACCCCGATCGTCTCGCTCGGCGTGCAGGACTTCGGCCAGGCTGGCGACGTCGAAGATCTGTACGCCCACTACGGGATCGACGCCGACACGATCATGGGCGCCGCCCTGGATCTGATCTGATGGGCAAAGACGTGACCAGCATCCTGATGCCGCAGCTGTCGGACTCGATGGAACAGGGACTCCTGCTTCAGTGGCACATCGCGGACGGGCAGCCGGTCAACGTCGGCGATGAGCTGGTCGAGATCGAGACCGACAAGGCGACGATATAGCGTGATCGGCCTTGCTGCCGGTGTGTTTCATCCCTGTCGGTCCGAGCCGATCGATGTCCTCGGCGGCCATCGCCATATACGTTCAGCCGGGCGCGACGACGTTACCGACGACACCGGTGCCGGCTAGGTCGACGCCGATCGACTTCGCGATGCTGCTCAGCGCCGCCTTTGAAGCGCTGTAGAGCGCGCTCCGGGATTCAGAGGAGTAGGCGCTTGTCGAGCCTATGAACACAATCCGTCCATGGCCGCCCGCAATCATGCGCCGTGCCGCCTCCGCGGCGCAGCGCATCACCCTCACCACCCTCGTAGGATGCGCTTTGCACCGCCGGCTAGTGACGGTCAGCCTCGAGCACCGCCGCCGCTGCAATCGCAATGTGGTCGGCGAGGGGATTCGCGGCAACCTGGACGCCGATCGGAAGAGGGCCGCTTGTGTCAACCGGGACCGCGACGACGGGGACCGCCGCGAGGCTCACGAGGTGGGTGTAGTTGAAGGCCTCGAACGCGTAGTAGCGGTCCGGCGGCACACCACCCGGCGGCTCGCCGTGCCGCGGTGCCGGTCCTGCCGTGACGGGAGACAGGATCACGTCGTAGTTGGCGGCGAATGCTCGGAGTTCGCGTCGATAGGCGTGTGAGCGTCGGAGCAGCTCGAAAAACTCGTCTGCGCCCGGCGGCACATCGGGCAACCCATTCAGGAGTACGAGCAGATCCGGGTGGTGGCGCCCGCCAGCGGGCGCAAGATCGGCCCGCATGCGCGTGCCGCCGTCAGAGCCGACGAGCGAGAAGAAAAGCTCTGTAGCCTCACGTGCGACGGACGGCGGCGATGCCTCTTCGACTCTGCAACCTCGAGCTTCGAGCATACGAGCGCCCCGCTCGACGGCCTGGTGCGTATCCGAGGTGACCCGCGTGACACCGTCATCCGTGTAATAGCCGACTCGCAAGTTGCTGACGTCGACCGTGCCCCAGTCCCCAAGCGGCGCCGGGCTGGCGAAGGGATCGATGCCGTCAGGGCCTTGAATTGTGAGCAGCAACGGGTGGAGGTCTTCGACGTGACGTGCGAGCGGACCAAACGTGTGGATGTCGAGCAGGCCGGTCGAGCGCGTTGCGGGCCAGCACCCTGTTTCCGGAACCCGGCCCGTGCTTGGTCGCAGCCCGACAAGTCCGCAGTAGTGTGCCGGAACGCGGATGGAGCCGCCACCGTCCGTTCCGATCCCCGCTGGGGATCCGCCAGCGCGGATGATCGCCGCTTCGCCTCCGCTCGATCCGCCAGGCGTTCGCCCCGGGTCCAGCGGGTGATTGGTGCGACCGTGGATTACGTTGCTCGTCTCGTAAGAGGCGAGGTACTCGGCGGCGTTGGACTTGCCGAGGATGATGGCGCCAGCCTCGCGAAGCCTGCGGATGGCTGGCGCGTCGGCGGCCGGACGATATCCGCGACGAGCTAATGAGCCGCCCGTGGCGCCAAACCCTTCCACGTCGATACAGTCCTTGACGGTGAGTGGCAGCCCACAGAGGGTGCCTGCGTTGCCTGCGGCCCGTGCCGCGTCGGCGCGGTCGGCGTCGGCAAGGGTTAGCTCCGGCTCGACGTCGACGACCGCGTTGATGCGCGGATTTACCTCCTCGATGCGGGCCAGGAACAGAGAAGCGAGCTCACGCGCGGAGAGTTCGCGCGCGTCAAGGCGTCGCAGCCATTCGCAAGCCGAGATCCCGATGTCGTCTATTTAGCCCTCATCCCATTAGCGAGGCTGGTGGACCGAGCAGACTTGTCTCGACAGGCGCGACGCTCATCGCAGTCTCGACGAGCCTCCGGAATACCGTCAGGTGATCCTCGAGGTCGCGCGCCGCGGCGTCCGGGTCGTTGCGGAGGCAGGCCTGCACGATCCTGACGTGGCCCGCCCGTTCGCTTCGGCCGGTCCCCCTCGAGGCTGTCGACGCCGAACAACGCGACCGCGTAACGCTCGCATGTGTCCCAGGCTGGCGCGAGCTGCCGGATCAGCCATGGAGAGCGACCGGCTCGGTAGACCGCGAAGTGGAAATCCTTGTTCGCGGTGAGATGCTCTTCGATGTCAGGGGCGAGGTATGCCCGGTCGAGCCGGTCGAGCGCCGCTTGGACGACTTCGCCGTCCTCGCTGCTGAATGCCTCGGCTGCCCTCCGGATGGCTATGGTCTCGAGCGCGACCCGGACGTCCATGATGTCGCGTAGTTCTTCGGAGGAGAGCGGCCGAACACGGGCGCCGCGGTGCGCCTCATAATCGACCAGGCCTAAGCTCTCCAACCTTCGAACCGCCTCGCGTACTGGCGAGATGCTCATCTTCAGCTCTTGCGACAGTGCGTCCAGGCGCAGCGGTGTACCGGGCGGGAGCCGACCCCGCACGATCGCGGCCCTCAGTTCGGCGAGCGCAACCTCGGCCCTCGTGGGCGGCGGCTGGTTGCGGGCGCTCAGCTTTTCGTGTACAGCCATCGAGCGAAGCGTAGGGCGGGTGGATTGAGGCGGTTGCTAAGAGGGCGGTGTGCAGCAGGCCGCTCGCGCGAGCGGCTGAGCGAGTCAAAGATATCGGTGCGAGGCGCACGAGATTCTTTTATCAAAAATTCAATACTTTTTCCCCTTGACACAATGTTTGGCGCTGGATTAGGCTCTCGCGCGGTCCGCTGGACACTCGACATAACGGGGGATCAGCAAATTGAAAATGGTTGGCGTTGACGTAGGCGGGACGTTCACCGACCTCGTCATGAGCGATGGCGAGCAGATCAGCCTTACCAAGATGCCGTCGACTCCGGGGGACAAATCGGAGGCCATCATTGCCGCCCTACGAGGCATCGCCGAGAGCAGTGGGACGCAACTCTCAGAGTTCCTGAGCGATACGGAGGTCGTGGTCTTAGGCACCACCGTCGTGACCAACGCACTGCTCGAGTACACGGGCGCGCGGCTGGGCGTCGTCACGACTCATGGATTCCGCGACATGCTCGATCTCCGTCGCAACTACCGCGAGGACTTGTTCGATATCCGGCTTCCGCCCCCACCACCAATCGCCCCACGTCACCGACGCCTCGGCGTGCGCGAGCGGATCAACTACCGCGGAGACGTCGAGATTCCGCTCGATGAAGACTGCGCGCGCGATGTGGCCCGGAGGCTCGGTGAGCTCGAGGTGGAGTCGGTCGCAGTGTGCTTTCTGTTCTCGTTCGCAACCGGCGCACGCTCCGCACGCGCGAGTTCCTGCTCAAGAACTGCAGGACGTGCCGGTGACGCTGTCTTGCGAGGTTCTCCCACAGATCAGGGAGTTTGAGCGCTTGAGCACGACCGTGATCAACGCATATTCGCGCCCGATCGCGGAGCGCAGCCTGAGCTCGCTCCAAGCCCGTTTGGCAGGCGATGGGTTCTCCGGAGAGCTGTTTGTGATGCAGTCAAACGGCGGGATGATCCACACGGACTTCGCGCGAACACACTCGGTCGAGCTAGCCCGTTCCGGGCCTGCGGGGGGCGTTGTCGCGGGTGCGCGGCTGTCGACGCTGTCTGGTTACCCCGACGTAATCACGATGGACATGGGCGGGACGAGCTGTGATGTGTGCCTTGTGCGTGGCTCGGAACCGGCGAGCGGGACAGACAGCTGGATGAGCCGATACCGGATCGCGACGCCGATGGTCGACATCCACACGATCGGCGCCGGCGGTGGATCAGTTGCATGGGTCGACGACGGTGGTGCGCTCCGCGTAGGCCCGCGCAGTGCGGGTGCGTTCCCCGGCCCGCCGCTACGGGCCGGGCGGAACCGAGCCTACCGTGACAGATGCCGACCTCGTGCTGGGATATGTCAACCCCGATGGCTTCCTCGGTGGGCGCATGCGCCTCGACGGGGCGTCGGCTGCGAATGCGATCGAGGATCGAATTGCGCGACCGCTAGGAATTCAGCTGCTCCAGGAGCGAACGGGATCTCGATGATCTCGAATGCAACGATGGCGAACGCTGTCCGGCATGTGACAGTGGCGAGAGGGTCGGCACCCGGCGCTTCGCGCTGTGCGTGTTCGGGGGGGCGGGCGCGATTCATGCCGGGAGCATTAGCCCCGGACCTCGGGATCCGGACGATCCTCGTGCCGAAGGTGGCATCGGTTCTGTCAGCGCTCGGCAACCTCATGTCTGACTTCCGGATCGTCAAGCTCCAGAGCTTCGTGAGGCGTGTCGTCGATCTAGATGTCGATGAGCTGAACGAGGCCTTCGCGACGTTGCTCGACTCGGCCGAAGCTGACCTCGGCGACCAGAACAAGGTCCGCGAGACGATCAGCAAGCGATGGCTCGCGATGCGCTACAGGGGGCAAACACACGAGGTCCTAGTGCCAATTCGATCCCGGACGCGGCGTGTGACAGAGCGAACCTGCAGGCAGCGACCACCGAGTTCCATGCTATCCACGAGCAGTTGTACTCCTTCCAGCTGCCAGCCCACCCGACGGAGGTTCTCGACCTCCGTCTCGAACTCGTGGGGGTACGAGATCCGGCTCCGATCCCGTCTGAGCCGTTCGGCGACGAAGATCCGACGCCTGCTCTAACCACGCATCGGCCCGTGTACTTCGAGGCCGTCGGCGATTTCGCGCAGACGCCGGCGTTCGATGGTCAGCGCCTGGCGCCCGGGAGCTAATCGCTGGCCCGGCGATCATCGAGGAACCGACAACGACCGTGGTCGTTCACCCCGAGCAGGAGGCGATGGTCGATCAATACCGGACCTACGTGATCGAGGTCCAGGCGTGACCCATGCCAAGGGCCCGAACGCCGTCGAGGCGATGATCCTCGCGGGCAAGCTCCAAGCCGTCGTCGAGGACATGGCGACCATCGTGTCCAGCACCGCTCGGTCGCCGATCATCAGCAGCGCTCGAAGGTTCGGCTGCGCCCTGGTTGATGCCGAAGCAGGCGTCGTAGCGACGAACAATCCTGAATATCTCGGATCGCTCGGGGCGATCACCTCGCATTGTGCGCAGGCGTTCCGCTTCGACCTTGCGCCGGACGACGTGCTTGTAAGCAACGACCTGTACGGTGGATCGCCAACCGTTCACCACTTGGCTGTGGTCGCTCCCTTCGTAGTCGATCGTCGCACCGCTGGCGACGTAACAGCGCTCGCCACGTCGAAGACGTTGGCGGGATGGTCAGAGGGAACTACGACCCCACGGCACGGGAAGTCCGAACCGAGGGTGTCCGGTTCTTGCCGATCCGCGGTCCGGTTCGGCAGGAGGAGGCGGGACGTCGTCGAGACGCTGGCGCTGAACAGTCGCGCTGAAACTTCGCTGGAGACTGAAGGATGTTGGCGGCGGTTCGCGTAGGGCAGCGCCGCGTCGAGCGACTCGCCGCTGGTCACGGCCCGAAGGCTTGCTGGCGGCCATGCGGGAGGTCATCGCGTACTCGGAGCGACGAATGCGAAGTGCTCTCAGCAAGCTCCCGGAGGGCTCGTACAACGGTGAGGCATCGCTCCGAGTTGGGGGCGATGAGCTGACGGTGCGGGCCAATCTAACGCGCTGGTCGGAAACCACCAAGTTCGACTTGAGCCGTTCGGATCCACAGGCGCCGTACTTCGTCAACTGCGTGCCGTCGCTGGCGAAACACACGCAGTCCTTCCGTTGGTCGGGCTCGTCGGCGAGCCCCTGCCATGGAACAGCGGGATTCTCAACGCCGTCGAGTTCGATGCCGGCGACGACACAGTTGTCGCACGACCTATCCACACCCGACCGGCTGGTCGCTCGAGCACATGGGCCGTGAGGTCTCAGAGGCGGTAAGGAACGCGGTTGCCGTTGCGTCGCCCATGCACGCCGGCCCGGGTTGGCCGAGTGCGTGTCTCGCGTTCACGGTTCGGCGCGAGCGGCGGATCGGACAGACCGAGGAGCAGCTGGCAATGACCGATCTGGGCGGGCGCGTCCAGGCCGGGAATAGCGCGGCGCACGGCGTCGACGGCGGGGGGCAGCCTGGACCAAGGCCCTCGGCCACGCGCCGTCTGTGGAGGAGTTCGAGATGCAAACCGAGACTAGTGGCCAGAGAGCTAGCCAATATTGCTCTGAGTCCGCCGGTGCGGGTCGATGGCGCGGTGCCCCCGCGGTGCGCGCCGTGATCCTCTTTCCGGAGGCCTGTCACGAGCATCTCTACGCGATTGCCCCTTCGGGCCAGATCGCTGGCATGTCCGGCGGCGCACCGGGCGCGGCGGCTTCGATCGGTCCGCCGAGGGCCCGAAAGTCGAGCGGCTCACGGGTATTGCTACAAACCGCCTTCTCGCCGGCGGTGCCGAGGTCCGGATCCAACATCGGCGGGGGGCGGTTTCGGCGAGCCCACGCAGCGGACAGACGAGGCGAACGAAGGGCTCTCGGACGACCGCGCGCCTGGGCAGCCGCTCGTGCCGGGATCAGACGCAGATAGGCGTGCGCACATGAACCGGGCGTTCTTCAGCGAGATTGTCCGCGAATACTTCGAGACGGTTGCCGCTGAGATGAACTCAGTGATGGACAGGACAACAGTCGCCAGCTTTCAACGAGGCACACGACTGCTCGGCAGCATCTTCAATGCGAGACGGCGACGAAGTCAGCATCCTCGCCTGAGTGTAGGGCTGAGCCGGTGCACATATATGCGTCGCTGTACTCGACCAAAGGGCTCGTCTACTACTGGCAGGACGATCTTCACCCAGGCGATGTGAAGAAGTCGTCAACGTTCGAAGGCTGCAGAATGAGACCGACTCGGCCGATTGGACCGTGATGAAGCCTGTCTTCCACCGTGGCGAGCCTGTGTTCTTTCCTGTGCGTCCGCGGCCATATCCGTGAGCACGGTTGCCCTCTGCCGGGGTGGAGTCTCCCTCGACTTTCGCGGTATTCCGGACGAATACTTCTCATTTATGCCGCTCAAGATTGTTGTACGTGGCGAGCCGCAGGAAGACCGATTTGAGTGGCTTCAAGCGAATAGCCGCCAGCCCGCAGTCACGATCGGGGACCTCAAGGCGATGATCGGCAACGCCGGCACGGTCGGCGAGTGCGCCGTGTAGTCGAGTTCCTCAACAAGTACGGCTTCGATCAGGTGCTGGAAGGCGTTCGCGACGTGCTCGACCCGAAGCGAACGCCGAGTACGGTCAGCGGTCATCGCCGACTGGCCCGACGGGGAAGTACGTCGGGCACGCTATCGCCGACACCGACTTCGCCGGCAATC
>CAVWOQ010000040.1:0-24807 GCA_963756655.1 uncultured Solirubrobacterales bacterium
ACCGGCGAGAAACCCAGCGGACCCGGGGCGCTCAACCCGGCCATCGCGACCACCTCGGCATAGTCGCGGTATCGGCACAGAGCGACCGTCAAGAACTCGTCTGCCACGCGCTGAGCCTAACCGAGTACAACGTACGCGGGTCAGAGCAAGCGGGACAGCTCCCATGGGTCGAGCTGGACCGTGAACCGCTTCGCCGGCCATCGCTCGGCCGCCCACGCGCAGAAGCTCACGTCGTCCTCAAGCTCGGCGGTCCGGTGCTCGACGCCGGTCACGAGCCAGGGGCGAGCCGAATCACGCTCGGTGACCGTGAACGAGAACGAGCGCACGAACATATGTTCGCACGAAGGTAGTTCGGTCCGCCAAACCAGCGCCAACGGGCTAACAGCCCGGTCTCGCAGACGATGCCAGCCCGCTGACCAATCCCGAATAGATCGCCTCGGCTTCCAACGCTCCACAAAACGCACAAAGACTCCCTAAACGTGTATGTTCCGGACTAGTGGACGGCAGCTGACTAGCCGACTTGCCGCTGGGAAGGGACTAGCTGACCGATTGGCCTCCGCCCGCCATTCCACGCGCGCGATCTAGAGGTACGGAGGCACACGATGGTTCATCGGTCGACTCGCAAGCTGAGCGGTTGCCGTCGATCGGCACCCGTGCAGTGCTCACGGGCCCGCTTTGCGCTGCTGGGATCGCTGGTCGCTTTGTTCGCCGCGCTTCTCCTGCCGGCGGTCGCTTTAGCTTCATCCAGGTCCTCGGCAACGGCTGCGCCTCCGACGCTGACTGGAGAGTCATTCGATGCTTCTGAGTATGTGGGCGCGCCTCCGTATCCGTTCTTCCTGGTCTGCGGAAACGGTCCCACCAGCGGACCCTACTTCAGCTTTGACGGGACCGCGAACGGACCCTATCCCGGTACGTTCACCGAGTCAGGGACGATCGAATACAACCCGACGGTCTTTAACGATGAATACTACTTCGGGGAAGGGCCCGTCACAGGCTTCTCGACAAACTTCGCCATCCTCTCGGCAAACGGCGACGTGACCGGATCCGAGACACTGATCCCCACCGGGGCACCGGCCGCCTGCTGGGAGTCGGCTGGCGGAGGCGGCGTAGAGATTGGAACGTGCAACCCCTTTATTGGACCTTCTACCCCATGCCCGATCAAAACCGAGTACACAGTGACGATCGTCACTAGCACCGGGACTTATCAGGATCACGGTACGTCTAGCGTGACGCTCGACGAGGGGATTGGCGACCAAGTGGATTGGGATGCGGACCTCACCGATGGCTTCATCTCCGCGTCGCTGACGCTTACGAACCTGCAAACGACCGTTAGCGGGACGAACGTCACGGTGTCGGTCGACTGTTCACCGAACATCGTCAACGTGACCCTCGAGCAGGGCGGCGTGAGGATTGCTGCGGATACCTCTCCGGTCAACGGCGTTGCAAGCTGGACGGTCTCGCTGCCGCCGGGCACGCACACGCTTGCGGTCGAGGGCTGGAACTCGCCATCCGGGAAGCCGGGCCAGCACTCGGCGGTCCTGACGACCACCGTGGTGACCGCCTCACCGCCTCCACCCGCCACCGCCGCCACCGCCACCACCTAATCCTCCAACGTCGCCCGCCACGCCCGTCTCGCTGCCTTCTAGCTCCGGCGTAGCCACCTCACCGGTCGCCGTCCTGAACGTTGCCGAGATCAAGGCGCGCCTAGTTGATGACCTCGTACCGTCATCCGCGAAACTCGCGGTGCTATTGAAAACGGGCCGGTATACGTACTCGTTCACTACGCTCAGTGCCGGCCAGATCGTGATCAACTGGTACCGGGTGAACAAGCACGTGTTGGTCGCGACCGGTCAAGCGGACTTCTCGAAGGCGGGGCTCGTCAAGATCACGATCAAGTTCACCGCCAACGGCAAGCGGATGCTCAAAGCAACCAAGAGCCTGAAACTCATTGCCAAGGGGACCTACACCCCAACTGGCCAGCCCACCATCGCAGCGACTAAGCGGTTCACCTTCCGGCAATGAGATGAAATGGGGACGGGTTCATCTAGGGCCGGTTCGGGATCACGCCCGGTGACCGTGAACGAGAACGAGCGCACGAACATATGTTCGCACGAAGCTTGATCCTTAGTCGCTGCTGCTTGTGCCCCAAAGGAGCAGCCACGCTTCCAGCGGCCGCCGGCTGTCCAGCTTCGCGGCGCCACCCCAGTTGATCGACCGAGAGCAGGCGGTCGGCGGTCCTGGTTCTGGCCCACGAAGGCACGCAATCGGCGGTACCCGGCTAGCGGTGACCTAACCGTCAAGTGCGCGGCCGTGAATCTCTGGTAGTGGGCAGGATCTCGCGTGCGTGCCTCGAACACGTCGGGGTGCTGTTGCATGCCGTTGCCAGTACGAGCTGTTACCCGGGCGCAGCGCACGGCCCCATGTACCGCCTCGACTTGTGCCGCGAAATCGGCGAAACTACCGGGCGGGGAGATGCGCGATCTGCGGCCCGATGAGGCAGCGGCGATACTTCGCGTGAGTCCGCACACGCTGCGAGCGTGGGAGGAGCGATTTGGCTATCCACACTCGGTGTCTAGGGCCACCGGACAGCGTCGTTACGCCCATCGAGAGGTGACCACCCTGCGTAACACGTTGGACGCTGGGCTGTCGGTTGCCGCGGCAATCAACAAAGCTCGCCGCGTCAGCGCCGGCAGCCGAACTCGCCGCCAGCGCTAAGTGTCACCCGCACTCCGTGACGAGACACGCTGATCGAGCACGTCCCGACCCACATTCGATCGCGTCTACCGCCCGGCGAAACGCGGTCTTCCCCCCGACCCGAGTCTCGACACTGAGGAATCGTCGACCGACAGGATTGGGCGGGCCTAGACACCCACCAGCCGAGCGACCGCGCCGACTCAAGCGCTCTCGCGCGTGCCCTGATGCGCCACCCACCCCGCGGGAGTGAGCCGCCACAGCTGCTCGTGGTGCTCGTGACCGGCTGGAGCGATTAGGCCCGCCACACTCGCGCGTTCCCAAGCACCAAGAACCAGCCGCTCACCGATGCACAACTCCCACGCAACGAGGCCGACGCTCGCGCCGCCGGATTCATCGAACTCGCCGACCACCTCAAGCACTGCTTCCACCGAAATCGCGCGCCGCATTGCTGCTTAGCCTTTTACCCTGGATGAGGAGATTACATCCGGGATGGGTGAGTTTGCGAAGATCGCGAAACCTGGAACCGACTCCTAGCGCGTAGCGCTTGCCGCGCGAGGTGCAGTTCCGAGGCCCAGCGGGGCGCGACTTCCCCGGTCGGCGCAGCGCATGCGGCGCAGTCGCCGTTTCGCGCGGCCGGCTCGAAGCCAAGCGCCGTGCTCTTCGGCAGCGGCCGACGAGAGCCGTAACCGGAGCATCAAGCCGCGTTACCGACCGGAACGGGTCCTCTGGTCCTCGGAGGGTGGCCCGGTCGCGGCCAGTAGCTCGTACGCGTCACGGTCGGCAGACTGTCGCAACGATCTCAGGCAGCAGTCTCAGGCGCGACCAACTTGAGCACGATCACGGCCAACGCGACTCGCTGTCGCTTGTAGCCCGATCCATCTGTCTGGCCCAGACGATGGTCGGCCAAACGACGTCCCGGGGGAATCCGTACCCCGGGACGCCGTGCCCCCAAACGTCACGCGACAAACCGGAAAGAGACAAATCGTTGATTTACTTGCCCCACGTGTTCCGGCTCTACCCATATCAACGCAAAGCGAGCCTAAAGGTTGGTCAATTTAGGACAGGTTCAGCCACAAAGACGTACCATTGGTGAGGTTATGAGCAGGGGTTTCGCGTCTTCGCGGAACCTTGGGGCTTCGGACAATTGAAGTTTCCGCACAGCTTGGGACGGGGGAACCCGCCCCTGTCGGTCAGGGAACCGCGCCCCCACTTCCCTGGCTCTCCCCGGGGGGCCCAGATGGATCTTGGCCCCCCGGGCCTATGTTGACTGTCCGGCTTGCCGTGAACGGATCCACCGTGAAGGCTCGCTCCGATGTCAAGGCCGGACCGAACCCAGCAACTCTCGCCAGGTCTCGCTCAGAGTGCCCCAATGATCGATTACCGGCAGTCTTTCGGCTCACGGGCGGCCGCAACCGCGTCACTTGGCGCACGATGTACCCGCTCAATCGAGCGCTTCCCAAGTCAACCGATGTAGTCCATGATGTGCGACACGGCCTGATCGATCGTTAGGTACGGCTTGGTGTCGTACTCGATCCACTTCGAGTAGTTCAGGATGTTCCGATAGGCCTCCTCCAAATCATCGGCTTCCGAGATCACCAAGCCGTGGCTGCCGTCGGCGGCCACGTAGTGCGCTCTTACGGTGGACGGCACGCCCTTTTCGGAGAAGACGCCCATCAGGTCCTTGGTGTCGCCCTTGCTGAGGAACGGTTTGAGCCTGTAAGTCGTGATGAAGATCACGTTTTCCTCCCTCGCTCTTTTGGATCGCCTGTCGGACCCTATGGCAATCCGCACCGATCGGCCAGGATCCCCGCCGTAGCGCCGCTCGCTCCTGCTGGTTTGATCGACCGAGAACCAGCACTCTCAACCGCGACCCGTTTGACTCCCGGCACGTCGGGTACTACGACAGCAGCTTGAAGCACCCCCTTGAGGCTCGGTTCCGGTCCCGTGTCTGAGCCTCACAGCACCCGGTCCCTCGCCTATGGGGCGGTAGGTGAGGGCCGGGTTTTTTCTGCGGCGTCACTCGGGGCGTCGCCAGGAAAGCGCTCGGGATTCAGTCGCGCCACTCCGACACGTCGGGGCCGCTGACCGGCTTGCCGGTCTGCATCCGGTTCGCTCGGCGTTTGCCTGCCTTGCCGCTCCGGGCTCTCGCCTTGTCCTTGTTGCGGTTGCTTCGCCGCTTGCCCTCGGTCATGTCTCAATAGAAGAAAGACGCGACATGCAACTCGTCGCCGCGTAGGTAGAGCGGCGCGGCGATCGAATCCGTCAAAAGCAGGTAGTAGCACGCGCTGTCCGTAAGCAGCCAGTCCGGCTTGGTGCGTGTGATCCGGGCTGTCGAGAGCAGCCGGGACAACTCGACACGTACGCGGTCGGTGTCGAGGCTCGGACGAATCCGCTCTCGATACCGAGTTCCGGATCTTCCACGAGCATGGCGGCATTTGGCACCGGGTAGCGTTTCGCGTTGCGCTCGATCTTGGCCCAGATCGCTTCATGCGCTCGACCGCGACAACAGTCGGCTCCGGGTAGAACGCCAGTTGAAGGCGGACGGCTCGTTCGGCCCTCCGAAGTCACGGCGCTCGGAGAGGACGATCGCGCTCGACCAAGAGACGATCGACGCGCTACGGCATCACATTGCCACCCAACTGCTCGAGCGCAGCCTCGCCGGGGCGGCCTACGAGGACAGCGACCTCGTCTTCTGTGACGAGCTCGGGCGGCGGCTTCGCCCCGACAGCCTCAGCGTGACGTTCGGGAGATTGCGCAAGGCGGCAGGCGTTCCTGTCGGCAGTCTGCACTGCCTGCGTCACACAGCGGCCACGCTGGCGCTCAGCGCGGACCCGCCCGTGCCCCTTCACGTGGTGGCTGGACGGCTCGGCGACGACCCGAAGACCGTCCTGAACACGTACGCGCATTTGCTGCCGCACAGTGACGCGATGGCAGCGGACGCGATCGCTGCCGTGATTTCCGTTGACAGACCGTTGACAAGCACTGTCCCGGCCGAGCGCGGATCGGCTGAATAGCAGGCGTTTCGCGGGTCGCGAGCGGCCAGAGAATCTAAGTAGGACTTAGACGGCCGCGGTCGCGCAGCACGGCGCCGAGGATGCCGTTGACGAACGCCGGCGCCTCGGCGCCGCAGAACCGCTTGGCGGTCTCGACAGCCTCGTCGATCGCGCCTTCGGGCGGGATCGCGTGATCGCCGCCAAGCTCGTCGGCGTGCAGGATCTCGACCAGGCCGACGCGCAGGATCGAGCGCTCGAGCGGCGCGATCCGTTCCAGCGGCCAGCCGCTCGAGTAGGTCCGGATCAGGTCGTCGAGCTCGGCCTGATGCGCTCGTACGAGGCCCGCGAGCTCGCGCGTAAACGGCCGCACGTCGCCGGCGAACGTGTCATCGAGCGGCCGGTCCAGAAGGTCGCTCTGATACAGCGCCCAGACCGCCGCACGGCGCTGCTCAGTGCGGCGCATACGCCTCGGTCTCAGGCGCGCGAGACGTAGTCGCCCGACCGGGTGTCGACGCGGACGAGGTCGCCGATGTTGACGAACAGCGGCACCTGGATGCGCGCTCCGGTCTCGAGCACCGCCGGCTTGGTGCCGCCGCCCGACGCGGTGTCGCCGCGCAGACCGGGCTCTGTCTCGGAGACCTCGAGGTCGATCGCGCTCGGCAGCTGGACGTCGGCCGGCTGGCCGTCGATGTAGAGCAGCTCGACTTCCTCGGAGTCCTTCATGAACCGCAGCGCGTCGGCGAACGTCGACTCCGGGATCGTCAGCTGCTCGTAGCTCTGGGTGTCCATGAAGTGCGCATCGGTGCCGTCGCGATATAGAAACTGCATCCGGCGAACCTCGGTGCGCACGCTGCGGAACTTCTCGCCGGCGCGGAAGGTCCGGTCGATCACGGCGCCATCGCTCGCGCGCCGCAGTTTGGTGCGCACGAACGCGCCGCCCTTGCCGGGCTTGACGTGCTGGAACTCGATGATCTTGAAGATCGTCCCGTCGACGTCGATGTGGTTCCCGTTGCGGAATTGATTGGTCGAGAGCATCGGTGAGCGAGTCTAGAAGGGCGCGCGGGCTCAGCCGGTGACCAACAGCTGCTTGTCGAGCGAGCTCAGGATCTCGCATCCCTGCTCGCCGACCACGACCAGATCCTCGATCCGGACCCCCAGCCGGCCCGGGAGGTAGACGCCGGGCTCGACCGTGACCACGCTGCCGCTCTGCAGCTCGTCGTCGGAGCGCGTCGACAGGCGCGGCGCCTCGTGGATCTCGGCGCCGACGCCGTGGCCGAGCCCGTGGCCGAAGTGCTCGCCGTGGCCCGCGGCCTCGATCACCGCGCGCGCCACTGCGTCGACCTCGCGACCGCCGGCGCCGGCGTGGACCGCATCGACGCCCGCCAGCTCGGCCTCCAGCACGAGCTCGTAGACCTCGCGGGCCTCGTCGCTCGGCTCGCCGGTCGCGACCGTGCGCGTGCAGTCGGAGCAGTAGCCGTCGAGCTCGGCGCCCCAGTCGATCACGACGATCTGCCCCGGCCCGACCTCGATGTCGCGTGGCTGGGCGTGTGGCAGCGCCCCGTGCGGCCCCGCGGCGACGATCGATTCAAACGCCGGCCGCTGAGCGCCCTGCTCGCGCATCGCCCGCTCGAGCGCGTCGGCGAGCTCACGCTCGGTCCGCCCGACGAGCCCCTGGTCGAGGATCTGCGCAAGCGCTGCGTCGGCGGCGGCGGCCGCCGCGCGGATCCGCGCGATCTCATCGGCGTCCTTGACGACGCGCAGGCGCTCGACGAGCCCTCCCGCGGCGACCAGCCCGACCCGCTCGGGCAGCAGCTCGCGCAGCAGCGAGTGCTGGCGGACGGTGACGTTGGCGTCGTCGAACCCGAGCCGGATCTCGCCGTCCGGCATCAGCCCCTCGAGCACGTCGAACAGCTCCTGCTGATCGCGCCGGCGCTCGTAGCTGGGGTCGACCTCGGCGGCGGCCTGCTCGACATAGCGGAAATCGGTCACGAACACCCGCCTGTCCGGGCCGATCAGCGCCAGCCCGTTGCTGCCCGTGTACCCGGTCATGTAGCGGACGTTGACCAGCGAGGTGACCAGCAGCAGGTCGACGCCCTCGGATGGCAGCAGCTCGACGAGGCGTTCAGCGCGGTCTCTCATCTGTCAGTTCCTTTCGCATCAGTTCGAGCGCCTGACGGTAGCCGCCGGGGCCTTGACCCGCGATCCGGCCGATGCAGAGCTCGCGGATCACCGACTCCCGGCGCCAGGGCTCACGCGCGTCGACGTCGGACAGGTGGACCTCGACGGCCGGCAGGCCGGTCATCTCGAGCGCGTCCCGGATCGCATATGAGTAGTGGGTCCAGGCGCCGGGATTGAGCACGATCCCGTCGGCGAGCTCGTGCAGGCGGTGCAGGTGCTCGACGAACTCGCCCTCGTGGTTGGTCACGAAGAAGCGCGTCGCGAGACCCAGCTCGGCCGCCGCGTCGGAGATCTGAACCTCGAGCTCGGTCAGCGTCAGCTCCCCGTAGTGCTCGGGGTCGCGGCGTCCGAGCTGGTCGAGATTGACGCCGTGCATGATCTCGACGCGGTTGCGTGGCTGTGCCATGCGCTCAGCCTGCCAGTTCGCGGACGGCCGCGATCAGGTCCCGCGGCGCGACCGTGCTCCCCATTCGCGGGTCGCCCGGCGCGGGGAGCAGCACGAACGGCACCGGTCCCTCCCCCACTCGCTTTTTGTCGCGCGCGGTTGCCATCACGACCGCGTCTGGATCGACGCCGCTCATCGTCGTCGGCAGGCCGCGGGCCCCCAGCAGCTCCGCTACCTCGTCGCGCAGCGCTCCGTGACCGGACAGCCGCAGCGCGGCCAGCAGCCCGAGGCCGACCGCCTCGCCGTGCCTGTAGGTCGCATAGCCGGTGACGGTCTCGATCGCATGACCGACCGTGTGGCCGAGGTTCAACACCTGGCGCACGCTGCCGTCGCGCTCGTCGCGGGCGACGATTCGCAGCTTGCAGCGCGCGCAGGCGGCGATCACGCGCGGGTCTGCCGGGTCGCCGCCGGACCGGATCACATCCCACAGGCGACCGCCCGCGATCAGCGCGGTCTTGACGACCTCCGCGTAGCCGGCAGCCAGTTCGGCCGGCGGCAGCGTTGTCAGCACGCCGGGGTCGGCGATCACCGCCTGCGGCTGGTGGTAGGCGCCGACGTAGTTCTTGGCCTGCTCGAGGTCGACGCCGGTCTTGCCGCCGTACGCCGAGTCGACCTGCGCGACCAGCGTCGTCGGCACCTGCACGTATCGCACGCCGCGCTGGAAGGTGGCGGCGCAGAACCCGGCCAGATCGCCGACGACGCCGCCGCCGAGCGCGACGACCACGTCGGCGCGGGTGACCCCCGCCCGCGCGAGCTCCGACCAGACGATCTCGGCGTGGGCGATCGTCTTCGATTGCTCGCCGGGCATGATCGCCACGCGCCCGTCGAGCGGGGTCAGTGCCGGCGCGGCCCCGTACAGCCGCCCGACCGCGCCGTCGGTGACCAGGAAGCGGCGCCCAGGGACCGTCGCCGGCCAGAACGCGCGCTCGGCCAGCAGCCCGGGCGCGATGTAGGCCGGGTAATCGTGCGACGCGGTTGCGGCCCACAGCATCAGCGTGCCGGCCGGCAAGCCCTCGGCCGCGCCGAGCACCTCCGCCATTCGGTGCGAGCGCTCGTGACCGACGACGATCTCGGCCAGCTGCTCGTACAGCGGCTCGCGCTCGCGGTACAGCCGCTCGAACTGTCCGCGATCGGCGGCCAGCGGCCGGGCGGTCCCCTTGCAGCGCAGCCAGGCGGTCGCGCAGTCGACATCGATCCAGACGACGAGATGCTCGGCGAGCGCGGCCCGCACCGCCGGCGAGGCGACGGCCCCTCCGCCGAGCGCGAGCACGCGCGTCCCGGGGGCACTCAGCAGCTCGAGCGTGACACGCTCCTCGGTCTGCCGGAACACGCGCTCTCCATCCTCGCTGAAGACCCGGTCGATCGGCTTGCCGAGCCGCTGCTCGATCACGTGGTCGACGTCAACCGCGCTCGCACCGAGCGCCTCGGCGGCGCTGCGCGCGGCGGTCGACTTACCGGCGCCCATGAAGCCGATCATCGCGACCACGCGGCGCTCGCCGCCCGGCGCGTCGGCGAGCTTCAGTCCCGTTGCCATCCGATCCGCCGCCTGTAGGCGTCGAGCGCGGTGCGGACGTCGTCGACGTGGTCGCCGCCGAACTTGCGCCGGTAGGCGTCGGCGAGCACGAACGCGACCATCGCCTCGCCGACCACGCCGGCCGCCGGAACGGTGCACGAATCGGTCCGCTCCCGCAGCGCCTCGGCGGGCTCATGCGTGGCGATGTCGACTGACCGCAGCGGCTTGGTGAGCGTCGGCAGCGGCTTCATCGCGCCGCGGACGACGAGCGGCTCGCCGGTCGTCATGCCTCCCTCCAGACCGCCCGCGTGGTTTGTCTGGCGCCAGAAGCCGCGCTGGTCGTCGTAGAAGATCTCATCGTGGGCCTGGGAACCTGGCAGTCCGGCGACTTCGAGCCCATCGCCGATCGAGACCGCCTTGACGGCCTGGATCGAGAGGATCGCCTGACCGAGCGAGCCGTCGAGTCGCTCCCGCCACGAGACGTGCGAGCCGAGGCCCGGAACGAGCCCGAACGCGCGCACCTCGAATACGCCCCCGAGCGACTCGTTGAGCTTGCGCAGGCGGTCGATCTCCGCGACCATCGCGCGCCCGGCCTCGGGGTCGAGGCAACGGACGGGCGACTCGTCGACCGCTTCGAAATCGGCCGCCGTCAGATCGTCGCGGCGCGGGGCGCTGACGCCGGTGATCTGGATCACGTGCGAGTGGACGCTCACGCCGAGCGCGCGCAGGAACTGCTTGGCGACCGCGCCGCCGGCCACGCGGGCCGCGGTCTCGCGGGCGCTGGCGCGCTCGAGCACGTCGCGAACGTCGGTCAGCCCGTACTTCTGCGTTCCGACCAGGTCCGCGTGCCCGGGCCGCGGCAGGTGGACCTCGGCGACCGCCTCGGCGACCGGCCACGGGTTCATCCGCTCCTCCCAGTTGGCGTAGTCGCGGTTGACTACCTCGAGCGCGATCGGGCCCCCGAGCGTACGGCCGTGACGGACGCCGCCGGTGACCTCGGCCTTGTCGCGCTCGATCTTCATCCGCCCGCCGCGGCCGTGGCCGAGCTGGCGGCGGCCGAGGTCGCGGTCGATCGCCTCACGGTCGAGCTCGAGGCCGGCCGGCAGACCTTCGATGATGCAGGTCAGACCGGGGCCGTGCGACTCGCCCGCGGTCGTCAGGTGCAGGCCCACGCGCTCAGCCCCCGGCAGCCGGGCCGCCCTCGGCCGGCGCCTGCTGCGCATCGAGGCCCGCGATGAACTCGCCCGTGCCCCGGCACCAGGGGCAGACGACCTCGTGCGGCGTGCCGCCCAGCCCCGAGATCAGCTTGCCCGTGCCGCGGCACGGCGTGCACACCCCTGAGCGGGCCTCCTCTGTGCGTTGCGGCGTCATCTCTTGACCGCGACGAGGACGCCGTCGCCGACAGGGGTGAGTGTGCCGTTCAGCTCCGGGTGACCCAGCAGCCGCTGGTTGAACGCGCGTGCGATCGACATCCGCTCGGACTGATCACTCACGTCGGCGACTGAGCCGCCCATCAGCACGTTGTCGACGACCAGCACCGCCCCCGTGGCGAGCAGCGGCAGCACGAGATCGAAGTAGTCGCTGTACTGGGCCTTGACGCCGTCCAGGAATGCAAAGTCGAAGCCCGGCTCGAGCGCACTGAGCCCCTCCCGGGCATCTTCCAGACGCAGGTCGGCGCGCTCCTGCATGCCCGCACGCTGCATGTAGCCGCGCGCCGCCTGATGGCGCTCGGGATCGATCTCGAATGAGACGATCGTGCCGCCATCGGCGAGGCCGCGGGCGATGTAGAGCGTCGAGACGCCGATCGCGGTCCCGACCTCCAGCGCCCGTCGAGCGCCGTGCGCGAGCGCCAGCACGTGCAGCAGCGCTCCGGTGCTCGGGACCACGATCGGGATCCCATCGCGGGCGCCGTGGGCCTCCATCTCGGCCAGCAGCGGGTCGGGCGCCGGCCGGATCTGATCGAGATACGAACTTATCTGGTCTGTGATGATCATCGGCTCGCACCATACAAACCGGCCGCCGCGCGCATCGTCTCGGTCGGCGCCGGTCGACCTGTGAACTGCTCGAAGCCGAGCGCGCCCTGGGCGACCAGCAGCTCGAGTCCGTCGACCGTCGGGAGCCCCTGCTGGCGCGCGGCGCGGATCAAAGCCGTCCCGCCGGGGGCGTAGACGAAGTCGACCACGCAGCCGAACGGGCTCAGGTTGCCGGGCGTGATCGGCAGGCCCTCGAGCGACTCCGAGCCGGCAAGGCCGACGCTCGTGCAGTTGATCAGCAGGTCGGCCCCGTCGGCTTCGGTCACGGGTGTGCCGCCGAGTTGCGCGCACAGCTCGCGCGCGCGCTCGGGGGTGCGGTTCCAGACCCGGATCACGCCCGCACCCGCGTCGCGCAGCGCCCAGACGGCGGCGCGCGCCGCGCCGCCGGCACCCAGCACGAGCGCCGCGGCGCCTGCGATCTCGATCGGAAGCGAGGCGATCAGCGCCGGCGCGTCGGTGTTGTCGGCGGCGATCGCGCCGCGCTCGAAGGTGATCGTGTTGGCGGCCCCGATCGCACGCGCACGCTCGGTCGGCGCGGTCGCGAGCGCGAGCGCGGCCCGCTTGTGCGGGATCGTAATGTTGGCGCCGCGAAAGCCCGCCGCCGGCAGCGCTCGCACGACCTCGGGCAGCAGCTGCGGCGGGACCGGGAGCAGCTGGTAACGCCAGTGCTCGAGCCCGGCTGCCTTCAGCGCCGCGTTCTGAATCGCGGGCGAGCGGCTGTGGCCGACCGGCCACCCGAGCACCCCGAGCCGCGTGTGTGTCTGATCAGACGCGCCTTGCGCACTCACCACTTGGTCCGGCGCTACTTGTGCTTGCAGGCGGCGGCCGGGTTCTGGCTGCCCTGCGAAAGGAACTGCGAGTAGGTGGAGGCGTACACGGCCCCTCTCCCGCATGGGCGCGTGAAGAAGAACAGGTAGTTGGTGCGCGCGGGGTGCGCAGCGGCCTCGATCGCCGCAAGGCCGGGGCTGTCGATCGGGGTCGGCGGCAGCCCGAGATGCGTGTGGGTGTTCCACCGCGAACGCGAGCGCAGCTGCGAGACCGTCAGCGGGCGCGTGTAGTTGCCGGTCGCAAAGCGGGTCGTGGAGTCGAACTGGAGCATCATCCCGTCGGCGAGCCGGTTGTAGATCACCGATGCGACGAGCGGCCGGTCGCGTGCGGTCGCGGCCTCGGCCTGGATCAGCGACGCGATCGTCAGCACGTCGTACGGCGTCAGATGCTTGCTGCGCGCGTAGTCGAGGTTGACCCTGGCGAAGTTCTGCTTGAACGCGCGCAGCTGGTCGGCGACCAGCGCCGAGATCTTGATCGGTTCGACGAGCTGGTACGTGTCTGGGAACAGGAAGCCCTCGAGCGTGACCGGCGCGCGCGTGAGCCCGTACTCGCGCGAGTCGATCAACGGCGACTTGCGGGTCGCGGCGAGGTAGCTGCCGTGCACGCCCTGGACGCGGAGCAGCGAGTCGACCGAATGACGTGTCTGGCCTTCGGTGATCGTCATCTCCGTCACGCGGGCGGCCGGCGGCGCCTTGGTCAGCGCCGTCAGGACCGCGCTGTAGGTCATCCCGAGCTGGAGGTGGTAGATCCCCGGCCGCAGGTCGCCGCGCTCGCCGTCGAGCGTCGCGCGCAGCTCGAAGAACAGGCTCGACGGGACGACGCCGTCCCTGGCGAGGATGTCTCCGATCTGGCTCGAGCTCGCGTGTGGCGGGATCTCGACCGTCACGTGTCCGTGCGGCGAGCCACCGAACGGTTCAAACAGCTCGACCAGGAACCAGATCAGGGCCGCCCCGATCAACAGCGCGGTCAGCGCGCCCGCCCGAACGAGCCATTTGCGTCTGGTGCTCGTCGTCCGCGCCGGCTTCGTTCGCCTGCGGCGGACGGGCTGTTTGTTCTGACGCCGCGTCGCGAGGGTCTCCAGATGGCTGACGCGCCGCGTTCCCGACGGCAGCTCGACATCGTGCTCGTCCGTGTCGTAGTGGCCGTCGAGCTCGAGCTCGGGCTCGGGCTCGGGTTCCAGCTCGGGCTCGGGTTCGGGTTCGGGCTCGGGTTCGGGTTCGGGCTCGGGTTCGGGTTCGGGTTCGGGTTCGGGCGGCTGCTCGACCTGAACTGGCGCGCGGCCGGTTCGCCCGGCCCGCCGCCGCTCGCGCTCCAGGCGCGCTGCCTCGCGCTCCTCCGCGCTCCGCTCGCCCTCAGCCACGGGCGGTCTCCAGCGCCTGGCGGCGTGCGAGCCAGCCCTCGAGCAGGTGCGCCGCGGCGCGCGAGTCCTCGCTCGCGTGGCCGCCGGAGCGTTCGGCGAGGCGGGTCGTGAAGCGCTCGTCGTACAGCTCGACCGGCACCGGAAGCGAGCGCTCGAGCGTCGCCGCGAACGCGCGCGTCTCGGCCGTCTGCGCGGAGTCCTCGCCGGACAGCGAAAGCGGCAGGCCGACGACCACCAGCTGGACGCCGAGCTCGGCCACCAGCGCCCGCAGCCTGCCGAGCCCGCGCCGTGACGCCGGCGACGCGACCGGCTCGAGCGGCGTCGCCAGCACCCCGGTCGGATCGCTGACCGCGCACCCGCAGCGGGCGCTGCCGTAGTCGAGCGCGAGGACCCGCATCAGCTGCTTGAACTCAGCGCCGCCTCGATCGCCTCTCGCGCGGCGCTGAGCGCCGCGTCGAGCTGCGCCGGATCGCGGCCACCCGCGCGCGCGAGCGTGTCGCGGCCGCCGCCGCCTCCACCGACCCTCGCGGCGGCAATCTGGATGATCTCCCCCGCTTTCACGCCCCGCTCAACGAGCGCCGGGGCGACGCTCGCGACCAGGTCGACGCGGCCCTCGCCGGCGGCGCCGAGCACGATCGCCGCGTCCCCGAGCTTCCCCTTGAGGCGATCGACGATCTCGAGCAGCGCCTGTCCGTCGGCGGCCCGCACGGCGGCGGCGAGCACGGCGGCTCCAGCGGCCCGCGTCGCGCTGGCGACGAGCGCGTCGATGTCGACCGCGCCGTTGCTCTGCGGTGCCTGCCGCGCGGCCCGCTCGAGCTCACGGACGCGGGCCTGGAGCTGCGTCACCGAGTCCGCCGCCTGGCGCGGCGGCACGCGGAGCGCCGAGGCGACGCGTTCGAGCTCGCGGTCGAGGTCGCGAACTAGGCCGACCGCCTCCGGCCCGGTGATCGCCTCGATCCGCCGTACGTTGGCGGCGCTCGACGACTCCGACAAGATCCGGAACAGCCCGATCTCGGACGTCGTCCGGACGTGGGTGCCGCCGCACAGCTCACGCGAGAAAGAGCCGTCGCCGACCTCGACCATGCGCACGACGTCGCCGTACTTCTCGTTGAACAGCGCCATGGCGCCCAATCGTCGCGCCTCCTCGAGCGTGGTCGTGATCGCCCGCACCGACTGGCTGGCGAGAATCCAGGCGTTGACGTCGTCCTCCACGACGGCGAGCACCTCGGGACCAAGCGCGCTGCCGTGCGTGAAGTCGAACCGCAGCTTGTCGGGCCCAACGTAGGAGCCCGCCTGGCGCACGTGGTCGCCGAGCCGCCTGCGCAGCGAAGCGTGCAGAAGATGGGTCGCCGTGTGGTTGCAGGCGGTCGCGTGGCGCGTTGCGCGGTCGACGTGCGCGCGCACGCGCTCGCCTGGCGCGAACGTGCCGTGTTCAGGGACCAGCGCCAGCACCTGATCGGAACCGAGCCGCAGGACGTCGTCGACGCGCGCCAGACAGCGGCCGCCGGTGCACTCGAGCGTTCCCGAATCGGCCACCTGGCCACCGCCGGTCGCATAGAACGGCGACTCGACGAGCTTCACGAGCAGCCGTCCGTCGTCCTCGACCGCGGCGCCGATCGTCGTCTCGGCGTCGGTCGTCTCGTAGCCGACGAACTCGGTCTCGAAGCCGGCACTGCCGGCGAGCTCGAGCGCCCGCTCGCGCAGATCGTCGTCGCCCCCGCCGCGACCGGAGCCCGCGCGCGCGCGTGAGCGCTGCTCCTCCATCAGCGATTCAAAGCCCGCCTCGTCGACGCCCAGGCCGTGCTCGGCGACGATCTCGAGCGTCATGTCGATCGGGAAGCCGTAGGTGTCGTGAAGCAGGAACGCGTCGGCGCCGGCGATCCCCTCGGCACCGGTCTCGCGGGCGCGCTCGATCAGCTCGTCGAGCCGCTTGAGCCCCTGCTCGAGCGTGTGGCCGAAGCTCTGCTCCTCGGACGCGAGCCACTTGCGGATCAGCGCCTTCTGCTCTGCGAGCTCCGGGTACTCGCGACCCATCAGCTCGGTTACCCGGTCGGCGTACAGCGCCAGAAAGCCGTCGTCGAGCCCGAGGCCCCGGCCGTGCTGAATCGCGCGGCGGATGATCCTCCGCAGCACGTAGCCGCGGCCGTCGTTCGACGGTACGACGCCGTCGGCGAGTAAGAACGAGATCGCGCGGCTGTGGTCGGCGAGCACCCGCAGCGCCTTGTCGGTCTGCTGACCACCTCCGTATCCGCGTCCTGAGAGCTGCTCGCCGAGCGAGATCAGCGGCGCGAACTGGTCAGTCTCGAAGATCGTCTCCTTGCGCTGAAGAATCGATGCGAGCCGGTTGAGGCCCAGGCCGGTGTCGATGTTCTTGGCCGGCAGGGGCGTCAGCACGCCCTCGGGGTTCTGGTCGAACTCCATGAACACGAGGTTCCAGAACTCGAGGAAGCGCTCGTTGTCGCCGCCGGGGAGATCGTCAGGCCGGCCGTGGTCGACGCCGCGGTCTAGGTACAGCTCCGAGCACGGTCCGCACGGCCCGGTCGGGCCCATCTGCCAGAAGTTCTCCTCGCGCGGGCACTCGACGATCCGCTCGCGCTGGACGCCGATCTCCAGCCAGGCGTCGATCGCGTCCTGGTCAGGGCCGATCCCGAGCTCGTCGTCGCCGGCGAACACCGTGATCCAGAGGTCGTCGGGGTCGAAGCCGAACCCTTCGGTCGACAGCCCCCAGGCGAACCGCACCGCCTCGCGCTTGAAGTAGTCCCCGAACGAGAAGTTGCCGAGCATCTCAAAGAACGTCAGGTGACGTGTGGTCGTGCCGATGATCTCGATGTCCGAGGTGCGGAACGTCTTCTGACAGGTCGTCACGCGCGGGTGCGGCGGTCGCTCGGTCCCGAGGAAGTACGGCTTCAGCGGCACCATGCCGGCGATCGTGAACAGCACCGAGGGGTCGAACTCGGCCGGGATCAGCGAGGACGACGGGAGGCGACGGTGGTCGCGCTGCTCGAAGAACTCGATATAGGTTGAGCGGATCTCGTCTGAGGTCATCGAACGCCTCAGTCTATGCGCGGGTCAGACGCGCGGGTGATTGTCCCCCAGCCCACCACCAGCTCGCCGTCCATCAGACAAGCGAGCTGGCCCGGCGCCGCTCCGTCGACCGGATCGGCGAGCTCGATCGACAGCGCCCGGTGACGTCCGGCCGCTGGATCGCCGGCCAGCCGCGCGCGCAGGGGACGCGAGCGATAACGGAGCTTGACCCGGTCCACGCGCGACCCGGAGCGGTGCAGCCGCGCCGCGCGGACCGCGACCCGCGAGGTGCGCAGCGCCGCGAGCGGCCCGACCGTCACCCGTTCGGTCGAGGGGTCCTTGTCGACCACGTACACCGGCTCGCCGCGGCTGATGCCGATCCCGCGCCGCTGGCCGACCGTGAACCGGTGCTGCCCGAGGTGGGTCCCGAGCACCGCGCCGCCGCGATCGACGATCGTCCCCGGCCGCTCACCAAGCGCGCCGTGGCGCTCGAGGAACCGCGCCCGGTTGGTGCCGGCCAGGAAGCAGAGGTCCTGCGAGTCTGCCTTGTCGGCGACCGTGAGGCCGGCCGCCGCGGCGAGGAGGCGGACCCGCGACTTGTGCAGCTCACCGAGCGGGAAGCGCATCCGCGCCAGCGACGCCGGCGCCAGCGCGGCGAGCATGTAGGTCTGGTCCTTGGCCGGGTCGGCGGCCACTCTCAGCAGCGGCCCGCGAGCGTCGCCGGTCTCCGCCATGCGCGCGTAGTGGCCGGTCGCCAGCGTCCGCGCGCCGAGCCGCTCGCCGAGCTCGAGCATCGCATCCAGCCGGACGTGTCCGTTGCAGCCGACGCACGGGTTAGGGGTCTCGCCGCCCGCGTAGCCGGCGATGAACGGCTCGACAACGCCGGCCCGGAACTCGTCGCGGAGGTCGACCGTGAAGTGCGCTAGCCCCATCGAGCGGGCCAGCGCGCGGGCCTGAGCGACCGCCGACGCCGAGCAGCAGCTGCGCTCGGCATCGTTCTCTGAATCGCTCCACAGCTCGAGCGTGACCGCGACCGCTTCGCCGTCGGCGGCGACCAGGTGGGCCGCGACGGCGCTATCGACGCCGCCGCTCATCGCGACCAGCGTCCGCCCGCCGGGCGGCGCGGCGAGTCCCCCGCGCGCGCGGACCGCGGTCCCGAGCGTCCGCGCGAGCACATCGGACGCGAGCTCGGCTGCGTGCAGCTTGGCCGTGCTCAGACCGCCGAGCTCGGCGGCGATCTCGTTGGGGCCGATCCGAGCCGCGTCGAGCACGAGCGCGCCACGCACGAGCGTCACGGCCGCGCTGGCGGCGGCGGTCGCGGCACCACACCCACGGGCGACGAAGCCCGCGTCGACGACGTGGTCCGAGTCGACGCTGAGCGAGAAGCTGATCTGGTCGCAGCACGAGCCACCGCCGGCGGTCACCGTGAAGCCGTCGCGGGGTATGCGCCCCAATCCCTGGGGCGAGGTCAGGTGGTGCTCAAAGGCGAGCGCATCCATGTCGCTCTCACGCTAGCCGCAGCCCGAGCTCGCGTAGCTGGACTGCGTCGACGGGCGCCGGGGCACCGGTCAGCGGATCGGCGCCGCTGGTCGCCTTCGGGAACGCGATCGTCTCACGGATATTGTCGCGGCCGGCGAGCAGCGCCACAAGCCGGTCAAGCCCGAACGCAATCCCTCCGTGCGGCGGCGCGCCATAGCGGAGCGCATCGAGAAGGAAGCCGAACCGTGCCCGGGCCTCCTGCTCGTCGATCCCGAGCAACTCGAAGATCCGCTCTTGGACGTCGGTGCGATGGTTACGGATCGAGCCGCCGCCGAGCTCGATGCCGTCGAGCACGAGGTCGTACGAGCGCGACAGCAGCGTGCTCGGGTCGTCGAGATCGGCCGCCGTCGCGGGAACGCCGGCGGCGGTCGCCGGGGCGGTGAACGGATGGTGCTCGGCGTCCCAGCGCTGCTCCTCGGGCCGCCAGGCGAACATCGGGAACTGGACCACCCAGAGGACCTCGTGTGATCCTGCGGGGACGAGCTCGAAGCGCCGCGCGAGCTCGAGCCGCAGCGCACCGAGGACCTGGGCAGCGCTCGACGGTTGGTCGGCGACGATCAGCAGCAGGTCGCCAGGGCCGGCGCTCAGCTTGCGCGTCACCCCGGCGATCTCGGCCGGCGACAGGAACTTGGCGATCGGCGAGCGCCAGCCTGGCTCCTCGTGCTGCACGAACGCCCACACGAGGCCCTTGGCGCCATGCTGCTTGGCGAGCTCGGTGAGCGCGTCGAGCTCCGAGCGCGGCAGCTCGCGCGCGCCGGCGTTGATCCCCTTGACGACGCCGTCGCCGCGCAGCGCGCCTGCGAACACCTTGAACTCGGTCCACTCCAGCTCCGACCCGAGATCCTCGAGCTCGAGCCCGAAGCGCGTGTCGGGACGGTCGGATCCGAACCGCGCCATCGCTTCGGCGTGGGTCATCCGCGGCCACGGGGGCGAAGCGACCTCGAACCCCGCCCGCTCGAAGACGGTCGCCATCACCGCCTCGGTGACCTCGTAGACGTCGTCCTCGGCGACGAACGCGAGCTCCATGTCGAGCTGCGTGAACTCGGTCATCCGGTCGGCGCGCGAGTCCTCGTCGCGAAAGCAGCGGACGATCTGGTAGTAGCGCTCGAAGCCGCCAATCATCAGCAGCTGCTTGAACAGCTGTGGAGACTGCGGCAGCGCGTAGAACGATCCGGGAGCGACGCGGGCCGGAACCAGGAAGTCGCGCGCGCCCTCGGGGGTCGACCGGGTCAGGAACGGCGTCTCGATCTCGAGGAAGTCGCGCTCGTCGAGCACCTCACGGATCGTCTGGACGGCGCGGTGCCGGACCGCGATCGCCTTCTGCAGCGGCGCCCGCCGCAGGTCGAGCGACCGGTGCCGGAGGCGCAGGTTCTCGTCGACGTTGGTGTCCTCGTCGACCGGGAACGGCGGCGTCTGCGCGTCGGCCAGAAGCTCGAGCGCGTCGACCGCGAGCTCGATCTCGCCGGTCGCGAGGTTCGGATTGACGTTCTCGGAGGCGCGACGGTTGACCGTGCCGGCGGCGGTGATCACGTCCTCGGCGCGCAGTGAATGCGCCTTGGCGTGGGCGTCTGATGCGGTCTCGGGATGGAACACGAGCTGCACGATCCCGGAGCGCTCCCGCAGGTCGATGAAGATCAGGCCGCCGTGATCCCGGCGGCGATTCACCCAGCCGGCGACGCGCGCCTGCGTCCCGGCACGCCCGGCGTCGAGCTCGCCGGCCCAGCTGTCGCGGTACCGGTTGGGCGTCGGGCTGCGCTTCATCGCGCTGGTGCTGCCGGTGCTGGTGCTCATACGAGGCGGTTACCGCGCAGGATCGTCGGGATCACCGACCGGGGCTCGAGCTCTGATTGCTCGCCTGACTCCATCTCCTTGAGGCTGATTTGTGGCTCGGCACCGATGATCGCAACGTAGCGAGCGCCGATCCGGTCTGCGTGCCTGAGCTGCCCCCGGAGCGACCTGTCGGTCAGCTCGAGCTGCGCGCTGAGCCCGACCCGCCTCGCCTCGCGCACGAGGGCGAATGCCTGACGCGCGGCGTCGCCGGTCGCGAGCGCGACGAACAGGTCGACGTGCGGCGGCGCCAGCGGGGGCTCGGGGGCCGCCAGCAGGATTCGCTCGACCCCGGCCGCCCAGCCCGATGCGGGCGTCGGCTGGCCACCGAGCATCTCGATCAGCCCGTCGTAACGCCCGCCACCGCCGACCCCCGACTGCGCGCCGAGCGCGTCGGAGGTGAACTCGAACACGGTCCGCGTGTAGTAGTCGAGCCCGCGCACCAGCTTCGGGTCGAGCTCGTACGGCTGCTCGGCGTCGTCGAGCAGCTCGCGCACGTGCTCAAAGTGGACGGCGTCGTCGTCGGCGAGCCGATCCAGCAGCGTCGGCGCGTTCGCCATCGTCCGCTTGGTCGTCCGGTCGCTGGCGTCGAACGCACGCATCGGGTTCAGGTCGATGCGTGCGACGACCTCGGGCGCGAGCTCGTCCTCGTGCGCACGCAGATACGCGGCCAGCTCCTCGCGGTACTCGGCGCGGGTCTGCGGCGTGCCGAGGCTCGACAGCCGCAACCTCGTGTGCGCGATCCCCATCTCTCGCAGCAGGTCGGCCAGCAGCAGGATCAGCTCGGCGTCCGTCTCGGGTCCGGCCGAGCCGATCGCCTCGGCGCCCACCTGCCAGAACTGCCGGTAGCGCCCGCGCTGGGGCGCCTCGGCGCGGAAGAAGCTCGAGAGGTACCAGAGCTTGACCGGCTGCGGCAGCTTGTGCATGCCGTGCTCGAGGTAGGCGCGGCAGACCGGCGCAGTCCCCTCGGGGCGGAGTGTCATCGAACGTCCGCCGCCGTCGTCGAACGTGTACATCTCCTTCTGGACGATGTCGGTCGCCTCGCCGACCCCGCGTGAGAACAGCACGGTCGATTCGAACGTCGGCGTCTCGATCCTGCCGTAGCCGGCGTCGCCGAGGATCCGCTCGGCGTGCTCCTCGAGAACGGCGCGGCGCGCCGCATCGGCGGGGAGCACATCGAACGTGCCTCTGGGGGCCTGGATCACGCTCACGGCGGTGACCTATGGCGTCTAGTTGTGGTGCGCGAGCTCGCGCAGGAACGGATTACTGTCGCGCTCTTGTCCGAGCGTCGTGATTCCCATGTGGCCCGGATAGACGGTCGTCTCGCGAGGGTAGGCGCTGATCAGACCGTCAATCGACGCCAGCAGCGTCGGCCAGTCGCCGCCCGGCAGGTCGACCCGCCCGACGGAGCCCTGGAACAAAACGTCGCCGGAGAACAGCGCCCCCTCTCCCGGAAGCGCGTAGCTGACGTGTCCGGGGCTGTGCCCGGGGGTGAAGCTAACCTCGAACTCGAGTCCCGCGAGCGACAGCTGCTCGCCGCCCTTGACCGTGTGGTCGGCGTCATAGCTCTCGTAGGGCCCGATCCCCGGCCAGGGGACGTACTCCATGACGTTCGCCAACACCTGGGTCTCGAGCTCCGGGCAGTAGACCGGCGCCCCGGTCGCGCGCGCGACCGGGGCGACCGCGCCGACGTGATCGAAGTGCGTGTGGGTCAGCAGGATCGCCTCGAGCTGCTGGATCCCGAGCGCGTCGAGCGCCTCGAGCAGCCGCTCGGCCTCGTCGCCAGGATCGAAGATCACGGCGCGGTCAGAGCCCTTGGCTCGAACGATGTAGGTGTTCTCCTGCACGGGACCGACGGTGAACATGCGGACGTCGATCATTTCGACTCCGACCTCTTGCGCATCCGCCGGTTGAATAGGTACGACTCGAGGTAGTACCCCGACGGCACGTACAGCGCGAACGCGAACACGCCGAAGATCAGCGCTGGGACGACGTTGCCGTGGTCGGTCAACAGCAGGAACAGGAACATGAACGCCGACGCGAGCCCGGCACGGTTGATCGCGCTTCGCCAGGTCGGCGGCTTGTCCAGGCGCTTGGAGCGGGCGTCGGCGCGCTGCTGCTTCTTGCGCTCCTCGGGTGTCGGCGGCCGGCCGGTCCGGCCGCGCGCCTCGACCGTCCCGGCAGCGTTGCCGCGGTGCTTGGTTCGGCGCTTGCGCTTCGTCTGTGCCATTGCCAGACGCAGCTTACGCGGTGTTGGCGCGGCGAGCTAGCGCATCTTCGATCGTCCGGTAGCCCCGGAGCGTCAGGTCGGCGGGAAAGCCGTCGAACGCCGCCTGCGGCGCCAGTCCGACGAGCTCGGCGGCCGCCGGACGCGCGTGTCGCGCAATCGCCGCGACGACCGTGCCCAGCGGCGTCGCCCGGTGGTCCTCGACGTTGGTCGACACCTGGGCGATCTGCTGAGTTTCGAGCCACAGCCCGAGCGCCCGCACGCCCCTCAGGCCCTCCTCTCCCCCTTCGCGGATCCGCGCGGCGATAGCGCGCGCGTCGGCAGCGGTCGCGGGTGGTTGGAGCTCGACGTTGAACGCGACCAGCGGCGGCCGCGCGGCGACCAGCGTCGCGCCGGCGTTGGGGTGCATCCGCGGCGGCCCGAAGTCGGGCTCGAGCTCGCCCGCCTCGATCCGGCGCTCGAGCTCCGCCGGACCCCCTCTGCGCAGTTGCGCGCGGGTGCGGTCGGCGCCGAGGATCCCGTACAGGAACACCGGCAGCTCGAGCGTGTCTGCGAGCAGGTCGGCGAGCACCAGCGCTTCGGCGCATGCCGCGCCGCGATCGTCGTCGGACAGATAGACGATCGCGGCGACGTCGACGATCCCGACCCGGGGATGGACGCCGTCGTGGCTGTCGATGCTCAGCAGGGTCATCGCTCTTGCAGCGCCGGCGGCGACCGCCTGTGCGAGCTCACCGGGCTCGCCGGCGAGCGTGTATGCGCTGCGATTGTGGTCTGGATCGGAGTGGACGTCGAGCAGGTGGTCGCCGAACGCGGCCGCGATCTGATCGATCGCCCGACGGTCGCGTCCCTCCGACACGTTGGGGTACGCGAGCAGCGTGGTCACGGGGGTGCGTGCCTAATCGAGCACGTAGCGGCCGGCGTCCAGCACCTGCGTGCCGCCGATCGTCAGCGAGGCGTCGAGCACGACGACGTCGAGGTGGATCGGCACCGACACGGTGCCTCCGATCCCGGCGCTCGCCCCGAACGCGACGTGAGCGGTGCCGAGGATCTTCTCGTCCTCGAGCACATTGCCCGTCAGCCGCGCCCGGTCGTTGGTCCCGATTCCGAGCTCGGCGAGGTTGCAGCCGAGCTCGCCGTGCTTGCGCAGCAGCTCGAGGTACTGCGGGCCGAGCCCATGCTCCGCCGCGACGATGCGTCCATCCTCGACGGTCAGCGTCGCAGGCTCGTCGCTGATCCCGAGCGGAGCAAGGCTCACGGCGACGATCGTCCCCGCGCCGCTCAGCGGCGCGATGAACCCCTCGCCGGCCGGCAGGTTGCCGAACGCCCCGGGCCTGGTCAGGTCACCGTCGTCGGGCATCCCCGCGCGGCCGGTCAGATCGACGGTGAAGTCGGTTCCGCGCCGGCAGGTGAGGTGTGCGGAGGTGGCGGTGTCGAGCAGTTGCGCGACTGCGCGCGAGCGGCTCGCCATGCGGTCGAAGTCGACCGCCATCACGCGCGCGAGCATGTCCTGGGTGACGCCGGGCATCGTCGCGCCGCGCACGCCCGCGTCGCTCGCCCGCTTGCGGGCGGGCGTGTGGCTGAGTGAGCGCATGGTCGGTGCGATGAACACGTCGCAGGCGCTCATCGCCGCGGCCACCGGCCGCGCCGGATCAGTGCCATCGGTCGCGCGCTCGTCCATGATCGTCAGGACCGCGTCGGCGCCGGCGGCGGCGGCGCCGTCCCGGAGTGCCTCGCCGATGGCACGCGTGGTGGCATCGGCGACGACCAGTACGTCTTCGCCGGGCTTTACCGCCAGCGACCGTTGGACGATCGTCGTGACCGCTGCATCGAGCTCAGACATCAACGGCTGATCATATGGCGGCGCGCTCGTTCGGCTGGCGCCAGCCGATCCGGACATCGGCGGCGGTCAACGAGCGCACGGTCGCAAAGCACCTCGAGCACGCGTTCGGGAAGCTCGGTGTCTCGAACCGGACCGGGGACGTCGCTAGGCTGCGGAGCCTCGGCTCCGAAGGCCCGCGTACGACCTCGCTGGTAGGCTCGGGACCCTGCTCGACGCATCGTGGAAACTCCCTGCACAGTGGCGTTTCGCGGGCGGAAGGCATCCCCGCCGGAGTAGCTCAGTCGGTTAGAGCAGCGGAATCATAAT
>CAVWOQ010000041.1:0-17652 GCA_963756655.1 uncultured Solirubrobacterales bacterium
AGCGCGAGTACGGCGGCCGCTGCGACAAGTGCTATACCCGCGAGCCCCATTCAGTCACCTCGACTGGCGCACCAAACCGTGACTCATGAGTCTGGAGATTTCAAGCTGACAGTACCCCTCGACGATCAGGCAACCAGGATCACAAAGCGCCCCTGACACCCCGGCCCCGTAGCTTCTTACGCAGTCTCCTGTACCGCTTGACCTAAAGTCAAGGTGTCCATTTCTGCCAAAAGCTATGAACAGTTACTCACTTATGATCAGAGATCTGCCAGCCGGTTGGACACGGGCGCGCGCGGAAACAGATGGCGCCTCCGCACGATCCGCGAGCGTGCGCGACGCTGCGAGACGCCGTCTGCGGACCCGGACGATCACGCGCCCGCAGCTTGCCCTGCGCCGACGCTGAGATGATGATGGCCCGATGCCAACCGCTGACCCCGAACACGAACCCCCCTGGGGACTCGACGGGCGCGTAGCGGTCGTCACCGGCGCCGGATCCGGCATCGGGGCGGCGACCGCCCGGCTGCTCGACCAGGCCGGCGCGACCGTCGTGGCGGCCGACGTCGACGTCGGCGCCGCGCAGGCGACCGCGAGCCCCGCCGAGCGGATCCACGCGACGGGCGTCGACGTGCGCGACGAGCACTCAGTGAGCGCGATGATCGCCGACGCGCACGCGCTGCATGGCCGGCTCGACATTCTCGTCAATGTCGCCGGGGTCGGATCGACGACCTCGGCGCCCGACACGCCGCTAGCGGTGTGGGACAACGTATTCGCGGTCAACGCGCGGGGCACGTTCCTGTGCTGCAAGCACGCGCTCGCGCACATGGTCGAGCAGGGCGACGGCGTGATCGTCAACATCGCCTCTGTCGCCGGGCTTGTCGGCCTGCGAAACCGTGCGGCCTATTGCGCCTCCAAGGGCGCCGTGATCGCGTTCACGCGCGCGATCGCGATTGACCACGTCAAGGACGGCGTGCGGGTCAACTGCATCTGCCCCGGGACGATCGAGACGCCGTGGGTGCGCCGGCTTGTTGAAGACGTCGGGGAGTCACTCGACGAGCTCAAGGCGCGCCAGCCGATGGGCCGCCTCGGGACGCCGGATGAGGTGGCGCAAGCCGTGCGCTACCTGGTCTCGGACGCGGGCCGCTTCTTCACCGGCAGCTCGCTCGTGATCGACGGCGGATTGACAGCAGCCTGACGGGCCCAACGCGCCACAAGCTCAGAGGTCGACCCAGGCCCGCTCGGCGCTGCTGCGGGTGACAGCGTCGATCACGCGCATTAGGAACAGGCCGTCGGCGAGCGTCGCCACCCAGTCATCGCCCGGGAGCGGCGCGCCGATGATCGTCCGGTACACGCACTCGAACAGGTTCACGAACGTCGTGTTCCAGCCCTCGAGCTCGCCAGCCGGCAGGTGCGCCCGGTGCTGAGCCGGCCCGTGGAGCTCGGCGGCCGACTTGTGGCGCAGCTCAGTCGGCGCGCCCTGGCGGCCAAGCCACAGCTGCTCGGGCTTCTCCTGATCCCAGTACAGCGATCCCTCCGAGCCGTCGAGCCGGATCCGGAGGCTGTTCTTGGCACCAGGCGAGACCTGAGACGAGACGAGCGTCCCGAGCACGCCGCCTGCGAAGCGCAGCAGCGCGCCGCCGTGGTCGTCGATCGGCCGCCCGTGGCGGCTCCCGGTGACCGCGCACACTGACTCGATCGGGCAGGCTGTGAGGTGCATGGCCAGGTCGCACCAGTGCGTGCCGATGTCCGCGAACGTCGTCGAAGGCCCGCTCACATCGGGGTCAAGGCGCCAGTTGTGCACCCCGGCCGGCGACAGCCAGTCCTGCAGAAAGACGCCGTGGACCAGGAACACCTCGCCGATCGCGCCCGACCGGATCAGCTCCCGCGCCTCGGCGACCATCGCGAAGTGGCGGTAGTTGTGGCACAGCGCGGCCACGACCCCGCTTCCGGCGGCAGCATCGACGAGCGCGATCGCATCTTCGAGCGTCGACGCGAGCGGCTTCTCGGCGATCAGGTGCTTGCCGGCCGCGAGCGCTGCGGCGCCGACCTCGTGGTGCAGCTGGTTGGGCGTGCAGTTGTGCACGACATCGATCGCCGAGTCCTCGACCAGCGCGCGCCAGTCGCCGGTCGCCCGTCCGACGGCGTAGCGGTCAGCGGCCCGCTGCGCGGACTCGCTTGATGAGGCCGCGACGCCTGCCACCCGCGCCATCCCGGTCCGACCGATCGCCTCGATGTGCGGACCGCCGGCCAAACCGACGCCGATCACAGCGGCCTGCAGCGGGTGGGTCATGACGGCGAATCTAACGCCTGCCGCGCGCCGCGTCAGCCACAGCCTGACGCGCGGCGAGCACATATATTGGGCGCTTGAACACACTCAGCGTCAGCGAGTGGACGCTCGAGGCGGCCAGTACGGCCGAGGCGATCGGGCGCGTGGCCCGCGCCGGCTACCCGGCGATCGAACTCGCCGCGGTCCCTGAGCTCGACGTCGAGGCCGCCCGCGAGCGCCTCGACGCGCACGGCATGACTGTCACGTCGATGTGCTGGATCGGACTGGGCTATCCCGACCGCGACTGCGCGCATGAGAGCGAGACCGTCCGGCGCAGGGCGGGCGACTACCTACGCCTGTGCCTCGAGCAGGCCGAGGCGCTCGCCGCGGGGGTGCTCGTGCTCGTGCCGACGTTTCGCACGCAGCCCGACGAGACCGGGCGCCGGGCCGAGCTCGAACGGGCCGCCCGGACGATCGGCGGCGCCGCACGAGATCACGGCACCGTGGTTGCACTCGAAGCGCTCAACCGCTACGAGACCCATCTGCTGCGCACGCTCGCTGACGCCGACGAGCTGCGCCGGATGATCGATCTGCCCAACGTGCAGCTGATGGCCGACGTGTTTCACATGAACATCGAGGAAGACTCGATCGCCGCCGCGCTGCGCGCCCATCTAGAGCACGTGGTGCACGTCCATCTCGCCGACAACCAGCGCCGCGAGCCGGGATCCGGACAGCTGGACTTCGGCGCCGTGTTCCAGGTGCTCGCCGAGCGCGGCTACGACGGCGCGCTGGCGATGGAGTTCCTGCCCGCGACCGACGAGGCGATCCGCGCCGGCCGCGAGTGGGTGCAGGCGCGGCTCTAGAAGGTCCCGTAGCGCTCGTAGGCCGCGAGCGGCAGCGTGCCGTCGCGGACGGCGGCGCGGATCTCGTCTTCGGTCGCGACCTTCTGCTCGGCCTCGCCGAGGATTTCCTCGACGCAATCGCCGGGAACGATGACCAGCCCGTCGCGATCGCCGACGATCCAGTCGCCCGGCGAGACGCGCACCCCACCGACGACGATCGTCACGTCACCGTGCGCGATCACCTCCCACCTCGGAACGCAATCCTGCGGCGTCACGTAGCGCGAGAAGACCGGGAAGTCCTCGCGCAGGATGTACTCGGCGTCACGGGCGCCGCCGTCGAGCACCGCGCCCGTGGCCCCGCGTGAGGCCAGCGACGTTGCCGACAGCTCGCCGAAATGCGCCGCGCTGTGCTCGTTAGTCTCGTAAACGGCGACGCTGCCCGACGGCACGGAACCGAGCATCTCGAGGATCCGGCGGATCGACCTGTCGTAGTCGTGTCCGGGACGGGGACGACCGAGCACCGGATAGACGGGACCAGCGAGCCGCATCCCGGGACGGAGCGCGACGATCTCAGCCGACAGCGTCTGCTGCATCAGGCCGTGGCGATCGAGCACGTCGGTCAGGGCGCCCGTGTAGACGCTCGCGAAGCGCTGCGCCAGGTCCCCCAATGCGGCCACCGCTCTTAGAATAGTTGCGCGATGAAGGCGGTCGTCGTCGAGCGGCCACATCAGGTCTCTTACAGGGAGGTTGAGGCGCCCGCCGTCGGCGCCGAGGAGGTGCTCGTCTCGAGCCGCGAGGCAGGTCTCTGCCGGACCGACATCGAGATGATGACCGGCGTCTTCACGGACCCGCGTTGGGTTCACTATCCGCTGATTCCCGGGCACGAGTGGGCGGGCACGGTCGTCGAGGTCGGCTCCGAGGTCGAATCGGTGCAGGCCGGCGACCGGGTCGTATGTGAGGGGTTGATCGGCTGCAACAGCTGCCGGCGATGCCGCAGCGGCGACACCCACTGGTGCGAGCGGATCGAGGCGCTGGGCTTCACCCGTCCGGGCGGGTACGCCGAGCTGGTCGCGGTGCCCGCACGGGTTGTGCACCGTCTGCCCGATCACGTGTCGTTCGACGCCGGCGTGCTGATTGAGCCGGCATCGGTCGTCCTGCACGGGCTCGAGAAGGCGCGTCCGCGGCTCGGCGAATCCGTCGGCGTGATCGGCGTCGGCACGCTCGGGTCGCTGGCGATCACGCTGCTGCGCCTGCACTCGCCGTCGAGGATCGTCGCCTACGGGATACGCGAGGAGGAGCTCGAGCTGGCGACCCAGCTCGGCGCCACCGACGTCGTGCTGACCGCCGGCGGCGCCGCCGAGCAAGACGAGCTCGACCTGGTCGTCGACACCTCGGGCGCCCCATCGGCGATCGCCCTCGCCGCGCAGCTGTGCCGGCCCGGCGGTCGCGCGGTCCTGCTCGGGATCGCCGGCGAGGGCCAGTCGCTGACGCTGGCGTCGGACCTTCTGACCGGCAAGGACATGGCGCTGATCGGGAGCCTCGCCTACCCGGCCGCGGTTTGGTCGCAGGTCGTCGGCCTGGTCGCCGATCGGGTCGTCGATCTGGACCGCATCGTGACGCATCGCTTCCCGGCGGCGGAGTTCGACCAGGCCGTGCGCCTGATGGACGACAGGCACGGGATCGTGGCGAAGATCGTCCTCGAACACTGAACACGACGGCCGTCAACGAAAGGCAACACATGGCGACGATGCGAAGCGGTGGCTACGAGCGCGGCAGTGGGCGGCGGAGCGCCAACTGGCTCGAGCGCCGCGACCTGGACGGCTTCCTGCACCGCTCGTGGCTGAAGTCGACCGGCGTCGACGACGACAGCTTCCGAGGCCGACCGCTGATCGGGATCTGCAACTCCTGGTCAGAGCTCGTCAACTGCAACATCCACCTGCGTGGCCTGGCCGAGGCGGTCAAGCGCGGCGTGCTGCAGGCAGGAGGCTTCCCCCGCGAGTTTCCGGTCATGTCGCTCGGCGAGTCGCTGATGAAGCCGACGACGATGCTGTACCGGAACCTGATGGCGATGGATGTCGAGGAATCGCTGCGTTCGTACCCGCTCGACGGCGTCGTGCTGCTGACCGGCTGTGACAAGACCAACCCGGCGTCGATCATGGGCGCATGCTCGGCGAATATCCCGGCGATCGTCGTGACCGGCGGGCCGATGCTCAATGGTCACTGGCGCGGCAACGAGATCGGCTCCTGCTCGGACTGCTGGCACTACCACGAGGAGCTGCGCAGCGGCCGGATCAGCGAGGCTGACTTCACGGAGATCGAGAACGCGATGTCGCGCTCGAACGGCCACTGCATGACGATGGGGACGGCATCGACGATGGCCTGCATGACTGAGGCACTGGGGCTGACGCTCCCCGGCGCCGCGGCGATTCCGGCGGTCGACTCGCGCCGTGCACACATTGCCGAAGCGGCGGGGCGGCAGATCGTCGAGCTCGTGGAGCGCAACATCCGGCCTGCCGACATCCTCACGCGGGCCGCGTTCGAGAACGCGATCCGCGCGCTGCACGCGATCTCGGGCTCGACCAACGCGATCATCCACCTGATCGCCTATGCCGGGCGCGTCGGCGTCGAGCTGCCGCTGGATCTGTTCGACGAGCTGTGCGACACGACGCCGTGGCTCGTGAACCTCAAGCCGGCCGGCGAGCGCCTGATGGAGGACTTCTACTACGCGGGCGGGCTGCCGGCCGTGCTCGACCAGATCCGCGATCTGCTGCACCTCAACGCGCTGACGGTCACCGGCGAGACGCTGGGCCAGAACCTCGACGCAACGGCGACGGAGATCATCGACCAGACCGTGATCCGCCCACGCGCGGAGCCGCTCGACGAGGGCGGCTCACTGGTGGTGCTGCGCGGCAACCTGTGCCCGGACGGGGCGGTGATGAAGATCTCGGCCGCCGACCGGCGGCTACTGGACCACGAGGGTCGCGCGATCGTGTTCGACGACATCCACGACCTCGCTGCGCGCGTCGACGATCCGGAGCTCGACATCGACGCCGACACCGTCATGGTGCTTCGCAACGCCGGGCCCGTCGGCGCGCCGGGGATGCCCGAGTGGGGGCACATGCCGATCCCGGCCAAGCTCCTGCGCGACGGTGTCACGGACCTGCTGCGGATCTCAGACGCACGGATGAGCGGCACCTCCTATGGCGCCGTCGTGCTGCACGTGGCGCCGGAGTCGGCCGTCGGTGGCCCGCTTGCGCTCGTCCAGACCGGCGACCGGATCCGGCTTGACGTCGAGTCGAGGACGCTCGACCTGCTGATCGACGATGCCGAGCTCGAACTCAGACGCGCGTCCTGGGCGCCCCCGGCACGCAAGGATCAGCGCGGCTACCGGCAGCTCTACGAGGACCATGTGCTGCAGGCAAACGAGGGCTGCGACCTCGATTTCCTCCGCGGGCGGGCACCGGTGATCTCCGAGACCCTGACCCACATTTGATGAGCGCGACCTACGACTTCGGCGGACGCACGGCGCTGGTCACGGGCGGCGCCGGCGGCATCGGCATCGCGGTCGCGCGGACGCTGCTCGCCGGCGGCGCGCGCGTGGCGACGCTCGACGCCCGCGTCCCCGAGCTCGTCGGCGTGCTCGCGATCGAGGGCGACGTGACCCACTCAGAGGTCGTCGACGCGGCCGTCGACCGCGTCGAGGCCGAGCTCGGGCCGCTCGACATCGCGGTCTGCGCCGCCGGCATCAGCGGCGACTCGCTGGCGACGGTCGACGTCGGCGACGAGGAGTGGCGGCGGGTGTTCGCGATCAACTGCGACGGCGTGTTCTTCACCAATCGCGCCGCCGCGCGAGTAATGGTGCCGCGCGGCTACGGCAGGATCGTCAACGTCGCCTCGATCGCGGGCAAGGAGGGCAACCCGATGGCCGCCGCCTACTCGGCCTCGAAGGCCGCGGTGATCGCGATGACGAAGGCGATCGGCAAGGACCTCGCGGAGACCGGGGTGCTGGTCAACTGCATCACGCCGGCGGTCATCCAGACGCCGATGCTGGGTGACATGACCCAGGAGCACGTCGACTACATGATCGGGCGGATCCCGATGAAGCGCATCGGCCAGCCGGAGGAGGTCGCGGCGCTGATCGCGTTTCTGACCAGCGAGGCGTGCAGCTTCTCGACCGCCGCCGTGTTCGATCTGTCCGGGGGGCGCGCAACCTACTGATGGTCTCCAACGAGCTCGTCGGGCTACGACTTCTACGCGTTCGCTCAGCCGACGGGCGCACGCACGTCGGGCTGCTCGCCGGCGACGAGCTGAGCATCCTCGCCACCGACGACATGCTCGCGGTGCTGGAGTCAGACCCGCCGGTCGCCGAGGTCGTGCACGTGACGATCGCCGACCCGGAGACCTGTGCCCCGCCGGATCCGTGGACGCTGCTCGTTCCGCTGGTCGCGCCCGAGACCTGGGCCGCCGGGGTCACCTACAAGCGCAGCCGCGACGCGCGGTTGCGCGAGAGCGAGGTCGCCGACGTCTACGACCTGGTCTACGAGGCGCAGCGGCCCGAGCTGTTCGTCAAGGATGCCGCCGGGCGGCGGACGGTCGGCCCGGGCGAGCCGATCGCGGTCCGCTCAGACTCGAGCTGGACTGTCCCCGAGCCCGAGCTGGCGGTCGTAATCGGCGGCGGCGGCGACATGCTGGCGGCGACGATCGCCAACGACGTCTCGGCCCGCGACATCGAGGGCGCCAACCCGCTCTATCTGCCGCAGGCCAAGATCTACGGCGGCGCCTGCGCGCTCGGGCCGTCGCTGCTGGTGCCGGTCGACTGGGCGGTGCCGTTCGAGATCGAGCTGCGGATCACGGCCGAGACCGGCGAGACTGTGTTCAGCGGCCGGGCGTCGACCGACAGCATGCGCCGCCCGATCGAGGAGCTGATCTGGAACCTGCGCCGCCACAACCCCGTGCCCGCCGGCAGTGTGCTGCTTACCGGAACCGGAATCGTGCCCCCCGATCACGTCACGCTCGCGGCCGGCCAAGTGGTGACGATCAGGATCGAAGGCATCGGCGAGCTGCGCAATCCGGTGCGGCTGGCCGACTGAACCCGGCCAACGCGAGCGCCGTGGCGCCGGCGAGCCAGCACCGCGCCTAAGCAAACGCGAGTGCGCTGGCGCCGGCGAGCCAGAACGGCCTGAAATACGCGGCCGTGCACGACAGCGGCAGGACCTCGTCCCGGAGCTGCACACCGAGCGTGCCGCGCACGTGCTCCTGCCGCGCCCGGATCCGCGCCCACAGTTCGGGATGGCGCCGCCCGAGCTCATCGCGCAGTCGCTCGTCGGCGATCGCGATCGTGTCCTCGCAGTTGACCGTCCAGCCGGGCCTGATCCCGGTCGGAATGATGTCGCTCTGGAGCACCATGCCGCTCGCGATCGGGTCGTCTGAGCCGGCCCGGATCGGCGAGTCCATCCACTCCTCGTAGTGGATCAGGTGGCCGGGGTTCAGCGACGGCGCGAACCGCTCGCCCGCCAGCAGCTCAGTGATCGTCGCGAACACCTCGCCGCCGGCGACCCCGACGGCGAGCGTCTCATACCAGGTGGCGATCGCCCGCCAGTAGGGCACCACGAGCTGTTCGAGGTAGCCATCGCTGGCCGCGGTCAGATCGTCGGGCGACGCGGCGATCAGTCCGCCGCGGGCGCAGTTGCCGCCCCATAGCCCGATGCACGTGACTGCCGCATCGCCCAGCTCGAGCGTTCGCGAGGCGGGACTCCGCAGGCCGACGGCCACGTCTGCGCCCGCAGCGAACACCGGGTGCAGGCTGAGCGGCTCGCCCGCCCAGCCGGAGGCGCTGAACGCGTCGTGCTCGGTGGCCCCCGGCCGGGCCGCGCGCGTGATCGCGTCAACCCAGGCCGAGCACCGGGACGCGCCCGATTCGAAGATCGCAAGCTGGTCGGCGCTCGCGAACACGCGCAGGCCAGAGCGCGGGCTCGTCAGCGCCGGCGTGATGTCGACGACGCTGCCCGACTCGCCCGCCAGGTCGCGCAGCGTGTCGACGAAGAATGCGGGCGCGAAGATCGCCGGCCGGCGGCCGCTGAACTCGTCGGCGCCCAGCGCCTTCCAGCCGGCGACGCCGATCCGATCGCCGTCACTGAGCCCGATCTCGCGCAGCGCCGTTTCCAGAGTCGGCCCTCCAGCGCGGTCGATCCCCATCAGACTGAACGTCGGACAGCAGATGACATCGACCTCGATCGGCACGATCGGCACGTAGCCGACGTCCTCCTTGCCGAGGATCAGCGTCGGCCTGCCGGACCCGATCACCAGCAGCGCCTCCTCGAAGCGTGGGTCGAGGTTGCACAGGAAGATCAGGTTCGCCGCGTGCTCGCGGTCGCCGTAGACGACGATCCAGTCCGCGTCGACGGCCGCGCGGAGCGCGCCGAGCCTGGCCTCGAACTCGGCCCCCGTGATCGACGGCGGCTCGCTTCCGAGCTCCATCGGTGGCCGTTCGACATCGATCAGCTCGATCGATCTGGTCACCGGCTGGTGCGCCCCCTTGACATCCCCGGGCCCGCGGAGTTATGGTCCGCGCGAGTCACATGGTAACCATACAACTTGGGCCATGAGGGCGCAGCAAACTGCCCAAGTTCGCTCGATCAAGTTGAGCGATCAGGTGACGCGGGCCCTCGCCCGCCGGATCACCAACGGCGAGATGGGCGACGGGATGGATCCCCCGACCGAGCTCGAGATCTGCGAGGAGTTCGGGGTCTCGAAGACGACCGCACGCGAAGTGATCCGGTCGCTTGCCGAGCGCGGCTTCGTCGAGGTGCGCCAGGGCCGGCGGATGCAGGTCCGCCCTGCGACCGAGTGGAACCAGCTCGACCCACTGATGATCGAGTTGATCGACGATCCCGAGGTCGCGCGCCGCTACCTCGCCGACGTCCACTACGTGCGGACGCTGATCGAGCCCGAGGTCGCGGCCCGCGCCGCCCTGGAGGCCGGCGAGCAGCAGATCGCCGGCGCGCGCGAATCACTCGCGGCGATGGCGAGCCTCGAGCGCGATCCCGACGCCTACCTCGAGGCCGACCTCGCGTTCCACCGCGAGCTGGCGGCGGCGACCGGCAGCGTCATCCTGGCGTTCGTCCTCGACTCGCTCGGCGAGCTGCAGCGGCTGAGCCGGCGGGTCACCAACCGGCTGCTGCGGCGACTGCCGGAGGCGACGCGCGAGCACGGAGAGATTCTCGAAGCTGTCGTTGCACACGAGCCGGAGCGGGCGCGGGGCGCGATGCGCGCGCATCTGGCGACCGTGGCGCACGTCTGGGTGCCGGGTGACAACGACGCGGAGTTCCAAGCGCTCTTTACCAACACAAGCTAGGGGAAGGAGAGACGGGCAATGGCTGATGTCATAACCGCGCCTGACGGACCGGCCGCTGGCGTCAACTACGTCGCAGCGGACACCGAGCTGAAGGCCGGCGCGCTCGGCTTCTGGGGCGGCATGGTCCAGGCGGTCACACACATCGCGCCGGGCCTCAACGTGCTGCTCGGGTTGACGTTCATCGTCAGCTTCGCGGCCGTCGCGGCGCCGATCGCGTACATCATCGGGGGCATCATCTGCCTCGGCGTGGCTGTCGTGTTGACACAGCTCGCAAAGCAGTTCACCGGGGCCGGAGGTTACTTCCTGTACGTAAGCTCGACGATCGGGCCGCGGACCGGCTGGATCACGACCTGGCTGTATTTCCTGTATGACCCGATCGCGGTCTCGTCAGTGTGTGCGTTCGCCGGCCTACTGGTCGAGCAGACGCTCCAGCAGCAGTACGGGATCCACATCTCGTGGTACTTCTGGTTCTTCGCGTTCCTCGCGATCGTGACCGGCTTCACGCTGTTCGGCATTTCGCTGTCGGCCAAGGCGATGCTCGTCCTGGGTGGGTTTGAGGTCTCGATCTTCCTGTTGCTGGCGATCTTCGGGCTCATCTCGCCCGGCCATGGCGGCTTCAACTTCCAGTCGTTTAACCCGAACAACCTGCCGAGTGCTAAGGGCCTCTACCTCGGCGTGGTGTTCACGATTCTCGCCTTATCGGGCTTCGAGGCGGTGGCGCCGCTCGCTGAGGAGACCGAGAATCCGAAGCGCAACCTCCCGATCGTGATCGTCGTTTCGACAATCGGCGTCGCGATCTTCTACGCGTTCGTCAACTGGGGCGTGCTCGTCGGTCACGGGACCACCAGTGTCGCCGCCGGGAACTTCACGCAGTCTGACCAAATCTTCGACCTGGCCCGCAGGCTCTGGAGCGGCGCCTGGATCCTAGTGCTGATCGCGACCGTGAACTCGGCGCTCGCCGTGTCGATCGCGATCCAGAACGCGTCGACGCGCGTGTTCTTCGGGATGGGCCGGATTGGGGCTCTGCCACGCTGGCTGGGCTATGCCCATCCGCGGTGGAAGACGCCGTGGAATGCGATCATCGCCATGACGGTCCTGACAGTCGTGACCGCGATGGCGCTCGGCTCGACGATCGGTCCGACGAATCAGTTCGGAATGATCGGCATCGTCCAGACGCTGGGGCTGATCGTCGTCTACTCGATGGGCAACCTCGGCGTGGTTTGGTACTACTACCGCAAGCGACGGGGCGAGTTCAATTGGGCTCTGCACGGTGTAATCCCGATCCTCACGTCCGCCGCGCTGGTCTGGGTCGGCTGGAAGACGGTCCAGGGGCTGCACATCTTCGGGCTCCCGACGCCGCTTGACTACGCGCCGTGGATCGCGATCTTCTGGTTCGTGGCTGGCCTGATCATCCTCTTCTGGGCCAGCCGGACTGGAAAGGAGGCCTGGCTGTTCAAGGCCGGCGAATCCACAGTCGAGCGGCCCGAGACAGCCGAGGAGGCTGCGCACCGACCGGCTATCTAGGGGGACCGGGCTCTCGCCGCCGCGGGTCAGGTCGACCGCGGCGGCGGGGGTTCGTCGTGGACGCGATCCGGCGGCGAGCGCGCCGTCAGGGCTGTGATCTGCAGCGCCACACCACAACTCCGTGCCAGATTCCGAATCACAGCAACTAGAGGGCCTGGGCATCGCGATCACCGGCGCCGCCGGCGATCTCGGGGGTGCGATGGCGGTCGAGCTCGCCCGCCGCGGCGCCCACGTGGCGATGATCGACCGCGTCCCCGAGCGCGAAGCTACCGCGCGGATCGAGGCCGTCGCGGCGGTCGGCAGCTGCCGCTACATGCAGGCCGACGTGACCGACAGGGCGGCGCTCGAGCAGACGCTCGCGGGGGTCGACCCGCTCGACGTCGCGATCGGGAATGCGGGGATTGTCGACTCGGCTCCGTTTCTCGACGTGACCGCCGAGCAGTGGCAGGCTCACATGGACGTCAACCTGACCGGCTGCTTCAACCTCGGTCAGGCCGCGGCGCGACTGATGGTGCAGCGGGGCCGCGCCGGCCTGGTGCTGCTCACCGGCTCGTGGGTTGGCGAGATCCCGTGGCCGGAGATCGCGCCCTACTGCGTCACCAAGGCGGGGGTGCGGATGCTCGCCAGGTCGATGGCGCGTGAGCTGGCGGCGCACCGGATCCGCGTCAACGTCATCGCGCCCGGGATCGTGTTCGCGGGGATGGCGCGGCGCCAGTACGAGACCGACCCGGCGTACGCCCGGCGCGCATCGGTCGTCGTGCCGCTAGGCGAGCTGGGCACCACTGAGCAGGTCGCGCAGGCAGTGGCCTTCCTGTGCTCGCCGGAGGCCTCGTACATGACCGGATCAGTGCTGCTGGTCGACGGCGGCGCGTCACTGTTCCAGTTCGCGGAGTGAGCACCGTGGAGCTCGTTCCAGGCGTGCATCGGATCGAGGCGGAGGTCGGAGGCAGGCCGCTGTACCTGTTCGCGTTCCTCGGCGAGCGGCGGCTGCTGCTAGATGCCGGCTGCGCGAGCACCGTGCAGGAATTCATCGCGCCGTCGCTGCGAGAGCTGGGGCTGGAACTGTCTGACCTCGACGTGCTGCTCGTCACCCACTCAGACCTAGACCATCAGGGCGGAGCCGAGCAGCTCAAACAGGCAAATCCTTCGCTCTGGGTCACCTGCGGGGTGCTCGACATTCCGCAGGTCTCAGACCCCGAGGCGCTCGTCGCGCAGCGCTATCAGGCCTACGTCGAGGCCCACGGCGTCGGTCCCGACGCGGATGCGCTGGCCTGGATGCGCGCGGAGTCTGGCGGCCCGGTGAGCATCGACGTCGGCTGGTCCGGCGGCGAGCTGCTTGAGCTCGGGCCCGAGTGGAGCGTGCAGATCCTGCACGTCCCCGGGCACTCGGTCGGCCACCTGGCAGTCCTCGACGAGCGCTCCGGCGCCCTGTTCGCCGGTGACTGCCTGCAGGGCTCGGTCTATCTCGGGCTCGACGGCACGCCGAAGCTGTGCCCGACGTACACGCACGTCGACCAGTACCTCGGGACCGCAGACATGATCGAGGCGCTGGCGCCCAGCGAGCTGCATGGCTGTCACTGGCCCGCCGCCCGCGGGCCGGAGGTCGGCGCGTTCATCGCCGAGACGCGCGATTACGTCCAGCAGCTCGACGATCTCGTGCGAGCCAGCCTGGCTCAGCCGCTGACGCTCGACGGACTGATCGCGCGGGTCAACGGGCAGCTGTCGGCGCCGTGGCCGGATGAGATCGCGCCCGAACTCGTCTATAGCGTCCACGGTCACGCCGAACGGCTCGTGGCGCTCGGCGCTGCGACCAGCGAGCGTGACCCCGACGGCCTGATCGTCTACCGGATGGCGGCGTGACGATGCGAATCAGCCGGCTCGACACCGTCCGCACCGAGGAGTTCCCCAACCTCGTCCACCTGCTGATCCACACCGACGAGGGGCTGACCGGCCTGGGTGAGACGTTCTTCTTCGCGGACGCGGTCGAGGGACACATCCACGGCGTGCTCGCCGATTACCTGCTCGGTAAGAACCCGGCGGACATCGAGCGCCACTCGAACGCGCTGCGCGGCTACGTCGGCGCGGCCTCGAGCGGAGCCGAGATGCGCGCCGCCTCGGCGGTCGACATCGCGCTCTGGGACCTGCGCGGCAAGGAGCTCGACCAGCCCCTGTATGACCTGCTCGGTGGCAGGTCACGAGACCTGATCAGGACCTACAACACGTGCGCCGGTGAGCGCTACGTCCGTGGCCGCCACGCCCAGGCAGTGTCGAACTGGGGCATCTACGAACCGAGCTCGGACGGGCGCCACGAGGATCTCGAGGCGTTCCTGCACCACCCCGCGCAGCTGGCCCGCAGCCTCCTCGACGACGGTGTCGCCGGGATGAAGATCTGGCCGTTTGACCCCTACGCCGAGGCGAGCCTCGGTCACGATATATCGGCCGCCGAGCTCGAGCTCGCGCTCGAGCCGTTCCGCCTGATTCGCGAGGCGGTCGGGGCTGAGATGGATGTGATGGTCGAGCTGCACGGCCTCTGGGACGTCGCCGCCGCGTGCCGGATCGTGGCGGCGCTGGACGAGTTTGGCCTGTTCTGGATCGAGGACCCCGTCCGCGTGACGAGCGCCGACGCCCACGCCGAGGTCCAGCGCGCGACGCATGCACCAATCGCCGCTGGCGAGACGCTCGCCGGGCTGGCCGACTATCGCGACCTGCTCGCTCGCGACGGGGCTCGGATCGTGATCTTCGACGTCGGCTGGGTCGGCGGGATCACCGCGGCGCGCAAGGTCGCGGCGCTCGCCGAGGCCCACGAACGGCCGGTGGCGCCCCACGACTGCACGGGGCCGGTCGTCTACATGGCTGCCACGCACATGTCGCTGCACCTGCCAAACGCGATCCGCCAGGAGAGCGTTCGCGCCTTCTACGACGGGTGGTACCGGGACTTCGTAACCGCGCTGCCGGTGATCGAGCGAGGCATGGTCTCGGTGCCAGCGGAGCCCGGGCTCGGGCTCGAGCTCCGGCCCGAGGTGTTCGAGCGCGACGACGTTCACATCCGATCGACGAGTCAGGAGGTCAGACGATGAGCCCCACCGTGCGGGTGATGCAGGAGGACTGGGGCGTTTTTCGCAACCTCCCTGCGAGCGCCAAACGCTTCACGGAGCAGACCGGGATCGACGTCGAGGTGACGCTGACCGTGATCCCGGAGATGTGGGAGCTGATGGAGCGCAGCTTCTCGGGCGAGGACCCGCCGTTCGATCTGGTCGGTGTCGATGACCTGCTCCTGATCGAGGCTGCGCGCGCCGGACGCGTGGTGTCTATCGACGACCTGATCGCGGCCGACGGCTACTCGCTCGACGACTTCCCGCAGGCGGCGATCGACTCGCTGACTGACCGCGGCCAGGTCTGGGGCCTGCCGTACTGCTTTGTGTCCAACGTGCTGATCTACCGGGCCGACCTATTCGAGAAACACTCGGTCGCGGTCCCGCAGACGCTCGACGAGCTGACCGCCGCGGCGCTGGCGGTCCAGGAGGCCGAGCGCGCCGACGGCAACGAGGACTTCTACGGGATCGCGATCCGCGGCGCGCCAAACTGCGGGCTGAACTTCTGGATTATCGGTTCGACCTGGGGGCCGTCGTTCGGCGCCCGCTGGTACGACGACGACGGCAAGCCGACGCTCGCCACACCGGAGCTGATCGGCGCCGTCGAGCACTACGTCGACCTGGTCCGCCGCGCCGGGCCGCCCGAGTCGCCGACGATGGACTTCATGGACTGCATGGAGTGCTACTGCGCCGGGCGCGCTGCGATCACGATCGAGCCCGCCAACGAGGCCTCGATCCTGTACGACGAGGGCGGCGCGGTGGCCGAAGGCACGCGCACGGCGTTGATGCCGGCCGGCCCGCTGGGCAGCAGGCACGTAGGCCTGTACACGCCCCCGTACGCGATCCCCTCGCGGTCGGCCGCCAAGCGCGAGGCATGGGAGCTGGCGAAGTTCCTGTGCGCGCCCGAGCAGATGCTCGAGGACGTCCAGCACAGCGGCTTCGTCGAGGTGGCGCGCGAGTCGGTCCTCCGCGACACCGCGCTCGCAGCCCGCTTCCGGCCCGAGCTGCTGTCCACCGTCGTCGGGACGCGGCCATTCGCCCGCGGCGAACGCCCGGTCACCAACTACGGGATGGAGGTCGGCAACCGGATCGGCGACCAGATCGTCCGCGTGCTGACCGGCGAACTCGGGGCGCGGGAGGCGATGGCGGAGGCGGAGCGGACGGTCGCCGCGCTAGGCCCGCCGCAGTAGACACCCGCCGGTTGCTGGTTGCGCAGCGGCCGAGCGTCGCTACTGTTTAGGGCGGTGAAGGCGAGCCTCGGAGCGCAGGTCGTACTGGGCGCGACCCTGTTCACGACCCCCGGGATGAAGGGCGGCGTTCAGGTGCCCGGGGCAATGAGCATCCTGACCGGGCTGCTCGTGATCCTGCTGCCGCTGCTGCTCTACCAGCGGGGCACGCGCCGCCTCCCGCCCGACCCTGATCCGGGTGACGGCTGGGGCAACGGGCCTGAGCCACCCAACGGACCGCGACGCGACGGACCGCGGGGCGGCATCCCGCTCGACGACGCAAAGCAGGCCCGCGTTCGATTGCGCGGCAAAAGCCGGTTGTCGGACATGCTGCCGCCGCGGCATCGGCGCCCTGCACGCGAGCCTTCGCCCGACCGCGAGCCCGCGCCGTCCCGAGAGCGAACACCGAGCTAGCCCGCGAGCAGCGCGTCGACCTCCGCGGCCGTCGGCAGCGACGGCTGGGCGCCGTGACGCGAGGCCGCCAGCGCCCCGGCCGCGCACGCCCGGCGCAGCGCGCCCGCCCGGTCCTGCCCGCTCAGCAGCGCGACCACCAGCGCCGCGCAGAACGCGTCGCCGGCCGCCGTCCCGTCGACGGCTCGGACGCTCGGCGGCCTGGCCCGCGCCACCTCCTCGCCGCCGTCAAGTAGCACCGCTCCGTCGGCGCCAAGCGTGAGCGCCACGAGTCCCCGGCGGTCGCCGAGCCGCTCGTGTTCGTAGCGGTTGACCACCACGAGATCGGGGTCGAGGCCCTGCGGCAGCGGGCCGCGCGCCGGCGCCGCGTTGAGGCAGAAGAACCGGGCGTTGGCAGCCGCGGCGAGCACAACCTCGATCGGGACCTCGAGCTGGGAGATGACCGCATCCGCCCCGCCCACCTCGACGCTCGCCGCCGCCAGCCGCCGGTTGGCACCCGGCGCGACCACGATCACGTTCTCGCCATCGGCGGCGACGAGGATCAGCGCGACCCCCGTCTCCCCCTCGTCGCGAATCACGCCGCTGACGTCGACGCCCTCGCGCTCGAGCGAGCGCAGCACGAGATCGTCGCGCCCGATCTGCCCGACGAACCGCACCCGCGCACCGAGCCTCGCCGCCGCAACCGCCTGGTTTGCCCCTTTGCCCCCGGGCAGCCGCTCGAACACTGCGTCGGTCAGCGTCTCGCCCGGGCGCGGCAGCCGCTCGCAGCGCGCGACGAGGTCGGTGTTCGCCGAGCCGACGACGGTGATACTCGGGGCGGGCGGCACGAGAGGTCGAGCGCTCGTCTGGGCGAAGGCGTGCTGCGCCTCAGCCGCGTTCGGCCGCCGCCGACCCGTTCGCAGTCGCCAGCACCGCGTCGACAATGCCCTCGTAGCCCGTA
>CAVWOQ010000042.1:0-90553 GCA_963756655.1 uncultured Solirubrobacterales bacterium
GCCCCGCTTGCCAGCGGCACCGTTAAGTAGGAGGCTGTGGACGTGACAGGTCTGAAGGTCGTCGGCCTTGGAGGCTCGCTTCGAGAGGCGTCCCATAGTCGGGCGGCGCTTACGGTCGCCCTCGAAGGGGCAGCGGACGCCGGCGCGACGGTTGAGCTGCTCGATCTGCGGGAGCTGGGGCTGCCGATGTACAGCCCCGCGCTGGAGGCCGACCCGCCAGCTGTCGTCCTGACGTTGATCGACACCTGTTATGAGGCTGACGGGATGCTCTGGAGCAGCCCGATGTACAACGGATCGGTATCGGGCTCGTTTAAGAACGCGATCGACTGGCTGCACATGCTGGGAACGCGCGAGCCGCCGTACCTCAACGACGAGGTCATCGGCTTGATCAGTGCCGCGGGAGGGACGCAGGGACTGCAGGTAGTCAACACAATGGAATTCTCCGTGCGCTCACTGCGAGGGTGGGCGGTGCCTTACGTAGTCCCCGTGCCCCAGGCTGCACGGGTCTTCGCCGAGTCCGGCGCCGTTCAAGACGAGCTGGTCGAGCAGCAGCTGCGGCTCCTCGGTGAGGAGGTGGTGCGTGTCGCCGAGCGCTTTGCCCGCGATACCGCGCTGCACCGCCAGGCGGAGTGTGAGGACGCGGCCGAGCGCGTGGTCACAGCCGGTGACCTGTCTGGTTGAAGGCCCGGCGAGTTCGAGTGGCCATTGTCTACCGGTTCCTGTCCGTTGCTTAGCGCAGCGCGGCGATCCGCCGGCTTGTTATCTGAACTACGCTCAACCCATGAAGGGCGATCGCGTCGAAATCGTGGTGGCAGCAGACGACGGTTCTCGTACCTACGAGATCGTCGCTACCCGCGCTGGTCGTCGAGTCGAAGTCACGACGGGCCGGGGGATCGTCGAGGTCGTTGAGGTCACGCGCACGGGCGAGCCCGTGCGCACCGCGCGATTCATGGCCAGCCGCGTCGTTGCATTGGTTGAGCATCCAGCGAGTGAGGCCCGGCGGGGGTCAGCACCGGCGAGCGGGACGTCGTAGACGGCGGGCCCCTAGTCGGCGTCCCGCGGATCCATAGGTCGAGTATCGGTTGGCCGGACGGCGCTCTCGAGCGAGTAGACGGTCAGGTCGCTAGGTCGAGCGAGCAAACCGTCGAGCGAAAACTGAAAGTCGGCGAATGCCTCGGAGCGGTAGTGGGCATCGAGCGCCTCCTGGCTCTCCCACTCGCTGAAGAGCACGAACCGGCTGGGGTCTGCCAGGGCCGCAGCGAACACATAGCGCCTGCAGCCCGGCTCACCGGTCGCCCAGCGCTCGAAGCCCTCGAGCAGCCTCGTGAGCTCCTCCCGTCGTCCGCTTATCCCGAACATCTCGGCAACTGCGATCACTGCCATGAGTTTGAGCTTCGCAGACGATGTCGCCCGGCGGGTTCACGCCGGGTTCCGTGCGTCTGCGACTACCCCGTCGCCCGGCGGGTTCACGCCGGGTTCCGCCTCGCTCAGCCGCCGGCTAGTTTCTCGAGTTGCTCGAACGCCTCAGCATCGAGCAGGGCCCTGCACGCCACTTCGCACGCGCGACACGCCTGGGCGCAGATCGCGCAATGACGGTGATGCTCGGCGTGCCGGGCGCACTCCTCGGCGCAGATCGTGCACTCCCGCACGCAGGCCTGCAGCAACCGGTGAACGACGACGTGGTCCGACTGGGCAGGCCGGGACAGGATCCTCGCCACGAGGTCGCACACATCAGCGCAATCCGTGCAGAGTGCGATGCACGCGCGCATGTCCGCCACGTCGTCTTCCACGAGATCCGCGTTCGCGCACGACGTGCACGATTGGGCACAGCTCAAGCAGGCGTCGATCGCCGCGGCGACCTCAGCCACTCCGAGCGGCACGCCAGTCGGCGCAGCGTCCAACATCTCGCGCGTCTTGGTCATGCGACTGGCCCGGCGCGGGGTTCACAACGTGGCGGTGCACCTGCTGTCACCGCCTTTAGTAAAGCGCAGGCGCGGCGCGGCACAAAACCCGTCAGGCCGGGTCGATCGGTCCTATCCATCGGGACCGGCCGGCAGACGTCGTAGGCGAGCGCCGCAGTCGCTCAACCGCGGATCGTCGTATCGAGCTCGAGCTGAAGCGGCGACGGCTCGAGCGGCTCGTTCGTCGGTCGCGGTCGTCCGCGCTTGGACCAGTGCGCGACCACATCATGGGCCCGGCACGAGCGGTAGCTGATGCGCCGATCGAGCGGTTGGATCGATAGGCCACGGGAGGCGTTGCCGACGACGAGTGCGTGAAAGCGGCGACCGAGCCGGTCGACCTCGACGATGTCCCCGCTCTCGATTCCCTCGAGCCGCATCGGGGCAAGCTTAGGGCCTGGCCGCCGGTGTCGCGGGGTGCGGCTGGCCGCGCGGCCGTCGGCGCTAGGGCTGACTGAACCTGACCGTCTTGGTGCACCCCGAGCCCGAGTGCTCGATCACGGAGCACGTCTGATACTCAACGTCCTCGGTGAATGGCCCCTTGTAACCCTGCTCCCCGTTGACCTTCCGCGGCCGGTAGGGGTAGCCGCAGTTGTAGTAGCCCATTTGGCCCGTGCAAACCCAGTAACGGCCGTCGATGCGCACGGCGCCACCATCCCAACCCGGCCCGAAATCGATCACGTGGGCGTGGGGATTGGCGCTCCCGGCGACCACCGTCCGCGCCGCGGCGCACGACATGTGCCAGGGGTAGAGCGCGCTCCTGCCATAGGTGGCGTGTGCGTAGCCGCAGCGTTTGACCGTCACGGGCTTTGGCGAATTCGCGTAGGCGCCGGCCCCGAGCACGGCCGCGGCGAGCAACGTGAACACGATCACCCTCGCCCCGCGTCGCCGCAGCGACCTGGCCCGTGACGGCATCTCTTACTCGCATGACTGCTCCCCTCACCCGGACGTTCGCCCGTCCCTGGAACATGCTCGGCCGGGCTGCGTCCTCTGGCTCGATCCGGCCCGCACCTGGCCCCGAGCATACTTTCCCGGCGTCCCCAGCCCGGCACCCCACTTCGGCAAACTCCAAACCGCGGCGATCAACCGGTGCCCAGACGATCCGCGACGTCTGCACATTCACTCGCTGTCGCCCTCGCGGTTCGGCCGGCGCGTCACCAGGATCAGCCGGTTGCAGGCTCGTCCGGGGGCTTGATCTCGCGCTTTACGATCTTGCCGGTCGGCCCCTTCGGCAACTCGTCCACGAGCCAGACGCGCCGGGGGTACTTGTAGGCGGCCACGCGCTGCTTGACGAAGTCGCGCAGAGCTTCCGGTGTGGACTGCGCGCCGCTCTTCAGCGCGACGGCGGCCGCGACCTCTTCACCGAGCTCGGGGTGGGGGATACCGATCACCGCCGCCTCGCGGACGTCGGGGTGCTCGTAGAGGACCTCCTCGATCTCACGCGGGTAGATGTTGAATCCGCCCCGGATGATCAGCTCCTTCTTGCGGTCGACGATGAAGAAGTAGCCGTCCTCATCGATCCTGGCTATGTCGCCGGTGCTGAACCAGCCCTCGGGGTCGATCGCCTCGGCGGTGGACTCCGGGCGGTGCCAGTAGCCCTTCATCACGTTGTGGCCGCGGATCTGGATCTCGCCGACATCGTCTGCGGCGACGGCGTTGCTGTCGTGGTCGACGAGCCGCATCTCGACACCGTCAACGGGGAGGCCGATCGAGCCAGGCTTGCGTTCGCGGCCGCGGCGGTTGAACGAGGCCACGGGGGATGTCTCCGAGAGTCCGTACCCCTCGAGAATCTCGCAGCCGAACTTGGCCTCGAACGCGCGCATGATCTCCACCGGCATCGCCGCTCCACCGGACACGCACACCTCGAGCGCGGATGTGTCGGCCGTGTCGGCGTCGTCGTGGTGGAGCATCGCGGCATACATTGTCGGCACGCCCTCGAACGCGGTCACGGTGTCGCGTTCGAGGATCGCGAGCGCCTTGCCGGCATCGAAGCGAGGGATGAGAGTGAGGGTCCCGCCGACCGAGACGGTGGCGTTGAGCGCGCACGTCTGCCCGAAGGCGTGGAAAAACGGGAGAGCACCTAGGGTTACGGCGCGCTCGTCGAGCCCGAACAGGTCGACTGTGACCTCGACGTTGCGCAGGATGTTCTGGTGCGTGAGCTCGGCGCCCTTTGGTTTGCCGGTCGTGCCCGACGTGTAGAGGATCACGGCGGTGTCGTCGGGCCGGCGGTCGAGCACCTGGCCAGCGGGTTGACAGCGCTGGAGCAGAGCTTCGAACTCGCCGGGCTCCACGAGCACGCACTCCGCGGCCGACTGCTCGGCGCCGGCGTGGGCGGCGTCGGCGAACTGGTGCCAGGCCAGGATTACGCGGGCCCCGGAGTCACCGAGGTAGAACCCGACCTCGCGCTCTTTGAGCAACGGGTTCATCGGCACGACGGCGGCGCCGATGCGCAACGCGCCGTAGTAGCAAGGTGCAAAGTGCGCGACGTTGGGCAGCATGATGCCCACGCGGTCTCCCGGTTGCACGCCCTTTGCGCGCAGCAATCCGGCAACGCGCGTTGCCCCGTGGTCAAGCTCCGCATAGCTTAATTCGCTCTCATCGACCTTGATGGCCATGTGGTCGGCGCGCAGGTCGGCGCTTTGGCTGAGTAGGTCGGCGATGTTGGCCATGTCTTCTCCAGTTCGAGCAGGCGGCGGATGGGAACGTCGAGCACGCTAGGTCCGCGCGCACCAACAGTCACCGGCACCGAGGCCCGAAGCCGACCGGACTTGCTTGTGAGCGACACACAAGTGGGGCATAGAATCCGCCCATGGCAAAGACTCGCGACCGCATGGGCGCGGACGTGATCGCCGATGCGCTCGAGGCGCGGCGAGATGAGCTGATCTCGACCGGGGTCGCGGAGATCCAGGACCGCATGGAGAACTACCGGCGGGCGGATCCCGCGCTGATCGAAGACGTGACCAGTCACATCGGGGAGCACCACGATCTCCTCTGCGCCGTCCTGCGGCGCGGCCGACCAGCGCCGGCACGGGAGTTCGAGTTCGTCGGACGGCACGCCGCGCTGCGCGCGCGGCGGGGGATCTCGCTGTCGGACTTCCTGGAGGCGTTTCGCAGCTACCACAACGTGGTGTGGGACGCCGTGCTCGACGCCTCTCGGCCCGGGGGCGAAGCCGCTGATCAGGCACTGGCGGCGGCTCGCACGGTGATCCGGCACATCGATCTGGCGACGACCGAGGCCAGTGCCGCCTACCTGGAGGCGCAGCAGTTGCTCGTCGCCGACGGCGACCGCGCGCGGCGCGATCTGCTGGAGGATCTGCTGGCGGGTCGGCCACCGGCCACGGCGGCGAGCCTCGCCGCGGCTCGGGCTGCCGGCCTCGAAGGTGACGCTCGCTGCGTGCTGATCGCCGCGGTGCCGACGGTGGCGCCAGAGGACGAGGCCGTTCTGCGGCCGGCGGCGACCACGCTCGCCGGTGCGGTCGAGCGTGGGCGCGCACCGCTGGCCGTTGCCCGCCATGGGGAAATTGTGGTCGTCAAGGCGCTGACCGCCAAGGAGCGTCCGTCGCTGCAGGTGGCGCTTGAGAAGGCGTGTCAGCGGGTGGCGTCACGGGGCATGGAGTTGGCGGTCGGCGTGAGCACGGCGCAGGACGGAGTGGCCATGCTCGGCAACGCTTACCGCGAGGCCTCGCTTGCCGTGGGCCGGTTGGGTCCGCGCGGCGGCGTCCTGTCGCTGCCCGACATGACTGCGTTTGAGTATTTGATGCTCCGCGACGATGAGGTGGCGCGGCGGCTGATCGCGCCCGAGGTCGAGCGGTTCGTCGCCGAGGACCGTGAACAGGGCGGCCCGCTGACACGCACGCTGCTGGCCTACGCCGAGGCCGACCTGAACGCCAAGGCTGCCGCCGAGGCGCTGCTGATTCACGTCAACACCGCGCACTACCGCCTTGCCCGGATCGCCGAGAAGACCGGCTGTGATCTGCGCCGCCTGCCGGACGTGATCGACTTGGTGATCGCGATCAGGCTGTACGACGGCCAGGCGCAGCAATGATCCGATCAGCCGATCGCGAGGCGACCAGTGGCGCCCCTGAGTGGGATGTGTCGTTCGTACGGGCAGGCGGCCTGCGGCTGCGTGTGGGCCGGTACGGCGAAGGTCGCCCGTTGCTGCTGATCACCGGGATCGGCGCGCATCTGGAGATGTGGGCACCGTTCGCGCGCTACGCCGATGGACTGGAGCTGATCGGCTTTGACCCACCCGGAGCGGGCTTGTCGCAAAGACCGCGCCTTCCGATGCGGATGAGCGGTCTGGCCGCCGTCGTCGAGCGTCTGATGGACGAGTCGGGGCTCGACCGCGTCGACGTGCTGGGATACTCGTGGGGAGGGGGCGTTGCGCAAGAGCTCGCACGAAGAGCACCGGACCGCGTAGGCCGGCTCGTGCTCTGTGCGACCGGCCCCGGACTGGGCGGCACGCCCCCGCGTCCGCTGGCCGCGCTGATGCTGGCCACACCTGCGCGCTATTACCACCCACGGCTGCTCGCACTGACCGTCCCGTACATCGCCGGCGGGCGGACGGGACGCGAGCGCGGCCTGCTGGCAGCCCAGGCGGCCGACCGGCTGCGGCGGCCACCCGACCTACTCGGCTACGCCTTTCAGCTATATGCGGTGTCCGGGTGGTCGAGTCTGCCGTGGCTGCGCCGCCTGACCCAGCCGACGCTGGTGGTCGCCGGCGAACAGGACCCCAGCGTGCCGCTACGTAACGCCCGCCTGCTCGCTGCGCGAATCCCGGATGCGCGACTGCACGTGGTCAAGGGCGGCGGGCATCTATTCCTGCTCGACGAGCCCGAGAACGTCGCCCCCGCGATCGTCGATTTCCTCTGCAGCGACTGACCGCTCTGTGATCAAGTCACAAACAATGGGGCGAATGTTCGACAGTCGAGGGGGATGACCGGCGGGGCTCCGGGCGCGAGACTGCGGAGCACCAAGCAGCCGCGATGACAAAGGTGATGAGCGACATGACAAGGACACAGTCCACACGCAGCCGACGCGCCTTCGAGGCCGCGGACTCGGCGCTCGACGTGATGCTGACCGACGCCGCGGTCGGCGGCCCATCGCGGGTCCTGCGGCCCGCGACGGCCGCCGAACTCGCGATCGGCCTGGCTCGCCACCCGCAGCGCACGGCTCGCCGAATAGGCGGACTCGGCTTGGAGCTGACAAATGTGGCCCGCGGGCAGTCGGACGTAGGGCCGTCCAAGCGCGACCGGCGCTTCGCCGACCCGGCCTGGGAGTCAAACTGGCTGCTGCGGCGGTTGCTCCAGACTCACCTGGCGACCAGCGACGCCGTCGACGGCCTGATCTCAGACGCCGAGCTGGACTGGCGTCACGAGCGTCAGGCCCGCTTCGCCGCCGGCAACGTGCTCGATGCCCTGGCACCGAGCAACTTCCCGTGGTCCAACCCGGCTGTCATCAAGGAGAGCGTCGACCAGGGCGGACTGAACCTGGTGCGAGGAGCGCGGAACTTCCTGCACGACTTTCCGCGGCTTCCCGCGACCGTTGACACGAGCAAGTTCACCGTGGGCGAGAACCTGGCGGTGACTCCGGGCTCGGTCGTCTTGCGGACCGACGTGTTTGAGCTGATCCAGTACACGCCCCAGACCGAGACGGTGCGCGAGGTCCCGTTGCTGTTCGCGCCACCGACGATCAACAAGTTCTACGTGCTCGACCTTGCGCCGGGGCGGAGCATGATCGACTGGCTGGTGGGCCAGGGCCAGCAGGTGTTCACGATCTCGTGGCGTAATCCCGGCGCCGAACAGGGTCACTTCGACCTGGACACGTACTCGGACGCGGTGCTCGAGGCGCGCGGCGCGATCGCTGCCATCACGGGCCAGCCGGCCGTGCATCTCAGCGGGGCGTGTTCGGGCGGGATCATCAACGCCGGCGTCGTCGGCCATCTTGCCGCACGAGGGCGCCTTGGCGAGGTCGCCAGCCTGACCCTGCTCGTCGCCGCGCTCGACAATGAGCGGGCCGGGACCGCCGCGGCGCTGGTCGGGCGCGAGACGGCGGCAGCGGCGGTCGCCGATTCGGCCCGGCGCGGGTACCTCGACGGCCAGGCGCTGAGCGGAGTGTTCACCTGGCTGCGACCCAACGACCTCGTTTGGAACTACGTGGTCAACAACTACCTGCTGGGCAAGAGCCCGCCGGCATTCGACGTGCTGTTCTGGAACCAGGACACGGTCCGCCTCGCGGCCGGTCTGCACCGCGATTTCATCCGCCTCGCTCTGAGCAACTCGCTCGCGCACCCAGGAGCGCTCGAAGTGCTCGGTACGCCCGTCGACCTGGGCGCGGTCGACATCGACAGCTACATCGTCGCGGGGTCCACCGACCACATCATCCCGTGGGAGAACGCGTACCGCAGCACGCAGCTGCTCGGCGGCGAGCCGCGGTTCGTGCTCTCGACCAGTGGCCACATCCAGGCGCTGGTCAACCCGCCCTCCGACGAGAGCCGCTCGAGCTATCGAGTCGCTGAGACCTATCCGGAGAGCCCCGAGGTGTGGACCGACCTGGCGGCCACGCGACCTGGAAGCTGGTGGCCCGATTACGACGAGTGGCTGGCGGCCCGGTCGGGTGAGCTCAAGCCCGCCCCGGAGCGCCTCGGCGGCACCGATAACAGAGCGCTCGGCAAGGCGCCCGGCACCTACGTCCACGGCAGTTAGAGAGGAGCACGGCATGTCCACGCAGAGCCTCCCGTACGCCCACCTCGGTGATGCGCTCGCGACCGACTACTTCCACGTCCGCGACCAGTTCACCGACGAGCAGTGGGAGCACTTCATCGCCACCCGCCGCTTCGTCGACCACGAAGTGCTGCCGGAGATCAACCAGTACTGGGAGGCGGCCGAGCTGCCGTGGCCGCTGATGCGCCGCCTGCCCGACCTCGGTCTTCTCGGAGAGGACATCAAAGGCTACGGCTGCCCGGGAATGACCCCGCTGGCCCGCGGACTCGTGAACATGGAACTGCACCGCGGCGACGGCAGCCTCGGCACGTTCCTCGGCGTCCAGTCGGGACTGGCGATGAAATCGATCGCGCTGCTCGGCTCCGAGGAGCAGAAACAGCGTTGGCTCCCGGCGATGGCTCAACTGGCGGCAATCGGCGCCTTCGCCTTGACGGAGCCGACGCACGGCTCGGACTCGGTCGCGCTTGAGACGACAGCCCGCCGCGATGGCGACTCATGGGTGCTGGACGGCGCGAAACGCTGGATCGGCAATGGCTCGATCGCCGATGTGGTGGTCGTGTGGGCGCGGTCTGCCGAGGACGGCCAGGTCAAGGGCTTCCTGGTCGAGAAGGACACCCCCGGCTTCACCGCCACTACGATGGAAGGCAAAGGCGCGTCGCGCGCGATCTGGCAGGCGGCGATCTCGCTCGACGGCGTCCGCATGGGCGATGGTGCTCGGCTGCCCGGCGCACAGACGTTCAAGGACGCCGGTCGCGTCCTGATCACAACTCGCACAACGTGCGCTTGGGGCGCCCTCGGACATGCGGTCGCGGCCTACGACGCCGCGCTTACCTACAGCAAGCAGCGCCACCAGTTCGGCAAGCCGCTGTGTGCCTTCCAGATCGTCCAGGAACGGCTGGTGAGGATGCTCGCGGAGGTCACCAGCATGCAGCTCTACTGCATGCAGCTCGCACGACTGGAGGACGCCGGCCGCCTCACCGACACGATCGCCGGCCTTGCCAAGCTCAACAACACCCGCAAGGCCAGGCAGGTGATCGCCGAGGCCCGCGACCTGCTGGGCGGCAACGGCGTCCTGCTCGAGAACCACGTCATCCGCCACATGGGCGACATCGAGGTGATCCACACCTACGAGGGCACCGAAACCATGCAGACCTTGATCGTCGGGCGCGACATCACCGGCGTGGGCGCGTTCGTGTGACCAAAGCTGACGGCTATCATCGAATTCAGGATGATGCATATCATCCTCAACGTCGAAGAGGGACTGCGCACCGAGGAGCGGGATTCGACTCGTGGGAAGCTCACAAGCAGCTAAGGCCGCCAGCCACACGCGGATCGTCAACGTAGCGTCACGTCGCATTCGTCGCGACGGGATCGACAGCGTCGGCGTGGCCGAGCTGATGAACGAGGCCGGGCTGACGCACGGAGGGTTCTATCGCCACTTCGCCAGCCGCGACCAGCTCGTCGCCGAGGCGATCGACGTTGCACTGGCTCACGGATCGCAGCGCACGTATGCAGCGGGAGAGGTCGGCGGCGCCGGCGCGATCATCGACGGCTACCTGAGTCGATCCCACCGTGAGAAGCCAGAGACCGGCTGCGCGGTCGCGGCGTTGGCGACCGACGTCGCCCGCAGCAACGGTCGGGCTCGGAATGCCTACTCACACCAGGTCCGCCGTTACGCGGAGCTTCTCACTCGGTTGATTCCCGGTCGCGACGCCGACGAGGCCCACCTGATCCTCGCGGCACTCGTGGGAGCAGTGGTGCTCGCGCGAGCGGTCGACGATCGTGCCTTGTCTGATGCGATGCTCGAAAATACACGGCGCATGCTTCACCGCCGCCTCGACGACCTTTCGTGATACCCCAGCCATCGAGACCTGCCCCACCTCCCGCCAGCCCGACGTTGTCGGCGTCGCAGCTGTCGACGCTCGCTGGTCTCGGCGAGGAGCGCACGGCGGGCGTTGGCGAGGTGCTGTACCGCGTTGGCGACCGGCGCTACCCGTTCATCGTGATCCTGGAGGGCGAGGTCGCGATCCTCGACGCGGGTGATAACGAGATCCTCAGGCACGGCGCGTCGGGTTTTCTCGGCGAGTTGACGCTGCTGTCCGGTCAGACGGCGCTCGTCACCGCGGTGGTCACAGTGCCGTTGCGTTACATCACGGTCGACCGCGAGGTGTTGCGATCCCTCCTGTACGAGGACGGCCCGCTGAGCGACCTTGTGCTGTCGACCTTCATAAACAGACGCGAAGCGCTCCAACAGGTTCACGGCGTCGGGCTCGAGATCATTGGACCGCACTCGTCGACGGCGACAATGCGGATGCTCGAGTTCGCGAGAGGCAATCGACTGCCGTTCACCTGGCGCGACTCCGAGCGCGCGGACGATCCCGCGGCGGCGGCTCTGGCAGCGAGTGTCGACGAAGCAAGCCTGCCGTTGGTCAGGTTGCCGGGTGGAGCTGAGCTGCGGGGCCCGTCGCCCGGCAAGGTCTCTCGCACACTCGGGATCGGCCGCGAGCTTGAGCCGCGCGAGGAGGTTGACCTGCTTGTGGTCGGCGCCGGCCCCGCTGGCCTCGGGGCCGCCGTCTACGGAGCTTCGGAGGGCCTTGACACTCTCGTTGTGGAGAGCACTGGGCTCGGCGGGCAGGCCGGTTCTTCTCGACGGATCGAGAACTACCTCGGTTTCCCGGCCGGGATCAGCGGCACGGAGCTGACCAGCCGCGCGGTCACCCAGGCGCGGAAGTTCGACGCGCGCATGGCGACGCCCTTCCGGGCGATCTCACTGGAGCCTGGCAACGGACGTCACGTCGTGCGGCTGGAGGAGGATCACGAGATCGCCGCGCGCGCGGTCCTGATCGCCACGGGCGCGCAGTACCGGCGGCTGCCGGTCGACGATCTTGAGCAGTACGAAGGCACGAGCATCTTCTACGCCGCCGGCCCGCCCGAGGCGCAGCTCTGCGGCGCCGAACGCGTGGGCGTGGTCGGCGGTGGAAACTCGGCCGGCCAAGCAGCGGTCTGGCTTGCCCGCGGCGGCGCCCTCGTGACGCTGCTTCATCGCCGAGCCGATCTGCGCGAGACGATGTCCGACTACCTCATCCGCGAGCTCGAGCGCTTCGGAGTAGTAGTGCGCGACCGCAGCGAAATCACGGCGCTGCACGGCCTCGGAGGCAAGTTGGAAGCCGTGACATTGACGGACGGCCAGCGACTGCCGTTCGCGTTCCTGTTCTTGTTCCTCGGCGCCGCGCCTTGCACCGAGTGGCTCGACGACGCGGTCGCCCGCGACGAGCACGGCTTCATCCTCACCGGTGCGATGGCGGGCACCGACAAGCTCCTCGAGACCAGCCGGCCGGGAATTCTCGCTGCGGGGGACGTCCGGTCGGGCTCGCTCAAGCGATGCGCCACCGCGGTCGGGGAAGGAGCGATGGCGGTGCAGCTCGTCCACGCTCACCTCGCGTCACGCCAGTCAGCGTGAACCGCGCCTGCTCGTCGTGAGGCCGAGCTGAGCGGTTGCAGTCGCCGGCTCGGTGGCTGTATCACTGGTTTGCGCCGGGGGCGGGGGCGACGACCGCCGGAGTTCACTCCTGCGTTCACGCGATAGCAGCGGGGCCCAATCCGTCGATGCCGTTCGACGCCGCCTTGGGACCGGCATCGACGCCTCGCGCGGACTGCAGCTTCGATCAGGGCGCTAGCACGGAGGCTGCAAGCACCCGACGCGCGCTTGTGGCGATTTCCAAGGTCCGGGCCACGGCAGCGGATCATCACCGCCGGCATGCCACGGCCAGCCTAGGGGATCTTCTCGAAGGCCCGCTCCACAAGCGGGGTAGCTGACATGCGCGGTGATCACCTGCACGTAGCCGGTGGTTCTCGCGGTCGACGCGCAGGGGGTGCCAGCGCGTCGTCACCTTGCACAAGCTGTCGCCGAGCCAGTCAATGCAAGTGAGCGCGGTGAATGTGTCGTTGACCGCGGGCGAAAGCGCCCCGAGCGCTATCTCGACGAGCCGGTCGACTTCGAGCACGGCTTCGTGCTCGAGGATCAGTGCCTTGGGGCGGTGGTAGAGCTCCTGCCGCCGTGGCTTGGCGGCAGCTCGTCAGGTTGAACGGTCGCTTGATGGGTCGATGAGGTACTTACTCCCAGTGCCGCGGCGCGCGCAGACGGCGAGGACCTCAGGCTCCAGGACCTCACGCAGCCCGATGGTCTGCGTGTACCCCGAAGCGAACGTCGTCGTGGCCTCGGCCAACACGCGGGCGCGCATCCGGCCGATCGCCTCGCCGCCCAGCCGGGCCAGCGCGTTCGTCAGGAGGTATCCGCCGACGCTCCAGGTCAGTCCAAACTTGCGGTCAATGACGGTGGGCGAGAAGTCGAGCGAGCCGTAGATGTAGACCTGTTTGTGCACCGCGGTTCCGTACGGCGTGTACGACGTCAGCGGCGGCTGCGCGCGTTCCATCGCCCTGAGGATGTCGCCGGCCAGCGAGCCGCCGCCGATCGCATCGAAAGCCAGGGTTGCGCCGGTTTCGCGGATCGCCTCCGTGAGCCGGTCGGCGAAGTCCGACTGTGAGGAGTCGACCACATGGACCGCGCCGAGATCGCGCAGCACCCTGGCCTGCTCGGCGCGGCGCACGATATTGACCAGGCCGATGCCGTCGGCGGCGCAGATCCGCACCAGCATCTGCCCGAGGTTGGAGGCGGCGGCCGTGTGGACGAGCGCGTGGTGGCCCTCGACGCGCATCGTCTCGACCATCGATAGCGCGGTGAGCGGGTTGATGAATAGCGCGGCGCCCTGCGCGGTGCTGACGTCGTCGGGCAGGTCGACGACGGCTGCCGCGTCGGCGACTCGATAGTCAGCCCACATCGACCCGCCGAACAGCGCGACGCGACGGCCAATCAGCTTGGCCGCTTCCGGGCCGGCCGCAATCACGGTGCCGGCGCCCTCGTTGCCGACGGGCAGCGGCTTGTCTAGCCGATCGCGATACAGCGGGAGCGCCGCCTCTGGGATGGTCCCCACGAGATTCGGCCCGTCGGGCCGCAGCGTGCCAGGGGCAACCGCACCCAACAGCACGCCGAGATCCGACGGGTTGATCGGCGAGGCTTCAACGGCCACGACCACTTCGCTGACGCCTGGGTCCGGAACCTCGCGCTCGGCCAGTTCCAGCCTCAGCTCACCGCTGGACGAGATGGTGGATCGCAGGCTGCGGCCGCGGGCGGGAGTTACGTCGGGAACCGGCATAAGGAGCCTTTCGAGTCGGAGATCTCAGCCTACCGAGCGAGAGCACAGACGCTGGAGTGATGAGGCCGACGCCGGCAGCCACAGAAGGCCAGGACGCCGGCACCCGCCACCGTCGAGCCGAGATCTACGCGCCATCGTGCCAGCGGGGCTGACCTACGCATCGCCGAAGACCGGCCGCTGGGCCGTTCCATTCGTCGCCGATGCAATCGTCCGATAAGTGCCGGTACGCAAAGCGATGCGATCGTGCGGGTCGGCGGGGCGGCGCGGTCGTGTTCGTCGCAAAGCACGCGCGGCACGCGGATGTCGCTCGCCACGTATGCGCTCGCCGGTGTCGGAGCCGGCGCACAACTCCCCCGCGTGAAGGCACGCCTGCCCCGGTCAGTGCTCCTGTTCGTCGACCGAAGCGGTCGCCACGGCCGCGCGACCGCTCAAGGCGTGGACGGGTAACCGCTGTTGTCAGCGCGGTCGATGCAGGCGCCCATCCCACGTCGCCGACCATTCCGGCCCGACCGATCGTGTCCGGGAGCGGCAGTCTTGGCGCCCGCCGTATGCAGTTACAGATCGGCTGCATCTCGGGACCGTCCCACGAGCTGCTCGTTGGCGATGATCGCGTGTGAATGGCGCCCTAGCTCCACCGAGCACGATCCGTTTGTGGACGGTTGCGACGGCAACGGATAAGCGCACGCCTCGTTCGACGGCGTCTCCAAACCACTCGACTACCTCGTCCTCGCCCCCCAACGCTCGGGTCAGAGCTCGTGCGCGACTTTGACGATCAGTGGCCTCACTTGTGAGGGGTACGTCGAAATCTCAGGGTCGAGGCTGTTCTGGAGCGTTACGGAGAACATCTGGTTCTTCACCCGGATGTAGCCACTTGTTGCCGATGAGCTGTACCTGGTGACGTTTCCCAGTGGGTCCGTGCTGACCAGTGTTGTCGTCATGATGTTATAGGCCGACTCTTTGGCTGGGACATGCCCAGCGAGGAAATAGTCACTTGAAACCGTGGTCGATGTTGTCGCTTGGTACGGGGGGGTGCCAACTGTAGTGACGTGCGTTTCCGACTGTGCTGATCTCTCCAGCTCAGCGGGATTTCGTGCGAAAGCTGCGCGTGCTGCTGCGGCGCTGGGGTATGTCAACAGTTGGTCGATTCCGCCCGCAGCGGTCGTTCCGGCAAAAGGGTAGGAGCAAAGCGATGTGTAAACGCCGTGCAGTGCCCTGTCGACCGGCTCGGCCGCGCTGACCGCGCCGGGAAAGTCGTGCACAGCCAGCAGCCCGCGGCACGACCGGCGCTGGGGGTGCGCGGCGGCGTGTACGACGGCTCCGCCCGATCGCGCGGCCGCCGATGCCACGAAGCCGGTTACGGCCAGCGAAAGAGCACCCGCGAAGCAGATGAGCAGCGACTGGGGGCGTGCCCCGAAGCCGAACTTCCCTGGACCTGTGCTCCTCATCCTGTCCCCCGTCCATTCGAATGCATGGCATCCGCCTCAAGCCCCGGAGCGACTCTCACGAGCGTCATTATCGACCCGCGCATCAGTGCGCCCCACTGGCCCGCTTGGCCGACGCTATCAGATCGTCAGAGGTCGCCTGCGTCGGACGGCTCCACAGGTTGGGGACCTTGCGTACTACGACGCCCGCTTCCACGATCCGAACGCCGACGCGGACGACATGGTGAAAACGATCGCTTGCACTGACCCGCCGTGAAACAAGTTGGACACCGCCGCCACGGCTCGAGGTGTGCCCAGGCCCAGCGGTCCATTCCGACCTCGCGACGCTTGTCGCCCTTTCCGTGCCGGACGAGCACGGCGCCGCGGTCGGGGTCGAGGTCGGTCTCGTTGAGCACAAGCGCTTCCTGATCCGCAGCCCGGCGCGCCAGAGCATTACGATCACGCCGCGCAACGTCAGGCCGTCGGCACCGTGTCCGGCAGCGCCGATGACGGCGATGATCTCGTCCACGGTCGGCGGTTCGGGTGGGTACCGACGACCCTTATAGCGTGGCGGAACGCCTTGTTGGAAGCTGGAGGTGGTCGCGGGCGAGCGGCGCCGGCCGGCGCGGTCCAGCAGCGGTACAGATTCCATGACGTCCTCCTGTGGACGATGGTTGACGCCACCATCGTCCCGGCCCAGCTTGGCAGCGGCCCGGGCGATCCGGTCGCGAGTCCGACGAGTCAATCGCAGTCGTGGCTGCGCGACATCGCGCCGTTCGATCGGGCTGCTCCAAACCTCGCCATTGCGATCATCGGCCGAGCCTCACCATAATTGCGAAAGCGATCGCCGCGGTATGGACCTGATCACGGACCACCCGTGTGGCATCGCCGCCGTTCCTCGAACGGGCTAACCAACCTCAATCACCTGGCCCTCGCGGGCCAACCCCGGCGTACCGTCGCCACCCAGTTGCGCCCACCGCTCGGCGACCTGTTCGCCGATCTGCTGCAGGCGAGCGTCGTCGTGGTCAGGGTCATGGTGAGTCAGCATCAGCCGGCCGCAGCGCGAGCGAAGCGCGAAGGTCAACGCGTCAGACACCCCCGAGTGCCCCCACCCGCGATGCGGGCCGTACTCGACGTCGTCGTACTGGCAGTCGTGAATCAGCAGCGACGCGTCTTTGGCGAGCGCGTACCCGGAGATCCAGTCCGGCTCCGCCGAGCCCAGATCCTCTCCCAATCCGGGCTCGTGATCTGGCAGGTAGCAGACACTCGAGGCCTCGGCGGTGAGGCGATACCCCAGCGTCGGCCCGCGGTGAGCCACGAGTGCAGCATTGACCTGCAGGTCACCGATCCTCCACGGCGGCCGCAACGCATCCTCGAACCTGACGCGCGCCGGAAGGTCTCGAATCTCGAGCGGAGACAGCGGCTGCGAGAGGTAGCGGCCCAGACGCTCACGTAGCGGGCGGTGCTCGCTCGTCGGACCCCAGATGGTCACCTCCGTGCCGGGATCGAACAGGGGAGCGAAGAACATCAGCCCTTGGATGTGGTCGAGATGGAGGTGTGTGAGGAGGATATGGACGCTTCGAGAACGCCCTGCGAGCGCGAGGCCCAGGGCCCTGATCCCGGTCCCGGCGTCGAGGATCACCTGTGATCCGTCGGCGCCTGTGATCTGCACGCACGATGTGTTCCCGCCAAAGCCGGCGGCGGCCGGTCCCGGCACGGGTACGGACCCGCGGACGCCCCAGAAGGTCACACGCACCGGATCACTCGCCGCCCAATGGCCAAAACATGACCATCGCGCCATGCAACCCGACTGATCCCACCAGCGGTAGCGCGACGACCTCTACCTCGACCAGTCCGGAGCCGCCACGAATATGAAATCCGCCGACTCCCGGCCGCCCGTCGCGAAACGCCCGCGTCACCGGAAGCTCGCCCGTCGGAAGATGCCGCCCCGCCTCGTCGAAAGGGCCGACCTCGGCCCGCCACCGCGCCAGTGGGATCGCGCCGGTCTCCTCGAACAGGCCGCCGAAGAATCCTGCCGCGGCGTCGTTGAAGAACACGATCGCCCCCTCGACATCGATCAGCACAGTGGCCAACGAGACCAGCGAAACGAGGTTGCGCGCCAAGATCAGCTCGAGCGGCTGCCCGCCGGCCTCAGCCGGCGGCGGACGCTTATCGCCTTCAGCCATCGTCACACCTGCCCGATCTCAAACCCGGTCCGTGCGCGCCCACACCTGCAGAAACTACCCGAGCTCAGCCGGCGAATCCATTCGCGCGTGGGGAGATCGAGCTCCCGCCGGGGCCGGGGGCGCCAGGCGGTGAGCACGCCGGACGGTAAGCATCGGCGGCGGGCCGGCCCGGCAAACCTGCAGTCTTCACCGCGCGGCGAGGAGGCTTTGTGCGCCGCGCCGCCGGGCCAAGGCGAAGCATTTCGAGCGCCGAAAGCGGGTCTCGAAGTACTTCTCGGTCCGCGCCCCCTCTGTGCGGCCGGTCGGGCAGGGTCGCCCGCGCGCGTGACAGCCACGACCGATGGGGCGCTCCTCCGCCGCGGCCGCGGCGGACTGCTCCCCTTACGCCTCAGTGAGGTGGTCACGGCTGCGCCGGTAGCGCTCCGCGTCGAAGGAGGCAAAGGATCGGGGGTGTGGGGGCGAGTAACAGAAGCTGATCTGGGAGGCTTGTGGGCGTGCCCAGCGCTTCGCGTATCGCCCATGCCGGCGTTCCGTTCGCAAACCCGATGTCGCAGCCGGCTGTCGATGTGGCGATCGCCGCCTTGCCCCTCCCGACAGAGCCGCTGGTGCTGGACACGGGCTGTGGCGGCGGCGAGATCCTGCTGCGCACGCTGCAGTTGCACCCGGGAGCACGCGGTCTGGGTATCGACCTGGACGCAGACGCGATCGCCGAGGCCCGTCAGCGAACTGAGGGTCTCCCCGCGCGATTTGAGGTCCGCGACGCCGCGACAGTTGAGGGTACGTTCGACGCGGTCATCAACATCGCTTCATCACAGGCGCACGGGGGCTTTCCCGCGGCGCTGGAGGCATTGCGGGCCCTGGGGCGGGTCGTCCTCTACGGCGAGGGGTTCTGGCAACGAGCCCCGTCGGAGGACTTTCTCGCCGCTCTGGGCGGCGCGACCATTGACGAGTTGTCTGACTACGACGGTCTGTGCGCCGCGATCAGCGACGCCGGCTTTGACATCGCCCAAGAGTCGGTGGCCAGTGACGACGATTGGGCACGGTATGAGGAGAAGCTCGCCGCAAACGCCGAACGCCACGGCACGCCCGACACCCTCGCCTACGCGCGCCGGATCCGTCATCGGCGCGCACTGCCGGGAGGTACCGACACGCTCGGCTTCGCGCTGTTTGCCCTGCGCGCCTGAACCGTGCCTGATAGGCGCAGCGTCTCACTGCCGCATCCACGAACCATGGGGTGTGAGGTAGGCAGCCGGGACCGCGCGATTCGTGCCGCATTGGGTCGATCCGAGCGCGAAGCAGAAGCGAGGCATGAAGGGTCGCGGCCGGCGACTGGAGACTTGAAGATCGAGGCGGCGCGCGAGCTCGAGCGCAACCGGGCGCGGACGATCGAGGTCCGCCGCGACGCCGCCGAATGGTTCGATCGGGAGCTGCGCGCGGCGCTCAGCACGACCGTCTGGCACACGGGGTGCACCAGCTGGTACATCGACGAGAACGGCAACGATCCGAACCAGTGGCCGTGGACGTGGAGCACCTACCGCCGTCGAACCTCTCGGCTCGCGCCGGGCGCATACCAACTGGCCTGAGCGTCCGCGCGCGAGCGCTCCCACAATCCCCGCGGACGCCCGCTATCCACCGAATGCACCACTCCGCCCAGGATCTGAGCAGACAGCTGGTGCGGGCTACAAGCAGCCACCAGCCTCGACTGTCTGAGACACCTGCTCCCTCACGAACACGCAGAACTCTCGGCTGCTCGAACTCGGATGCGTCTCGCTTCTGCTCTCAGTCGAATCCGGCCACGAGCTCGGATCAGAGCGGCGGCCGACCACCGTCCGAGACGACCCGCCGCCGGCTTCCTCGCCCCGTCGCAGTCAGCGTTGGTCACCGGGCAGCTCCTCCGGCAAGTCGATAATCGCAATATGCTCTGTGACGGGACCGCGCTCACGCCGATGATCGACGGCCGCTCACGCTCGCCAGCCAGCGGCCGCCCGCCGTCGAAGCCGCTCAGTAGCCACGGGCCCGACCTCGGAACCTGAAGGAGGTCCGGCCGCCATGAACATCACCAACCGCATCGGCGCGACCGCCCCTCCGGGCCCGGTGACGGTCCGACGCCGACCGCGCAACGGACGCCGTCGGCTATCAGCCTGTGGTGCGGTCGGGATCGCGCTGCTGTGCGCCGGACTTCTTGCGGGCTGCGGCGGCGGCGCACACGCGAGCTCGCCGAGCAAAGTGATGTCGGCGGCGCTCGCCTACGCGAACTGCATGCGCTCGCACGGAGTGCCCGACTTCCCGGACCCCAACAGCCAGGGCGAGTTCCAGCTCCGGCCCGTCAAAGTCGAGAATGGGCGTACGACTCCGATTGAGGATCTGATCCCGAGCTCGCCGGCGTTCCAGGCCGCCCAGCGGGTATGCGGGTCGTTCGGCTCCGCTGGACGGCAGGTAACGCCAGCGCAAGAGAAGCAGGGGTTCGGGAAGGAGCTGAAGGCAGCGGCATGCATGCGGGCAAACGGTGTCCCCGACTACCCCGATCCGAAGTTCATCGACGGATCGATCGACCTCGAGTTCAACGGCAAGTTCAACCCGGGCTCACCCGCGTTCCAGCGGGCGGCCAAGAGGTGCGGAAAGCCGGGCGTGGCGCTTGCTGGGACCCTCCCGCCGGGGTGATGAGCAACTGCCACCATCCTGAACGCATGCTGGAGCACCAACGTCAGCGCTTGGTCACCGACATCGATTGCTCACGTCTCTCCGAGCAGCCAACTCGGCCGATGCACGAGCACAACTAGGATCAGCAGGCCGGAGCGCCATAACTCCTCCTTCAGCGTTCGTGATGCACCGTCCGCTCAACCTTGGCGCGTGCGATGACGCCGTCGGCCCGGACGCGCCCCTGATCGGCCGGCCAGGAGCGCGCGCTCGTCGATCCCCTCTCGCGCTCGCTGCCGGAATTAGGCCTTGTCCCCTCAGTCTGCGTCGCTCTTGTAACGGGGAAGATTCCGCGACCGCGGGTCGTCCGGCTACGAGTGAGCGGCCCCGCTCGCGGCACGCAGCCGCTCGGCCTCCCGCGGAGCCAGGCCCGCATCGTTATCCGCGAGCACCTCTCCGTGACGGACGGCCACGGTCTTGAGGAACCGCTGCTGTCCCAGCGTCAGCGCGATGAAGTGCCCAAGTTCGACCAGCTGAGGCTCGGTGAAATGGCGGTGCAGGCGGTCCCAGAGATCATCGGCGGCGAGTGTCGGATCCCACGCGATCGCCATCGCCCATTCCAAGGCCGTGCGCTCGCGCTCGTCGAATCGTGTCGAGTTCTCAAAGTCGAGGATCTCGTCAACCTGGGCCTCGTTCGCACCTTGTTGTTGAGCGAGCACCGACCTCTGTCCGCCGCAGTACTCGCACTCGACCGATTTCGCGATGTAGAGCCGGCACAGCTCCTTGATCGCGTGATCCGCCACGCCTTGGCGAAAGAACACCTCCCAGGCGTTATTGAAAGCCTTCATCACCTCTGGGTGGTGCAAGCGGATCGCCTGGCTTTCCGGACGGGGCGTGCCGTACACGCGGGCGCGCTCCATGATCGCCTGAAGCTCTGGGTCGTCGACGGTGGCGGGGTCGACATAGCTGATGTGCGGCATCTTGGCTCCTTGATCGCGCTGTTCGGAAGCGTGACACAACGCGCTTGGTCTCCGACGACATGTTTCACGACCGGCGCTGGCTCACGCGATCGCGTTTCGCTGACCTTCGCCGACCGGACGCTACTGACGAGAGCCGCGGATCCCCTCGACACATCGCAGCGCACAGACCTGCTCTTGCCCGTGCGTAGTAGAGGACGAGCCATGGCTGTCCGATCTGATCGAGGAACGACTGTGCGGCACCGTGGAGCCCGGCCGCTCGGATCGAGTCGCTCTGATCGCCCGCGATCAGGGCCAGGCAGAGCAGTGAGTACGCGAGGGCGTAGCGGTCTCCGGCTCGGCGGCCGACCCGCCCGCGGTTCCAGCGCCATGCGTCAGCGTCTGAGCTCGCTGGGAACCGGAACCTCGAGCGTGTCCAGCAGGGCGGCGAGCTTATGATCGAGCTCTATTCCTACCTCCGTGATCTCTGGAATGGCGAAGCTGGCGAATTGTTTGCTCGGCTGGTCAACGGTGAACCACGCGTCACCGTCTTGGTCTTCCCAGATGACGGTGTGAAGCGGCGCGTACATCATTGCTCGCGGGTCGTGCCGGAACATGCGCTCCGCGATGACATGGTTGCCCATTAGGTAGGCGACGCAGTCGGCGCGATCGCCGGCGAGCGTCATTACCGGGTGGACGTCGTTGCGAAAGTAGATGAGGAATCCGTGGGGTGCCGAGCGGTCGATGAACTCGACCATCTCCGACCATGGGACTTGGCGTGCCACGAGGTCCGTCACCTCCGCGAGTGGCAGGTCCGGCACGGCGGCCTCGTACCGCGTCTGAAATTCGCGCACTGCGGGAATCGGGAGCGTGAGCCGCGGAGCGCGGTACCAAACCTCCTCGACATCTCGTTCCATCACGCGGCCTTTCGAAGCGAACTGAGAGGCGCCGTGAGGAAAGCCTCAACGTCGCCGGCAAACTCTGCGTGGTGCTGGAACAGGAACCCGTGCGCCGAGCCGGGGTAGATCTTCACCGTTGCGTGCGGAATCAGGCCCGCGAGCAGATAGGAGTAATGGGCCAGAATCATGGGGTCGTTGTCACCGCTCGCCACGAATACCGGCGCATCGATGGCGCTGACCCGCTGCAGCAGGCTGTGATCCGGGATGCCCCAGGCGCACACCGCGTCGTATTGCGCCTGTCGTGTTTCCCATGTCGTCGGCGTGTCGCGATCGTCGGTCCGGGCGGTCAGCCGACCCAGCACCTCCTCGCCTGACTGCCGGCTTGCCGGGGAGCTCGTGAAGAAGACGCCGAGGTACCCGTCGGGGCTCGTGGTGGGGGCGCCGACGGCGTCGATTACTTCCGGCGCCCAGCCATGCATTCCGGCGGCGCCGCTGGGGGGCTGACGAGGCAAGGACCAAACGCTGGACCACGGCCGGCCGGATCAGCGCGATCTCCTGGGCGACGAAGCTGCCGATCGAGAACCCGAGTAGGTCGACCGTGTCAAACCCCATCGCTTCGAGGAACGCGATTGCGTCACGCGCCATCTGAGTGACGGTGCTCGGCGTCGTCCCTGTGGAACCGCCCACTCCGGCGTTGTCGAACGTCACAACCCGCCGCGTGGAGGCCAGCGCGTCGATCAGCGCGGGATCCCAATTGTCCAGATTCCCGCGGAAGTGCTGTAGCAGCACAAGCGGCGACGTTCCCTCACCGACGTCGCGATAGGCGTAGTCGATCCCGTTCGCAGCGCCGACCACCTTGTTCGGAGATTCCAGGTACTCGACGGGCGACGTTGTAGTCACGGGGCCCTCCTGTGAAATCGGTCGGTCGCTTGGGGCATCAGTGGTCGGCCGATGTCGCTTGAGCACCCGCGAGCTCCGCCCGGGCTGCGCGGGCGATGTCGGCGCCGGTGTTGGCGTGGCCACCGATGCCCCAGCCGCCCTCGGGCGATTCGGTCAGCAGAACCCAGGTGCGCTGTGTCAGGGTCGGGTCGGCACCGGCGGCCGCGATGATCTCCGTCAGCTCCTTGACGACCCCGAGCTGCTTGTCCCGGTCCAGGACGCCAGCCGGGGTCAGAACCTGCACCCGCACGTAATTGCTCTCCGCAGCGACGTTTGCGATCGAGTCCGCCGGAAGGTTATGCACGAAAGCGGCCGTGTTGTTCCTGAACAGCGCCAGGTCTGGCACCTGCTCCCACCGCATCACTGCGGCGGCGAGGTTCTGCGCGAGCGCGTGATTATCAGCGAACGTCCCGTCCGTCGCGTACACGTCGATCATCGGCATCGCTCGCTGGCTCCTCTCGTGGTCGTGTTCTGACAGCCCGGCCGATCACCGCACACTCAGGCGGAGCTTTCGGCGACCGATGCGCTGCGGGACGCGTCTGCCGCGGCCTCGATCAGCCTCACGACCTCGTCCGGGTGCGAGACCATCGCGACGTGGCTCGACGGGACCTCGACCGTGGTGGCGTCCATGCGCTGAGCAAACATCCGCTCGGCGTCCGGAGGGATTGCCTCGTCGTTGGTCGCGACCAGGTACCACGACGGGCGCGACTTCCAGGCGGGGACGCCCATGACGTCCTCGAAAGTGCTCATCGACAGGCACTGCTGGACCGCGTGCATAACGCGTGCTCTGACACGATCTACGTCAGCCGCGAAGTGGTTCACGAAATCGTCCTCGGGTATCCAGGCGAAGCCCTGCTCATCGACGGTGAGGTGCGCCAGCGACGGGGTCGGGGGCCCGCCGCCGAGGAGCGCGCCGAGCGATTCGCCCTCGTCGAGCCCGAACGCAGCGACGTAGACAAGCCCGACCACGTTGGGTGCGTCCTCGCCGAGCGCCGTCATGATCTGCCCGCCGTACGAGTGGCCGGCGACGATCGTCGGCCCACTCTGCCGGACAAGGATCTGTCGCAGGCGCGCGACGTCGTCCGCAAGGGAGGTCTCCGGGAACTGAGGCGCGGTGACGGTGTAGCCCCTGGCCTGCAGTGACTCGATGACGGCACTCCAACTGGACCCATCGGCCCATGCGCCGTGCACGAGCACGATGTTCGGCAGGTCGGTCATAGTGGCTCCTCTGGTTGAGGGTTGGAAGCGACGCAGAATGGGATGCCGGGTAGAACCGCTGGGGACAGGCGGGGATCCTGACTCCCGGCGTCCGGATTCTCTTGAGTCAGCCGACTGGTTCTCGCTCGCCGGCCGCGGCCGCGAGCGCGTCGCGTAACTGCGACCGCGCCGTGATCTGGAGCTTCGGGAAGATGCGGTAGAGGTGTGACCCGATCGTGCGGTGGGAGAGGAACAGTCGCTCTCCGATCTCACGGTTGGACAACCCCGCGGCGGCGAGCTGTGCGATCTGTAGCTCCTGGGCGGTAAGACGGTCGCGGGCGTCAGCGTGACGTCCGATCGTCTCGCCCGTGGCGCGCAGCTCCTGTCGAGCCCGTTGGCCCCACCGCTTTGCGCCAAGGGCGTCGAACGCCTCGACCGCAACACGCAACGGTTCGCGCGACTCCGTGCTGCGTCGCTGACGGCGCAGCCAGCGGCCGAAGGAGAACAGTGTTCTGGCCCGCTGGAATGGAAAGTCGGTCAGATCCTGCTCGAGTGCGGCCAGGAACACGGCCTCAGCGTCGTCATCTGGGGCCGCCAGCGGCCTCGCGCAGATCAACCCGACACGCAGCACGGGCGGGTCGCTCCGCGCGGCGATCGCTTCGAGTGCAGCAAACACGTCGGTCAGTCGCTCGGTTTGGCCGCTCCCCACCCCGGCCTCGACCAGGTCGAGCACCGCCGGCCAGCGCATGAAGCGATGAAACGCCGGAGCGTTCTCGTCGAACACCGGCCATAGGTGGCGAAACGCCTCTTCATGCCGTCCATCGCCGAGCGCCTCCGCACCCCGCGCGAGGTGCGCCGGCGCAAGCAGCGGGCCGCCCTTCATCGCCCGCAGGGTCCGCTCAGGCTCGGCGAGCCTCGCCGCGACCTCCGACTCGTTGCCACGCAGCGCGGCGGCGATCGCGGCAACGAGTTCCGCGGTGAGTCCGTACTGCGGCTGGTTGGTGTCGCGAGCCAAACCCAGCGCCTCGGCGCTGGCCGCCGCGGCAAGCCCCCAGTCACCTGCGTGGGTGGCCGCCCAGGCGTAGTGCACCAGCGCCTGTGTGAGCATCCCGAGCCTCCCCTGCTCCCGGAGGCGCTCAATCCCCCGGCCGAGGAACGCCGCGCCCGTCGCGAAGTCGCCCGTCTTCTCCGCGGCGATGCCCAGATACACGGCATGGATCGGATCGGCGACCTCATGTCGCCGAATGCGTGAGACGCGGCGCCGGACATCCGGCCCGGTCAGCTCCGGATCCGCGAGAGCGATCACTGCGAGCAGGCGCGGGTCGTCGTCGGGGACGCCCATGCTCTCGGCCGTGTCGACGAGGTACTGCCGTGTCCGTGGGCGGGTGCGCGTCCACCAGCTTCGATGCGCGATCGGCACAAGCGAGCGCAGCGCCCCATCGGCGTCCCCGCCGTCGCGCATCTGCTCCGCGATCGTCACGAACGTCTTGGCCGCGCCCGGCTCAAGCCAGACCTCTCCACTGATCATCTGCCGAAGCCATGCCAAGCGGGCCATCTCGAGTGGGCCGACGTCGAGCGCTTCGGCCTCCACGAGCAGGCGGCGCGCCACCACGACAAGACCGAGCTCGTAGGCGATCTCGGCCGCCCGCACCAATCGCTCACCCTTGCGGTGCGGGTCGGCGGTGAGCGCGGCCGCCCGCTCCAAAGCGGCGGCTGCGACCGTCACCGCTCCGCGGCGTCTGGCCGATGCTGCGTGCTCCTCGAGGGCCTCGGCAATCCCATCGTCGGGGCCCACGGCCGCCATCGCTCGGTGCCACAGCCGGCGCTCCGGGTCCGCGACCACCGCGGCCAACACGCCGTACATTGCACGCAGCTGCGTCGGCAGCGCGGCCTGCCGCACGGCAGAGCTGATCAGCGGGTGCCGAAAACGCACCTCCGTCTCGACAACCTCGGCCAGCTCAGCCTCCACCGCCGGGTCAAGTGCGGCGAGCTCCACGATCGATCCGTGGAGCATCGAGGCAGCCTCGACGACTTCGCCGAGCGAAGCGCGAGGGTCAAGCGCTGCCGCTAACAGGCACAGCTGCGTCGCGGCGGGAACATCATGCAGTCTGGTCGCGAAGGCACGCTCCAAGCGCACCGTCAGCGTCGTCGGACCTGGTGAGAGCCGCTCCTGCCAATCGGGCGTCATCGGCAAGCTACGCGCCAGCTCGACCAACGCGAGCGGGTTCCCGGCGGCCTCCGCCAGCACACGGGCGCGACGCACCGGGTGCAGATCCGGCGCGTGGCGGTCCAGCAGTTCGCCCGACGCGGCTGCGCTCAGCCGCCGAAGCTCAAGCACCGGGAGGTGAGCCTCCTCCAACGGCGTGGGGTAGCCAACTCGAATCGCGGCTAGAAGCGCAACCGGCTCGGTCTCAAGGCGCCGCGCGATGAACGTCAACACCCCCAGCGTGGAGCGATCGAGCCACTGCGCGTCGTCCACGAGCACAACCAAGGGTCCAGAGCTGGCCGACAGGCGGATGACCTGATACGCGGCGAGTGCGACAAGAAACGGATCGGGCTCGAATTCGCCGGCGATCCCGAGCGCCGCTCGAAGGGCGCGCCGCCGCGGATCTGGAAGCAGTTCCACCAACTCAGCGATCGAGTCAATGAGCTGATGGAGCCCGGCAAACGCCAGCTCCGCCTCCGACTCCACCCCCACGGTCCTCAGCGCACGGAGGTCCAATGCAGCGGCACGCTCCCGTGCGTGCCTCAGCAAAGACGACTTGCCGATGCCCGCCTCGCCCCGCACGAGCAGCGCACCGCCCCCCTCGTGCAGGCGATCTAGGACTGCGTCGACGCGCTTGCGCTCGGCCTCGCGCCCGATCAACTCGAAACTCGGTTCGCGCGGGGCATCCCCGGTCACGACCGGAGCATAAGACCCCGCACCAAGCGGCAGGAGCTCAATCGCCCGGCAGCACGGCTAGCTGGCGGGCGAATCCGATACCGATCCGGGGGGCGGGGACCTGCCCGTCGTGTTGCCCGCGTCTCGGCTGCGTCCCGTCATTGGTGGTGGGAGAGGAAGGCGCCGCCGCACGCGGAAGCCGCTTGTTTGAACGCCGGCGACTGCATGTTGATTCCGCGCGGGAACACGAGGATCGCTCCCTCGTAGTCGGTAAGTCCACCGGACCCGCCGGGGCTGAGGTTGGACGGCATCGATGCCAGTGGGTCGGGGAACTGGGAGACGCCGTGCTGGCGTATGCAATGGGCGACCTGGAGCAGCTTCGCCATCGTCTCTGCGGAGGCTGGGGGCCCCGAGCCGGGAGGGCCGCTGCCCGGCACGAGCTCGTCGCACTTCGCCTGCGCGGCATTGAACGCGGGCGCTGCCGGATTGTTTCCGACTGGAATTCTCCCCACGCCTCCGGGCTTGGGGTCTGCGAAGGTCGGCACGCCGTTGGCGCGCATGCACTTGGCGAACCCGAGCGGCCCGGCTCCGTAGGTGAGTGGCGCGGTCGAGCCCGAGCCGGCCGTGCCGGCGCCGGCTGCGGTGCTCGACCCAGTGGAGGTCGTAGGGCCCGCGTTCGCCGCCGAGGTGGTCGCGCCCCCCACCGTCGCAGCGGGCGAGCCGGTGGAGCTTGCACCGCATCCTGCCACCAGAACTCCGCTCACGAGTGTCGCGAGGGCGAACAGACGTGTTCGCGGCGAGCGAGTCAGCCGGTTTGGATTGAGGCTGCCTGGCATCTGGTCTCCTGCTGGTGTCATTCGGGTCGCCGTATGGGGTCTACCTGCCGAGTTGTTTCGGGAGGGTTTCGCTCGTACGATGCGCCGGAATGGCGGGGCTATGTCACCTCGCTCGTCATCGCCTGCCGATTGCGGTTCTCGTCGCGTCGGGCGTGTTGGTGATCGCTGGGTGCGGGTCCTCGAGCAAGCCGAGTAGCGCCAACACGAGCGCGACCACATCGAGTAGCGCCAACACGAGCGCGACCACATCGAGTAGCGCCAACACGAGCGCGACCACATCGAGTGAGCGCCAGCAAGAAGAGTCCTCCGATCTACGCGAGATCCCAGCTCGCGGCAGCGGGTTGCATACGTTCGCACGGGGTGCCGAACTTCCCGGATCCGACGTTCGGCGCTGGCGGCGCTCAGGTCAACCTTTCGACCCCCCCGGGCATGCTGACCTCGCCGGGGTTCGAGCTGGCCGAGAGGCAGTGCGCAAAGTTAGGCCTGGATCTCGCTGGCTATGCGCCGACCAGCACCGCGACCGCCGCCGAGATGGCGCAGGCACTGGCGGTCGCCAAATGCATGCGCGCCCACGGGGTGCCGAACTGGCCGGATCCGACGAAGACGATGCCCAGCAACCCGAACGGCGACGGCGTGACGGACGCGGTGCCGGGCCCGCCGGGCGGCCCGATCTTCGTGATCCCAAAGTCGATCGACATCGAGTCGCCCGCGGTCAAACAGGCCGCGACCGCCTGCCACGAGGACTGACCGGGCGGGGGTCCAACGGTCAAACAGGCGGCGACCGCCTGTCACGAAGACCGACCGGCGGGGTCCGACGCGGCCTTTACGCGACCGCCCGCAGGTGACGGTACGGCTCGCCGCGCATCTCTGCGACGAGCGCGTCCACAAGGCCGCGCTCGTCGTCCTCGCGACCATCGGTCACGGCGCCGATCACCGCGCGTTTGCGCTCAAGGAGCGTCGCGATCGTCTCGTCGATGGTGTCCGCCGCGAGTAGGTAGGTCGCGTTGACCGCGTCCTGCTGTCCGATCCGGTGGCAGCGGTCCTCTGCTTGGTCATGCTTGGCGGGCGTCCAGTCGAGCTCAAGAAACGCGACGTTCGAAGCGCGGGTAAGCGTGATCCCTTGCCCTGCGACCTCGATCGAGCACACGATCAGCTGCTGTTCGTCACCCCCCGCCGCCTGGAACGCGCGCACTGCCCGATCGCGGGCCCGCTGACTGTCGGCGCCGAGCACGCGCAGCGCATCCGGGAACCGCTCGACCACCGCGTGCTGGATCTCGCGGTGGCGTGCGAACACGACCAAGGGCTCGCCGGAAGACAGGAAGTCGTGGATCCAGTGCAGCGCGGCCTGGAGCTTGCCGCGCGCGGCTAACAGCTTGAGCGCGTTGAGCCGCACGAGCCGCTCGGCCCGTAGCGCGGCCGCGACCTTGGCGTCGAGCTCGCGCAGGTCGCCCGGCTGACTGCGCAGCCAGGCGACCACGTCCTGCTCGGCGAGGCGGTATTCGGGCTCGTTGTCGAGCGCGACCGGAACCACAGCGCGAGTCTTCGCCGGCAGCTGCGGCAGCACCTCCGCTTTCAGACGCCGCGCGAAGCACCGCGCCCGTAGATGCCAGTGCAGCCGCTGGTACGCATCCGGGCCGCGGAACCGCTGACCGAACCGGGCGCCCGAACCGAAGTCGCCAAGGCGCCCCAGGATCCGCAGCTGGGAGATCAGCTCCGGCGGGCGGTTCATTACCGGCGTCCCGGTCAGCGCCAGCACGAGGCCTTCGCGCGGCACGGCCGCGCACAAGCGCTGAGCGGCCTGGGTGCGCTTCGCCCCCGGGTTCTTGCAGTAATGCGACTCGTCGAGGACGACTGCGCGCGGCGCCAGCGCGGTGAGCGCCTCGAGTCGGCCGGCGACGATGTCGTAGTTGACGACCGTGACATCCACGCCAGCCACGGCTCCGCGGTTGCCATCGAGCATCTGCGCCGAGCGCGCCGGCAGCCAGCGCTCGATCTCTCTCATCCAGTTGAGCTTCAGGCTCGCGGGGCAGACGACGATCGCCGGGTAGGCGCCGTCGAGCTCGATCGTCGCCAGCGCCTCGATGGTCTTCCCGAGGCCCTGCTCGTCGGCGAGGAAGGACCGGCGCTGCTTTAGGAGGTACTGCACGCCGGCCCGCTGGAACGGCTTCAGCTTGCCGCCGAGCCCCGGAACTTCGAGCGCGGCATCGGTCGCCGCGGACAGTGCCACGAGTCCGGCGGCGTGCGCGTGCTCCTCGCGGATCTCCTGGAGGCGGGCAAGCGCGTCAGACGCTACCCAAGGCTCGTGCTCCGAGATGAACTGGTCGAGCGCCGGCACCCAGAATGGATCGGCGGTGATCGCAGGCAGGTGGGCGTGCTCGTGCTCGCCACGTCCGGCCACGCCAGCCACGACGCCCTCCAACGTTGCGAACTCATCCAGCATCTCAAGGTCGTGCCCCGGCGCGAGCACGAACGTCGCCTGCTCGTGCACCGCGGACAGCTCGAGCACGGCGGGCGGCGCGGGCTGCCCCGCCTCGAGCGCTGCCACGCATCGCTTGGCGGCATGGCTGATCCAGCCTTGCAGCGGCTGGGCGTCGATCACGCGCCACGACTCCAGCGTCAACGGCAGGCTCGCGGCACCTCGGCGGGCGCTCGCGCGATCGCGCAACAAGGTCGGGAGGCGCTCGTTGTCGCCGAGCAGCAGGAATATCGGTGCCTCGCGCGACCCGTCCACCTCGATCGTTCCCCGCCAGGTGGCCGTGCGCTCGAGCCAGCGCTCGACATTGTGATCGACCGACCCCAGGTCCAGCTCCGCGAGCAGCTCACCGATCGAGACGGCGTCCGCCTGGACGGCGGCCAGCGCCACGGACCCAGCGGGGCCGTCAAGCAGCTGGAGCCCGCTCGCGTCGGCCAGCGCCCGAGCGCGCAACGCGTGCTCGGACCCGATCAGGATCCAGTTGCGGCCTCTGCGGTCACGACCCATCTCTACGTCGCAGGCGAGCGACTCCACCCGTGGCTGCGGGCGCGGGGTCGGCCCTCGCGCGACCTCGGTCAGCGCGTGCCGGGCGTCGTCAGTGAGGCGCAGCCGAGAGTCGCGCTCCAAGCACGAGCGCAGGATCTGCGCGGCGCGCTGATCGAGCGGTAGCAGCCCGCGCTCGATCGCCGGCACGCGATAGGCGTAAGGATGCTCGAGCAGCGCCTCGGCCAGGTCCGGTGCGATGTCGGTCGCAAAGCTGAACCACCAATCCTGATCCGGCCGGGCGAGGTCGACCAGCAGCTCGCCGGGCGAGCGCCGGGCGCGACGACGCGCAAGCGCTCTGCCAAGGGCATCCGAGACCTCGAGCGGATGAGGCACAGCCTCGAGCAGGGACGTGAGCGCATGCGCGCGATCGGGGTCGAGCGGCACCCGCCACACGCGCCGCTCGGGATCCCAGCGCCGTCCCGGAATTGCGCGCAACAACAGCCGCAGGCGATCGTCGTAAGGGAACCGAAGGACCGCCTCTCCGTCCATGAGCGTCGCGATGAAGGGCGCAGGCATAAACACTGCAACATAGAAGCCACTGCGGATGCCGCTGAGCAGCCGCAAACAGTCGCCGCAGGCTCTGCGATAACCGCAGAGCCTGCCTGCGCCTCCTCAGGCCGCGCGGCCGTAGGCGACCGGCCGGCTCGGATCCGCGCTCCACTCGTTGAACGAACCGTCATAGACGCCGTCGCAGTGCACGCCGATCCGCTCTAGTGCCATCAACGCGACCGTCGCCGAGACGCCGCTTCCACATGTCGCGATCAGCTCAGATGGCGGATGCGCGGCGTCGATGCCCGCATCGCGTGCAAGCCTGGCGACCGCCGCCGGCGCCGCCCATAGACCGGTAGCGCCGTCCACGAGCTCCTGGTAGGGGAGGCAACGAGCACCTGGGATGTGGCCGGTGTTCGGCACACCCTTCTCGCCGAGGAACAAGTGACGCGGTCTGGCGTCGACGAGCGCCGCGCCTTCGCGGCAGGCCCGCTCGACTTCGACGAGCGTGCGCCTGAGGCGCGGCCGTTCGCTGGCGGTGAAGCACGCCGCAATCGGCTCGTCCTGCCCGCCGGCGACCGGGCGGCCTTCCTCCTGCCATGTGGCCCACCCTCCGTCGAGCACTCGCGAGTCAGCGCCGTACAGGCGGAATGCCCACGCGACGCGGGCGGCGAAGATCCCGTAGTAGTCGTCGTAGGTGACGACGCAATCGCCATCGCTGATGCCAAGCTCGCCCGCGCGCTGCGCAAACTGCTCAGGATTGGCGACCTGGACCGGCACTGGATCGTCGACGGCGATGAAGTCGCGCTCCCAGTCCACGAACACGGCGCCGGGGATATGCGCTTGGGCGTACTCGGCTCGCTTGGCGTGGGGCAAGGAAGAGCTTGGATGCCGGCCACGGACGTCGAGCACCCGCAGCTCGCGGCTATCGAGATTGCTCGCGAGCCACTGGGAGTCGACGAGCGGGCCGGGCGGCACGCTGGAGATGAGACCCGTTGACGGCATTGCTCCTCCTGTTCTGCGCTGGCGTGCCACGAGGGTGGCACCTGGCTATGCCTCTTCGGCCATGGCCTTCAGGTCGTCCCGCGTCACCTTTCCGACGAGCTCGGGGTGATCGGAGCGAATGTGCTTATCGATCTCAGCGGCCGCCTCGTCGACGGTTTCGCCGCGTCCGAGAAACCCGCATTGACATCGAATGATCTTCGCCATGACAGCTCCTTTGATTACGCGGCCAACGCTACGACCGGCGGCTTGCAGAATCCTGCGATTCTCCTTGCAGCAAACTTGGCCGACAAGGCACCCACCAGAATCCAGCTCTGCGGCCGCCTCGCTGTCGAACTGGCCGGACGGGAGCTGACCGGAACCCTGCCGGGCGGCCAGGCACGCGTGCTTTTTACGTTCCTGGTCATGAACCGTGCGCTTGCGGCCCGCCACGACGAGCTGATCGAAGCGCTCTGGCCGTGGCGCGCGCCCGCCGGGGCCGATGCTTCTTTGAGCGCGCTGCTCTCACGGCTGCGCGCGGTACTCGGCGGCGATGTGCTGCCGGGGGGCGCTGACGTTCGGATACGGCTACCGGGGGACGCCTGGGTCGATTTTGAAGCTGCCGAGGAGGCGATCCACCGCGCCGAGTCGGCGGTTGCTCAAGGCGACTGGCCACGCGGCTGGGGTCCATCGCTGATCGCTCTGTTCACGGCGCGGCGCGGTTTCTTGGCCGGCGAGGACCTCCCGTGGGCCGAGGAGTACCGTCGCCGACTTAGGGAGATCCGGTGTTCGGCGCTCGAGTGCTACGCGGCGGTTGCGCTCGGGGTAGGCGGCAGCGAGCTGGCGCCCGGCGAGCGCGTGGCGCGCGAGCTCATCGCTCTAGAGCCCTTCCGCGAGCACGCGCACGCTCTGCTGATGGAGATCCTCGTTGCGCGCGGCAACGCGGCCGAGGCGCTTCGCGTGTACGAAGAGCTACGCAAGCGTTTGCGCGACGAGCTCGGCGCGACGCCAGCGCCCGAGCTGCGTGCGCTCCAGGAGCGACTGCTGCGCCGCTGAGTCGTGGGGCCACACGAGATCAGGCTGGTGGGTCGATGCCGAGCTCCGCGATCATCATCGTGGCACGCGCGCCGCCGTCGCCGACGCGGTCGGGAATGGTCGCGCCGGCGGCGAGCAGCATCCGCACGATCTCGGCATAGGGTTGCTTCGGGATCTCGTCGACCGTGCGCATTGACGGGCCGCCCTCCGGTTCGTGGCAGTGGCGTGAGCCGTGTAGCGCAGCTCCGATCGCGCTGCCACCGTCGCGGAACGTGAGTGCTGCGCCGCGTTCGATGAGCTCGCGGGTCATCTCCACGCGGCCGCGCCAGCAGGCGTGCCCGAGCGGGATCTCCTCGATGTCGGGGTCGCCGTCGATCCGCGCGCCGGCGTCGAAAAGCCGGCGCATCGCCTCGACGTGGCCGCCTTCGATCGACATCATCGCCATCTCATCGAGCACCGAGGTCGCGATGCCGGCCGGCAAGCCGTGGTCGCGGCCGGACAGGTACGTGCCGATGCCCCGGTCCGCGTCGGTGACCGCGTTCTGGTCGGCGCCGCGCTCCCGCAGGAGCGCGGCGACCACTTCCTCACCCCATCGGATGGCGATCTGCAGCGGGGTCAGCGCGTGCTCGTCGGGCGCGTCGATCGGCGCCCCGGCGTCGAGCAGCGCGGCGACCGTCCGAGGCGGTCGCCGGCGCCAGAGCGATTGGTGCAGGTGGCCCGCTGACGCGCGCGCGCCGTGCGCGCAGAACATCTCGATCATCTCCGGGTTGGGGAAGTTCAACGCCCGCCCCAGGTCATAGTCGACCAAGTCCTGGCGGGCGCCGGCGTCGATCACCAGCATCGCGCATCTCGGGTCGGGGAACTCGCACGCGTGGTAGAGAACCTCGTTGCCGTGGTAGCCGTCGCGCTCGTCGGTCGGATCCGCGCCTGCCGTCAGCAGCATCCGCGTCAGCTCGGCGTCACCGGCGATCCCGGCCGCGCCGTAGAGCGCGACCTGCAGCCACCGATCGTCGTTGACAAAGAAGGCGTTCGGGTCGGCCCCCGCCCCCAGCAGGCGCCGTACAACCTCACGGATCCCCGGCGCCCGTTCCGGGTCACCGCGCAGCAGCCGCGAGAAGCACGCGTACAGGATCGGCTCCCAGCCGTTGGGGCCGGTCGGCTCACTCACGGCGGCCGGCCGCGCCGCTAGCCGGCGCGCGACCTCATCGGCCTCGCCGGTGACGCACGCGCACGCGAGGTCGTGACGGGCAAGCGGGGGATCGGCGTCAAGCAGCGCCCGTGCACGACGCAGATCCGCGGAGGTCGCCGACGAGATCAGCGCCGCGGCGCGCTCAGAGGCGTCGAGGGTCAGTGCCTCGACGTGGAACTTCAGCCGCGGCCACGAACGGAATCCGTGCTCGCGAGCGACGGCGAGCTGCGCGAGCGCGATCGACGAGAACTCCCCCGCCTTGCGGCGACGCTTGGCCTCCGCGCGCAGGCGGCGCAGATCCGGACGGGGAGGCAGGGAACGCGGCTCGGACATGGCAGCTCCTCTCGATCTCCGACGGGTCCGCACGCCGGGCCGAAAGTCACGTCCGTCACCGGTGGCGTCAACTTGTCATCACAGGTGGGCCTGGGGCTCTTTCCGCGGACCGGGTGCGTCCTGCACGCAACCGGTGACGCTACCGCACCGAAGGATGCCGCGGACTGCAGTTTCAATGCGGCGCCGCGCTCGATCCAAGACCCGTGACAGCGCGGCGCGGTACCGTCTACAACGTGAACGACGAGTCCCCATCGCAGCTGATCGACGCACGGATCAAAGAACTCGGCGACTGGCGGGGCGAGACCCTGTCGAGACTTCGGGCCCTGATCAAACAGGCCGACCCCGAAGTGGTCGAGGAGTGGAAGTGGCGAAAGGCCACTAATCCAGGGGTGCCGGTCTGGTCTCACCAAGGTGCGATCTGCACGGGCGAGACGTACAAGAGCATCGTGAAACTCACGTTCTTCAAGGGGGCCTCGCTGAAGGACCCATCGGGACTGTTCAACTCAAGCCTCGAGGGCAACACCCGGCGCGCAATCGACTTCCACGAGGACGATGAAATCGATGAGAAGGCTTTCGTGACCCTCATTCGCGCCGCGGTCAGCCTGAACGAGTCCTCGTCCCGCTCGACTCATGGTTCGAGGCCCACACCCGCAAAGCGCGCCGCGAGCTCGTCGACGTAGTCACCCGGCCTGCCGCCACCGGGACGCGGGAGCAGCAGTGGCAGGCCCGCTTCCGAGCGCCACAACGCATCGCCGAGCGTCGTGCGGACGTGCAGGGCCATGATGCGCTCGAGGCTGAGTCGCCGGTCCGTCAGCTCCTCGTACTGATCGACGGTTGCGGTGAGGAGATCGACGCCGGGCCCGAAACTGGGAATCGCGCGAAAGTCATACGTAGGCTCGGCGACGCCGCTCGTCTCGAAGTCGGCGACGAGCAGCAGGCGGAGACCCCGTGCGTCCCAGAGCAGAGAACGCGAACTTCGCCAGGAAGCGCCCGTCGATCGTCGCGCTGGCCGACGCCCAGGCGGGTCGGCTCAAGTCGTTGGTGCCCGTGAGCTCGATCGGAAGTTGGTCAAGTCCGGCACCGTCGACGCGGAGCGCGGAGCGGAGCGCCGGCTCGGAGTACTCGCTCAGCCAGCCGAGCCAGCCATGCAGAAAAGTGTTTCAGCGACGTTTCGCGGGCTCGGGCTGAGAGCTCCGCCATCCGGCGCGCGCGGTCGAGTGCGATCCCTGCCGTATATCGGAAGGGATCGAACGCGACCCCGCATTTCGAGCCTCGCGGAGAGAACTGAGACACGCGTCACGCGAACCGGTACACGAACGGGCGGCACAGCCCGATCGACCTCCACGGCGGTCAGCTCGGGTCGGCGCCGAGCGCCGGCGTCGACGCGGCCGGAAAGCAGGGAACGGCGCCGAACGGATAGCGCGTGCGGCGCACGTCGCCTCGGCGTGGGACACTCCAAGCGGTTCGGCCGGGGTCCGTCCCACACGAGGAGGCTTCAAATGAGATTGGTCCGATTTCCGCTGGTCGTCGCGTCGGCGGCGGTGTTGAGTGTGGCAGCGCTCGCCGGCGCGCTGTCAGCGTCGAGCAACGCCGCACCGACCACGATCCCGAAGACCGTCACAGGAAAGCTGATCACGCGTCCACACGGGACGCTCGCCCCGGGCACGGTGGTGCATTCAGGCGCGCTCGGACAGCGCGTGTTCACCAACGCGAGCAACGGTTTCGCGCTGGCGAACGTCGGCGGCGCACAGTATCCGGCGGCGACCACCGACGGTGGCACCGTGTGGAAGACCGACGGGCCGGCGCTGCATCTCGACGCGGCGCAGGCGCCGCTGGCCGTGGTCAGCATCGGCGCCGCCAACCGGCGGACGATCTACGCCTACGGGACCGGCCAGGTCGTCGACGTGACCAGCGACGGCGGCAAGCACTGGTATCAGGCGCTGTTCCAGGGGGAGTCGATGGCGGTTGTGCCCGGGATCAGCGGTCATCTGGTCGCGTTCGTCGACGGCAACGGTGCGACCTGGCAATACGTCTCCAAGAACGGCGGCCGGAGCTGGACGTACGACTCGGCTGTGGGCGGCTCGTAGCGGTCAACGTGCGCGACTGAAGGGACCTATGTTCCCGCTAGACGGGGAGGTTCCCCGGGCACGGTCCTGTCTTCGGCCTGCACGAATCCCAGCAGACCGAAGACCGTCTCCAGCAGGCCAGGGATCTCGGCGCGCGTGACGGGCGTGATGGTCGTGGCCGACGGCGTCTGCTCGCGGAGTGAGAGCGCATTGTCCCAGTCGCTGAGCGACACGCGGGTGCCATCGTCGCGGTGCTTGGCGACGATCAGGCCGGTGACGAACGGCGACCTCGGGTGCGTACACGTGTACCAATTGCTGGTCGCGATGTCGGCCAGCGGAACCGGCTCCGGGACGAACCCATAGAGGTCGACCCAGCCGCCGTCCTCCCACTCCTGGAGCACCAGCTCGGCGCCGTCCTCGACGACGCGGACGCGCCAGCCCGAAAGCTCGTGCTCCTGACCGGGACCGAACGGAATCGGCTCGAGCAGGCTGCCGACGCCAAACCCGGCGTCGGCGTGCCAGACCGCGCCCTCGGCGGTGACCCGGAGCAGGAGGTGGGTGCGGGGCCGCACGGAGCCGTACCGCGCACCTCTCCGGACGCGCGCGAGCATCGGCTCGACCTCGGCCCCCAGCGCTTCGAACGCGGCCTTCAGCACCAGGTTCTGCTCAAAGCAATAACCGCCGCGGCGGCCGGCGACCAGCTTGCGCTCCAGCGGCTCCTCCTCAAGCGACACCGGCACGCCGCGGTGCGGATCGAGGTTCTCAAACGGGATCGCCGAGACGTGCGCCCGGTGCACCTGGCGGAGGCTCGGCCGGCCGCGCAGTCCGATCCGTTTGAGGTACGCGTCGATGTCGAACATCGGGGCGACTGTAGCGTCGGCGCCTGGCTGCGCCGTGCGCCTGGCGCGCCTGACCGCTACGGTTGATGCTGCATGCGGCTCGCGACCTGGAACGTCAACTCGGTCAAACAGCGACTGCCGCGGCTGCTCCCGTGGCTGGACGAGCGCCAACCGGACGTCGTCTGCCTGCAGGAGACCAAGCTCGCCGACGCCGCATTCACTGAACTGTTCGGTGACGAGCTACAAACCCGGGGCTACGCGGTCGCGCTCTACGGGGAGGCAACCTGGAACGGGGTCGCGATCCTGTCGAAGGCCGGGCTGGACGACGTCGAGCGCGGGATCCCCGGCGCGCCCGGCTTCCCGCACCCAGAGGCGCGCGCAGTGTCGGCGACCTGCGCCGGGATCCGGGTGACGTCGGTGTACGTCCCCAACGGTCGCGAGCCTGACTCCGACCACTACCGCTACAAGCTCGCCTGGCTCGAATCCCTGCGCGAGATGGTCGCCGCCGGTCCCGCGGCCGCGGTCGTGTGCGGCGACATGAACATCGCCCCGACCGATGAGGACGTGTTCGATCCCGAGGCGTACGTCGGCCAGACCCACGTGACGCCCCCCGAACGGGCGGCGCTGGCCGAGTTGCAGCGGACCGGACTGCACGACGTGGTCCGCGATCACTGGCCCGACGCCCGGATTTTCACCTACTGGGACTACCGCGCCGGCATGTTCCACCAGGACCTCGGGATGCGGATCGATCTGGTGCTCGCCGGCACCCCGGTCGCCGAGCGGGTGAAGGCGGCGTGGGTCGATCGCAAGGCGCGCAAGGGCAGCGGCCCCAGTGACCACGCGCCGGTGATCGTCGACCTCGACGAGGCGCCGGATGGGGACATCGGGCCGGTGGTGCCGCCGCCGTCGGCGCCCGCCGCGCGCCGCGGCTCGGTCAAGCTCCCGCAATCGCGCTGATCAGCGCGGGCGATCGCGGTCGCGCGACGGTTGCACGCGCTTCGGCTCGCCGGGCATCTTCGGGTAGTCGGGCGGGTAGGGCATGTCGCCGACGCCGGAGGCCTCGTAGAGGTCGAGCAGCGGTTGCAGCGAGTGATGGACATCGTCGATCGCGGCGTGGACGTCTCCCCGCTCGCTGAACCGAGCGGGCATCGTCGCGACCGTGAAGTCCTCGGGTGCGACCTCGGGTAGCTCGTCCCAGGCGAGCGGCGCCGAGACTGGAGCGCCCGGCTTCGGACGGACGCTGTAGGCGGACGCGATCGTGCGGTCGCGCGCATTCTGGTTGTAGTCGATGAAGATCCGCTCGCCGCGCTCCTCCTTCCACCACTTGGTCGTCACCTCGCCGGGGAGGCGCCGCTCGAGTTCGCGCCCGAAGCCGATCGCGGCGTGGCGGACGTCCGTGAACGTCCAGCGCGGCTCGATCCGGACGTAGATGTGGACGCCGCGGCCGCCCGACGTCTTCGGGAAGCCGACGTAGCCCAGTTCGTCGAGCAGCCGTCGTGCCTCGCCCGCGACCCGGGCGGCGTCCGCGAAGTCGGTACCGGGCTGGGGGTCGAGGTCGAGCCGCAGCTCGTCGGGGTGATCGACGTCCTCGCGCCGGACGGGCCACGGATGGAACGTGATCGTCCCCATCTGCGCCGCCCAGCCGACGACCGCGACCTCGGTCGGGCAGACCTCGTCGGCTTCACGCCCGGACGGGAACTGGATCCGCGCGGTCTGCACGTACTCCGGGGCGCCGCGCGGGATCCGCTTTTGAAAGAACGCGTCGCCACCGCCTCTGTCGCGGGTCGACAGCACGATCCCGGGATGGACGCCCTTCGGCCAGCGCTCGAGCGTCGTCGGACGCCGCTCCAGCGCCCGCATGATCCCGCCATCGACCGCCAGGTAGTAGTTGACGATGTCGAGCTTGGTGACCTCGGCGGTGCGCTCGGTGCTGGGGAAGATCACGCGGCTCGGGTTGGTGACGCGCAGATCCCGCCCGCCGGCGTCGACGATGACTTCCTCGGTCGTGGCCATCCCCGCGCAGTTTCACACGGCGACGTAGCGGGCGCCGAGCGCGGCGGCGAGGTTGCGATCGGCAGGCCGCGCGCCGACGACGATCGACGCCGCCGGCTCAAGGTGCTCCGCGCGCGCGAAAGCGAGCGGCAGGCCGGGCAGCGGCGGCCGGCACCAGCAGCTCGGCGGGCCCCCGCCGTGCGGGCAGAGCGCGGCCAGGACCGGGCCGGAGACCGCCCCGGACAGACTGGCGGCCAAGCCGGCGAGGCTGTCCAAAGCCGCTCCGGGACTCCAGTCGAACACCAGATGTGGCGCGTCCGGCGTGCCGCTGCGGACCGCCGGCTCCCAGCCCGGCTGGCGCATCGCCGCCGCGGCGACGAACACTCCCCCCACCCCCGGTCCCGCGGCACGCACGAACGGCAGCTCCTCGACGCGTACGAATCCCTCGTCGAGCGACGGTGGTTCGAGCTCCCGCAGCGCCCGCATCTGCGACGTCGGCGTCATCACTCCCGGAAGGCGCCGTGACAGCTGCCGCAGCTCGTCGGGGCTCGGGAGCGTGGCGGATAGCGCCAGCAGCCGCGACACGAGGTTGACCTGCGCATCGGCGAGCGGCGTGTTGAGCCACACGCAACTGGCCGCGATCCGGTGCCGGGCGGCGGCCTCGATCACGTAGCTTCTGCTCGCCCGCCCGAGAAACGTGTTGTCGAGCACAACGCGCCGGGCGCCCGAGGACAGCGCTTCGTCGAGCGCGTGCGCGAGCTCACGCAGCGAGCCGCCGCGCTGATCGCGGTTCAGGCGCAGGTAGCCACGCGCGGCGTAGTCCTCGGCGAGACGGCTCTTGCCGGCGCCCGGGACCCCCATCACGACCACGACTTCGCCGTCGTCAGAGACGGCGACCGGCGGGCGCTCCGTCCGAGCGTCGAACGCGCGGCCGAGCCGCGCTTGCTCGTCGCCGTTCAGCTGCAGCGTCGCGGCCCGGGCGGCGTTCCGAGCCGTCTCAGGCCGACGCGCGCCCGGGATCGCGACGACGACATCGGACAGCCCCAGCAGCCACGCGAGTGCGACCTCGGCCGGGGTGACGCCGCGGGTCTGTGCGACCTCGATCAGCGGTTGCTGCCGCGCCACGCCAGCCGCGCGGCGCGGGCCACCGAGCGGCGAGTGCGCGATCACCGCGATCCCAAGCTCGGCGCAGCGCTCGACGATCCCGCCCCGAAGCGCGCGGTGATCGAACACGCTCAGCGCGACTTCGACGGCGCTGATCGGCGCGAGCTCGAGCGCCTCGTCGAGCTGCCGGCGGTTGACGTTCGAGAGACCGACGTGCCTGACCATCCGTTCCTCGGCGAGCCGCGCGAGCGCGCGCACCGAGGTCCGCCACGGCGTCCGGGGATCGGGCGCGTGGATCAGGAACAGGTCGATCGGCAAGCCGCCCAGCTCCGCCAGGCTCGCTTCGCAATCGGCGAGGATCGTCCTCGCTCGGCCATCGGGAATCCAGGCGGCACCCATGCCGCCCTTCGTGATGATCCGGGCGCGCTGCTCTGACTGCGACGTGCGCAGCGCGCCCGCGAGCAGCCGCTCGTTGTCACCGTAGGCGCGTGCCGTGTCGAACACCGTGACACCCGCGTCGACGGCGGCCGTGATCGTGTCGCCGGCGAGCCGTGCGGGGTCGATTGGCAGGCGCATGCAGCCGAGGCCGATTCGCAGCTCAGACCGGTCAAGCCATCGCGGACCGCTCATGTGGACGAGCGTAAGGCAGCGCGGCAGCATAATTCCTTGCACGCCAACAGCTGTGCGACATGCACACTGGGGCGAACGTGATGCCGGCGCGGGCTGACAGATGGCAGGTAGGGACCCCTCGGGGGTTTAGCTGTGCCGCGGCCGATTGAATCCGGGAAGCGCTACATGCCGGGGCTCGACGGGATTCGGGCGCTGGCCGTGATCTGCGTGATCGCCTACCACCTCGGGGTGCCCGGGGGGCAGGGCGGGATGCTCGGAGTCGGCGTGTTCTTCACGCTGTCGGGCTATCTGATCACGGATCTGTTGCTGGCCCACTGGTACCGCGACGCTTCGCTCGGTCTGGGTCAGTTCTGGCTACGGCGTGCGCGACGGTTGCTGCCGGCGCTGTTTGTGATGCTGATCGTGGTCAGCGTCTGGGTGGCTCTGTTTGACGCCTCGCAGCTGGCGAGCGTCCGCCGGCAGGTGCTGGCGGCCGCGGTATACGTCAGCAACTGGTCGACGATCACCCAGCATGGCTCGTACTTTTCGCGCTTCTCGGCGCCATTGCCGCTCGACCATCTGTGGTCGCTGGCGATCGAGGAGCAGTTCTACCTCGTCTGGCCGTGGCTGCTGCTGCTGGGTATCTGGACCGCGCGCAGCCGTGGGCGACTGGCTCTGTTGACGCTCGGCCTGGCCGCGATCTCGGCGCTGGTGATGGCGCTCACCTACCACCCGGGCTACGACCCGACGCGCGCTTATGAGGGGACCGACACGCGCGCGTTCGGGTTGCTGATCGGCGCCGCGCTGGCGATGGTCTGGCCCAGCAAGCTGCCTCGGGTCGCGTCGCGCGCGGCCGTCCGCAACGCTCTCGACGTCGCCGGGATCGCCGGCCTGGTCGCGATCGGGCTGCTGGTCTGGCGGACGAACCCGTTCTCCGCATTCCTGTACCCGTGGGGGTTCCTGCTGCTGTCGGTCGGGACCGCCGCCGTCGTGGCGGCGGTGGTCAACCCGGCGAGCAGGCTGGTGCCGGCGTTGGGGTGGCGCCCGCTGCGGTGGATCGGGGTCCGCTCCTACGGGATCTACCTGTGGCAGTGGCCGATCATCGTGCTCGCGAGCCCGGCGCAGGGATCGATCGGCTGGTTGCGGGCGGTCCTGATGGTCGCCGCCACGGTCGCGATCGCGAGCCTCTCGTGGCGCTACGTCGAGGAGCCGATCCGCCAGGGCGCGCTGGGGCGGATGTGGAAGCAGCTGCGCGCCGGCGGTGCGCAGCTGACGCCGTCGCGGCCGGCGATCCTCGTCCCGAGCACCGCGCTGGCGGTGCTGTGCGTGCTCGCCTTGAGCCTCGCCGGGCTGCTGCCGGCGGCTTCGGCCCGCGACGGCCAGACGGGCGTCTCGCGCTCGGAGCTCAAGCACGCCCAGCTGACGGTCGCCAGCGGCAGGACGAAGACGACCGCCGTGCTGACCGCGGCGCCCGCGGCGACCGAGACGTCGTGCCGGTCAGTGGTCTATATCGGCGACTCGACGTCGGAGGGCGAGATCTCGACCAACTACATCCCCAATCCGCGCCAGCGGCTCGCGGCACAGCTGGCCGATGTCGGCGTCACGCACTTCGTGCCGCAGATCTCGGGCGCGCGTTCGATCGTCGAGATCTACCAAGGCCGTCCCGACGCCGCGAGCGTCGCTCGCCACGAGGTGGCCGCCGGATTCCACGGCTGCTGGATCCTCGCGCTCGGCACCAACGAGGCGGCGGATGTCGCCGTCGGCTCCAACGTCGGGCTCGATCAGCGGATCGCGCGGATGATGAAGATCATCGGCCGCCAACCGGTGCTGTGGGTCGATGCGGTCACGCTCGTCCAGTCCGGTGTGTACGCGGAGTCGGGGATGCAGCAGTGGAACACCGACCTGGTCGCGAACTGTGGGCGCTACCCGAACATGCGCGTGTTCGACTGGGCCCACTACGCCAAGGCGCGCTGGTTCATCCCAGACGGAATCCACTATTACTCGCCTGGCTACGTCGCGCGGGCGCACGACATCTCGCGAGGTCTGCTGCACGCGTTCCCGGCCGGCGAGGCCCCGAGCACCAGCTGCGTCGTGCTGTGAGCGAGACGCCGATCGAGTAGCTCATCTGGCGGCCTGCCACTGCGGTTGCCCGTCCTGCTCGCGGACCCACTGGGAGACCAGGCCGCGCAGATGCTGGACGAACCGGTCCTGCTCATGCGCCGGGTAGGTCGAGCGGACCGTGCCGACGAGCAGGCGGTCGAAGTCCATCGAGCTGATCCACTCGAGCACCAGCTCGTCGACGTGGGCGAGCCGGCTGTCGCAGAAGTCGTGGTAGCGGTCGGTGTCGAAGTACTCGTCGGTCAGGTCGCGGTAGGCCGCGAGCTTCTCCTCGTAGCTGAGGTCCTCGCGGTCGGCGATCTCGAAGTAGCTGCGCGTGTCGAGGTCGACGCGCGGGCGGCGGCCGGTGACGATGCAGAACGTGCACCACTTCAGCAGCGACTTGATCGCCCACGGGAAGTAGTAGTGGAGGCTCGTCAGGGCGACGTCCGGCGACGCGTTGGCGTAGTCGATCGGGTGGACCTGGTCGCCGCGGACGAGGCACTCGCAGGAGTTGAACTCCCAGCGGAAGAAGGCGTTGACGAGGCGGCTTATCGTCAGCACCTCGTCGCCCTGCGCGGGCGACAGGAAGTCGTGAGCGACCGCGTAGCGGTCGTGCATCGGCAGGTCGGGGCGGAACTTCATCACCATCGTCTCGGGGCCGATCGACAGTGAGCGGGCGAACACGTCGAACCCCTCGACCGCCGCCTGCAGGTGCATGAGGCGACCCCCCGAGGCGTCGTAGGCGCTGCGCAACTCGTCGCGGTCGCGAATCCGGCTGACGCCGATCCACTGGCCGCCGTCATACGGCTTCATGAACAGCGGATAGCCGATCTCGTCGGCGATCGCGGCGAGATCAAACGGCCGGTTGTAGCGCCCGGCGGTGTACTGGAAGCGCGAGTTGTCGGGCGGGTCCTTGTGCGGGACGAGGACCGTCTGCGGCACCTTGAGCCCGAGCCGGATCATCGCGCAGTAGGCGGCGTGCTTCTCCATCGACTGGAACGTGAACGGGCTGTTGAGCAGGTACACGTCATCCATCAGGGCGATCTTCTTGAGCCACTCGCGCGGGTGGTAGTACCAGTATGCGAGGCGGTCGATCACGAGCTCGTACTGCGGCCGGTCGCGGAGGTCGAAGGGCTCGATCGTGATCCGCTCAGTCGTGATCCGGTGGCGGTGGCCGGAGGCATCGCTGACCGACCCGAGCCGCGAGATCAGCGTCTCGAACGCGGTCGGCCAGTCCTCCTCGGTACCGAGCAGCAGGCCGATCAGGTGGGTGCACTCCGTCATCAGCAGAACCGCGGCAGATGGTGGGCGAACTGGGCGCGCCACGAAGGCCAATCGTGAGCTACGTCATACCCCCACAGGTCAAGCTCACAACGGATGCCCTTGGACTGCAGCAGCGCGGCGAAGCGGCGCGTCGACTCCAGCGCCCCGGTCGTGTCCTCCCACTGGCCCTGGCCGCAGATCAGCAGCACGCTCAGCTGGCCGCGCAACCAGCCGAGGTGGCCACCGTCGAGGTGGGCGACGTAGTCCATCGGGTTGTTGAAGTAGGCGGCGTCGCCGCGGTCGCCCCAACCATGCCAGGCTGACGGGTCGTAGCTGCCCGACATGCAGATCGCGACCGGGAACACGTCGGCGCGCTTGAGCGCGAAATTCGCCGCGTGAAAGGCGCCGAGGCTGGCACCGCACGCGATCAGCTCGGCCGCGCCGCCGCAATCGTCACGGATGTGCGGGACCACCTGCTCGAGGATCCACGCCTCGTAGTGCTGGTGGCGGCGGGCGCGCTCCTCGAGTCCGATCGTCGTATTCGACCACGACTCGCCGTCGTAGGACTCGACGCAGTAGAGCTTCGCGCGCCCCGCCTCGAGCAGACCCCCGATCGCCGCGACCATCCCGCGGCGCTCGAACTCGCCGGCATCGCCACGCTCGGCGGGGAACACGAGCACCGGGCGACCCCAGTGGCCGTAGACGGCGACGCCGTTCACGCTCGGGGCCAGAGACGCGCCAGCAGACCTGTCAACCATGGATCAAACGAATCGCGCCAGCTGGTGAAGTTGTGGAGGTCCGGGACCTCGTGCATCGTGGTCGGGTAGCCCTGGGCCGCCAGCGCCGAGGCCATCAGGCGGTTGTTGTGAACGTTCTCCTCCTCGGCACCACAGGTGATCACCGTCGGCACGGGCTCCGCCCATTGGTGCGTCCGCAGCACGCGGCTGACGAACCGCGTGACGCGGGCGTAGCGCTGGAATCCCGACTCGTGGCCGTCGTAGCGCGAGACGAAGAAGCTCCCCGATTGAAGGAACAGGCCGGCGAACGTGCCGGGCCAGCTGCGCTGGGCGTGCAGCATCGACAGCGCGCCGAGGCTCGCGCCGATGCCAACCGGCCGGCCGGCGACCGCGACCTCGGCGCGCACCGCCGGCACGATCCGCGTGCAGAGCGAGCGCGCGTAGGTCGCCGAGGCCGAATACCACTCGTTACGGTCGCCGGGGGGCAGCAGGGCGATCCGGAACGGCGCGACCGCGCCGCGCTCGATCACCGCTCCGGCGTATCGCGTCAGCGATGCGAGCGCGTCGTACTCGGGTCCGTCGTGGGCGACCAGCAACGGCAGCTCGCCCTCGCCGGGCGACCAGATCGGGATCGTCAGCTCCCGGCCGAGCACCCGGACCTCGATCTCCGAGCGCGCGCTCGCGAGCGGCGGCTCGTCGAGCCACGACGGCGGCTGGTAGCTCGGCGCCCAAACGACCGATTTCGCGCCGAACGGCCCCGGGGCGTGCCGCGGGTTCCCCGGATCGCGGACGAGGTGCGTGGCTCCGTCAAGATCACATACCTCGAGCAGGTACTCGAGCCGCGCGAGCCGAAGGCGCGGCAGCCTCAGCACCCAACCGCCGTCGTCGCGGACGAAGTCCCGATCGTGGAGCGGGAGGTCGGAGAACAGACGGACCTCCGCGTAGCGCGGTTCAGGATCGTCAACCCGCAGACTGCTGACCATCAGCGGCGAAGTTACAGCGAATACGCGCCGGATCGCACTGTCACATCAAGGCCGCCAACCCCGTCTAGGTTCTTTGTAACACTGAGAGGAGCCGACATGAAGGTCTTTGTTGCAGGGGGGAGCGGCGTGGCCAGGCGCCAGCTCCGAGCCGGGTTTCCGGCGTGACTTCGTCAGAGCGGCTGCTGGAGGAGCTCCGGCCGGGGTCGTTCGCGATCGCCTACCGGATGCTCGGCAGCGTCTCCGAGGCTGAGGATGTCGTCCAGGAGGCGCTGCTGCGCGTGCATCGGGCGCTCGACGGCGGCAAGACGATCGAGTCGCCGCGGGCGTTCATCGCGACCGTCACCACACGGCTGGCGATCGACGAGCTGCGGCGAGCGCGGACGCGCCGTGAAAGCTACGTCGGCGAGTGGCTCCCGGAGCCGATCGTGACCGGCGGCGAGGATGACCCGGCGAGCGCTGCCGAGATGGCCGACTCGCTGTCGATGGCGATGCTGGTGCTGCTCGAGAGCCTGTCGCCTGAGCAGCGCGCCGTGATGCTGCTGCGCGACGTGTTCGATTACGGCTACGACGAGATCGCCCAGATCGTCGACAAGAGCGAGGAAAACGTCAGGCAGCTCGCGGTCAGGGCACGGCGTCACGTCGACGAGCGCCGCCCGCGGTTCGAGACCTCGCGGGAGCGCCGCGACGAGCTCACGCGGCGGTTTTTCGCGGCCGCTCGACACGGTGACCTCGGTGAGCTCGAAGCGCTATTGGCCCACGACGTCGTGTTGACCGGCGACGGCGGCGGCAAGGTACCGGCGCTGGCGCGCTCGCTGCATGGCCGCAGCCGGGTCGCGCGGACGCTGCTCAACTGGTCCAGGCTGGCGGCCAGGGTCCCGGGTGCCTCGATCAAGCCGGTCGAGATCAACGGCGCCGCCGGAGGGCTGCTGCTCGACGGCGACGATCGCGTGGTCGCCGTCTGGTCGCTCGACATCGTCGGCGGTCAGATCCAGGCGGTGCGCTCGATAGTCAATCCAGAGAAGCTCGCCCACCTGGGGGCGGTCGCCGACCTCGGGTCGCTGTTGCCGGGCGCTCAGCGCGGCACGAGCGCGACGACGCCCGAGCCGGAGTAGAGGTGGTCGTGACGGCCGCACGCCTTCGGGAACGCGAACCGCACGCTGTCCTTGTGGACGCCGTTGTAGCTCGCGAACAGGGTGACCGTGCCGTTCGTGCCGACCTTGCAGCGAGGGTCAGTGCTGCTCCCGACGTGGACCGGGAGGCGCATCTCGTTGCCGAGCACGCCGCCGACCGTGACCGCGTGCTCAGGCGTGACGGCGCCGTGACCGATCGACAGGATGATCTGCCGGTCCGGCGGTCCGGCGACGCGGTCGACCTGGCAGATCGCGCCACCTGCGTGCTCACCCTGCAGCGAGCCGCGCCCGTGCGCGTATGAGCCGGCGGCGGCGCTGATCGGCACGCCGGCGTGAAAGCCCCATGCCTGGCCGCCGTGATAGGCCTGCAGTGGGCAGTAGGCGACCGTCGACGCGGCGCCGAAGGCCGAGGCGACGGCGACCGCGGCGATCGCGACCGCGGCGATCAGCGGGGCTGTCGCACGCCGCATCTCGAGCCCCGGGCCGATCTGAGGCCGGTCCGGACCCGGGACGGCGACCGCACCGGCTTCCGTGGCGGCTCGTGCGTCCGCCTGCGGGCGGTCCTCGGGCTGCGGCTGAGCCGATGGCTGCGAAGCCGCTTGCGCGACTGCTCCGCGTCGGGCAGCGGCACGCCGCCCGGTCCAGTAGATGGATTGTCGGGCTTGCGGCGCTTCGGACCACCGCCCCCGCCTCCGCCATCGTCGCCGTCGTCGCCGTCGGGTGGCTCAGCGTCCGACTTGGGCGGGCGCACGAGCAGCGGGGCAAGCAGCATCAGAACCGGGAGCATGAACAGTGGCACGATCGCGATCAGACCTTGGTGCGGCTCACCAGTGATCGGAGGAGCGTACCGCGGCTCGGCGGTCGGCTCCAGGGGTCCAGGCGGGGTCAGCGCGACCGCTTCGTCCCTCGGCGCGACGAGCTCGGCTGGTCGGCGGTCAGCGCGACCGCGGCCTCGGGCGTCGCGACGTGGAAGCTGAAGCTCTCCTCGAGATACAGACGCACGACGTTGCGATCGTGCTCGAGATAGCCGATCGACAGGTCCTGGCCGGAGACGAAGTGGAAGTCGTCGCCACGCTGGCTGATCACCACCGCGCCGCGGACGCCTGGGGCCCAGACGAGCGGGCCTTCGATGATCTTGCGCAGGTGCTCAAGCAGTGGGTAACCGCCGTTCTCGGCGGTCTGGACGACGCGCTGGTACTGGTCGCCGCCGAGCGCCAGCGCGTAGGGGCCCTCGATGCCGCTGTCGAGCAGCCTCTCGACCGCCGCCGCGACCGGCCGCGGGTACTTGTCGGGCGCGCTGCCGAGCTCGATCTGGTGCGGCGTCAGCTCCGTGATCCCCGCGATCGAGGCCTCGGGCCAGCCGTGGAACACGGCGATGTTCTCCGCCATCGCGATCCGGCGGGCGGCGATGTCGAGCGGCTCGAGATCGGCGTCGGTGGCGCCGCGGTCGTCGTCGCGCAGCTCGGCGCGCGAGATCTCGAAGTCCGCCCGTAGCTCGGCGAGCGGCAGGACGCGGCGCTGCAGCGCCGACACGCCGTCGCACGGCGCGGACGCGATCTCCTCGACGCGCCCGAGGTTGAACGACGAGTGCTCCCAGCCGTGCGGGCCGGAGAAATCGACCAGCCGCCGGGCCGCGAGCGCCGGGCTGAGCCGCTCACGCGCCTCGTCATCCAGCAGCGTCCAGTTGGAGTCGCTGATCGGTCCGTGCGTGCGAAGCAGGTGGTTGCTCATCGCGCCACCGCCTTCAGGCTGCCGATCCCGAGCGAGCCGCTGCCGTCGCCGGTTCCGCCTCCGTCCGCCCCGTTGTCGTCGAGCGCCTCGGCTTCCGCCTCCTCGCCGTGCTCGACGATATCGCCGGTCCGGAACAGCACCCCTTCGGCGATCTCGCGCCAGGCCGGTGAGCGCCGCAGCAGGAACTCGAGGTCCATGCTGAAGTGCTTGAACTCCTCGCCCTGGGCGTCGCGCATCACCGCGATCGCCTCGCCGTCGGTCTCGACCGCGATCCGCTGCTCGTACCAGCCGATCGCCTCGGCCTCCTCGGTCAGCGAGGCGCACAGGCGCGCGAACGTGCGGGTCGCGGGCGGCAGCTCAGCGGGCGGCTCGTGGTACTGATCAAAGCCCATGTGGTCTCCCTTCGGCGGTAGCTCGACGTGAACTCTACGTCTAGCGGCTGTCCGGCTGTGGGATCATCGCCGCGTGGACTGGGCTGACCGCGTCCTGACAGCTCCGCTGGCCGCCGCCGGCCTGATCGCCGGTTTCGGCGTCGCCGTAGCGAGCGGCTCGCGCCCGTTGGGCGGGGTCGTGCTGGCTGCGTTCGGGCTCGCGTGCATCGCGGTCTGGCTGCGCCGCGACGGCCGCCGGACGACGGTCTGGCTGACCGTCGCGGGGTTAATCGCGTTCGCGCTCTCGCACGTGCTGGGGCTCGTGATCGGGGCCTGGCCGGCGGTCCTGGTCGTCGCCCTGGCCACGGGTGCCGTCTGCTGGCGGGTCTCGGACTCCCGCCGGCGCGCGATCAGGCGCCCAGCAGCAGCTGGCTCGCCGAGAACGCGGCGCCGCCGGGATCGGCCAGCACCGTCCGCCTGAAGCCGGCCGCTTCGACCGGAGCCGCGATCACGGACCCGCCCAGCTCGGCGGCAGCCGCGGCAGCCGCGTCGGCGTCCTCGATCCAGAAGTCGACGCTCCAACTCGCCGTTGACCCGGGCGCCGTGGCCATCGCCGCGACGACGTCGCGGGGGACCGGCTGGTGCGGTTCGCCACCGACGTAGCCCGGCAGCCGCCAGAGCCACGCCTCCATATCGGGAACCGCTCCGAAGGGCTCCGCCCGCCATCCGAACAGCCGGCCGTAGAACGCCTGTGCGGATTCAGGGTCGCCCGTGCTGAGCAGGCTCATCGCCCACGCCGAGGGCTCGTTGACGCGTGCCGCGCCGGTGCGCCGGCCAGCCTCCCAGACGCAGAACATGGCGCCGGCTGGGTCGGCGACGACCGCCATCCGGCCGGCCGGGGGGACGTCGAACGGCCCGGCCAGCACGGTCCCGCCGCTCGCCTGGGCCTCGGCGGCCGCCTCGTCGGCGCTGTCGACCGCGATGTAGGTGTTCCACGCCGCCGGCGACGCGGTCGCGGGCTGGGTGCCGATCGCCGCGACGTCGTCGCCGCGGATGCGGGCGACGTAGTACTCGCCGGGCGGGTCGTCGGGCATCGCGCCGGGGCCGGCGAACTCCCAGCCGAAGATGCCGGCGTAGAAGCGCTTGGCGGCCGCGACGTCCGGGGTCAGCGTGTCGACGAAGCAGGGCACCCCGGCCGGATATTGATCGCGCGTGCTCATCGGGCCTCCTTTAGTAAACATAGAGTTGTGATAACCTATCATATAGTTGGATTTACCAATCACGATGACGGCCAAGCGAACATACGGCGACTCATGCGGGATCGCGAGGGCGCTAGATCTCGTGGGTGAGCGCTGGGCGCTGCTGGTAGTTCGCGAGCTGCTGCTGGGACCGAAGCGGTTCACGGACCTACGCGAGGGCCTGCCGCACGTGAGCCCGGACGTGCTCGCACAACGGCTGCGAGAGCTGGAGAACGCGGGCGTCGTGCGCCGGCGCAAGCTGCCGCCACCGGCCGGCGCGCGGGTCTACGAGCTGACCGAGTGGGGATCGGCGCTCGAGCCGGTGCTGGTCTCGCTGGGGCGCTGGGGAAGCCGCGTGACGCTCCCGGTAGAGCCCGCGGAGCTGAGCCCCGATGCGCTCGCGGTGGCGCTGAAGTCGATGTTCGACGCGGACGCGGCAGCCGATCTCGATCGCAGCTACCACCTGCGGCTCGGTGAGCACTGCTTCTCGGTTACAGCGGCCAACGGAAAGCTCGACGTGACGCGCGACTTATCGCCCGCGCCGGGAGCGGCGCTCGAGCTCGAGACCGACCCCGCCACGCTGACCGCACTGCTGTGGCACGGCGGCTCCCCCGACCAGGCGCTCGACAGCGGCGCGCTCAAGCTGACCGGTAGCCGACGGGAGCTGAACCGGTTCCTGAAGCTGTTCGGGAGCCAATAAGCTAGCCGTCGATGTCCTACACGACCGTCGAGGGAAGGCAGAAGGTGCTGTCGGACCTCGCGGTCGCAATCGAGCAGATCGCCGACGCGCTGGCGGCCCTCGGCGAGGCCTACGAGCAGCTCGACGAGCACAACGCCGACGTGCTCGAGGAGCAGCTGTTCAGGCCGGTTCAAATGGCATACGGTCGCGCCCGGCGAACCCACACCGAGTTTGCCCAGCGCGTCTCGCTGCCCGGCTCGACCTTCGACCGCCACACGCCGGGGCCCCAGTCGCAGAGCATCCAGGCGTTGGTCGACCGCGCCGCGCTGGCGGCCGGCCAAGCCGACCAGACGATCGCCGAGCTGCAGGACTCGATGCTGCCGGTCGAAGTCGGCGATACGGAGCTGCGCGCCGGGCTGGCGCAGACGCGCGAGGCGCTGGGCCCGGTGCCCAACCGGGCGCGCGACCTGGTCCGCGTCATCGGACGTTGAGATCTGATCAAGCTGCAATGGCGGTCGTCGCCTCCAGCAAGTACCATCGGCCGCCAGGACATATATGGCCCTCGACGTTCCAACCGCCGATGCGCCAGTAGCAGAACCGCCCGCGGGGCCGGACGCGCTGGGCGACATGCTTGCTGAGCACGTACGCCCCGTATCGATGCCGCTCGTTGACCGTGTCGCGAGCGCCGTCGTAACGGCCGCGCCCCCGATCCTGGTCCTGCTCGGGATGTGGCTCGGCTGGAGCCATGGGCTGCTCGCCTGGCAGGACCTGCTGGTGCTGGCGATCTTCTACATGGTGATCGGCTCCGGCATCACGGTCGGCTTCCACCGCCTGCTCACGCACCGCAGCTTCAAGTGCAGCCGGCTGCTGCGGGCCGGGTTTGCGGCGCTCGGATCGGCGGCGGCCGAGGGGCCGGTGATCGACTGGGTCGCGACGCACCGCAAGCACCACCAGTTCTCCGACGAGGCCGGTGACCCGCACAGCCCGCATCTCGACGATCGCCACGGCTGGCGCGGCGAGCTGTGGGGCTTCTGGCACGCGCACATCGGCTGGGTGTTCTCCGACATGGAGGTCGCCGACGAGCAGCGCTACGCGAAGGACCTGCTGGCCGACCCGTGGATCCGGTTCGTCGACCGGACGTTCGTGCTTTGGGTCGTCGTCGGGCTTGCGGCCGCATTCGGGCTCGGGGTCGCGCTCACCGGACGGATCACCGGCGGGCTGACGGCGATGCTGTGGGGCGGTGCGGCGCGGATCTTCTTCATGCACCACTCGACCTTCAGCATCAACAGCGTCTGCCACTACTTCGGCAAGCAGAATTTCGACACGGGCGACGAGTCGCGCAACGTGTTCTGGCTCTCGATCCCGACCTGGGGTGAGTCGTGGCACAACAACCACCACGCGTTCCCGACCTCATACCGTCACGGCATGCGGCGCTGGCAGCTTGACCCGTCGGCCGGGATCATCAGGCTGCTCGAGCTGACCGGCCTCGCCTGGGACGTCGTCCGGATCGACCCCACCCGGCGCGACCGCAAGCTGATCGCGTAAGCCTCCGCTTTGGCCTTCGCCCGCACGGCACCCCTGCGCCGCGAGCTCGAAGCCGCCCTGCCGCGGCGCCCGTTCGCCGTCGAGTTCTGGGACGGCACGGTCGTCGGCGCGACCGAGGCCGACGCCCCGATCTTCACGATCCGCTCGCCCGAGGCGATCGCGCACTTCCTGCGTGCGCCGGGGGAGCTGGGTCTCGGGCGCGCGTACGTGCTGGGGCTGATCGATGTCGACGACATCGACAAGGCGCTGCGGATCGTCGACACATTCGAGGCGCCGAAGCTGTCGCCGGCGCAGATCGTCAAGCTCGGCGGCGCGGTGATCGCCGCCTGCGGTCTGGCTCGGCCGCCGCGGCCGCCGGCGTCCGAGCTGCGGCTGACTGGCCAGCGCCACACGATCGGTCGCGACCGGCGCGCCGTCCGCTACCACTACGACGCCGGCAACGGGTTCTTCGCGCTGTTCCTCGACCCATCGATGACCTACAGCTGCGCCTACTTCCAGGGCGGCGCCACGACGCTCGCCGACGCGCAGCAGGCCAAGCTCGCGCTGGTCTGCAAGAAGCTGGCGCTGAGCGAGGGCGAGCGGGTGCTCGACGTCGGTTGTGGCTGGGGGAGCTTCGCGATCCACGCCGCGCGCAACCACGGCGTGCGCGTGCTGGGGGTGACGCTGTCAGAACGTCAGGTCGAGCTCGGGCGCGAGATGGCGCGCGAGGCGGGAGTCGCCGACCTCGTCGAATTGCGGGTCGCCGACTACCGGGAGCTGCCCGGCGAGCAGTTCGACGCGATCTCGAGCATCGGCATGGTCGAGCACGTGGGGGAGGAGCGGATCGACCTCTACATGCTCACGCTGCACGGCCTGCTGAAGCCCGGCGGTCGGCTGCTGAACCATGGGATCGCGAAGCTGATGGACTTCGACGCCAAGGACGAGGGCGCGTTCTCGGAGCGGTTCGTGTTCCCCGACGGGGTGCCGCTGCCGCTGTCTCGGATCGAGCAGTCGCTCGAGCGCGCCGGCCTCGTGACCAGGCACGTCGAGGGGCTGCCGCAGGACTATGCCGAGACGCTCCGGTACTGGATCGAGAGCTACGAGGCGCGTTACGAGGACGCCGTCCGGCTGGCGGGCGCCGAGCGCGCCCGGGTCTGGCGCGTATACCTGCGCGCCGCTCGCCAGGGCTTTCTGACCGGTTGGGCCTCGGTCTACCAGGTGCTCGCTAGCCGAGCACGCTGACGCCACGCCGGGGGACGGGGGAGGACTGGATGATCGAGGTCGTCGTCTCGCCGTAGGCCGCCAGCTGGTCGATCAGCTGCTCGAGGTGCAGTACGTCGCGAACGTGCGCCTTGATCAGGAAGCAGTCGTCGCCCGTGATCCGGTGGCACTCGACGACCTCGGGCAGCCGCGGAGCCAGCTCGACGATCTTGTGTAACTGGCGCGGCGCCGGGCGGACCCTGATGATCACGCTCAGCGGATAGCCCGCGGCCAGCGGGTCGACCTCGGCGTGATAGCCACGGATGACCCCCGCGGACTCGAGGCGGCTGAGGCGCTCGGCGACCGTCGGCGGCGAGACCTGCAGGCGCCGTGCGAGCTCGGCGAGGCTGACACGCCCGTCCCGCTGCAGCTCATCGAGTATTCGACGGTTGATAGGGTCCATCTGCCTGTCATTCAAAGGCAAAGCAGGAAAAATTATATATAAATAATCTTGGTTTGGCTGCGGTTGCTCGCAATCATGCGGTATCCGCCCTCGTCAGCCGCCGCCACAGGTCTACTTCGCGTTCAGCGCCCTGTTCCACTACCTCGGGCCGTCGTTCGCGGTGCTGCTGTTCGTGCACCTGCAGGTGCTCGGCGTCGCTTGGCTGCGGATCGCGTCGGCGGCCGTCGTGTTCGCGATCTGGCGGCGGCCGTGGGCGGCGCTGCGCGAGCCGCCGGTGATCGCCTGGGGGGCGACCCTGGCGCTGATGAACTGCTGCTTCTACGAGGCGATCGACCGCCTGCCGCTCGGCACCGTGGCGGCGATCGAGTTCGTGCCGGTGATCGGGCTGGCGGCGCTGGGCGCACGGAGCGTGCGCAACGCGCTCGCGCTCGGGCTGGCGATCGGCGGCGTGGCGCTGCTCAGCGACGTGCAGCTGTCCGGCGCGCCACTCGGGTTCGCGTTCGCGGCCGCCGACGCGGCGCTGTTCGCGCTCTACGTCGTGCTCGCGCACCGCGCATCACGCGACCAGGGGGTCGGCGCGCTGGCGGCCGCGATGGTCGTCGCGCTCGCGTTCGTCACGCCGCTCGGCGGCTGGCAGGTGCTGCCGGCGCTCCGTGACCCGCTCCTACTGGCGGCCGGCGTCGGCGTCGGGATCTGCTCATCGGTGATCCCGTACGTGACTGACCAGCTCGCGATGGCGCGCCTGCCGCGCGCGAGCTACGCGCTGATGGTTGCGCTGCTGCCGGCGGCCGCGGTCGTGATCGGCGCGGTCGTGCTCGCGCAGCTGCCGAGCCCGGCGGAGCTGGCCGCGGTCGGGCTGGTAATCGCCGGCGTCGCGATCCACCGCGACGCCAGCTATGCACGCCGTTAGTTCGCGACCGGCTCGGCGGGCTCGGGAGAGGGCTCGGCGGAGGGCTCGGGCTCGGGTGCCGGGGCGGCCTGGGCGACTACGTGGGCACCGACGGCGCCGATCACACCGGCGAGCAACGCGAGCGCCGCCCACTTGGGACCATGGAACCTGTCGCCGTCGACAGACAGCGGGCCCGGACCGGTCTCCGCGAGCGCCAGCGCCGCCGCGATCAGGACCACGTTGTACTCGTAGCCCCCGTTCGCGAGCCAGGGACCCTTCTTGAGGTGGACCCGGTTGATCGCGGTCAGCATCGTCGCGGTCAGGACCGAGGCGGCGACCGGGGTTGCGGCACCGGCGACCAGCAGTGCGCCGCCGCCGGCTTCCGCCGCGCCGGCCGCGATCGCGTGGCGCTTGCCGGGGCGCAGCCCGATGAACTCAAAACCCTTCGCGGTGGCCTCAAGGCCGTTGCCACCGAACCATCCGAACAACTTCTGGGTGCCGTGGCCGACGAAGAACCCTCCGACGGCGAGGCGCAGTAATAGGCGTCCGATCTTCATCGTGTAGATGATAACACAACTGTTGAGTACACAACTGCTCGACAGGCACAGCGACGCGAACGTGCTGCATATGCGCCACATACGCAGACTCGCGGTTCACGGAAATACGCGATCACCTGGAGTAATGTCCGCCCGAGCGCTGCCCAAAACACCGGAGGGAGAGGGAATGAGCAGCACGGTAAACGTGCGCCTGAAAGTCAACGGCGTCGACCACGACCTCGAGGTCGAACCCCGCCTGTTACTCGTCCACGCTCTGCGCGACAACCTCGGTCTGACCGGCACCCACGTCGGCTGCGACACGTCGAACTGTGGTGCCTGCACCGTTCACATCAACGGCGACGCCGTCAAGTCGTGCACGGTGCTCGCGGTCCAAGCCGACGGCGATGAGATCAAGACGATCGAGGGCATGGGGAGCGAGGACAACCTGCACCCGGTTCAGCAGGCCTTCTGGGACAACCACGGCCTCCAGTGCGGCTACTGCACGCCGGGGATGATCATGGCATCGGCGGCGCTGCTGGCCGAGAACCCGAATCCGACCGAGGACGAGGTTCGCCACGCGCTCGAGGGCAACCTCTGTCGCTGCACCGGATACCACAACATCGTCAAGTCGGTACTGGCTGCCGCGCAGGAAGGGGTCAGCGCATGAGCACTACCGATGCTCCCTCCGGACATGTGGGCCGGTCGTTGCGGCGCAAGGAGGACCCGCGACTGATCACCGGGCGCGGCCGCTACACCGACGACATCTCGCTGCCGGGCACGCTGTGGGCCTCGTTTGTGCGGTCGCCCGAGGCGCACGCGAAGATCACCTCGATCGACGTCACGACCGCCGCCGAGCGCCACGGCGTCTCCGCCGTGTTCACGAACGCCGACATGGATGACCTCGCCGGCCCGCTGCCGATGGCCTGGGTCCCGCCCGGCGTCGAGGTCAAGAACCCCGAGCACTGGCCGCTGGCAAAGGCGACCGTCAACCACGTCGGCGATCCGGTCGCGGTCGTGCTCGGCGATGACCGCTACCAGGCCGCCGACGCGGCCGAGGACGTGGTCGTCGAATACGAGTCGCTGCCTGCCATCACCGACCCGGAGAAGGCGCTCGGGGGCGGGCCGTTCGTGCACGACGAGCTCGGCACCAACAAGGTGCACGAGTGGTCGCTGTCGGGCGGCGACCTCGACGCAGGCTTCGCCGACGCCGATGTGATCATCGAGCGCCGGGTCGTCAACCACCGCACCGCCGGCGCCCCGATCGAGCCCCGCGGCGTGCTGGCCGACTATCGGGCCGGCTCACTGACCGTCTGGAGCTCGACCCAGGTGCCGCACTTCCTGCGGCTGTTCCTCTCGATCCTGCTGGGTATCAGCGAGGAGCGCGTGCGCGTGATCGCGCCCGAGGTCGGAGGCGGCTTTGGCTCGAAGCTGCAGGTGTACGGCGAAGAGGTTCTCGCCGCGTGGGCGTCGCGCAAGCTCGAGCGGCCGGTCAAGTGGATCGAGACGCGGACCGAGAACATGGCGGTCGCCCACCAGGGACGCGACCAGATCTCGTACGTGAAGATGGGCGCCAGGCGCGACGGCACGGTGACCGCATTCCACGTGAAGATCATCGCCGACTTCGGCGCCTACAACATGCTGCTGACGCCGCTGATCCCGTCGCTGGGGGCGTTCGTGATGGGCGGGTGCTACGCGATCCCGGCGGTCCAGACCGACATCGTCGGCGTGTTCACCAACAAGTGCCCGACCGACGCGATCCGTGGCGCCGGGCGCCCCGAGGCGACGCACATGGTCGAGGTGACGCTCGACCAGATGGCGCACGAGCTCGGGATCAGCCAGGTCGAGATCCGGCGCAAGAACTTCATCCCGAAGGACAGCTTCCCGCACGCGGTCGCGACCGGCGTCGTCTACGACTCGGGCGACTACGACAAGACGCTCGACCGGCTGCTGGAGCACGTCGACATGGACGAGTTCGAGCGCGAGCGCGAGTCGCTGCGCGATAAGGGCGTCTACCGCGGCATCGGCCTGTCGACCTACACCGAGATCTGCGGCCTCGCGCCCTCGCGGATCACCGGTCCGGGCGGCGTCGGCGTCCAGGCCGGCGGCTGGGAGTCGGCGATGGTCCGCGTCCACAACACCGGCGCGGTGACCGTCTACACCGGCAGCTCAGGCCACGGCCAGGGACACGAGACGGCGTTTGCCCAGATCGCGGCCGACAGGCTGGGGCTCGACCCCGCGAACGTCGAGGTGATCCACGGCGACACCGGGACCGGGCCCGAGGGCCGCAACACGTACGGCTCACGGTCGCTTGCGGTCGGCGGCGAGGCGATCGCCAAGTCGGCGAACAAGGTCGCCGAGAAGGCCAAGGCGATCGTCGCCCACACGCTCGAAGCGGCGCCGGAGGACATCGAGGTGGTCGACGACAAGTTCTCGATCAAGGGCTCGCCGGACAAGGGGATGACGCTCGCCGAGGTGGCCGGCGCCGCGTACCTGAACCTGATCCCCGACGGGATGGAGCCCGGGCTCGAGGAGACGACGTTCTACGACCCTGAGAACTTCGTGTTCCCGTTCGGCGCCCACGCCGCGATCGTCGACATCGACGCCGAGACCGGCAAGGTCAAGCTCATCCGGTACGTCGCGGTCGACGACTGCGGCAACGCGATCAACCCGCTGCTGATCGACGGTCAGGTTCACGGCGGGATCGTGCACGCGGTCGGGCAGGCGCTGTACGAGCGCGTCCACTACGACGAGGAAGGACAGCTGGTGACGGGCACGTTCGTCGACTACGCGTTGCCGACCGCGGCCGAGCTGCCGGCGATCGAGACCGATCGCACCGTGACGCCGACGCCGGTCAACTCGCTCGGCGCCAAGGGCGTCGGCGAGGCAGGCACGATCGCGGCCTCAGCCGCGGTCACCAACGCAGTGATCGACGCCCTGCGCCCGCTGGGAGTCGACTACATCAACATGCCGCTCAGCCCGATGCGGGTCTGGGAGGCAATCTCGCAAGCCAAGGGAGGTGCGGCGTGATCCCCGCAGAGTTCGACTACGTCGCGCCGGAGTCACTGGAGCAGGTGATTGAGGAGCTCCATCAGAACGGGGAGGACGCGAAGCTGCTCGCCGGCGGCCACTCGCTGATCCCGCTGATGAAGCTGCGGCTGGCGACGCCATCGGTGCTCGTCGACCTGCGCAAGCTCCCCGGCCTGCAGAGCGTCGATCGCCAGGATGGCCACTGGCGGATCGGGGCGCTGACGACCCACGCGACGCTCGAGCGGACGCCCGAGCTCGGGCTCCTCTCGACCGCCGCGGCGACGATCGCCGACCCGCAGGTTCGCAACCGCGGCACGATCGGCGGCTCGCTGGCGCACGGGGACTCGGCCTCGGATCTCCCTGCGGTTTTGCTGTCGTGCGAGGGTGAGGTGACGCTGCAGGGACCCAACGGCCAGAGGACGGTTGCCGCGGCCGACCTGTTCCTGGACTACCTGACGACCTCGATCGAGCCTGGTGAGGTGCTGACCGAGGTGCGTGTTGCGGCGCTCGACGGCTACGGCCACGGCTACCAGAAGTTCAACCGCCGCAGCGAGGATTGGGCGATGGTCGCCGTCAACGCGGTCGTCAAGGCGTCGGGTGGCGTCTGCGAGGACGTTCGGGTCGGGATGACGAACATGGCGTCGGTGCCGTTGCGTGCGACCGCCGTCGAGGAGGCGTTGCGTGGCCAGGAGCTGACGGCGGAGAACATCGCGAGCGCGGCGGCGCACGCGGCCGACGGCACAAGTCCGCCCGCCGACCTCAACGCGAGCGCCGATTACAAGCGTCACCTCGCGCAGGTGCTGACCAAGCGCGCGCTGACGCAGGCCGCCGGCCAGGGCTGAGAATTCGCTTGGGCTAACGTAGTCGAGATGTCGCCGCTCGCGGAGATCGATTCCGTCGAGTCCGCGAGCGCCGCTCTCGCCGAGCAGGGGTATCTCGCGGACCGGCCGCTCGCGCTCGCCGTCCACCTGGCGGTCGTGCTCGAGCAGCCGCTGCTGCTCGAGGGCGAGGCCGGGGTCGGCAAGACCGAGGTCGCGCGGGCGCTGTCTGAAGCGCTCGGCGCGCGGCTGATCCGCCTGCAGTGTCACGAGGGAATCGATCTGCACCACGCGGTCTACGACTGGGACTACGCACGCCAGCTGCTGGCGCTCCGCGCCGCCGAGAGCGGCGTCGACGAGGGCGAGCTGTTCGCGCGGCGCTTCTTGCTTCGCCGGCCGCTGCTGGACGCGCTCGAGGCCGACCCGTCGGATCCGGTCGTGCTGCTGATCGACGAGATCGACCGCGCCGACGACGAGTTCGAGGCCTTCCTGCTCGAGTTCCTGTCGGACTTCGCGGTCACGATCCCGGAGCTCGGGACGGTCACCGCGCAGCGGCGGCCGATCGTGATTCTGACCTCGAACCGCACGCGCGAGCTGCACGACGCGCTCAAGCGGCGATGTCTGTATCACTGGATCGACTACCCGGCTTCGGAGCGCGAGCGGGCGATCGTCCAGACGCGGCTGCCGGGGGTCCCGGAGCAGGTCGCGGCGCGGGTCGTCGAGGCGGTCGGCAGGCTGCGCGACCAGGGCGACCTGTACAAGCTGCCGGGGGTCGGCGAGACGATCGTCTGGGCGCAGGCGCTGCTGGCGCTCGGCGACGAGGTCGATCTCGACGAGACGCTCGGCGTGGCCCTCAAGGTCCACGAGGACGTGCTGCGGGTCCGCGAGCGCGGGGTGCTCGAAGGTGTCTGAGCTGCTGGCGCCGCTGGGCGACGGGCTCGCCGGCCGCGTCGGCGAGCTGGCGGGCGCGATGCGGGCGCAGGGATCGCGGGTCGGCGTCGGCGAGGTGCTGGCCGCGGTCAGGTCCCTGGACGTGATCGATCCGGCCTCGCGCCAGGACGCGCGTCTGGCGCTGCGCAGCGTCCTGTGCTCCACGCGCGTCGATCTGGAGCGCTTCGAGGTCGCGTTCTACGCGGTCTTCGGCGATGGCCGCCCGCTGGGTGCCGACGACTCGCTGACAGAGCTGGGGGCGATCGAGCGCGAGGCGCTGCCGAGCATGGGCGTCCCCGATCCGGCCGGCCGCCCCTCGGCCGAGCTCGACGCGACGCCGGTGCCGGCCGCCTGGAGCGAGGTCGAGCTGCTGCGCGAGAAGGACTTCGCCCATTACACGCTGGCCGAGGCGCAGGTGGCGCGGGAGCTGATAGCGCGGCTCGCGCGCCGCCACCCGCGCCGGCTGTCGAGGCGCACGCGTCCATCGCGCCGGCGGGCCCACGCGCCGGACCTGCGGGCGACCGTGCGCGAGTCGCTGCGAACCGGCGGTGAGCCGCTGCACCGGCGCTGGCGCACGCCGTCCACACGGCCGCGCCAGCTGGTCCTGGTCTGCGACGTGTCGGGGTCGATGGCGCCGTACGCGCGGATGCTGCTGCAGTACATGCATGCGTGCGTCGCCGCGCGCCGGCGGGTCGAGGCGTTCGCGTTCGGTACGCGCCTGACGCGGATCACCTACGAACTGAACGGGCGCGATCACGACCTCGCGCTGGACCGGGCCGCGGCGGCGGTGACCGACTTCTCGGGCGGCACCCGGATCGGCGCCGCGCTCGCCGAGCTCAACCGCGTCCACGGCCGGCGGCTCGGACGCGGCGCCGCGGTCGTGATCCTGTCCGACGGCTGGGACCGCGGCGACCCCGAGCTGCTGGAGTCCGAGATGGCGCGGCTGCGCCGCGCCGCGCACCGGCTCGTGTGGCTGAACCCGCTCGCCGCACACCCCGATTACGAGCCGCTGACGCGCGGAATGCGCGCCGCGGTCCCCCATACGGATGAGTTGCTGGCCGGCAACTCGCTCGCCTCACTGGAGCAACTTGCCGAGATATTGGAGGAGATGTGAACGACGTTCTGCCCGATCTGAACAAGTGGATCGATCGCGGCGACCGGTTTGCGCTCGCGACCGTCGTGGCCGTCAAGAAGTCGGCGCCGCGGCCGCCCGGCGCGAAGATGGCGGTCAACGAGGACGGCGAGATCATCGGCGCGGTCTCCGGCGGCTGCGTCGAGGGCGCCGTGGTCGAGATCGCCGACGAGGTGCTGCGCGGCGCGCCGCCGCGGCTGGTGCACTTCGGGATCGCCGACGAGGAGGCGTGGGACGTCGGCCTCCCGTGCGGCGGCGAGATCGACGTCTGGATCCAGGAGTACCAGCCGGGCCGGTTCACGGAGATCGCCAACGCCGGCGGTCGGGCGGCCGAGGTGACGCTGCTGGAGGGCGACGAGGCGGGCGCGAAGGTGCTGTTCGAGGAGGACGGGACGCAGTCGGGCACGCTCGGCTCGCCGGAGCTCGACTCGCAGGCGCGCCAGTCGGCACAGGACCTGCTGTGGGCCGAAACGTCCGAGCTCCAGGGGCCGACGTTCGTCGACGTGATCGGGCCGGCGCAGCGGCTGATCATGTTCGGTGCGGTGCCGATCGCGGCCGCCCTCTGCACGCTGTCGCGGGCGGCCGGCTGGCGCCCGTTCGTCGTCGACCCGCGGACGCGGTTCGCAACCCAGGAGCGATTCCCCGACGCCGAGCGCGTGTTTGCATCGTGGCCCGACGAGGCGTTTGCGGCCCTGGGTGGGATCGATCCGGCGACCTCGATCGTGGTCCTGACCCATGACCCGAAGCTCGACGACGCGGCGCTGATGATCGCACTGCGCTCGCCGGCACGGTTCATCGGCGCGATGGGGTCGCGGCGGGCACAGGAGTCGCGCCGCGAGCGGCTGCTCGCCGCCGGGCTCGACGAGGCCGAGCTGGGGAGGATGTCGGCCCCGGTCGGGCTCGATCTGGGCGCGCTGAGCGCCGAGGAGACGGCCCTGTCGATCCTCGCCGAGGTGGTCGCGACCCGGCACGGACGCGACGGCGGGCGGCTGTCGACGGCCCAGGGGCGGATCCACGAGGTCCCCGCTTGAGCCGATCATGACCGGCGGGCTGGTGTTGGCGGCCGGCGCGGGTGTCCGCTTCGGCGGCGATCGGTCAAAGCTGCTGGCGCTGGTCGACGGTCGCCCGGTGCTCGAATGGGCGGTCCGCGCGCAGTGCTCTGTGGCGTCGTTGGAGCGCGTCGTGGTGGTCGTCGGCTCGCGGGCAGATGAGGCGCTGGCCGCGGTCGACTTCGGGCGCGCTGAGCCGGTCGTGTGCCCCGACTGGGACCGCGGCCAGTCGGCATCGCTGCGCTACGGGCTGCAGGCGCTCGCCGGCGCTTCGAAGGTGGTCGTGACGCTCGGCGATCAGCCGCTCGTCACGCCCGCGGTGGTGGAGCTGCTCGCCGCCGCCGACGGCGGCACGCGCGCGGTCTACGACGGCCGCCCCGGTCACCCGGTGGTACTCGGGCCGGACGAGATCTTGGCGCTTACGTCGCTGAGCGGCGATCGCGGTGCCCGCGATCTGCTGCGCGGCGGACCGACGATCGAGGTCGGGGACCTATGCTCGGGCCGCGACGTCGACACCCCTGACGATCTGGAGGCAATCCGCGATGAAGCTAGAACAGTCATTTGATGTCGCCGCTCCGCTGGAGCGGGTCTGGGAGGCGCTGATCGACGTCGAACGCGTTGCCCCGTGCCTCCCGGGGGCGGCCGTCACCGGCCGCAACGACGACGGCAGCTACGACGGCACGTTCAAGGTCAAGATCGGGCCGACGTCGGCCTCCTACAGCGGCAAGCTGGCGATGGAGAACATCGACGAGGCCGCGCACACGGCGACGATGGAGGCCAAGGGGACCGATAAGCGCGGCCAGGGCGGCGCCAACGCGACGATCGTGTCGTCGGTCTCGGAAGCGGGGGACGGGGCAACGCGGGTCGAGGTCGTGACCGACTACCACATCACCGGCAAGCTGGCGCGCTTCGGGCGCGGCGGGATGATCGAGGACATCTCGAACAAGCTGCTGGGCGAGTTCGCCAAGTGCCTGCAGACGTCGCTCGCCGGCCCACCGGTCTCGGAAGCGCCCGCCGCCGAGGCGCCGGCGCCAGAGGACGCACCGGCCGCCGAGACGCCTGCCGCGGAGACGCCGGCCGCGGACGCGCCAAGTCCGGCGGCGCCCCCGTCTGACGATGGCTCCGAGGCCGCGGCGCCACCGCCACCACCACCACCACCGCCCCCGCCGCCGAATCAGCCGGTCGCCGAGAGCGAGCCGGTCCAGGGGCTGTCGCTGATGGCATCGGTCCTGTGGGGGCAGGCGAAGCGCAACCCGGCACCGTTCATCGCGCTCGTGTTCGGCTTCCTGCTGGCGCTGCGCGTGCTCCGGCGTCGCAGCTAGCCGGACTGCCACTCGTGCGGACCGCGCCGGAACCGGGGCCGCTGGCGCGGTTGATCCGTGCGCGGGCGCTGGCGCGCGCCGGCATGCGGCTGCCGTCGCTTCCGGAGCGGTCGATCGACGTCGGCGGCGCGCGCCGCACCTACACGGTCGTTCTCGGGCCGCACGAGCGCTCGCCGCTGCTGCTCGTACTGCACGGCGCCGGCGGCCAGGGACTCGGGATGGCGGCGCTGAGCGGGCTGGCCGAGCGCGGCCCGCGGGCCGGCTTCGCGGTCGCGTTTCCCGACGGCTGGGCGAGGATCTGGAACGACCACCGGATGGCGCCGCGGATCGCGTGGCGCGAGGGCGTCGACGACGTCGCGTTCCTGTCGGCGCTGTGCGCGCGGCTGGTCAAGGAGGGGGTTGCCGCGGCGGGGCGCACGGTCGCGGTTGGGATCTCCAACGGCGCCTTCATGGCCGAGCACCTCGCGCGCCACGAGCTCCTGGCGCTGTCGGGGATCGTGCTGGTCGCGGGCGGAGCGACCGACGCGTCGGTCCGGACCCGGCCACGGCCCCCCGGCGGGGTGACGGTGCTGGCCTTCCACGGCACCGCGGATCCGCTCGTGCCGTACGAGGGTGGCGAGATCGGCCGTCGGGGACGGGGACGGGGCCGGAGGCGGGGGCGGATGGTCGCGATCGAGCAGACGTGCGGTCAATGGGCGCGTGCCAACGGCTGCCGCGAGGAGCCGGTCGTCGACGCGCTCGGGGGCGAGCTACCCGTCTCCCGGGTCAGCTGGCCAGGCGGCGAGGTCACCCTCTACCGGATCGAGGGCGGCGGCCACACCTGGCCCGGCGGCGCGCCGTACCTGCCCGAGCGGATCATCGGCCCCGTCGCGCGCGACCTCGACGCGACCGGGATCCTGCTCGGCGCGGTCGGCCCTCGTTAGCCGAGCCGCTCGCGCCCGTGGGGCTCGTCGAAGCTGGCGGCGGGCAGCGCGGCGACGATTCCGTGCGGGTTGATGCCGCGGTGCGTGCGGTAGTAGTGCGCGCGGATCTCGTCGAAGTCGACGGTCTCGGCGACCCCGGGCCACTGATAGAGGTCGCGCGCGTACGGCCACAGCTGCCCGTACTCGATCAGCTTGCGGATCGAGCACTTGAAGTGGATCTGGTAGACGGCATCGAACCGGACCAGCGTCGTGAACAGGCGCCAATCGCTCTCGAGCGGCTCGGGTCCGAAGAAGAAGCGCCGCTCGGCGAGCCGCAGGTCGAGCTCGTCGAGCGTTTGGAACAGCTGATCGACGGACTGGTCATAGGCTGCCTGGCTGCGGGCGAAACCGGTCTTGTAGACGGCGTCGTTGACGCCCTCGAAGATCACCTCGTTGAGCTCGTCGATCTCGCTCGCCAGCTGCTCCGGATAGAGCTCGACCGGGTGCGCCGCCAGCGGCGCGAACACCGTGCTGAGCATTCTCAGGATGTCGGCCGACTCGTTGTTCACGATCGTGTGCTCGCGCTTGTCCCAGAGGACTGGGACGGTGATCCGCCCGTCATAGCTCGGGTCGGTCGCCGCATAGCCCTCGCTCAGGTACTGCCAGCCGTTGACGGCGTCGGCGTGGTCGGCGCCGGTGAACGCCCAACCGCGGTCGTCGCGGATCGGATCCAGGAACGAGACGCCGATCGCATCCTCGAGTCCCATCAGCCGTCGGCCGATCAGCGTCCGGTGCGCCCACGGGCAGGCGCGCGCGACGTACAGGTGGTAGCGGCCGCGCTCGGGCGCGAAGCCACGGCCGCCATCGGAGGCCACCCAGTTGCGAAAGGCACTCTCCTGGCGCTGGAACGAGCCGTCCGAGGCGAAACGATGCGCGTCACGCGAGGTCTGAGTGCTCATTGCATCCAGGCTATCGACCGCGGAATTTGACGCCGCCCCTGGCCTTGCCGCTGATCCGCAGCCACCCGGAGCTGCTGCATGCGGCGATCAGCGCCAACGCGCCGCCCGCCGAGCCCGGCCGCCTGCGCGAACCTCGTGAGTGGATCGCCGCGACGACCAACTTCCTCGACGCGACCGCCTATGGTGTGCGAGGGATGATCGACGACTACCGCTGCTACTCAGGCCGGTGCCGGTTGGGCGAGATCCTGGCGGCGCTGCGGGGGCACGAGCGCCGTCCGGCGTGGGCGGCGCCGTGAGCGCCCAGGCGGAGCGTGCCGAGCGCTTTTTGGCGCTCCATCGCCCCGGACAGCCGCTGCTGCTGCCCAACCCATGGGACGCCGGCTCCGCGCGGCTGTTGGCGTCGCTGGGCTTCCAAGCACTCGCGACGACCAGCAGCGGATTCGCCGCGACACTCGGCCGGCTGGACGGGACGGTGACCCGCGACGAAGCGCTCGCGCACTCCGCGGCGATCGTCGCCGCGACTGAGCTGCCGGTCTCGGCCGACCTCGAGAACGGCTTCGCGGCTACCGCCGAGGGCGTTGCGGAGACCGCCGCCGGCGCGGTCGCGGCCGGGCTGGCCGGCTTCTCGATCGAGGATTACGACGGCAGCGAGATCTACGAGCTCGCTGAAGCCGCCGAGCGGGTCGCGGCGGCGGTCGAGGTCGCCCACTCCGGCTCTGCGCACGTGGTCCTCACCGCACGCAGCGAGAACCACATCCGCGGGCACGATGACCTCGACGACACGATCGCGCGCCTGCTGGCCTACCAGGAGGCCGGCGCCGATGTCCTCTACGCCCCCGGACTGACGAGCGCCGCTGATATCGAGGCCGTCATCGCGGCGGTCGACCGGCCGGTGAACGTGCTCGCGCACGGCGGGCTGCCGCCGGTGTCCGAGCTCGCCGCGCTCGGGGTCAGCCGCATCTCGGTCGGCGGGGCGTTCGCGTTCGTCGCGATCGCCGCGGTCGTCGATGCAGCGAACGAGCTTCGCGAGCAGGGCACCTACGGCTTCTCGGCCGCGACGGGCGCCGGCGCCAAGGCGGCGCGCGAGGCGTTCGGCTGAGGGGGGCTCAGGCGGCGGCGCGCAGGCTCGCGAGCGGCGGGCGCTCGACCTGCTCGGCACCGAGCACCGACAGCTGATCGCCGGACGGGAGCATGAACGTCGACGGCAGCGGCCCGGCCAGCCGGCCATCGCGCTCGAGCCGCGAAGCGAGCGCGCGCAGGACTGAGAACGCCATCGGCCCCAGCTCTCGCAGTGGCTGGTGAGCGTTCTGGCGCAGGTCGAGGTCGACCTGTGCGATCGCGTCGAGGCCGGCTTCGTGGTACGCGTCGAGCAGCAGCGCGATGTCGACCCCGTAGCCGGTCACGAACGGCAGTCGCTCGAGCAACCCCCGGCGGGCGGCGATCTCGCCCGCGAGCGGCTGCTCGACCGCCGCGAGGTCCGGGTAGAACAGGTTCAGCAGCGGCCTCGCCGTGAGCTCGGTGACGCGCCCGCCGCCATCCGGAAGCGTCACGTCACCGATCTTGAACGGCCGCTTGTAGAAGCCCTTGACGAACGACAGGCGCGGGTTGCAGATCAGCGGACCCAGCAGACCACACAGGAAGTGCGGCCCGAATTGCTCCGTGTCCGCGTCCAGGAAGCAGACGATGTCGCCGGTCAACACGTGCAGCGCCCGCCACATCGCGTCGCCCTTGCCCAGCACGTCTCCGAGCTCCGGTGCCAGGCGCCGCTGGTCGTGCACCTCGGCGCCCAGGTTGCGCGCGATCTCTGCGGTAGCGTCGGTCGAATGGTCGACCACTACAACCTGGTCGATCACGCCGAGATCTCGGAGCTCGAGCAGCGATTCGAGAATTGCGCCGATCGTACGAGCCTCGTCGCGGGCCGGAAGGCAGACCGAGACCGTCGTGTCTCGCTCGGCCGCGAGCCGCGCGGGCCGAAACTCCGAGTGCGTATAGGTGTTCGTGCGGTACCAGGACCGTGCGCGGAGCGACATCCGCCCGAGAGGATGACAGCCGGAGACGCCCGGGCAAGCCTCGAAGCCTCCTCGGCGGGCTGTAGGATCACGGCCGGTGGAGGCGGGTCTGCTGTTTGTTGGCATCGGCGCTTGGCAGAGGCGCATGAGCGTGAGGCAATGACGAGTCGATGAAGCAGGTTTTGCGCCTGCCGGTTTACCGGCGTTTGCTCGCGGCGTACGCGCTCAACGAGCTGGCGTGGTCAGTCGGAACGCTGGCGCTGTCGGTGCTGGTCTACCGGCGCACCGGCAGCGCGCTGGGCTCGGCCGTGTTCTTCCTCACCTCGATGGTGCTGCCGGCGTTTGCGGCGCCGTTCGTCGTCGCGCGAGTCGACCAGCGGGCCCCCCGGCGGCTGCTGCCAGTGCTGTACGCGGTGGAGGGCGTCCTGTTCGCCGCGCTCGCGGTGATGACGATGCACTTCTCGCTGATCCCCGTGCTCGTGCTGACGCTGCTCGACGGGATCGTCGCGATCGTCGCGCGGGCGCTGGCGAGGACCGCGACCACCAACGTGCTGAAACCGCTCGACCTCCTGCACGAGGGAAACGCGATCATCAACGGCGCCTTCTCGATCTGCTTCATGGCCGGACCGGCGATCGGCGGCCTGGTGGTCGTCGCCGGTGGCACCGTCGCCGCACTGCTAGCCAACTGTGGCCTGTTCGTCGCAATCGCGCTGATCCTGGTGACCACGAGCGGGCTGCCGGACGACGTGCCCGAGCCGGAGCCCGCGAAAGGACGGCTGCGCGCGGCGCTCGAGCACGTCCGGGGCGACCGCGCCCAACGGTGGCTGTTGTTCCTGCAGGCCGGCGGCACGATCGCGTTCACGATCTCGATCCCCGTGGAGGTCGTGTTCGCGCAGGACACGCTGCACGCGGGCGCCGGAGGCTACGGCGCGCTGCTGTCGAGCTGGGGCGCGGGCGCCGTGATCGGGAGCACCGTCTACGCCCGCTGGCGGCGCCGGCCCGCCCGGCTGCTGCTGGCGGCGAGCGGCGCGGCGCTTGCGCTCGGCTTCGCGGTGATGGCCGCCGCACCGACGATCGTCGTCGCGGTGCTCGGCACCGCCGGCGGGGGCATCGGCAACGGCGTTTGGTCGATCGCGTCTCAGACGGCCCTGCAGGAGTACACGACCACGCGCTGGATGGGGCTGGTGATGGGCCTCAGCCAGTCGGTCATGCAGGCGGCGCCGGGGATCGGGATCCTGCTCGGCGGCCTGATCACGGAGCTCTCGGACCCGCGGGTTGCGTTCGCCGTCGGGGCGGTCGGGTCAGTCGTGTTTGCGCTGACAGCGTGGATCGTGTTGCGGCCTTCGGTGATGCCCAAGCCGCCGGTCGAACCCGACGACGTCAGACCGCCGGCAGGCCCGGAGGAATTTGTTCCCCCGGCAACCCACAGTCGTGAGACGCTTGTCTAGGGAACGCGCCCGCCCGACGCTTGCGGCGAGCGTCTGACTCGGGACCAGGATTGCGGCTCGGCTGCATCGACATCGGCTCCAACACGACCAGACTGCTAGTCGCAGACAGCGACGGTGGCAGGCTGCAGTGGGTCCATCAGGAGCGGTCGTTCACGCGGCTCGGTCACGAGCTCGCAGAGCGTGGCGCGATCGGACCGGCAAAGATCGCCGAGGTCGTCGCGGTCGTACGCGACCAGCACGACAGCGCCCGCATGCACGGCGCCAGCGACGTCCGCGCCGTCGCGACCGAGGCGGTTCGCAGCGCCGCCAACGGCGACGAGCTGTGCGCGGCGATCCGCCGCGCGACCGGGCTGACGGTCGAGGTCCTGAGCGCCAGGGAGGAGGCGCGGCTCGCGTTCGTCGGCGTCGCGGGAACGCTGCTCGAGGCGCCGGTCGGGGAGCTGGGGGTGGTCGATGTCGGCGGCGGCTCATCGGAGCTGGTCGTCGGCGCGCCGCCGGACTGCGTGCGGTGGTGGGCGTCGGTCCCGATCGGCTCCGGCGAGCTGGCACACCCGCGGCTGCGCGCCGACCCGCCGACGGCCGGCGAGCTCGCCGCCGCGCGCGAGCAGATCGCCGCTGAGCTCGGCCGGCTCGATGTGCCGCGCCCGGCGGTGGCGGTCGCGGTCGGCGGCAGCGCCGCCTCGCTCAGCCGGCTGGCCGGGGGCGTGTTAGATCGCGCATCGCTCGACCGCTCGCTGGCGCTGCTGGCTCGCGAGCGGTCGATCGAGATCGCGCGCCGGTTCGTGATCGATCCCGAGCGCGCGCGGCTGCTACCGGCCGGGTTGTTGATCCTTGAGGGGGTCGCGCGGGCGTTCCGATCGCCGCTGCTGATCGGCCAGGGTGGAATTCGGGAGGGCGTGTTGCTAGAAGCCTCAGGGACATGAGCTCAAGCTCACCGGATCCGCCGATCCCACCCCGCGAGGCGCTCGCCGCGGTCCGCGTGCGCGCACCGACGCGCGGCAACCGGCGGCTGGAACGGCTGCTCGAGGCCGCCAACGCCGACGAGCAGCTGAAGGCCTGGTGGCACGTGTCGGCCGTCAACGCGACCCGCAGGCTCGGGATGTCCGATCACAGCTGGGTCCACGTCCAGATCGTGGTCAACATCGGCCTGCGGCTCTCGAGGCTGCTGTTCCGCCGCGGCGTGGTGCCGAGCGTCAGCGCCGACTACGGGTTCGGCGAGCACGACGCCGAGGTCGTCGTCGCGGCCGCGTGTCTACTGCATTGCGTCGGGATGTCGATCCACCGCGAGGATCACGAGCGCTACAGCCTGTTTCTGGCGGCCGACAAGCTGCCGGAGCTGCTGGACGGGATCTACGAGGAGCCCGAACGGTCGATCATCGTCGCCGAGACGCTGCACGCGATCATCGGCCACCGCCGCCACGGAGCGCCGTTCACGGTCGAGGCCGGGATCGTGCGTGTCGCCGATGCGCTGGACATGGCCCGCGGACGGTCGCGGATCCCGTTCGAGGCCGGCCACCAGAACATCCACTCGCTGTCGGCCTACGCGATCGAGGAGGTCAAGATCTCCCCGGGCCGCGACCGCGCGGTGCGGGTCGAGATCAGCATGTCCAACAGCGCCGGCATCTTCCAGGTCGACGAACTGCTGGCGGTCAAGCTGCGCGGCTCGGGGCTCGAGGAGCACATCGAGGTGATCGCCCGGATCGACGCCGAACACGAGCAGCGTCTGATCCCCGTTTTCAGGATCTGAGGATGGAGCGGGACGCCGAGCGCGCGAAGCGGCCGCCGACCTGGCTGCTTGTCGCCGCGGCGCTGGCGTTCGCGGTCGTGCTGTGGGGCGGCTACAGCCACCACTGGCCGTGGACGGGAATCGACGGCCAGACGGCGACCCTGTGGGATTGGCTGCACCTGTTGCTGCTGCCGCTCGCCGTCGCGGTGCTGCCGATCTGGCTCGCGCGCGACGCGAAGCTCGACCCGTTGATCAAGCGCGTCGCGATCGTCTGCGCGCTCGTGTTCGCGGTCGTGGTGCTGGCCGGCTACCTCGTGCCGTGGGCATGGACGGGGTTCACCGGCAACAGCCTCTGGGATTGGCTGAACCTGGTCGCGCTACCGCTCGCGGTCGCGCTGACGCCGCTCGTGATCGAGATCCGCAACGAGTGGACCGGACGCCACACGTCGGTGGCGCTGATCGTGGCGGCTGTATTCGGCCTGCTGGTCCTGGGTGGCTACCTGGGGCACTGGAAGTGGACGGGTTTCACCGGCAACACGCTGTGGGACTGGCTGCACCTGTTGCTGGCGCCACTGCTGATCGGAGTCGTCGCGGTGCCAACGCTCGTCCCGATGGCACGGGCGAAGATGGTCGCCCTCGAGACTGAGTCCGAGCCCGAACCGGAGCTCGTGGCGGAGGTGCGCGACCCGTCCGAGGGTTGACCGGCCCTGACAGCCGCCTAGTGTCAAGCTAACTTGTCAGACTGTCAAGCAAGCTTGACACCCGAAGATGCGAAATCTACTGCGTCAGCTGCGGGCCGCGAAAGGCCTCTCCCAAGGCCAGCTCGCGGACGCGGTGTCAGTGTCGCGCCAGACGATCAACTCGATCGAACAGGAGCGCTACACGCCATCACTGCCGCTCGCGATCGCGCTCGCGCGTTACTTCGGCAGCACCGTCGAGGAGGTGTTCCTTGCAGATGACTAAGTCGAAGTGGTTCCTTCCGCTGTTCTCGGTCGCGCTCGGTTTGGTGATGCTCGCCGCGATGGCGATCGGAGGCGAGCTCGGGCTGGGCCTCGTGTCGCTGGCGATCATGTCCGGCTTTGGAGCGCTGATCCTGGTCGGCGGTCGCAGCGAGACGATCAGGGGCCTAGGCGGAGACGGTCGCGACGAGCGTTCGCGCAGATGGACCTGCGCGCCAACGCGTTCGCCGGCACCGCGCTGATCGTGGCGTTCCTGGTCTCGGTTGCCAACGGGGGCAGCGGAGCGCCCTACGACTGGCTAGGGGCGATCGCCGGCCTCGCCTACATCTTCGCGATCGTGGTGCTCAGGCTTCGAAGCTGAACGGCTTACCAGCCACCGCGCCAGTCGACATTGGCCTGTCGCGCCTTGGCGGCATCCATGCGGGCGTGCTTGCGCTTGTCGAGCCGCCACTGGATCAGCGAGAAGACCAAGATCAAGGTCGGGAAGAAGGCGATCACGATGAACATCGCGGTCGTGATCTCCGGGTCCGTGGTCTCGCCGTACCAACCCTGGCCGCCGTCGTAGCGGGCGAACGCGTCGGGCGCGAGCGTGAGCAGCGCGACGACGAAGGTGGTCAGGGCGATGAAGAAGCGGCGGCGCACTCAGCCTCGAAGGGTAACTGATAGGGCGGCTCGCGAGCGGCGTCTCAGGCGGCGGCGACGCGCTCCCGCGCCCCGGCCGCCGCGAGCGCCTGCAACAGTGCCGCGTTGAACTCAGCGCGATCGGCGGTGACCTCGAGGTGGTCGATCGGGGCCTCGAACACCGGCCCGCCGATCGCGGCCGCGAGCTCGCGCTGCTTGCTCGGAGCGACGCTCCGGTCACGGGTCGTGATCACCGACGCGGCCGGGATGCTGACCTCATGCAACCAGGGGCGCGAGTCGAAGCGGCTCAGCTCGCGGCCCGCCTCTGCAAGGTCGCGCGCCGAGTGACGCATCATCTCCGACACCCACCACGAGGTCCGCGGCGAGACCGGGATCCGGAGACGCTTGAAGCCGGCGCTCCAGGTCGCGCGCGGAGCGACCGACAACGTGAGGCCGACGACCCCCATCCACTTCCAGATGCGGCTCGTTTCGGGGTCCTGCCAATGCTGTGCGGTGGCGCTGAGCACGATCCCTCCGGCCGCGGCGCGGTGATCGCGGGCGACCAGCTGCGCGATCGCGCCGCCCATCGAGTAGCCGACGAACGTCGCCGGCGCGAGACCGAGCAGCTCGACCGCGGCCGCCGCGTCGGCGGCGCAGTCGGCGAGCCGGAACGGCGCCAGCGGACGCATCCCGCGGCCGTGCCCGCGGTGGTCGATCGCGAGCACGCGGTAGCCGGCCTCGACGAGCGGCATGTAGCTGGCGTGCCAGTTGAGGTCGGCGCTCGCCATCCAGCCGTGTAGCAGCATCGCCGGTGGCCCGTCGCCGCCGCTGTCGCGCAAGAACACCTCGCCGCGGCCGGGGAGGTTGAGCGTCCGCGCCGGCAGCATCTCGCGCGGCGGGAGCGGCGGGTACGCGGGCTGACGCATCTAGCGGTGATGGTACACAGCGGTACCGGGTGATCGGCACCTACCATCAAATACATGGCGGTGGTGATCGCATCGGACCTCGGCAAGGACATCGCGGGCGAGCCGCTGCTGCGCGGGATCTCGTTCAAGCTCGAGCGCCGCGACCGGATGACGCTGTCGGGCCGCAACGGCGCCGGCAAGACGACGCTGCTGCGGATGCTGGCCGGCGAAGACTCGATCGATTCCGGCGAGCTCGTGCTGGCGAAGGGGGCCAAGGTGGCGCTCCACGATCAGCGACCGCCGCGCGACCGCCGGCTCTCGCTGCGCGAGTACGTGCTGTCCGGGGCCGCCGAGCTGGTCGCGATCGAGAACGAGCTGTCGTCGCTCGAGCAGGCGATGGCGGAGGGCGCGCACGACGACGCGACGCTCGGCCGCTACTCGCGGGCGCAGGCGAGGCTCGAGCACGCCGGCGGCTACACCTGGCGCGAGCGCGCGCTGGCGACGCTGCACGGCCTCGGCTTCCGCGACAGCACTGATCTCGACCGGTCTCTGCACACTTTCTCCGGCGGCGAGCTTACGCGAGCGTCGCTCGGCCGGGCGCTCGCCGGCGCCCCGGATCTGCTGCTGCTCGACGAGCCGACCAACCACCTCGACATCGCCTCGCTCGAATGGCTCGAGCAGCACCTCGTGAGCCTCGACGCGGCGATCGTCCTCGTCGCCCACGATCGCTGGTTTCTAGAGGCGGTCGGAACCTCGGTGCTCGAGCTCGAGGCCGGCAAGGGGCGCTTCTTCGCCGGGCCGTGGCATGCGTGGCGGCGCGAGAAGGCAGCGCGAGATCTGGCCCTCGGCCGCGCGATCGAGCGCCAGCAGGCCGAGATCGACCGCCTCGAGCGGTTCGTGACCCGCTTTCGCGCCGGCACCCGCGCGCGCCAGGCGCAGTCGCGCGCCAAGCGCTTGGACAAGATCGAGCGGCTGTCGCGCGATCCGAGCGACGGCGCCGGGCTGGCGTTCGCGTTCAAGACTCCCGAGCGCAGCGGCCGCGTGATCTTCGAGCTCGAGGACGCGGCGCTGGCGGCCGGCGACAAGCAGCTGCTCGACGACGCGGAGCTGTGGCTCGAACGCGGCGAGCACGTATCGCTGGTCGGCGCCAACGGGAGCGGCAAAACGACGCTGATCGAGACGCTCACCGGCCGGCGCGAGCTCACGGCAGGCAAGCTGAGAACCGGGCACAACGTCAAGCTCGGCTACCTGTCCCAGCACGCGGACGAGCTCGGCACTGCTCCGGGGTCGCCCGCTTCGCATCCGGCTTCGCGGAAGGCCGGGCGGCCCCGGAGTCATCCGGCTGCGCGGACGGTACTCGAGGCGGCGCAGCAGGCGACCGGCCTGACACCCGGCAAGGCGCGGGCGCTGCTGGGCAACTTCCTGTTCTCGGGCGAGGACGCCGAGAAGCCGCTCGACGACCTGTCCGGCGGCGAGCGGCGCCGGCTGGCGCTGGCGATCCTGGTCCAATCGGGCGCCAACGTGCTGGTGCTCGACGAGCCGACCAACCACCTCGACCTCGACAGTCGCGAGGCGCTCGAGGCCGCGCTGAAGGCATTCCCCGGCTCGGTGCTGCTGGCCTCGCACGACCGTGCGCTGCTCGACGCGATCGGCACGCGGACAATCGCGCTCGAGGACCAGGCGTTGCACAGCTATGTGGGCGGCTGGCCGGAGTACCTGCGCGTGCGCGAGGAGCGGGCCAAGACGCCCGCCCCGGCTCCGCCGCCGAAGCCGAAGCCGACGCGCAAGGCGCCGGCGCGGGCGAAGCCGAAGGCTGCGGCCGGGGCGGAGCAGGGGCTCGAGCACCAGATCGAGGCGGCGGAGGCCGCGCTGCGCTCGATCGAGGACGAGCTGTCGGATCCGGCCGCCTGGGCGACACCCCAGGCCAGCGCCCGCTCGACGCGCAAGCACGAGCAGGCAAAGCAGGCGGTCGCCGAGCTGTACGAGCGCTGGGAGGCGATCGCCGGGTGATGTCTCGGGCCACCTCTACCCTTTTCGGCACGATGCCACGGTCACAGAGGCGACGGCGATCCGCGTCGCACTGATAGACGACGACAGCGGGCTTGTCACGGTTCTCGACAGGCGGTTTACGGCATTGCGGTGGGAGCGAGAGCTGCTGGGGTACGCGGCGGTTCCCGAACAGCTGGCCGCGATGCATCTGCACGCGCTGGTCGTCAACCCGGCGCTGACCGGGCTCGACTACATCGAGTGGACCTCGCGGGCGCTGCCCGGGCTGGGGCTGCTGGTGATCAGCGCTCCCGCGCCGGTCGCCGATCGCGTCCGGGGCCTGCGCGGCGGCGCCGACGACTGGATCACGAAGCCGTGTCACCCAGAGGAGCTGGTGGCGCGGATCGAGGCCGTGCTGAGGCGCCGGAAGGCAGGCCAACTGCCCGTGCAGGAGGAGACGATCACAGCCGGCGAGCTGTCGATCCGACCTGACCGGTTCGACGCGTACGCTGACGGCAACGCCGCGTCGCTGTCGCGCAAGGAGTACGAGCTGCTGTACCAGCTAGCGACCGTCGGCGGCCGGGTGCTCGAGCGCGAGGACATCTACCAGCGCGTGTGGGGCTACACGATGGCACGAGGCGACCGCTCGGTCGATGTGTTCGTTCGCAAGCTGCGCCAGAAGCTCGAACGCGTGTCGCCGCGGTGGCGGTACGTGCAGACCCACTTCGGCGTCGGCTACCGGTTCGCGGCCGAGCCGACCGACGGGACACCGCCTCCGTCCGAGGCCGAGCAGGCTGCGGCACGGCGCCCGGCTGAGCCTCAGCGCTCGGACCTGCTGCCGCTGCGCTGACGGCGGCGTAACCTATTGATCCATGAGCATCGCGACCTTGCGCAACATTGCGATCGTGATGGCGATCGCGGCAGTCGTCGCGTTCGTGCCCGGTGCGGGCAGCGGCGCGGGTGTCCTGATCTCGGCTGTTTCGCTCGCGTTCCTGGCCGCGATCGGGTGGATCGCCGCGATCATGTACCGCGAGCATCGGACTGAGCTGTACTCGCTCGAGGACGGTCGACGGGCAGCGCTGTATGCGGCGCTCGGGGTGCTGGCTGTGACGCTGACCGCGACGCCGCAGCTGTGGGCGACGAGCGCCGGCTCGGTCGCTTGGCTGCTGCTCGTCGGCGCCGGCGTCTACGTCAGCTGCGCGGTGCTCTGGGCGGCGCGCAGGTACTGATCCCCGGCGCTGCCGTCGATCTCGAGCCCGCAGGTCGCCTCACAGAGGGGGCAGGTGCGAAATGCGCGCGTCCCCATCGCGCAACAACATACCCGGGCGGGCGTACACTGCCGCCGCCGTGAGCAAGGGCATGCGAGAGGCGATCGCAGATTGGCTGATGGTGATCGGCGCGCCGATCCTGTTCCTGTCGCTTTTTCTGACCTGGAGCCACCAGTTCTCGCCGGCGTTTCTCGCCCGGTACGCGGGCACGCCGGCGCTCGCGGGCGTACCGCACGATCCGACCGCGTGGCAGGTGTACTCGATCGTCGACGTGCTGCTGGCGCTGCTGGCGGCGGGTTTATTTGCGGTCGCGCTGCAGGGCTCGCGAGGCGGCCGGATCGCGGTGTTGCTGGGGCTGGTGATCGCGCTCGCGTTCGTGATCCACGCGCTGGGGACGCCGCCGACCAACGGCGCCAACCTGTTCGACCCGTCGCTTGGGACGTATACGCCCAACCACCCGACGTCGGGGGCGGGGGAGGTGGTCGCGCTCGTGGGGCTTTTGCTGGGCGGCGCCGGAGTGCTGCTTTCGTTCACCGTCAGCTAGCGCGGCTTGGAACCTTAAGCACCGTATAGGTGTAGAGCGTTCCAAGGCCCCAGGCTCGCGGCCCCGCGGAAGGCCGGACCGGCTCCCGCGGCCGGCTCTATCCTCGAAAACGGATGTCAGTCTTCCCCGCCGACCGCCGCCGCGAGCTGCCCGACGAGCCCGGCGTCTACCTGTTCCGGGACGAGCGCGGCAAGGTGATCTACGTCGGCAAGGCGAAGTCGATCAAGAAGCGCGTCGCCTCGCACTTCTCCAACCCGAGCACCCGTGCCGGACGCGAGATCATCGAGATGATCGACCAGATCGAGGCGCTGGTCGTCCACACCGAGTCAGAGGCGCTGCTGGTCGAGCAGAACTTCATCAAGCAATACAAGCCGCGGCTCAACATCCGGCTGCGCGACGACAAGTCGTATCCGTACATCGCGATCTCGCTCGACGAGGACTTTCCGCGCGTCTACTTCACGCGTGAGCGCCACCGCCGCGACCGCGCCTATTTTGGACCCTACTCGAACGCCAAACGGGTGCGGGCGACGCTCGAGGTGCTGGGCAAGGTGTTCATGTTCCGCTCCTGCGAGGGCCCCGAGCCCGGGCGTCGCAGCGGCTCGCCGTGTCTGGACTACTACATCAAGCGCTGCGAGGCACCGTGCGTCGGCTACGTCGACAAGGAGCAGTACCGCCGCAGCATCGACGGCGTGATCGCCTTCCTGTCGGGGCGCTACAAGGAGATCGAGCGGGCTCTCGAGCGGGAGATGAAACAGGCGTCGGACGAGCAACGCTTCGAGGACGCGGCTCGCGAGCGCAACCGGCTGCGGGCGATCCGCTCGCTGCTCGAACGCCAGCGGGTCGCGCACGAGGGCGCCGGCTCACTTGACGCGATCGCGGTCGCCGTCGACGCCGACGCCGGCGAGGCCAACGCGCAGGTGTTCCAGGTCCGCGACGGCGTGCTCTCGGATCGGCAGAGCTTCTACCTCGACAACGCCGCCGGCGAGGACGTGCCGGCGGTCGCCGAGGCATTCATCCTCCAGTACTACGCGAGCGCGATGTCGGTGCCGCCGCTGCTGATCGTGCAGCGCGAGGTCGGCCAGAACGAGGCGCTGGCCGAAGCGCTCGGCGCGCGCCGCGGCACAACGGTCGAGATCCGGGCGGCCGAGCGCGGCGACAAGCGCCGGATCCTCGAGCTCGCCGAGCGCAACGCGCGGCTGGCGATCGACCAGGAGAAGCTTCGCTCCGAGCGCCGGCGCCAGCAGCGGGTCGAGGCGCTCGATGGGCTCCAGCAGGCGCTCGGACTCGACACGATCCCGCTGCGGATCGAATGCTTCGACATCTCGACGCTGATGGGCACCAACACGGTCGCGTCGATGGTCGTGTTCGAGGGCGGGGCGCCGAAGAAGTCCGACTATCGCCGCTTCAAGGTGTTCGGCGACGGCGACCCGGAGAACGGCGGGCCCGACGACTTCGCCGCGATGGAGGAGATCCTCGGCCGCCGGATGGCGCGCTGGGAGCAGCAGCGCGACGTCTCGCCGCACGACAAGGACTACGACCCGAGCTTCGCGGCGCTCCCGAACGTGGTGGTGATCGACGGCGGCAAGGGCCAGCTGTCGGCGGGGCTGCGGGCGCTGCAGGGGTTCCGTGACCGCGGCGTGACCGTGATCTCGCTCGCAAAGCGGATCGAGGAGGTGTTCATCCCCGGCCGCGAGGCGCCGCTGGCGCTCGCGCACGACACGCCGGAGCTACAACTGCTGCAACGCGTCCGCGACGAGGCGCACCGGTTCGCCATCACCCACCACCGGATCCGCCGCGACCGGGCGATGACCGCCTCGGTGCTCGACGACGTGCCGGGCGTCGGGCCGGCGCGCAAGCGGGCGCTGCTGGCTCACTTCGGCTCGCCGGACGCGATCCTCGCGGCCTCGAGCGAGGAGCTCGCGTCGGTGCCCGGGATGCCCGGCAAGCTCGCCCGCGAGATGTACCGCGAGCTGCACAAGACCGGGGTCTAACCGCCGATCGTCAGCAGGGCGGCGCTCCCGGCCGGCAGCGGCACCGTGTAGGTCCCGCCGACCGGAACCAGCGGCGTCGCGTGCGGCGGTCCGGGCAGCGTGCCGGTCGTCGTCGCGTCGCCGAACGACTGACCGCCGAGCGTGACGCCATCGGTCGAGTTGATGCTCGGCGCCGAAAGCGTCTCGAGCGATGCCGGGCTCGTGGCGTTGGGGATGTTGAGCGCGACGTCGTGCTCGGCGTTGGGGTCCTTGTTGATCAGCGTCACGCGGACGACGCCGGCTGCGTCCTGGGTCGCCCACACCTTGACCGGGCCGCTGGGGGCGTCGACGCTCAGCAGGTGGGCGCCGGGAGGGAACGCCTGCGCGAACATCAGCAGGCCGTAGTACTCGGGGTGCACGAACGCCTGCCAGGTCCCGCTCGCGGTCTCTGAGGGCGTGAACAGCTCGTAGTTGGAGCCCGGGAGCATGTGGACGTTGACCCCGTCGACGCCGACGCTCGCCATGTCGAACATCGTGTCGAGCGCCCACAGGGCCGACGCGAACGTGTCGCTGACCCCTTTGGCGCCCTCGCACGAAGCCGAGTTGATCTCAGTCAGGCGAAACGGCAGACCGTGGCGGTGCGCGACGGACACGAACGGTGCCAGCCCGTGCGCGAGACCCGCCGACGAGCTGTCGGCCAGCAGGTTGGGGATCGACGTGTATCCGGGATCGGATGGATTGGTGATGCATGCCCGCAGCGGATAGCGGTGGTAGGTGACGACCTTGAGGCTGTGCTGGGCTGCGATCAGCTTCGACAGCTTGCCCATCCATCCGGGTCCGGAGGCGGCCGGGCCCGCCAGCGGCACGTTCGGCAGCGCCTTGCTCCAGCGGCCGAACTCCTGGCTGTAGTCGCTGATTCCGTAGCGCCGTCCACGTGCCCAGTGCAGGTGTCCGTGGCGATCCCGGTACCACGGGAACGCCCCGTAGAGGTCAGGCTCGTTGCCGATCTCGAACGCCTGGATGTACTGACGGCCGATCCCCGCCAGCAGCGCGCGCCCCTCGGCGGCCGCGATCGCCGGGCGGCCGGCGGCGAGGTTGATGCCGAGGATCAGCTTCGCGCCCAGGTCTGCGGCGAGCGCGTGCGCGACGCGCAGCCAGCCATCGGTCAGGCGGTAGTAGATGCCGCCCGGCGGCAGCATGCCGCGGATCGGCCACCAGGTTCCGTCGGTGCTGTCGCCGCCGATCCGGAGCACCGGCGCCTGCCCTGGAGCAAGCCCCTTGAGCAGCGCGACCAGGACAGGGTCGACCGCGAGCGGGTCACGGCCCGCGTATTGATGCAGCGCCCGGTATTCGAACGAGACGCCGACGAAGCCGGGCGCCATCGCCTGCCCCGTCTGCGTGTCCGAAACGCCCGCGGAGAGCAGGTCGGCCGTCTGAGCCGGTGACGCTGCCTGCGCGGCCACGAGACCCAACGACGCGAATCCGAGCGCCGCCACGATCGCGATTGCAGCGCAGCGGCGAAGCACTGGCGCGCATGTTCGCACACGCTCGGACACGGGCGTGCCACCCCTCGTCCGCGCTTGCGATCAGACTTTGTGGACCATGGAAGCATCGGCGCTCACGGATCTCGTTGTGATCACGGGCTTTTCCGGCGCCGGCAAGTCGACCGCGATGGCGGCGTTCGAGGACGAGGGCTACTTCTGCGTCGACAACCTCCCGTCGGAGATGATCCGCTCGCTGGTCGATCTGTTCATGCACGAAGGCTCGAAGGTGGCGCACGCCGCGGTCGTGTCCGACGTTCGCGGCGGGACCTACTTCGAGGGGCTAGCGGAGATGCTCGACGACCTCGACTCCGCCGACGTCCATCACCGAGTGCTGTTCTTCGAAGCCAGCGAGGAGGCGCTGCTGACGCGCTACAAGGAGACGCGACGCCGGCACCCGCTGACGCCGCGTGGCAGCGTCGCTGAGGGGATCGCCCGCGAGCGCGAGCTGCTGGCGCCGGTCCGCGAACGTGCCGACGTCGTGATCGACACGAGCCGGTTGACGGCCGCGATGCTACGGCGCAAGCTCGCCGACGACCTGCTGCCGACGCGCACCCCGGGGCGTCTGGCGGTCACGTTCCAGAGCTTCGGCTTCAAGTACGGCCCCAGCCGGGACGCCGACCTGATGCTCGACGTCCGCTTTCTGCCCAACCCGCACTACGAGCCCGAGCTGCGGCCGCTGACGGGCAGCGACGAGAGCGTGGTGGCGTTCATCAACGCGACCGGTGAGCTGGATCGCTTCTACGACCATCTGGACCCGCTGCTGGACTATCTGCTCCCTCAGTATCTGACCGAGGGCAAGGCGCACCTGGTGGTCGCGATCGGTTGCACGGGCGGCCGGCACCGCTCAGTCGCGATCGCCGAGCACCTGGCGCGCCGCTACGGCGACGCCGCCGGCTACCTCGTCGAGGTCTTGCATCGGGACGTGACGAGGCCGGCGTGATCGACCACATCGGGTTCGAGGTCTCAGAGCTCGAACGCGCGACCAGTTTCTACGACGCCGTGTTCTACGCGCTCGGCGCGCGGCGGATGTACGACTCCGAGCACGCGGTCGCATACGGCATCAGCTCGCCGGTCGTCTGGTTCGTCGTCCGCGGGTTGCGTCCGGGCGCCGGCTACGGGCACCTGGCGCTGCAGGCGAGCGGCAAGGCCGCGGTCGATGCCGCCCACGCCGCCGGGCTCTCAAACGGCGGCCGCGACGACGGCGCCCCCGGCCAGCGCCCGCAGTACGGGAGGCGCTACTACGCGGCCTACCTGCGCGACCCCGATGGGCTGCGGGTCGAGGTGGTCTCACGGCGCTGATCCGGGCCTAAAACATCGTTTAGGTAGCCTGTCGCGGGCCGGTGTTGATGCTGCCCACACGCCGGCGATCTCTTCGCAACGGCATTGGAGGATTCGCGCATGGCGGTACGTGTCGGGATCAACGGCTTTGGGAGGATCGGCCGCAACGTCTTCCGCGCCGCCCACGAGCGCGGCGCCGATATCGAGTGGGTCGCCGCCAACGACATCGGCGATCCGAAGACGACAGCCCACCTGCTCAAGTACGACTCGACCTACGGTCCGTTCCCGGGGCACGTCGAGGCGACCGACACCGGGCTGCTAGTGGACGGCAAGGAGCTGCGCGTGTTCGCCGAGCGCGACCCGGCGGCGCTGCCGTGGGGCGAGCTCGGCGTTGAGGTCGTGATCGAGTCCACGGGTCTGTTCACCGACCGCGAGAACGCCTCCAAGCACATCGAGGCTGGCGCCAAGAAGGTCGTCATCTCGGCCCCGGCGACCAATCCAGACACGACGGTCGTGCTGGGCGTCAACTTCGACGAGGCCTACGACCCCGCGCGGCACGAGGTGATCTCGAACGCGTCCTGCACGACCAACTGCCTGGCTCCGGTCGCGAAGGTCCTGCACGACACGATCGGGATCAAGCACGGGCTGATGACGACGATCCACGCCTACACCGCCGACCAGCGCCTGCAAGATATGCCGCACCGCGATCTGCGGCGCGCCCGTGCCGCGGCGATCAACCTGATTCCCGCCTCGACCGGGGCCGCGAAGGCGATCGGGCTCGTGATCCCGGAGCTCAACGGCAAGCTGAACGGCTTCTCGGTCCGCGCACCGGTGCCGACCGGGAGCGTCGTCGACCTGACCGTCGAATGCGAGCGCGAGACGACCGTCGAGGAGGTCAACGCGGCGATGCAGGCGGCCGCCGACTCCGGTCCGCTTCAGGGCCTGCTGATCTACAACGAAGACCCGATCGTCTCCTCGGACATCGTCAAGAACCCCGCCTCGTCGATCCTTGACTCGGCGCTGACCTCGGTCATGGACGGCACGATGGTCAAGGTGGTCTCGTGGTACGACAACGAGTGGGGCTACTCAAACCGGATCTCGGACCTCGTGCAACTGCTGCTGTGAAGACACTCGAGGACCTGGGCGATCTACGGGACAAACGGGTGCTCGTACGGGTCGACTTCAACGTTCCGCTCGAGGGCGGCCGGGTCGCCGACGACACACGGATCCGGGCCGCGCTGCCGACGATCGAGGCGCTGCGCGAGCGCGGCGCGGCGCTCGTGCTCGTGTCCCACCTCGGACGGCCGAACGGCAACGACCCGAGCCTGTCGCTCGAGCCAGTCGCCGAGCGGCTGTCGGAGCTGCTGGGCACCGAGGTCAGGCTGGCGCCGGCGGGGGTCGGGCCCGACGTCGCGGCGCTCGCCGCGGCGTTGCGTCCGGGAGACGTGATGTTGCTTGAGAACATCCGCTTCGAGCCGGGCGAGACGGCCAACGATCCTCAGCTCGCGGCGGCGCTCGCCGGGCTCGCCGACGCGTACGTCGACGACGCGTTCGGCTCGGCCCACCGTGCCCACGCCTCGACCGAGGGCGCCGCGCGGCTGTTCAGCGATCGCGCCGCCGGACTGCTGCTGGTACGCGAGGTGGAGGCGCTGAGCGGGCTGCTGGAGGATCCGTCGCGCCCACTGGTGGCGGTCCTGGGTGGCGCCAAGGTGAGCGACAAGATCGGCGTGATCGAGTCGTTCATGCGGGTTGCGGACACGATCCTGATCGGCGGCGCGATGTGCTTCCCGTTTCTCGCCGCGTTGGGCCACACGGTCGGGGACTCGCTGTGCGCGGCCGACGACGTCGAGCTGGCCCGCAAGGAGATCGCCGACTCTGAGCAGGCGCGGGCCACGCTCGCGCTGCCGAGCGACCTGGTGGTCGCCGACCACTTCGGCGCCGACGCGGTGCCGCGGCCGCTCGACGGCGTCGACGTGCCCGATGGGTTGATGGGCCTCGACATCGGCGAGCGCACCGCCGACGCGTATGCGCGGATCATCCGGACCGCCGGGACCGTCTTCTGGAACGGGCCGATGGGTGCGTTCGAGCTCGAGCCGTTCAGCGCCGGCACGCGCGCGGTCGCGGAGGCCGTCGCGGCCGCGCCCGGCGTGACCGTCGTCGGCGGCGGCGACTCGGCCGCGGCGCTGGTGCAGTTCGGGCTCGCGGACGAGGTAACACACCTCTCGACCGGCGGCGGAGCGGCGCTCGAGCTGATCGAGGGACGCGAGCTACCGGGAGTGGAGGTGCTGCGATGAGGGTCCCGCTGATCGCCGGCAACTGGAAGATGCACAAGACCATCGCGGAGGCCGAGGCACTGATCGCGGCGCTGCTGCCACGAGTCTCGTCGGTGCAACGGACGGAGATCGCGATCTGCCCGCCGTTCACGGCCCTGCAGGCGATGGTCGACTCGACCCGTGGTTCGCGGGTCGCCGTCTACGCCCAGAACATGCACCAGGCAGCCGAGGGCGCCTACACCGGCGAGGTGTCCGCGCCGATGCTCGACGAGATCGGGGTTTCGGGGGTGTTGCTGGGGCACTCCGAGCGGCGCGAGCTGTGCGGTGAGACCGACAAGGCGCTGGCGCTCAAGGTCCCGGCCGCGCTCGAAGCCGGGCTGCTGCCGGTGCTGTGCGTCGGCGAGACCGAGGAGGAGCGCGACGCCGGGGACACCGAGCGCAAGCTCCGCCACCAGGTGCAGGAGGACCTGGCGCGAATCGCGCCCGAGCGGCTGGGGGAGATCGTGATCGCCTACGAGCCGATCTGGGCGATCGGCACCGGGCAGGTCGCCACCGCCGAGCAGGCACAGGAAGCGATCGCGTTCGTCCGCGCGCTGGTCGCCGATCGCTCGCCGCAGCAGGCCGACCAGACCAGGATCCTGTACGGAGGCAGCGTCAAGCCCGACAACGCCGCCGAGCTGCTGGCGCTGCCCGACATCGACGGCGCGCTGGTGGGCGGCGCGAGCCTCGACGCCAAGTCGTTCGCGGCGATCGTCGCGGCGGCAGGGTAGATGAACCCGCCGTCGCTGCCGGTCCCGCGGGCGGCGCTGATCGTGCTCGACGGTTGGGGTCTGGCCGAGCCCGGCCCCGGGAACGCCGTCGCCGCCGCCTCGACGCCCGTGTTCGACGAGCTGTGGGCCACGTATCCGACCACGACGTTGATCGCCAGCGGGCGGGCCGTCGGGCTCCCGGACGGGCAGATGGGCAACTCCGAGGTGGGGCACCTCAACCTCGGCGCCGGCAGCGTCATGATGCAGGACCTGACGCGGATCGACATCGCCGCCGAGAGCGGCGAGTTTGCCGCCAACCACGTCCTGCGCGACGCGCTGACCGCCGCCGAGCGCGTGCACGTGATCGGCCTCGTGTCGGACGGAGGGGTCCACTCGAGCCTTGGCCATCTCGAGGCGCTGATCGAGCTCGCGGTCAGCCTCGGGGTTCCCGACCTCGTCGTGCACGCGTTCACCGACGGTCGCGACACGCTGCCGAAGTCGGGCGCCGGCTATCTAGAGCAGGTCGAGCGCACGATGGCCGACGCGGGCGGCGGCCGGATCGGCAGCGTCGTCGGCCGCTATTTCGCGATGGATCGCGACCGGCGCTGGGATCGCGTCCAGAAGGCATATGACCTGCTGGTCCATGGCCGCGCCGAGTACCGCGCGCAGACCGGCGCAGAGGCGGCCCGGGCCGCCTACGAGCGCGGCGAGACCGACGAGTTCATCGAGCCGACGGCGGTTGGCGACGAGGCCCGGATCCGCCCCGACGACTCGGTGCTGGGGCTCAACTTCCGTCCCGATCGAATGCGCGAGATCACGCGCGCGCTGGCCGATCCCGGGTTTGACGAGATCGACCGCGGGCGCACGGAGACCGTACGGCGCTACACGACGATGACCGAGTACGAGGAGGGGTGGCCGTACCCGGTCGCGTTCGGCCCCGAGCCCCCCGAGACGACGCTCGCGGCCGTGATCGCCGCCCGCGGCGAGCGCCAGCTGCACGTCGCCGAGACCGAGAAGTACCCGCACGTCACGTACTTCTTCAACGGCGGCGAGGAGCGGGCCTACGACGGCGAGCAGCGGGAGCTGGTGCCGTCGCCACGCGACGTCCCGACCTACGACCACAAGCCGGCGATGAGCGCTCCCGAGGCGGCCGACGCGTTCGTCGGCGCCTGGAGCGCGGAGCCCCCGACGTTCGGGATCATCAACTTCGCGAACGCCGACATGGTCGGCCACACCGGCGTGATCGAGGCGGCGATCGAGGCCGTCGAGACCGTCGATCGTTGCCTCGGGCAGGTCGTCGAGGCCGTCCAGGTGTCGGGCGGCGCGTGCCTGATCACAGCCGACCACGGCAACGCCGAGCACATGCTCGAGCCCGACGGCAGCCCCAACACCGCGCACTCGCTCAACCCGGTGCCGGTGATCGTCACCGCGGACGGGCTCCGGCTCCGCGACGGTGGCGTGCTGGCAGACGTCGCCCCGACGCTGCTGGAGATGCTCGGGATCGCGCAGCCCGACGCGATGTCGGGGCGCTCATTGATCGACGGTTAGCGCAGGATGCCCGTGTGCCCGAGCGAGTAGCGCCCGGGCTGCGGCCAGACGCACAATCCGTGGGGGCCGTCGCCGACCGGGATCGTGGCTCGCAGGCGCCCGCTGCGGGTGTCGATCGCGTATACGACCGCGTTGTAGCGCCCGCTCAGCCAGAGGGTGCTGCCATCGGCGGACACGCCGCCCATGTCGGGGCTCGCCGGCATCGGCAGCTGCCACGTCTTGATCACGCGGCGGGTCTTGAAGCTGACGACCGAGATCGAGCCCGCCTCGCGGTTGGAGACGTACATGAAGCGGTCGTTGCGGCTCGGGTATAGCCCGTGCGCCCCGGCGCCGGTGCGCAGGAACCCGACCACTCGGAACCTCGACGGGTTGATCTCCCACAGGCCGCCGTTGAGCTGGTCGGCCGTGTACACGGTACGGCCGTCGGGCGACAGCTTGACGTCCTGCGGGCTCGCGTTGCCGCCGTCGAGCACGATCGTGCGGATCACCTGCTGGGTGGCGAGATCGACCTCGATCATGCGGCTCGAGAACTCGCAGCTGGCGAACGCGTAGCGGCCGTCGGCGGAGAAGTCCATGTGATCGACGCCGCGGCACTGCGGTACGTACAGCGAGTGCACGAGCCGCATCGTGGTCGGGTTGCGGAAGTCGAGCCGCTGGAGGCGCTCGGCGACCACGATCGCGTAGCGACCGTCGGGGGTGAAGTACAGGTTGTAGGGGTCCTCGACACCGATCGGCGTGCCGGGGCGGCCGGTGCGGGGGTCGATCGGCGTCAGGCTGTTTCCCAGATCGTTGTCGACGTACAGCGTCTTGAGGTTGTAGGCCGGCGTCACGTGCTGCGGCAGCTCGCCGGTCGGGAACGACGCGATCACCCTGAACGTGCGCTGGCTGATCACGCTGACCGTGTTGCTGAGGCTGTTGGGCACGTAGACGAGCGCCGGGTCGTGCCGGACGACCGGGCTCAGATCGCCGGCGGCCGTGTGCGCGTAGATGTTGACGGGACCGCCTTCCCCGCGGGCCGCGCGCGGGAGCGGGGCGGACTTCGTAATGGCCGACGAGGTAGTCCCGTGCGTGCTACCGCCGCACGCCGCGATCAACAGGCTCAACGAGGCAGCGAGTGCCAGCAGGCTCGCTCCGCGCGCCCGCCTGCGAGCAGCGGTCCGGGCGCGCAGTTGCACGGTCGAGAGGCTGTCGGGCGGCGATACGACGGGTATAAGCGCGGCGTGAGAATGTCCATACGGCGGGGCGCCGGCGGGTTGCGAGCAGTGCTCGACGGCTACGCTCGCCGGCATCCTGCTGAAGCAATCCATCCAGCGCAGCTACCCGGTTGTGGCGCTCGTCAGCGCGTGTGTTGGCGTGCTGCTGGCGGTCGCCGCCTGCGGCGGCGGGGCTTCGAGCTCATCGAGCTCGGGCGCTCCGGCCAGTCATTCGCGCCAGCGCCACACAGCCCGCCCGGTCGCGCCGGCGAACCTCGCCTACCGTCCGCTGTTCACGCTCTCGGCGCCACTTCGCGACCCGGCCAGCGCGCTCCTGCCCGGCGACCGGTTCGTGCTGCTCGGTGGACTCGACGCCGCCGACACGTCGACCGCCGGAATCGAGCTCGCGAACCTCCGCGGAACGCTCCACAGCTACGCGCTGCCGCTCGCCCAGCACGACGCGCAGGGCGCCGCGATCGGCGGGCGCGTGTACGTGTTCGGCGGTGGCTCGCTGTCGGAGCTCGATCACATCATCAGCTTCGACCCGGGCTCGGGCGCCGTGCAGACGGTGGGCGCGCTTCCGCAGGCGCAGTCCGACGTGGCCGTCGCCGAGATCGGCGGCACCGCGTACATCGTCGGCGGCTTCGACGGCACCAACTGGTTCAACACGATCCTCGCCTGGCGCCCGGGCTCGCCCGTCCGCGTCGCCGGGCGGCTGCCGACCGGGCTGCGCTACTCGGCCGTCAGCGCCGTCGATGGTCGCCTGCTGGTGATCGGGGGATCGACCCCTACGGGGGCGAGCAGGGCGATCTTTAGCTTCGATCCGGCGACCGGACAGGTGCGTCAGATCGGCAGCCTGCCGCACCCGGTCACGCACGGCGCGGCGGCGACGCTGCGATCGAGCGTCTATTTCGTCGGCGGTCGCGGCGAGCTCGACAACCAGCAGACGGCACGGATCTGGTCGATCGATCCGCAGACCGGTGCTGTGCGCGTCGCGGGGCGGCTGCCGCAGCCGCTGTCTGACGCGGGCGTGTTGACCGTCGGTGACGCGATCGTCGTCGCTGGCGGTTTGACCCAGGCAGGGAACGCAGTCGCGAGCGTCGGCGAGCTCGTGCCGGCGCGCTAGCCGCGGTGCTCGGCCGCGAGGACGTAGGCCGTCACCGCACCGATCTCAGTCGCCGTAAGCGGGTGGCGGACCGGCATCTCGCGCGTGAACTGGACCAGGTCGGCGCGGCTCAGATGGACGTGGAGCAGGTCTCCGCCCTGGTGGCGGGGCGAGTTGACGCCGGTCAGCGTGTGGCAGCCAGCGCACGAGCTCGCGAACACGCTTTTGCCTGACGGCGTCGGTGAACCGGCGGCGCCGCACCCGGCTGCGAGCGCAGAGGCCGCCAGCACGGCGGGGATAGGTCCGAATCGCACGGCGCAAGTAGGCTACGCCAGCGAGCAAATTTGCCAGTGATAGACTTAGATTTCATACTACTGAACACAGTAGGAAGTAAGAACCAAAGATCAGAAATGAGGGAGTCAATGGCACTCATCCGCTGGGAGCCCGTTCCGATGAACCGGCTTTTCAACAATCTGTTCGACACCCCGACGGCCGGCTTCGGCAGCGTCACGCGCAGCTGGATTCCGGCGCTCGACATCGTCGAGAACGACGACGACTACGTGCTCCGCGCCGACCTGCCCGGGCTCACGGAGCAGGACATCAACGTCGAGCTCCACAACGACGTCCTGACCGTCTCCGGTGAGCGCAAGTCAGAGCACGAGGAGCGCAAGCAGGGCTACCACCGCGTCGAGCGCAGTTCCGGCTCGTTCCGGCGCTCCGTGCGGCTCCCGGAGGGCGTGTCGCCCGACTCAATCCGCGCGACGTTCGAGCGCGGAGTGCTCGAGGTAACCGTCCCGAAGCCCGAGCAGCAGGGGCCGCACAAGGTCCAGATCACGGCCGGCGAGGGCGACAGCGCCCCGGTCGCCGAGGTCGAGGCGGCCGCGGCCGACGAGGGCAAGGCAGCGGCGTAAGCCGCACAGGCTGAGTAGGGTCCGGGCCGTGT